>CAVVIQ010000013.1:0-353679 GCA_963748385.1 uncultured Pseudomonadota bacterium
CGGCTTCTTCCTACTGGTCATCCTCGGCTCGACGGAAAGTCGCGCTCCGGCCGGCTTCGCCGGGATCGCCATCGGTCTCACGCTCACGTTGATCCACCTGATTTCCATCCCGGTCACCAACACCTCGGTCAATCCGGCGCGCTCGACGGGCCCGGCCTTGTTCGCCGGCGGCATCGCCCTGCAGCAGCTCTGGCTGTTCTGGGTCGCGCCGCTGGCCGGCGCGGCGATCGCAGGCTTCCTGCACAAGACAGCCTTGGCCGAGAAATAATTCGGCAGGAAATTAGAACCGGCGCGCCGCAAGAAGAGCGATCTTCAACCGGCGCGGCGGCCATAACGTCGCTCGCGGCGGGCGCAACGTCCATCGCGGCGGCCACAATACGGGTCGTCGGCGGCGGTCGCGGCGCCTGGGGGAGCGGCTATCGCTGGGCGCCGGCGGCCTCGTCGTGGCGTAGGCCGCCGCGCCGGGACCGTGCTTGTCCCATACGAAGCAAATCGGAACATGAACTTGACACCAGGCGGGGGACTTTATCGACGCTAAAGGCCGAGGCGTTTACAGGGTGGAATTTTGGATGGTGTTCTGATCCTTCGGCGACGACGTACGAACAGAGAGCAAAAATTCGGCGGCGCGCCCTGTAAAGTTGATGTCGAGGGGCGTGTCCGAAAAAACTGCGTTGCGAGCGGTTCAAGGATTGGTGATCGAGATGGGTCTTACCGTTGTCGTCGGCGACATCCACGGTATGGCGGATAAGCTCCAGCGACTGCTGTCAAAGATCGACGAGTGGCTAGATTCCTTGCATTGCGAAGAGCCCGTCCAATTCATTTTTCTTGGCGATTATGTCGATCGAGGACCGGACTCGAAATGGGTCATAGGCAAACTCCGCGCAATGCAGAAGGCTGGCGCAATTTGCCTACGTGGCAACCACGAACAGCTGATGATTGATTCAACCGAGTCGCCGATTGGGGAGCAAAATTTTTTATTCAATGGCGGGACCAGCACGCGGGAATTGTTCGGGTCTGTTGAGTTGTTCAAGGAAGCGCAAAACTGGATGAAAACGTTGCCGACATTTTATGAGGATGAGTTACGCTACTACGTCCACGCCGGGATAAGGCCACGAATTCCGTTAGCTCAGCAGGACGACTATACACGCTTGTGGATTAGGGGCGAGTTTCTTCGATTCTCGGGGCCGTTCCCAAAATACGTCGTCCATGGTCATTCACCGACGACGAGGATCAATCCCGCTCAGACCACGCCCGATATTAGGGACAATAGGTGCAATGTTGATACCGGAGCCGGTTGGGAGAAAGCTTTGTCGGCGGCATTATTTGACAATCAACAGTTTAAGCCGATTTATACGATCAGCACTTTGTGATTTCTGCGGTGAGAGTCGGCGTCAATCGCCCAGCGCGCCAACTCAAAAAAATCCAATCGATTCTCGTATTCAACGGCGCCCAGACATCCCCCGAGCTTCGGGAGACGATTGCGAGTTCGACGTCGAGCGATTATCAGTCGTCAAAATCCCGTAACGTACGACACAATCCGGCGCCGGAATGTGCGTTAATATGTTCGCAGATATAGCGTGACCTAAAATTTAGCTGGTAAATCAATGTGTTAATGCCGTAAATGGCGGAGAGGGAGGGATTCGAACCCCCGATACGGTTGCCCGTATGCCGCATTTCGAGTGCGGTGCTTTCAACCACTCAGCCACCTCTCCATCCGGGGCGCGTCGGCGGGCCTGGCCCGTCTCGTGGTGAGGCGGCGAAATATCAGGCCGCGCGGCCGCGCGCAAGCGGCTTCGCCCGGCGCATGCGAAAATCATTCGCGCGAAACATCCGCGCTTGACTTCGCCAAGCGCCCGGCATAGGAAACCCAACGGTTTGTCGTGGCTCGCCGCCGCGGCATTTGCGTTTTTCGGGCTTGCCGAACCGTTCGACTTGGCCGAAATCGCCCGCAACCGGAACCCTGAAGGCGAAAACGCCGCGGGGCTCCAGTCCACCCGGTTCAACTGCAAAGAAGCCGGCCGCGTCTTTTGGCGTAGAGCCGGATATCGAACACGAGGAAGAACGATGTTCGCAGTCATCAAAACCGGCGGCAAGCAATATCGCGTCGCCGCCGACGAGAAGATCACCGTCATGTCGCTGGAAGGCGAAGCCGGTTCCGTCATTACCTTTTCCGACGTTCTGATGGTCGAGAAGGACGGCGCCGCCCAGATCGGCGCGCCTTTCGTCGCCGGCGCCTCCGTGAAGGCTGAGATCGTCGAGCAGACCCGCGGCCCGAAGGTCATTGCCTTCAAGAAGCGCCGCCGCCAGAATTCCAAGCGCAAGCGCGGGCACCGTCAGGATCTGACGGTCGTGCGCATCACCGAAGTCGTCGGCTGACCGCCTCGCGCTTCACGGACTGACATGCAGCCGCCGCGGAGGCGGCAGAACAACCATTTCGGAGCAGGACAATGGCTCACAAGAAAGCAGGCGGTTCGTCCCGCAACGGGCGCGACTCGGAAGGCCGTCGCCTTGGCGTGAAGAAATTCGGCGGCGAAAACGTGGTCGCCGGCAATATCCTCGTGCGGCAGCGCGGCACCAAATGGCACGCCGGCGCCAATGTCGGCATCGGCAAGGACCACACCCTGTTCGCCCTCGTGGACGGCAAGGTGGTCTTCAAGACCCAGGGGGCCCGATCCGTGATCACGGTAGCGCCCGCCCCGGCGGCTGCGGCCGCGGAATAACAGAGGTCGCGATCCTCGGGACCTCGCAGGCGCAAGCCCCTTAGCCAGGTTCCGAAAGTCGATTCAGCTTATCCGGCGAGAGGCCGGGGAAACGACAAAAGGCCACGTTCCGGCGCGAAGAAGGTCACAATCTTCGGTTGGAATGAGTCCGGAGCCAAGTGCTGAAGGGGAAACGGCGCCGTTTCCCCTTTTGCTTTGACCGGAGCCCGTGCATGTTCCCCGAAATCGCCCGCGACGATGTGTTTCGCCTTGAAACCCGGCGGCTGTGGCTGCGCTGGCCGCGCGGATCGGACGCTCCCGCCGTATCCGCCCTCGCGGGGGATTGGGGCGTCGCCCGCTGGACGGCGCTGATTCCCCATCCCTATACGGTCGACGACGCCGAGCGCTGCATTCTGGCGGCGCGCTCAGCCAATGCGCGCGGCTCGGCCCTGCGTTTCGCGCTGACGCTCAAGGATTTCCCGCGCAAGCTGGTCGGCATGGCGGGGATCGATCAGGCGGAGGACGGCCCGAGGCTCGGTTTCTGGCTGGGGCGGCCCTATGCCGGGCGCGGCCTGATGAGCGAAGCGGCGCAGGCCTTGGCCGACGTTTTCTTCCGGATCACGGAGGCCGAGGAACTCTCCGCCGTGATCCTGACGGACAACGCCGCCTCGCGCGCCGTGCTGGAAAAATGCGGCTTTGGCGAGGGCGGGAGGTTCGAGGCCGGCTTCGGGCGCCACGCCGACAGCCCCGTCGTACGGATGACGCTGCGGCGCGACGAATGGCGGGCGTCCCCCGGCGCCGACTTGCGGCCCGCTCTTCCCTTCGATAGAGCCATAGCCTGAACGAACTCTCGACGGGACATCGGCGGCCCGCGTTTTCCGCGCGGGCCGCGCCGGACCAAAAAATGAAATTTCTCGACCAGGCCAAGATCTATGTGCGCTCGGGCGACGGCGGCGCAGGCTGCATGTCGTTCCGGCGCGAGAAGTTCATCGAATTCGGCGGCCCGGACGGCGGCGACGGCGGGCGCGGCGGCGATGTCGTGGCCGAATGCGTCGCCGGGCTCAATACGCTCATCGACTACCGCTACCAGCAGCATTTCAAGGCCAGGACCGGCGGCCACGGCATGGGCAAGAACCGCGCCGGGGGCCGGGGCGCCGACGCCGTGCTGAAAGTGCCGGAAGGCACGCAGATTTTCGAGGAGGACGGCGAAACCCTGATCGCCGATCTCACGGAGGTCGGCCAGCGCGCCATCATCTGCAAGGGCGGCAATGGCGGCTTCGGCAATCTCCATTTCACCACCTCGACCAATCGCGCGCCGCGCCGCGCCAATCCGGGCCAGGAGGGCGAGGAGCGCACCCTCATCCTGCGCCTGAAGCTCATCGCCGACGCCGGTCTGGTCGGCCTGCCCAACGCCGGCAAGTCGACTTTCCTGGCGACCGTCTCCGCCGCTAGGCCAAAGATCGCGGACTATCCCTTCACCACGCTCCACCCCAATCTCGGGGTGGTCCATGTCGACGGCAAGGAATTCGTGCTGGCCGACATTCCCGGCCTGATCGAGGGCGCCCACGAAGGCCACGGCCTCGGCGATCGTTTTCTCGGCCATGTCGAGCGCACCGGCGTGATCCTGCATCTGATCGACGCCACCGGCGAACACGCCGGCAAGGATTACAAGATCGTGCGCGGCGAACTGGCCGCCTATGGCCACGGGCTGGCGGAAAAGGCGGAAATCGTCGTCCTGTCGAAAATCGATTCGGTTGACGCGGAGACATCGAAGAAACAGATCGAACGGCTGAAACGCGCCATCCGGACCGCCGGCCCGCCGCTGGCCGAGGGCGAGAAGCCGTCCGCGCCTTGCAGGATGTCGGCGATCGCGGGCGAGGGCGTCACCGAGGTTCTGCGCGCCTTGTGGCGAGTCATCGCCGAGCGTCGGCGGCAAGAGGCGGCGAAAGCGCCGCAACCGGAGTGGCGGCCATGAGGGACGAAACCGAATTCGTGCGCGTCGGCTTTTCCCGCCCGCGCTTCATTCGAAGGTCCGGACGTCCGTCAAATGCGCATCGGGGTTGGTGACGGCGGGGTATGCACATGGATCTTTCGCAAGCGATCGGCGCGCTGATCGAGATCATCTGGGTCGATCTGGTCCTGGCCGGAGAGAACGCGATCGTGCTGGCGATGGCGACGCGGGCGCTGCCGCAGGATCAAAAACGGATCGCGATCAATGTCGGCACGATCCTGTTCATCCTGCTGCGCGTCCTGCTCGTCTACGCCCTGATGGCGGTCGCCGATCTGCCCGGTTTCGGCTTCGCCGCCGCCGCGCTGCTGCTGTGGGCCGCGCTCTGGACGGCGAAACGCGGCGAGACCGACAAGATGCCGGAGATCAAGCCGATGCGCGCGCTCGGCCCGGTGCTGGCGGGGGCGCTGGCCTATGATGCGCAAGGCGCGCTGCTCAACATGACCGGCGTGATGGGCGCGGCCCGGGGCGACAAGCCTTTCGTGATGCTCGGTCTCGCGCTTTCGATTCCGCTGCTGGCCCTGGGCTCGGCGCAATTCGTCATGGCGCTGCGCAAGCCGCCGATGCTGTGGGCGAGCGCCGGCTTTCTCGGCTGGATCGCCGGGCGAATGGCCTCGATGGACGCGCTGGCGCTGGCGAGCCCGATGCCGGTCGGCCTGATGCGCGATTTTGCTCCGCCCTTGGGCGCGCTCATTGCGCTCCTGCTTGCGTTCGGCTATGCGCGCTTACGGAAGATCAAGCGCGTCGAGGACCGATGACCAAAAAAACCTTCGCCTGGCGGTTCTTCGACCTTGGCGAGAGCCAACTCGCCCTCACCTCGGTGTTTCGGCGTCCGGCGCAGATCCGGCCGGCGGCGGAATTGGCGCGAGGCTTTTATCCCATGCCGCCGGAGCCGCCCTATGCGCGGCAGGAGGGCGGCGAAACCCGACCGCCGCCCGGCGGGCTGGCGCAATTCGACGACGCCTGTTCGATCGATGGCGCGCTCATCGCAGCCGACGGATCGCTGGTCGCCGAGAGCCTTGGCGAGCACGACGCGCCGCTGCCCCGAGCGCTCCACCGCATGCGCAAAGGCGGCGTTTCCGTCCGCATATGGCCGCTGACTTCGATTCGCCGCCTTGCCGGCGCCTTCATCTTCCTGCGCCAGCCGGGCGACAGGGATTACGCGCGCTGGCTGATCGAAATCCTGCCGCGCCTGGCGGTCGCGGCGCGATTCTGCGATCTTTCGGCGTTCCAGTTCGCGGTCCCGCGCCAGCGCCGCGGAATGATCGCGGTCGTCCGCGAATCCTTGCGTCTCTTCGGCGTGCCGCCCGAACGGGTCGTGGCCATCGGTCGCGAGCCGGTGTTTTTCCAGCGCCTGTTCTTCCCGCTGCCGGTGGCGCGTTTCAGCGCCAAATCGCAGCGCGCCATCGACGTTCTGGAATCCGTGCCGGCCCGTTACGGCGATGCGTCCGACGCCCCGCGCCGGATTTACGTCAAGTCGGGCCGCGCGTCGCCGTTCTTCGATCTGCTCCAGCCCTTGGGCTTTGTCGAAGTCGAGCCGGAGCGGATGAATTTTTCCGAATGCGCGCAGGCTTTTTCCAGGGCCGAATGGATCGCCGGGACGCCGGGCGCTGGCCTCGCCAACGCGGTTTTCGCGCCGCGCGGCCTGCGGCTGGCGGCGTTTGCGGCCGATGAGGAGAGCGATATCTATTATCGCGATCTCGCCGAGGCGAAACAGGGACGCTTCCTGTCGCTCCGCGCGCAGCGCAATTCGGCCGCTGGCCTGAAAAAATTCTTCGCCTGAAGGCGCTTACATCGCCGAGAGCCGGGCCAGTCTCGCGCCCGCCGCGCCCAGGATCTGCGAAAAACGGTCGGACAGCAGAAAGGCCAGTTCGACTTCGCGGGAGGCTGTCACCGGGTCGAGCCGCGCCAACTCCCCGTCGACATGGCCGGGATGGCACATGATCAGCGGTTTTCCGCCGGGCGCGCGTAGATAGCTGGCGAAATCCTCCCCGTAATCCGTTTTGGGGTCGAAGTCGGAAAAGCCGGAAAAGCCGTCGTTGGTCGCAAATCCCGCCGCCCTGGCCTTGGCGCGGAAGCCGCGCGCCAGCCCGGCGACGGTCAAGGCCTTGCCCCAGTGTTTTCCCCGCGCGAAAATTCTTTTCGGCCGGTCGCCGCTGTCGCGCAGCCATGTTTTCTCCGCAAGCCCGCGTTGCGCAAGCTCGGCGATGATCTCGTCGGCGATCCCGGGCAGGACCTGGACATGCTGATGGCCGTCCACGAAATCCGGCGGGGCGCCACAAGAGTCCTCGAAAACGTCGAGCTGGCGACGCAATTCGTCGCGGATTTCCGCGCGCGGCAGAACGCCGCGCCAGGCGGCGGGCGCGATGGCGTTCATCGTCGGAAAGGCGCCGTTGGGCGCGAAGGCGGGCATTTTGCTCAAGGGCCCGCCGAGCGTCAGGTTGAAATGCAGGCCGAGATCGGCGTCGGGGCCGAGATCGCGAAAGGCCTTCGCGGCCTCGGGCCAGTTTTTCTGCGTCGTCATCGCCGAAGTCGCGGTGAGCCGCCCGGCGGCCAGGGCTTCGAGAATCCCTCGTGTCACGGCGGGCGAAAGGGCGAAATCGTCGGCGCAGAGCGCGAAGGCGGAGGAGGGCATGGCGGAGGGAGTGGGACGAACCAGGCCTCTTTCTTGCGCATTTTCGCGGCGCGGCATAGAGCTTGAAGGCGAAAAGCAAAATCTTGAGTCTCGCATTCCGATCCCGGGCGGGGCCTCCGCCGCGCCGGGAGGCGAATGCCCCCCTCCCTCGACCCGTTCGCGAGCGCCGCCGGCCCATGTACAGAAGTTTTCTCTCGGTCAGCGGGTTCACGCTGCTTTCCCGCCTGACCGGGTTTCTTCGCGACGTCGTGGTGAGCGCCCTGATCGGAGCCGGAACCATGGGCGACGCCTGGGCGGTCGCCATTCGCCTGCCCAATCATTTCCGGGCGATTTTCGGCGAAGGCGCTTTTAACGCCGCTTATGTCCCAACCTATCTGCGCGTCTATGAGCAGTCCGACATCTGGGCGGCGCGCCATTTCGCCAATCAGATCTTCACTCTGCTGGTGATGTCCCAGATCGTGACGCTGGCGCTCGGCTGGATGTTCATGCCTACGCTCGTCCATCTTCTGGCGCCGGGCTTTGGCGCGGAGCCGGAAAAATTCGCCCTCGCCGTCAAGCTGACGCGGATCACGTTCCCCTATCTGTTCTGCATCACCCTGGTGACCCTCCATTCGGGAACCTTGAACGCCCATGGCAAATTCGCCATCCCCGCCTTTGCGCCGGTCCTGCTCAATCTTTTCATCCTGGCCTTTCTGGCGGCCGCCTTCCTTTTTCCCAACGCCGCCTATGCGGCGGCGGCGGGCGTGACCGCCTCGGGCCTAGCCCAGCTCGCCTTGCTGACCTTTTCGGCGCGGCGGATGCATCTGATGGAAAAGCTCGCGCGGCCGGAATTGAGCGCCGACGTGCGCGCCTTTTTCCGCCGGCTCGGTCCGGCGGTGATCGGTTCGGCGGGCGTTCAGATCGCCATGTTCGCCGATACGATCATCGGTTCGCTGCTGCCGACCGGCGGCCTGTCCTCGATCTACTATGCCGATCGTCTTTACCTGCTGCCGGTCGGACTCGTCGGCGTGGCGTCGGGTACGGTGCTGCTGCCGGAAATGAGCCGCTGTTTCGCGCGCCAGGACTGGGCGGGGGCCTTTACCGCGCAGAACCGCACGCTCGCGATGACTTTCACGCTGACCGCGCCATTCGCCGTCGCCTTCATCTTCATTCCCGAACTGATCGTGCGCGCCCTGTTCCAGCACGGCGCCTTTCACGCCGCCGACACCGCCGCCACGGCCGCCGTTCTGCGCGCCTATGGCGTTGGCCTGCTGGCGGTGGTCGCGATCAACGCCTTGCGCTCGGGCTTCCAGGCGATGGGCGACACCAGGACGCCGATGATGGTGTCGCTCGGCGCGCTGATGGTCAATCTGCTGTTGAAGGTCGTGCTGTACAAGCCGATGGGCGCGGCCGGCATTGCGCTTGCGACCTCGGCCAACGCCTGGATCAATCTGGCGGCGCTGGCGGTCATCGGCTGGCGGCGTTTTCTGTTCCAGCCCGACGACATTCTCAAGGGCGTGGCGATGGCTTCCGCCACCGCGGCGGTGATCCTCGCCAATGTCGCGGTGTGGTTCGAGGGGCCTTTCGTCGCGCTCGGCTACCGGCTCGGCTTTCTCGGCGGGCTGGTCGCGCTTGCCCTGTTCGGGATCCTCGGGGCGATCGTCTATGGCGGCGCGGTCGTCGGCTTCTGCCGGGCGCTCGGCGTCACCCCTGCCCGGATGGGCCTGGGGCGGCTGGCGCCGCAAAAGATCGTGGAAAAAATCTAGCGCAGATCGACGACAGCCGGCAGGCGGCGGGCGGCGGCGGTCGCGGCCTCGGCGTAATGCGGATGGGCCAGATCCAGCGCGCCATGGAGTTCGTCGGCCGATCTCATCAGCTTTTCGATGGTCCCCAGGGCTTCCGTGGACTTCTGCGACAATTGCTCGCGCAGCTTGAAGGTTTTGCCGCCCTCCGAATCGGCGAGCTGGACGATCGGCGCCTGCTGCGCCAACAGCGGCATGCCGGGCAGGGGTTTCAGATCGATCCCGCTATGGGCGTATTGCATGATGTCGTGCCAGGTCGCGGCGGGCAGGGTGCCGCCGGTCACCCGGTTCATCGGCTCGCCGTCGTCGTTGCCGTACCACACGATGCCGACGAAATTGCCCGAATAGCCGCAGAACCAGGCGTCCTTGTAATCGTTGGTGGTGCCGGTCTTGCCCGCGATGTCGACGCCTTCGATCTGGGCGCGCCGGCCGGTGCCCTGCAAGACCACCTGCCTCATCATGGAGACGAGCTCCTGGACGTAAAACGGCTCGACGACCTGCTGCGGCTTTTCGCCGTCGCGGTCGTGGCTATACACGAGATCGCCGCGGCTGTTGTAAATTTCCAGCGCGGCATAGGGCGTGACCCTTTTGCCGCCGTTGGCGAAGGCGGCATAGGCGGTGGCCTGGTCCATCGGCCTGAGTTCGTCGGCGCCGAGCGGCAGAGACTGGGTGTCGGGCAGGGGCGCGGTGACGCCGAGCCGGCGCGCCGTGGCGATGATCCGCTTGCGGCCGCGCCGGGCGTCGCCGTCGCCGACCGCGATCGACAGCCGCACCGCCACCGTGTTGAGCGAATGGGCGAGCGCGTCCCATAACGGCAGGCGGCCATAATACTTGCCGCCGTAATTTCTCGGGCACCAGTTGCCCAGGCAGATCGGGGCGTCCACGACCTCGGTGTCGGGGGTGAATTTCCCGCTCATCAGGGCGGTGAGATAGACATAGGGCTTGAAGGACGAGCCCGGTTGGCGATAGGCGTCGGTGACGCGATTGAACTGGCTGACCCCGTAGTCGCGCCCGCCGACCAGCGCCCGCACCGCGCCGTCCGGCTCCAGCACGATGCCCGCCGCCTGATGGGCGTTGGCGCTCGGGCCGCTTTCGCGCAGCATCTGGTTCAATGTGTCGTCGACCTTCTGCTGAAGGCCGGAATCGAGCGCGGCGCGCACGGTGAGCACGCGGTCCTTGCCGAGCTTGCCGGCGTCGGCCAGCGCCTTGACCTCGTTGAACGCCCAGTCGAGATACCAGTCGGGCGCCAGGTTCAGGCCGCCGCGATCGATCGGCGAGGCCGGATGGCGCAGCGCGTCGGCGATCTGGTTCTGCTGGAGATAGCCGGCCACCACCATGTTGTTCAGCACTTCATTGGCGCGGGCGCGGGCGGCGGGCAGGTTGACATGGGGCGCGAATTTGGTCGGCGCCTTGAACAGGCCGGCCAGCATGGCCGCCTGGGCCAGGGTCACGTCGCGGACCGAGCGGCCGAAATAGAATTGCGCCGCGGCCTGGATGCCGAAGGCGCCGCCGCCCATATAGGCGCGGTCCAGATAGAGCTGGAGGATCTGCTTCTTGGTGAGATGGGATTCCAGCCAGAAGGCGAGGAAGGCCTCGTTGATCTTGCGGGTCAGCGTGCGTTCGTTGGAGAGGAACAGATTTTTCGCCAGCTGCTGGGTCAGGGTCGAGCCGCCCTGCACCACGCCGGAGGCGCGGGCGTTGACGGTCAGCGCCCGCATCAGGCCGACCGGATCGACGCCCCAATGGTCGTAGAAGCGGCGGTCCTCGGTCGAAAGCACCGCCTGGATCACATAATCGGGATATTCGTCGAGCGGCACGGCGTCGTCATGGAGAATGCCGCGCCGGCCCACCTCCTTGCCGTAGCGGTCCTCGAACGTGACGGCGAGATCGGTCTGTTTCAGCCAGTCGCGCGCGCCGGTGAGGCGGAAGGCGGGCTGGGCCAAGGCGACGAGGACGATCCCGCCGAATGCGCCGAGCGTCAGCGCCTCGCAGGCGAGATCGGCCGCCACGCGGGTCGCGCCGCGCGCGTGGAACCGCTCCATGAAGCTGGAAAAATCGCGCCACAGCTCCGCCAATTCCACGCCGAGCGTATAGAACGCGCTGTCGATCCAGGAATCGATCGCCAGCAGCGCGTTGCTCAGCGCGCGGAACCATCCGGCTTTTCTGAAATCATAGGCCAAGGCGGCCCCGCTCCATTCCGTCTCCGCGGGCCTTGACAGGCCGCCCGCGCCAACGCCTTAACATTGTCCTAACCTCATCCGCCTTCAAGGGCAAAATCCGCGCCGCCGCGAAGCGCGCCATTTTGAAACAGATCATGTCCGGGAAAAGCAAGCCGCGCGCGTCCCGCTCGCAGGACAACCCATTCTGGCGCGGCCGGGCGCTGACCGATTTCTCCAGGGCGGAATGGGAGAGCCTGTGCGACGGCTGCGGGCGCTGCTGCCTGGTCAAGCTCGAGGATGAGGACAGCGGCGAAATCCATTTCACCGATGTCGGCTGCCGGCTGCTCGATCCGGCGACGGCGCGCTGCCGCGACTATGGCCATCGGGCGCGGCGAGTGAGGGATTGCATCCGCCTCACCCCGGAGAGCGCCGCGAGCCTGACCTGGCTGCCGCCGACCTGCGCCTATCGGCTGCTGGCGCGCGGCGAGGACCTGCCCGATTGGCACCCTCTGGTCAGCGGTCGGCGGGAAAGCGTGGTCGAGGCGGGGATTTCGGTTCTGGGGCGGGTCGGCGCGCTGGAGGACGAACTGCCGGTCGAGGCTCTGGTCGACCATATCGTCGCCTGGCCCGGCAAGGTCCCCAGGGTGGCGAAGCAGGGGCGGAAGAAAAAAGGTTAAGGCGGCCTTGGCCGTTAACCGCTGCTTTACGCCCGAAACGGGAATTTGCGATCAGGACGGGAATATCTCCTGAACGAATCGCTGAAGGGCGGAGCTTTACGCCCGAAACGGGAATTGGATCAGGAGGGAATATTGAAATACTGAGGGCGGAGTTTTCCGCTTTGTTCCTTTATTGAACCGATCCTTTACGCTGCCCGCGCGCGCGGCGCCCGGAACGGGATTCCCGGAATTTTGCGCGAACGAAAGGAGCGCGAATCACTGATCCTCGTCCTTTCGTCTTTCGTTCCCTTCGGCGGTGGATCACTCGACCTGCTTCGCGACTTCGTCACGCAAGGCGCGGCGCAAAATCTTGCCGACATTGGTCTTCGGCAGTTCATTGCGAAACAGGATGTGCTTCGGCACCTTGTAGCCGGTCAGATGTTCCCGGCAAAAGGCGCGCAGATCCTCGATGGTCAGTTCGGGATCCCTGCGCACGACTGCGATCACCACCGCCTCGCCCGTGGTGGCGTGCGGCACACCGACCGCGCCGACCTCCAGCACGCCGGCGTGCATGCTGACCACGTCCTCGATCTCGTTGGGATAGACGTTGAAGCCTGAAACGATGATCAAATCCTTCTTCCGGTCGACGATGCGAATGAAGCCGCGCTCATCGACGGTGGCGATGTCGCCGGTGCGCAGGAATCCGTCGGCGGTGATGACTTTCGCCGTTTCCTCGGGACGGTTCCAATAACCCTTCATCACCTGCGGGCCGCGCACGCAGAGCTCGCCGGTCTCGCCTATTCCGAGCTCGCGCCCATCGTCGTCGCGAATGGCGATCTCGGTACTGGGCGCGGGCAGGCCCGCCGCTCCGTTGTAATCGGCGATGTCGAGAGGATTCATGGAAATGCATGGCGACGATTCAGTCAGCCCATACGCCTCGACCAGAGGCTTGCCGGTGACTCGCTTCCAGCGCTCGGCCACCGCGCGCTGGACCGCCATGCCGCCGCCGAGAGAGATCTTCAACTGGCTGAAATCGAGCTTCGCGAAGTCGGGATTGTTGAGCAGGGCGTTGAACAAGGTGTTGACGCCCGTAATCAACGAGAACGGCCGCCGCTTCATTTCCTTGACCAGACCGGGGATGTCGCGCGGATTGGCGATGAGAATGTTGGTCGCGCCAATCTCGAAGAAGCCCAGGCAATTGGCCGTCAAGGCGAAAATATGATAGAGCGGCAGCGCGGTAATGGCGGTTTCCCTTCCCTCTTCGACGAAGGGAAGAAACCAGGCGACGCCTTGCTGCACATTGGCGACGATGTTGCGATGCGTCAGCATGGCGCCCTTGGGCGTTCCTGTCGTTCCCCCGGTATATTGCAGGAAAGCGAGATCGTCGGCGCCGATGTCGGGCTGCTTGAATTGCCGCAGGGCGCCGTCGCGGAGCGCCTGACGGAATTTCACCGCGCCCGGAATCTTCCAGGCCGGAACCATGCGCTTGACGTTCCGGAGGACAAAATTGACCAGTTTTCCCTTGGGAAAGCCGAGCATGTCGCCGACGCCGGTCACGACGACATGCGCGACCTCGGTTCTCGCCACGCATTTTTCCAGCACATGGGCGAAATTTTCGACGACCACGATGGCCTGCGCGCCGGAATCCGCGAGCTGGAACTCAAGCTCGCGCGCCGTGTAAAGCGGGTTGCAGTTGACGACCACATAGCCTGCCCGCAACGCGCCGAACAGCGCGATTGGATATTGCAGGATATTCGGCATCATCAGCGCGACGCGGGCGCCGCGCGGCAATTTCAGGCCGGATTGAAGGAAGGCCGCGAAATCACGGCTCAGACGATCGAGCTCGGCATAGGTGATCGCAGAGCCCATGCTGACAAAGGCGTCTCGCGCCGCGAATTTTTCAACTGATTTCGAGAAAAGATCGCCGATCGATCGATACGCGTCGATCGCAACTTCAGCGGGAACGCCGGTCGGATAACTGGCGAGCCAGACCTTGTCCATCGCGGAATACCTCCCCCTCTCCTCTTCGTCCGAGGCGCTTCGACGCGTCGTCCGGGAGTTCGGACCATTTCACAATATGCCACAGAATCACGCGCCATACGTTGAGATAGCCCAAACTGTCCGCGGGGGGCGCAGTCCACAGCAAATCGCAGAGTTCTCGCGACGAGGCGGCTTTTGGTCATCCTCAGCCTCGCCGTGTCCTTTCTTCGGCTCCAAAGCCGAGAAAGCAGGTCGCGGTAGCTCTACCATGTCGCCTTACGAACGTTCTCCAACCGTTCTGGCGTTTTTCTGGAAATCGCTGTACCCCCTTACATTCTGCCCGGCTCATTCCGCCAGGGCGGCGAGAATCCGCGCCCAGCTCCGCGCGCCCTTCTGGAACGACGACAATTCGTATTTTTCATTGGGCGAATGGATGCGGTCGTCGTCGAGGCCGAAGCCGACCATCAGCGAATTCATCTTCAGCTCGCGCTTGAACAGGCCGACGACCGGGATCGAGCCGCCGGAGGCGGCGAGCACGGCGGGCTTGCCCCATTCCTGTTCCAGCGCGCGGCTGGCGCGCTGGATCGCCTCGGAATGGAAGGACAAAGACAGAGCCGGGCTCGCGCCGTGGCTCAGGAATTCCGCCTCGCAATCGGCGGGCAGGCTGTCGCGCACATACTGGCGGAAGGCGTCGACGACGGCCTGCGGATTCTGTTTGCCGACGAGGCGGAAGGAGAATTTGGCGCTCGCTTGCGCTGGCAGCACGGTCTTGGAGCCTTCGCCGGTGTAGCCGCCGATGACGCCGTTGACGTCGCAGGTCGGCCGCGCCCAGATCTGCTCCAGAACGGAAAATTTCGTTTCGCCGGCGGGAGCCGACAGGCCGACCTCGGCGAGGAAAGCCGCCTCGTCGAAATCGAGTTCCGCCCATTGCTCCTTGATCTCGGGAGGAAGTTCGGGGACGCCCTCGTAGAAGTCGGGCAGGGTAACCCGCCCGTCCTCGTCGTGCAGGCCGGCGATGATCCGCGCCAGGACATGGATCGGATTGGCGGCGGGGCCGCCGAACATGCCGGAATGGAGATCGCGGCTCGCACCCTTGACGATCACTTCCTCGAGCACCAGGCCGCGCAGCATGCAGGTGATCAGCGGCGTGTCGCGATTCCACATATTGGTGTCGCAGACCAGCATCAGGTCGGCCTTCAGCTCCCTGGCGTTTTCGGCGATGAAGGCGGGAAGCGAAGGCGAGCCGGATTCCTCTTCGCCTTCAAACAGCACACTGACGTTGCACGGAAGGCCGCCATTGGCGCGCAAGGCGCGGCAAGCCTCGACAAAGGTCATGAGCTGGCCCTTGTCGTCGGCGGCGCCGCGCGCGACGATCTGTTTGCTGCCCGGCCCTGCCTCCTTCAGCGCCGGCGCGAAGGGGTCGGCTTGCCAAAGTTCCAGCGGATCGACCGGCTGCACGTCGTAATGGCCGTAGAACAGCACATTCGGCGCGTCGGGCCGCGCCGCCTTGGCCTTGCCGACCACCATCGGATGGCCGGCGGTCGGGCGCACGGAGGCGTCGAAGCCGACCGCGCGCAACTGGGTTGCGAGCCATTCGGCGGCGGAAACGCATTCGCCGGCAAAAGCGGGGTCGGTGGAGATCGAGCGAATGCGCAGCAGTTCGAACAGGCGTTCCAGCGCCCCCTGATGGTCGGCGTCGAGCGCGGCCAGCGCTTTATCGAGATTGGACATGGAGGCTCCGGCGTGAATCGTGTGGTAAACTACCAGCACAGACGTTTGCCGTCACGCGGCGGCGCGTGCGCCGTCGTCCCGTTCATGGGGAGAGGGGGTGCGGCTGCGGCTCCAGTCACAGGAGGCGTTCAGATGGTCACAATTCCGCAAGGGTGGAGCGGCGACGAGAAAAAGATCGCCAAGGTCTTCCAGTTCAAGACTTTCGCTCAGGCTCTGGGCTTCATGGTCGAAGTCGGGCTCTATTGCGAGCGCGAGGATCATCATCCCAAGTGGCGGAATGTCTACAACAAGGTCTGGGTCGAACTGAGCACCCATTCCGCCGGCAAGGTCACCGAAAGGGACCTGGCGCTGGCCGCTCATATGGACAGCGTTTTCTCGGGCTGATCATGCGAATTCCGCATGAATCATGCGGAATTCTTATTCCGCTGGCGCGGAAATTCATCCGCGACTTAAAGGATTTTCGCGCCATGGCGTTTCCGCGGATTGCGAAGCAATCTTGCGGAAACCGTATCATTCCGCCGCGCTGATCGCGGCGATGCGGTTGCGGGCCTGCTGGCGCGGGCCGGGGAGATGGACGCGCACCCGCGTTCCATGGCCCGGTTCGGAGTCGATCAGCAATTCTCCGCCATGAAGTTCGACCAGGGAGCGCGCGATCGACAGGCCGAGGCCGGGCCCTTTCATGCCGTCCTGCATCAGCGGCGAGCGCTGCTCGAACGGGTGGCAGACGAGCACCATTTCCTCGGCGGTCATGCCGCAGCCGCTGTCCTCGACGATGATGTCGTGGGCCGGGCCGTCCTCCGCGACGCTGACCGCGACGCGACCGCCCTCGGGGGTGAATTTGATCGCGTTTTCGAGCAGGATTCCGACCACGCGGCGCAGGAGTTCGGGATCGGCGAAAACGTGGGCTTCGGGCGGCGGATCGAAGGCGATCGACACCCTTTTGGCTTCGGCGGGCGCGCGGGCGGCGTCGACGGTTTCGGCGAGGCTCGGCGCCACGTCGACCTCGCGGGCGTTCAGCACCACCTGTCCGGCGTCGAGACGGGCCATTTCCAGCACGTCGCTGATGACGCCATGGAGATATTCGCCGGACTGGCGGATGTGATTGGCGTATTGCATATAGCGCGGATTGCCGATTTGGCCGAAATATTGCTGCTCCATCACCTCCGCGAAGCCGATGATATGCGTCAGCGGGGTGCGCAATTCGTGGCTCATATTGGCGAGGAAGTCGGATTTGGCGCGGTTGGCGCTCTCGGCTGCGGCCTTCTGTTCGAGATAGCGCTCGGCGAGCTCGGCGAGCTGCTGGGCCTGGAGTTCGAGGGTCTGGCGGGATCGGCGCAGGTCGGCGACGGTGGCGGTCAGGCGCCGTTCGCTGTCGAGCAATGACTGTTCGTGATGTTTCAGGGCCGAAATGTCGGCGCCGACCGAGACATAGCCGCCGTCCTTGGTGCGGCGCTCGTTGATCTGGAGCCAGCGCCCGTCGGCGAGGCGCGCCTCGTAGACCCGTCCGGCGCCGTCGTCGTCGGGCATGGAGCAGGCCTGTTCGGCGAAGCTGCGCGACTGGCCCATGATCTGCCAATAGGGCGCGCCGGGCGTGGCGTATTCCGGCGGCAGGCCATGCACGTCCTGGAATTTGGAATTGCACAGGACGAGGCGGTTGTCGGCGTCCCACAGCACGAAGGCCTCGGAAATGGACTCGACCGCGTCCCTCAGGCGCAGGTCGGCGGCGGCGCTGCGTTCGGCGAGGCGGACCTGTTCGGAAATGTCCACGGCGATGCCGACGAGATGGGGCGCGCGCTCGCGGCCCTCGTGGATCACCTGGGCGCGGGCGCGAATCCAGATCCAGCGTCCTTCTTCGTCGCGGATGCGGAAGGCGTGGTCGATCGACGAAATGCGCCCGGCGGTCAATTGCTCGGCGAGGCCCGCGAGCTTGTCGTCCTCGGGATGGATCAGCGCCCTGATGTCGCCGAAGGACAGGAACTCGCCGGTCCGGCTCATCGACAGCATGTCATACATCGAGTCCGACCAGTAGATGCGGCCGTGGGCGAGGTCCCAGTCCCACAGGCCGCAGCGGCCGCGATTGAGCGCGGCGTCGATGCGGGTGCGGATGCGGGCGCGGTCGCTTTCCGCGTCCAGCGCCCTGCTGGTCTGGGCGAAATAGGCGAAGGCGACCACCGCCATGACTGCGGCGGTGAGCAGGAACAGAAAGGCCGAGCGCCAGACGCCGGCGCGCCAGTCGGACATGGCGCTGTCGAGCGGCTCGACGATCGCAAGCTGGCCGAAGGGAGGCCGGAGGCTGCGCACCGTGGCGAGCGCCTCGCCGCCGCCGGGCAGGCTGATCCGCATCGCGCCGGCCTTTTCGGCGAAAATGGTGAGAGGCTGGGCGGGGCCGAGATAATCGGCGAGCGCGCCCTGGCCGACGGCGCCGGCGGGCAGGCTGGCGACGATCCGGCCATCGGGGCCGGTCACGGCCAGGATGCGGCCCTGGCTCTGCACCCGCTCGAGAGCGGAGGAGAGGATCAACGCGGCGGGTTCGCCGGCCGGCGCGTTGCGCGCGGCGTCGTTGAAGTCTTCCGCGGCGAGGCGGCCGACCATATCCATCACGGACAGCGCCTCGGGAATGACGCGGTCGTGGCTTTGCAGCGCGATCTCGGCGGCGAAGCCGAACAGGGTGAGCAGGAAAAGGGCGATCAGCGTCGGAATGGCGGCGCGCGGCGCCGACATCGGCCGCGCGCGCCGCGAAGGCTCTGCGCGAAGGGCCTCGGCGGGAGCTTGCGGCGCGGCCTGGTGGTCGGGCCGCGCGGAGTCGCCGCGAGGAAAAAGCCGCGCCACCGAGGCGCCGCCATCGGGCGCAGCGGCGGAGGACGTCCAGGGACCATTGAGGGGCTGGGCGGCTTCAAGGCATAACGAGGCATCGGCTGCGTTCGCACGCGCCATGACACGCTCCCGGTGTGGTGAAATCCAGCGATCCGGAGCATTACCGCGACGCCCCCGAATCACCCTCATTCGAATCCGAGTTGGACTTTTTGTCCAGACTAAATTTTCGTTAATTCATGAGTTTTTTGCAGTGGAAATTGGATGCGATTTCAACAGCTCACGCGCCATCACCGCGCGCGCCCAAAGTAAAAACGGCGAAAAGAAGAGTCGAAACAAGACGTTCGTCCTTCGGACGGCTCCGGCGGCCGGCGAGGCGGACAAGCGAGCCAGTTCCGGCGCGATTCCGGCGAGATCCGCGCGAAAACAAGGCGACGCCTTCGCTGGACGTCCGACCGGCGGCCAGGCTTGCGCGAAACTGGCGTATCGCTTCGGCCCCGGGCTCAGGCGAGGGCGCGGGCGGCGATGTCGCGCAGGTCGGGCGAGAGCTTTTGCCGGGCGGCGACGCCTTCAAGCGCCTCGCGCGCGAGTTGGCGCCGGCCGGCTTCGAGATTGCGCCAGGAGCGGAACGCCGAGAGCAGCCGCGCCGCGACCTGCGGATTGACGGCGTCCAGCGCGAGGGCGGTTTCAGCGACGAAAAGGTAGCCGGCGCCGTCGGCGGCGTTGAAGCCGGTGGGATTGGCGTTGGCGAAGGCGGAAATCAGCGCCCGCACGCGGTTGGGATTGGTCAGGCTAAAGGCGTGGTGGCGCGTGAGCCCCTTGACCCGCTCCAGCGTCTCGGGCTCCGGGATCGTCGCCTGGAGCGAGAACCATTTGTCGATGATCAGGGGCTCTTCGGCGTGGGAGCGGAAGAACGAATCGAGCGCGCGCTCGCGTTGCGCCGTGGCGTGGCCGCAGAGCGTGGAAAGGGCGGCCATCTGGTCGGTCATATTGGCGCCGAGCTGGAACTGGCGCATCGCGATTTCGGCGCCGTCCTCCGGCGCGCCGGTCGCGTAGAGGTCGAGGCAGGCGTTGCGCAGGGCGCGGCGTCCGGCGCTCGCGGCGTCCGGCGAAAACGGCGCGTCGCTCGTCAGGCGGTCGTAAGCCGCGAGCAGCCGGGCGCCGAGGGCCTCGCCAATTCCTTCGCGCAGCGCGCGCCGCGCCATGAAGATGGCGTCGGGATCGACATTGGAGCCGATGTCGCGGGCGATGTCGCTTTCGCTCGGCAGAATCGCCATTTGCGCCGCGAAGGCGGGGTCGGCCTCGCCGGCCTCGATCACGCCGCCCAGCGCCTCGGCGAAGGCCGGGTTGAAATCCGGCAATTCGCCGGCCCGGATCTTTTCCGTCGAGCGGATCATCAGCCGGGTGGCGAAGCTTTGCGCCGCCTGCCAGCGGTTGAAAGGGTCGGAGTCATGGGCCATGAGCAGCAGGAGATCGTCCTCAGCGAGGTCGATGTCGAGAATGGCGGGCGCGGAAAAGCGGCGCAGCAACGAGGGAACCGGCCGGCTCGGCACATTCCGGAAGACGATGCGACGCTCTTTGGCCGCCAGTTCGAAAACGCCGGCTTCGGCTTCGCGCGCGGCGGCCTGATCCTCGGGAACAAGCGGGATTTCGTGGCCGTCCTGTCCGATCAGGCCGAGCCGGATCGGCATGACCAACGGCTTTTTTTCGGGCTGGCCGGGGGTGGGCGGCGTCTCCTGCGACAGGTCGAGCGCAAACGTCTTTGCGTCGGCGTCATAGGTCCCGCGCGCCTTGAGGCGCGGGGTGCCGGCCTGACTGTACCACAGGAAAAATGGCGACAGGTCGCGGCCGGAGCTCTCGGCGAAACAGGAAATGAAATCCTCGACCGTCGCGGCCATGCCGTCGAAGCGCTGGAAATAAAGCGCCATGCCGGCGTGATAGGCCTCATGGCCGATCAGGGTCCGCAGCATGCGGATGATCTCGGCGCCTTTCTCATAGACCGTCGCGGTGTAGAAGTTGTTGATCTCGTTATAGGTATCCGGGCGCACGTTATGGGCGAGCGGACCGGCGTCCTCGGGGAACTGGCTTGCGCGCAGAGTGCGGACATTGGCGATGCGCCCGACGGCGCGCGAGCGCTCGTCTCCGGAAAATTCCTGGTCGCGATAAACGGTCAGGCCTTCCTTCAGGCAGAGCTGGAACCAGTCGCGGCAGGTGATGCGGTCGCCGGTCCAGTTGTGGAAATATTCATGCGCGACGACCGTCTCGATCCCGGCGTAGTCGGAGTCGGTCGCGGTCTCCTGGAGCGCCAGGATATATTTGTCGTTGAAGATGTTGAGGCCCTTGTTCTCCATCGCGCCCATATTGAAATCGGGCACGGCGACGATGTTGAACACGTCGAGGTCATATTCGCGGCCATAGACGAATTCGTCCCAGCGCATGGCGCGGATCAGGGATTCCATCGCGTAATGGGCGCGGTGCTCCTTGCCTTTCTGGACATAAATCCCGAGCTTCACCTTGCGGCCGGACATGGTTTCGAATTCTTCCTCGATCGCGCCGAGATCGCCGCCGACCAGAGCGAAAAGATAGGAAGGCTTGGGAAAGGGATCGCGCCAGACGGCGTAATGGCGGCCGTTGGGAAGGTCGCCATGTTCGACGGGATTGCCGTTGGAGAGCAGGACCGGCGCCTCCGCCTTGTCGGCCTCGACGCGCACGGTGAAGACGCTCATCACGTCGGGCCGGTCGAGGTAATAGGTTATGCGGCGGAAACCTTCGGCCTCGCATTGGGTGCAGAAAGCCGAGCCGGAGCGGTAGAGCCCTTCGAGCCTTGTGTTGGCCGAAGGATCGAGCAGGGTTTCCACCTCGAGCGTGAAGACGCGCGCCGGCGGACGGGCGATCGTCAGCCTTTCGGGCGTCGCGACCTCGGCGAGGTCGAGCGCCTCGTTGTCGAGAAGCGCGCGCACCGGCCTCAGGTCGCCGCCGTCGAGGACGAGCGGCGCGCCGGCGATCCCGGAAGGATTGGGCCTGAGCTTCAGGCGCGACACGACCTTTGTCGCGCTTCTGTCGAGGCTGATGTCGAGATGGACCGAGTCGATGAGATAATCGGCCGGACGGTAATCGGCGAGGCGGACGGGCAGGACGGGCGCGGCTTCTGGCTTGTCGGACATGACGCCTCTACGATTTCCGATTCGGCGGCATGGCCGCCTGTCGCGTCCTATTTATTCGCCCTTCGCCGAAATCGCCATCCGCAAAAAGAGAAAATCGCCGCCGGCCTTGACCCCCCCGGACCGCCGCGACAAAAAGAAACAAAGGGAAAGCACATGCATCAGATTCGCAAAATCTGCGTTTATTGTGGCTCGTCGGTCGGCGAGGATCCGGCCTTTGTCGCGGCGGCGCGGGATTTGGGCAGGACGCTCGCGGAAAACGGCGTCGGCCTTGTTTATGGCGGCGGCAATCTAGGCCTGATGGGCGCGGTGGCCCATGCGACGCTGGAGGCCGGCGGCCATGTCACCGGGATCATCCCGCATTTTCTGGAAAAGCGCGAACATGCGCTTGAAAACGTCCAGGAGCTGCTGGTCGTCAACGACATGCACGAACGCAAGCGCCTGATGTTCGAGAAGGCCGACGCCTTCATCGCGCTGCCGGGCGGCATCGGCACGCTGGAGGAGCTGGTCGAGCAGCTCACCTGGGTGCAATTGCAGCGCCACGACAAGCCGGTGCTGATCGCCGACGTCGGCGGCTTCTGGGCTCCGCTGCTGGCGCTGATCGACCACATGCGCGCGCAGGCTTTCATCCGGCCGCAATATGAAGCCCGCTACATCGTGCGCGAAAAAGTCGAGGACATGCTGCCGGCGCTGCGCGAGGCGTTTTCAAAAGCCCGCGCGTCGCATATGGCCTTGCGTCCCGAGTTTTGAGATCTCCGGAGCGTCAGTCGTCCGAGGCGAAATCGGGGCCGATATAGCCGCGGTCGGTCTTCACCGTCCATTCCTGGCCATGGCGCTCGATGCTCATGACCAGCGCCCCGCCGGGCAGGATGTCGCCGGGTTCGACTTCCTCCACGCGCCCCGCGCCTTCGATCAGGGCGTGGTCGCCGTCGACATCGCGAAGGACGAAGGCGCGATAGGGGCCGAGCGCTTCATGGCCGCGCCGGGGCTCGAGGGACGCCTTGGCCTGCGCCGGATGGGGCAGGGGCTTGCCGATCGAGGCGGTCGGCGTGTGGTCCACCTTGCGCTGCGCCATTTTCTCGGCCTCGGACTTGACCTTTTCGAGCCTCGCCTGGAGCTGGGAGGCGGTCGCCGCCGCATCGGCCTTGGCGTCGGCGAGATTCTTCTGCAGCGTGGCTATGGTCGCTTCCGAGGCCCGGGACTGGCGCGCCTGGGCGTCGAGCTTGTTCCTGAGGCTCTCGACATGGACGCGCAAAGTCGCCAGCTCCTGGCCCTGCGCCTTGGCGGTCTTGACGGCTTCCGCCGCCGCCATCGCCACCGGGTCAGGCTTTTCCGGCGCGGGCGGAGCAAAGGCGTCCATGCGGGTGGCGGCGGCCCAGCCCAGGCCGATCGTCAGCAGCAGGGCCAGGCCGGAGGCGGCGAAGAAACGGCGCCTGCCTCCGCGCGGGTCGACGGCGCGGAATTCGATCTCCGGCCGCTCGTCCGCACGGAGCTGGAAGGACTCGCGAGGCGCCGGCGTGGGCTTGGATGGCGGAATGAGGTCGTGCATGATCGGCTCCGGGGCGGACGCTCGCCGTCCGCTTTCCATGACCCGACATTTTCCGCCGTCCGGATTAACCCAGGATTAATGACGCCGGAATTTTCGCGGCGTCTGTCGCCGATTTGCATCACTCCGCCGTGGCGGAGCCGGCGGCCGGCAGGCGCGCGAGCAAGGCGATCAGGGCGCGGTCCTGCATCAGCGCCGCGCGCTCCTTGCGCTGGATCCACGCGGAGGCCTCCTCGATCGTGCGCGCCTCGCCGAGCTTGGCGATCGCCATCGCGCGCTCGGGGGTGATGTCGCCGCGCGTATGATGGACCGGCGGCGGCAGGAACGCCTCGTGGACGTCGCGGAATTCCGGGTCCTGGTGAAGCACGCGCAGTCCGTCCGCCCTGTCGAAGCCTTCCGACGCGAGCTCCTCGGAAAGAGCGTTGGCGCGGGTCGCGATCGGCGGCGGCGCGTTTTCCTCGGGCGTGGCCAGCAGCCCGGCGCGGCGAAAAACCATGCCCACCGATTTCAGCCCCGTGCCCCAGGACAGGGGGATCGCCAGGATCAGGCCGGCGATGGTCGGCGACATCCAGGCGGCCAGCGAGGGAGAGATCAGAAGCGCCGCGATCAGCGAAATCACGCCGAGGACGACATGGTCGCGATGGCGGCGAATGATCGACTTGAACGGCACCGAGCCGTCGTCGCGCCGCTGCGGCTCCCAGCCGGTGTCGAAGCCGAAGAGGATGTGCAGCACATGGCCGGAATGGACCATCATCATGATCGGCGCCAGCAGCGCCGACATCACCACCTCGAACAGGGTCGAGAGGACAAGCCGGAGCGCGCCGCCGGCGCCGCGCCGGGTCGGGGCGTCGAACAAGGCGACGATCAGGCCGAAGAGTTTGGGCGCGAGCAGAACCGCCATGGTGAGGATGAACAGCTCCAGCGACCTTTCGGCGTCGAACACCGGCCAGGTCGGGAACAAGGTGAAGTCGGAGGTGAAATATTCCGGCCGGATATATTTCGCCTGCAGCACCAGCAGGATGCCGACCAGCAGTTGGGCGAGCCACAGCGGCGAGGCGACATAGGCCATGATCCCGGTGGCGAAATGCTGGCGCGTCGCGGGAACGAGCCCCAGGGCCGGCAGGACGCTGATATGCTGAAGATTGCCCTGGCACCAGCGGCGGTCGCGAATGGCCGTGTCGATCAGTGAGGGCGGGCATTCCTCGAAGGAGCCCGGCAGCGACGGCAGCATATAGACGCTGTAGCCGGCGCGGCGCATCAGCGCGGCCTCGACGAAGTCGTGTGAAAGGATATGGCCGCCGAACGGCGGCTTGCCCCTGAGATGGGGCAGGCCGCAATGGTCGGCGAAGGCCTTTACGCGAATGATCGCGTTATGGCCCCAGTAATTGCCGTCGCGGCCCATCCAGCACGAAAGGCCGTCGGCGATGACCGGACCGTAGATGCGGGCGGCGAATTGCTGGACGCGGGCGAAAAGCGTGTTGCGGTTGATGATCAGCGGCAGGGTCTGGATGATGCCGGCGTCGGGATCGGCCTCCATCGTCGCGGCGAGCGAAACGATGGCCTGGCCGGTCATCAGGCTGTCGGCGTCGAGCACCACCATGTGGTCGTAAGACGCGCCCCAGCGCGAGACGAAATCGGCGACATTGCCCGCCTTGCGAGCAGTGTTCCTGTCGCGGTGGCGGTAATAGACGCGGGCCTGGGGCCCCAGCCGGCGCCGCAGGGAGATCAACGCCCGCTCCTCTGCGATCCAGACGTCGGGATCGGTCGAATCGGACAACAGGAACCAGTCGAAGGCCTCGCCATGTCCGGTCGCATCGACGTCGTCGTGGATCCCCTGGACCGCCCCGAACACGCGCGAGGGCGCCTCGTTGTAGATGGGCATGATGACGGCGGTGCGGCTCGCGAGCTTCGCGGGCAGGGGCGAGGGCTGGGGGCGGGCGATCAGCAGATGGACGAAGCCGACGATCGAAGCGGCGAAGGACAGCGCGATCCACGAGAAATTGGCGAGGAACAGGACGAGCAGCGCCCATTTCGGAAAAGTGATGCCGCCGACGTCGATGACAAGATACATCTGGTAGCCGCCCCAGGCGGTCAGGGCGAGGCCGCCGCCGAAGGTGACGACCCGCGACAGCCAGGGCGCGGCGACGTCGCGGACGAATTTGCGCCGCTCCTTCGCCGCGTCGAAACGGAACAGCTTCTGCTCCGGCATGGGAATCGGGGATTCCTGCGGCATGGCCGGCGCAAGCGGCGCGACGGCGGCCGGAGCGGGGGCGGAGTCCATCACTGCGTCCATCGATAGAGCCAGGTCTCGGTCTGGGGCGCGCCCTGGAAATCCAGGGTCAGGCGGATCTCGCAGGCGGTCTCGCCGCCGGGATCGATGTCGAACTGCACATAGCAGCTCTTGCGATCCGCCGCCGGATAGACTTTCTGGACGACAACCTTGCCAGGGGTCACGGAAAGATTGGGCGTGAGGGCCGCGACGCGGGCCCGATCGGCGAAGGCGTCGCCGCGGAATTTGACGAGGAAGCGCCGTTGCCTGACGCCCGGGACGCGTCCGCCCCGCGAATCGACGGTCTCGGCGGCGGCCGGACGTGAAGGCGGCGTCCAGCACCAGAACTGGCGATAGGCGAAATCGGCCTGCTGGCCCTTGACCAGGGGAGCCTTGGGCCGCCAGAAGGCGACGATGTTCTGGGCGGTTTCGTTGTCGGAGGGAATTTCGACCAGCTCCACGGCGCCGTCGCCCCAGTCGCCGATCGGTTCGACCCAGAGCGAGGGCCGCAGCTCCCAGTGGGCAGCGAAATCGTAGAAATCGTCGAAGGCGCGATGGCGCTGGAGGAAGCCGAAACCCTTGGGATTCTGGTCCACGAACTCGGAAATCTGGAGGTTGGCGCGGTTGGCGACCGGGCGCCAGATCCACTCGCCGCGGCCGGTGAGCATCTGCAGGCCGGTCACTTCCGCCGCCGCGTCGCGCACGTCGTCGTCGCCGCGCCGGTCGAGCGGGCTGAACAAGGCGGTCGCGCTCATGGTCGCGAGCCCGAAAACATCGATCGGGGCGCGCGGGAACAGCGAGCATTCGACATCGATGATGGTCGCGTCGCCGGGATGGATGGTGAAGCGATAGGCGCCGGCGACGCTGTCGGAATCGAGCAAGGCGCTGATCGTCAGGGCGTTGTCGGCGACGCTCCCCTTTTCGATCCAGACCGCCCGGAACAGCGGGAACTCCTCGCCGCGCGGGTCGGCGGTGCGGATTGAAAGGCCGCGCGAGGTCACGCCGAGAATCTGGCCCGGCGCGGCGGAACGGAAGAAGCTCGCGCCCTGGAAGACCGCGAGTTCGCGCAGATCGCCCTGGTCGTTGCGCAGCAGCACCCTGAATCCGGAAAAATCAAGATCGGTCGGCGGCGTGCGCAGCCGCAACCCGCCGAAGTCGAAATTGGCCGCGTCGTAACTGAGTCGCCGCGCCGTCCCGTTTTCGACGAGATTGATCTGCATCGCCGAGGTGTAGACGAAGCCGCGATGCAGGGGTTCGATGACGAAGCCGCTGGACTTGTCGTTCCAGATCAGCCCCTCGGGTTTGGCCTTGATCGCGCCGAAGGCCTCACGGGAAAGAGCGGAAAAGGGGCTGGGCAGATCGGTCGAGGGCGCGGAATAGGATTTGGCCGCGAGATTTTTGGCCAGATCGATCACCGAGGCGTGGCTGAAGGGCCCGGACCGCGGCGCCTGGTCGTCGGCGAGAGCGGAAGAGACGGGGTTGACGGCGGCGAAAGCGGCGGCTGATCCGGCCAGTTGCAAGAGGTCGCGTCGCTTCAGCATCGACAGGGCCGTCCAATCCGTCCCGAAGGTGGGCGTGGGGCATGCCGTGTCGCCCGCTCGCGCGCAAATTTTCTGATTCTCGGGGTTATACCCGAAATTGCGGCGGAGGCGAGGACGATTTTTCGCTTTTCGGGTTTCCGCCGCTCCCCTATACCTGCCGAGCGATTTTCGAGGGATTGTTATGACCACGCCAAAGGACCCCGGCGCGTCGCGGCGCCGCTGCCTCGCGGTCGTGCTCGCCGCCGGCGAGGGCAAGCGCATGCGCTCCAGCCTGCCCAAGGCGCTGCACAGGATCGCGGGACGCTCCATGCTCGCCCATGTGCTCGACGCCGTGGAGAAGGCCGGCGCCGACGCGCTCGCCGTGGTGGTCGGGCCGGGGCGCGAGGATGTCGCCGCCGAGACGCGCCTTCGGGCGCCGGGCGCGCGGGTCTTCGTCCAGGCCGAGCGGCTCGGCACCGCCCATGCGGTTCTCGCGGCGCGTGAAGCCATCGCCGAGGGCTATGACGACGTTCTGGTCCTTTTCGCCGACACGCCTCTGGTTCGTCCCGAGACGCTTTCCCACCTGCGCGAAAGGCTCAGCCAGGGCGCGGGCGTGGCGGCGCTCGGTTTCGCGCCCGCCGACCCGACCGGCTATGGCCGCCTGCTGACCGACGGCGACGGGGCCCTGCTGGCGATCCGCGAGCACAAGGACGCTAGCCTCGAGGAACTTGCGGTCGGCGTCTGCAACGCCGGACTGATGGCGCTCGACGGCGCGAGGGCGCTCGACTGGCTGGCGCGGATCGGCAATTCCAACGCCCAGAATGAATTTTATCTGCCCGACGCGGTCGCCATCGCCCGCGTCGAGGGCGCGACCTGCGCTTGTGTCATGGCGCTGGCGGAGGAAGTGCTCGGCGTCAACGACCGCGTCCAACTCGCCGCCGCCGAGGCGGAAATCCAGAATCGCCTGCGCCGCGACGCCATGCTGAACGGCGCGACCCTGGTCGCGCCGGAGACGGTTTTCCTTTCCTTCGACACCGTGCTGGGGGCGGATGTCCTGGTGGAGCCCCATGTCGTTTTCGGCCCCGGCGTGACCGTCGGCGAGGGTTGCGTCATCCATTCCTTCTCGCATCTCGAAGGCGCGACTATGGCCAGAAATGTCGCGATCGGCCCCTATGCCCGCCTGCGCCCGGGCGCCAGGTTGGCGACCAAGGCGCGGATCGGCAATTTCGTCGAGATCAAACAGGCGGAGATCGGCGAGGGCGCCAAGGTCAACCATTTGTCCTATGTCGGCGACGCCAGCGTCGGCCCGCGCGCCAATATCGGCGCCGGCGTCATCACCTGCAATTACGACGGCTTCCTGAAATATCGCACCAGGATCGGCGCCGACGCCTTCATCGGCTCGAATTCGGCCCTGGTCGCGCCGATCGAGGTGGGCGACGGCGCCTATGTCGGTTCGGGTTCGGTGGTGACGAAGGACGTCGAGGCCGAAGCCCTGGCGGTGGCGCGCGGCCGGCAGGCGGTCATTCCCGGCTGGGCGGCGACCTTCCGCAAGAAAATGGCGGCGCGCAAGGCGGCGAAGTGAGCTTCAGCGCGATGCGGGTAAAAAAATGTCACGCAAATTGATTTGCGCCCAGACTTGAACCAAGCCTTTCCTGAGCCAGGGATTCGAACGGAGACAGCAAATTCATGTGTGGCATTGTCGGCATTCTCGGTCAGGGCCCGGTCGCGGGCGCCTTGATCGACGCCCTGAAGCGGCTCGAATATCGCGGCTACGATTCGGCGGGCGTCGCCACGCTGGAAGAGGGCCGGCTGGAGCGTCGGCGCGTCGAGGGCAAGCTGCGCAATCTCGAAGCATTGCTGCAGGAAAAGCCGCTTTTCGGCCGGGTCGGCATCGGCCACACCCGCTGGGCGACCCACGGCCGTCCGACCGAGAACAACGCCCATCCCCACGCCACCGAAAAGCTCGCGGTGGTTCACAACGGGATCATCGAGAATTTCCGCGAATTGCGCGAGGAACTGGCCGCGCTCGGCCATGAATTCGTCACCCAGACCGACACCGAGGCCGTCGCCCATCTGGTCACCGAACAACTCAATCGCGGCCTGTCGCCGGTCGAGGCGGTGGCCGCGAGCCTGCCCCGGCTCAAGGGCGCCTTCGCGCTCGCCTTCCTGTTCAATGGCGAGGACAATCTGCTGATCGGCGCGCGTCGCGGCGCGCCCCTGGCGGTGGGCTATGGCGAGGGCGGGGAAATGTATCTCGGCTCGGACGCCCTGGCGCTCGCGGCCTTCACCGACACCATCACTTACCTCGAGGACGGCGACTGGGTGATCCTGCGGCGCGGTTCGGCCGAATTCCGCGACGAGGACGATCGCGTGGTCGAACGTCCCAGACTCAAGACCCAGGCCTCGGCCTTCCTGGTGGACAAGGGCAATTACCGTCATTTCATGGCCAAGGAAATCCATGAGCAGCCGGAGGTCGTGGCGCGCACGCTCGCCCATTACATCGATTTCGCCGCCGGCTGCGTGCGACTGCCGTTCGAACTTCCTTTCGACGCCGCCAGCCTCAACGGCGTCACCCTCACCGCCTGCGGCACCGCGTATTATGCGGGCATGATCGCGAAATATTGGTTCGAACGTTTCGCCCGCCTGCGGGTCGAGGTCGATGTCGCCTCCGAATTCCGCTATCGCGACGCGCCTTTGCCGGAGCAGGGGCTGATGATCGTGGTCTCGCAATCGGGCGAGACCGCGGATACGCTGGCGGGCCTGCGCTTCGCCAAGGCCCACGGCCAGAAAGTGATGGGCGTGGTCAATGTGCCGACCTCGACCATCGCGCGCGAAAGCGATGTCGCCGCGCCGACGCTGGCCGGGCCGGAAATCGGCGTCGCCTCGACCAAGGCCTTCACCTGCCAGCTCACGGTTCTGGCCGCGCTCGCCATCGCTTTGGGGCGCGCGCGCGGCGTGCTCGACGTGGCGGACGAGAAAAGGCTGGTCAACGAGCTGATGGTGGTCCCCGGCCTGCTGGCGGAGGCGATGAAGCTCGAACCGGGGATCGAGGCCCTGTCGCACCACCTCTCCAAGGCCACCGACGTGCTCTATCTGGGGCGCGGCCCGTCCTACCCGCTGGCTTTGGAAGGCGCGCTGAAACTCAAGGAAATCTCCTATATCCACGCCGAAGGCTATGCGGCGGGCGAGCTGAAGCACGGGCCGATCGCGCTGATCGACGAGCAATTGCCGGTGATCGTGATCGCGCCGACCGACCCGGTGCTGGAAAAGACGGTCTCGAACCTTCAGGAAGTGGCGGCGCGCGGCGGGAGGATCATCATGGTCGGCGACGCCCACGCCATCAACGCCTCCGCCGTCTCGCTCGCCGGCGAAATCCGCCTGCCCGACATGGCGCCCGATTTCGCGGCCATCGTCTATGCCGCGCCGATCCAGTTGCTGGCCTATTACACGGCGGTCTTCATGGGCAAGGACGTCGACCAGCCGCGCAATCTGGCCAAGAGCGTCACGGTGGAGTGAGCGGGGCAAGAAAGTCCAGCCTTGAACGAAATCTTGTTCGGGCTATCCTCGGCGGAGCGGCCGGACAAAGTCGCCGCGAGCCAGGGAGGAACTCAAGATGAAGATGGTGAAGGCGATCGTTCTCGCCGCGGCTGTGATCGCGGTTTCCGGGGCTGGCGCTTGGGCCGGCGACGCGACCGGCGTCTGGCTGCGCACCGACGGCAAGTCGAAGGTGAAGTTTTCGCATTGCGGCGCGGCGCTTTGCGGCGTCGTCGTCTGGCTGAGGGACAAGGATTTGCCGGCCCATATCGGCCAGCGCGTCTTTTACGACATGAAGCCGTCCGGCGCGGACCAATGGCGCGGCTCGGCCTTCAATCCCGACGACGGCCACACCTATTCGGGCAAGATGACGCTTTCGGGCGGTTCGCTGACCACCGCCGGCTGCGTGATGGGCGGCTGGATCTGCAAGAGCTACGACTGGACCCGCGCCAACTGACCGGACGACGGGAGGAAAGAGGCCGGCCTCGTCCTTTCAAATGTTTTCGCAACGGGTTAAGAGCAGTCCGCGAGAAATCGCGGGCCGCCGCGGCGACCGTTGAACCCGCATGTTGAAGGGACGTTGATGCTGGATCCGCAGGCCTATCGCGACGCGATGAGCGAAATCGCCTCGCCGGTCCATATCGTCGCCACCGACGGGCCGGCGGGAATCGCGGGCATGACGGTGACCGCGCTCGCTTCCGTCACCGACCATCCGGCGACCCTGCTCGTCTGCGTCAACCGGAAGTCGCCCTCGACGCCGCGCTTTCTTGAAAACAAGGTGTTCAGCGTCAATTCGCTCGGGGTCGAGGACCAGAAACTCGCCGATGTGTTCGCCGGCCGCACCAATGAGCATTTCGCCGAGAAATTCACCCATGGCGCGTGGCGCAAAGGGGCGACCGGCGCGCCGCTGCTCAATGGCGCGCTCGCCAATTTCGATTGCCGCCTGATCGAAGTGAGGGAAGTCGGCACCCACCACATTCTCCTCGGCCTAGTCGAGGAGGTGGCGCGCCGCGACGAGGGCGCGAGCCTGCTCTATCACCGGCGCGGCTACCGGCGCGGCGACGATCACCTCTGAGCGCGGTCGGGATTTCCGCGCCAAGAACGGGTTAACCTTTCCAGTCGTTGACTCTAATCCTTTAGCTTCGAGCAAGTTGGCGCGTTCTAGCTTCGGTCATGACGGAGACGCCGATCATGAACCAAGCAAGCGCCGCGAAAATTTCGCTTTTTGGGCTCGAGGCTCTCGACGAGCGCCGCACCCTGATTTCTTCCCTGGCCGAGGCCGGCAGAAACCTCTCGGCTTCCGACGTGCGCCAGTTGCGCCGCGCCTTGTTCGAGGATGAAGGCGCGAGCCGCGACGAGGCCGAGGCCCTGTTCGATCTCGAGCGCGCCCAGGACGCGCCCTGCGCCGAATGGACCGAGTTTTTCGTCGAATGCCTGACGGATCACGTGGTCTGGCAGCGCCGGCCGACCGGGGTCGTCGTCGATGAGCAAGCCGAATGGCTGCTGCGCGAGGCCGACCGTTGCCGCCTGCCGACCGGCGCCGCTCTGCTCGCCAATGTGCTGGCCGAGGCCCATCAGGCCCCGGCGCTGGCTGATCGGCGCCGTCCGCGCCCGCCTCGCAGCCCCTGAGGTTCAGGCCGAACTCGCCCGCGAGGACTAAAGCAACGCGAGAAATCAGGCGCGGGAATCCGCCGGAGCGCCGGCAGATTCCCGCGCCGGCTGTTTGCGATGCAAATTAAACCTTCGGCTGCTGGACGAGAGGGGCCGCTTCCCATAAAAGCGTTTCGATCCAGAGGCGTGCTGGGCCCTTGTTTCCGCAAGGCCGGCCCGCTTGGTTTCGGGGCCTGAATGTTCAAGAAAATCCTGATCGCCAATCGCGGCGAAATCGCCTGCCGCGTCATCAAGACCGCGCGGCGCATGGGCATAAAGACGGTCGCCGTTTTCTCCGACGTCGACGAGGACGCGCTTCACGTCGCCATGGCCGACGAGGCCGTGCATATCGGCGCGGCGCCCGCGGCCGAGTCCTATCTGGTCATCGACAAGATCGTCGACGCCTGCAAGAAGACCGGCGCCGAGGCCGTCCATCCCGGCTATGGCTTCCTGTCCGAGCGCGCCGCCTTCGCCGAGGCGCTCAAGGCCAACGGCGTCGTCTTCATCGGCCCCAATGTCGGGGCGATTCAAGCGATGGGCGACAAGATCGAATCCAAGAAATTCGCCAACGCCGCCAAGGTCAGCACGGTGCCGGGCTTTCTGGGCGTGATCGAGACGCCGGAAGAGGCGACAAGAATCGCCGACGGCATCGGCTATCCGGTGATCCTGAAGGCTTCGGCGGGCGGCGGCGGCAAGGGCATGCGCATCGCCCACAGCCAGGCGGAGGTCGCCGAAGGTTTTGCGCGGGCGAAGTCCGAAGCCAAGAGCAGTTTCGGCGACGACCGGGTTTTCGTCGAAAAATTCATCGTCAACCCGCGCCATATCGAAATCCAGGTGCTGGGCGACAAGCACGGCAATGTCATCTATCTCGGCGAGCGCGAATGTTCGATCCAGCGCCGCAACCAGAAGGTGATCGAGGAGGCGCCCTCGCCGCTGCTCGACGACGAGACCCGCCGGAAGATGGGCGAGCAGGCGGTGGCGCTGGCCAAGGCGGTGAATTACGATTCCGCCGGCACGGTCGAATTCGTCGCCGGCCAGGACAAGAGCTTTTATTTCCTCGAAATGAACACCCGGCTCCAGGTCGAGCATCCGGTGACCGAGCTGATCACCGGGATCGACCTGGTGGAGCAGATGATCCGCGTCGCGGCGGGAGAGGTGCTGGCGATCAGGCAGCACGACGTTCACCTCAAGGGCTGGGCGATCGAGAGCCGCGTCTATGCCGAGGACCCGACCCGCAATTTCCTGCCCTCGACCGGCAGGCTGGTGAAATATCGCCCGCCGGAGGAGGGGCGCGCGGAAGGCGTCACGGTGCGCAACGACACCGGCGTCTTCGAAGGCGGCGAAATCTCGATCTATTACGATCCGATGATCGCCAAGCTGGTGACCCACGCCGGCGACCGCCTGACCGCCATCGACGCGCAGGCGCGCGCGCTCGACGCCTTCGTCATCGACGGCATCCGCCACAATATCCCGTTCCTGTCGTCGCTGATGCAGCATGAGCGCTGGCGCCTGGGCCATCTCTCGACCGCCTTCATCGCCGAGGAATATCCCGGCGGCTTCTCGCCGCTGACAGCCAAAGGCGAGATCGCCCATCGCATGGCGGCGGTCGCGGCCTTCGTCGACAATCTCCACAACGACCGCAAGCGCCAGATTTCCGGGCAGATGCTGACGCAGAAGCCGGTGCGGTTCCTGACCGCCCGCTCGGTGACGCTCGACAAGCATCGTTTCGACATCGAAATCGAAACCGGCGACGGCGCGCTTCTGGTGCGCTTCGCCGAAGGCGGCCACGCCCATCGCCTGGAATCCGACTGGGTTCCCGGCGAGCCGGTGTGGGACGGGCTGATCGACGGCGAAAGCATCGCGGTTCAGGTCCGCCCGATCCTCAACGGTTTTCTCATCGCCCATGCGGGCGTGAGCGTCGAGGCCCGCGTCTTCACCCGCCGCGAGGCCGCGCTTTTCGCCCTGATGCCCGAGAAAAAGCTCGCCGACACGTCGAAATCCCTGCTCTGCCCGATGCCGGGCCTGGTCAAGGCGCTCTATGTCAAGGAAGGCCAGGAGGTCAAAGCCGGCGACGCGCTGGCGATGGTCGAGGCGATGAAAATGGAAAACGTGCTGCGCGCCGAACGCGACGCCACCGTCAAGGCGCTGAAATGCAAGGAAGGCGACTCGCTGGCCGTGGACGCGGCGATCATGGATTTCGCCTGAGGGGGGCTCCTGCCGCCGCAAGGGGCGAGATCGGCCCATTTGCAGGCATATTTGCGGCTGACAGGACTTTTGGAGGCGTGATAGGAAGCGGCAATGAGCGCTCCAGTTTCCAACCTGAGAACCAATTCAGGTCGGTCCGTCGCGCGGGTTCTTTCTCGGAGGCAAAAAGAATTCTCAGAACCGCGGCCAAGATCGCCGCCGACATCGTCCGACTCCGCTCGCCTATGGCTGGCGCAGGGCGGCGGGTGGTAAAAATCGTCGGGGCTTATAAGCTTTGAATTTCCAATCAGCGGCGAGCCAAGGACTGTGTAATGGATTGGTCGAAGTTGACTCCCAACGATAAGCTGATCATGGACATCGGTGTTTCTGAAGGTAATGACACCGCATATTACCTTGCAAAGGGCTTTGATGTTATCGCAGTTGAGGCCGATCCTAATAGCTGTGAAAAGCGTAAAAAAAAGATTTTCGCAATATGTCGAGGCCGGGACGCGACGAGTCTTGAATTTCCCGCCTGTCAACGATTCGGCGCCTACGTTAAAAATATTCGGCAATAATGTCCATCAAGGGCTATCGGGGCAGGCAAAGCGTGCGGAAGTGCCTGACGATTACACCGAATACGACGTTCCGACAATTGATTGGATCACGCTCATCGCCAAAAGGCTAACGGTACGTTAAGATCGACATTGTGGGAGCCGAGCGTCGTTTTTAACAGGGATGCTCGAGACTGGGAGTTTATGCTGAATTCATCTCGGTCGAGTGTTACAAATTTGACCAAATCGCTTTGCTCAAGCGCATGGGCTACCAACGCTTCAAGCTGGTCGATCAGAAACCATATCAAACAGCGCGCAATTATACATTGCCCGAAGCGGCAGAACTGAAGGAATTCCATTAAACGTTACCGGCTTATTTCACAGCAGCGGTCCTTATGGGCTTGACGTTTTCAACACAGATGAGTGGATCGACGCGAATGCAATCGAAGTCTGCCTGGAAGGGAATTTTGGATCGCATCGGTGAAACGTCGTACGACTGTCCAGGCTGATGCCGCCGCAAGCCTAAAGCAGCGTTGTTAGCCAAAGCGTCCCCGAGAACTCGGCGGCCCATTGCTACCGGATCATTTCGTTCTCGCGGAACCTGCATCGTTGCGTCGGCGAAGAGAGCTCCGTCGCCGCGCTGCCAGTGGAGGGTTTGGCGGCAAAGGCGTTTGTTCCCTTGTTCGGATGGGTATTCGATAACCGTCGACGGATGATTCTCTTGACCGCTGAACAGCCTGATCGGGGGCTGAAGCTTCCGCCGAGAATTTCCCCGGGGCGTGTTGCGCCTTAGATTATGAAGCAGGTTGCGGGTGGCTTTCGCTGCCAGAATCCCGCCACGCGACATTATCTGTGCGCCCATCCTTCCAAGGATGGGGCTGCTGCGCCTGTGGAGATCAACCGGACCACTCCGGACGAATGGGAGACGTTTCGATTGGAACCGCTTGAGCTTGACGTTGTTCCGTCCACGGCGCGCTCTATCGCGGAATCTTGGGCTGGGAATGAATTTCCCGCATCCCCCATAGCCGCCTTTGTCGCCGCCCTTGCCGATCCATACAGCGCATTGGCCCGGGTAGTCTCGTCTCAGCCTTATAGTTCTTTCCCGTTGGAGCAGTTGGACTATCTCAGTTCCCTGATCGTTAAGTCCGATCGTGCGCTCCAGGACATAGCGAAACTGTTTCCCTCCGATCCCTGGGCGAAAATCGCTCTGCCGAGGCTCGCAGCCTGGCTGAACCGGCGCGCCGCCGGTGAAACGTCCTCGCCGCGTTTCGAACGGGTGACGCAGGAGACCAACCCGGTCGCGCGCGATCCCAGCGACCCGCGCATTGCAACCATTCCTTATGCGTTGAACGCTCTCGCACGCCGAAAGGTGCAGCCAAGAAAGGACGTCTGCATCGTGGCGACAGTCAGAAACGAGGGAATTTATCTTCTCGAATGGGTTGCCTGGCACCGCAGCATCGGCATTCGCGACATTTTTATTTACAGCAACAACAACACCGATGGGTCGGACGCCTTGCTCGCGGCAATGGCGAATGCCGGCCTGATCACCTGGCTGGAAAATAGCGATCTCGGTGATGCGCTCGCACAATACAAAGCCTATGGCCACGCGCTATCGATATTGCCGGATACGTTGAACTACAAATGGACGGCGATCATAGATGCTGACGAGTTCATCATGATGGATTTCGACAAGTTCGGTAGCGTTTCTGAATATTTAAATTGGAATGAACTGACATCTGCCGACGCAATTGCCTTGAACTGGATATTTTTTGGGACTAACGGTAATAAAATGTGGTTAAACGACCTAACAATAAGACGTTTCAGAGCTACAGAACAATTCCCTAATCACCATATCAAGACAATATTTAGAACTAATAAATTTATTTACTCATTATGTCATTATCCAAAGTCATTTAACGATAGTAAGTGTAGTTTTGTTAACGATCTTAGAAATCCGCATACGTTCAATATATCTGGAGATATGGCGCTTTCTGATGTTCAGGTTGCGAAAAATGCTTGGATAAATCATTATTATGTTAAGTCTGCGGAGGAATTTATTTGGAAAAAAGCACGCGGTTATGGTGATCGCCGTAACGACTACGATACGCCGTTCGCGTCGGCTCAGTTGCAGCGAGGAGGTTTGGCGGGCAGTTTCAGGTACAGCCTCCAATTTGTTCGTGAAGAAAACTACACCCAGGACGCGCGGGCGCTAGCGCGGGCGCCGCAGGTCGAGAGGGAAATAAGCAGATGCTGAGCGACCCGCAGATCAAAGCGGCGCATTCGGCAATTCTGAATTCGGCAGCCGAAAGTATGAGATGCGCTGTCCATGCCTTCAAAGCGCTGCCTATCGAAATTATGCCGGACGAACTGAAGCAGACATGGCTTTTCGCTGCGGGCGATATTTAGGGCATGGCGCTTAGCAACGCGAATTCTACGCGCTGGTCTAACAGGCCCCTGACGACGTGGCTGGACACAAATTTATAAATATCCAGAGAATTCGACTGGTATTTCAACGGTTGCGGCGTCGTGTGCAAATTCGGTAATGCCGAATAGCCTGTTTTTGCATACGATTTTGTTCAAGTAGGCGGCAAAGTATGCTTTAGAAGAAAACGCTTCGAATCCATTCAATATTGGGTGCCGAGCGAGGCGGTCCCGCATTTGTTTCATAAAGACATCTTTCGGCAATGAATGATACGATTGAAAATGTTGCTCATTGGCCCTGCGGGCAATCGCTGCCCCAAGTTCCGCTTGCAAATCGAGATCTGCCAATTTCATGTGAAAAAGGTAAAGCTCGTCAAAAAACGGGAGCACTGAAGCACTGTGAAAACCGGGGTCCCAACGTAGAGGCATTGAAACGATGCAGGTTTTACAGAGCGCATCGATCGGATAAGCGTAGCGCCTCTGTGAGGTTAAAATCTTTTTTCCGAAATCCAACGGCGGTTCTGCCTCTACCTGAAAAACATTGTACCCATAGGCGGTTACATACGGGGCCTGCAATTCAGAAATATAATGTTTCAGGTTTTCGTATTTCCTTGGGTCTGGTAAAAGGAACTCATCGACATCGCATCTAATTACGAGGTCAGAAATCTGAAGCAATTCCTTGCACTTATTTGTGATATGCCGCGCTCGATCAATATTATTGAACTCCGGCATACTCTCTAATGACCCAAATTCGAAATCATGAAATGAGTTCTCTTCACCGCCGAACGAGATAACATGCAAATTATCGGCACCAAATTGATCGCCATAATATTTGTGCCAGAGAGGGAAATAAAAATCAGCAGATACTGTGTCGGTCAATACAGAGACAGTTGGCGTATTATGTGACATTATATTATGGCGTTCTATAATTCGCTCAGCAGATGCTCTTGAGCTATGGTCAAGAGTTTCTATTTTTATGAAGCTTCCACTTTGTAAAACGAAGGTTTCCGGCGGAAATTTATCCCATTTCACAGAAAGTATATCGTTGTTACGCTCATATATGCCCGTTGATTGCGTCTCTTTGTGTACTAGTTGGTTATTAACTCGTGATAAGAGCAAATGGCCCCGCCAGTGAGGGTGGACTGCAACATATTCATCAAAATCAGTTTGAATAGAGGTGACCATCAGAGACTCCGGCGGGATTTTCTGCGCTGTAATTCCGAATGTGCCGATTTCAGCTCTCGCGGGGCGGATTAAGTTGGGACGCCATTCTCAGTTGGGCGGCTGCGCCGCAAAATCCAAAATCATGTGCGTGAAGCTGTTCGGGTCGCTTTCTGGGAGAGCGTGATTCGGGTGGGGGAACCAGGAATCGAGAAGGAAAGCCTGGGGTTTGTCCCCTGTTAATTTGACGAATTGAGCGCAACGCGTTTTGCCCGCGGCGATCCAAGCTGCGTCGGTCAAATCAGCGGCGCTACCGTCACAGTATACCTGCACGGGCATGTGGTCGCGCTGCATTTGAGTGTAAATCGAGAGAACGCGTTGCTGCCACGGGCTATGCCAGTCGATGTCGAAACGGAAATTGGCAAAAGGCTCTCCGAAGGTCGCGGCGAAGGCAGCGTGCCATCTGCTAATCAGGAGGGGAACGTCAGGCTCCTTGAAGTTCGACACCGGTTCAACATCGATGAATTGCACGTTGGGGTACACCGAGCGGATTGCTCTTGCCGTCTCGGCGGCTTTTTGGGCGAGGATTTCGGTGGGTAGGTTGCAGCCGGGCGTCGGATTGACGTAGCCCACGGCGAGGGGGCTGTCTGCGGCAAAAAAATCGATCTGCCCGCCCAGACGCCGAAATCGTCGCGCGATCGTCAACTGGTCAGTATCCTGGCCTTCAACAGGGTGACAGGGCAAATTGTAAGGCAATATACCGACGCCGATAGCGAGGGCGATATGATGCCGCTTAAGAAATGCGAAAACCTGCCGGAGGTCGTCATCAGACGCGGTTCGCATATACGGTACCCCGATTTCCAAGACTTGGATGTCTGAGGCAGCCACGCTCCAATCGGCCCCCGGTTTGAACAGCTCCTGAAAATCGGAAATGCCGACCCGACCATAATATATATTGTTATACGCCGCGAGCGGCCCAAACCAAATTTCCGGGCGGGAGCTCGCCGGGGCGGAGGAAAGAAGAAAGGCCGAAAAAAAGGCCAAGGCGAGGGAAAGGAAGCGCCGGCTTTGCATCGGCATGGTTCTCTCTCAGGCGTATGGAAATATCCGGTGCGGACTCGTTTCCTGCCGTAAGGGAAATATATAGCCGCTTTCGGTGGGGCCAAGGATTTTTCGCGCGCCCGGCGAGCGCCTCCTACCCCCGCCGGTAACTTTCGTCATAACTGTAGCCGAAGGCCGCCATTTCCGTGGAGCAGGTCTTTCGGAAGACGCCGATCTGCTCGTCCGTCCAGCCGGTCGAGTCGAGCGAATAGATTTTTCCGGGACCTTCGGCGCCTGTCGCCTCGGGGCGGGAATTGGCCATTTCGTAGGCGATGGCGTCGATCGCGCGCCTTGGCAGGTCCAGGAAGGCGACAAGCCTTTTCGCCGCCGTCATGGGCTGGCGGGCGATGTCCATCTGGTCGATTTCGATATAATCGAGGCCGGTGTCGCGCAGAACGCGCCAGCCGCTCATGGTGCTGGCCCAATCCTCGCAATGATCGGCGAAAGGCGCGTCGGGGAATTTTTTCATCCGCGAGACAATATTCTCGATGCCGCGGCGCTTGGCGAAGATGAATTTGGCGGTAGGCCAGAACTCCTGAATGTAGGGAGCCGCAAAATACATATCGGTCCCCGGAGTCTTGTCGACCCACGGTTCAGCGGGTTGGGCCGACTCCTGGAACGTCTTCAGCACAAGCGCCATGGCGCGTTTGATCTTTTCATTGTCCACGTGGGACAGCAGTTGCCCATCGGATTGAAGATCATGAGTCGCGAAAAAGGAGTCGACGACTTCGCTCAACACCCTGATCAGGCTCAGCAAATGTCCTTCGTCGTAGCCGGAATAGCCGGCTGCGTGCAATGCGGCGGACAGGATCGAAGTTCCGGAGCGCGGCGAGCCGATAATGAAGACTGGAAAGGCCGCATTGCTGAAATCGTCATCCTCGGGGGGCCTGTGCGCCGCCGCATCCTCGGGCAGGGCCCGTTTGCCAATTCTTAGCGGAATCTCCTGCTCGCCGACGAGGCATCTGAAATTGTCGCGGCTGATTGAAAACGGCCGGTCCAAGGCGGCCACAAAACCACATTTTCCATCGCCCTTGCCGTCCCCCAGCAGATCCGGACGGAAAATATTGGCGATGGTCCGCGCGACGACGACGCCATCGATTTCGATCCGGACTTCCTGGCGCGCGTTCGGCGCTTCAGAATTCCAGGCCCAACCAGAAATTTCCGTCGGAAGGATCAGATCAACAAAGCCTTCCGGCGCGCTCAACGGGGCGCTCCGTCATTGCGGCAGGCATGGAACATTCTTTTTGATCTCTTCGTGCAAGGGGCGTTGCAGGCTTTTCAGGTTCCGTTTCCGTCGAGCAATGGGGTGACATATTCCGCCAGCGCCAGCGACGATGTCAAACCCGGCGATTCGATGCCGAAAAAATTCACCAGATTTTTCATGCCATGGGTTTCCGGGCCGTCGATGCGGAAATCGGCGGCCTCGGCGCCGGGGCCGGTGATCTTGGGGCGGATTCCGCAATAAGAACTGGCGATCTCGCGCTTTTCAATTCCCGGCCAGTAGCGCATCACCGCCGCGCGAAAATCCTCCTCCTGTCCCGAGACCGGGGTGTAGTCCAAATCATCCACCCATTGGACGTCGGGGCCGAGCCGCATGCGTCCGCCGAGATCGAGCGTCACATGGACGCCGAGGCCGCCCTCGACCGGCAGCGGATAGACGAGATGGGAAAAAGGCGTGCGGCCGGAGACGGTGAAATAATTGCCCTTGGCCAGAAAACGCGGCGGGATTTTCTCGACCGGATAATCTTCGATGGCGCGCGCGACCTCATGCGCGCCATGGCCGGCGCAATTGACCAGCGCCCCGCAGGTGACGACATCGCCGCTCTGCGTTCTCACCTCATAGAAGCCGTCGCGCGGGGCGACGCCGGCCGCCTTGGTCTGGAAGGCGAATTGCGCGCCATGCGCCTCGGCCTCGCCTTGCAGCGACAGCATCAGGGCGTGGCTGTCGACGATCCCGGTCGAGGGCGAGAGCAAGGCGGCGACGCATTCCACCTCGGGTTCGAGCCGGCGAGCCTCCTCGCGCCCGAGCGGGACGAGGTCGTCCACGCCATTGGCGAGCCCGCGCTTGTGCAGGGCTTCGAGCCTGGGAAGCTGCTTTTCGTCACTCGCGACGATCAGCTTGCCCAGGCGCTTCGCCGGAACGCCATGCTCGGCGCAATAGGCGTAAAGCTTTTTGCGCCCCTCGACGCACAGCCGCGCCTTCAGACTGCCTTCTGGATAATAGAGGCCGGCGTGGATGACTTCGGAATTGCGCGACGAGGTGTGGACGCCGATGGTCTTTTCCGCTTCGAGGACGAGAACCTCGCGCCCCGCTTGCGCCAGTTGGCGCGCGACCGCCAGGCCGACCACGCCGGCGCCTATGACGACCGCATCGAAATCCATGGACCAGAACTCTCCTCGTCGCTCTTTAGGGCCATTCGCGCGCCAGGGCCAGAGCGGCTATTTCTTCGCTTCGAGATGCAGCGACACCAGCCGCGCCAGCAGGATCGCGGGATAGAGCTGGCCGCAGGTCAATTCGAGATTGCACAGTCCGCGGGCGATCGGCTGCGCGGGGGTGATGTCGCCATAGCCGACCGAGGTGATGGTCGTCAGGCTGAAATAGATCACGTCGGCGCCGAGGTGGGGCGTGTCGGCGATGGGCATGTGGACGAAGGAGCCGGGAAAGATCGCGCCGACGAACAGATAGAGCGAGGCGAAGATGAGGGCGATCAGAAGATAGAGCAGGATCGCGCCGACGATTCTATGGGTCGTGACCGGCCCGTCGGCGAAAACGGCGCGGGTGACGACAACCGCGAAATGTGGCCGAGAGAGTAAGCCAGAGGCTGGCGATGAGGTAGACGTGCGAGTGGAGCGTGTCGTGTTCGTCACGCAGAAAGTTCAACGTGAAATGCAGGACGATGGCGAGCGCGAGCGGAATGAGAACGATCCAGCGCCCGGAAAGAATATAAAGGCCCGCCGCCATCACCAGAACCAGCATCGCGCCGACGGGCGCGAAAGCGAAGCCGATCGTCGCCTGAAGCGGCGTGACGACGAAGATCAGCAGCGCCAGAAGCGCGGCCATGACGCTCAGCGTCGGGTCTCTGTAGGTCTGGTGAAGGCTGTGGAGCCGTTCCCCGCGCGAGCTTCATTGGTCCTGCCCGGATAGCTTCTGCTCCAGTTCCGCCGCTGCGGCGGGCGCCGGCTGGTTTCTTGGCCTTGCGCGATTCCTCGAATTTTTGCAGCACCGCGAAGAAGGACGGCACGAACAGCACCGCGAGGCAGGTCGAGGCGATCATGCCGCTGAACACCGAAATGCCCAGCGAGCGCCGCGCATTGGCGCCGGCGCCGGTGGCGAGGACCAGCGGCAGGACGCCGAGGATGAAGGCGAAGGAGGTCATCAGGATCGGACGGAAGCGCAAGCGCGAGGCTTCCTTGGCGGCGTCGGGAATCGACATGCCCTTGAAGAGGCGGTTCTCCCGGGCGACCTCGACGATCAGGATGCCGTTCTTGGCGGACAGCGCGATCAGCAGCATCAGGCCGATCTGGGTATAGAGGTTGTTGGCGGCGCCCAGCGCGGTGAGCGCGATGACCGGGCCGAGCAGGGCGAGCGGCACGGCGGACAGAACGGCAAGCGGCAGGATCCAGCTCTCGTACTGGCCGGCGAGCACGAGATAGACCAGCAGCAGCGACAGGCCGAAGACATAATAGAGCTGGTTGCCGGTGATCTTCTCCTGATAGGACATCGCCGTCCATTCGAACGAAACGTCGCTCGGCAGGATTTTCTTGGCGAGGGCCTCCATCGCGGCGAGCGCCTGGCCGGAGCTGAAGCCGCGCGCCGGCGCGCCGACGATGGTCGATGAGGGGTAGAGATTGTAGAGCGTGTCGAGCGCCGGGGCGGCCGCGGAGCCGAGATGGGCGACGGCGCCGACCGGAACCATATTGCCGTCCTCGCTGCGGACATAGAGGTTCAGCAGGTCTTCGGGATGCAGCCGGTATTGCGAATCCGCCTGGACATAGACCTGCAGGGAGAGGCCGAACTTGTTGAACTGGTTGACATAGGTCGAGCCGACATAGTCGGTCAGCGTCGAGAAGACGTCGCCGACCGACACGCGCAGGGTCTGGGCGCGGTCGCGGTCGACCGTCAGGGTCACGCGCGGCGCCTCGTTGCGGAAGGTCGTCAGCACATTCTGCAGCGACGGCTCCTTGGCCGCCGCCGCGACGATCTGGTCGGTCAGCTGGCCGAGCTTCCGGTAGTCGGTGCTGCCGCCGAGCAGTTCGATCTGCATCTGGAAACCGCCCGCGTTGCCGATGCCCTGGATCGCGGGCGGCGGCAACACGCGGGCCTGTCCGTCCGGCAGCTGGAGCAGGGCCTCCGAGAGTTTCTTGTAGATCGAGAGCAGATCCTGGTCCTTGGCCTTGAGCCGCTCGTCGAATGGCTTGAGCATGATCCAGGCGGCGCCGGCGTTGAACAGGTCGGCGCTGTTGTCCAGCAGCGACATGCCGGTCACGCTGATGACGCGATCGACGCCGGGGATTTTGCGGGCGATATCGGAGGTCTTCTGCAAGGCCTCGCTGGTGCGGCCCATCGAGGCGGCGTCGGGCAGTTGCAGCGCCACCAGCAGATAGCCCTGGTCGTCGATCGGGATGAAGGCGGTGGGAATGCGGGTCAGGCCCCAGACGCCGAGGCCGGAGACGATCAGGGCGACGATGACCATCAGCCCGCTGCGATGGACCATTTTGCCGATGAAATTGGCGTAGCCCGCCTCCATCGGATCGTAGACATGATTGAAGGCGCGGAAGACGAAATTGCGTTTTTCCGGCGGGACCGGCGTGCGCAGCCAGAGCGCGCATTGGGTCGGCTTGAGGGTCGCGGCGTTGATCGCGGAAATCAGCGCGGTGGCGGCGATGACCAAGGCGAATTGCGCGAACATGTTGCCGGTGAGGCCGGGCACGAAGGCGGCGGGCAGGAACACCGACATCAGCACCAGCGTGATGCCGACGACCGGGCCGAACAAGTCGTCCATCGCCTTGATCGCGGCCGGGACGCCGGGCAGGCCGCGTTCGATATATTTGGTGACGCCCTCGACGATGACGATGGCGTCGTCCACGACGATGCCGATCGCAAGCACGATGCCGAACAGCGTCGAGAGGTTGACCGTATAACCGAGCGCCGCCATGGCGGCGAAGGCGCCGATGATCGTGACGGGGACGGTGGTCGCCGGGACCAGGGTCGCGCGGAAATTCTGCAGGAAGACCAGAATGACGATCAGGACGAGGATGCCGGCCTCATAGAGCGTGCGATAGACCTCGGCGATCGAGTCCCTGACGAAGATCGTGGTGTCGTAGGGAATGGAATATTCCAGTCCTTCGGGGAAGCGCTTGGCCATCTGGTCCATCAGCGCCTTCACTTCCTTGCCGACCTGCAGCGAGTTGGAGTCAGGCGTCTGATAGATGGCTATGCCCGCCGCCGGCTTGCCGTTGAGGCGGAATTCCTGGGAATAGGTCTGGGAGCCGAGTTCGATCCGCGCCACGTCGCTGAGGTGGATCAGGCGGCCGCCCTGGGCGGTCTGGTCCTTGATGACGATGCTGCCGAATTCCTCGGGCTGGTCGAGGCGCGACTTGACGTCGATGGTGTACTGGAACTCGACGTCCTTGGGCGCGGGCGGCGTGCCGGTCTGCCCGGCGGCGATGTTCTGGTTCTGCTGGCGGATCGCGTTGATGACGTCCTTCGGCTCGAGATTGAAGCTCTGGAGCTTGCCGGGATCCATCCAGATGCGCATGGCGTATTCGCCCGCGCCGATGACCCTGACGCTGCCGACGCCCGGCAGACGCGCGAGCGCGTCGACGACGTTGATCGTCGCGTAATTGCTCAGGAAGAGCGCGTCATATTTGTCGTTCGGAGAATCCAGCGTCACGAACTGAAGGATCGCGGTGTTCTTCTTCTGGACGTTGACGCCCTGCGCCTGGACCGGATAGGGCAGCGAGGCCAGGGCGAGCTGGACGCGGTTCTGCACCAGAACCTGGTCGATGTTCGGGTCGGTGCCGATCTCGAAAGTGATGGTCAGCGTATAGGTGCCGTCCGGCGCGCTGGTCGAACTCCATGTAGAGCATCTTGTCGACGCCGTTGACCTGGTTCTCGATCGGCAGCGCGATCGTGTTCAGCACGGTCTGGGCGCTGGCGCCGGGATAGCTGGCCGTGACCTGAACCGTCGGCGGGACCACATTCGGATATTCGGAGACGGGCAGGCGGTAGAGAGCCACGGCGCCGATGACGACGAGCACGATCGCCAGCACATTGGCCAGAACCGGACGCTCGATGAAGAATTTGGATATCATCGGCTTGATCCCTGCTCGGGCTTAGTTCGCTTCGGGCAATTTGGGCGTGACGGTCATGCCCGGCGAGGCGCGCCAGAGTTCGCCGACGACGACGCGGTCGTTGCGTTCGAGGCCGCTCGAAATCTCCTGAAACGAGCCGACGGTCTGGCCGAGCTGGACGTAACGCTTCTCGACGACATTGCTGTCGTTGACGATGAGGAGATAGCGCCCGCCCTGGTCCTCCTGCAAAGCCATCTGCGGGACGATGAGGGCGCTCGTCTGGATCTTGCCCATCGGCAGGCGGAGCTTGACGAACATGCCGGGCAGCAGGGCCCGCGTCGGATTGCGCATGATTCCGCGCAGATAGAGCGTGCCGGTGGCGGCATCGATCGACGGCGCGACATATTCCAGCGTCCCCTTGTGCGGGAAGCCGGTCTCGTCGGACAGGGCCGCCTCGACCGGAACCTTGTGCAGTTCGGCCAGCGTCAGCCGGCGCTGATCGAGATTGGCGCGGATCTGGAGCGCCTGCTGCGAGCTGATGTTGGCGACGACATAGATCGGGTCGAGCTGGGTGATCTGGGCCAGGACTGCGGTCTGCGGATTGGCGCCGACCATATTGCCGACGTCGATCAGATGCTTGCTCATCTGGCCGTCGAAGGGCGCGCGCACTTCGGTGTAGCCGACGTTCAGCTCGGCGAGCGCGACCTGCGCCTGGGCGGCCTTGATATTGGCCTCGGCGGTCTGCTGTTCGAAAACCCAGTGATCCACTTCCACCTGGGAGGTCGCGTGCTGCCTGAGCAAGGCGGTGTAACGGCCGACTTCCAGTTTGGCGTGGTCGCGGGCGACCGTCGCGGCCTCGAGCTGGGCCTGCGCCTGCTGAAGCTGGGCCTTGTACTGGTCCTGCTGGATGACGAAGAGCAGATCGTTCTTGGCGACGATGGCGCCGTCCTCGAAATGGATCTGCTCGAGATAGCCGGGGACGCGCGCGACCAGGCCGACCTGATTGACCGCCGCCGCATTGCCGACGACCTCCAGAGTGTCGCTCACCGTCTCGATTTTCGGCGCCATGACCGGAATGGTCGGCGCCGCCGCCGGCGTCTGAGCCTGCGCCAGGGCGGAAGGGGCCGTCGCCGCGCCGAGCAGGGCGAGGGCGGCGGCGATCTGGAGCGGTCGGAGCCCGCGCCGCGCGGAGATACGGAAAATTTCTTTCATCGCGATCACCATTGCGGCGGCCTCACAGTCGGTCCGAGGTCAGACGGGCCGGGGAGCCCGGGCGTCGCCGGCGCTTTCTGGCCGGCGGGCGGGAGCAGTTCGCCCCAGTTGGTGCGGGCGCGCATCTCGTCGCGGACCGAATCGGGGACGAAATCCCGTCCCCACCGGATTTGCCAGCCGCCGCCGAGCGCGCGATAGGCCGTGGTCAGGCTGACCGAGACATTGCCTTCGGCCGCGACCAGATTGTTCTGCGCCGTGTAAAGATTCTGCTCGGCGGTCAGCACCGTGGTGAAGTCGCGCGAGCCGAGCTGATACTGGGCGAGCGCGACGGTCAGGGCGTTGCTGGCCGCCGCGACGCTCTGTCTGAGATAGCCGACCTGCCGGCGTCCCTGGACGAAGCCGCTGAGGCCGTCCTCGACCTCGCGCTGCGCGCCGAGAACGGTGTTCTTGTAATTGATGAGCAGCGCCTGCAGCTCGGCGTCCTGGGCGCGAACATTATTGGTGATCTGCCCATAATTGAGGATCGGCCAGCTGAACGACGGTCCGAAAGCGAAGGCGATGCTCGGCGCGGTGAAAAGCTTGCTCAGACTGCTGCCGTTGGTCGAGCTGGCCACGGTGCCAAGCACGCCGCCCAGCGAGAAGGCGGGATAGAGATCGGCTTCGGCCATGCCCACTTGCGCGCTCTGCGCCACGGCTTTCAGCTCCGCCGCGCGCACGTCGGGGCGCCGCCGCAGCAATTCCGCCGGGATGCCGACCGCGACCGTCGCGGGCGGCGAGGGAATGCCGCGCGAATGGGTAAGCAACGGGTCGATGGTCTCCGGCGGCTCGCCGAGCAGGACCCGCAGGGCGTTCTCCTGCTGTTGCATTTGCGCCGTATATTGGGGAATCGCGGCCTCGGTCTGGGCGAGCACGTTCTGGGCCTGGAAGACGTCGAGCTCGGAAGTCGCGCCGCCCTTGAAGCGCGCTTTGGCGATTTGCAGCGCCTCCCTCTGCCTGACGACATTGGCCCGCGCGATGGCGATCTGGGCCTGCGACGTGCGAATGCCGATGTAATCATTGGCGACGTCGCCGATCAGGGTGACCAGGACGTCGTCGTAGCTGGCGATCGAGGCGAGATAGGACGCGTCGGCGGATTCGACGCCGTGGCGGAACTTGCCCCACAGGTCGATCTCCCAGGCGACCTCGCCGCCGAGATTGACGTGCCAGAAGTTCTTGGCGAGCACATTGTTGGGGTTGGTCGACGAGTCGGTGCGCGACGGCTGGACATAGGGCGCGCTTCCGTCGAGCTGCTGGGCCTGTGGATAGACCTCGCCGATCGCCTGGCCCAGGATCGCCCGCGCCTTGAGCACGCGGGTTCCAGCCTCCATCAGCGTCAGGTTCTGGTCATAGGCGATTTCGACCAGGCGGTTGAGCGTCGGATCGCGGAACGCCGTCCACCAGTTACGATAGTCCTCGCGGCTGGTCTTGATCGCGGGGCTGCGCGACTCGCGCCATTTGAGGCCCAGCGGCGCGTCAGGGGCGACGAATTTCGGGCCGACCGAACAAGCCGCGAGCGGCGCAAGAAGAGCCAGGGCGGAAAGTCGTACAGGCCGCCGCGCCGGCGACGCGCCGGATTTGCGGCGCGTGGGCCGGGACATGCCGCGATCCTGGTTCATCAAACATCCTGTTCGGCGGTGTTTACCGCGCGTTAATCAAGCGGCGCAAAAATGCCATGATTCCTTCAGGATGCTATTTTCCGCCGGTCGGACGATCAAGCGGACGTTTATGCTTGCGCCCGTTTCTGGCGCAGCGTGGCATTGCCGCCACAGGCGTTTCTGTTCGTGGCCAAAAACAACGCCTTACCCGGCGGCGCGGCTGGAGGCCCCAGCAAATCGAAAACTCCGCGCGGGCGGAGCAAACCGTGAGGGGCGGCGACGAATGGGAGTCAGGATTCTCGGCGGCGTCCTGCCGTTCAAGGCGCGCGACGCGCTGCGCGACGCGGGCGCCGGCCTGGCCCTGGCCTCGATGAACGCGCCGCAGGTGTTGGGCTATACGCGCATCGCCGGCACGCCGGTGGTCACCGGGCTCTATACGGTTCTGCTGCCGCTGGTCGGCTTCGCCCTGTTCGGCTCGTCGCGCCATCTGGTGGTCGCCGCCGATTCGGCCACCGCCGCGATCTTCTCCAGCGCCCTGTCGCGGATGGCGCCGCTGGCGAGCGAGAAATACATGGCGCTGGTCGGCATGCTGACGCTGCTGACGGCGGCGCTGCTGCTGTTCGCGCGCATTTTCAAGCTGGGCTTTCTCGCGGATTTCCTGTCGCGCACGGCTCTGGTCGGCTTCCTGACCGGCGTCGGCGTCCAGGTCGGCGTCGCCATGGCGCCCGACATGATCGGCGTGACGGCCGGATCGCATCGCACCGTCGTCCAGTTCTGGGAAGTGCTGAGTGGGCTGCCGCATCTCAATTCTTCGGACCTCGGCCTTTCGACGCTGGTCGTCGGCGCGATCCTCCTCGGCAAGCGCTTCTTCCCCCATTTCCCGACCGCGATGGTGGTCGTCTTCGGCATGATCGCGGCAAGCGCGGCTTTCGATTTCGCCGGCCATGGCGTGGCGGTGATCGGCAAGGTGCCGGGCGGCCTGCCGCCCCTGCGCTGGCCTGACGTCACCTGGGAGGAGACTCTCGCGCTCCTGCCGGTCGCCGCTTCCTGTTTCGTGATGATCATCGCCCAGAGCGCGGCGACTTCGCGCGTCTACGCCCTGCGCCACAACGAGCGCGTCGACGAGAACGCCGACATTCTCGGGCTCGCGGCGGCCAACGCCGGCGCCGCGCTCACCGGCGCCTTCGTCGTCAACGGCAGTCCGACCCAAACCGCCATGGCCGACAACGCCGGGGCGCGCAGCCAGGTCGCGCAACTGACCTTCGCCGCCATCGTCGTCGTGGTCCTCGTGGCGCTGACCGGGCCGTTGCAATATCTGCCCCATTGCGTGCTGGCGAGCATCGTCTTCACCATCGCCGTCGGCATGGTCGACATCAAGGGGCTGAAGGCGATCCTCGCCGAAAGCCGGGGCGAATTCCGTCTCGCCATGCTCACCGCCGCGGCCGTTCCCGGCATTGGGGTGGAGCAGGGCATCCTGCTGGCGATCATCCTGTCGCTGGTTCGCCATGTGCGCCATTCCTACCGGCCGCATATTTCGATCCTCGCGCCGAACCCTCTCGGGCGTTGGGAGCCGACGCCCTCGAAGATCGGGCTGGAGACGGCGCCCGGGCTGATCGTCTATCGTTTCGGGGCCGACCTGTTTTACGCCAACGCCGACCGTTTCGCCGACGAGGCGCGCGAACTCGTCGCCAAGGCGCCGTCGCCGGTCCGTCATTTCGTCATCGACGCCGGCGCGATGACCGCGGTCGATTTCTCCGCCGCCCAGACCTTGCGCGATCTGCTCGCCGAATTGCGGCGGGCGGGGGTTGACGTCGTCATCGGCCGCGTCAGCGCCAGCTTGCGCGACGAATTGGCGCGTCACGGGGTCGTCGCCGCGGTGGGCGCGGAGAACATATTTCCGACGCTGCATCAGGCCCTGGCGGCCGCCGGCGTGACGACGGCGGGTTAAAGCGCTCTACGTCAGCGCGCCGACCGTCGCGCCGCCCATCAGCGAGGCGAGCGTGCCGGCGGCGAGCGCGCGGAAGCCGAGCGCGATGACGTCGTGCTTGCGCTCGGGCGCCATGGCGCTCAGGCCGCCGACAAGAATCCCGACCGAGCCGAAATTGGCGAAGCCGCAGAGCGCGTACAGCAGGATCAGGCGCGAGCGCGGGCTGAGCGCGTCCGCCGGGGTCGCGGCGAGATCGACATAGGCGATGAATTCGTTGAGCGTGGTTTTCACCCCCAGCAGCCGCGCCGCCGTGTCGAGATCCGGCGCGTCGATCCCGATCAGGAAGGCGAGCGGCCGGAAAATCCATGCGAAAATACGTTGCAGGCTGAGCGGCGCGCCCCAAAAGTCCGGCAAGGCGGCGAGCATGGAATTGACCAGCGCCGCCAGCGCCAGCAGCACGATCAGATGGGCCAGCACATTGATCAGGATGGTCACGCCGTCGCCCGTTCCGCGCGCCAGCGCTTCCAGCGCGTTGCGCGGCGGGTCCTCGACGACGATCGGCGCGTCGCCTTCCGCGCGCGGCGCGAAGGGCACGAGAATGGCGGCGACCGCGATCGCCGCCGGGGCCGAGATCAAGGCGGCGGTCAGCACATGCCGGAAGGCGTCGGGAACGACCGCGCCGAGGATATGGCCATAGATCGCCATGACCGAGCCGGCGACGCCCGCCATGCCGGCGCTCATCAGCGCAAAGAGTTCGCCGCGCTGCATCTGCGCGAGATAGGGGCGGATCAGGATCGGCGATTCGACCATGCCGACGAAAAAATTCACCGCCGCGCCCGTGCCGAGCGCGCCGCCGATTCCGACGGCGCGGCGCAGGACGAAAGCCATGCCGGCGACGATTTTCTGCATGATTCCCCAATGAAACATCAGGGACGACAAGGCGGCGATGACCAGGATGAGCGGAAAGACCTGAAAGGCCAGGACGAGGCTGGAGCCCTGGCCATTGGGCGTGAAAGGCAGGGGCGCGCCGCCGAGATAGCCGAAGACGAAACTGGTTCCCGCCTCGCTGGCGCGGTCGAGAGCGCCCACTCCGGCGGCGAGCGTCGCCATGAAGGCGCCGGCCGGGGGGAATTTCAGCAGCAGGACGGCGAGCGCGACTTGCAGGCCAAGTCCGGCGACGACCACCCGCCAGGGAATGGCGCGGCGGTTCTCGCTGAACAGAAAGGCGACGCCGAGCAGACAGGCGAGGCCGAAAATTCCTTGCAGGAGATGCATGTCGGGATCCAAAACCTTCAGACGGACGCCGCCAGGGCGCCCACAACCACCACGGCCCAGGGCGGGACTTTCCAGGTCGCAAGCAACAGAAAGGCCAGAACAGCCAGAGCGAAATCGCGCGGCGTGAAAATCGCGCTGGTCCAGACCGGATTGTAAAGCGCGGCGAGCAGGAGGCCGACGACGGCGGCGTTGACGCCCTTGAGCGCGGATTGCAGGTCGGCGCGATGGCGCAAGGCGTCCCAGAACGGCAGGGCCGCGGTCAAGAGCAGGAAGGACGGCAGATAGATGGCGACGAGACACAGAAGCCCGCCGAGCCAACCGTTCGGAGCGTCCTTCATCGCGGCTCCCAGATAAGCGGCGAAGGCGAAGAGCGGGCCGGGAACCGCCTGCGCGGCGCCATAGCCGGCAAGAAAGGCGTCATTGCCGATCCAGCCTTGGGGAACCACCGCCTGTTGCAGCAAGGGCAGCACGACATGGCCGCCGCCGAACACTAGCGAGCCGGAGCGGAAGAAACTGGCGAACAAAGCGAGCGCGTGGCTCGAGGTCGCGTCCGCCAGCAGGGGGAGTCCGATCAGCAGCAGAACGAAACACGCTGCGGCGGCGGCCGCATGGGCGCGGCTGATCGGAATGAGGAGCGGCGCGTGCGGGCCGTTGGCGACGGAGGGCAAAAAACGCCAGCCGATGAGGCCGCCGGCGATGATGGCGCCGATCTGGCCGGCGGCCGATGGAACGGCCAGGGTCAGGACGGCGGCGGCGGCGGCGAGGCTCGCGCGCTCGCGGTCGGGGCAAAGATTTTTCGCCATGCCCCAGACGGCCTGCGCGACCACGGCGACGGCGACGATCTTCAGCCCGTGCAGCCAGCCGACGTGGGCGATGTCGCCGAGTCCGGCCAAGGCCATAGGCGAAAAGGATCAGCGCCAGCGCCGAAGGCAGGGTGAAGCCGGCCCAGGCGGCCAGGCCGCCGCAAAGACCGGCGCGCGACACGCCAAGGACGATGCCGACCTGACTGCTCGCCGGACCGGGGAGGAACTGGCACAGCGCGACAATGTCGGCATAGGCTTTTTCATCGAGCCATTTCCGGCGCCGGACCAATTCGTCGCGAAAATAGGAAAGATGCGCCACCGGCCCGCCGAAACTCGTCAGGCCGAGACGCAGGAAGACCGGGAACACCTCGAAACAGGCGGGTCTTTCTTTTTTCACGGGGCGCGTTTCCCGGCCGATCGGGCGACGATCATGGCCCGGGCGCGAAAAGAGCGCAAATCGACGCGGAATTTCTTGCGGCGTCTTGCGGATGGCGCGCCGCGCAGCCAGAATTCGTCGATGCGCAGCTTCAACCTCGACAAGGTCTATCAGAAACTCGAACCCGGCCCGGTCGTGCTGGTGACGACGGCCGACGGCGGCCGATTCAACGTCATGACCATGTCCTGGCACATGATGGTGGAGTTCAATCCGCCGCTGATCGCCTGCGTCGTCAGCGAGGCCAATTTTTCCCACCGGGCGCTGAAGAAAACCGGCGAATGCGTGATCGCGATCCCGCCTGCCGATCTTGCCGAAACCGTCGTCGCCATCGGCAATTGCTCGGGCCGCGAGGTCGACAAATTCGCGCATTTCGGCCTCACGGCCCTGCCGGGCCACGAGGTCTCCGCGCCGCGGATCGCGCAATGTATCGTCAATATCGAATGCAAGGTTGTGGATCACGCGCTGGTCGCGCGCTATAACCTGTTCATTCTCGAAGCGGTGAAGGCCTGGGTCGATCCGGAGCGGGTGAGGGCGAAAACCTTGCACCATTGCGGCTACGGCCGATTCCTGCTCGACGGCGAGGAGTTGCGCCTGCGGTCCGCCAAGGCTTGATCACGGAAATATTTTCAACCGGCAAGACGGGAGAGCGAATATGAAAGTTTATCGCCTGGAGCCGATCGACGTCGATCATCCATCCTGGAAATATTCGGTCGAGCAATCCCAGGTCTGGGCCTGCGCCCAGAGCCCGGCCGACGCCCGCGATCTCGTCGCCGCCAGGACCGGCTTTTTCAAGCTGGCCGAGCCCGGCGCGGCCTCTCCCTGGAAGGACGAACGCGTGACCTCCTGCGTCGAGGAGCCGACCATGAGCTATCCCAGCCCCGGCCAGGTCATCCGCGAGGACGGCAGCAAGGTCGTCGACTGAGGCGGGGCGTCCGTTGCGCCTTCGGCGAGCCGTCCCGGGCATTGCACGCGGAAGGCGCGGATGCGGATAAGACAACCTTGAGGTTGAATTGTTGTTTACCTCGCGCGGTTAATGTCGGGGCGCTTGCAGCCGTTGCGGCGCAGGCCCGATGTTCGGGGCGGGGTTCAACGTTGACGACAGTTCCAGCCGCGTCGCGTTCTTCCAGGAGCGTCGATCTCTTCGAGTCCGCGCGCGGCGAGGAAGCGCGGGGGTTGACTGACGGCGCCCTGCTCATGGACGCCGCGCCGGCGCTGACGCTCGGCGGAGCGCTCGCGGGGGGCGATCTGGGCGGGCTCGTCAGCGTCGCGGCCTGGATCCTGATGGCGGCCGCCGCGGTCAAGATCGCCGTCGAGACCTTCGGGTCCAGGGCGGGCGGAGAGGCGGGCCCATCCACGATGACGCGCGGCCTGGCCACGATCGCCGTGGCGGCGTCGCTCGGCTTCGTGACCCTGGCCGCCTATCTTGCCGGCGCGCCCGAGACTTTTCGCACCGCGGCGGTGATCTCGACCTTCGGCTATGTCGCGTTCGCCGCAGAGCGCGACGACGCGTCGCCCTATATCGTCGATTTGCAGGCGCTCGCCGCCTTCAGCCTGTTCGTGGCCGGCCTCGCGGTCAACTGGGACCGCCACGCGCCGGTCGCCGTGGCGTCGGCGCTCGGCGTCGGCGTTTCGCTGTTTCTCGCCACGCGTCGGCGCGCCCGGCTCAGCGGCAAGGCGCTGGAGGCGGAGCGCCAGTTCACGGCGGCGCTGAACGGCATGAGCCAGTGCGTCGGCATGTTCGACGCCGCCGGGCGGCTGATCTCCTGCAACAGCCAGTTTCTGCGCATGTTCCGCCTCTCGGGCCCTCATGCGCGCGGGATGGCGGCCGAGGAGTTGCTCGCCAAGAAGCTCGGCGTGCGGCCGAAGTCAGCGCACAGCGCCGAAATCCTGTGCGAGGCGGCGCGCGGCATGACGCGGCGACGCTTCCGCTTTTCCGAAACGGTCGATCTCGTCGACGATCGCTGCATGGAGTTCACCTTCCAGCCGGTCCCGGACGGCTTTTCCCTTCTGATCGAGGATTGCACCGCGCGCCGCCAGTCGGAGCGCCGCGCCGAGCGCCTGGCCCGCGTCGACGACCTGACCGGCCTCGCCAACCGCGCCAGCTTCCGCGAGGAGCTGGAGCGGGAGACCGCCGCGATCGGCGACGACAGCCCGCCCTTCGCGGTGATGCTGGTCGATCTCGACCGTTTCAAACATGTCAACGATTTCCTCGGGCATCCGACAGGCGACAAGCTCCTGCAGCGGGTCGCGAAACGGATGCAGGAAATGGCGGGGGAGGGCGATGTGGTGGCGCGGCTCGGCGGCGACGAATTCGTCTTCCTGCGCCGTTGCGGACAGGATGACGCCGGGCTGTTCGCGGCGCAGGCGGTCGAAACCCTCAGCGAGCCCTATCATGTCGACAGCTCGAAACTGCTCATCGGCGCTTCGATCGGCATAGCCATGGCGTCGAAGGACGGGGCGAACGCCAGCGAATTGATGAAGGCGGCGGACATGGCGCTCTACGCCGCCAAGGACGCGGGACGCGGCGCCTATCGCTTTTTCGACAAGAGCATGGCGGACAACGCCCTTCGCAAGCAGGAGCTCGAACACGACCTGCGCATCGGCATCGGCCGCAACGAACTCGAGGTCCATTACCAGCCGATCGTCAGCCTCGCCAAACGCCGCATTTCCGCCTGCGAGGCTCTGGTGCGCTGGCGCCATCCCACGCTCGGCATGGTCTCGCCCGGCGAATTCATGGAAATCGCGGAAGAATCCGGCGTCATCGTCCAGCTCGGGGAATGGGTGCTGCGCCAGGCCTGCCTCGACGCGAAGGCCTGGCCGCGCGACGTGAGGCTGGCGGTCAATTTTTCGGCGATCCAGTTCACCCGCGGCAATGTCGCGGACATGGTGCGCCGGGTGCTCAAGGAGACCAAATTTCCGTCCGCGCGGCTGGAAATGGAAATCACGGAATCGGTGCTGATGCATGACGCCGATTCCGTGCTCGCGACCATCGACGAAATGCGCGAAATGGGGGTGCGCGTCGCGCTCGACGATTTCGGCACCGGCTATTCGTCGCTGGCCTATCTCAGCCGCTTCCGCCCCAACAAGGTCAAGATCGACCAGAGCTTCGTCCGCGACATGGACAAGAACGGGACCTCGCTGGCGATCATCAAGGCGGTGAAGGCGATCGTGTCGGAGCTGGGCATCGACATGCTGGTCGAAGGCGTCGAAACCATGGAGCAGTTCGAAATCCTGCGCGCCAACGGGGCCGACGAGGCCCAGGGCTATCTTTTCAGCAAGCCGCGGCCGGCGGCGGAAATCGCGCGCTTCGTCGCCGATCCGGCGCAACTGGTGCGCGGCCGCAAATTGATCACCGAGACCTCGGCTCCCTGGGTGAAATCCTTCGAGCGCGTCAATCCCTCGGTCGCGCAAAGCGTGAATTGACGCGCGCCTCGACCGTATGCGCCGATCAGGCGCCATGAGCCCCGCAGGCCTGAGTTTTCGGCGCGCGCCAGCGCTCGATATTCCCATCGCGTCGCGCCGCCGTCGATCCGCGCCTCGAGTCCCGGCGGCGTCCTTTTTGGCGCCGGCGGCGTCTCGGAGCCGCCCATCCGCCGGGCGCGCGAAGCGTCACAAAATCGTGATTTCGGTGAAATATTCGCCGTCGGACAAAGCCGGGGCGCCCAAAGGCGCGCGATTGCCAACGTTTTTAGCAGGCGAAGCGCGAATTGTGGTCGAATAAATCTAGCCAGACAGGGGATTTTGCTGCTAAAAGGCAATGACGCGGGCTTTGGATAAACGACAGACACCAGCGGCTGGCGATTCTGGGCGGTCAATTGCGGCTGTCGCGGGAGTAAGGCGTCGACGGTTCCACTCTCGGGCCGGCGGCGGAATTGAAATTGGCGGAGAACTAAAGGCGGACATGAGCAAAGGTAAAGATTTCCGAGGACCCCGTAAGCGCGGTTTTGATGACGACGGGCCCTCTCCCTTCGACAGTCCGCGCCAGTTTCGCCAACCCCGCTCCTTCGATCGTCCGCCCATGGGCGGCGGTTTCGGAGGAGAATTCGCGCCCCCGCCGGCTACCGGCGCCAGCGCCGCCAACGCCGTCGATGCGGTCGTGAAATGGTTCAAGGGCGACAAGGGCTTCGGCTTCGTCGAGCTGGCGAACGCCGGCGGCGACGCCTTCCTGCATATCAACGCGCTGCAATCGGTCGGCTATGAAAGCGTTCCCCCGGGCGCGAAGCTGAAGGTTCTGGTCGCCAATGGCGTCAAGGGCCAGCAGGTGACTCGGGTTCTGGAAGTGGACACCGCCGGCGCCGCCGAGCGCGCGCCGCAGCGCAGTTTCGATGCGTCGCGGCCGCCTCCGCCGCGGCGCCAGCCCGACATGAGCAATGCAGTGGAGCTGCAGGGCGCGGTCAAATGGTTCGACGGCGCCAAGGGCTTCGGCTTCGTTCAGGCCAATGACGGCGGAAAGGACGTTTTCGTCCATATTTCCATCCTCGGCCGGGCCGGCATTTCCGCGCTTCCCGAGGGCCAGCCGGTGACCATGATGGTGGTCGACACCCAGAAGGGCCGCGAGGCGGTCTCCATCGCGCTCGCCTGAATCGGGGCGGGAATCGCATAAAAGGAATCGGCTAGAGCAGGGCGAAAACCCTGCTCTTTTCATTTGGGGTACCGATATGCAGCCGTCGAGCGACATCGAGCGTCTTCTCGAAATCATGGCCGCCCTGCGCACGCCGAAAACCGGCTGCGCCTGGGATCTGGCGCAGGACTTCAAGAGCATCGCCCCCTATGCGATCGAGGAAGCCTGCGAGGTGGTCGACGCGATCGAGCGCGAGGATTTCGTCGACCTGCGCGACGAACTCGGCGACCTTCTGTTGCAGGTGGTGTTCCACGCGCAGATGGCCCGCGAAAAAGGTCTGTTCGATTTCGGCGGGGTGGTCGAAGCCGTCACAGCCAAGATGATCCGCCGTCATCCCCATGTCTTCGGCGAGCCGTCGCATCGCACGCCCGAGGCGGTCGAGGGCGCCTGGGCCGAGATCAAGGCGCGGGAAAAAGCGGAAAAGGCGGCGGTCCGGCGCGCGGCTGGCCTGCCGGAACAGGCGCGGCAGGGCCATCTGGCCGATATTCCCGTGGCGCTCCCGGCGCTGACCCGAGCCGTCAAATTGCAGGAAAAGGCGTCCAAGGTCGGTTTCGACTGGAACGACGCGCGTCTGGTGCTGGCGAAAATCCGCGAGGAATGCGACGAGGTCGAGGAAGCGCTCGACCGTGGCGACATGGCCCATGTCGCCCATGAGGTCGGCGACGTTCTGTTCGCGGTCGCCAACCTCGCCCGCCACGCCAGGACCGACCCGGACACGGCGCTTCGCGGCTGCAACGCCAAATTCGAACGCCGATTCCTCCATATAGAGCGGGAGCTGGAGCGCCAGGGCCGCAAACTGGGCGAAGTCCCGCTGGCCGAGATGGACGCCTTGTGGGACGAGGCGAAGGAGAAAGAGCGGCAGGCGTCGCCTTCCCTCCAGTCGGTCAAAATTTCGCTCTCCAATCGTGCGACGGCCTTGCGCAAAGCCGAGAAAACGCCGAAAACCGGCGCCCAGTAACCGAAATGAAGATGAGCGAATCCATGAGCGACAGAGCGCCCGCCGTCAGGAAATCGGAAGGCGGAATCGGCGAAACGATCATCGTGATCCTGCAGGCGCTGGCGATCGCTCTCGTCGTGCGGACTTTTCTGTTCCAGCCCTTCAATATTCCCTCGGGCTCGATGATCCCGACCCTGGACATCGGCGACTACCTCTTCGTCTCGAAATACAGCTATGGCTATTCGCGCTATTCCTTCCCCTTCGGCTTTCCGCCGTTCCAGGGCCGCATTTTCGCCTCGGCGCCGCGTCGCGGCGACATCGTGGTGTTCAAGCTGCCGCGCGACAACGAGACCGATTACATCAAGCGTGTGATCGGCCTGCCGGGCGACAAGATCGAGATGAAGAAGGGCCGGCTCTATATCAACGACCAGGAAGTTCCGCGCGAGCCGATCAAGGAGGTCGAGACCGACGACCTTTACGGCCATTACGGTCCTGTCCCGACCTACAAGGAAACCCTGCCCAACGGGGTTGCGCACACCATCATCGAAATCCAGGGCGACGACGGTTTCAATGATAACGCCGGGCCGTTCCTGGTGCCGCCGAACCATTATTTCATGATGGGCGACAATCGCGACAATTCCACCGATTCCCGTGTGCCGCAGGACCAGGGCGGCGTCGGCTATGTGCCCGTCGAAAATATCGAGGGCCGGGCGGAAATGATCTTCTTCTCGGTCGGCGACGGGGCGCCCGCCTGGGAATTCTGGCGCTGGCCCTGGACCCTGCGCGTCAATCGTCTCTTCAAAGTGGTCCGATGAAGGCAAAGCCGGTACGGGAGCCGGATCAGGACGCGCTCGCCGCCCTGCAGGAGCGCATCGGCCATTTTTTTGCCGAGCCGGTCTTGCTCCTGCGCGCGCTGACCCATGTCAGCGCCTTGCCGGCGGCCCAGGCGCAAAGGCGCGTCGATTCGTACCAGCGGCTCGAGTTTCTCGGCGACCGCGTGCTCGGCCTCGCCGTCTGCGAAATGCTCTTTCACCAGTTTCCCGAGGCCGAGGAGGGCGAATTGTCCCGCCGGCTCGCCGATCTGGTGCGCAAGGAGACCTGCGCCGAAGTGGCGCGGGGCTGGGACGTCGGCGAAGTCGTCCGGCTGGGCGAGGGCGAGGCGCAGACGGGCGGCGCGGCCAAGGCCGCGATCCTCGGCGACGTCTGCGAATCCATTCTCGGCGCCATTTTCATCGACGCCGGTTTCGCGGCGGCGCGCGAGACAGTGCGGCGCTTTTTCGGCGACAAGATGCTCAATCCCGCGCGGCCCTTGCGCGATCCCAAGACCGTTCTGCAGGAATGGGCGCAGGCGCGCGGCCTGCCGCCGCCATCCTACCGCCAGTCCGGGCGGATCGGGCCGGACCACGCGCCCGTCTTCATCATCGAGGTTTCGGTCGTGGGTTTCGAGCCGGCCGCGGGCGAGGGCAGTTCGAAACGCTTCGCGGAACAGGCCGGCGCCCAGAAATTCCTGTCCCGAGAGGGCGTCTGGAAGGAAAGCGCGTGAGCGAAGCCGACATCTCCCTCGCGTTGCGGCTTCGCCGCCTTGATCGGCGCGCCCAACGCCGGAAAATCCACGCTGCTCAACCGGCTGGTCGGCGCCAAAGTCTCGATCGTCTCGCGCAAGGTCCAGACCACCCGCGCCCTGGTGCGCGGCATCGCGCTCGAAGGCCCGGCGCAGATCGTCTTCGTCGATACGCCCGGCATTTTCGCGCCCAAGCGCCGGCTCGACCGCGCCATGGTCACGTCCGCCTGGGGCGGGGCGGGCGACGCCGACGTCGTCTGCCTGCTGGTGGACGCCCGCAAGGGCGTGGACGAGGAGGTCGAGGCGATTCTTGAAAAGCTGACGCAGCTCAAGGCGCCGAAGATCCTGGTGCTGAACAAGATCGACACGATCGACCACGAGAAACTTCTCGGCCTCGCCGCCGATCTCAATGCGCGCCTTGCCTTCGCCGACACGTTCATGATCTCGGCGCTGAAAGGCCATGGCGTCGAAAAATTCCGCGAAAAACTCTGCAGCTACATGCCGGTCGGCCCCTGGCTTTATCCCGAGGACCAGATTTCCGACGCGCCCTTGCGGGCTCTGGCCGCCGAAATCACCCGGGAAAAGCTGTTCGAGCGCCTGCATGACGAGCTGCCCTATCAGTCCACGGTCGAGACCACCATGTGGACCGACCAGAAGGACGGCTCCGCGCGCGTCGAGCAGACCATTTACGTCACCCGCGACGGCCAGAAGAAGATCGTGATCGGGGAGGGCGGGCGCACCATCAAGGCGATCGGCCAGGCGGCGCGGAAAGAGATCATCGAGGCGGCGGAACAGAACATCCATCTGTTCCTGTTCGTGAAAGTGCGCGAGAATTGGGGCGACGACCCGGAGCGTTATCGCGAAATGGGGCTGGAGTTCCCCAAGAACTGAGGAGCTTGCGGCCATGGAATGGTCGGAGCGCGGCCTGATCCTCGGGGCGAAGAAACATGGCGAGACCAGCGTCATCCTGGAGCTGATGACGCGCGCCCATGGCCGCCATCTCGGCGTGGTGCGCGGCGGGCGCTCCAAGACCATGCAGCCGGTGCTCCAGCCCGGCAGCGAGGTCGAGGTTTCGTGGCGGGCGCGTCTCGAAGAGCACCTCGGGGTTTACGCTGTCGAGGCGGCGGTCCTGCGCACCGATCTCCTGCTGTCGAACCCGCAAGGGCTGCACGGGGTCAACTGGCTCGCCGCGCTGCTGCGGCTTCTGCCCGAGCGCGACCCCCATCCCGGCCTTTACGACCGCGCCCATGTGCTGCTCGAACATCTGACCACGCCGCTGGCGCCGGCGCTGTTCGTTCATTTCGAAGTGGCCTTGCTCGCCGAGCTCGGTTTCGGGCTCGATCTGGAGCAATGCGCGGCGACCGGCGCGCGCGACGATCTTGCCTATGTCTCGCCGAAATCGGGCCGCGCCGTCAGCCGGGAAGCCGGCGCGCCCTGGGCCGCGCGGCTGCTGCCGCTGCCGGCTTTCCTGCGCGAGCCGCCCGGCGCGCCGGTCGAGCGCGAAAAATTGCGCGAGGGTTTCCGGCTCACCGAATTCTTCCTCGTCCGCGACGTTTTCGCCCCGCGCGGCCTGACCGCGCCCGATTCGCGCGCCGCCTTCATCGCGCGCTTCTGAAACGAGCCTGACTGAGGTCAATCGACGACGGGAACGTGTTTCAGCTTGGCCAGAACGCCGCGCCGCTTCGCCATCAGCTCCCGCTCGCGACTGATGATCCGCGGCCACATCTCCTCGGCCTCCGGACAGGTCCAGCCGAGGTCGCGTTGCGCCTTGGCCGAGGAATAATCGAAATGGGCCCGCGTCGTGTCGACCGTGTCGCGCGAGAAGAAGGCCGGCAGCCCCAGCGCGTGGAGCAAAGGCTCGGCGAGCGCCATCTGCGGCCGCATCACGGCGCGCGGCAGGTTGAACCGCGCCGCCCAGCTTCCTGTCGCCTTGCGCCAGATTTCGAACATGGCGCCCAGCGAAACGGGTTCGCCGCAGAAGAGATAGTCCTCGCCCATCCGCGCGCGCTCGGCGGCCAGGCAAAACCCCTCGGCCAAGGCGTCGACATCGACGCAGGCATATACCAAATCGCCGCCGAAACCGAAGGGCGGCGTCAGGCCGAGCAGGGTCAGGCGAAGCATATAGCCGAAGGTCGAGTGATCGTTGGGGCCGACCACGACATTCGGCATGACGATCGACAGGGGAAGGCCCTTGCCGCGCAATTCGAGCGCCACATGGTGGGCTTCGAGTTTGCTTTGCTCGTAAGGCGTCAGGCAATGGCCGTCATGGACCTGGGTTTCGTCGCGCGTGACGCTCGGCGCCGGGCGGACGACCGCTCGGTCCGAGCGCCACGGCGCTGGAGACATAGACCGTGCGCGGGACGCCCGCCGCCAGCGCCGCCGACAGGAAATTGCGCGTGCCCTCGACATTGACGCTTTGCATTCTTTTGATCGTCGCCGCGTCGGCGCCGATCTCGTAGACGCCGGCGTTATGGATCGCCACGTCCATGCCGGCCATGGCCTCGGCAAGGCCTTGCGCGCGCGTCACGTCGCCTTGGACCAGCTTCCCGCCCTGTCGCGCGATCCACTGGGCGCTCGGGCTTTCCGGATTGCGGACCAGGACGCTCAGATCCCAGCCGCGCCGTCGGATCGCCGACACCACCGCCTGACCGATGAACCCCGTTCCGCCGCTGAGAAAGACTTTCATCCGACCGCCTCCAGACCAGCGCAAGGCGCATAGCTAACGCCGGGAGAATCGGTTCCGCAACAACATTCGCGGTGGAAACGGGCCGCCGAGGGCGGGGAAGCCGCGTGGACGCGCGCCACTGCCGAAATCAAAAAAAGCGGCCCGCGCGGGCCGCGCCTTCAACCCTGAATTGCGCTGCTCAGCGGCACACGCGGCGGGTTTCCTTGTGGGACACGCCGTAGCCCTCGTCGGCCTCGACCTCGCGGTCCTCGCATTGCTGGCTCTGGGCGGCCTGGGCCTCGGCCTGGTAAGCGGCGCGCAAGTCGCTTTCTCCGCCTTCCGCCATCACCTTATCCATGGGAGAGAGATAAGCGAGGGTGAAAAATCCGAGAAGCGCCAGCAAAAACAACGCTGGCATCAGATGAATCGACACTTTCATGACTGCCTCGGTCATTGATCCCGACGCCAGCCCGGCGAAAGCGACAATTCGTCTTTCGCAACCAGACGTTCAGCGGTCGGAATCGCAACATTTCATAAAGGTTAAAGTTCCGCCGAAGCGGAAATTTTGTGGCGTTTCTAATCCTCCCCACGCGGTCAAGCTAGTGCCAAAAGGCAACATTTTTCGTTAAAATTCCCGGGTACAAACAGGGAACTTGAACCGGCGGCCCGGCTGCTTTATGGCTTTCCTCCATGGCCAAACCGCATGCGCCGCCCCCCGGCGAGAACAATCAGCCGATCAATCTGCGCGACGCGCTGGAAGAGCGCTATCTCGCCTACGCGCTTTCGACCATCATGGGCCGGGCGCTGCCGGACGCGCGCGACGGGCTCAAGCCGGTCCATCGCCGCATCCTCTACGGCATGCACATCTTGCGGCTCGATCCCGGCGCGCCGTTCAAGAAATGCGCGAAAATCGTCGGCGACGTGATGGGGTCGTTCCATCCCCATGGCGATCAGGCGATCTATGACGCGCTCGTGCGGCTTGCGCAGGATTTCTCCTCGCGCTATCCGCTGGTCGACGGCCAGGGGAATTTCGGCAATATCGACGGCGACGGCGCGGCGGCCTACCGCTATACCGAAGCGCGCATGACCGACGTCGCGCGCGCTCTTCTCGAAGGCATAGACGAAGACGCCATCGATTTTCGCGAGAATTATTCCGGCGACCTCAAGGAGCCGGTGGTCCTGCCCGCCGCTTTCCCCAATCTGCTCGCCAATGGCGCACAAGGCATCGCGGTCGGCATGGCGACCTCGATCCCGCCTCATAATGTCGCCGAACTCTGCGACGCCGCGCTCTATCTCGTCGCCAATCGACAAGCCGATTCCGACCAGCTCATGACCTTCGTGCCGGGCCCGGATTTCCCGACCGGCGGCGTGATCGTCGATTCCCGCGAAACCATCGCCGAAACCTATCGCACCGGGCGCGGCTCCTTCCGCATCCGCGCGCGCTGGATGAAGGAGGAAGGCGCACGCGGCGTCTGGAACGCCGTTGTCACTGAAATCCCCTATGGCGTCCAGAAATCGCGGCTGATCGAGAAGCTGGCCGAACTGGTCAACGAGAAGAAACTGCCGCTGCTCGCCGACGTGCGCGACGAATCGGCGGAAGACGTCCGCATCGTTCTCGAACCGCGTGCGAGAAATGTGGACGCGGGCGTGATGATGGAAAGCCTGTTCCGCATGAGCGAGCTGGAAAGCCGCTTCGCCATGAACATGAATGTTCTGGTCGATGGCGTGGTCCCGCGCGTCCTGTCGCTGCCTGAGGCGTTGCGGCAATGGCTCGACCATCGCCGCAATGTGCTGATCCGCCGCTCGCGCTACCGTCTCTCCGAGATCGAACGCCGGCTCGAAGTGCTCGCCGGCATGATCGTCGCCTTCCTCAATCTCGACGAGGTGATTCGCATCATCCGCGAGGAGGACGAGCCCAAGGAAAAGCTCAAGACCACCTTCGCGCTCACCGACAACCAGGCCAATTACATCCTCGACACCCGCCTGCGCTCGCTGCGCCGGCTGGAGGAAATGGAGCTGCGCAACGAACACGCCGAACTGTTGAAGGAAAAGGCCGAAATCGAGGACCTGCTCGGCAGCGACGCGCGCCAGTGGAAGACGATCGCGTGGGAAATTCGCGAGATCAAGAAGAAATGGGGGGCGATGACCACGCTCGGCAAGCGCCGCACCACATTCGAGGCGCCGCCGAAGGGCGCGGAGAATTTCGATCTGGCGGAGATTCTGGTCGAGCGCGAGCCGATCACCGTGGTGGTCAGCCAGAAGGGCTGGATCCGCGCGCTCAAAGGCCAGGTCACGGATCTCTCCAACCTGCAATTCAAGGGCGACGACGCCCTCCGCCTGTCCTTCTTCGCCGAGACGACCTCCAAAATCCTCGTCCTTTCCACCGACGGCAAGATTTTCACCCTTGAGGCGTCGAAACTGCCGGGCGGACGCGGCGCCGGCGAGCCGATCCGCCTGCTCGCCGATATCGACGACAATGAGGATGTGGCGGCGGTTTTCGCCTATGCGCCGAGGACGACCATGATCGTCGCGGCGAGCGACGGCCGCGGCTTCCTCGCCAGTCAGGACGACATGATCGGCAACACCCGCAAGGGCAGGATGTTTCTGGGCGTCGACGCGCCGGCCAGGGCGCGCTTCATCGTGCCCGTAGAGGGCGACCATGTCGCGGCGATCGGCGAGAACAGGAAGCTCCTGTGCTTCCCGCTGTCCGAACTGCCCGAGATGAACTCGCGGCAAGGGCGTGCGCATCCAGCGCTACAAGGACGGCGGCCTGTCCGACATCAAGACTTTCGCGCTCGGTGAAGGCCTGAGCTGGACCGATCCGGCCGGCCGCGTCTTCAATGTCGCGGCGGATTCTCTCACCGAATGGCTCGGCCATCGCGCCGACGCCGGCCGCCTGCCGCCCAAGGGTTTTCCGAAGAGCAACAGGTTCAGCTGAACCTCACGTTGACGCTGGAGCCCATTGTTCGCGCGAGATTTTTTCCTTCAGAACTTCGATCATCTTCAACAACCTCGGCGCAGGGGCCGCGCCGCTGGTGAAGACGAAGAGGAATTGAGCGTCGCGCACGGCGTGGGTCGGGAACCTGTCCGAGATCACATGGTCGGCGCGCCGCGCTATGGCCGGGGCCGGATCGATCCAGCGGACCGGCCAGGGCGCGAGCCGGGTGAAAGCATCGAGCAGCAAAGGATAATGGGTGCAGGCCAGCACGATCGCATCGCTGCGCCTCCCCTCGCTTTCGATGAAACAGGGCGCGATTTCGCGCGCTATGGCCTCGTCCGCGACGCTTTCGCCCTGCACGAATGCTTCGGCGAGGCTGGCGAGCGTCTTCGAGCCGACCAGGGTCACCTCGCAGTCCCGCGCGAATTTCTCGATCAGCTCGCGGGTATAATCGCGCGCCACCGTGCCGGGCGTGGCCAGCACCGAAATGAGGCGCGAACGCGATCCTTCCGCCGCCGGCTTGATCGCCGGCACCGTGCCGACAAAGGGAATCTCCGGCCAGCGCGCCCGCAGCATCGGCAGAACCAGGGTCGAGGCGGTGTTGCAGGCGATGACCACGCCGTCGGGCGAATGATCGGCGATCAGGCGCTCCATGGCGGCAAGAACCAAGGCCTTGACCTCGTCCTCGGATTTCGAGCCATAGGGAAAGCCGAGATCGTCGGCGGCGTAAGTATAATCCGCGTCGGGGCGCTGCGCGGCGAGCGCGCGGAACACGGTGAGCCCGCCGAGGCCGGAATCGAAGACGAGGATTCTTGGAGCGCGGGTCATGGCTGTTGCGAATGCGGGCGGAAGCGCCAAAAAATATTTCAACGCTCTATGCTGAACAAAGCGTTGAGGCGTTAAGCTGCAAGAAGCTTCGAACCAAGCTTCGAGCCAAGCTATGGAGGAAATCATGCAGATGAACAAGGCGATCGTGCTGGCTTCGCGTCCTCCGGCTGGCGGCCGGGCGAGCCTCGACAATTTCGCGCTTCATGAAAACGAGATCGGCGCGCCGGGTCCCGGACAGGTGCTGGTGCGGCATGAATTCCTGTCGCTCGACCCCTATATGCGCGCCCGCATGGACGAGGCGCAGTCCTACGCCGCCAGCCAGGAGATCGGCAAGCCGATGATCGGGGGCACGGTGGGCGAGGTGATCGCGTCGAACAATCCGCGTTTTTCCGTCGGCGACAAGGTGGTCGGCATGGGCGGCTGGCAGACCTTTTCGATCGATGACGGCGCGGCCCTGCGCAAGCTCGACGCTCCGGGCGTTCCGATCCAGGCCTGGCTCGGGGCGCTGGGCATGCCGGGCGTGACGGCCTGGTATGGGGTGAACAGGATCATCGCGCCCAAGGCCGGCGAGACCCTGGTTGTTTCCGCCGCGACCGGCGCGGTCGGCTCGGTCGTGGGACAGCTCGCCAGGGCGGCCGGCGCGCGAGCCGTGGGCATAGCGGGCGGCGCGGCCAAATGCGCCTATGCGGTCGGGGATCTGGGCTTCGACGCCTGCGTCGACCATCGCTCCGAGAGCTTCGAGGCCGACCTCAAGGCCGCTGTTCCCAAGGGGATCGACGGCCTGTTCGAGAATGTCGGCGGCAAGTGCTTTTCCGCCTGCCTGCGCCGCCTCAACGATTTTTCGCGCATTGCGCTGTGCGGGATGATCGCGTCCTATCAGGGCGCGGAGCCGAGCTCGCTGCCGGACCTGCGCCTGGTTCTGGCGCGGCGGATCAAGCTGCAGGGCTTTATCGTGAGCGATCATCTCGATCTCTGGCCCCAAGCCTTGAAGGAACTGGCGGGCCTTTACGTCGCCGGCAAGCTGCGCTGGCGCGAAACCATCACGGAGGGGCTGGAAGCGGCGCCCAAAGCCTTTCTGGAGTTGCTCGATGGCGGTAATTTCGGCAAGCAGCTGGTCCGCCTCGCCTGAAAACCCGGGCGGCGGTTGACTTTCCGGCGTTCGGTCCGTAGAAGGCGCAATCTTCGCGCGGGATCGGCCCGCGCGATGCCTTTTCGCACCCGTGACCGCTCCCTTCAGGGTGAGCAGTCTGTCGATCTGCAGCAATTGCAGGTAGAGGAGGGCGCGTTCCACCCGCGCGGCGGGGGGACGTTTTTCCGCGCCGCTTCGATGCGGTCACGCGGGGTTGTCCTCATGCCGTAAGTTTTTGAGGACTGAGATGACCAAGCGCTCCGAAGCCAAATATAAAATCGACCGCCGCATGGGCCAGAACATCTGGGGCCGCCCGAAGAGCCCGGTCAACCGCCGCGAATATGGCCCCGGCCAGCACGGCCAGCGCCGCAAGGGCAAGCTGTCCGATTTCGGCACCCAGCTCAAGGCCAAGCAGAAGCTCAAGGGCTATTACGGCAATATTTCGGAAAAGCAGTTCCGCAAATATTACGCCGAGGCGATCCGCATGAAGGGCGACTCCTCGGACAACCTGATCGGCTTGCTGGAGCGCCGCCTCGACGCGGTCGTCTATCGCGCCAAATTCGTCCCGACGGTTTTCGCCGCGCGCCAGTTCGTCAACCATGGCCATGTCAAGGTCAACGGCCGCCGCGTCAACATTCCGTCGTTTCTGGTCAAGCCGGGCGACGTGGTCGAGGTCAAGGAAGCCTCGCGTCAGTTGGTGACGGTGCTCGAATCGGTCGGCCTGGCCGAGCGCGACGTGCCGGAATATTACGAGGCCGATCATTCCAAGATGACCGCCAAGCTGACCCGCGTCCCGCTGCCGAGCGAGGTGCCCTATCCGGTCCAGATGGAGCCGAACCTGGTCATCGAATTCTATTCGCGGTGATCTTTTCTTTCGCCTCGCGCGAGCGGTTGGCGAACGCCAGAGCGAGCGCGGGACAAACCCCGCGAGCGGTTGGCGAACGCCAGAGCGAGCGCGGGACAAACCCGCGCGACGCGCTTCAACTGCAAAAGGCCGCCTTCGGGCGGCTTTTTTTTTTGGAATGCGCGCTGATCGCCAACATCGCACGCTCAAAACCGTGAGCCGACGGCTCTCGGCTCGAAGGCGACCTTCGAAATTTCTCCGCAACGTCCGCAGCACGACCGCCAGCAGTCCCCGCACGCCCTTTACACTGCGCCGCTAACCCTGAACGGTTTTTTAGCGAAGATCGTGTCGTCGCCCATTCTGGCGATTTCCGGCAATCGACAGCCTCGCGCGCTCAAGCGATCAGCGAGGAGATTGCGAGACGCATCGGGCCTCGGGATCGCCTTTGCGCCCCTGATATTCTGCTTATGCAGCCAAATTGTTGTTTTCCGGCAACATCAAGATGGAAATCGGCCGATTCGCGGCCGTCACAGAATTACAGAACGTTAAATTTGCGTTAAATCCCGTGGGAGTTCTCAGGCGAGATCCAAACTCTCGCGCGCATTCATTACGAGGCGGTGATGCGTAAATTTCTTTTCTCCACCGTCGCTTTTGCGGCTCTGGCCGGAACGGCCTTCGCGGCTGACCTGCCCTCACGCAAGGAAGCTCCGGTTTACGTCCCGCCGGTCCCGGCCTTCTCCTGGACCGGCTTTTATATCGGCGGCGACATCGGCGCGGCCTGGGCCACGACCACCGCTTCGCCCAACTGGCTCTATGGCGCTAATTATTCGTTTTATGGCATGAGCAACCCGTCGCTGAACACCACGGGCTTCATGGGCGGCGGCTATGTCGGCTACAACTACCAGCTGAACCAGAACTTCGTCGTCGGCCTCGAAGGCGACATCCAGGGCGCGACCAACAGCAAGAGCTCGAGCTGGGTCTACACCCCCCGATTCAGACCCTTGCAGTCCCAGTACTTGGGCTCCACCACCTTCACCGCGAAGGCGAACCTCGACTCGCTGGCGGCGATCAACGGCCGCATCGGCGTCGCCTATGACCGCGCGCTGTTCTACGCCATCGGTGGCGCGGCCTGGGCCGGCGCCAATGCGTCCCTCAACGCCATCAGCGCCTATGCAGGCCCCCCCGTCGCGCCGCCCGTCGTCCCGGGCTACGATTGGGCCGGCTATTCCATCAGCAAGACCCTGTCCGGCTTCGACATCGGGGCTGGCGTCGAATACGCCTTCACTCCGAACTGGGTTGGCCGCGTCGAATACCGCTACTACGACTTCGGCAAGTATGACCTTTTCTCGCCGACCTACACCTACCTGCCCGCTTACAACCTGAGCACCTCGGTCAACACCGTCCGCATCGGCCTGGCCTATCTGTTCAGCGCGCCGGCTCCGGTCGTCGCCAAATATTGAAATCCGCAAGGATCAGGGATTTTCCTGATTGGCCCGGTCTCTCGACCGGGCCTTTTGTTCATGAGTTGCGCTTGTCTCAAAGGGGAAACGTCGTCCGGACGCGGCGGCGCTGCCGGCATTTTTTGACGAATCAGCCGACCTCAATTTGGTAGCTTTCCAGCCCATTCCGGTCGCTCCGTCGATTTCCGTTTTCCGCCGTTTTGAGCCATTCATGGCGGGAGGCGAATATCGGATTTCGACCGCTAGGGGCCAAGCCGGTTCTTGTCGCGCAGCCGCGCCGTGTCGCGTCTTTCGCGCTGAAGCAAGCCCCAGGCGATGACCACGGCGAGAAGCACGGCGGCGGTGATCATCAGCTTGGCGAAGGTCTCGGGGTCCCAGACCCGGAGCCAGAGCTGCGCCAGCGCCGCCGCGGCGCCGGCGAGGAAAAGCCCGAAAGCGGCGCCAAGGGTCCAGTTCATGGCCGCTCCGCCTCGACCACGACCGCGGTCCCGTAACAGATGACTTCGGTGACGCCATTCATGATCTCGTTGGCGTCGTAACGCATCATGATGATGGCGTTGGCGCCGTTCGTGTCGGCGTGCTCGCACATCATGTTGAACGATTCGGTTCGGGCGCGTTCGCAGAGATTAGTGTAGACGGTGATATTGCCGCCGAACAGCGTCTGCAACGCGCCGGCGAAATTGCCGACGATGGAGCGCGAACGCACCACGATCCCGCGCACCACGCCGATGTTGCGCACCACGCGGTGGCCCGGCAGTTCCCATCCCGTCGTCACCATTTGCGGCTGCATGGACGCTCCCCAAGCTGACATTTTCCTGCGATCATATGAGTCCGCCGAAAAGCGCGCCAGCATGAAGGGCGTGGCGAGGAACTTTTTTTCTGCGTCCAAACGCCGCAATCTTGCCGTGATTGATTTGGGTCAACGACCGATTTTCCCCGTCGGGCGAATCTATGTTACTCCATTGAGGCGGGGGCGGTGGCATTGGCGCCTTCGCATCCATTGGGGCAAGCGAGAGAAGAGGCCTACGGCAATAGGACCGCATTGCCGTAGGCTTTTCAGGAGGCGATGATGAACAGACTTGCGGCACTTCTTTGGGTTATGGGGGGCACCACCCTGGCGGGCGTTCTCGTCGTCGTCGTCCTAATGATTCCGGCGCTGCAGTTCGAAGCGAAGAAATATATCCTGTACGCGGCGATCGCCGGATTCGTCGTCGCCATTCCGCTTTCCTTGATGGCGGCCAAGGCGATCACCGAGCACCGCGCGAGCTGACTGCGTCGAAATGAAATTGGCGCCGCGCCGAAGCGATCCTGGCGCGGCGTATTGAATTCAGGGGGACAAACGCGAGAAAAGCCCGGCGAGGCGCATCAGGCCCTCGGGCCAGGGTCCATGTCCGCTTTCGGCGTTGATATGGCCGGCGTCGCCCGCGTCGGCGAGATCGAGCCCCCAGAGGCGGGCGAGATCTTGCGAAAAAGTGTAATCGGCAAAAGCGTCGTTACGGCTTGCGACGATCACTCCAGGCGCCCCAAGCACGGCTTGCGGCGCCTTTTCCTTGAAAGCCGGATCGATCAATCCCGGCGGCAGGCCCTTCGACCCGGGGTCTGGCGGCGCCACGAGAAAAGCGGCGGCGATCTTTTCGCGCGCCGGGCTCTCCGTTATGGCGCTGGCGGCGGCGATCGAACCGAGACTGTGCCCGACCAGCGCCACGGGACGCGCGCAGGCGTCGATTTCGCGCAGGATCGCGGAGATCCAGGCGTCGCGCGCCGGCGTCAGCCAGTCGTCCTGTTCGACGACGCGGGCGGTGGAAAGCTTCTGGGCCCAGCGGCTCTGCCAATGATCGGGACCGGAGCCCCCGAGGCCGGGGATGATGAGAATGTCGAGATCGGAAGCGCGCATGGCCCTAGATAGGGGCGTCGGCGCCATTTTCAAAACGCCTTGTTTTTTTCGCGCGCGCATTGCCCCTCGGGTCGCGCGCCCGCAACGCCACGGCGCCGCGAAAGCCGGACAGGCGCGCGCCGCCGCCCGCCGGCGGTTTCGCCGCCTATCGGGTTTCCTTCAGCCCGAGCTTCTTGAAAACGAAGGACGGCGGGCAAAAGCCGGTGAAGGCCGATTGCAGCAGGTTGAGGCCGATGAAGAGGGTGAACAGCAGGAACCAGGGGGACACGTAATAGGTGAGCGCTACCGAGAGAATCACCATAACTCCCGCCAGCGCGCGCACGGCATCATTGATCGTCATCTTCGAACGCCTCGTCTGTTGAATCCGCGCCCCGTCGGCGCAATCCTGTCGTTGCTTTGGAGCCCGCCTCACCGCTTGACGGGGAAATCGTGGCGGCGCCATTCGGAAATGCCGCCGCCGAGATGGCCGTCCGCCTCGAGGCCGAGCCTCTTGGCGTAGCTGATGGCGGTGCGGGAGCGCATGCCGGTGGCGCAATAGAACACCAGTTTCTTGTCTTTCGGGATGTTGGCGATCGCGGCGGCGAAACGCGACAGCGGCGCGTGAACGGCCCCGGGAATGTGGCCGCCCACCCATTCATTATCCTCGCGCACATCGACCAGAACGACTGATTTCTTGTGCTCGCGCATCAGGTCGCGCAATTCGCCGGGGCTGTAGTTCTTGTGATCTCCACCCCATCCGAACCAACCGAGCATCGACAATTCTCCCTGAATGATCCCGCGCCGCGCGTTATCTCTGTATATTGTGATATTCGCAAATACGAAAGTCAACGGCGGAATGCGACAAAACGCCGCACTCTCCGCGCAATGTGGCGGCCTCAAATCGGCTGTCAAGGCGGATGTCAGGGAGAGGTTTTCTTCAAGAAGGCGTTCGGGCCTTGCCGCATGGACGAAGGCCAAGCCTCCCTGCCGCCCGCGACGGGGAGGCGCGGCCTGCAAGGGAAAAATGATTCGCATGCCCGGCGCGAGGCCGGGCATGTTGGCGCAAGCTGGGCGCTCAGGCGCTCGGAACCTGGCCGCCGGGGGTCAGCCTGTCGATCAGATGGGGCAGGGCCTGAGCGAGAAGTTGGGACATCTGCGCCGGGTCGATGCCGGCCTGCTGGGCGATTTCCGCGATCTTGCCCTGACCGATGACCGAATTGATCTGGTCCGCGGTGATCGGCATGTTCTGGCCGTTGCCGACCCAGGACTCGGCCTGCTGGGCGAGGCCGGCGTTCTTGAACTGGTTCAGGAGCGAATCCAGGCCGCCGGAAACGGCTGTTCCCGCCGCCGCGCCGGCCAGGGCGCCGCCGACCGGGCTGTTGACGAGATTGCCGAGCATTCCGCCAGCCGAGCCGCCGCCGGTGAGGCTTCCGAGCAATCCGCCGAGCTGGCCGAGCAGACCGCCGCCGCCCGAGGCCGGTTGTTGCGGCTGCGCGTTCGGATCAGCCGCCGGGGCGGACGCCTGATCGTGCTTGCCGCCAAAAAAATGGCCGAGGATCAAGGCGCCGGCCGCGATCATCAGGGGCTTGGTGAAATCGCCGCCGGGAACCGCATTATTGGCTTCGCTGACTGCGTCGTCGAGTACACCCATTTTTCCCTCCTCGAAAGAGGCGCTCCGTCACCTCCGACGGCGGCGGCAGTCTCGCTTTCCTAGAACTTTCGCGCAAGTGACGAATTTCTCTTTTACAAAGACCTTGATTGCGCTCAACTGAAAGGCGCAGGCGTCCGTCGGGGCGCCGGGGCCGTTGGCGGCCCGTGCAGGGGGAGGCTGGTCATGGGTATTCTGAGCTGGATCATTTTGGGCCTGATCGCCGGGTTCATCGGCAGCAAGCTGGTCAACAAGTCCGGCCAGGGCATGTTGATGGATATTGTGCTCGGCATCGTCGGCGCGGTGGTCGGCGGCTATGTCGCCACATTGTTGGGCATGGGCGGAGTCACTGGCGTTAATCTATACAGCCTGCTCGTCGCCGTGGGCGGGGCCGTGCTGGTCCTGGTGGTCTATCGCGCCGTCACCGGCGGCGGCAGACCCTGATCGATCGGGGGTTTCGGCCTTCGCTTGCGCGCTCCGCCGCGTTTGCGCGCGGCGGGTTCCTTTCGGTTGCGCCAACTTCCTGTTGCGCCAAGTCGGCGCTCGTACTACTCAACTCGCCTTTCCGGCAAGTCGAGTAGAGGACAGGAAGCCCCATGGCCGAGCCAAGCCGAGCGTCCGAAGCGCGGATTTCCGCACCGGGAACGCATTTCCTCGTCGTCGAGGCGCGGTTTTACGACGCCATCGGCGCCCTGCTGCTCGAAGGCGCGACCAGAACGCTTCGCGAGGCGGAAGCGCGCTGGACAGTTGCGCGCGCGCCGGGCGCTCTGGAGATTCCCGCGGCCGTCGCGATCCTGCTCGACGCCGCCGAAAAGGCGGGCGCGCCTTATGACGGCGTGGTGACGCTCGGCTGCGTGGTGCGTGGCGCGACCTATCATTTCGAGATCGTCGCCGGCGAAAGCGCCCGCGCGCTCATGGACCTTTCCGTCGCGCGAAAAGTCCCGCTCGGCAACGGAATTGTGACCACCGAGAACGAAGAGCAGGCCTTCGAGCGCGCCGACCCGCAAAAACTCGACAAAGGCGGTGACGCCGCCCGCGCCGCCCTCGCCATGTGGCGCCTGAAGCGAGGCTCGCGCTGATGGCCGCCGAGAATCGCTCCGCCGCGCGGCTGGCGGCGGTCCAGGCGCTTTATCAGATGGAGCTGGCCCAAAAAGGGCTGAACGACATTTTCGACGAATTCGAAACCTGGTGGATCGGCCGCGAGGTCGAGGGCGACCAGTACAAGCCGGCCGAAATCGCCTTTTTTCGCTCGATCGTCGGCGGGGTGGTGGAAAATCAGGTCGAGATCGACCGCGCCGTGGACGGGACGCTCGCCGAGGGCTGGCCCCTGCGCCGGGTCGAGGCTCTCATGCGCGCCATCCTGCGGGCGGGGGCCTTCGAACTGCTGCGCCGCGCCGATATTCCGGCGCGGGTGGCGATCAAGGAATATGTCGACGTCGCCGGCGCCTTTTTCGACCGCGACGAGTTGGGCATGATCAACGCCGTCCTCGACGCCCTGGCGCGAAAAGTCCGCGCCGACGAATTTTCGGCCTGAAGGACCGGATCCCTTCAGCCAGGGGCCGGCCGACAGGACGGAAACGTCGCGCATGAGGCCCAAAGGCTGGCCTGCCGGGTCTGGAAGGGCGTCGCGCCGATGAATTCGAGGTGGTTGCGCGCCATTGCTTTGCGGCGCTTGAGAATCCGACCGCCGGCGACGTAGGTGTTTGCTCGGCAAAACGATCTGGACCTGAGGGCGGCGATGAATCAGGGATACAAGAAGGCGCTGGCGATCGGCTGGACGGCGTTATGTAGTGTCGCCATGTTATACGTTTATTTGCATCCCAATGAATATTACGAGACAGCAAATGCGAGCCAAAAAGCAGAGTTGAACCTGGTTCTGATCATAGTATCGTTTGTCGTCTGGCAAACGCCTTTCATTCTGGTGTGGACGTATCGACGGCTTAACGAGTGGTTCGAGACCAAGGAATGAATATCGGCCTGTGCGCGGTAAAGGCGTTCGGCCGCGCGCGCCGAAGCCATCCTCGCGGACGACCCGCTTCCTCCGGCAAGGCGAGAAGCAGCCCGGCTCATCCTGGCAGTGCGAGTTCCATGAACGAAGCCGATCTCATCGCCCGTTATTTCGCGCCGCTGGCTGGGCCGGAAGGTCTGGGGCTGGGCGACGACGCGGCGCTTCTGGCGCCGCCGAGGGGCTGCGATCTGGTGCTGACCGCCGACGCCCTGGTCGCGGGCCGGCATTTTTTCGCCCAGGACCCGCCCGATTCGGTCGCCGCCAAGGCTTTGGGCGTCAATCTCTCCGATCTCGCCGCCAAGGGCGCCGAACCGCTCGGCTTTCTGCTGACCCTGGCCCTGCCGCCAGAATGGACGGAAGTCTGGCTCGAAGATTTCGCCAAGGGCCTCGGCGCGGCGGCGCAGGCGGCCGGAATCGTTCTGTACGGTGGCGACACGGTTTCGACGCCGGGACCGTTGACCTTGTCGATCACCGCCCTTGGCGCCGTTCCACATGGACGCATGATTCGCCGCGCCGGGGCGCGGGTCGGCGATCTGCTCTATGTCAGCGGAACCATCGGCGACGCCGTTCTGGGCCTGGTCCAGCGCCGCGCGCAGGTCGAGGGGCGGGCGGCGCCCGGCTGGGCCGACGATTTTCTGCTCGAACGCTACTGGCGCCCTCTGCCGCGTCTGGCGCTGGTCCCGGTTTTGCGGCAATGCGCCAGCGCCGCCATGGATGTGTCGGATGGGCTGATCGGGGACGCCCGCGCTTTGGCGCGCGCCAGCGGCGCGGCGGTCGAATTGCGTTTGGGCCTGGTTCCGCTTTCGGCGGCCGCCGGGGCCGCGCTTTCCGCCGAGCCGACGCTGTTCGACGCGGTCCTGACCGGCGGCGACGATTACGAGATTCTCTGCGCCGTCGCGCCGGAGCGCGCGGCGGAATTCGAGGAAATGGCGGGGGCGGCGGGCGTCGCCGTCGCGCGGGTTGGCCGAATCGCGGCAGAGGAATCGATCCTCGGCTCGGATGGCGCGGCGGTTTTTTTCGGGCGCGACCGCTTCAGCCATTTCTGATTTGGCCGCTTGGCTCTCCGGCGCCGCCCATTTTTTCAGCCGCTGAGACATTGCGCGCCATTGCGGCGGGCGTGGCTTTGTGGAAGATTGCCGCTCACAAAAAATTGATCCCATACGATAGTCGCATCCGGAGCGAGGCGTCGGCGTCCCTGGGGTCGGTGAGAAGGGGACGGAAATAATGGCGATTTGGCTTATCATTTTGTGCGGACTTCTGTCCGTCGTCTATGGCGTCGTCACCGTTAAAGGGGTGTTGGCGGCGGACGCTGGTTCGGCCCGGATGCAGGAAATCTCGGCGGCGATCGCGGAAGGCGCGCAGGCCTATCTGCGCCGGCAATACACCACCATCGGCCTCGTCGGCGTGGTCATTTTCGTTCTGCTCGCCGTTCTGCTCGGCGTGAAGACCTCGATCGGCTTCCTGATCGGCGCGGTCCTTTCCGGCTCCGCCGGCTTCATCGGCATGAACGTTTCCGTCCGCGCCAATGTGCGCACCGCGCAGGCCGCGACCAAGTCGCTGGCGGGCGGCCTCGACATCGCCTTCAAGTCGGGCGCGGTCACCGGCCTTCTGGTCGCGGGCCTCGCCCTTCTCGGCGTCTCAGTCTATTTCTGGGTCCTCACCGGGCCGATGGGCCTCTCGGTCAATAATCGCGAGGTCATCGACTCGCTTGTGGCGCTCGGCTTCGGCGCCTCGCTGATCTCGATCTTCGCCCGTCTCGGCGGCGGCATTTTCACCAAGGGCGCGGACGTCGGCGCCGACCTCGTCGGCAAGGTCGAAGCGGGCATCCCCGAGGACGACCCACGCAATCCGGCGACCATCGCGGACAATGTCGGCGACAATGTCGGCGACTGCGCGGGCATGGCCGCCGACCTGTTCGAAACCTATGCGGTGACCGTGGTCGCCACCATGGTTCTGGCGGCGATCTTCTTCAAAGGCTCCAGCGTGCTCGGCGCCGCCATGCTCTATCCGCTGGCGATTTGCGCGGCCTGCATCGTCACCTCGATCGCCGGAACGCAATTCGTCAAGCTCGGCGCCAATAATTCGATCATGGGCGCGCTCTACAAAGGCCTGATCGCCACCGGCGCTCTGTCGGTCGTCGGTCTCGCGATCGCGACCAGCACGCTGATCGGCTGGGGCTCGATCGGCGAGGTCGCCGGCCAGGCGGTCACCGGCGCCAATCTCTTCTTCTGCGGCCTGATCGGCCTCGCGGTGACCGGCGCCATCGTCGTCATCACCGAATATTACACCGGCACCGGCAAGCGTCCGGTGGTGTCGATCGCCCAGTCCTCCGTCACCGGCCACGGCACCAATGTCATCCAGGGTCTCGCCGTGTCGCTCGAATCGACGGCGCTCCCGGCCCTGGTGATCGTCGCCGGCATTATCTCGACCTACCAGCTCGCCGGCCTGTTCGGCACGGCGATCGCGGTCACCACCATGCTCGGCCTCGCCGGCATGATCGTCGCGCTCGACGCCTTCGGCCCGGTCACCGACAACGCCGGCGGCATTGCGGAAATGGCCGGCCTGCCCAAGGAAGTCCGCCAGTCCACCGACGCGCTCGACGCGGTCGGCAACACCACCAAGGCGGTCACCAAGGGTTACGCCATCGGCTCGGCGGGCCTCGGCGCGCTGGTGCTGTTCGCGGCCTATACCAACGACCTGCGCGACTTCATCCACCAGGGCCTGCCCTATTTCAAGGACGTCGGCAACGTCAACTTCGACCTCTCCAATCCCTATGTCGTGGCGGGCCTGATCTTCGGCGGCCTGATCCCCTACCTGTTCGGCGGCATCGCGATGACCGCGGTCGGCCGCGCAGCGGGTTCGGTGGTGCAGGAAGTCCGGCGCCAGTTCAAGGAAATGCCCGGCATCATGGAAGGCACGACCCGTCCCGACTATGGCCGCGCGGTGGACATGCTGACCAAGGCGGCGATCCGCGAGATGATCATCCCGTCCCTGCTGCCGGTGCTTGCGCCGCTGGTCGTCTATTTCGGCGTGCTGCTGATTTCCGGCAGCAAGGCCTCGGCCTTCGCGGCCCTCGGCGCCTCGCTGCTCGGCGTCATCGTCAACGGCCTGTTCGTGGCGATTTCGATGACCTCGGGCGGCGGCGCCTGGGACAACGCCAAGAAGAGCTTCGAGGACGGCTTCATCGACAAGGACGGCGTGAAGCATTTCAAGGGCAGCGAGGCCCACAAGGCCTCGGTGACCGGCGACACCGTCGGCGACCCCTACAAGGACACCGCCGGCCCGGCCGTGAACCCGGCGATCAAGATCACCAATATCGTCGCGCTGCTCCTGCTCGCCGTCCTCGCCCATCGCGGGATGTGAGGAAGCGCGCCTCCTGGGAAAAAACCAACCCCGCGGAGCCGATCCGCGGGGTTTTTGTTTTTCGGGCTTCGGCGGATTTTCACGCCAGCGGAGTTCTCGTTATTTCGAACCACGTTCCTGTTGCAACGTCTTGACCGTGTCCAGCAGGTCGCGCGCGACGCGCCGCAGGCCATGAATCTGGTCGACGAGGTCAAGCACGATGGGAATGCCTTCGTGATTGACTCCGAGGCTGTGCAAATCGCGGATGAAATGCGCCCGCGCGAGGTCGACGTCGGAAAATTCGCGCCCCGAATCCGTTTCGCACGGCAGGAGCCAGCCCTCCGCGCACCATTTTTCCAGTTCTTCCGCTTCGATGCGCGCTTGAAGAATGAACGTGCGGCTCTGCATCTTCAGCTCTCCGTGGCTTGACGGGGGCTATATTCGCCGCGCCAGTCGGCGACGAATTTTTCCAGTTCCGGATCGGGCTTTTCCGGCAGCATGATTTTCAGCGTGACGAATTCATCGCCGCTCGTGCCGTCGAGACGCCGAACGCCTTTGCCCTTCAGGCGCAGCACGGCGTTGGTGTTGGTCCATTTCGGCACTTTCATCATCACCTTGCCGGTCGGAGTCGGCGCGACGACCTCGCCGCCGAGAACGGCCTCGCGCAGCGAGATCGGCAGGTCGAGATGAATGTCGTCGCCCTTGCGGGTGAAAATGCGGTGGGGCCGGACCTCGATCTCGATCAGGGCGTCGCCGGGAGGCCCGTCGCCGAGACCTGGGCGCCCCTTGCCGCGCAGCCGGAGAACCTGGCCTTCGCGGGTTCCCGCCGGAATCTTGACGTCGAGCGCTGAACCGTCAGGCAGCGCGACCTGCCGTTCGCCGCCATTGATCGCCTCCAGGAAGTCCAGTTCGAGGCGATAGCGGATGTCGGCGCCGCGCATATGCGCCCGGGACCGTCCGCCACGGCTGAACATCTGCGAGAGAATGTCGTCGGCGTCGCCGAAATCCTGGTAGCCGGCCTCGCTGGAATAGGGCGAGGCGCCGTCGGAGAAATCGCGGTAATAGCGATGGGCGGGCCGCTCCGCGCCCGAGGCGTCGATCTCGCCGCGATCGAACCGGCCGCGCTTTTCCGCGTCGCCGAGAATGTCATAGGCGGCGGTGACGTTCTTGAATTGATCCTCGGCCGTCTTGTTCCCGGGATTGAGGTCCGGATGCAGCTTCTTGGCCAGCCGCCGGTAGGCCTTCTGGATGTCGTCCTGGGAGGCGGATTTCTCGACTCCCAGCGTCACATATGGATCCATGGGCAAAGGGGCCTCCCGCCATGGTGAGGGCGATGGCGGCGAGTTTATGGCGAAGCCTGATCGTCAGGCAACCGAAGCGACGCGCGCGCGTTCGGGCGACGGGGTTTTCAAAGGCGCTTCGGCTGCGGCGGTTCAGGGCGCGGTCCAATCCGCACGGGGTCGCCGCCCCCCGAAAAGCGCCCACCGCATCACCATGACCGTAACCGAGCACGCTCTCGCCGTGACATTCAGCGAGGATTTACGCGTCGCAGTTTGTGTTAGCATTCAATTGGCTCGAATCGGTGGCGCGCAGCTTGGCCGGCGCGGTTTGCTCGGGAGGTCCAACTCATGAAAGATTTGAATCGCCGCGTCAGTTTCAAGTTCTTGGGCGTCGTATTTCTTGCCGCCAGCGCCATCGGGACGACGGGGGCCGAGGCGCAATGGGATGGTCCGGCGGCGCATGCGCCGCCGCCCGAATGGGGAGCGCCTCCGCCGCCCGAAGATTTGCGACCGTTTCCGCCGCCCGTGGGTTGGCGATCGCCCCCACCGTCGCCCGATTGGGGGCCGCCTCCGCGGGAAGCGGACGATTGGGGACCGCCTCCGGACGAAGCGGATATGGGACCGCCGCCGCGGGAGGAGGGGGATTGGAGACCGCCCCCGCGCGAATCGGATATGGGACCGCCGCCAGACGAAGCAGACATGGGACCGCCTCCAGACGAAGCGGACGTGGGACCGCCCCCGCCGCAAGCTGAGGGTTGGGGACCGCCCCCGGACGAAACGGACATGGGGCCGCCTCCGCGGGAAGCGGAGGATTGGGGACCGACTCCGGACGAAGAGGATATGGGACCGCCTTCGGACGAAGCGGAAATGGGACCGCCTCCGCCACAAGCGGGTTGGGGGCCTCCCCCGCGGGAAGAGGAGGATTGGGAACCGCCGTCGCGGCAAGCGGACTGGGGGGACGCGCCTGCGCCGAACGGTTAGGCGATCGCCTCCGCCGCTCATCGGCGGGGGACCGCTTCCCCGCCAGCGGCCGCCGCCAGCGATTGGCCGTCGGCCAGGATCAGAGGGGATCGGCCCTCGTTCAGAGTTTGTACTGGAACTTGCCGATCTGGTTGAGCAGGGTCTGCAACAGGCGGTTCTCGCCGCCGCCGGTGACCGTCTGGTGGGTGGTGAAATCGACCACGCGGCCGTCCTCCAGCCCGTAATTGCCGGTGCGGGCGACCTTCTTGTTGCTGTCGAAATAGACGGCGAACACACGCTGTTTGGTGATTTTCGCCGGCATGGCCGGGATCGCCCGCTCGAGCTGCTGGCTGATGTAGTACCAGGCCTCTAGCCCGACCGTCGAGGTGGTGGACGGCGTCCCGAGCAGAACCAGAACCTGTTCGGCGGGCATGCCGGGACGGACCTGGGCGATGGTCTGGTCGTCGAAGACATAGCCGCGATGGATGGTGTTCTCGTCGAGCGTCGAGCAGCCCGAAAGCGCGGCGAGGGGCAAAGCGACGGCGAGAGCGAGGAGACCGCCGGCAAGCGCCCGGCGCGGCTGAACCCGTCCCTTGCGCCCATCAATCTTCGCCCGCATTCGCAATCTCCATCGGTCTCGGAATTTCATCACGGTCGTTCTGGCGTGCGCCAACCGCTCCCGCAAATTTACTCTTGCATCAAGCCGCGCACACGCCTACCCCCCGCTGAGCGCAAAAGCAAGGCCGCGATTGAATCCGGCCGCCAACAATTCTCGCGCGAAGGGGCAGCATGATTTTCGGTCTTTTCCGCAAAAATCCGCTGGAAGATCAAGTCGGCCGCCTGCACGGGGCGGTCGTCGCCCAATCGCGCCTTCCAGCCTTTTTCCTGCCGCCCTATGGCGTCGCCGACACATTCGAGGGGCGTTTCGAAATCCTCACCCTCAACGCCGGGCTGGTGCTGCGGCGTTTGAGCCTCCTGCCCGAGCCGGGACCGGAACTGGCGCAGCTCCTGTCCAACGCCATTTTTACGGGCTTCGACGACGCCCTGCGCGAGATCGGCATATCGGATGTCGGCGTGCCCAAGAAAATGAAAAAGCTCGCCAGGGCCTTCATGGGCCGGGGCGCCGCCTATTGGAAGGCCGATGCGGAGGGCGAGGCGTCGCTGGCGACGGCTTTGGCGCGCAATGTCCTCGCCGGCGAGGGCGACGGCGCGCCGCTCGCCGATTATTTCCTGCGCGCCAAGGCCTTGCTTGACGAAACGCCGCCCGACGTCTTCATGCGGGGCGAGGCGCCTTTTCCGGCGCCCTGAGGCGCGGCGGCGACAGACAAAGGGGGGAAGACATGACCGAAGCCTGTGTCCCGGCGGGACCGCCGCCCTTTTCCCGGCCGATCGCCGTCGAGACCGTCGGCGACAAGGGGTTGCGCCTCGATTGGCAGGCGAGCGCGGAGGAATGCGCGGCGCTGGCGGAACAGGACGGGCTGGTCGCGCTCCGCGAGCTGCGCGTCGAAGCCGAGGTCACGCGTCGCGGCCGCGACCGCTTTCTGGTCAGGGGCCGGGTGCGGGCGGTGGCGACCCAGACCTGCGTGGTGACGCTGGAGCCCTTCGACGCCGAAGTCGACGAGCCGTTCGAAGCGCAGTTCGCGCCGGAAGCCGAGGCCGCGGCGGCTCACGCCCGCGCCATGGCGGAAATCGAGGCGGCGCAGGACAAGGCGGCTGCGCTCGCCGCGCAGCCCGATCCGCCCGAGCCGATCGTCGGCGGCCGGATCGACATTGGCGCGCTGGCGTCGGAATTTCTCGCGCTCGGGCTCGATCCCTATCCGCGCAAGCCCGACGCCCAATTCGATCCGGTGATCGAGGACGCCGGCGACAAGCCGTCGCCCTTCGCCGCCCTGGCCGGGCTGAAAAAGGAATGACGCCCCGTTCTAAGCCGGAGGGCTTGCCAAGCGCCGCGCAACGTCTATTGTCCCGCGCGCCTGAGCATGGTCCCGAAATATGCCGGTCGGTTTTCGGAAGAATCGTGCTCGAACTGCGTCGCAGCCTCGCCGAAACCGGAGTCTGACAAGGATATGGAAAAGCCTGTGCGGATCGCGCTCGACGCCATGGGCGGGGATTTTGGCCCCTCCGTCGTCGTCCCGGGCGCCGCCATGTTCCTTGAGCGCAACGCCGGCGATCGTTTCCTGATATTCGGCGACGAGGCGAAGATCGCGCCCTTGCTGGACGCGCATCCCCGGCTGAAGGCGGCGACCGAGCTGCGCCACACCAGCGTCGCCGTGGGCATGGCGGACAAGCCGAGCCAGGCTTTGCGCGCGACCCGGCGCCATTCCTCGATGTGGATGGCGATCGAGGCCACGCGCGACGGCGCCGCCGATTGCACGGTCTCGGCCGGCAACACCGGCGCGCTGATGGCCATGTCGAAAATATGCCTGCGCACCATGGCCCAGATCGACCGCCCAGCGCTCGCCGCGCTGTGGCCGACCGTTCGCGGCCGCTCCATCGTTCTCGACGTCGGCGCGACCATCGGCGCCGACGCCCAGCATTATGTCGATCTCGCCATCATGGGCGCGGCGATGGCGCGCAGCCTCTTCGAGGTCGAGCGGCCGACCGTCGGCCTGCTCAATATCGGGGTCGAGGAGGTCAAGGGCATCGAAGAGGTCAAGGCCGCCTCCCGCCTGTTGCAGGCGATCAATTCGCCGCTGCTCGACTACCGCGGCTTCGTCGAGGGCGACGACATCGGGCGCGGCGCGGTCGATGTCGTGGTGACCGAGGGTTTTACGGGCAATATCGCCCTGAAAACCGCCGAGGGCACCGCCAAGCAGATCCGCGCCTATCTCAAGCAATCGCTGACCAGCAATCTGAAGAACAAACTCGGCGCTTTTCTGGCGCGCGAGGCCTTCGAGGACCTGAAAGCGAAACTGTCGCCGCGCGAGGCCAACGGCGCGGTGTTTCTCGGCCTCGACGGCGTGGTGATCAAGGCGCATGGCGGCGTGGACGCCGACGGCTTTTCCGGCGCGATCGAGCTCGGCTCCAACATGGTTCGCCATGGGCTTCTTGAAAAAATCCGCGACATGATGACGCTCGCCGATGAAAACACTGCGGCGCTGGAAGGCGTCACGCGGGCGGATCGCGCGGACGCGCCGCCATCGCACACCGTTTGAGACGAGGATTGGAACCCCCCAATTGACGCAAAAGACGAAAAAACTGCGCTCGGTGGTGAAAGGCGTCGGCTCGGCGCTGCCGCGCCGCAGCGTGACCAACCGGGAATTGGAGGATTTGGTCGAAACTTCGGACGCATGGATCGTCCAGCGCACCGGCATCACCCAGCGTTATATCGCGGGCGAGGGCGAGACCACGGCGAGCCTCGGCGCCGAGGCGGCGCGGATTGCCATGGCCCGCGCGGGCTGCGCGCCGGAGGACATCGACCTCATCATCTGCGCCACCTCGACGCCGGACCTCACCTTTCCCTCGGCCGCGACCATGATTCAGGCGGAGTTGGGCGTCCACGGCGGCGTCGCCTTCGATCTTCAGGCGGTCTGCGCCGGATTTGTTTTCGCGGTCGCGACCGCCGACAAGTTTCTGACTTCGGGCTCGCACAAGCGCGCCCTGGTGATCGGCGCCGAGACTTTTTCGCGCATCCTGGACTGGAAGGACCGCACGACCTGCGTGCTGTTTGGCGACGGCGCCGGCGCGATGGTGCTGGAGGCCCAGGAAGGCGAGGGGACCAGCGCGGATCACGGCGTCCTCGCCACGCGGCTGCGCTCCGACGGACGGCATAAATCGAAGCTTTACGTCGATGGCGGCCCTTCCACCACCGGGACCGCCGGCTATGTGCGCATGGAGGGCAAGGAGGTCTTCCGCTTCGCGGTCGGCCACGTGACCGATGTGATGGTCGACGCCTTCGCCGACGCCGGGCTGACGGCGGAGGACCTCGACTGGTTCGTGCCGCATCAGGCCAACAAGCGGATCATCGACGCCTCGGCGCACAAACTTGGCATAGCGCCGGAAAAAGTGGTGAAGACGGTTCAGTTGCACGGCAACACCTCGGCGGCTTCGATCCCGCTCGCGCTCGCCGCGGCGAGCGAGGACGGGCGAATCAAACCCGGCGACCTGGTCATGATCGAGGCGATCGGCGGCGGTTTCACCTGGGGCGCGGCGCTGATCCGGTGGTGAGAGCCCTTTGCGGGCCGCCAGAAGCGCAGCAGCATATCCGTAATATCCGCAATTCGGGAAATTCCGTTAGAAAACCTTGATTTATAGGCCTATAGATGCATTGATTGGGACTTGGCCCGGGCGGCTGGGGATCGGAAAGAATCATTTTCCGGGAGCTCGTTCAATGGCGACAGACGTTTTGCAAGCGAAAGCGATTGAGTCTCATCCGCATCTGGCGGGAGATGGCGCGGGCGAAGCCCGAAAACACACAGTGACCCGTTCCGAACTCGCGGACGCCCTGTTCCGCCGCGTCGGGCTGTCGCGGCTGGAATCCGCGCAACTGGTCGAGATGGTGATCGACGAGATCAGCGACGCCGCGCTGCGTGGCGAAAATGTGAAGCTGTCGGGTTTCGGCACGTTCATCCAGCGCTCCAAGCGCGAGCGTGTCGGCCGCAATCCCAAGACCGGCGTGGAGGCGAAAATTTCGCCGCGCAGGGTTCTGGTTTTCAAGGCTTCCCATATCCTGCGCGATCGCATCAACCAGGCTTGAGTCCCGCTTCCAACGGGCGGCCGCCTTGCCGGAGCAGTCGATGGACAAGAACGAGGACGCCTTTCGCACCATCGGCGAAGTCGCGGAGGAGCTCGATCTCCCTCAGCACGTCCTCAGGTTCTGGGAGACCAGATTCAGCCAGATCCGGCCGGTCAAGCGAGCCGGAGGGCGGCGTTACTACCGGCCCGAGGATGTGCGGCTGGTCGCCGCGATCCGGATTCTGCTCTACAGCGAGGGCTATACGATTCGCGGCGTCCAGCGCCTCCTGAAGGAGCAGGGCGCCAAGGCCCTGATCGCCGCGTCGCGGGCCAATGCGCCGGGGCTGTCGCCGCTTCGCGCCGATGGCGCCGCCGACTTGTCCGACGCCGAGACGTCGCCGCCGGAACTGGCCTTCGCGGATGCGAACGACGGCGAATTCGCGGGCGTGACCCACCTTTCGCCGCAGGACCGCCATCGCATGGAGGCCGTTCTGGCCGAACTGGCCGAGGGCGCCCGCCTCCTTGAAGAGGCGCGGCGGAGCTGACGGATCGCGTCGTTTTTTGCCGCCCAAACTGAAAGTCTTCTCCAGTTGCCAGCCCCAAAAGCCTTCTCTATAAGGCGGGCAGTCGGAGTGTAGCGCAGTCCGGTTAGCGCACTAGTCTGGGGGACTAGGGGTCGTGGGTTCGAATCCCGCCACTCCGACCACTTTTCCTGCTGAAACGACGTGTTGTTCCGGCGTCCGGCCGTCGTGACGGGCGGCTCGATCCTATGACGCCCGACGCCTCCCACCGTTCGGATCTGCGACCATTTGCTTCAGGGTTAATTCCATATTAACCATTTGTTATGGTTTTTCGTCCAGTTTGAGTGAGTCGTCGTTTCCATCGCGGAGTTTCCGCTTGGCGCCGCGCTTTCTCGCCACACTGACGTCCGGGGCCCTGATGGGCCTCGCCCAGCCGCTTTCCGGCAGAATTCGCGCCTTGGCGCGGGAACTGGCGGCGGCGGCCCTCGGTTTCGCCCTGGGGCTTGTCCTGCTGCGTTTCGCGCCCGGGGCCTGGTCGGTCGAGAGCCGCTGGGTCGAAATTTCGGCGGCGCTTGTGCGTCTACGCTTTGGGCCTGAGCGGCGGGCCGCTGTCGCACGGGGAAGAGCCCTCGCCCGGGGAAGACGCGCCCGAAGACCAGGACTCTGCTCTTCCCGAAATTCTCCAGTCCTTCGCTCTCGGAGTCGCCGCCTGTTTCGCCGCCTGGACTTTCGCGGCGGCCTTCCTGGCGCTGAAAGCCGCGGGCCATCTGGTTCTCGCGGGGCGGCAAAGAAAAGCCGAAACCGGACCCGAGCGCGATCCGCGCCTCGACTGGCTGGCGGGCGAACCGCCGCGCTCCTTCATCGCCGCGCTCAATGCGGGGCAGGCGCCGCATCCGGAGCGAGACTCCGATTCTCGCTCCAAGTCTCCAGCACATCGCCAAATAAGGGTTGTGCATAACGGGGCAAAGCCGTTGGATGCCCGATCCGCCGCCAGTACGCGATCCATTGCGCCGGGGAATGGTAGAGCGGAACCACGTAAAAGCCTGACAGCAGCACGCGATCGAGCGCCCGGGCGGCGGTGACGAATTCCCCCCTGCCGCGCGCCGCCTGCAAGGCCGCGATCATGGCGTCGATGGCCGGGCTCCTGGCCCCCGCGAAATTGTAGGACGCCTCCTGATCGGCGCTGTCGCCGCCCCAACGCATGCGTTGCTCGTTGCCCGGCGAAGCCGAGGCTTGCCACAGGCCGATGGTCATGTCGAAATCAAATCTCTGGCGCCGGCCCTGGTATTGCGCCTCGTCGACGAGTCGCACCCGCGCCTCGACCCCGATCCGGCGCAACAGGTCCGAAAAATACAGCGCCAGACGCTCCTGCTCGCGGTCCTCGACCAGGATTTCGAATTGGAGCGGCCGGCCGTCGCGCGCGAGCCGGCCGTTTTCGATCCGCCAGCCGGCCTGACGCGCCAGCGCGAGGGCCTTTCGCGCCAGTTCGCGGTCGCGGCCCGTGCCGTCGGAGCGCGGCGGCGCCCAGGTCCCGTTCATGACGTCTTCGCGCACGGCGCCGGGGAACGGCGCGAGCAGCTTGCGCTCCGCAGCGCTCGCCGGACGGCCGAGAGCGGACAATTCGGATTCGTCGAAAAAGCTCTTGTCTCGGGTGTACAGATTGGAAAAAAGATCGGCGTTGAGCCATTCGAAATCGAACATGGTCGCCAGAGCCTCGCGCAGGCGCGGGTCACGGAACATCGCGCGGCGGGTGTTGAAGGCGAAGCCGCGCAGGCCCTTGGGGCCACCGAGCGGCAGCGATTCGACCGCGACTTTTCCATCGCGGCGGGCGGGGAAATCATAGCCGCTCACCCAGCGATGCGGGTCGGTCTCCTGCCGATAGTCGATCAGCCCGGCCTTGAACGCCTCGAACAGGCTGTTGTCGTCCCGGCCGTAATCGAAAACCACCTCGTCGAAATTATAGAGGCCGCAGTTGACGGCCAGGTCGCGGCCCCAATAATCGGGGTCGCGGCGCAGCGCGAGCTTTTCGCCCGGCTTGACCTCGGCGACCTTGTAGGGCCCCGAGCCGAGCGGGACGCCCAAGCCATCTTCGGTGAACTTTTTCTCGGTCATGGCGTGGGCGGGCAGCACCGGCATCAGCGCCAGGATCAGCGGCAGTTCGCGGTCGTTCGCGCCGGCGAGGTCATAGCGCACCGTATGGTCGTCCAGGGCCTCAATCGAGCGCACCAGCCCATAGGCCGCGCGCTGCTGCGGGCGGCCCTTGGCCTTGAGCAGGTTGAAAGAGACGATCACGTCGCGCGCTGTGATCGGGACGCCATCGGAGAAACGCGCCCTGGGGTCGAGGCGGAAGATGACGTAATCGCGCGCGTCGTTGGTTTCGATGGTTTGCGCGACGAGGCCGTAAAGCGTGAAAGGCTCGTCGAATGAGCGCGCCATCAGGCTTTCATAAACCGGGCCGGCGAGCCCCGCCGCCGAATCGCCGGCGTTGACGCCATAGGGGTTGAGGTTCGCGAAAGTCCCGAATTGGCCGAGGCGCAAGGTTCCGCCCTTGCGCGCGTGGGGGTCGGCGTAGGGCAGGCAGGCGAAATCCGCCGGCAGGGCCGGTTCGCCCTGCATGGCGATGGCGGGCGCGATCCGCCCCGGCCCGTCACCCGCGCGCGCCGCGCCGAGGCCCCAAAGGGCGAGCGAGCCGGCGAGGAAGCCGGCGAGCGAGGCGGCGAGGAGGAGGTGGAGGGCTGGCCGGAAGAAACGCATGTTTCCATGCTAGAACAAAAACGGCGGAAACGCCCCCAGGTCGATAAACCAAGTCGATAAATTCGGGGCCCACGGGATTTCCCGGCTGGAAAGTCGCGGCCGAAGAGGGTATGAAGTCGCCGTCAATCTCCGTCTCGATCCGGGGCGGGGGGCGTCCTTTCGTCCGAAGGGGCGAGAAAGTTTCACATTCGTCGCGGGTCGCGACTTGGACGGCCCGCTGAAAGGATTTCGCATGTCGATGTCTTCGTCCCGCTTTGGCGCCGCTATGGTCGCGAGCGCGCTCATCTTTGGCTCCGCGCCGGCCTTCGCGCAGCAGCCCGGCGCCCCGGCGCCCGGCGGCATGCCGCAGCAGGGGCCGCTCAAGGTGGATCTTGTGCCCACCCAGGCGCAATGGACCAAGGTCTGCGGTCACGACAACGCCGCCAACAAGGACATCTGCTACACCACCCGCGATTTCAGCGCCCAGCAGGGCCAGGCGCCGGTGCTGGCGCTCGCCGTCTATGACGTGAAGGGCGACGACACCCGCATCATTCGCCTGCTGATGCCGGTCGGCCTGATGCTGCGTCCGGGCTTCCGCTTCGCGATCGACAAGGGGCCGGTGGAGGAAGGCGCCTTCGAGGTCTGCTTCCCGAACGGCTGCTTCGCCGAAGCCAAGGTGAAGAAGAACGTCATCGACAGCGCCAAGAAGGGCCAGGTCATGACGGTGGTGGTCAAGAACCAGGCCAATGCCGAAGTGGTCTTCAACGTGCCGCTCGAAGGGTTCGGCAAGGCTTTCGACGGCCCGGCCGTCGATCCCAAGGTTCTCGCCGAGCAGCAGAAGAAGCTCCAGGAAGAACTGCAGAAGCGCGCCATGGAACAGCGCCAGAAGCTCCAGCAGCAGCAGGGCGGCGCTGCGCCGGCCCCGGCCGCACCTGCTGCTCCGGCCGGGCAATAATCGTCGGCCAAAAGCCGGGAAAGCCAACGCGCGGCCCGAAAGCCGCGCGTTTTTTTGCGCCCCGTCGAACTCAAGGAATGACGACGCTCAGATCAGTTCAGCACGCTGCGGCGGCGGACATAGCGTCCTGAATCGGAGCGCTCGAAGGCTTCGTCGATCTGCGGATTGCGGAACGGCGCGCCGGACTCGTCGGGCTCGAGATTCTGTTCGGACACATAGGCGGTATATTCGGTGTCCGAATTTTCGGCATAAAGATGGTAGAAAGGCTGGTCCTTGGCCGGGCGCACCTCTTCCGGAATCGACAGCCACCATTCCTCGGTGTTGGCGAACACCGGATCGATGTCGAAAATCACGCCGCGAAACGGATATTTGCGGTGTTTGACGACGTCGCCGATACCGAATTTGGCCGCGCGTAATTTCATACCGCTTCTCACGGACCGGATCTGAAAGGAGGGGGTAACGGCTATCCCATGCCCTTGGGAAATATGAACCCTGGTTGACGAAGATGCAACGCTTGTCGCGCCCGGCGACGGCCTATAGCTTCGCAATGGGCATCCACAGGAGGGCGCCGACATGAGCAAGTTCCCGGCCGATATTTTCACCGAAAACGACGACATCGATCCCCGCACCCTGGATAATCTCGGGCCGCTGACGGGGATGGCGGGCGTCTGGAAAGGCTCTCCTGGCGAGGACGTCGCGCCCAAGGAGGACGGCCCGGAAACCAGCGTGTTTTCCGACACGATCGTTCTGGAGCCGATCGATCCCCAATCCAACGGCCCGCAATTCTTCTATGGCCTGCGCTACCATCAGCAGGTGATCAAGCGCGGCGAGGACGGCGCCTTTCACGATCAGGTCGGCTACTGGCTGTGGGAGCCGGCGACCGGAACGATCATTCTGACCTTGAGCATTCCGCGCGGGCAGACGGCTTTCGCGATCGGCAAGGCGGCGCCCGACGCCAGGGAATTCGAGCTGGTGGCGCGGCGCGGCGACAAGGTCAACGGAATCTGCTCCAATCCTTTCCTCGAACATGCCTTTCGCACCGAGGAATTCCGCATCAAGGTGACCAGGCACGAGGACGGAAGCTGGTCCTACGATCAGACCACCTTTCTCAAGGTGCGCGGTCAGGACGGCCTGTTCGAGCATCGGGATCACAACCGGCTCAGGCGCGTCGGCAAGCCAAAGCCCAACAGGGCGGCGCTGAAGGCCGAGGCGCGGGCGAAGGCAAGAAAGGCGCGCGCGGCAAGGAAAAAGGCGGCCTCGAGAACGATAGCCGCCGTCGGGAACTGAAAAAATACGGGCGGCCCATTGCAGCCGCCGGTCCGGCTCAGAAGCCGTAAAGCGCCGCATATTCAGGGTCTTTCGCCGCGACCTGGCGGGCGAGATCGACCATCACCTTGGCCTGTTTCCAGGTGGCGTCATCCTGCATCTTGCCGTCGATCATGGCGACGCCGGAGCCGTCCGGCATGGCTTCGAGAATCCTCTTGGCGAAGGCCACTTCCTTCGGGTCGGGCGAAAAGACCTTCTTGGCGAGCGCGATCTGGTTCGGGTGCAGCGACCAGGCGCCGGCGCAGCCCATCAGGAAGGCGTTGCGGAACTGGACCTCGCAGGCGGCGTGGTCCGCAATGTCGCCGAACGGGCCGTAAAAGCTCTTGATGCCGGCGGAAGCGCAGGCGTCCACCATTTTGGCGACGGTATAGTGCCACAGGTCCTGCTGATAGATGGCGCGCGGCGCCGCCGGATCGGCGCCCGGATCGGCCAGCACCTTATATTCCGGATGGCCGCCGCCGACGCGGGTGGTCTTCATCGCGCGCGAGGCGGCGAGGTCCGCCGGGCCGAGACTCATGCCATGCATGCGCGGCGAGGCGAGGGCGATCTGTTCGACATTCTTCACGCCCTCGGCGGTCTCCAGAATGGCGTGGATCAGGATCGGCTTTTTCACGCCATGCCTGGCTTCGAGCTGGGCGAGAAGCTGGTCGAGATAATAGATGTCCCAGGGACCTTCGACCTTGGGCAGCATGATCACGTCGAGCTTGTCGCCGACGGCGCCGACGATCTCGGTGACGTCGTCGAGCGCCCAGGGCGAATTGAGGCAGTTTACCCGCGTCCACAGGCCGGTCGAGCCGAAGTCGTTGGCGAGGCCGATTTCAATAAAGCCCTTGCGCGCGGCCTCCTTGGCGTCGGCGGGAATGGCGTCCTCGAGATTGCCGAGGACGACATCGGCGGCGGCGATCGTTTCCGGCATCTTGGCCCGCACTTTTTCGAGGTGCGGCGGCACGAAATGAATCATGCGCTCGACGCGCGCCGGCAATTCGCGAAAGGGCGCGGGCGCGCCGATCGCCAGGGGCTCGAAGAACTTGCGCGGGCTCTTGTTCATGGGAGGCTCCGGGTTGCAGCGCCGGGTTTAAGACAAAGGCCGCAAAGCAACAATTGAACTATCGCCGGTGACAGTCCAAAATCCCGCCATGGGCGCCGACGACATCGACCGAATCGAACTCCTGACCCCCGCCGAAATGGGCCGCGCGGACGCGCTGACGATCCAGGGCGGCGTCCCCGGCTACGGCCTGATGCTGAGGGCGGGGAAAAATGTCGCGGCGGCGGCCTCCGACATGCTGCGGGCGCGCGAGGGCCAAAGGATCGCGGTTTTTTGCGGGCCGGGGAACAATGGCGGCGACGGCTATGTCGCGGCGCGTTTTCTGCACGAACAGGGATTCGAGGTCGCCGTCGGCGCGCTCGGCGACCCGCGAAAGCTGCGCGGCGACGCCGCCCGGGCCTTGGCCGACTGGGGCCAAAGCGTCGTGGCGGCGGAAAAACTCGACCCCCGCGCTCATGACCTGATCATCGACGCCTTGTTCGGCGCCGGCCTGTCGCGTCCGCTCGACGGGGCGGCGCTGGCGCTGGTCCAGCGCATCAACGCCTCGGGAACGCCGGTTCTGGCGGTGGATGTCCCGTCCGGCCTCGACGGCGCGACCGGAGCGATTGGTTCGTCATGCGTCCAGGCGCGGAAAACCGTCACCTTTTTCCGGCTCAAGCCCGGCCATGTCCTGTTGCCGGGCCGGCGCGCCTGCGGGCGTGTCGAGTTGACCCAGATCGGGATCGAGGACGAGGTCTTGCGCGCCATCGCGCCCAGAACCTTCTTGAACGCGCCGAATTTGTGGCGCGACGCCTTCCCCTGGCCCGAGGAGGACGCCCATAAATACCGCCGCGGCCATCTCGTCGTCGCCTCGGGACCGGCGACCCGCACCGGCGCGGCCCGCCTCGCCGCGCGCGCTGGCCTGAGAATCGGCGCGGGCCTGGTGACTGTCGCGAGCCCGCAGGAGGCTCTGGCGGTGAATGCGGCCCATCTCACCGCGATCATGCTGCGCGCCGTGGAAGGGCCGGCGCAATGGCGCAAGCTATTGATGGATAAGCGCTTTTCTGCGGCCGTTCTCGGTCCAGCGTTCGGGGTGGGAGAGGCGACGCAGGAGGTGGTCGAAGTCCATTCTGGCCAGCGTCGGAAAGGATTCGGACAGGCGTTTCGGCCTCGTGCTCGACGCCGACGCCTTAACTTCGTTTGAAGGCCGGTCGGATAGGCTGGCGGAAATGATCGGTCTGAGCGGCGCGCGGGTTGTTCTCACGCCGCATGAAGGTGAATTTTTACGTGTTTTCAACCATAAAGAGAAAAAATCTGATGCAAGGAATGAAGCTGGCCCCTCATCCTTTGGCTTAACCTCCGAGATTTTTGTTCATCCACCTGATTTCCAAAGCAAAATTGATCGCACGCGGACGGCGGCGCGGCTGACCGGGGCTGTTGTCGTGCTGAAAGGCCCGGACACGGTCGTCGCCTGCCCCGACGGCCGCGCCGCCATCGCCCGCAACGCGCCGCCGACCCTGGCGACCGCCGGCTCCGGCGATGTGCTGGCCGGCCTGATCGGCGGCCTGCTGGCGCAGGGCATGGAAGGGTTCGAAGCAGCGGCCTGCGCGGTCTGGCTGCATGGCGAGGCCGCCAAGCTCTTTGGGCCGGGCCTGATCGCCGAGGATCTGCCGGAAATTCTGCCCCGCGCTCTCGCCAATCTGGCTTCACGATGAAAGGATTGCCTTGAGCAGCGCAGGCATGGGAAAACGCCGGTGATTGGAGAAGCAGCCATGTCCGAACCCGTGATCGCTCAAAAAGCGCCCATTCCCGTCGAGGTCGAGGCCGGCAAGACCTATTATTGGTGCGCCTGCGGCAAATCGGCCAAACAGCCGTTCTGCGACGGCTCGCACAAGGGCGGCGAATTCGCGCCGGTCGCCTACAAGGCGGAAAAGGACGGAAAAGTCTGGTTCTGCGGCTGCAAGCACAGCGCCAAAAAGCCGCTCTGCGACGGAACGCACGGCAGGCTCTAAATCAACCTCGAACCATGCCGCCAACCCATTGGCGAAATGGTCCATGATCGCGGAAGCGATCAGCCATTTGCCGGGGTTGTCGGCGACGAAGGCGATGCGCCTGGCGCGCCAAAGGCGGGACGATCACGCTGTCGCGCCAGCAGGGCTCCCAGCCGCCGTCGAGGTCGCGCAGCGTCCGCACGACATGGCCCTGGACATGAATGACCTGCGCGAACAGGCTCTTGTTCGCCAGGCTCAAGCTGACCGGCGAGCCCTTCTTCACCGAAAACAGGGGCGGGCCGTCGATTCCGGTCGAGCTCCTGCCGTTGATCGACCACACATGTTTCAAGGCGTCGCCGGCCGGCTTGTAGCTGGACGGCGTGGTCCGGGTCGCGCCGCCGGCGATGACGAGATCGAGTTTTTTGGCCTTTTCCAGCTTGATGTCCGCCGGCAGCAACAGATTGAGCGGCGGCTTCGCCGGCTGAGGCGCCGGGCGTTCCTGGCCGCGCCTTTGGTCAGGATCTCGAACAGGGCCGCGTCCGGCAACTCCGCCTCGCCGACAAGGACGATCTTGAAATCCTGATTTTCGACGGGGGCGAGATCGAGCAGCAGGTCGCAGCGCGCGCCGGGGCCGAGCGGCAGGAGGCGGCCTTGCGGCTCGAACGGGTCGCAGAACTGGCCGTCGAGGGCGATGACGTTCAGCCCGCCGCCGGGCAGGCGAAGCTGCATGATCCGCGCCGTGGCGGCGTTGACGAGCCGCAGCCGCAGCCGCGATCCGGGCGGAAAAGCCAGTGCGGCCGGCCGGGCGCGGGCGTTGACGCCGCCGACCGCGCCGAGCCGCCCCTGGCGCAGGACATCGGCCGGATGGTCGAAATCGTCGACGATCTGGCCTTTGGCGTCGAGCCGCCAGTCGTCGAGGACCAGAACCAGTTCGGAATCAGCGGGGACCGGCTTCTCTTCATCCACGATGACCACGCCAGGAGCCCGCGCCCGAGCTGTTCGCCGGAAAAAGGCTGGATCAATGGCTGATAGAAAAAGGTTCCGGCGTCAGGCGGGGTGAAAGCGCAAGTCGCGGGTTTCGCCCGGGGCGACGGCCTTCTGCACGAGGCCGGCGGCGCCGTCGATTTCATTGGCGATCCTCATGCCGCGCCAATGCAGGGCGGTGGGCTGATCAAGCCTGTTGACCAGCCGCGCCTTGATTTCCTGTCCCAGCTTGATCCGGAGCAGCGGGCCGGGAACGTCGCCGGAAAAACCCCAGATTTTGGTCGGCGCCGCCGGCGCGGGCAGGAGCGGAATCGCGCCGGGGCGCGCTTCCAGCAGGGTGAAGCCGTCGGCGTCTTCGGCCGGCGCCGTTGTCCCTTCCGCCCAGGGCCGCGGCGCCGGCGAATAGCGTCGCGAGGACGGAGCCAACAAAGGCGCGGCGGCGAAGGCGCATGACGACCCTCGCGACGGAAACGGGAGGAGCTTAACCGATTCCGCCGGACGACAGGCGCGCGGGCGCAATTTTTTTGCTGCTTTCCGTTCGCGCCGTTGCTATAGAGCGCGACCTAATGTCGGCGGCCGCGCATGCGCGGAGCGCTGGCGCGCGGGCGTGGCGGAACTGGTAGACGCGCCGGATTTAGGTTCCGGTGGTGAAAATCGTGGGGGTTCGAGTCCCTCCGCCCGCACCAGCGCCGCGCAAGACGCAAGGTTTGGCAGGTTTCATCCCGCTCCCGGCGATCGGCCAAGGCGGCGGAAAGGTTTTGAGAAGGTTGTGAAGATGCAGACGACGGAAACGCTTTCGCAGGGGCTGAAGCGCGAATATCAGGTGGTCCTTGCGGCGGCCGAACTCGCCCAGAAACTCGACACCCAGCTCGCCGAGCTGAAGGACAAGGTGCGCATCAACGGCTTCCGTCCCGGCAAGGTCCCGGTCGGCCATCTCAGGCGCCTCTATGGCAAGTCGATCATGGGCGACGTCGTCCAGCAGGCGATCAACGACGCCCAGAACAAGATTCTCGGCGACAACAACCTGCGGCTCGCCGGCCAGCCCAAGCTCGATTTCCCGGAAGATCAGGCCGAGATGGAAAAGGTGCTGGAGGCGACCGGCGACCTGTCTTTCAAGCTCGCCTTCGAGATCCTGCCCAACTTCGAGGTCGGCTCGTTCGAGGACGTCGAACTGGAGCGCCTGGTCGCCGAGATTCCGGAAGCGGACGTTGAAAAGCAGCTCAAGGACCTGGCCGAACGCAGCCGCTCCTACACCTCGCGCGAGGAGGGCGCCGCGGCGCAGAAGGGCGACAGGCTGAAGATCGACTTCGTCGGCGGCATCGGCGGCGAGGCTTTCGAGGGCGGAAGCGCCGAGGGCGTCGATCTGGTGCTGGGCTCGGGAGCCTTCATCCCCGGCTTCGAGGACCAGCTCGAAGGAGCCAAGGCCGGCGACGAGCGCAAGGTCGTCGTGACTTTCCCCGAGAATTATCAGGCCGCGCATCTCGCCGGCAAAGAGGCGACCTTCGACGTCAAGGTCCAGTCGGTGTCCGCGCCGGACGAACTTGCCCTCGACGACGATTTCGCCAAGAAATACGCCTTCGAGAACCTCGAAAAGCTGCGCGAGGCGATCAAGGGACGAATCCAGGCCGATTACGACCGCGCCTCGGGGGAAAAGCTGAAGCGCGCTCTGCTCGACGCCCTCGACAATCGTTACAGCTTCGAATTGCCGCAGGACATGGTCGAGCGCGAGTTCAGCGGCATCTGGGAGCAGGTTCTGGGCGAACGGGTCTCGTCCGGCAAGAGCTTCGAGGACGAGGGGACGACCGAGGAGGCGCAGCGCGCCGAATATCGCCGCATCGCCGAGCGCCGCGTGCGTCTCGGGCTGGTGATGGCGGAAGTCGGCGAGAAGGCGGGCGTCAAGGTCGCCGACGACGAGGTGACCCGCGCCATCGTCGAGCGCGCCCGCCAGTTCCCCGGCCAGGAAAAGGCTTTCTGGGATTATTATCAGAAGAACCCGCAGGCTCTCGCCGAAATCCGGGCGCCGATTTACGAGCAGAAGGTCGTCGATCACATCGTGTCCCAGGCCAAGGTCACCGACAAGACCGTGTCCAGGGAAGAGCTGTTCAAGATCGAGGACGAGGACAAGGCCGCGTAAGGCGGATCGCTCCGATCCGATTGACGACGCCCGCGCTCCGCGCGGGCGTTTTGATTCGCGACGCGGATTTTTAGAGTTTTCTTCACGCCCGGTCCCCTATTCCTTCTCCTCGACCCCTTGGGGCGGGCGATCGGCGCGCGTCGGCCCATGCGGCGCGGAGCCCGGTTTTCCAACAGAGTGGCGGGCGCGGCAGGCTCGGCGCGATTCTTGGCAATTTCGCTACGGCGCGCGGCGGCCATTGCCTCGGCTGCCGGGCGCATTATGTTGGGATGAGGCAAACAGCGGCTTCCGCCGCCCGAGGGAATGGTCCATGCGCGATCCGATTGACGTCTACAACCAGTATCTCATCCCGCAAGTCATCGAGAACACGCCGCGCGGCGAACGCGGCTTCGATATTTATTCGCGCCTGCTGCGCGAGCGCATCGTCTTCCTCACCGGCGCGGTGGAGGACGGCATGGCCTCGGTCATCATCGCGCAACTGCTGTTCCTGGAAGCCGAAAATCCCAAAAAGGAAATCTCGATGTACATCAACTCGCCGGGCGGCGTGGTGACGTCGGGTCTGGCGATCTACGACACGATGCAGTTCATCAAGCCCAAGGTTTCGACGCTCTGCGTCGGGCAGGCGGCCTCGATGGGCTCGCTGCTGCTCGCCGGCGGCGAGGCGGGCATGCGCTTCGCGCTTCCCAACGCCCGGATCATGGTCCACCAGCCTTCCGGGGGCTTCCAGGGCCAGGCCTCGGACATCCTGCGCCACGCCGAAGACATCATGAAGGTCAAGAAGCGCCTCAACGAAATCTACGTGCGGCACACCGGCAAGGACTACGACACCATCGAGGCGACCCTCGACCGCGACCATTTCATGTCCTCCGAGGAAGCCATGGACTTCGGCCTGATCGACCAGGTTTTGAGCAAGCGCCCCGACCAGACCGAGGAAAAATGATGTGGATGGCGCGTTACTTGCTTGGGACGCGGGGGAACAGTGACGCTTGCCATTGGCGGCCATGGGCATAAATTAGGCCTTTGACGCCAATGTTGGTCCGGAGCGCGAACGCGCCGAATCGGCGGCGAATATCTTAGCGGCCTTCGGCGAATTTGAACGCCCTGGGCGGCGTAAGGCGGTCGACAAGGAGCTTCGAGGCTCGGGTTGGCCGCCGCAAGGAGAAACTGATGAGCAAGGTTGGCAATAGCGACTCGAAAAACACGCTCTACTGCTCGTTCTGCGGCAAGAGCCAACACGAGGTGCGGAAGCTGATCGCCGGGCCGACCGTGTTCATCTGCGACGAATGTGTCGAACTTTGCATGGACATCATCCGCGAGGAGAACAAGTCGGCGCTGGTCAAGACCCGCGACGGCAGCCCCACGCCGAAGGAAATCTGCAAGGTCCTCGACGATTACGTGATCGGCCAGGCCCAGGCCAAGCGCGTGCTCTCGGTGGCGGTGCACAATCACTACAAGCGTCTCAACCACGCCTCCAAACATTCCGACGTCGAGCTCGCCAAGTCGAACATCCTGCTGGTCGGCCCGACCGGGTCGGGCAAGACCCTGCTGGCGCAGACCCTGGCGCGCATCCTCGACGTGCCCTTCACCATGGCCGACGCCACCACGCTCACCGAGGCCGGCTATGTCGGCGAGGATGTCGAGAACATCATCCTGAAACTGCTTCAGGCCTCCGACTACAACGTCGAGCGGGCGCAGCGCGGCATCGTCTATATCGACGAGATCGACAAGATCTCCCGCAAGTCGGACAATCCCTCGATCACCCGCGACGTCTCGGGCGAGGGCGTTCAGCAGGCGCTGCTCAAGATCATGGAAGGCACGGTCGCCTCGGTTCCCCCGCAAGGCGGAAGAAAGCACCCGCAGCAGGAATTCCTGCAGGTGGACACGACCAATATCCTGTTCATCTGCGGCGGCGCCTTCGCCGGCCTCGACAAGATCATTTCCTCGCGCGGCAAGACCACGTCGATCGGCTTCCAGGCCAAGGTCCTGGGGCCGGACGAGCGCCGCACCGGCGAAATCTTCCGCAATGTCGAGCCCGAGGACCTGCTGAAATTCGGCCTGATCCCCGAATTCGTCGGCCGTCTGCCGGTGATCGCGACGCTCGAGGACCTCGACGAGGACGCGCTGAAGAAGATCCTCACCGAGCCGAAGAACGCTCTGGTGAAACAATATCAGCGCCTGTTCGAGATGGAGAATGTCGAGCTGACCTTCCAGGACGAGGCGCTCAATGTCATCGCCCGCAAGGCGATCGAGCGCAAGACCGGCGCTCGCGGGCTGCGCTCGATCATGGAGGGCATTTTGCTCGACACCATGTTCGATCTGCCGGGCCTCGAAGGCGTGGAGCAGGTGGTGATCGGCCCGGAAGTAGTGGAGGGCAAGGCCAAGCCGCTTTACATTTACGCGGAGCGCGCGGAAAAATCGGGCGCCAGCGCCTGAACGCCGGGAGCGATGGCGAGGCGACCGTTTCGCCCCGCCATCGAGGGGCGAGCTTGAAAGCGCCGCAGGAAACCCCATCTGCGTGATATGTAAACCAATCGCCGCGGATGCTTGAAAAGGTCGCGCGGCGCATGGAGCGGAAGCCGCCGGCGCCGCTGCCCGTTTCGGATCGCTTGGCGAATCTGGGCGAGGCAAACAAGTTTTGCACCCTCGAAGATCCTTGGCGGATCAGCGGGGCGCAAGGGCCGGCGATCAAGCCCCGTGGGCGGGTGAAAATCCTTTCGGGCGGTTAGCGCCCTTCTGGACCGAAACGCGCCAAGACTGACAGGATTTGAACCATGACCAGCCCCAAGCGCGTGCTTCCGCCTCCCGGCGTGATCGACAAATATCCGGTCCTGCCGCTGCGCGACATCGTCGTGTTCCCGCACATGATCGTGCCGCTCTTCGTCGGCCGCGAGAAGAGCATCCGCGCCCTCGAAGAGGTGATGAAGGCCGACAAGTTCATCATGCTCGCGACCCAGAAGAACGCGGCGGAGGACGATCCCAAGCCGGACGCCGTCTATTCCGCCGGCGTGCTGGCCAGCGTGCTTCAATTGCTGAAACTGCCCGACGGCACGGTGAAAGTGCTGGTCGAGGGCATCGCGCGCGCCAAGGTGGTCCAGTACGTCCGCACCGACGAATATTACGAGGCCGAGGTCGAGGTCACGCCCGAGGACGCCGTCGATCCGGTCGAGGCGGAGGCTTTGGCGCGTTCGGTCTCCTCCGAATTTGAAGGCTATGTCAAGCTCAACAAGAAGGTCTCGCCCGAGGTCGTCTCGGCGGTGGCGCAGATCGACAATCCGAGCAAGCTCGCCGACACCGTGGCCTCGCATCTGTCGGTGAAGATCACCGACCGGCAGGCGGTGCTGGAAACGACGTCGGTGACCAAGCGCCTGGAGAAATGCCTGGCGCTGATGGAAAGCGAAATCTCGGTCCTGCAGGTCGAGAAGCGCATCCGCACGCGGGTCAAGCGGCAGATGGAGAAGACCCAGCGCGAATATTATCTGAATGAGCAGATGAAGGCCATTCAGAAGGAGCTGGGCGACGAGGACGGCAAGGACGATCTCTCCGAGCTTGAGGACAAGATCAAGCGGACCAAGCTGTCCAAGGAGGCGCATGACAAGGCCATGGCCGAGCTGAAGAAGCTGCGGCAGATGTCGCCGATGTCGGCGGAAGCCACCGTCGTGCGCAATTATCTCGACTGGCTGGTCTCGATCCCGTGGAACAAGCGCTCCAAGATCAAGAAGGACCTCGTCTCCGCGCAGGAGATTCTCGACGCGGAGCATTACGGCCTCGACAAGGTCAAGGAGCGGATCATCGAATATCTTGCGGTGCAGAGCCGCTCGAACAAGCTGACCGGCCCGATCCTGTGCCTCGTCGGCCCGCCTGGCGTCGGCAAGACCTCGCTCGGCAAGTCGATCGCCAAGGCGACGGGGCGCGAATTCGTGCGCATGTCGCTCGGCGGCGTCCGGGACGAGGCCGAGATTCGCGGCCATCGCCGGACCTATATCGGCTCGATGCCCGGCAAGCTGATCCAGTCGATGCGCAAGGCCAAGACCTCCAATCCGCTCTTCCTGCTCGACGAAATCGACAAGATGGGCATGGATTTCCGCGGCGACCCGTCTTCGGCGCTGCTTGAGGTGCTGGACCCCGAGCAGAACTCGACCTTCAACGACCATTATCTCGAGGTCGACTACGACCTGTCGAGCGTGATGTTCGTGACGACCGCCAATACGCTGAACATTCCGGCGCCGTTGATGGACCGCATGGAGATCATCCGCATCGCCGGCTATACCGAAGAAGAAAAGACGGTGATCGCGCGCAAGCACCTGATCCCCGCCGCGACCCAGAAGCACGGGCTCAGCCCAAGCGAATGGGCGATCGAGGACGCGGCGCTGGCCAAGATCATCCGCCGCTACACCCGCGAGGCGGGCGTGCGCAATCTGGAGCGCGAAATCTCCAATCTCGCCCGCAAGGCGGTCAAGGAGATCCTGCTCTCCAAGCCGAAGATCGACAAGGTCGTCATCACCGAGGACAATGTCGAGACCTACCTCGGCGTGCCACGCTTCCGCTATGGCGAAGCGGAGCTGGAGGACCAGGTCGGCGTGGTCACGGGTCTCGCCTGGACCGAAGTCGGCGGCGAGCTGCTGACGATCGAAGGCGTCATGATGCCCGGCAAGGGCCGCATGACCGTCACCGGCAACCTGCGCGACGTGATGAAGGAATCGATCTCGGCGGCGGCGTCCTACGTCCGCTCCCGGGCGCTGGATTTCGGCGTCGAGCCGCCCCTGTTCGACCGGCGCGACATTCACGTGCACGTGCCGGAAGGCGCGACTCCCAAGGACGGCCCGTCGGCTGGCGTGGCCATGGCCACCGCCATCGTCTCGGTCTTCACCGGCATCCCGGTGCGCCGCGACATCGCCATGACCGGCGAGATCACCCTGCGCGGCCGGGTGCTGCCGATCGGGGGGCTGAAGGAAAAGCTGCTCGCGGCCTTGCGCGGCGGGCTGAAGAAGGTCCTGATCCCGGAAGACAACGCCAAGGATCTGGTGGAAATCCCGGAATCGGTGAAGAACAACCTCGAAATCGTGCCCGTGTCCCGGATGGAGGAGGTCCTGCGCCATGCGCTGCTGCGCATGCCGGAGCCGATCCGCTGGGAAGAGGGCGCGGTGAAACCGGAAACGGCGGAAATCGAGGACGAAACGGTCGGCGTCGTCGCCCATTGACGCGCTGAGGGCTGGCCAGGGCGCAGGGCCGGGACGGGTTCCGTCCCGGCCTTTTTGCGTCGCGCGTCCCGAATCGGGCCCAGATCAAGATTTTTTTTGCAAAGTTTTCGCTTCCAGGAGCTCCGCATCCCTTGCCATGCCCGGGATTCAAAGGGAAAGTGGCGGCGTCGAAATCGCACGATTCGAGTTGCGATCTTCAGCGCGGCGCCTTATTCGTCCGCGCCTCGACGGAAATCCATTTGCCGCGGCGTGGGGGCGCGTCGTAGATGTCAACTCGGCGCTTTATGAGGAAGAGGCGCCCAAATCAAGGAAGAGCCAAATGACGAACAAAGCCGAATTGGTCGATGCGGTGGCCGAAGCGACCGAAAGCTCGAAGGCGCATGCGGGCGCGGCGCTCGACGCGGTGATCGCCGCGATCAGCAACGCGCTCCAGAAGGGTGAGGAAGTTCGCCTGGTTGGCTTCGGCACATTCTCGGTCAAGACCCGAGCCGCCGGCAAGGGCCGCAACCCCGCGACCGGCAAGGAAATCAATATTCCAGCTTCCAAGAGCGTCCGCTTCAAGCCCGGCGCCCAGCTCAAGGACATGGTCAATAAGTAACAAGCTTAAGCGCCCGGACGCGGCTTCGGCCGCGTCTCGACGCGCGTCGACCTTGCAAACGTCGCCCTCTCGGCCTGTCGCCGCGGATGGTCGGTCCGGCGGGGCGTCGCGGTTCGGGCGGTTAGCTCAGTTGGTAGAGCATCTCGTTTACACCGAGAGGGTCGGCGGTTCGAGCCCGTCACCGCCCACCACGACCGAAAGCAAGTCGATGCCGGCCGGAAAGCTTCGCGGTCCTTCGTTTTTCCGATCGCTGCTGGCGGCCGTCGTTCTTCTCGCCTTGCCGGCGTCCGGCGCGCGGGCGATGGACTTTAGCCTCCAGACTGTTTCGGACGGCAGCTGCCGGGCCCACTGCCCCCGCGTCATTGTCGCCGAGGGCCAGATCTCCAATTCGACGCCCCACGAATTCGTGCAGTTCCTGCGCGACAACGTCGGCGACCGCGACATGCGGACGGTCGTCCTGCTCGATTCCCAGGGCGGCTATGTCATCGCCTCCATGGAACTGGGGCGAGTTTTCCGGCGGATCGGCGCCGCGACGGTCGTCGCCAATCAATGCCTGTCGGCCTGCGTTTACGCTTTCATGGGCGGGGTCAAAAGGGTGGCGCCGAGAGGCGCCCTTCTCGGGATCCACCGGATGTTCGCCGAAAAGTCGCAAGGCCTGTTCGAGCCCACCCATCGCGTTTACGACGACGGTTCGCTGGCGGCCATGCTGGCGCGCTACAGCGCGAGCATGGGCGTCAGCCGCGATCTTATCCGCTACGCGGAGCGCATTTCCTCGGGGACGATCCATTTCGTGACGCCGGCCGAAATGACCCGCTGGCGGCTGGCGAGCCACAAATTCTAGGGCTTTGCGGCGCGCGTTCCGAGTTTCGGGAAATCGCGCTTTCCGCGCTTGACTTGCCCGCGCCGCTGTCCTAATTCGCAGGCCTCCGGTCGGCGCGGTCGCGTCGCGGTCGAGCGGGGGAGTAGCTCAGTTGGTTAGAGCGCCGGCCTGTCACGCCGGAGGTCGCGGGTTCAAGTCCCGTCTCTCTCGCCATTTTCACCAAGACTTCCCCCGCAACGGAAGCCGATTGTCTGCGATCGCTCACGCGGGGAAAACCGGCGCTGCGACGAATTGGCGCCGACTTTCGGCGCAGGCGCGAAAGCGACCGAAAGCTTCGGATCTGCGCGCGTTGCGCCGAGAACGCCGCGGATTCCGCTGCTTCCGCAATGACGCGCCGGGATGCGCGCCGCTGTCCCGGCCGCGTCCGCGGCGCGCGCGGGGGCCTTGCGCCTCGCGCCGCCCTGCGATACGGAACCCAAAGGTTTCGGCGGCGGCGCCAGGACAATCAAGAGCAAGGGCATCCACACCATGTCGGTCCTCCTGAACGATTATCTGCCGCTGGTGATCTTCATCGCCCTGTCGGCGGTCATTTCCGGGGCGCTGCTGGTCGCGCCCTTCCTGCTGGCCTTCAAGGCCCCCGACCCGGAAAAGCTCTCGGCCTATGAGTGCGGCTTCAACGCCTTCGACGACGCGCGCATGAAATTCGACGTCCGGTTCTACCTGGTGTCGTTGCTGTTCATTATCTTCGATCTGGAAGTCGCCTTCCTGTTTCCCTGGGCGGTGGCCTTCCGCAAGATCGGCTCCTTCGGCTTCTGGGCGATGATGGTCTTTCTCGCCGTGCTGACCGTCGGCTTCGTCTATGAATGGAAGAAGGGAGCGCTGGAATGGGATTGACCTCGGAAAAGGACCAGCCCCTGGTCGCTCCGGCTCCGCGCGGAATAATCGATCCGCGCACCGGCCGGCCGGTCGGCGCGGACGACCCGACCTTCCTGGCGATCAACGACCAGTTGGCCGACAAGGGCTTCATCGTCACCGCGACCGACGAGCTGATCAACTGGGCCCGCACCGGCTCGCTGATGTGGATGACCTTCGGTCTCGCCTGCTGCGCGGTGGAAATGATGCAGGCGGCCATGCCGCGCTATGACATCGAGCGCTGGGGATTCGCCCCGCGCGCCTCGCCGCGCCAGTCCGACGTGATGATCGTCGCCGGCACCCTGACCAACAAGATGGCCCCGGCCCTGCGCAAGGTCTATGACCAGATGCCCGAGCCGCGCTATGTCATCTCCATGGGCTCCTGCGCCAATGGCGGCGGCTATTACCACTATTCCTATTCGGTGGTGCGCGGCTGCGACCGCATCGTCCCGGTGGACGTCTATGTTCCCGGCTGTCCGCCTTCCGCCGAGGCCCTGCTTTACGGAATCATGCTGCTGCAGCGGAAAATCCGCCGCACCGGCACCATCGAACGCTGATTTTCGCGCCGGCGAGACCGGCAAAGAGGCTGGATCATGGCCAACGAGCAGAACGAAGCCGCGACCGACCATTCCGCGGTCCTGCGGGGAAAATTGCAGGCTCTGTCGGAAAGGATTGCGGCGGGCTTGAGCGCCGCCGTCCTCTCGACCGAAATCGCCTTCGACGAGCTGACCGTCGCCTTCGACGCGGCGAAATGGGTCGAATCCATGACCTTTCTGCGCGACAACGGCTTCATCTGTTTCATCGACCTGACCGCGGTCGACTGGCCGGCGCGCGAAAAGCGTTTCGACGTGGTTGCGCATCTGCTCGACCCGAAAGCCAATCTGCGCATCCGCGCCAAATGCATGACCGACGAGGAAACCCCGGTCGAAAGCTGCGTCAAAGTATGGCCGGCGGCCAACTGGTTCGAGCGCGAGGCCTATGACATGTATGGCGTGCTCTTCGCCAACCATCCCGATCTGCGCCGGATGCTGACGGACTATGGCTTCGACGGCCACCCCCTGCGCAAGGACTTCCCGATGTCCGGCTATGTCGAGGTCCGCTACGACGACGCCCAGAAACGCGTGGTCTACGAGCCGACGCGGCTGACTCAGGAATTCCGGTCTTTCGATTTCCTTTCGCCCTGGGAGGCCGCGCCTCTTGAGCTTCCCGGCGACGAAAAGGCGACCAGGGGCTGAAAGGCGCGACGAGGCGAACAAGGCGGCGAAGCGAAGAATCCGATGGGCGAGCAGAAAATGTCCGAACAGAACCCGCGCAGTTTCTCGATCAATTTCGGCCCGCAGCATCCGGCGGCGCATGGGGTTCTGCGACTGGTGCTGGAGCTTGACGGCGAAGTGGTGGTGCGCGTCGATCCGCATATCGGCTTGCTGCATCGCGGCACGGAAAAGCTGATGGAATCCCGGCCCTATATGCAGAACACGCCCTATTTCGATCGGCTCGACTATTGCGCGCCGATGAATCAGGAGCACGCCTTCTGCCTCGCCATCGAAAAGATGCTGGGGGTCGAGGTTCCCCGCCGCGCCCAGCTCATCCGCGTGCTTTTTTGCGAAATCGGCCGCCTCCTCTCGCATATCCTGAACGTCACCACCCAGGCGATGGACGTCGGCGCGCTCACCCCGCCGGTCTGGGGCTTCGAGGAGCGCGAAAAGCTGATGGTGTTCTATGAGCGCGCCTCGGGCGCGCGGATGCACGCCAACTATTTCCGCCCCGGCGGCGTCGCCAAGGACCTGCCGCCCAAGCTGATCGAGGACATCGGCGCCTGGCTCGACCCGTTCGTCAAGCTCTGCGACGACCTCGAAGAGCTTTTCGTCGAAAACCGCATTTTCAAACAGCGCAATGTCGATATCGGCGTGGTGTCGCTGGAGGAATGTTGGAAATGGGGCTTTTCCGGCCCGGTGCTGCGCGGCTCCGGCGCGGCCTGGGACCTGCGCCGCGCTCAGCCCTATGAATGCTACGAGGAAATGGAATTCGACATTCCGGTCGGCAAGCATGGCGATTGCTACGACCGGCAGGTGGTGCGGCTGGAAGAGATGCGCCAGTCGGTGCGGATCATGCGGCAATGCGTGAACAAGCTGTTCGACAGCGCCAATGAGGGCCCGGTGCTGGCGCCGAATCACAAGATCACCCCGCCGCGCCGGCCCGAGATGAAGCGGTCGATGGAATCGCTCATCCATCATTTCAAATTGTTCACCGAGGGCTTCCGCACGCCGGAAGGCGAGGTCTATGCCGCGGTCGAGGCGCCCAAGGGCGAATTCGGCGTCTATCTGGTCTCGGACGGCACAGACAAGCCGTACAAATGCAAGATCCGCGCGCCGGGCTTCGCCCATCTCCAGGCCATGGACATGCTGAGTCGCGGCCATATGCTGGCCGACGTCTCCGCCATTCTCGGCGCGCAAGACATCGTGTTCGGGGAGGTCGACCGGTGACGATCGGACAATCCCTGCGCAAGAACGCGCAATTCCTCCTGGTCGGCTTCGGCTCGGCGGTGGCCGCCCTCGTTCTCATGCGCTGGTCGGATGGCGCGCCCCTGTTCCAGCCGCAATCCGACTTCGGCATTGTCATCGGCGCCGCCCTCGTCGCCGGCTTCATGGTTTATCGCGATGTGCGCGGAACCAACGGAAAGCAGTCATCATGAGCACGCGCCGTCTCGCCGAGAAACAGCCGGAAAACTTCGAGTTCACGCCGGAGAACCGCGACTGGCTCGACGCCCAGATCGCCAAATATCCGCAGGGGCGCCAGCAGTCGGCGGTGATCCCGGCCCTGTGGCGGGCGCAGAAGCAGCATGATTACTGGCTGCCCCAGAAGGCGATCGAAAAGGTCGCCGACCTGCTCGGCATGCCTTACATCCGCGCGCTCGAAGTCGCGACCTTCTACACCATGTTCAATCTGGAGCCGGTCGGGAGATATTACGTCCAGCTTTGCGGCACCACGCCCTGCCTGTTGCGCGGCGCCGACGAACTGATCCGAGTCTGCGAGGAACGCATCGGGCCGCAGCGCCGGGTGACCGACGACGGCATGTTCTCCTGGGCGGAGGTCGAGTGCCTCGGCGCCTGCTGCAACGCGCCGATGGTGCAGATCAACGACGATTTTTTCGAGGACCTGGACGCCGCGCGTTTTTCGCGGCTGCTCGACGATCTTGCGGCGGGCCGCCCGGTCAGGATCGGGTCGCAGAACGGGCGCCTGCGCTCGGAGCCGCTCGGCGGCCTGACCTCGCTGACCGAATTCTACGGCGCCGACGGCGTGAGCGGCCCGTTCAGCGATTCGCGCGCCGCGCACGAACCGGCCGAGGGCGCGCGTTCGGAACCTGCCGAATCCGCCAGGGCGAAGCCGGTCAAGGCCAAGCCGGCCAAATCCGAACCGGCCAAATCCGAACCGGCAAAGTCCCGCCGGACCAAGACCCAGCCGGAAGAGTGAGGAGACGAGGATGCTTCAGGACAAGGACCGCATCTTCCAGAACCTCTACGGCTATGGCGACTGGGGTCTCGAAGGCGCGAAAAAGCGTGGCGCCTGGGACAACACCAAGGGCCTGCTGGAAAAGGGCAGGGACTGGATCATCCGCGAAATGAAGGACTCGGGCTTGCGCGGGCGCGGCGGCGCCGGCTTCCCGACCGGCCTGAAATGGTCCTTCATGCCCAAGCCCGACCCGGCGCGTCCGTCCTATCTGGTAGTCAACGCCGACGAATCGGAGCCCGGCACCTGCAAGGACCGCGAGATCATGCGCAACGACCCGCATCTGCTGGTCGAGGGCTGTCTCGTCGCCGGCTTCGCCATGGGCGCTTGCGCCGCCTATGTCTATGTGCGCGGCGAATTCATCTGGGAACGCGAACGCCTCCAGGCGGCGGTCGATCAGGCCTACGAGGCCAGGCTGATCGGCCAGGACAACATCCACGACTATCCCTTCGAGGTTTATGTCCATCACGGCGCCGGAGCCTATATCTGCGGCGAGGAAACGGCGCTGCTCGAATCGCTCGAAGGCAAGAAGGGCATGCCACGGCTGAAACCGCCGTTCCCGGCCAATATGGGCCTCTATGGCCGCCCGACCACGGTCAACAACGTCGAATCGATCGCCGTCGCCCCGACCATTCTGCGCCGCGGCGCCGCCTGGTTCGCTGGCTTCGGGGCCAAGAACAACGCCGGAACCAAGCTGTTTTCGATCTCCGGCCATGTGAACACGCCTTGCAATGTGGAAGAGGCGATGTCGATCCCCTTCCGCGAACTGATCGAGAAACACGCCGGCGGCGTTCGCGGCGGCTGGGACAACCTGCTGGCGGTCATTCCCGGCGGCTCCTCGGTGCGCTGCGTCCCGGCGGAGCAGATCATCGACTGCCCGATGGATTTCGACAGCCTCGGCAAGCTGCAATCGGGCCTCGGCACGGCGGCGGTGATCGTGATGGACAAGTCCACCGACATCATCCGCGCCATCGCCCGCCTGTCGCGTTTCTACCAGCATGAGAGCTGCGGCCAATGCACGCCCTGCCGCGAAGGCACGGGCTGGATGTACCGCGTGATGCAGCGCATGGTCGAAGGCCGCGCCCAGAAACGGGAAATCGACATGCTGTTCGATGTGTCGAAGCAGATCGAAGGCCACACGATCTGCGCGCTCGGCGACGCGGCGGCCTGGCCGATCCAGGGCCTGATCAATCATTTCAGACCCGTCATCGAGGCGCGGATCGATTCCTATACGGCCCGCGCCGACAAGGACGCGGTCAAGGTGGCGGCGGAGTAGGGTTTTGGGCCTCGACCGCGCTGCGGGCGAGGCAAAAAGGAAAGAGTGATGACCAAGATCATCGTCGATGGCGCCGAGTTGGATGTCCCGCCCGAATATACCTTGCTCCAGGCCTGCGAGGCGGCGGGCAAGGAGATTCCGCGCTTCTGCTATCACGAGCGCCTGTCGGTGGCCGGCAATTGCCGCATGTGTCTGGTCGAGGTGAAAGGCGGGCCGCCCAAGCCGACGGCGTCCTGCGCCATGTCGGTGCGCGACCTGCGTCCGGGCCCGAACGGCGAGCCGCCGGTGGTGCTGACCAATTCGCCGATGGTGAAAAAGGCGCGCGAAGGGGTGATGGAGTTCCTGCTCATCAACCATCCGCTCGACTGCCCGATCTGCGACCAGGGTGGCGAATGCGACCTTCAGGACCAGGCGCTGGCCTATGGCCGCGACCGCTCGCGCTACAGCGAGAGCAAGCACGCGGTCGAGAACAAATATATCGGCCCGCTGGTCAAGACCGAGATGACGCGCTGCATCCATTGCACGCGCTGCGTCCGCTTCACTGCCGAAATCTGCGGCACGTCCGACATGGGCATGATCGGGCGCGGCGAGGATTCGGAGATCACCACCTATCTCCAGGAGGCGATGACCTCCGAATTGCAGGGCAATGTCGCCGACCTCTGCCCGGTCGGCGCGCTCCTGCCCAAGCCGCAGAATTTCCGCGCCCGCCCGTGGGAATATAACAAGACGCCGGGCATTGACGTCATGGACGCCTTGGGCTCGGCGATCCGCATCGACACCCGCGGCCGCGAGGTCATGCGCATATTGCCGCGCGTCAACGAAGCGGTGAACGAGGAGTGGATTTCCGACAAGACCCGCCAGATCGTCGACGGGCTGAAGACGCAGCGCCTCGACCGGCCTTTTGTGCGCGAGAACGGCAAGCTGCGCCCGGCGAACTGGCCCCGGGCCTTCGCGGCCATCACCGACAAGGTCAAGGCGGCGGCGCCGGAGAAGATCGGCTTCATCGGCGGCGATCTCTGTGCGGTCGAGGACCTTTTCGCCGCCAAATCGCTGGCCGAAGCGCTTGGAACGAAGAATATCGACGCCCGCCAGGACGGCGCCCGGCTGGATCCGGCGCTTGGCCGAGCGAGCTATATTTTCAACCCCACCGTCGAAGGCGTCGACCGCGCCGACGCCCTGCTGATTATCGGCGCCAACCCGCGCTGGGAATCGCCGGTGCTGAACGCCCGGATCCGCCGGCGCTGGCGCGCCGGCCATTTCCCGATCGCGCTGATCGGCGAGCCCTTCGACCTGACCTATGATTACGACAATCTCGGCGCCGGGCCGGAGCTTCTGGCCAAGATTGCGCAGGGCGAGGGATTTGGCGAAATCCTCGCCAAGGCCGAGCGTCCGATGATCCTCGTCGGGCAGGGCGCTTTGTCGCGTGAGGACGGCGCGGCGATTCTGGCGCTCGCGGCCATGCTCGGCGCCCCCAAGGGTGACTGGACCGGCCTCGCTGTGCTGCACACGGCGGCTTCGCGGGTCGGTGCGCTCGACATCGGCTTCGTTCCCGGCGCGGGCGGGCTTGACGCCCAGAAGATGGCGAAAGCCGGCGCGCAGGATGTGGTCTTCCTCGTTGGCGCCGACGAGATTTCGGTCGAGCCGGGGGCCTTCGTCGTCTATATCGGCTCGCATGGCGACCGCGGCGCCCACCGCGCCGACGTCGTCCTGCCGGGCGCGGCCTATACCGAGAAATCCGGGACTTATGTGAACACCGAAGGCCGCGTCCAGATGTCCGACCGCGCCGCCTTCCCGCCGGGCGAGGCCCGCGAGGACTGGGCGATTTTCCGCGCCCTTTCGGCGGCGCTGGGCAAACCCTTGCCCTTCGACTCGCTGAGCCAACTGCGCGCCAGGCTCTATGCGTCTTGCCCCTGGCTCGGCCATATCGACGCGATACCCGCGGCCGACCCCGCGAAACTCGCCTCGCTGCCCGGCGGCGAGCTGGGGCAGGGGGCTCTGGTTTCCGCCATTTCGGATTTCTACCTGACCAACCCGATCGCCCGCGCCTCGCGCGTCATGGGCGAGTGCTCGGCGCTCGCCAAGTCGCGGCGCACCGCGCAAGCGGCGGAATGAGGAGAAGAGAAAGATGGACCTCCTGCTCTCCCTTCTCCTGATCGTGGTGAAAAGCCTCGTGCTGCTCGTCGTCGGCCTGGTGCTGGTCGCCTATTACATCCTGCTCGACAGAAAAGTCTGGGCGGCGGTGCAGCTGCGGCGCGGACCCAATGTCGTCGGACCCTGGGGCGTGCTGCAAAGCTTCGCCGACATGTTCAAGTTCCTGTTCAAGGAGCCGATCATTCCCGACGGCGCCAACAAGGGCGTCTTTTTGATCGCGCCCCTGGTCACGGCGACCCTGGCGCTTGCCGCCTGGGCGGTGATCCCGGTCAATGACGGCTGGGCGGTGGCCAATCTCAATGTCGGCATTCTTTATATTTTCGCCATTTCGTCGCTCGGCGTCTATGGGATCATCATGGGCGGCTGGGCGTCGAACTCGAAATATCCCTTCCTCGCCGCCCTGCGCTCGGCCGCGCAAATGGTGTCCTACGAAGTCTCGATCGGCTTCGTGATCATCACTGTCCTGCTCTGCGCCGGCTCGCTCAATCTCACCGACATCGTCCGCGCCCAGGACACCAGATGGGGCTTTCTCGGCTGGTACTGGCTACCGCTGTTCCCGATGTTCGTGATCTTCTTCATTTCGGCGTTGGCCGAGACCAACCGCCCGCCGTTCGATCTGGTGGAGGCGGAATCGGAACTGGTCGCCGGCTTCATGGTCGAGTATTCGGCGAGCCAATATCTGCTGTTCATGCTCGGCGAATATGTCGCCATCGTCACCATGTGCTCGCTGATGACGGTGCTGTTCTTCGGCGGCTGGCTGCCGCCGGTGAATGTCGCGCCCTTCACCTGGATTCCCGGCGTGATCTGGTTCGTGCTCAAGGTGACCTGGTTCTTCTTCCTGTTCGCCATGGTGAAAGCCTTCGTGCCGCGCTACCGCTACGACCAGCTGATGCGTCTGGGCTGGAAGGTTTTTCTGCCGATCTCGCTGGCCGCGGTGGTCATCGTGGCCGGCGTGCTGGAATTCGTCGGCAAAGTCGCCCAGTGAGGACATGAAATGCAGCTCGTTTCCTCCGCCAAGGCCCTGCTTCTCAAGGAATTCGTCGGCGCCTTCTTCCTGTCCTTCCGCTACCTGCTGAAGCCCAAGGCGACGCTGAATTATCCGCACGAGAAGAACCCGCAATCGCCCCGCTATCGCGGCGAGCATGCATTGCGCCGCTATCCCAACGGCGAGGAGCGCTGCATCGCCTGCAAGCTCTGCGAGGCGATCTGCCCGGCCCAGGCCATCACCATCGAGGCGGCGCCGCGCGGCAATGACGGCACGCGCCGCACCACCCGCTACGACATCGACATGACCAAATGCATCTATTGCGGCTTCTGCCAGGAGGCCTGCCCGGTGGACGCCATTGTCGAGGGGCCGAATTCGGAATTCGCGACGGAAACGCGCGAGGAGCTTTTCTTCGACAAGCAACGCCTGCTCGACAATGGCGCGGTCTGGGAGCGGGAAATCGCCCGCAACCTCGCCGCCGACGCCCCCTATCGCTGAAGGCGGTCCCCGCCTTGAGCCGACTTCACCCGGCGCCGAGTCTCGCTTAAGCAGCGACGGCGCGAGCACGATCCCGAAAAGCGGAGCCCGCTTTTGGGGATCATGCTCAAACAAGGAATTCAGAGGGGATGCGTTCCGCATCCGCTTTACAAAAGGCTCAAAGCCCGCGCGGCGGGCGTACAGGTGGACCATGACGCTTGCGACGTTTTTCTTCTATCTGTTCTCGATCATGATGATCGCGTCCGCCGTCATGGTGATCTCGGCGCGCAATCCGGTTCATTCGGTTTTGTTCCTGATCCTCACCTTTTTCAACGCGGCGGGGCTTTTCCTGCTCGCCGGAGCCGAATTCCTGGCGATGATCCTTGTCGTCGTCTATGTCGGCGCGGTGGCGGTGCTGTTCCTCTTCGTCGTCATGATGCTCGATGTCGATTTCGCACAGCTGAAACAGGGATTTCTGCAATATCTGCCGATCGGCGCCCTGGTCGGCCTGATCGTTCTGGTCGAACTCATCGCGGTGGTGGGCGTCTGGACCGTCGCGCCCCAGGCCGCGCTCGCCACCCCGACGCCAAGCCATCTGTCCAATACGGCGGCGCTCGGCATGGTGCTCTACACCCAATATGTGTATCTGTTCGAGGCCGCCGGTTTCGTCCTGCTGGTCGCGATGATCGGGGCCATCGTCCTCACTCTGCATCACCGGCCGAATGTCCGCCGCCAGAACATCGCGGCGCAGAACGCGCGCACCCGCGCCTCGGCCATCGAAAAGAAGAATGTCCCGTCGCGGGCGGGCGTGTGAGGAGCGGCTCATGGTCATCGGTCTTGAACATTATCTGATCGTCGCCGCCACCCTGTTCACTCTGGGGGTCGCCGGCATCATCCTCAACCGCAAGAACGTCATCGTCATCCTGATGTCGGTCGAGCTGATCCTGCTGTCGGTCAATCTCAATCTGGTGGCGTTTTCCGCCACGCTTCACGACCTCACGGGCCAGGTCTTCGCTCTGTTCGTCCTGACGGTGGCGGCGGCGGAAGCGGCGATCGGCCTCGCCATCCTCGTCACCTATTTCCGCAACCGCGGCACGATCGCGGTCGAAGACATCAATATGATGAAGGGCTGAAAGCATGTATTCGGCAATCGTCTTTCTCCCCCTTCTCGGCTTCCTGATCGCCGGCCTTCTCGGCCGGAAGATCGGCGACCGCGCCAGCGAGATCGTCACCACCTCGCTGCTTTTCGTCTCCTGCTTTTTCTCCTGGATCGCCTTCATTCGGGTCGGCCTCAACGGCGGGTCGTTCTCGACGCCGGTCCTCGCCAACTGGATGACTTCGGGCGCGCTCCAGGTCGACTGGGCCCTGCGGGTGGACACGCTCACCGTTGTGATGCTGGTGGTGGTGACCACGGTCTCGGCGCTCGTCCATCTCTATTCGGTGGGCTATATGCACGAGGATCCCTCGCGCCCCCGCTTCTTCGCATTTCTGTCGCTGTTCACCTTCGCCATGCTGATGCTGGTGACCGCCGACAATCTCGCGCAGATGTTTTTCGGCTGGGAAGGCGTCGGCCTCGCCTCCTATCTGCTGATCGGCTTCTGGTATGAGAAGCCGTCGGCCAACGCCGCGGCGATCAAGGCCTTTGTCGTCAACCGCGTCGGCGATTTCGGTTTCGCGCTCGGCATTTTCCTGGTGTTCATGCTGACGAAATCGATCAATTTCGATGTGATTTTCGCCGCCGCGCCCGGCCTCGCCAACAAGACCGTCCATGTGTTCGGCGCCGACTGGGACGCGATGACCCTGACCTGCCTGCTGCTGTTCACGGGCGCGATGGGCAAGTCGGCCCAGTTCCTGCTCCACACCTGGCTGCCCGACGCGATGGAAGGCCCGACCCCGGTCTCCGCCCTCATCCACGCCGCGACCATGGTCACCGCCGGCGTGTTCATGGTCGCCCGCCTGTCGCCGCTTTTCGAGCAATCCGCGACCGCCCTGGCCGTGGTCACCATCGTCGGCGCCACCACCGCCTTTTTCGCCGCGACGGTCGGCCTCGTGCAGAACGACATCAAGCGCGTCATCGCCTATTCGACCTGCTCGCAGCTCGGCTACATGTTCGTCGGCCTCGGGGTCGGGGGCTATTCGCTCGGCATTTTCCACCTCTTCACCCACGCCTTCTTCAAGGCTCTGCTGTTCCTCGGCGCCGGCTCGGTGATCCACGCCATGCACCATGAGCAGGACATGCGGAACATGGGCGGATTGTGGAAGAAGATCCCGCTCACTTTCGCCACCATGACCGTCGGCACGCTGGCGCTGACCGGTTTTGGCATCCCGTTCACCAGCATCGGAACCGCCGGCTATTTCTCCAAGGACGCGATCATCGAGGCCGCTTACGCGGCGGGCCTGCACAGCCAGGCTGGCTTTTACGGTTATGTCCTCACCGTCGTCGCGGCGGGCCTGACCTCGTTCTATTCCTGGCGCCTGGTGTTCATGACCTTCTTCGGCAAGCCGCGCTGGGAGGAGGTCGATCATGCCAACGCCCCGCCATGGCCGCGGTCCACGCCCACAATCATGAATCGCCGGCCGAGGAAAAGCCGACCGACGAGGCGCACGACGATGCCACGGCCATCATGCGCTCGACCCGCATGAATCGCCGAACACGATGATGATCCCGCTCTATGTCCTGTCGCTCGGCGCGCTGTTCGCCGGCCTGATGTTCAAGGGCGTGTTCATCGGCCACGAGATGGGCGAATTCTGGCGCGGCTCCTTGTCCTTCGGCCCCGACAACCACATCATGCATGAGATGCACGAAATTCCCGAGCTCGCCGGCCTTGCGCCGACGCTGATGATGGTCCTCGGCCTTGTCGTCTCGTTCTATTTCTACATCGTCTCGCCGCGGACCCCGGTCTGGCTCGCCGACCGCTTCCCCGGCCTGTACCGGTTCCTGCTCAACAAATGGTACTTCGACGAGCTCTATGACGCCCTGTTCGTCCGCCCGGCCTTCTGGCTCGGCCGGCTGTTCTGGAAGGGCGGCGACGGCGCGATCATCGACCGGCTCGGCCCCGACGGCATCGCCGCGCGGGTGCAGGACGGCGCCGGCTGGATGGCCCGGCTTCAGACCGGCTACATCTACAATTACGCTTTCGCCATGCTGATCGGGCTTGCGGCGATCATCACTTACTATCTGGTCGGCGGGGTGCGCTGATGTTCGGTTTTGGCCTTCTCTCCTGGCTGACCTTCCTGCCTCTGGTCGGCGCCGCGCTCATCCTGGCCGTTCCCGGCGACAGCGAGGCGGGCAAGAACAACATTCGCTGGATCGCCCTGTGGACGACCCTCGTCGTCTTCGCCCTGTCGCTTTACGTCTGGAGCAAATTCGTTCCCGGCGTCGCGGACTTCCAGTTCGTCGAGCAGAAGAGCTGGTTCGGCTCGGGCCTGACCTACAAGATGGGCGTGGACGGCGTCAGCTTCCCCTTCGTGGTGCTGACCGCCTTCCTGATGCCCTTGTGCATCGCCGCCTCGTGGGCGCCGATCCAGAACCGGGTCAAGGAATACATGATCGCCTTCCTGGCGCTGGAAACCTTGATGATCGGGGTCTTCACCTCGCTCGATCTGGTGCTGTTCTATCTGTTCTTCGAGGGCGGCCTGATCCCGATGTTCCTCATCATCGGCGTCTGGGGCGGCAAGCGCCGCATCTACGCGAGCTTCAAGTTCTTCCTCTATACGCTCGCCGGCTCGCTGCTGATGCTCATTGCGATCCTGGCGATGTACGCGCAGACCCACACCACCGACATCACGACGCTGCTGCACACGAGATTCGATTCGAACCTCCAAAAATATCTCTGGCTCGCCTTCTTCGCCTCCTTCGCGGTGAAAATGCCGATGTGGCCGGTCCATACCTGGCTGCCCGACGCTCACGTCGAGGCGCCGACCGCGGGATCGGTGATTCTGGCCGGCATCCTGCTGAAGATGGGCGGTTACGGATTCATCCGCTTCTCGCTGCCGATGTTCCCCGACGCGTCGCAATATTTCGCCCCGATGGTCTATGCCCTGTCGATCATCGCCATCGTCTATACGTCGCTGGTGGCGCTGGTGCAGGAGGACATCAAGAAGCTGATCGCCTATTCCTCGGTGGCGCACATGGGCTTCGTCACCATGGGCCTGTTCGCCATGAACCAGCAGGCGGTGCAGGGCGCGGTGTTCCAGATGGTGTCGCACGGCCTCGTCTCCGCCGCCCTCTTCCTTTGCGTCGGCGTGGTCTATGACCGCCTCCACACCCGGGAGATCGCGGCCTATGGCGGCATTGTCGCAAAAATGCCGGTCTACGCCGCAGCCTTCATGATCTTCACCCTGGCCAATGTCGGCCTGCCCGGCACTTCGGGATTCGTCGGCGAATTCCTGTCGCTGATCGGGACGTTCCAGGTCAACAGCTGGGTGGCCTTGTTCGCCACCACCGGCGTCATCCTCTCGGCGGCTTATGCGCTCTACCTCTATTGGCGGGTCGTTTTCGGCAAACTGGAGAAGCCGAGCCTGATGGGCCTGCAGGATCTGAACCCGCGCGAACTGGCGGTTCTGACGCCGCTCGTCCTGCTGACGATCTATTACGGCGTCCATCCCGGCCCGATCCTCGACGCCTGTTCCGGCTCGGTCGCCGCCTTGATCAGCGATTACAATTCCGCTCTGGCGCTGACCAAGACCGCCGCCCTCACGCTGCCTTGAGAGACGTTCCATGAATTCGATCAGTCTTGAACTCGCTCATGCGCTCCCCGAGGCGATCCTGGCCGTCGGCGGCGTCCTCCTGGTGCTGCTCGGCGCCTTCCGTGGCAAGGACGACGACGGTCCGATGTCGGAATTCGCGGTCGCCGTTCTCGGCGCCGCGCTGGTCGCGGTCCTGCTGGGCCACCACCGCGAGGCGGGGGTCGTCTTCAGCGGCGCCTTCATCGACGACGATTTCGCCGACTTCATGAAGATCCTGTCGCTGGGCGGCTCGATCGTGGTCCTGCTGATGTCGGGTGATTTCCTGCGCCGTTCCGGGGTCAACAGGTTCGAATTTCCGATCCTCGTCGTGCTGGCGACGCTCGGCATGCTGATGCTGATTTCGGCCGCCAACCTGATCGCGCTTTATCTCGGCCTCGAATTGATGTCGCTTGCGCTCTATGTCCTCGCCGCCCTCAGCCGCGACGACCCCCGCGCGTCCGAAGCCGGCCTGAAATATTTCGTCCTCGGCGCCCTGTCTTCGGGCATGTTGCTCTATGGCGCCTCGCTGCTCTACGGTTTCGCCGGCACGGTGTCCTTGTCCGGCATTGCCGCGGCGATCGGCGAACACCCGAATATCGGCGTGATCTTTGGCCTGGCCTTCCTGTTCGTCGGCCTCGCCTTCAAGATGTCGGTCGTGCCCTTCCACATGTGGACGCCGGACGTCTACGAGGGCGCGCCGACGCCGGTCACCGCCTTTTTCGCCTCGGCCCCGAAAATGGCCGCCGTCGCCATCACGGTTCGCGTCATCATGACCGCCTTCCCCGGCGCCACCAGCCAATGGCAGCAGATCATCGTCTTTCTGGCCCTGGCCTCGATGGCGCTCGGCGCCTTCGCCGCCATCGCCCAGACCAATATCAAGCGACTGATGGCCTATTCCTCGATCGGCCACATGGGCTTCGCCCTGGTCGGCCTCGCCGCCGGCACGGAAGCCGGCGCCAGGGGCGTCGCGCTCTATATGGCGATCTATCTCGTCATGACGCTCGGCGCATTCGCCGCGATCCTGTCGATGCGGGTCGACGGAAAGGCGGTCGAAAAGATCAGCGATCTCTCGGGCCTCGCGCGCACCCGTCCGGCCATGGCCTTCTTCTTCGCCATGCTGATGTTCTCGCTGGCCGGCGTTCCGCCGCTCGCGGGCTTCTTCGCCAAATTCTATGTCTTCATGGCGGCGGTCGAGGCGAAGCTCTACTGGCTGGCGGTGATCGGCATCCTGACCAGCGCGGTCTCCGCCTTCTACTATCTGCGCATCGTCAAGGTCATGTATTTCGACGAGCCGGCGCCGGCTTTCGACCGTCCGGACAAGACCCAATGCGCGGTCCTCGCGCTTTCCGCTCTGGCCATGCTGACCTTCTGGGTCTTCCCGGCGCCTTTGGTCAACGCCGCCGCCGCCGCCGCGCATTCGCTGTTCTGAGCGCGTGGCGCGGACAGAATGGATCGCGATGGCGCGGTGAAGGATTTCTACTGCGCCCTCGGGCCTGAAGCCGCGCGCGCCGGCTATCGGCTCGAAATGTTCACTTCCCTGGCCTCGACCAATGACGAGGCGAAAAGCCGGATCGCCGCCGGCGATCCCGGGCGGCTGTGGATCGTCGCCGCGACCCAGACCAGAGGCCGGGGCCGCATGGGCCGGGAATGGGTTTCGCCGCCGGGCAATCTTTACGCCAGCCTGCTTCTGATCGATCCGGCGCCGCCGGCGCGGCTCGCCGAAATCGGCTTCGTCGCCGGCGTGGCGCTGATCGACGCCTTGCGCGCGCTGGCGGGGCCAGAGCCGTCGATCCGGCTCAAATGGCCGAACGACGTTCTGGTCGATGACGCAAAAATGTCCGGCCTGTTGCTCGAAGGCGCGCGCCTGCGCAACGGGCTTTTCGCCTGCGTGGTCGGGGTGGGCGTCAATTGCGTCTCATCGCCGCTCGAGGCGCTCTATCCGACCGCGAGTCTGAAAAGCATCGGCGCGGCCTCATCGGATCGCGGCGCGCTTTTTCGGCTCTGTCCGACCGTTTCGTTCACTGGCTGGAGGTTTGGGCGCGGGGCGACAATTTCGCCGGCGTCCGCGCCGCCTGGCTGGAGCGGGCGGGGGGGATCGGCGAAAAGGCGCGGGTGGACCGCAATGGCGAAAGGCTTGAAGGACTCTTCCGGGGCATTGACGCGCAAGGGCGCATGCTGTTGGAAAGGCTTGGCGGAATTGTGGAAACGATTGAAGCGGGCGATGTAGCCTTCGATCCGCGAAAAACGTAAAGGCGGATGATGGCGTCGGACCAGGAAGAAATAGTATTCGCGCCGCTCGGGGGCCTGGGCGAGATCGGCATGAACGCCGCGCTTTATGGCTTCGGCACGGCCAAAAAGCGCAAATGGATCCTGGTCGATTGCGGCGTCGCCTTCGCCCATTCGGACATGCCGGGCGTCGATCTCATCCTGCCCGATCTTTCCTTCATCGAGAAAAACCGCGCCGACCTGCTCGGGCTGATCGTCACTCACGCCCATGAGGACCATGTCGGCGCCATCGCGGCGCTTTGGCCGCGCCTCGGCTGCCCGGTCTATGCGACCCGCTTCGCCGCCGGCCTGCTCGCCACCCGCCGCCTCGCCGAACCCGGCGCGCCGAAGGTTCCGATCCATGAGGTCGAGCAGGGCGGAAGGCTCGACTCTCGGCCCGTTCGAGATCGAATTCGTGCCGATGTCGCATTCGATCCCGGAATCCAACCTGCTGGCGATCCGCACTCAGGCCGGCGTCGTGGTCCACAGCGGCGACTGGAAGCTCGATCCGACGCCGGGGCTCGGCAAGCCGACCGACGCGGCGCGGCTCAAGAAAATCGGCGATGAGGGCGTGCGCGCGCTGGTCAGCAACTCGACCAATATTCTGCGCGAGGGCGAAAGTCCCTCGGAAGCCCAGGTCGCCGAGGTCTTGCGCGCAAAAATCCTCGCCGCGCGCGGGCGGGTGCTGGTGACGACTTTCGCCTCCAATGTCGCGCGCTTGCGCGCGGTCTGCCTGGCGGCGGAAGCCGCGGGCCGGCGCGTGGTTCTCGCCGGCCGCGCCATGGAGCGGACGCTCGCCGTGGCGCGCGAATGCGGCTATCTCGACGATGTCCCGGAACTGCTGTCGCTGGACAGTTTTTCCCGCCTGCCGGCAAACAAGGTGGTGGCGCTCGCCACCGGCAGCCAGGGCGAGGCGCGGGCGGCCATGTCGCGCATCGTGCGCGGCGACCATCCGATAAAGCTCTCCCCGAACGATCTCGTCATTTTCTCCTCGCGCACCATTCCCGGCAATGAGCGCGAGGTGAACGACATCGTCAACGGCCTCATCCTGCAGGGCGTGGACGTGCTCAGCGACCGCGACGCGCTGGTCCATTGTTCCGGCCATCCGCGCCGGGGCGAGGTCGCGCAGCTTTATGAATGGCTGCGGCCGCAGGTGGCGGTGCCGGCTCATGGCGAGGCGCTGCATCTCAAGGTCCATGCCGAATTCGCGCGCAATGCGGGCGTCGAGCATGTTCTGGTCGCCCATAATGGCGACATGGTCGCGCTCGGTCCCGACGCGCCCGCCCATCTCGGCCAGATCGCCCACGGCAAGCTCTATCACGACGGCGAGCTGATCCTCAGCGAAACCGATGAATGTTTCCGCGAGCGCCACCGGCTGGCGGCGGCGGGGATCGTTTCCATCGCTTTCGCCTTGACCGCCAAGGGCGATGTCGTGGGCGTGCCCGACGTCACCATGTTCGGCCTGCCGCGCAAGACCCGCGACAATCGTTCAATGGACGAGGTGGTGGACCGCGCTCTATTCGACACGCTCGAACTCGCTGCCCCGCGCCCGGAAAAGGGACGCGGACGCCGCCTGCGCGGCGATCGAGCGCGCCGTGCGCGCCGCGGTGGCGGGGGTCTGGGGCAAGAAGCCGCACGTCCATGTGCTGGCGATAGAAGTCTGACGAGGAGTGACAGGATGATCGGCCGCCTGAACCATGTCGCCATTGCGGTGAAGGATATCGCCGCGGCTGCCGCGACCTATCGCGACGTACTGGGCGCCAAGGTGTCCGCGCCCATGGCGCAGCCGGACCATGGCGTGACGGTTGTTTTCATCGAGCTGCCCAACACCAAGATCGAATTGCTGGAGCCGCTCGGCTCGGCCTCGCCCATCGCCAGATTCCTGGAAAAGAACCCCGACGGAGGCATGCATCATGTCTGTTACGAGGTCGAGGATATCCTCGCCGCGCGCGACCGGCTCAAGGCGGCCGGCGCGCGGGTGATCGGCGACGGCGAGCCCAGGATCGGCGCCCACGGCAAGCCGGTCCTGTTCCTCCACCCCAAGGACTTCAACGGCGTTCTGGTCGAGATCGAGCAGGTCTGAGCGAAGGCGCCCGCTGCGATTGTCCGTCGGCGCATCGCCGTCATTGCGGATCCGGCGGTCCGGCCTCCCGGCTTTCAGCTTCCGCGCGCGGGGAAGCTGCGGTCGACAAAGCGGCGCGGCGCTGTTCGAAACGCCGCATGGCGTGCTGGACTGCGAGCGTGGTTTTCCACTGCTCGCCCGCGTTGGCGCCCCGGGCGTTGACGCTGGCGGCGACCGCCTCGTGCAGTTCCTGTTCCAGACTGTCGAGCCGCGCGCGGTCGGCCGTCGCCGCGTCATTGGCGATGGCGACCAGTCGCCGCAGCGCATCGTGGTCCTTCCTGGTTCCGCGCGCGCGCCAGGTCGAGAACAGAAGGGTGAGCAGCGAGGCGGCGAGGCTCAGCGGGATTCCGACGATATAGAGATAGCGCTGGGCCTGATCGAAGAAGCTCTGGTCGCCGTTGTTGAGATAATCGGCGAAGCCGGGATGGATCGGCAGCAGGGGATTCTGGTCGCTGACGTCAGGCGCCTCGATCTGGCCGGCGATGGGCGACAAATTCATCATCTGCCCCTTGGCGGACAGGATCGAGCGGCCGATGGCGTTGGCGACGATGTCCGGCATGGTGATCGGCACCGCGAAGCGATAATTGACCCCGATCGTGGTCACCGTGTCGTCCGGCACGTCCGGCCCGGAGTGGAACCCGCCCTGCGGCACGTCGGTGGACTCGAAGATGGGAAAGCGTTTGACGATGGCGTCGGCGTCGTCGAAGCCGAGAATTTTCGGCGCCGCTTTGGTCTCGCGCTCGATCGACGCGACCGTCGCTACCACGTCGCCGGGGCCGACCGGGCCGACGGCCAGCGCCGCCGAGGCCTTTTTGCGCGCGATCGCTGCGCCGATCTCGCCGGCGGGCAGGAAAAGGCGTTTCACCTTGTCGGGCGCGATATTGTAATAGCTGAGCAGGATGTCGAGGGCGTGGGAATTGTCGTCCTGCGCCGGCCCGGCGGCAATCGCGAGGGTCTTGCCGGAAAGGTCGGCGAGGCTGGAAATCTGCGAATGATGGGGCGTGATAAAGGCCATGGCGTCGTGGCGCAGGATCACCAGCGTCTCGCCATTGGCCGGCAGGCGGACATCGCTGCGGATCACGGCGAGATCGACCTTGCCTTGCTCCAGCGCGTCGGCGCTGGCGCGCAGATTGTCCACCGTGACGGTCTTGATCCGGATGCGGGGATGCTGCGCCTCCGCGACCTTGATGAAGGCTTCGATGAAGCGATGCGCCTGCCCGCCCTCGGGTCCGGTGGTGATGCGCAGCACCGCATGGGGCGAAAAGAGATAGAGCGCCGCCAGCGCCCCGCCCAGCAGCAGGAAGGCGAACGCCGCGGCGACGGCCATCGCGCGCGATTTGGCGAAAAGTCCGATCAAGCTTCCGCTTCCTGCGTTTCGGGCGGTTGAAGCATAGAGCGGCGGCGGACGACGGGGAAGCTGAAAACGCGCCAAGCTTGTGGCGAAGCCTGCCAGACGGCAAAATGGCCGCCGCGGGCGTCGCGAGGATTCGATTCGCGGCCTTGTTCATACGCGCCGGAAGGGGCTCATTCATGCGCTGTCCCTATTGCGGCAGTCTCGACACCCAGGTGAAGGATTCGCGGCCGACCGACAACTCGTCCTCGATCCGCCGCCGCCGCGTCTGCCCCGATTGCGGCGGGCGCTTCACCACTTTCGAGCGCGTGCAGTTGCGCGAACTGACAGTGGTCAAGAAATCCGGCCGGCGGGCGCCCTTCGACCGCGACAAGCTGGTCCGTTCGGTGCAGATCGCCTTGCGCAAGCGCCCGGTGGACCCGGAGCGCGTCGATCGCATGATCAACGGCCTCGTTCGCCAGCTTGAAAATCAGGGCGAGGCGGAAATTCCCTCGGAAACCATCGGCGAACTGGTGATGCAGGGGCTTAAAACGCTCGACGAAGTCGCCTATGTGCGTTTCGCTTCCGTCTACAGGAATTTCCGCGAGGCGCGCGATTTCGGCCCGCTGCTCGACGAATTCGCGGAAGAAGGAGCGGCGCGGCGCAAGGGGGAGGACGCCTGAGGTGGTTTTTTCCGCCGAAGACGCGCGCTTTTTCCGCGCCGCCCTCGCGCTCGGCCGGCGCCATCTCGGCGCGACCGCGCCCAATCCGGCGGTCGGCGCGCTGGTCGTTCGCGACGGCGTCGTGGTCGGGCGCGGCGCGACGGCGCCCGGCGGGCGCCCGCACGCCGAGACCCAGGCGCTGGCGCAGGCCGGCGAACGCGCGTGGGGCGCGACCCTTTATGTGACCTTGGAGCCCTGCGCCCATCACGGCAAGACTCCGCCCTGCGCCGAAGCTGTGGTCGCGGCGGGGATCGCGCGGGTGGTCGGGGGACCGACCGATCCCGACGACCGCGTGGCGGGCGAAGGTTATTCGCTGCTGCGGCGGGAGGGGATCGAGGTCGAGGCCGACGTCCTGCCGGAAGAGGGCAGGCGGGCCCATCGCGGCCATATCCTGCGCGTCACCGAAGGCCGGCCGATGGTGACCCTGAAGATCGCCCAGACGGCGGACGGCTATGCGGCGGGCGGCCCGCACGATCCGCGCCTCGCCATCACTGGCCTGGCGGCCAATCTGCGCACCCATGTTTTACGCGCCATGCACGACGCGATCATGGTCGGGATCGGCACGGCGCTCGGCGACGATCCGCTGATGACCGTGCGCCTGCCGGGCTGCGACCGCAAACCCTTGCGTGTGGTGCTCGACGCCCGGCTCGACCTTCCGTTGCGCTCGCGTCTCGTTGTCGGGGCGCGGGAGATTCCGACGCTGGCGTTCTGCGGCGCGGGCGCCGATCCGGCGCGGCGCGCGGCGCTGGAAGAGCAGGGCGTCGAAGTCGCAGAATGCGATATGTCCGATGGACGGATCGACCTGCGGGCCGCGCTGCGCGCGCTTGCCGCGCGCGGACTGACGAGAATCTTTTCCGAGGGCGGACCGCGCGTCGGCTCCGAATTGATCGCGCAGGGCCTTGCCGACGAGACGATCCTGTTCACGGCGCCCAAACCCCTCGGGCGAGAGGGCGTCGAGGCGCTTTCCGCGCGCGCGAGAGAGATTCTCGCCGACGAGGCCCTCTATCGCATCGTGGCGCAGGGCCAGCTCGGCGCCGACCGCTTCACCCATCATGAGAGGATCTGAATGTTCACCGGCCTGATCAGCGATGTCGGAAAGCTCGTTTCGGTGACGCCGCGCGGCGGCCTCAAGCGTCTGAAGATCGCTTCGCATTATCCGCATGAGAGCCTGGAGCTCGGCGCCTCGGTGGCTCATGACGGGGTCTGCATGACGCTGGTCGCCTTCGGCCCGCGCGCCGACGAGGAGGGTTTTGTCAGCTGGCACGAGGTGGACGCCGCCGCCGAGACCCTGGCCGTGACCACGGCGGGCGCCTGGCCGCAGGGCGAGCGGATCAATCTGGAGCGGGCGCTCCGGCTGGGCGACGAGCTTGGCGGCCATATGGTGTCCGGCCATGTCGATGGCGTCGCGACTCTTTTGTCGCGGCGCGATTTTGACGGCATGGCCCATTTCGAGATCGAGGCCCCTAAAAATCTGGCGAAATTCGTCGCGGAAAAAGGCTCGGTGGCGCTGAACGGGACCTCGCTGACGGTGAACAAGGTCGAGAACAACGTTTTCACCATCCTTCTCATCCCGCACACGCTCGAAGTGACGAATTGGGGCGGGCGCAAGCCGGGCGACCGGCTCAATATCGAAGTGGACACCATGGCGCGCTATGCCGCGCGGCTGGTCGAAGCGGCGGGGGAGTGACGCGGGTTCAGCAAAATCGCGCACGCCGCGCTTCTCGCGGCGCGCCCCGAAAATGTTGTCTCGTGTGCTTGCGCCCTCCAGTCACGGGTGACAGTAATTGTCATACAGCGACTGGAGCCGCATGCTGAAGCGCCCGGAGGCGCCTCCCCATTTTCGCTCCCGACGCAGCTGGCGAGAACCGTCGGTGAACCGGGCGGGAGGGTTGTGATGAAACGGACCGGCGCGGAACTCGTGCGCTATGCGCTGGAGCGGATCGGCGCCCGCTTCACCTTCGGCATTCCCGGCGTCCACACCACTGAAATTTACGATCAGCTGTCGAGCTCGCCTTCCGTTCGTCCGATCCGCGTGACAAGCGAATGTGGCGGCGCGTTCATGGCCGACGCGGTGAGCCGCACGAACGACTTTCCCGGCGTCCTGCTGATCGTGCCGGCCGCGGGAACCGCCATGGCGTATCCGGGCATCGGCGAGGCCTTCCTCGATGGAATTCCCTTGCTGGTGATCTCGGGCGGCATTCGCAACGATCTGCCGTTTCGCTATCAACTGCACGAGATCGACCAGATGGAAATGGTCCGCGCCGTGACCAAGGGGCGGTGGCGTGTCGAGAACTCACGCCGATATCGTCCCGACGATCTTCGAAGCCTGGCGACTTGCGACCCACGGCGAACCGGGGCCGGTTTTTGTCGAAGTGCCGACGAACATCCAGCTCTTTCCGGGCGACGCAGGAGAATTGCCGGACTTCACGCCGGCGTCCGCTCCGGCCTTGCCCGCCTCCGCCGATATCGAGGCGGCCCGTGAGCTGCTGGAATCGGCGGCGCGTCCTGGCCTGTTCCTTGGCTGGGGCGCTCGCGACGCAACCGCGCTCGCGATCGAACTCGCCGAGCTTCTGGAGGCGCCGGTCGCGACCACCTTGCAGGGGCTCAGCGTCTTTCCCGCGACGCACGCCCTGCACGCCGGCATGGGCATTGGGCCCGCAGCCGTCCCGGCGGCGACCAACGCCTTCGCCGACTGCGACGTTCTTCTTGCGGTCGGCACGAGGTTTGCGGAGATCGCGACCGGCAGCTTCGGCTTGAAACAGACCTGGAAACTCATTCACGCGGACATAAATCCGCAGGTCTTCAACGCGAACTATCCGGCCGCAGTGACGCTGGAAGGCGACGCCCGCGAAATTCTGGCGGCGCTGCTGGGGCGGCTTCGCCAGCAGGGCGTCCAGGGCCGCAACGCGGCGGGCTTGCGCGAGCGCATCGCCGCGGACAAGCAGGCCTATCTGGAAGAATGGCTGAGCCACGATGGGAGGGGCCGCGTAAATCCAGCGCGCTTCTTTCAGGCGTTGCGCCGCCGGCTTGCGGATGACGCTTATCTGGTCGCCGACGACGGGAACCATACCTTCCTGGTCGCCGAGCTTTTTCAGGCGACGCGCAGCCGGCATGTGCTGTCGCCGTCGGACTTCAATTGCATGGGTTACTGCGTACCGGCGGCGATCGGCGTGAAATTCGCCCATCCGCAACAGGAAGTGGTGGGCATTGTCGGCGATGGCGCCTTCCTGATGACGGGAACGGAAATCCTGACCGCGGTCGAGCATCGGCTCGGCGTCGTCTATTATGTCTTCAACGATGGCGAACTCTCGCAGATTTCACAGGCGCAAAAGCTGCCATACAACCGCAAGGCCTGCACGGTGCTGCCGGAATTGCAGATCAGCGGCCTCGCCCAGGCGGTCGGCGCGGCCTATCTGCGGATGGCGGACGACGGATCGATCGACAGCGTGATGGAAGAAGCCCACGCCATAAGCCTTACAGGCCGGCCGGCGATCGTTGACGTTCGCATCGACTATTCCAAGCCGACGCGTTTCACCAGGGGCATTATCAAGACGAATTTGGAGCGCATGAGTTTGAGCGACAAGGCTCGGACGATCGGCCGCGCGGTATGGCGCCATGTTGTTCCGCCGGCTGGAGGAAACGATTGATGAGCGCCCCGAAGATCCTGTTCGTCGGCGCGGGCGCGATTGGCGCGTCGGTCGCCGCCTGGATGGCCGCCGGCGGCGCCAATGTGACGGTCATGGACGTCGGCGAGATCGCCGCGGCGCTGCGTCAGTCCGGCGTGACCACTTATGAGACTGGAGATCCCGAGCGAACGCGCCAAACCGTGAAAGTCGGCGTGACCGAGCGGCTGAGCGCATGCCGCGACGCCGAGATTGTCGTCCTGGCGGTCAAGAATTACGACCTCGACGACGTCGCCCGGCAAGTCCGGGAGGAATTGGGCGACCGGCCGATCGTCGTGTCCATGGCCAACGGCTGCGACAACCAGCAGATCCTGCCAAAATATTTTTCTCGCGTGATCTATTGCGTGGTCGGCTACAACGCCTGGCGGGAGAAGCCTGTCGTGGTGGGCTACCAGAAGAAGGGACCGTTGCTGATCGGCGCGCTGGACGACAAGCTCGGAGCGGAGTTGCAGCTCGTTCGGGACGTCCTGGCGCGAGGCTGCCCAACCGAGATCGTGGACCGGTTTCAGGACGCCGCGCATACCAAAATCGTGTTGAATCTGACCAATGCGCTCGATGCATTGGTGGGACGCGGCTACCGGCCGATTTCCAGTTTCGCCGTCTATCAGCGTCTGCTTTCACAGACATTGTGGGAGGGCGTGCAAGTCGTGCGCGCGGCCGGCTTTCGCGAACATCGAATCGCCGGATTGCCGTCCTTCGCGCTGCTGCGTCTTACCGCGCTCATGCCGGGCTGGCTGACGCGGCCCCTGTTCCGCCGCAAGCTGCGAGCGATGGTGATGGCGAGCATGGCGCAGGACGTGGCGCTTCGCGGGGCCCGTCAAACGGAGCTCGAATCGATCACCGGCTATGTCGTTCGGCTAGCCGCCCGGGTTGGCGTGGCGGTCCCCTATAACGAGGCGATCTACCGGCTGGCGAAAGAAAAGTTTCACCCCGGCTTCGAGCCGCTCAGTTGCGAAGAGGTGCTGGCCGCCGTCGCACGAAACTGATCGGCTGCGCCCGCCGCGCAAGAGGCGAACGCCCGGCAGGGGCCGTCGACGATGGCGCGGGACCCGCAAAAGCGGGCTCTGTTTTTCGCCTCAAAGGATCGGCGCGAAAAGCCGGGCGATGGGCGCGGCGACGCGCAGGGCGAGCTTCTGGCCGGAAAGGGGGCGCTCCACCGCCGCCGCGGCGCCAAAATCCTTTTCCAGCATGGCGGCGACTTTTTCTGCAAACTCCTGATCGAAGACGAGCGCGCTGGCCTCGAAATTCAGGCGGCACGAGCGGCTGTCGAGATTATGGCTGCCGATCGCGGCGATCCGGTCGTCGATCAGCACGACCTTCTGGTGCATGAATCCGGGCCGGTAGCGATAAAACCGCACGCCGGAGCCGCGCATCTCTTCGACAAAGGCGAAACCGGCCAGCCAGACCAGCCAATGATCGCGCTCTCCGGCGAGCATCACCCGCACGTCGACGCCGCGCGCCGCCGCCACCCGCATCGCGTTCATCAGGCTGGGGTCGGGCGTGAAATAGGGCGAGCCGATCCAGAGTTCTTCTGCGCGCGCAGGTCAGGGCGTGGAGGAAATAGAGACAGCCGGTTTCCTGCGCGTCCGCCGGTCCCGAGGCGAGGACGAGCGCGGTGACGTCGTTCGGCGTCGCGTCGGGCCGCCAGTTCAGGTTCAGGCTTTCGCCGGTCGCCCAATGCCAGTCCTCGGCGAAATGGGCCTGGAGCTGCGCCACAGCCGGGCCGGTGAGGCGCACCATCGTATCGCGCCAGGGGCCCAGGCGGGGGTTGTGGCCCAGATATTCGTCGCCGAAATTGAACCCGCCGGTGAAGCCGGTTTCCCCATCGACGATCACGATCTTGCGGTGATCGCGGAAATTGAGCCGCATCGGCGCGAACAGCCGGCTCTTGTGGCGGGCGTGGAAATTGGCGATCGCGACGCCGCCCTCGCGCAGCCCCTCGACATAAGCGCGGCCGAGGCTATGGCTGCCGAACGGATCGTAGAGAACATGGACGCGCACGCCCTCGCGCGCCCTGGCGATGAGCCGCTGCCGGAGCATCACGGCCGGTCTGGTCGTCGCGCAATATATAGGTCTCGATCAGGATGTAATGGCGGGCGGCGGCGATGGCCGCGAAAATCGCGTCGAACGCGGCATGGTCGATCAGCAGTTCCGCCGCGTTTCCCGCGACCGCGCGCCGTTCGGCGAGGGATTCGAAGCCCGCCCGCACCGGATCGCCCTCGTCCTCCGCCGCCGGCTTGCGGTCGTCGAACCCGCCCATTCCGGCGCGGCTTGAGATTTCCGAGGACCGGCGCGCCCGCACCATGTTGGGATAGCGGAAATCGCCGAAGACCAGATAGGCCGGAACGCCCAGCCAGGGCAGGACCATCAGGAAGAAGGTCCAGCCGACCGCGCCCTGCGGCGTGCGCGCCGAGCGGATCGCGCGAAAGGCGAAAAAAAACGCCGTGACCTGAAGGGCGAACAGCCCGGCGGACCATCCGGCGGCGGTGGGGAGATGAAAAGCCATCGACCACAGGCAACAGAATTTCGCGCGCCTCGGCAAGCGGCAAAATCGCGCTTTCCGCCGCCGGCGATCCGGAACCTGCCAAAAAAAGGACCCGTTTCCGGGGGGAGGAAACGGGCCAAGTCCCTCTCCAACAACCGCGTCCCCACGCTGGGACACGGCTGTCTGGGCAGGAGAGCCTAGGATATCGTAGGATCTTGTCCCTCACGTTCGGGGGCTTGCGGCCCGATTTCTTCGCGGGCTCTCGTTATTTGTTTTTGCGCATATTCTTTTCCGAAAACCGGAGCCACTTTTCGGGAATATGCGCTAGCCCGTCAGTTCGGCGAAAAGCTGCGGCAGGCGTTCGGGCAGACGCTCGACCTTGTCGACGATGGCGAAACCCTTGGCGCCGAAAATGCGCTGGACATAATGATCGGCGCGCGGGTCGAGCGTCAGGCAGAAAGTGTGGATTCCGCTCTGGCTCAATTCCTCCACCGCCTTTTTCGCGTCGCGGCGCAGGTAATTGGGATCGCGCTCGTCCACATCCGCCGGCTCGCCGTCGGTGACCAGCAGGATCAGCTTTTTCTTCTGCGGCTGGCGGCGCAATTTGGCGCCCGCATGGCGCAAGGCCGCGCCCATCCGCGTCGAAAATGCCGCCCTTCATCCCTGCAAGCCGCGTCTTGGCCGTGTCGTCGAACCGCGTCTCGAAGGGTTTCAAGGGGAAAATATTTCACGTCGCCGCGCCCGTCCGAGCAGAAGCCGTCCAGAGCGAAAGGATCGCCGATGTCGGACAGGACGCGCGAAAGCAAGGCCGAGGCGTCGCGGGTCAGGCCGAGAATGCTCTGCTCGCCCGTGGGCGCCGGATCGTTGGTGGATTCCGACAGGTCGAGCAGGATCAGCACCGCGAGATCGCGGGTTTTCAGGCGGTTGCGCATGGTGATGCGCGGGTCCGGGTCGCGCCCGAGCCGCAGGTCGATCAGATAATCTACCGCCGCGTTGATGTCGATCTCGTCGCCGTCCTCGAGCTTGCGCTCGCGCTGCACGCCTTGCGGCCTGAGCTTGTCCACGATCTGGCGCAGGCGGCTGGCGACCGGCTTGTGGCGCGAGACGATGGCGTCGATGTCGTTCGCGATCGCCGGGCGGACTGCGATATTCGCGCAGGATCGCCCAATCTGGCCTGAAGGTTTGCGCCTGATAATCCCATTCGTGATAGGGGAACGGGGTCGGAGACCGGATCGGTCCCGTATTTCTCGTTGAACGTCGTGTCGTCGTCGTCATAGAGCGCGCCGTCGAGCGTCCAGACTTCCTGGGCGTCGTCGCCGGCGGTCTCGACCTCCACCTCGTTGACGAATTCCATCAGCGAGACGCGGCGGCGCGTCTGTTTCGGCATGTGGAGCAATTCGGCTTCGCGCGACCAGTCGAGTTCGGCGAAGGCCCAGATATAGCGGTTGTCGTCGCGATGGGGCAGGCGCAGGCGCCGCAATTGCCGCAGCGAGGGCAGGGCGCGGCGGTTGGCCAGCAGATGATAGAGCTCCAGCCCCAGGCCCCAGGCGAAATTCGCGTCTTCGCCTTTTTGCGCAAAAGTCTCGTGGAATCGGCGGGCGAAAGAATCGGCCTCGGCGTCGCCGGTCGACGCGTCCGGGTCGAGCAGGGCGAGGGCGAGGCGCTCCAGCAGCTTCTGCGAAGGATGTTCGGACGGGCCGCGTTCGATGGCGAGCGCCGGGCGCCACAGGCTTTTCAAGCCGGGCAGGTCGCGCAGCGCCAGAGCTTCGACGCGCGCGTCCTCGATGAAGCCGATCAGCGTCATCTGCGCCTGGGTCAGCTCCTGGGCGGAAATCGGCTCGCGCATATAGACGAGATGGGCGGCCATATGGGCGGCGGCCGCGCGGAACAGGTCGAGGCCGGGCAGGCCCGGCTCGTCCTGCGCGGCGTCGGGCAGGCGCAGCGCGTAATCCTCGATGAAGGGCTGGAATTCGGCATATTCGGCGGAAGCCGGGCGCAGATAGAACTCGCGGCCCCACAGCGCGCGCAGAGTGGCGGTCAATTTCCGTTGGTGGTCGACGAACAGCGCCCCCTTGCGCTCCTTCTGCAGCACGGCGAGGCTGTCGGGCGTCTTCAGCGCGAAATATTGCGCTTGCGTCTTGAAATCGGTGCGATGGGCCTCGGCGCCGAAGAAGGCCCAGCGCCGCAAGCCGCCCAGCGACAGCTTGTGCAGAAGGTCGTCGAGCACGCCGAACATCGGGCGCAAGCCTCGTGGCGCCTTGGCGGAAAGCTGGTGCAGGAACTGGACATAAGCCGCGAAGAGATCGGCGTCGCCGAGCCGCCGCGCGGCGTTGGGCGCGGTCGAGAGGAACATGGCGATGACCTCGCCGGAGGTGACCGAGGCGAGCTTCATCGCGGCCAGCGCGCAATGCTTGACCTGGTCCTCGCCAATTTCGCGCGCCAGCGCCGGCATGGCTTCGAGAAAGGCCAGCACCGGGCCGGGGCCGCGGCCGAGTTCGGAAAGGCCGCGCGCGCCTTCGAGATAATTGCGCAGGCCGGCGGGGCTCAAGTTTCGCGCGGCCTCGTGCAGGACCGCGTCGAGGACCTCGGCGATTTGCGGCGAGACCTCGGCGAGGGACTGCCGAGTGGCGGCGAGTTCCGGGTCCATCGCCGCCTCCGTTACGGGAAGAAGGCGGCGACGGCCGCGTCGAGCGCGTCGCGCATGTCGGGATCGTCGGTGAGCGGCCGCACCATGGCGATGCTGCAGGCGTCCGGCGCCGGCACGCCCTTGACGATCAGCGCCCCGGCATAAATGAGCAGGCGGGTGGAAATGCCCTCGTCGAGCCCGTGGCCCTTGAGGTTTCGCGAGCGCAAAGCGATCTGCGCCAGTTTTTCCGCCTGCTTCGGTTCGATCCCGGTCTCATGGGCGACAATCTCGGCCTCGATTTCCGGCGTGGGATAAGTGAAGTCCAGCGCGCCGAAACGCTGCTTGGTCGAAGGCTTCAGGTCCTTCATCAGCGACTGGTAGCCGGGGTTGTAGGAGATCACCAGCTGGAAGTCGGGATGAGCCATGACCAGCTCGCCATTCTTGTCGAGCGGCAGGACGCGGCGGTGATCGGTGAGCGGGTGGATGACGACGGTGGTGTCCTGTCGGGCCTCCACCACTTCGTCGAGATAGCAGATCGCGCCCATGCGCGCGGCGGCGGTCAGTGGGCCGTCCTGCCAGCGCGTGCCGTCGCGATCGAGCAGAAAGCGCCCGACGAGGTCGGCGGCGGTCATGTCCTCGTTGCAGGCCACGGTGACCAGCGGCCGGCCCAGACGGTGCGCCATAAATTCGACGAAGCGGGATTTGCCGCAGCCGGTGGGGCCTTTGAGCATCATCGGCAGGCGCGCGTCATAGGCGGCCTGGAATTGTTCGATTTCGTGGCCGACGGCGCGGTAATAGGGCGCGGTCCTGACCCGGTATTGGCTGGAGATGTCGTCCATTGCATGACTCCTCGGGAGGTTTCCTCGGCGTCTTTTTTTTGCGCGATTCTCGGCGGCGGCGCGCATTCCATGGGCGCCTTCGGACGGGGAGGAAGGTCCGAAGGCGCCCCTGGCCGTGGCCTCGGCGCGGGGCTCCGGCGTCCGCGCCGGGAGGACGGGGCGCGGACCGGGTCTCGGTTACGCCGCGGGGCGGAAGATCAGCATTGCGGTCCCCTGGGTCTGGCGGACATTGTCGTAGCCGATCAATTTCACCAGATGCTTGGGATTGGCTTTGCGGCAGGCCTCGGCCTCGGCGAGGATGCGGTCCACGTCGGTTTCGCCGAACATCGGCAGCTTCCACATGTACCAGTAATCCATCATCGCATTTTCCGGCTCGCAATGTTCGACCGCCGGGTTCCAGCCGCGATCGACGATATATTGCACCTGCTTGCGCAATTCTTCGCTCGTCATCTGCGGCAGGTAGGAGAAGGTCTCGAACCTCTTGCTGGCTTCGTCGCCGATACGGGACGGATAATCCTGAACGTTGCTCATCTGTTGTTCTCCGAAATCTCTGGGATTGAACGCCGAGGCTCAAATTGTGAGCCTTGGCCTCCGCGTCGATTGACGCGACGAATTAGCGATGGGCGACGTCGAGCTTGTCCACCGTGTCGAACTCGAACTTGATCTCCTTCCACGTCTCCATGGCGATCTTCAGTTCGGGCGAGCTTTGCGCGGCCTTGGTGAGGATGTCGCGGCCCTCGCGCTCCAGGTGGCGGCCTTCGTTGCGGGCCTGGACGCAGGCTTCCAGCGCCACGCGGTTGGCCGCCGCGCCCGCGGCGTTGCCCCAGGGATGGCCGAGCGTGCCGCCGCCGAACTGGAGCACCGAGTCGTCGCCGAAGATCGAGACCAGCGCCGGCATGTGCCAGACATGGATGCCGCCGGAGGCCACCGGGAACAGGCCGGGCATCTGGCCCCAGTCCTGATCGAAGAAGATGCCCTTGGCGCGGTCTTCCTTGGTGTAACGCTCGCGCATCATGCCGATCCAGCCCAGCGTCGCCTCGCGGTCGCCTTCCAGCTTGCCGACCACGGTGCCGGAGTGCAGGTGGTCGCCGCCGATCAGGCGCAGCAGCTTGGTCAGCACGCGGAAATTGATGCCATGGCGCGGGTTGCGGTCGATGACCGCATGCATGGCGCGGTGGACGTGCAGCATGACGCCATTGTCGCGGCACCATTTGGAGAGGCTGGTGTGCGCGGCCCAACCGAGCGTAAGGTAGTCGCTCATCACGATCTTGGAGCCGATCTCCTTGGCGAATTCGGCGCGCTTGTACACCTCCTCCATGGTTGGAGCGGTGCAGTTCATGTAGTGGCCCTTCTTCTCGCCGGTCTCGGCCTCCGACTTGTCGATCGCCTCCTGGCAAAACAGGAAGCGGTCGCGCCAGCGCATGAAGGGCTGCGAATTGACGTTCTCGTCGTCCTTGGTGAAGTCGAGGCCGCCGCGCAGGCACTCATAGACGGCGCGGCCATAGTTCTTGGCGGAGAGGCCGAGCTTGGGCTTGATGGTGCAGCCGAGCAGCGGACGGCCGTATTTGTTGAGCTTGTCGCGCTCGACATAGATGCCGTGGGGCGGTCCGGGGTTGGTCATCACGAACCACAGCGGGAAGCGGACATCCTCCAGGCGCAGGCTGCGCACGGCCTTGAAGCCGAATACATTGCCGACCAGCGAGGTGAAGACGTTGACCACCGAGCCTTCCTCGAACAGGCCCATCGGATAGGCGATGAAGGCGTAGAAGGCTTCGTCGTCGCCGGGCACGTCCTCGATGGCGTAGGCGCGGCCCTTGTAATAGTCGAGATCGGTGAGAAGGTCGGTCCACACCGTGGTCCAGGTGCCGGTGGAGCTTTCGGCGGCCACCGCGGCGGCGGCCTCCTCGCGCGGCACGCCCGGCTGCGGCACGATCTTGAACACCGCCAGCACGTCGCTTTCGCGCACCGAATAATTGGGCTCCCAGTATGTTTCCCGATATTCCTTCACGCCTGCTTTGTAGGTCTTGGCCATTGGGCTTTCCTCCTGTGCGACCGGCTCGCCGCCGGACCGTCGCGCAGCTTTTTGCCCTTGATTTCGATTTGACTGAAGTTCATTGTTTTAAGCATCATGTTATAGGAAAATATAACGATGCTGCGCCGGGTCACCATGCATCAGCTGCGCCTGCTGGCGGCGCTCGGCCAGCACATGAACATGACTCGCGCCGCCGAGGAGCTGCATATGACGCCCTCGGCTTTTTCCATCCAGATCAAGCAACTGGCGGAGGCGCTCGGCGCGCCCCTGCACGAGCAGGCGGGCAAGAAGCTGTTTCTGACCGAGGCCGGGCAGGCGGGGGCGCGGGCGGCGCGGGAAATCCTGGCGCGACTGGACATGCTCGGCCAGGAACTGGCGGAAATGCGCGGACTGGAGCGCGGCGAACTGCGCCTCGCCATGATCACCACCGCGCGTTATTTCGCCACCAGGCTGATCGGCGATTTCTGCCGCCTGCATCCCAGGATCGAACTGATCATGGAAGTGGTCAACCGCGACCAGATGCTGGAGCGAATGGCCCAGAATCGCGACGATCTCTACATCATGGGCCGCATCCCCCAGGACATGGAGGTCGAGGCCTTTCCCATCGCCGAAAACCCGCTGGTGGTGGTGGCGGCGCCTGATCATCCGCTCTGCAGCGCCCGCGATATTTGCGCGGGAAGCCTGGAAAACCAGCCTTTTCTCCTGCGCGAGCCGGGCTCGGGCACCCGCCAGGCGGCGGAGCGCTTTTTCGCCGGCCACAAGATCCGCCCGCCGGCGCGCATGACGCTCGGCAGCGACGAAACCATCAAACAGGCGGCCGCCGCCGGCCTCGGCCTCGCGATCCTCTCCCGCCACGTCCTGACCCTCGAACTCGCCGGCGGACTGCTGCGCGAACTCGACGTGGAGGGTTTTCCCATCGTCGGCCACTGGTACGCCGCCCATCTGAAAGCCAAGAGACTGCCCCCGGCGGCGACGGCTTTCCTGCAAATGCTGAAAGGCGCGCAGGCCTGACGCCAAAGGCTGCGGCGGCCTTCTGCGCATGGTAGACTTTTGGGGTTCAAGCTCTCCTGGAGGCGGTCATGAGGCAGATATGGATCACCAAGGCCGGGGCGCCCGAGGTTCTCGCGATCCGGCATGCGCCCGATCCCGAGCCGGGACCGGGAGAAGCGCGCATCCGCGTCGAGGCCAGCGGGGTCAATTTCGCCGATATCCTCGGCCGGCTCGGTCTTTACCCCGATCTGCCGCCCCTGCCGGTCGTGCCCGGCTATGAGGTGAGCGGCCGGGTGGACGCCGTCGGCGAGGGAATCGGCGCCGATTGGGTGGGACGCGACGTGATCGCGCTGACCCGTTTCGGCGGCTATTCCGACGTGGTCTGCGTTCCTTGCAAACAGGTTTTCGTCCGTCCGGAGGGGATGTCGGCGCAGGAGGGCGCGGCGATCCCCGTCAATTATCTCACCGCCTGGCAGCTCATGGTCATCATGGGCGCCCTGAAGGCCGGGGAAACAATCCTCGTCCATTCCGTCGGCGGCGGCGTCGGCATGGCCGCAACGCAGATTGCGAAACATATTGGCGCGCGGGTGATCGGCACGGCCTCGGCGGCCAAGCACGAGCAATTGCGCGCCCTCGGCGTCGACGAACTGATCGATTACCGGACCGAGGATTTCGAGAAACGGGCGCGCGAAATGACCGGCGGGCGCGGCGTCGACCTCATTCTCGACGCGGTCGGCGGCGAATCCTTCAAGAAGGGCTATCGACTGCTGGCGCCGGGGGGACGGCTCGGCATGTTCGGCGTTTCATCGGCCGCGACCGGGAAAGTGCGAAGCCTCGCCAGCGTGGTGAAACTTCTGGTTTCGACGCCCTGGCTGCAATTCAACCCCGTCGCGCTGATCAACGACAACAAGGGCGTGTTCGGCGTCAATCTCGGCCATATGTGGGGCGAGATCGACAATAGCCGCAAATGGGCGGAACAATTGCTCGGCCTGTGGAGCGCCGGAGTGGTCAAGCCGAAAATCGCCCGCGTCTTCAAATTCGACGAGGTCGCGGAGGCCCATCATTTCCTTCAGGATCGCCGCAACGTCGGCAAGGCGCTGCTTGTCCCCTAGAGCAGCGTGCGAAAAACCAGGGGCGCTTCCGTCACACCTTCAGCGCCAGCGCAAAGACCTCGGGGCCGGGCCAGCCGGAGAGCAGGCGGTTGTTGATGATGAAGGAGGGCGTGCTGGAGACCCCGATGCGGTCGAGGAAATCCATCTGGGCGATGATCCGGTCGCGGACCTCCCGGCTGTTGGCCGTATCGGCGAGTTTCTTGACGTCGAGGCCCATGGCCTGGGCCGCGTTGAGGGCGATATCGCCGTCGATCCGGCCTTTTGTCGCATAAAGCGCGCGGTGGAAGGCGAAAGCTTTTTCCGGACCGTAAAGAATCAGCGCCGCCTGCCGCAGTTTCGCGGCCTGAACCGAGCCGACCGAGAGCATCGGGCTGTCGATCAGCCCGAGGCGCAGCTTTTTTTTCGCCACCATGACGTCGAGGCTGTGAAAGGCCTTTCGGCAATAGGGGCAATTGTAGTCGAAAATTTCGATCGCCGAGGGGCCGGAGCCGAACCACGACAGGCCGGGCACGGCGTTCGGATCGACGCCGGAGGGCAGGGGGACGAGGGGCAGTTCGTCGGCCTCGAGCGCGAAGGCGGAGGCCGCCGGGAGAAGCGCGAGGCTCGCAAGAAAAAGGCGGCGATCCAAAAAAGGCTCCTCAGGGTTGGAGCGCCAGCATAGGGCGCCGGCCATCGGGGACAAAGCTCCAGGCGCGCAAATTCCACAAAACTGCTGTAAAAGGCTGGCGATGAGCGAATCTCAGCCTTCCGCCGCGCCTCTGCGCTTCACCGCCCGCGCCCTGATGCTCGGCGATCGCATCGATCTGAGCGGACTGGAGCGCGCCGACGCCATTTCGACCTCGCCGCTCGCCTTTCACGTCGGGCAAAGCGGCATAGTGGCGCTCTATCGCTATGGCGTCGCCGTCCTCGTCGGCCTGACCCCGCTCGAAGAAGAGGACGTGCTGGCGCGGCTCAAGGATCGGGTGGTTGGCGCGCCCTTGCGCAGGGAGGACGAAGCCGTCACGCTTCTGGTCGGCGAGGCGGAGGATCGAGTCACGCTCAATGGCGCGGTCGCGCTCAAGGATCTGTCCGACGAGCGTTTTCTGGTCTTCGCCGACGCCATCGCCAAATCCGTGGCGCTGGCGCGCGACGAGCGCGAGGTCAATATGGTCTTCGACACGGTCGAGCCTCTGGCCAACGTGCTCGGGCGCGTCGGGCGCCCGATGCGCAACCGCCGCGAAATGCTGCGCCTGATCGGCCAGGCGCTCGGCGTGCAGCACCGCGTCTCGGGCCGCGTCGCGGTCGAAGACAAGCCCGACGTTCTGTGGGACCGCCCCGACCTGGAGCGGCTCTACGCCCGTCTGGAGGACGAATATGAGCTGAAAGAGCGCGGCCAGACTCTTCAGCGCAAGCTGGATGTCATCGTCGAAACCGTCCGGGCGCTGACCGACATCATCGACGCCGACCGCTCGTCCTTCATGGAAATGGCGATCGTCCTGCTCATTCTCGCGGAAATCGCCCTATCCCTGTTCGAAATTATTTTTACGCGCGGGCGTTGAGGGCGGTGGCGAAAAGGGCGTGACATTTTTGCCATGGCGCCGCCCGCGCCGCGCCCGCACGGGGGCGCCGGCATTGACAGGGCGGCCATTTCTTTCCACACAGGAGCCTTGTCGCGCGGCCGCTCAGATGGGCCGGCCGGCGTTTCGGGCGCGTCTCCTCCGGCGGGAAACGCAAAAAAGCCGCATCGCAAGCCGCCGAGAGACCGGACCTTGTTTTCCGCTCTGAAGGAAAAGCTAGCCAAGAGGTTGTTCAACAAGGGGCAAATGCATCTGATCGCACGTCTGCTGCGCGATCAGGGGGGCAAGCATGCCTGGGGCTATGTGCTGGCTTTCGTGATGATGGGGATCACCGCGACGGCCACCACCCTCTCCGCCTATATGATGAAATTCATCGTCAATCGTATTTTCCTCGATCGCGACATCGTGGCGATGTGGGAGATCGGCGGCGCGATCACCGCGATCTATATCGCCAAGGGCTTCGCCACCTACGGCCAGCAGGTGACCCTGTCGCGGATTTCCAACAACATCATCGCGGACAGCCAGACCAAGATCTTCGACAAGATGCTGGCGATGGACGTCAGCTTCTACAACGCCCGCCATTCCGCCGAATTCCTGGCCCGCCAGGCCTTCATTTCGCAGTCGGCCGGCAATGCGCTCAACATTCTGGTCACCGCGTTCGGCCGCGACGCGCTGACCACGCTCGGCCTGACCTTCGCCATGTTCCAGCAGGATGCGGCGCTGGCTTCGGTCTCCCTCCTGATCATGCCCGTGGCGATCGTGGGCGTGCGCAAGCTCGGCAATCGCGCCCGCCGGGTGATCATGACCGAATTCCAGGGCTTCGCGGCCATTCTCGCCTCCCTGCAGGAGACGGCCCAGGGCATTCGCGTGGTGAAATCCTTCACCCTGGAGCCCTTCATGCGCGAGCGGCAGGTGCGCGGGATCCAGGCCTTCGAATCGGCGGCCAACAAGCTCGTGCGGGTGCAGTCGCGCTCGAGCCCGCTGATGGAGACGCTGGCGGGGATCGCGGTGGCGCTGGTCGTCGTTTATGGCGGCTACCGGGTGATCTATCACGGCGAGAGGCCCGGCAATTTCTTCGCCTTCCTCACCGCGCTGCTTCTGGCGACCGAGCCGGCCAAGCGCGTCGCCCGCCTCCATGTCGACATCAACACCTCGCTGATCGGCGTCGACATGCTTTACCAGTTCCTCGACGAGAAGACGCCGGAAGCCGAGCCGGCGGATATTCCGGAGCTCAAGATTTCGGCGGGGCGGGTCGAGTTCGACAATGTCGAATTTTCCTATCGCCCCGGGGAATTGGTGCTCAACAAGCTGAACCTCGTGGCCGAGCCGGGCGAGACCACGGCTCTCGTCGGGCGATCCGGCGGCGGCAAGACCACCGCCATGAGCATGATCCTGCGCTTTTACGAACCGACCGCGGGAAAAATCTTCATCGACGGCCAGGATATTTCCGCCTTTTCCCGGCGTTCGCTGCGCAGCCAGATCGCCTATGTCGGCCAGGACACGTTCCTTTTCAGGGGGTCGATCCGCGACAACATCCGCTTCGGCAGGCCCGGCGCCAGCGAAGAGGAGATCGAGGCGGCGGCCAGGGCCGCCTTCGCCCACGATTTCATCATGTCCTTCGACAAGGGTTACGATTCGCCGGTGGGCGAACAGGGCGTGCAACTTTCCGGCGGCCAGCGCCAGCGCCTTTCCATCGCCCGGGCCTTCCTCAAGGACGCGCCGCTGATCCTGCTCGACGAGGCGACCTCGGCGCTGGACACGGAATCGGAGCGCGCGGTCCAGGAGGCGCTGAAAACGCTTTGCGCCGGGCGCACCACCATCGTCATCGCCCATCGCCTCAGCACGGTCGCCAGCGCGGAGCGCATATGCGTCATCGAGGGCGGCCGGGTGATCGAATCCGGCCGTCAGGACGAGTTGCTGGCGCGCGACGGGGTTTACGGCCTCCTGTACAAGACCCAGTTCGAGCGCGGCCTGGCGCTGGCGACGCCCGGCGCTGCGGCGGAATAGCCTTTATCGCAATGAATTAAACATAATTTCGCCCGCGCTGGGTGAACATCGGCGGCGCATGTGCGAAAGTTTGTGTAATCGCCTGAAAAGACGCCATAATCGTGAGAAAAGGAGCATTCGCCGCCGCCGGCTGCGCGGCGCGGATGGCGAAGAAGGGCGTTTTGCGCGATGTTGGGCGCGTCGCGCCGAGCGATTCCCGTCGGCGTCTTCCAATCGAGTTCGCTCCATGTCGAAAGCCGTCCCGTCCAGTCCCGTCCTGACCGTCGCCGAAATCGAAAAACTGCTCGAAGAGGTTTTTCCGCAGCTCCACCACGGCGGCCGGACCGTCATGGTCGAGGAGGTCGGGCCGATGAACGCGCGATTGCGGCTGATCGCCCACGAGCGTCACCTGCGCCCCGGCGGCACGGTCTCCGGCCCCGCCATGTTCACTCTGGCCGACGTCGGGATCTGGGTCGCGATTTTCGCCCATCTCGGCCAGGGGGCGCTGGATGCGGTGACGATGAATCTCAACATCAATTTCCTGCGCAAGCCGCCTCATGGCGACGTTCTGGTCGAATGCCGCCTGCTGAAGCTCGGCCGGAGGCTCGCGGTGGGCGAGGCGACCTTGTTTTCGCAGGGCGCGGCGGAGCCGGTCGCCCATGCGGTGGGAACCTACGCCATCCCGGCGCCGAGGAAATAAGGTAACATAATACCACTGCTGTGAATCGCCTGCTTTTGCGGGAAAAACGCAGGCGTTCTTGGTTGACAAGCCGCGACTCCGCCCGTACAAGCCCGCATCTTCCCGCCGGGCTTTTCCGCCCGGTCATTCCTGGAAAACAGACATGTACGGCAAGACCTATTCGGCCAAGGCGGCCGAAATCGAGAAGAAATGGGTTTTGATCGACGCCAAGGGGCTGGTCGTCGGCCGCCTCGCCTCGATCATCGCTCTGCGCCTGCGCGGCAAGCACAAGGCGACCTTCACCCCCCATATGGACGATGGCGACAACATCATCGTCATCAACGCGGACAAGGTGGTCCTGACCGGCCGCAAGCGCGACCAGAAGGTCTATCACCACCACACCGGTTTTCCGGGCGGCATCAAGGAACGTTCGGCCAAGTTCATTCTGGAAGGCCGCTTTCCCGAGCGCATCGTCGAAAAGGCGGTCCAGCGCATGCTGCCGCGCGGACCGCTCGGCTCGAAGCAGCTCGGCAATCTGCGCGTCTACAAGGGCGCCGAACATCCCCACGCGGCCCAGAACCCCGTCGTTCTCGACGTCGCCGCCCTGAACTCCAAGAATTCGCGGAAAGACTGACCATGGCCGAGACCCTTTCCTCCCTCCAGGACCTCAAGGGCGCAAACGCCCAGCCTGCGCCCGAAGCTCCCGTCCATGTCCAGAAGCTCGACAAGTTCGGCCGCGCCTACGCCACCGGCAAGCGCAAGAACGCGGTCGCCCGCGTCTGGATCAAGCCCGGCGCCGGCAAGGTCACCGTGAACGGCCGCGAACTCGCGGTCTATTTCGCCCGGCCCGTGCTCCAGATGATCGTCCGGCAGCCGCTCGGCGTCGCCCAGCGCGACGGCCAGTACGACATCAATGTCACGGTCGCCGGCGGCGGCCTGTCGGGTCAGGCCGGCGCGGTGCGCCACGGCCTCTCCAAGGCCCTGACCTATTACGAGCCCGGCCTGCGTCCGGCGCTGAAGAAGGAAGGCTTCCTCACCCGCGACTCGCGCGTGGTGGAGCGCAAGAAATACGGCAAGCGCAAGGCCCGCCGCAGCTTCCAGTTCTCGAAGCGCTGATCTTTAGGATCTTTTCGCGGAACGGCGGGCCAAAAGCCCGCCGTTTTGTTTTGTCCTTCATCAAACCGCGCTAGAGCCGTCCATCTGCACCAGGAATCAAGCCATGACCGACGCGCCCAGAAAAATCTTCATCGACGGCGAGGCCGGCACCACCGGCCTGCAGATCCGGGAAAAGCTTTCCCGGCGCACGGACGTCGAGATCGTCTCGATCGATCCCGAAAAGCGCAAGGACGCCGCGGCCAAGGCCGAGATCCTGCGACAGGTCGATCTGACCATCCTGTGCCTGCCCGACGCCGCCGCCAGGGAGAGCGTCGCTGTGGTCGATTCGTTGGGGCCCGAAGGTCCCCGCGTGCTCGACGCCTCGACGGCCCATCGCGTCGCGCCCGGCTGGACCTATGGCTTTCCGGAGCTTGCCCCCGGTCAGGACAGGGAAATCGCCGCCGCGCGGCGGGTGTCCAACCCCGGCTGCTACGCCACCGGGGCGATCGCCATCCTGCGGCCGCTGGTCGACGCCGGGCTGGTCGATCCGGGCCAGTCCCTGGCGATCAACGCGGTTTCCGGTTTTTCGGGCGGCGGCAAGCAGATGATCGAAGCCTATGAGGCCGGACGGGCGCCCGCCTTCGAGCTTTACGCGCTGGGGCTTGAGCACAAGCATGTCGCGGAAATCATGGCCTTTGGCGGTTTGCGGGCGCGGCCGCTGTTCGTCCCCTCGGTCGGCAATTTCCGCCAGGGCATGCTGGTGAGCCTGCCGCTCTCCCTTGACGATCTTCCCGACAAGCCGCAGGCCGGCGACCTCGAAGCGGTCCTCGCCGACCATTACGCCGGCCGGACCCATGTCCGGGTGGTCGCGGCGGAAGAAAGCGCCCGGCTGGAGCCGGAGGCGCTCAACGGCACCAACGATCTCGATATCCGCGTCTTCGCCAACGAGGCGCGCCGCCATGCCCTGATCGTGGCGCGGCTCGACAATCTCGGCAAGGGCGCCTCGGGCGCCGCCGTGCAGAACATGGACCTGATGCTGGGTCTTTGATGCGAACGCGCGTGAGGCCGGATCGCGTTTCCCGTGGACCGGCCTCCGTGGGGCCTCACTCTTCCGAGACCACGCCGCCCCGGATCACCGTCACATGACCCCCGCGCTGCGCCTGGCCGTGGCGGTCGGAGAGGAAGATGATTTTCGACGGCTAGCGTTGCCGCCGCGACGGGCAGATTGTAAATCACGCCATTGCCGGTCGGCGCGTAGCTCGCGCCATAATAGCCGAGAGGGTAGGGCGGGCCATAGATCGCGGTCGTGGGCACGATGATGATCGCGCCCTGAGCCGCCCCGGCGTCATAAGTCCCGTAGCCGGGGTCGTAGGAATAGCCTCCGCCGCCATAGGCCGCGCCATATCCCCAGCCGCGATAGCCGCCGCCATAGGGCAGGGCGTAGCCGTAATCATAGCCCGGCCGGCCGTGCGGCAGCGCATAGCCGTAATCATAGCCTTGCCGGCCGCGAGGCGGCGCGTAGCCATAACCATAGCCTTGCGGGAATGTGTCGCGAGGGTGATTGTAAACCACGCCGCCATGAACCGCCATGCCCGGCGCGGCAGCATGCACGACCATATGGCCGCCATAGCCTCCGCCGGCGTGTCGCGCGCCCGCGAAAGCCGGCGCCGCCGCGCTCGCCGCGGCGATTGCGAAGACGATTCCGCCGATTTTCAAGAACCGAGCCATTTTTGCACTCCTGTCCCGATATGAGACACCCCCGGCGACAAGAAGCCCGAAGACGGGCCTTTTTGAGACGCATCGGGGCGAACTGCCGGGAAAGGCGCAAGAACGGCGCCGCGGCGGCCGGCGTCAGGACTTCTCCCGGACATATTCTCCGGGGGCGTCGCCGAGAATCTTGACCTTTCCGCCGCCCGGCTCTCGCGCCGGAACTTTTTCCGCGCGACTGGGCGTCGATCCATTCGATCCAGTCCGGCCACCACGAGCCGGGATGCTCCTCGGCCCTGGCCACCCAATCCTTGAAAGTTCCCGAAGGGCGCGGGCCGGTCCAGTATTGGTATTTGGGCTTTGGTCGCGGGCGGATTGATGACGCCGGCGATATGGCCGGAACCGCCGAGCACATAGCGCATCTCGCCGCCGAACAGCTTGGCGCCGTTGAACACCGAGCGCGCCGGGGCGATGTGGTCTTCCTTCGCCGCCAGATTGTAGACCGGGATCTTGATCTCGCCGAGGTCGAGCGTGACGTCGCCGAGTTTCATCTTCTTCTTGGCGAGCTGATTGTTGAGATAGCAGTTGCGCAGATAGAAGGAATGATTGGCGCGCGGCATGCGCGTGGAATTGCTGTTCCACGCCAGAAGGTCGAAGGCCATCGGTTCGACGCCCTTCAGGTAATTGTTGACGACATAGGACCAGATCATCTCGTTGGGCCGCAGCATGTTGAAGGTGTTCGCCATCGAGCTGCTGTCGAGATAGCCGGACATTTGCATTTCGGATTCGATATTCTTGATCCGGTCCTCGTCGGCGAAAATCTTCAGGTCGCCGGGATCGGAGAAATCGACCTGGGTGGTGAAGAAGGTCGCGGCGGCGATGCGGTCGTCGCCCTTGGCGGCCATGATAGGCGAGCGTCGCGGCGGTCAGCGTGCCGCCCACGCAATAGCCGATCGGACTGACCTGTCGCTCGCCGGTGATCTTTTCGATCTGCTCCAGCGCCGCGAAAATGCCTTCCTTCATATAGGCGTTGAAATCCTTGTCGGCGTGTTTCTCGGTGGGATTGACCCAGGAAATGCAGAACACGGTGAGGCCCTTGGACACCGCCCAGCGAATGAAGCTTTTGTCCGGGTTGAGATCGAGAATGTAGAACTTGTTGATCCAGGGCGGCACGATCAGCAGCGGCCGGCGATAGACCTTTTCGGTCGTCGGGGCATATTGCAGCAGTTCGATCAGGTCGTTGCGGAACACCACCTTGCCCGGCGTGGTGGCCATGTTCACGCCGAGGACGAACTGGTCGTAGTTGGTCTGGCGGATTTTCAGATTGCCGCCGCCGGCCTCGATGTCCTCGGCCAGCATTTTCATGCCGCGCGCGAGGTTTTCCGCCTCGGCCGACCAGGTGGTCCGCAACAGCTCGGGATTGGTGAGGAGGAAATTGGACGGCGACAGGGCGCCCGAAAGCTGCCGCAGGTAGAATGACGCCCGGTCATGGGTGACCTTGTCGAGCTCCGCGTCCTCGACCATGTGGCTCGCCCATCGGTCGCCGATCAGATAGGCCTGGCGCAGGAAATCGAAAAAAGGATTGTCGCGCCAGTCCGGCGCGACGAATCGCTTGTCCCTCGGGTCGGCCGCGACGAAGGGCTCGCTGGTCTCTCCGGAAAGCCGGAGCAAGGTGTTCGACCACAGGCCCATCATATTGGTGGAAATGTTGGTCTGGGCCTCGAGCGCGCGCTTGGGATCGGACAGCCAGTATTCGGCGACCTTGCCGAAGGTCTTTATGGCTTCGGTGAGGTCTTCCCCGGCGGTCGGCTTGGCGTGGCCCTCCTCGACCGGGCGAATCATCGCGGCCAGCGCCTTGCCGCCATGCGCCATGGCGAGCGCGAAATTGTCGGCCATGCGCTGGAAATTGGGAAGGGTCGAGCCTTTGGCCCCGTCGGATGGATTTTCTGCGGGGGCCGGGGAAGGCGGCGGCGCGGCGGCGGGCCGCGCAGGCGGGGCCTCGACGGGCGTCTTCCGGCGCCGCGGCGCGGCGCGTTTGGCGGCGTTCCCGCGTCGAACTTCCTTGCGTACGGTCATCGTTCCTCCCCCGACGCCCCACTCTTGCCGGCCGGGCGCCGTCACATCAACTTAGCGCATCGTCCCGTTTCGGACATAATAAGACTTTATGCCATTAGCTGAGCAACGATCTGATGGCGGCGCCTTCCGCGGGGGGCGCGCGCCGCGCCTGACGAAAGCCTGAGAGAATGACGGCCCCTACCGTTTCCCGCCGCCGCGTGGCGCGTTTCGCTTCGACCCTCGCGCTCGCCTTGGCGGCCAATGTCGCCGCCGCCCAGGCGCAGCAAAATCCGCTGCGGGCGCTGACCGACAAGTTGAACTGGACCTCGGAAGCCGGCGACGGGCCGGATTTCGTCCGCGAATCGCGTCCCGATTCCAAAACGATGGGCTTTGCGCCGCTCACCGGCGAGGAGAAGCAGCGGATCGCGGTCAAAAAGCCGGACGAGGTCAAGGCCGACATGGACCGGCTGGTCAAGACGCGCAAAAAAGCGGACGCGATGCGCAGAGGGCTCAATGCGGTCAAGATCGACCCCGTCGCTCCCAACGAGGTCGCCCCGATCAAGGACGAATGAATTTTGATTTCAAGCCCGCTGACATCGGCTGCGAACGCGTGCTAATCACGGCATTTCCCGGCGCGTCGCCGGCCCGATGACGAAGCGAGGACGAAACGGATGAGCGATTTTTATCGCGTGCGGCGGCTGCCGCCCTATGTGTTCGAACAAGTCAATCGTCTCAAGGCCAAGGCCCGCGCCGCCGGCGCCGACATCGTCGACCTCGGCATGGGCAATCCGGATCTGCCGACGCCGCGCCATGTCGTCGACAAGTTGATCGAGACGGCGGGCAAGCCGCGCACCGACCGCTATTCCGCCTCCAAGGGCATCGCCGGGCTGCGCCGCGCCCAGGCCGCCTACTACGAGCGCCGTTTCGGCGTGAAGCTCGATCCAGACACGCAGGTCGTCGCGACGCTCGGCTCCAAGGAAGGCTTCGCCAACATGGCCCAGGCGATCACCGCGCCGGGCGATGTGATCCTCGCGCCCAATCCCTCCTATCCGATCCACGCCTTCGGCTTCCTGATGGCGGGCGGCGTGATCCGCTCGGTGCCGATCGAGCCGAACGAGGAATTCTTCCGCGCCGCCGAACGCGCGGTCCAGCATTCGATCCCCAAGCCGATCGCGATCGTGGTCTGCTACCCGTCGAACCCGACCGCCACCGTCGCCTCGCTCGATTTCTACCGCGATCTGGTGACCTTCGCGAAGAAGCACGACATCTATATCCTGTCGGACCTCGCCTATGCCGAGGTCTATTTCGACGACAAGGATCCGCCGCCCTCGGTGCTTCAGGTTCCGGGCGCGAACGATGTCTGCGTCGAATTCACTTCCATGTCCAAGACCTATTCGATGGCCGGCTGGCGCATAGGCTTCGCGGTCGGCAACGAGCGCCTGCTCTCGGCTTTGGCGCGGGTGAAGTCCTATCTCGATTATGGCGCCTATACGCCGATCCAGGTCGCGGCGGCGGCCGCGCTCAACGGCCCGGACGACTGTATTCGGGACATGCGCGCCACTTACCGGAAAAGGCGCGACGTGATGGTCGAGAGCTTCGCCCAGGCGGGGTGGAGAATCCCCGAGCCTTCGGCGTCGATGTTCGCCTGGGCGCCGGTGCCGGAACGGTTCAGCCGCCTCGGCAGTCTGGAATTCTCGAAGCTGCTGATCGAAAAGGCCGAGGTCGCGGTCGCGCCGGGCGTCGGCTTCGGCGAGCATGGCGAAGGCTTCGTTCGGCTCGCTTTGGTCGAGAACGAGCAGCGCATCCGTCAGGCGGCGCGCGGCGTGCGCCGCTTCTTCGACAGCGCCGACGCCTCACTGCACAACGTCATCGAGGCGCGCGCGCGGGGGTGAGGGCTCAGGGCCGCTCGACGCAGTGATAGGCGACGTAGGCCTGGCCGTCGGTTTCGCGGCGGCTGGAGAAGCTGAGAACCGCGTCCATGCCGAATTTCGCGCATTCCCTTTGGGCATATTCGGGGAAACGCTCCGTGCCGTGGACGTTCGGATAATAATAATAGGTGACGTCCCGGTACGAACAACCGGAACAGGCCAGGAGAATCGCAAGGGCAAATATCCGCTTCATCGGCAAACTCCTGGTGGGCGCGGCCCGTTTGCGGCAGTCCCGCGACAAGGCCGCCCCCTCCCTTTTACTTTCCTTCACGCGTCAGGCAAGCCCGCCGGGCCTTTTTTGGGCGACATGGTGTTTTCTGCGCGCGACCGATCCTGGAGCGCCCATCGCGACGGCGCCGACGAACGGGGATCAGGCTGAAATCTGCTGCTCTGAATAGCGTTGCCGGAGCAGCTTGATTTGCTCCACGACTGTCGCCTCGACGCGGAACTTGGTCGTGGCGGCTTTCATCGCGATCGTGATGCGGAAGACGTCGCGGACGACGCTTTCGAGCCGCTCGATATCGGCGCAGAGATTGCCCATGGTTTCGAACGCGCTCGCCATCAGATCGGTGTCGTCGCAGGCGAATGAGATGGCGAGCATCGCCAGCGTGATGACCCGCCCGTGCTCCTTGCCGAGCATGTGGATGAAATGTTCCCATTGCTCCTGCCGCTCGGCCCATTCTTCCTTGGTCACCTCGCTTTTCTTTGCGCGCGTGAAGAAATAAACTAATCTCCTAATATATTTCTCCCAGAGCCAGGGCGTTTCGCCCGTCTTTTTCTGCAAGTCGATAATGATTCTGTGGTGATGGCGCAGGCAATGAGCGCATTGATAATAATGGGCGACCGCCCACGCGATGCGCTCGCGGTCGATCTGCGACAGGGCGTGTGTGTCGGCGGAGTCATCCCTGTTGTCGCCGAGCGCTTGCGACATGAAAAACGCCAGTTCGTCGTCGAACATCGGACCGGTGAGCGATGGATAGAAACCCGGCATTTCCGATTATCTCCTCTGTAGAATATAATAGGTTCTATAGAACATATGACGTTTGAACGTATCGTGGGCTCATCGAGAAGTCCAGATTCCGCGACAAAATACGATCGTGCGGCGTTTCTGTCCTGGCGGAAACTGACGCCCTCGGCCCATGAAAAGCCCGGAGCCCATGGTTCGCGATCCGGCGCCCGGAAAGTCTCGCGCAAGCCGGCCGCGCCAATATGGAGGCGCCCCGATGCCGGAGTCGCCATTGTGCCGAAGCTCGCATTCCGCCTGACCTTGACGCGCCGCGTCTGGGCGCTCGCCGCCCTCGCCCTCGCCACCATGGCGCTCGGCACCGGCGTCGCCCTATATCGGTTCAACGCCGCCATGCTCGACCTGCGCCGTGGCGAATTGCGCAGCGAGGTTGAGATCGCCGCCGCCTGGCTGAAAAGCGCGATTCCGGCGGATGCGCGGGACGCCAATCCGGCCGCCGCCGCCGCGCTGGAGCGCCTGAGGCCGGTTCGATTTGGCGCGAACGGCTATTTCTTCGCGATTTCGCTCGACGGCGACTCGCTGCTCGCGCCGACGACGCCGGAAATCGAGGGGACGAGCCTGCTCGACGTGCGCGACGGCGGGGGCGGCCAGCCGTTCCAGTCGATGCTGAAAATGGCGCGCCAGGACGGCGCCGGTTTCGTGACCTATCCCTGGCCCAAGCCCGGCGCCAAGGGCCGGCGTGAACAGATATCCTATGTGAAGTCGATTCCCGAGCTCGGGCTGCTCGTCGGCGCCGGCGGCTATGACGACGACGCCATTGCGCGCCTGATCGACATCGCGCGGGCCGTGACTTTCGCGGTTTCGCCGCTGCTGCTGATGTTCGTCGCCGTCGCCTTTTTCATCGGCCGGACGGTTTCCCTGCGTCTGCGCGGCCTCGGCTTGGGCCTCGACGCCATGGCGCAAGGGAAATTCGACATCGTCTTGCCCGGCTTGGAGCTCGATGACGAACTCGGCGAAATGGCCCGCTCGGTGGAGGCGATCAAGCTCGGCCTGCGCGGCGCCGCCGAACGACAGAGCCAGGAGCGGGCGGCGCGGCGCGAAGTGGCCGAACGGTCGCGGAAGGAAGCCATGGGCGCCTTGGCGCAGAATTTCGAAACGGCGGTCGGCGGGGTCGTCGAGGGCGTCACCGCGGCGGCGGGGCGGCTGGAAAATCTCGCGCGGGCGCTGGTCCAGGAGGCGCGTTTTTCCGACGAGCAGGCCGAGACCGGAGCAAGATCGGCGGAAACCGCGTCGCAGAACGTGATTTCGGTCGCTTCGGCGGCCGAGGAGCTGAACTTTTCGGCGGCCGAAATCGGCGCCAGCGCCACGCGCTCGCGCGGCCTTTCCGAGCAGGCCGCGCAGGAGGCCGAAGCCACCCGCGCCCGCATGAACGATCTGGCCGGCGCCATCGATCATATCGGCGGCATTGTCGCGACCATCGCCGGCATCGCCGAACAGACCAATATGCTGGCGCTCAACGCGACCATCGAGGCCGCGCGCGCCGGTGAGCAGGGCCGGGGCTTCGCGGTCGTGGCCCAAGAGGTCAAGTCCTTGGCCGAACAGACCTCGCGCGCCACCTCCGACGTGGCCGAGAAGATCGGCCATATCCAGCGCGCCTCGCAGGAAGCCAGCGGCTGCATCAGCGACATGGCCGAGGCGACCCGCGAGGTCAACGCCATCGCCTCGAATATCGCGACTTCGGTGGATTCGCAGGTCGAGGCGACCCGCGAGATCGCGAGCAATGTCCATGACGTTGCGGACCGCACCAGCGAACTCGCGAAGGTGATCGAGGAGGTGCGCGCGGCGTCGCGCCAGTCGGGCGATTCCGCCGAGCAGGTGCTGGAACTCAGTGACCGACCTCGCGCGCCAGACCGACGCCCTGCGCCACGAATGCAATTCGTTCCTCGCGCGGGTGCGGACGGCTGACCGAACCGGCGCATAACGCAAGAGCGATCATTTTCAGGTCGCGTTTTTCGCGTTTTCGCGCATTCACGGTTGGGCCCCGCCGGAACCCCTCCTCCCTCAGCGAGCCTAGCGCCGTCGCGGGCCCCCCTCATCCCCCCGTCCTCCCCACCGCGACCGGCCCCCCTCTCTCGACCCCCCCCCCCCCCAACTCCCCCCCCCCACCCCCCCCCCCCCCCCACGCCCCCCCCCCCCCCCCCCCCCCCCCCCCCCCCCCCCCCCCCCGCCGCCGATTAAAGTCGAGGCGGACGCCCTCGGGCGCCGCCGTCATTTGCGGTAGAAGCAGCTCTTGCGCCCGGTGTGGCAAGCCTTGCCGTCGCCGCCCGGCTCGACGCGCAGAAGCAGCGCGTCCTGGTCGCAGTCGACCCGGATCTCGACTACCTTCTGGACTTGGCCGGACGTGTCGCCCTTGCGCCAGAGTTCTTTGCGCGAGCGCGACCAGTAATGGACAATGCCTGTCTCCAGCGTCTTTTCCAGCGCCAGCGCGTTCATATAGGCGAGCATCAGGATTTCGCCGCTCGAAGCCTCGACCGTCACGCAGACGATCAGGCCGTGAGAGTCGAATTTCGGCGTGAAGGCGCCGCCTTCTTCGAGGATTTTCTTGTCGGAGGACGGAGCGGGAAAGGTCATGGCTGATCCAGCAAGCGACGGCTTTGGCTCCCTCTCCCCGCAAAGCGGGGTGAGGGGATGTTTCACCGCCCGCGCACGAGACTCAGGAACCGCGCCTGTTCGGCGGGATCGGTCTTGAACGGGCCGGAGAACTGCATGGTGACGGTGAGCGCGCCCGGCTTGCGCACGCCGCGCATCGACATGCACATATGTTCCGCCTCGATCAGCACCGCCGCGCCGCGCGAATGGAGGCGGGCGTCGAGCGCGGCGAGGATCTGCGCCGTCATGGTCTCCTGGGTCTGGAGACGTCGGGCGTAGACGTCCACCAGGCGGCCGAACTTCGACAGGCCGAACACGCCGCCATCCGGGTAATAGGCGATATGGGCCTTGCCGAAAAAGGGCGCCATGTGGTGCTCGCAATGCGAATAAAAGGGAATGTCCTTCACCAGCACCATTTCGCCATAGCCGCCGACGTCCTCGAAGACCTTGTCGAGCACGGCGCCGGGATCCTGCCTGTAGCCGGCGAAAATCTCTTCATAGGCCTTGACGACGCGGGCCGGGGTGTCGCGCAATCCTTCGCGGCCGGGATCGTCGCCCACCCAGGCGAGCAACGTCCGCACCGCCGCTTCGGCTTCGGCCCGGCTCGGACGATGAAATTGTCGCCGTTTGCGGCTTCGCCCGCGCCGCGGAGGTTGTCGCCGCCCTCGTCAGGCGGTTGGGGCAGCGACGGGGCGGGATGCGCCAGATCGTCCAAAGATATCTCCTATTGCGGGGGGCGGCGGGCCAGCCGCGTCACGGAAAACAGCGCGCCCGGACATGGCGCGACGGCGCGCCTGCCGACCTGTTCGGCGCATCGAATAATATAGAGGCTTGGGCCGCCATTTCCAGCCGTTCGATCATATCCGCTTCGTCGCCTTCCCGAGCCAGGCGCGCTCCGCGGCGTCGAGGAAGGGCGCCAGGGCGGCGCGGACCCTCGCATGATAGGCGTTGAGCCAGGCTTTTTCCTCTTCGGTCAAAAATCCGGCTCGATCAGGCCGCAGGTCGATCGGGACCAGGGTCAGGGTCTCGAAACCGAGCATTTCGCGCTCGGCCCCGGCGATGTCGCGCGGCTCCACCGCAACCAGGTTCTCGATGCGGATGCCGAAGGCGCCCTCGCGATAATAGCCGGGCTCGTTGGACAGGATCATGCCCGGCTCCAGCGCCGTCGCGCCAAGCCTGGAAATCCGCTGCGGCCCTTCATGGACCGAGAGATAGGAGCCGACCCCGTGGCCCATGCCATGGTCGAAATCGAGCCCGGCCTCCCACAGGGGCCGGCGGGCGAAGCGTCGATCTGCGCGCCGCTGGTTCCCTTGGGAAAGACGGCGCGGGCGATGGCGATATGGCCCTTGAGCACCAGCGTGAGCGCGCCGGGCATCTCTTCGCGGCGCGGCCGACCGCGACGCGTGCGGGTGACGTCGGTGGTGCCGTCGAGATATTGGCGCGCCGGAATCGACCAGAAAAACCCCCTTGCCGATGCGCGCGTTGGATTTTTCCGTCACCCGGTAATGGGGCAGGGCGGCATGGGGGCCGGCGGCGGAAATGGTCGGGAAGGAAATGTCGCGCAATTCGCCGCTGTCGCGGCGAAATGTCTCCAGCGCCTGGGCCGCCGCGATCTCGGTGAGCCGGCCCTTCGGCGCCGCGCCGTCGAACCAGCTCAGAAACGCGCCATGGCGACGCCGTCGCGCAGATGGGCGGCGCGGGCGCCGCCAACTCCGACGCGTTCTTGCGCGCCTTCATCAGGGCGATCGGGTCGGTCCCGATGTCCGCCTCGCCGCCGGCCTCGGTGAAGAGCCGGGTCAGGCGTTCCGGCGCGGTCGCGGAGTCGAACAGGATTTTCTGCTTTTCGCGCGCCGAGCGCTTTCAGAGTCTCGGGCAGCGCGCCGGGCGGCGCCAGTGGGCCAGTTTCGCCAGCGGCCGGGCGGTCGGGCGGAAAACTTTTCCGGGTCGAGGAAGAGGCGCGGCCTGCCCCGGCGCGGGATCAGCGCAAAACCCAGCGCGATCGGCGTGTGGGCGACATCGGCGCCGCGCAGGTTGAAAGCCCAGGCCAGGGCGTGCGGGTCGCTGACCAGCAAAGCGTCGGCGGAAAGCGCCTTGGCGACCCGCTTCAATTTGGCCTCGGCGGCTTCGCCGGCGTATTTTTTCGGATGGAGGACGACCGGCGGGCAGAGGCGGCGCGGGGCGATCGGTCCACAAAGGGTCGATCGGGTTTTCGTCCACGGCGACGAGACCCGCCCCGGCTTTTTTCGCCGCGGCCTCGAAACGCGCGATCTGCGCGCCGGTGTGCAGCCAGGGATCGTAGCCGACGCGGGCGCCTTTCTTGGCGTTGTCGCCAGCCAGTCGCTCGGCGAAACCTCGCCGAGCGGGACGAATGGCGAAAGGCTTTGGAGTTGACCTGCTCGCGCGCCTGGATGGTATAGCGGCCATCGACAAAAAGGGCCGCCTTGTCGGCGAGGACGATGGCGAAGCCGGCGCTGCCGGAAAAACCGGTCAGCCAGGCCAGCCGCTCCTCGCCGGGCGCGACATATTCGTTCTGATGGGCGTCGGCGCGTGGAACGAGAAAGCCGTCGAGCTCCAAAGCTTTCAACCGCGCGCGCAGCATCTTGAGGCGGGGGGCGCCGAGGGAAGGGTCGGCGGTTTCGTCGAAAGTCTGGAAACGGGAGTCGAACATCGCCCAGACTAACAATTTGTGACGAAAGGCGAATGAACGCGGCAAATTTATTGCATGAGACGATTTATCGTTGTCGAAAGAATCCGCCGATGCGTTTCAAGGTGCGCCACGAGACCCGTTATTCCTGATTCCGCGCCTGTCGCGCTCGCGCCGCATATCCTGCGGCTTCGCCGAGGCCAGAGGGCGTCGCCATCGTCGCGCAAAGCGTTCGGATCGAGCCGAATCCGGTCCGGCGCGACGATATGCTGCACTTCCTTCGGCAATCCGGTGATCAGGCGTCTTTTGCCGGGACGACGCAGGATTTCGTCATCGTCAGCGAATTCGAGGTCGAGACCCTGCCGCCTTCCGCGCCCGGCGCGCGCCCTGCCGCCGCTGCCATGGCAAAGCCGGATCGGACGACTTCCTTGTCTTTCGCGGCGGCGAGGTTCACCCCGACGTTTCGGCCTTCGCGGCGGAGATTCGCGGCGCAGCACGGCTGGCGCGGCGCCGTGCTTTCCTCGACGACCTCACCCGAACCCTGTTCGCCCGCACCAATCGGCGCATTCGCGTCGATGGCTACGCCCGGCCGCCCGAGGAGACGCTGGAAAATGCGGAAGTGCGCCTGTCGCGACCGTCGTGCTGTTCATCGCCGCGGCGCGCAGCCAGGGGCTCGCCGCGCGTTTCGTCAGCGGCTACCAGGCCGAGGCCGATACGCCGGACGGCCGTCGCCACCTCCACGCCTGGCCGGAAGTGTTCTTGCCCGGAATTGGCTGGCGCGGCTACGATCCGACCCAGGGCGTGCCGGTGACGGACGGCCACGTGGCGACTCGCGCCGCGCCCGCCAGCTCGCGACGATCCGATCGAAGGCGGCTATTATCTGGTGGACGGGCTTTCGCCTCGACCCTGAGCTACGAGGTTCGGATCGAGACCGGAGCATCGAATTCTTTCGCCGGCGCCGCGCCGGTGCGGCGCAAAAGCAGCGTGGCCCAGCCTTCGATGTCGCGCCGCCGCCACAGCGAAAACCCTTGCGCGCGATAAGCGGTCAGCACGCCGGGAACGTCGCGCGCCAGCAAGCCGGAGAGAACGATCTCGGCCCCGGGCGCGGCGATCCGCGCCAGCGAGGGCGCGAGGCGGCGCAAGGGCTTTGCGAGAATATTGGCGAGGATGAGGTCGTAAGCGCTGGGGCGGTCGAGCGCGGGATGGTCCACGCCTTTGGCGATCACCGGCCGCAGCCAGGGGGCCGCGCCGTTGAGCAAGGCGTTGGCGCGCGTCGCGGCGACGGCGGCGGCGTCGATGTCGCCGGCCGCGACTTTCTTGCGCAAGGCTCGGGCCAAAGCGAGCGAAAGAACGCCGGTGCCGCAGCCGACGTCGATGACAGCGCGCGGGCGCCGGCGCTTGAGAATGTCGTCGATGAACAGCAGGCAGCCGCGGGTGGTGCCGTGATGGCCGGTGCCGAAAGCCAGAGCCGCCTCGATCTCCAGCCCGATGTCATTGCTTTTCACCCGGTCGCGGTCATGCGCGCCATGGACCAGAAACCGTCCGGCGCGCACGGCGGAAAGGCCCTCCAGCGCGGCGGCGACCCAATCCTTCTGCTCGACCTGGCCGAATTCAATTCTTTGCGCCAGCTCCTCGCCGACCGCCGCCGCGACCAGGGCGCGGACATTTTCCTCGTCCGGCGCGCGGCCGAAATAGATTTCGACCATCCAGGGCGTGGCGGCCCAGCTCGCGGTCGAGGATTTCTCCTCGAAGGCGGCGGCGGCGGTTTCGGCGGGGTCGAACGTCTCGACCACGAGATCGGCGACGGCGCGCGCCTGATCCTCGGAGCAGCGCAGGCGCAGGACGAAAGCGGCGTTGTTGGGCGGCAATCCTTCGAGCATGGGGCCGAGGTAACATGAGGCGCGCGGCAAGTCGATCCGCTGTTTTTTGCTGTTGACATGACAGCTGCGCGAACGCATAAGCGGGCCAACGAGGGGCCCCGTCGCACGGGGCTTTTTCGTCGCCGGAAAGGTGATTTCCGGCCGGGGAGAGTGTCCCGAGCGGCAAAGGGGGCGGACTGTAAATCCGCTGGCTAAGCCTTCGTAGGTTCGAGTCCTACCTCTCCCACCAAAACACCCTAAAATATAATGACAAATCAATATGTTATAACGGGGTAAGCGAGGCCTATCCCCGCATCAACCCGTTTTTTGTCTGGTGATCGCCAAGCTCCAGCTATTGCCAGAGGCAATTGCGACTTTCCGAAATCGGCGGGGAACGGAAGACACCCAACGCCGCCACTGAGGGTTGCTGAGCGCCAATATGCGGGAATAAGCGGAGACCCATTGCCGATTTTGCACACACCAATTCATTGCGTCTGCGGCGAACTGATGGTCTATTCGGTCGATATTGGACGCGCTGAAACGACCTTGGTTCTTTGGCGGAGCAAAACATGGAAGTCAAAGGCGCCACCCTTTTATACACATTGGCTGGACTGATGATCACGTTCGCGGGGTTCTCGTCGCTCTTGTTGGTTCTCCGACAGGCCGCTGGAGCGAGGGTGTCGCTGCTTGACAGATACCTTGCAAAAACGGTCATGACGTACATTTTCGTATTGACGGCGGCAGCGCTGCTGCCGGCGATATTTGCGCTCTATGACATTGGGGAAATGTGGATTTGGCGAGGCTCTGGTGTGCTTTTCGCCCTACCGATGCTGTCTCTTCAGGTCACCTATCCGCGCCGTCGCCGCAAGGCGGTCGGCCAAGGACCGCCGCCCGTAATATTCGCGGTCTTTGTTGTGTTCGGCTCCGCTGTGACACTGGCGATGCTTGGCTACATTATAGCTGGCCTGCAATACAGCGCCGCAGCCTACATCACCGCGTTGACGATCGACTTCTTTACAGTCATTTTCGGCTTCGTGAACGCGCTCGATATTATTATGCTTCAGCCGATGGAAGTGTCGGAGCGACCAGCGCCGCACTAGCTCCGTGTCTTGCCCAGCGCGATGGCCGCTAAGGGCTCATGATGAGACGCTCACGGACTCGATCGGGATGGGCGGCTTCGAGCCGAATGCGGAAGGTCGCCGCTGCGCACTTTGGGAGAGTTGAAAAATCATCTTGAGTTGGAGGCCATCGCGAGTGAAGGCGTACAAAAATGGCGCCGTGGTGAAGGGCGCGCGCGTCTGCCGCTGATGACGGACAGGAGAGGCCGGCGGGAAGGCGGCCTTTCTTTCACGAGCGTTTCGATGGGCCTTCCTTGCGGCAAAACCGGAGCCGGTAGCAAAAGGCCTGGATTTCCGCGGCGGCAAGTCCCGAAAGCCAAGAGACGCGGCAAAAATGCGTCGCTCCTGTCGGTGGAGCGTCTGAATCTGCGAGGCGGAAGTCACGCGCCTTCTGCGCCGACGCCGCGCACGAAAAGGCTGATCGCGGCGGCCCGGCGCTGTTCCAGGCTTTCGGCGTCGAGTTCCACGCCATAAAGCGCGGCCCGCGATGCGGGGCCGATAATCAGGTTGAGGAACAATTCGGCGGCGAGGTTTGCGTCGGGGATAAGCAGGCCCTGGCGATTATTGAAGGCGCGCAGGATGCTGGCGACGGCGTCCACGGCGCGTAGCCAGCCCTGTTCATAGGCATATTGGGCGAGTTCAGGGGATTGCGCCTTCTGGGCGGCGATGACGCGATGCAGCGCCGCCGCGCCGGGCCTCAGCGTCTGACGGAGCATGGCGCGGCTCAGTCCATCCAGCGCCTCCGCCAGATCGCTTGATTGGACGCCGCTCTGCTGCGCCTCCGCCACCTGCGCGAGCGGCAGCAGCCATTCGTTGATGCGCGCGGTCAGGACCGCCTCGAACAGCTCCCTTTTGTCCCTGTAGCGATGGTAGAGCGTCGGTTTGCCCACGCCAGCCGCCTCCGCGACCGCGTCCATGGTCGCGCCCTCATAGCCAAGCTCCATGAAAAGCCGGGTCGCTACTTCGAGCAGACGGGCGTCGCGGCGGACGGCCGCCTCGCGCGTGGGGCGACCGCCGCGCCGCACGGCGGCCTCGCGATGGGCGACGTCAGTTTCCAAACTCCAAACTCCTTGCGCCATCGGCCTGCATGAATTAATTTAACCGAACTGTTTCGTTTTATTCAAGGCCCTTCATCATGGACGCTCGCCGCGCCGAGAAATTCGCGGACGCCCCCCTTGCGCCAAACCCGGCCGCCAACGGCAAGGCTTCGCCTCGGGATGACAAGCTCTCCTCCGGGCCCGCATGGGGACGGCCGGGCAGGAAGCGCCTGCTCGCCGGGCTGTTCGTCCTTGCACTCAGCGCGGGCGGCTTTTTCGCCTGGCGTTGGGAGACGGTCGGCCAATATGAAGTCGCGACCGACGACGCCTTTCTCGACGCCGACAAGGTGACCGTTGCGCCGCGGATCGCGGGCTATGTCGCCCAGGCGCTGGCGGGCGACAACCAGGCGGTCAGGCGAGGCGAGACACTGGCGCTCATCGACGAGCGGGAATATCGCGTCGCACTCGCCTCGGCCGACGCCGAAGCGGAAAAGGCGCAGGCCGACCTGCTCGGCGTGGGCGCGGCTCTGGCCCAGCAGCTGGCGCAGGTCGAAATCGGCGCGGGCCGATCTGGACAACGCCGTCGCGGCGCTGACTTTCTCGCAGGAGGAGTTTCAGCGCTACCAGAACCTGCTCCAGACGGGGGCCGGCTCGGAACAGCGGCAGCAGCAGGCCAAGGCCGATCTGCGCCAGCGGCAGGCGGCGCGCGACAAGGCGCGGGCGGCGCTCGACGTCGCGGAGAAGCAGATCGACAGCCTCAAGGCCCAGCAGGTCGGCGCCGGGGCGGCGCTCGACGCCGCCCGCGCCAAGGTTGATCAGGCCAAACTCAATCTGGACTATACCCGGATTGTCGCGCCCATCGACGGCGTTGTCGGCGACCGCGCCCTGCGCGCAGGACAATATGTGACGCCGGGAACCAACCTGCTGACCATCGTTCCGATGGGCGCGGACATTTACCTGATCGCCAATTTCAAGGAGACGCAGACAGCGGCGATGAAGGTCGGCCAGAAAGTCGCCTTCACCCTGGACGCGTTCGGGAGCCATGAATTTCATGGTCGGGTCGAGAGCTTTGCGCCGGGCACCGGGGCGCAATTCGCGCTGCTGCCGCCGGAAAACGCGACCGGCAATTTCACCAAGATCGTGCAACGCGTTCCCGTCCGCATCAGGCTCGACGCTTCCGACCCCCTCATCGGCCAATTGCGCCCCGGCCTGTCCGCCGAGGTCACGGTGGACACCAAGCCTGAATCCGCTCCGGTGAAACAGGCGGGATTGCAGTGAGCGCATCGACCGCGACGGTTTCGCCCGCGCTTGCGCGGGCCTCGGCGCGCGACTGGATTGCGGTCTACGGCGCGATCCTCGGCGCTTTCACCGCCATCCTTGACATCCAGATCACCAATTCCTCGCTCGCCAGCATCCAGGGCGCGTTGGGGGCCTCCACCGAAGAGGGGAGCTGGATTTCGACAGCCTATCTCATGGCGGAAATAATCGTCATTCCGCTCACCGGCTGGCTCGGCGGGCTCATCGGCCTGCGCCGTTATCTGGTGACCAACACCCTGCTGTTCGTCGGTTTTTCCCTCGCCTGCGCGCTGTCCAGCTCGCTCCACGAAATGATCCTGTTTCGCGCCGGGCAGGGCTTTACCGGAGGGGTGCTGATTCCGACGGCGATCTCCATCGTGCGCGGGCGCCTGCCGAAGTCCCAGCAGGCGGTCGGCATCGCCTTGTTCGGTTTCACCGCGACCTTCGCTCCGGCCATCGGCCCGACCGTTGGCGGCTGGCTGACTGACAATTTTTCCTGGCGCTATGTCTTTTACATCAATCTTTTCATCGGCCCGATCGCCATCCTCGCGCAGCTCGTCGGGCTGGAAAAGATGGCGGCGCGCTGGAGCGAACTGCGCCACGGCGACTGGCTGGGGATCGCCTTGATGGCGCTCGGCCTGCCGTCGCTGACCTTCGTGCTCGAGGAAGGCCAGCGCAAGGGATGGTTCGATTCGGACCTCATATTCTGGGTTTCGGTCCTGTCCGCCGTCGCGCTTTCGGCCTTCGTCGCGCGGCAGCTCACCGCCGAACGGCCGCTGATCAATCTGCGTCTGCTCGCCACGCCTGCCGTCGGCGGCGCGAGCTTCCTCATGATGGTTCTCGGCGCCGTGTCCTTCGGCTCGATCTATATCATTCCGCTCTATTGCGCGCAGATCCTGGGCTATAACGCCCAGCAGATCGGCTATGTGGTGATGTGGAGCGGGCTGCCGCAGCTTGCGCTCTTTCCCGCCATGCCCTTCTTGCTCAAGCGGATCGACGCGCGCGTTCTCGTCGTGACCGGAACCGTTTTGTTCATCGCGAGCTGCTGGATCAATGTCGGGCTGACCCATGACGTCGGAGCCCAGCAGCTCATTCTTCCGCAGTTGTTGCGCGCGATCGGCCAGCCTCTGTTCACCATTCCGCTGTCGCAGATCTCGACGGCGGGCCTGCCGCCGCGCGAGACGGCGGACGCCTCCTCTCTGACCAATATGATGCGCAATCTCGGCGGGTCCATCGGCATCGCCACGCTCGCGACCATCATCGATCGCCGCGAACATTTCCATTTCTCGATGTTGGCCGAGTCCATGACGCAAAACGCGCCGCGTAGCCAGGGGCGGGTCGCCGCCCTCGCCGCCAACTTCCATGCCCATATCGGCGACATGGGGCTCGCCAAGATGCAGGCCGTTGCCGCTTTGGCTGCGCAAGTCCGCCGCGAAGCCTATGTCATGGCCTATGCCGACGGGTTCTGGCTCGTCGCGGTCGGCCTCGTCCTGAGCCTGACCGCCGTCGCTCTCCTGAAGAGGCCGCAACCATCGGCCAGGGCGTTGGAGGCCCACTGAATATCGTCGCCAGGAATCGGCGCGCGAGCCATTCAAGCCGCTGAACGCGGACATTCGCCAGGAAGGCGACCGCAAGATGGTCAGAATGGAAGAATTACGCCGATTCGAACGCGAGCCATCTGCGCCCAGAAAGGCGCCGGCCGCCTTGGCGTCAATACGAATGGCCGCGTGCGAACATCGCCGATTGTGGCGAATGTTGTATGCCCTATGGAGCGACCGGGTGATGGGAAACCGCAAATGGATGATTTCGCGCCGGTGATCGAGACGAGGCGCCTGACCAAAATCTTCGGCGATTGCCGCGCCGCCAGCGATATTTCCCTGACTGTTCGGCGGGGAGAAATCTTCGGCCTGATCGGGCCGAACGGCGCCGGCAAGTCGACCTTGATCAAGATGCTAACGACATTGCTGCGCCCCACCGCAGGGACCTCGACCGTCGTCGGCCACGATATCGGCGCCGACCCCGCAAAGGCGCTGAAGGGGAACAATCGCCGACCCCTCCCGCCATTTTTTTGATGATCTTGAAAAGTCGAACGCTTGCGCACGCTTCCGACCGAATTCGGGCGGCGCCATTTCGGTTGGGGAACAAAAAAGGAAGCCATCGGCGTCGCCTCAGCCGGTGCTCCAGATTCGTGGGCGCTTCATGCCGGCGATCTTGCAGGCCTGGCCGGGATAGCCATAGGGGAACAGTTCGAACAACCGATTGCGGCTGGCGTCGCGCGTTTCGGTCAGGTGGCGCATGACGAAGCGGGCGTCGGGCGAAACCTGATGCTCCTCCTGGAAGGCGCGCATGAATTTTATGGCCGCCCAATGGTCGTCGTTCAGTTCGACGCCAAGTTCGCGGGCCTTGTCCCTGGCCCAGTCCTCGGTCCATTCGGCGGGATCGATCAGATAGCCTTCGGCGTCGGTCTCCGGTTTCTGCATTTTTCATCCCCTACGCAGACTACTGGCGTCGGCGCTCATGATAATGCGCGGCCTCGCAGCAGACGATGGACGAAATTGCGCGGATTTGCGCGCGCGCAACAACAGGCTCCAAATCTTCGCTCCGTCGCGCGCCTCGGGGCAAAACATTACAAAACCCTCCTCGCGGACCTGTTCGGCTCCAGTATAATATGCCATCGAGCGGACGCGCGATCGGTTGCGGCGATCCGCAAAGCTTCGCTTGCGCCGGCGAAGGAATTCGGGGGCTGAATGAAGCGTGTTCTGGGGGCCGTGCTCTTGGCGTCCGTCGTGGCCGGCCCCGCCTCGGCCGCGGAGACGGCCAAGCCGTCCTGTCTGAGCAGCTTCTGGGATTACCTGAATTCCTCCGTGCAGGATTGCCCGCTGCAATATGGGCCGCTCACGCTTGTCGGCAACATCGACGGCGGCTTTGGCTACGAACAATGGGGCGCGCCGATTGGTCCCAATGCGGACAAGCCCAATTACGCCATTGTTCGCAACAGCGCCAACGCACACTGGCTGCGGGCGCCCAACGCCATCAGCACATCGGTGATCGGCGTCGCGCTGAATCAGAAGATTTTCGGCGAATTGAGCTTGATCGGCGTCGCCGAAGCCGGCTTCAATCCCTATTCATTCCGGCTGATCAACGGCCCGCAATCGCTCGCCGACAACAATCTCGCCACGCTTCCCTACCAGCGGACGGCGTTCGATTCGAGCCGCGCCGGACAATGGGACAATTCGCAGGGCTTCATCGGCGTGAGCCAACCGGCCTATGGCGCGCTCACCTTCGGCCGAACCAACGCTTTGACCACTTCCGTCATCGGCGCCTATGATCCGGTCGCGTCGGTCGCTTTCTCGCAACTCGGCTTTTCCGCGCTGTATTCCGGCCTCGGCGCTAGTCCGACGGCGCGCGTCAACACGGCCTTGACCTACCGCCTGACCTTTCGCCGGCTGCATTTCGCTGTTCAGACCCAGATTGGCGGCTATGGCGACGGCAACGCCGCCACCGCGCAATCCCAGGTCCAGCTCGGCGCCCTTTTCGGCGATCTGTCGCTCGATGCGATCGGCGGCTACGCCCAGAACGCGGCGCTGCTGTCGAGCTATTCCGGCGCGCCCCTGCCGCCGGGCTACGACCCGAACGCCATCGTCCGGGCGACCTTGGCGAACACCGGCGGGCTGGCGCTGCTCGCGCGCTATGACTGGAAGCCGTTGCAATTCTATTTGGGCTATGTCTATTCGCGCACCACCAATCCGAGCGGCTTCTATCCGTTCGGCCTGCCGACGATCGCCGAGGGGATCGTCGTCCCTCCCGGCGCGGTGACCTCGAACGCTTATGACGTCCCGCGCCTGCTCAACACGATGTGGACGGGCCTACGTTACGCGGTGCTGGACAATGTCAATCTGGCCGCGGGGGTCTATTGGCAAACCCAGAACGATTACCTGGCCCCGCCCGCGACCTGCGAGGGTTCGGGAACCGCGACCAGCAGCGGGAAATGCTCCGGCGGCCGCTATTCCTATTCGTTCATGGTCACTTACAGGCCGGCGCGCCGCATCACCCTCTATGCCGGCGTGATGGCGTCCAATGTTTATGGCGGCGTGGCGAGCGGCTATCTGCACAGCCAGAACATCGATCCCACGATCGGCGCCCGCATACAGTTCTGAAGCGGAATCAATCGGGGTTGCCGCCGATGCAGCCCGTGGCGCAATCGTCCGGATTGCGGCTCAGCCCATTGTTGTTTCCCTCGCCCGAGCGCGCATAGGGCGTCAATGAGGGGAACAGCGACTCCTCCGGCTGGGGCCGCGTCGCGGGATGGGGCCGCCTTTCGGTTTCGCTCGTCGGGCGATATTGCCGATGGTGGCGCGGATGGGCCGAACCCGCTTCCGCCGCCCGGGCCGCCGACGCCGAAACTATGACGGCGAGCGCCAAAGCAAATCCGATCCTTTTCCGCAAGCGTTCCTCCCCGACAGCTGAATCCGAATATAGGCGCGCATCGGGCTTTTTGACACCGACGACGCTGGCGAAAGCCTCAGGATTTCGCGGGACCGCCTTCGAACATCAGCGCGAGCATGGCCTTGGCGGCGCGTGACGTATAGAGCTGCCGGTGGGAAAGCACGTAAAAGGGCCGTTTCGGCAAGGCGAAGGGGAGACGAACCAGCGCGCCCGCCTTGATCGACGCGCGGGCGACGAGGCTCGACATCACAGCAAGGCCGGCGCCGGCCTCGACCGCGGTGCGCAAGGATTCGTTCGATGGCAGTTCCAGCACGATCCGGCGCTCCTGGTCGGGCGGCGCGAGGGACTCCACCAGCTCATCGAAGGCCTCGCGCGTGCCGGAGCCTTTTTCGCGCGCCACCCAGGGCGCGCCGAGGATCGCCGCGGAATCCGCGGCCGCGTAAGCCGCGGCCAGCGCGGGCGCGGCGACGACGAGCAGTTCGTCGTCGTCGACGCGGGCGACCGTCAGCAGCGGATCGGAGACCGCGCCCTCGACCAGGCCAAGGTCGATCTCGCCGGCGGCCGCAAGCTCGGCGACTTCGTGGCTGTTGCCGATGGTCAGCCGGACGGCGACGCCGGGATAGAGTTCCGCGAAGTGGGAAAGCCGCGGCGGCAGCCAGTAATTGCCTGTGGTCTGGCTGGCGGCGACGTTCAGCCGTCCGGTCTTCAGTCCGGCGATGTCGGTCAGCACCTTTTCCGTGCGCTGCGCGGCGACGAGCAGGGCGCGCGCCTCGGCCAGAAAGATCCGGCCCTCCTGGGTAAGGGCGACCCGCCGCCCGATCCGGTCGAACAGCTTCATGTCGTGGCGATGCTCGAGGGCGCTGATTGCGGCGCTGACCGCTGACTGGGTCAGATTGAGCTGGCCGGCCGCGCGCGTGACATGCTCAAGCTCTGCGACGGCGACGAAAATGCGCAACTGGTCGAGTGTCACCCGCGATCCTCCTCCGCCTGCAATGAACCGGCGCGCGCCGTAAATCAATGGAAATCTGGGGAAGACGCGGCCAGCTGGGGCGTCAGACGGCCTTGGCGCCGGTTTCAGGCGCGGGTTTGGCCAGGCGGACCTTGTCGGCCATCTGTTTCAGGAGATAGACGCCGATGGCCTCGGCCGGGAGGGGGCGGCTGAAGAGAAAGCCCTGCGCGCCCCTCACGCCCAGGGCCCGGATGGCGGAAAGTTGATCGGGGGTTTCGACGCCTTCGGCCACGACCGACATGCCCAGGTCGGTCCCGATGTCGTTGACGGCGCGGATGATGCTCGCGGCCTTTGCGCCTTTCGGCGTGTCGACGTCGCGGATGAAGCTCTGGTCGATCTTGACCTTGTCGAACGGGAAATCGTTGAGATAGCTCAAGGAGGAATAACCCGCGCCGAAATCGTCGAGCGCGATGTGAGCGCCCAGCGCATGGAGCTTGTTCAGCGTGGCGGACACGATTTCGTGGTTGCAGATCAGGACGGACTCGGTGATTTCGAGCTCCAGCCTTCTCGCCGGCAGGCCGCTTTGGGCAAGCGCCGCCCGCACGGTGGCGATCAGGTCGCCGCACTCGAATTGCAGCGCGGAGAGATTGACCGCGACCCGGATGGAGTCGGGCCAGGCCACGGCGTCGCGGCAGGCCTGGCGCAGCACATGGGCGCCGATGTCGACGATGGTCGCGTCTTCTTCCGCGATCGGCACGAATTCGTCCGGCGAAACGGCGCCGAATTCGGGGTGGGTCCAGCGCAGCAGGGCTTCGACGGCGGTGGCGGTCTGGTCGGCGACGTCGACGATCGGCTGATAGGCGAGGGACAATTCGCCGCGCGCGACCGCCTGTCGCAGTTCCTCGCCCAATTGCCGGCGGCGGCGGATGGCGTGGGCCATTTCCTCGGCGAAGAATTTCATCGCGCCGCGCCCGGCGGCTTTCGCGCCATAGAGCGCCATGTCCGCCGCCTTGGTCAGGGATTCCGCGGTTCCGTCTCCGGCGTCGTCAGGATAGACCGCCGCGCCGACGCTGCCGCCGATGCGCACGATGCGGGCGTCGATCTCGAAGGGCAGCGAGAGGGCGCGCACGATCGACGAGCCGATCTCGCCGATCCGGTCGCGGTCGGCGGTCGGGAGCAGGATGGCGAATTCGTCGCCGCCGACCCGCGCGACAAAGCCGGCTTCCGCCGCCGCGCGCAGCCGTTCCCCAACCATGGCCAGCAGAAGGTCGCCGACCTGATGGCCGTGGATGTCGTTCACTTCCTTGAAACGGTCGAGGTCGATCGACAGAAAGCAGAAAGGCGGGCTTTGCTCGCCGGGCGCCATGGCGGCGGCGAGCCTTTCCGAAAAGCTGGCGCGGTTCGGCAGGCCGGAAACGGGATCGAACCGGGCCATGCGCCGCATCTTTTCCTCGGCTTCGTGTTCGGCGGTGACGTCGTCCGCCATGATCAGCGAGCCCTGTGGCATCGCCTGCCGGACAAGGGCGAGAATGCGCCCGTCGGCCAGCCGCAGTTCGGCGTCGGGTCCGCCATGGCCGGCGAAGAAGCTGCGGATCGTCGCGACCGCCTCCGGCCTTTCCATCGAGGGCGCGACAAATTGATCGATCAGCTGGCGGAGCGGCAGGTCCACGGGAGGGGCCGCCAGGCGGAAGATCTCGGCGAATCGCTGGTTGGCGACCTGCACTCGTCCGCCGATGTCGATCATCGCCAGGCCGCGGGTCATGTTGTTGAGGGCGGCGTCGAACCTGTCGGCGACGTCCTCGGCGTCGCGGCGCGCCATCAGCAGGGAGACCTGCGCGCCATGCAGGGTCTTGGTCATCTCGCGCAAGTGCCGGAAGACAAGAAGCGCCATGGCGACGGCGAAATAATCGCCTTCCACGATCATGACGGCGCAAAAGGAGGCGAAAATCGGCCAGACCTGGACGGCGACGATGCGCGGCGAGCCCGAACAGCGGGCCGGGCTGCTGACCAGGAAGGCGGTGCAGGCGCCGACGGTCAGCAGGCGCTCGCCATCTGTCCGGTCCCTGACGAGAACGAAAAACAGCAGGGCGCCCAAGGCGAACGCGAAGGCCGCCATGACGCCGGTATAAACCAGTTCGGAGCGCCTGATATCGGCGGCGGTCGCCCGCCGGCGGCTCCCCAGTTCCCGAAACCGGCTTTGCTGCCGATGTTCGAAGAGAATCCGCCCCAGACCTGCTGCGGTCACGCAGATCGCGGCGGCGGCGATCCCTCCATCCTCGGTTCGCGAGAAAAGATAGGCCGCGAGCAGCCCATAGGCCAGGATGTTGATCGAGTTCGCGATGGCGCCGGCGAACAGGGATTCGATCAGCGCCCGATAAACCGAAAGCGGCAAGGCGAAGTCTGGTTCGTCACGGCTCGAGAAGCGCAGGAATGCCAACATCGGGAACCTGGACCGGCTTTCGGACCCGGCGTGCGGCGTCCGAACGATGAGGGCTTCTGACATGAAGCGCGAGGGAACCGGGAAAGCTCCCGGCGCAGCGCCGGCCCGCATGGCCGCACGATGCGAAACATGGCCATTTTCCACCGCACAAGTGAAGAATGGGTGTACGGTCCCGCGCCGCCGCGGGGCCGCCGTTTTCGCCAGGCGATCTTGACAGCCGGGCGAACGGGCGCCAATGGCAGCGCGGATTCACTCGAGACAGGGCGGAGCCGCAGGTGAGCGTCGCATTTCTTTTTCCAGGGCAGGGTTCGCAGGCCGTCGGAATGGGCAAGGCGCTTTATGACGCCTTTCCGGCCTCGCGTGCGGTTTTCGACGAGGTGGACGCGGCGCTGGGCGAAAAGCTCTCGGCCCTGATGTTCGAGGGCGACGCCGCCCAACTGACCCTGACCGCCAACGCCCAACCGGCCTTGATGGCGGTGAGTCTTGCGGCCATGCGGGCGCTGGAGGCGGAAAAGGGCGTCGTTGTCGCTCGCGACGCCGCCTTCGTCGCCGGCCATTCGCTCGGCGAATATTCGGCTCTCGCCGCGGCGGGCGCCCTGACCGTCACTGACGCCGCGCGGCTCCTGCGCCTGCGCGGGCAGGCGATGCAGAAGGCGGTTCCGGTTGGCGAGGGGGCGATGGCCGCCTTGCTTGGAGCGGAACCTGCGCAAGCAACCAAAATCGCGATGGAGGCGGCGGCGGCCTCGGGCGGAAAGTGCGAAGTCGCCAATGACAATGGCGGCGGCCAGGTCGTGGTCTCGGGCGCGAAAAAAGCGGTCGATCTGGCGATCGAGATCGCCAGGGAGAATGGCGTGAAGCGGGCCATGCTGCTGCCGGTTTCGGCGCCCTTTCATTCCTCGCTGATGGCGCCGGCCGCCGAGGCGATGAAGGAGGCCCTCGCGAAGACCGCCATCAAGGCGCCGGTGGTTCCCGTAGTGGCCAATGTCACCGCCGCGCCGGCGCGCGACCCGGATGAAATTCGCCAATTGCTGGTCGCCCAGGTCTGCGGCGCGGTGCGCTGGCGCGAGTGCATGGGCTTCATGCACAGCCAGGGCGTCGATCTGTTCGTCGAAATCGGCGCCGGCAAGGTCCTGGCCGGGCTGGTCAAGCGCACGGCGGAAGGCGCGCGGTCGCTCAATGTCGGCGCGCCCGCCGAGGTCGAGAGTTTTTCCCTTAACGGGTAGATGTTTGCCTGGAGTCATTCATGTTTGATCTGAACAATCGCGTCGCGCTGGTCACCGGCGCCAGCGGCGGGCTCGGCTCCGCCATCGCCCGGGCGCTGCGCCGGCAGGGCGCCAGGGTCGTGCTGTCGGGCACCCGCCGCGAGGCGCTGGACGCGCTCGCCGCCGAACTGGGCGAGGGCGCCTTTGTCGCGCCCTGCAATCTTTCCGACAAGGAAGCGGTGGAAAAACTCGTTCCCGAAGCCGAGGCGCTGGCCGGGCCGCTCGACATCCTGGTCAACAACGCCGGCGTGACCCGCGACGGCCTGTTCATGCGGATGAAGGACGAGGACTGGGACATGGTGCTGACCGTCAATCTGACGTCGGCCTTTCGCCTGTCGCGCGCCGCGCTCAAGGGCATGATGAAGCGCCGCCACGGCCGGATCATCAATATCACCTCGGTGGTCGGCGTCACCGGCAACGCCGGCCAGGGCAATTACGCCGCCTCCAAGGCGGGGCTGATCGGCATGAGCAAATCGCTCGCCGCCGAGGTCGCCTCGCGCAATGTCACGGTGAATTGCGTCGCCCCCGGCTTCATCGCCAGCCCGATGACCGATGGGCTGAACGACAAGCAGAGAGAGGCCATTCTGGCGACCGTTCCCGCCGGGCGTCTCGGCCGGGGCGACGATATCGGCGCGGCCTGCGTCTATCTGGCTAGTTCCGAAGCCGCCTACGTCACCGGCCAGACGCTGCATGTCAACGGCGGAATGGCAATGATCTGAGGGCTTTGCGGCCAAGGCCCGGAGCCGGCGGTTTTCGCCGCATATGGGCCTCGCAATCGTGATGGAAGTGTGTTAGCAAGCCTCGGTTTGTACGTTCCAACGTGGGAAATTTCGCTTCAGCGCCGAAATTTTCGCATCGCCGGATCCGTCACTCCCCGCGCGCCTTGGGCAAGGTTCAGGCGCGCCGTAAGTTCAAGATAACGAGGAAAACCAGATGAGCGATGTCGCCGAGCGCGTGAAGAAGATTGTGGTCGAACATCTCGGCGTCGAACCTGACAAGGTGGTCGACAGCGCGAATTTCATCGACGACCTGGGCGCCGATTCGCTCGACACCGTCGAGCTGGTCATGGCCTTCGAGGAAGAATTCGGCGTGGAAATTCCGGACGACGCGGCCGAGTCCATCGTGACCGTCGGCGACGCCGTGAAGTTCCTGGAAAAGGCGACGGCTCAGGGCTGAGCCGGCCGAGGACGGAAAATTTCGCGCGCGTTCGGCTGGGGTCGGGCGCGCGCGATTGACGTTACACGAAGCCGCTTCGCGCGGCTCGAACCGGATCGGCCGCGGCGGAGGCCTTCGCGCCCCGCGCGCGCCGATGTCGAAGGAAAAAAAGCGCGAGGGAGCCTATGCGCAGGGTCGTCGTAACCGGATTGGGCATGGTGTCGCCGCTCGCCTGCGGCGTGGAGGAGACCTGGAAGCGCCTGCTGGCGGGCGAAAGCGGCGCGGGGCCGATCGAAGGCTTCGATGTTTCCGACATCCCCTGCAAGATCGCCATGCAGGTGCCGCGCAAGGGCAAGCCGGACAGCGCGCCGGACGCCTTCAATCCCGACGACTGGATGGAGCCCAAGGAGCAGCGCAAGGTCGACGATTTCATCATCTTTGGCGTCGCCGCCGCGACCCAGGCGCTCAAGGACGCCGATTGGGCGCCCGAAGACCTACGAGGACCAGATCGAGACGGGCGTCCTGATCGGCTCCGGCATCGGCGGCCTGGGCGGAATCTATGAAACTTCGATCACCATGCACGAAAAAGGCGCCCGGCGGGTGTCTCCCTTCTTCGTGCCGGGCCGGCTGATCAATCTCATCGGCGGCCAGGTCTCGATCATGCACGGGCTGAAAGGCCCGAACCACGCGGTGGTCACCGCCTGCTCGACCGGCACCCACGCCATCGGCGACGCGGCCCGCATCATCGCGCTCGGCGACGCCGAAGTCATGGTGGCGGGCGGCGCGGAATCGGCTTGCAACCGCATCGGCATCGCGGGCTTCGCCGCCTGCAAGGCGCTGGCGACCGCCTATAACGACAGTCCCAAGGCGGCGTCGCGGCCCTACGACCGCGACCGCGACGGCTTCGTCATGGGCGAGGGCGGCGGCTGCGTCGTGCTGGAATCGCTGGAGCACGCCGAGGCGCGCGGCGCCCGCATCTATGCCGAAATCATCGGCTATGGCATGTCGGGCGACGCTTACCACATCACCGCGCCCTCCGAGGACGGCGACGGCGCCTATCGCTGCATGCGGGCGGCGCTCAAGCGCGCCGGAATCGCCGCCGCCGACATCGATTACGTCAACGCCCACGGCACCTCGACCATGGCCGACGGCATCGAACTGCGGGCGGTCGAGCGGGTCGTGGGCAACGCCGCGAGCAAGATTTCGATGTCCTCGACCAAGAGTTCGGTTGGCCACCTGCTCGGCGCCGCCGGCGCTGTGGAGGCGATCTTCTCCATCCTCGCCCTGCGCGACCAGATCGCGCCGGCGACTCTCAATCTCGACAATCCGGACTTCGAAACCGCGATCGATCTCGTTCCGCACAAGGCGCGGAGCCGTGAAATCAACGTCGTTCTGTCCAATTCCTTCGGCTTCGGCGGCACCAACGCCTCGCTTGTCATGAGGCGCTTTCCCTGACCGATCCCGATTTCGCCATAAATTCCGGCAAACTGCCGGTAAGTTTCGCCGCAGGGGCGGCAGAGCGCGAGGCGCATATGACGGACCAACCGCGCGGAGCCGGGCCGGCTGGCGGCGAAAGGCCTCAATCGGCGCATCCGGGCGAGTCCGGGGCGAGCCTTTACGGCCGGCGCAGCGGTTCGGATTGGTCGGGCGGGGCCGCCCCGCCGCCGGAGAAGAAGCGCGGGCCGTCGCGGCTCGGCATGATGTCAGGCTTCCTGTCCTTCCTGCTCGCTGTGGCCCTTCTCGCCGGCGTCGCCGTGGTGCTGGCCGACCGGGCGGCGCGCGCTCCCGGCCCGCTTTCGACCGACAAGGTGGTGTACATCCAGCAGGGTTCGGATTCCGACGAGATCATCGACGAATTGCAGACTCAGGGCGTCATCGAATCGCCGCTGCTGTTCAGGATCGCTCTGCTGGCCGAAGGCGCCCGCTCGCGGCTGAAGGCCGGCGAATATCTGTTCAAACAGGGCGTCTCGGCGCAGGGCGTGATCGACCTCATGGTCTCGGGCAAGGCAATCCTTCATGCGATCACCATTCCCGAGGGCCTGACCAGCGACGAGGTGGTCCAGCGCCTGCTCCAGGACGACCTCCTGGTCGGCGACATCCGCGAAATTCCACGCGAAGGCGCGCTGCTGCCGGAGACCTACAAGTTCCATCGCGGCGACCGGCGCGACAAGATTTTGAAAAAAATGGAGCGCGATCAGAAACAGCTGGTCGATTCGGTCTGGGGAGGCCGCGCTTCCGATCTGCCGCTGGCCTCGCCCTTTGAAATGGTCACCCTGGCCTCGATCGTCGAAAAGGAGACCGGCAAGCCGGACGAGCGCCCGATGGTCGCTGCGGTCTTCTTGAACCGGCTGCGCAAACACATGCGCCTGCAATCCGATCCGACCATCATTTACGGGCTGGCGGGCGGCAAAGGCTCGCTCGGCCGTCCGCTGACCCATGCCGACGTCGAATCCCAGACCGCTTACAACACCTATGTGATCGACGGCCTGCCGCCAGGGCCGATCGCCAACCCCGGCCGCGCCTCGCTGGAGGCGGTCGCCAATCCGGCTCCGACCAAAGACCTCTATTTCGTCGCCGACGGGACGGGCGGCCATGTGTTCTCGGAGACGCTCGGCGAACACAACCGCAATGTCCAGCATCTGCGCGAGATCGAGCAGAACAACAAGGCCGGCCCGCCAGCGGCGCCGGGAGCGCCAGCCGCGCCGGCCGCTCCGGCCGGACATGACGATCACAGCGAAATCGCGCCGGCGCCCAATTTCGGCGCGGCCCCGAGCGGGCCGGAATTTTTCGCCCGCCACGATCCCGCGCCGCCGCCGCCGAGCCTCGATCCCGATCCAAGAATGGTCGCATTGGTCGCCCCGCTGATGCCAGGGGCGCCGCCGCCGCCGCATCGCCTCGCCGATCTCGATCGGGACCGCGCGGGAGCGACGGCTACGCCGGAATTCGCCGCCCTGGGCGACATGGAAATGGCCGGGATCACCAAGGCGGAAAACGAACTCGACGGCCCCGTGGACGACCCGGCGCCGGAGACGCGGGCGGGAGCGGCCGCCGCGCCCGGCGATCTCGACGGGCCGGCCGAGCCGGTCCAGACCAGCGGCGTTGGGAGCGCCTTGAGCTACGCCGGAGGAATCGTCAACGCCGCGCCCAACGGCAAGGCGCGCATCTACGACGCGGCCGCGGGGACGGCGCTCGATCCCCTGCTCGAGAAGAACTGGGATCTCAACAACGCGCAGACGGTTGATCTTCCCGAGCCGAAGGCGCGCGCGGAACAGCCCGGAACAGCGACGAAAAAGGCGGCCAGGGCCAAAACCAGGCGCCATGCTCCAGCTCAATCCCAGACCCAGTCCCAGCCGCAATCCCAGGCCCGGGCTCAGTCGCCGAATTAGCCGCGCCTTAGGCCGCGAATCCTGTTATAGGCGGCGAATCGCCATTTGAGCCGGACGGGCGTTCCCTTGCCGGCCAAGGGGATTTTGGCATGACCATTTCGAGCATGACGGGTTTCGCGCGCGAGGCGGGCTTTACCGCGCCCTATCGGTGGAGCTGGGAAATCAAGACGGTGAATTCGAAGGGGCTCGATCTGCGCCTTCGCCTGCCGCCGGGCTTCGATTCCCTCGAAAAGCCGGTCCGCGCCGCGATTTCCGACGCGCTGTCGCGCGGCGCCTGCTACGCCAGTCTGGCGGTGACCCGCGAGGTTTCAACCGTCTCGGCGCGGCTCAACCGGGATCTTCTCGCTCAGTTGATGGAGGCTCTCGCCACCCTTGGCCGGCCGGACCATATCGCGCCGGCAAGTCTCGACGGCCTGCTCAATGTGCGCGGCGTGATCGAGACGGTCGAGGTCGAGGAGGACGAGGCCGAACGCGAGGCGGCGCAGGAAAATATTCTCAAAGGCCTGCGCTCCGCCCTGAGCCAGCTCGCCGCGATGCGCGCGGGCGAGGGGGCGGCGCTGGCGGCGGCGATTCATCTGAGGCTCGATCGCATCGGCGATCTCGCCAGGGCCGCCGACACATGCCCGGCGCGCCATCCGGACGCCGTGCGTGAAAAGCTGCGCGCGGCGATCGCCCTGGTCATGGAAAACGGCCGCCTCGACGAGAACCGGATGCATCAGGAGGCGATTCTCATGGCGGCCAGGGCCGACATCCGCGAGGAACTGGACCGCCTCTACGCCCATGTCACGGCGGCGCGCAAGCTGCTCGCCGACGGCGGCCCGGTCGGCCGCAGGCTCGATTTCCTCGCCCAGGAATTCGGCCGCGAGACCAACACGCTCTGCGCCAAATCGAACGACGCCGCCTTGACGGCGATCGGGCTTGAAATGAAGGTCGAAGTCGAGCAATTGCGCGAGCAGGCGCAGAACATCGAGTAGAAACGCACATGGAACAGGCGAGCCGCCGGGGGCTGATTCTCGTTCTTTCCTCGCCTTCGGGGGCGGGCAAGACCACGCTGACGCGCATGCTGCTCCAGAAAAAGGAGCTGGACCTGACCCTGTCCATTTCGCTGACCACGCGCAAGAGGCGCTCCAGCGAAGCCGACGGCATCCATTACCATTTCACCGACCACGCCGAATTCGTGCGGCGGCGCGACGCCGGCGAATTGCTGGAGCACGCCGAAGTCCACGGCAATTTCTACGGCACGCCGCGCGGGCCGGTCGAGGCGCTCCTGGAAAAGGGCCGCGACGTCCTGTTCGACATCGACTACCAGGGCGCGCGGCAGGTGCGCGAGAAAACGCCGCGCGACATCGTCACCATTTTCATCCTGCCGCCCTCGATGCGCGAATTGCGGGCGCGGCTGGAGCGCCGCGCCGAGGACAGCCAGGAGGTCATCCTGAAGAGGCTCGACAACGCCCGGCACGAGATCGGCCGCTGGGCCGAATATGACTATGTTCTGGTCAACGACGACATCCAGAAGACGTTCGACGACCTGCTGGCGATCGTGCGCGCCGAGCGCCTGCGCCGCCCGCGCGTCGCCGCGAGCATGGAGAATTTCGTCGTCAGCCTGTTGCGGGAATTGGCTCATCGCGTGGGGCGACGTCCCCTTGTGCGGAGTGTCAAATTCCGCAGTATACTGGCAGGGAAATTGAACGGTGAAGCGTGAAACTCGGCTTTGAAGTATCGGAAAGGCAGTATGACAGTGGCTCCCAGCAGGCGCGCGTGTGGACAGAGCGCTGGGTTGCTGACTGGAGGTATTGTCCAAATTGCGGCGCGACATGCTTAAAGCAGTTTACGGCAAATAATCCTGTTGCTGATTTCTTTTGCGCGTCATGCTCCGATCAGTTTGAGGTCAAGAGTAAAAACGCCAGCAGCTTCGGGAGAAGCGTTGTAGACGGCGCTTACGAAAGGAAGATCGAGCGTCTGGAATCAAGAACAAATCCTAATCTTATTTTGCTGGGTTATAGCAAGGCTGACCGGAAAGTCAGGAGTGTCTTTGTCGTACCGAAACACTTTTTCGTGACGGATATCATCCAGAAGCGGAAGCCTCTTGCTTCGACGGCACGCCGCGCCGGCTGGATCGGCTCGAATATACTCCTGAGCAAAGTACCGGAGTCCGGTCGCATCTTCATCGTTCGCGATGGATTGCAGGAGGCGAAAGATGTCGTCCTGGCGAAATGGCGACAAACACTATTTCTCCGCACAGCCAGTAGCGAGGCGCGCGGTTGGCTCATCGACGTCATGAAGGCAGTTGACGCCATAGGAAACCGGGAGTTTACCCTGGAAGACGTTTATGCTTTTGAACCGCGTTTGAGGGCAGCTTATCCGAACAACAACAACATCCGGCCGAAGATTCGGCAGCAACTCCAGGTTCTCCGCGACAATGGCTATTTGGAGTTTCGTGGCCGCGGTCTTTACCGCCTTCGAGCGGGAGCTTCTTGAGATGGCTTGGTTCATCAATCAATACCACTGCGGCGATTGTGGGACAGAATGGGAAGATGAATGGTCTTGCTGCTGCGATGACGAGTGCCCAGCTTGCGGGTCCGGCGATTGGTCGCCTGTGGTAAGCCAAGACCTGACGGAGACCAGCGAGGACACGGGTGACACTCTCATCCTATACCGATCGCCCGATGATGCCGACGACAGTCCGAAATACAGGGAGGTCGCTCGCTTTCCTTATCGGGAATTACGGTGACGCACCCGTAAATCCCACAATTCTTAACGCCCGTCGCGGCGGAAACGGATCGGGGTGCGGTCGTCGTTCACGCCGCATCGGGCTTGCGCGGGCGGCCGCCTTTTTTCCCATTGGCGCGCGAGGCGGCGGTTTTGGCCTGGCTGCGCGCGCGTCCGCCTTTGGCGCCGAGCTGACGCGCCATCCAGTTCTTGGAGCCCATAACCCCTTGCAGCAGCGCCGGGATATAAACGTCTGCGTCGAGCCTCGGCCAATGCAGGCCCAGGCCGGACGGGCTTATTTCGATTTCGGCGAGGTTTTGGGGCGAGGCGCCGGCAAGACCTTCGGCCAGTTCCGCGGGAAAGGCCAATTGGATTCCGGTGTTCAGGTTCACGACAATCCGGAAGCTGCGGCGGTCGGAATAAGCCTGAGCGCCGGGGCGCATTAGCCGAAGGATTTCATCGCTTCGTCATCTGGCGGGTTCCGGCCTCCGCGAAAGCCATGCTAAACCCGCTCGACATCTTGCCGCGGGGCCGAAAGAACTCCGCCAGCGAAGCGGGAAACACCCATGAAGCACATCCTCGAAGCCCTCGACCGTCGCCGCGAGGGGGCGCGTCTCGGCGGCGGCCAGAAGCGCATCGACGCGCAACACCAGCGCGGCAAGCTCACCGCCCGCGAGCGCATCGAACTCTTGCTCGACAACGGCTCGTTCGAGGAATTCGACATGTTCGTGCAGCATCGCTGCGTCGATTTCGGCATGGACAAGGGCGAAAAAATTCCCGGTGACGGCGTGGTGACCGGCTGGGGCACGGTCAACGGCCGGGTCGTCTATGTCTTCGCCAAGGATTTTACCGTTCTCGGCGGCTCCCTTTCGGAAACGCACGCCCAGAAGATCACCAAGATCCAGGACATGGCCTTGCGCAATCGCGCCCCGATCATCGGCCTGTTCGACGCCGGCGGCGCCCGCATCCAGGAAGGCGTGGCGGCGCTCGGCGGCTATGGCGAGGTGTTCCAGCGCAATGTGCTGGCCTCGGGCGTCATTCCGCAGATTTCCGTCATCATGGGGCCCTGCGCCGGCGGCGACGTCTATTCGCCGGCCATGACCGACTTCATTTTCATGGTGAAGGACACGAGCTACATGTTCGTCACCGGCCCGGACGTGGTGAAGACCGTCACCAACGAGACCGTGACCGCCGAGGAACTGGGCGGGGCGTCGGTTCACGCGACGAAAAGCTCGATCGCCGACAAGGCTTATGACAACGATGTCGAGGCGCTGCTCCAGATGCGCCGGCTGATCGACTTCCTGCCCTCGTCCAACACCGACGAAATTCCGGAATGGCCGAGTTTCGACGATTGCGATCGCGACGACCTGTCGCTGGACACGCTCATTCCCGACAATCCGAACAAGCCCTATGACATCAAGGAACTGATCGTCAAAGTGGTGGACGAGGGCGATTTTTTCGAGATTCAGGAAGCCCACGCAAAGAATATCGTCGTCGGCTTCGCCCGCCTCGACGGCCGCACCGTCGGCGTGGTCGGCAACCAGCCCCTGGTCCTCGCCGGCGTGCTGGACGCCGACGCCTCGCGCAAGGCCGCGCGTTTCGTGCGTTTCTGCGACGCCTTCAACATTCCGATCGTCACTTTCGTGGACGTGCCCGGCTTCCTGCCTGGCACGGCGCAGGAATATGGCGGCCTCATCAAGCACGGCGCCAAGCTGTTGTTCGCTTACGCCGAGGCCACAGTGCCGAAGATCACTCTCATCACCCGAAAGGCGTTTGGCGGCGCCTATGACGTCATGGCCTCCAAGCATTTGCGCGGCGACGTCAATTACGCCTGGCCAACCGCGCAGATCGCGGTCATGGGCGCCAAAGGCGCGGTGGAGATCATCTTCCGCCAGGACCTTGGCGACCCGGAAAAGATCGCCGAGCGCACCCGCGAATATGAGGAACGCTTCCTGTCGCCCTTCGTGGCGGCCGAGCGCGGCTATATCGACGAGGTGATCCAGCCGCGCGGCACCCGCCGCCGCCTGTCGCGGGCTTTGGCCATGCTCCGGCACAAGGAGCTGGAGAACCCCTGGAAAAAGCACGACAATATTCCATTGTAAATGGAAGGTTAATTCGTCTTCCTGTTGAATTGAAAGGCCTTTCGCCCTGCGCGAGAGGCCTTTGTCTTTTTTTGTCAAGTACTTAACCGTGTTTCTTCAAATTCGTTCAAGGGGAGCGAGTCCAATTTAACGCAGCGGCATTACCTGGAAGGAGCGACGCACGATTTAAGCCGTTTGTCTTTTCCTGCGACCCCACGCGATCGGGTATTCCGAAATGTTGATTTTGCCGAATATTCCCACGTTTTCAAAGCTGGCGCCCGCCTCCCGCCTTGAGCAGGAGATCGACAAGGCCCGGCTGGCGCAGCTCGAGGCGCATCTTCCGGTGCTTTATAGCGTTCTCGCCTTCAACGTCCTCACGATCTCGACCATGTTTTCGCGGGTCGCGCCGCCTGTCCTGACCTATGGCGCGCCATCGCTGCTCGCTTTGGCCGGGCTCATTCACGCTCTGTTCTGGATTTCCGCGCGCAGCAAGAAGATCGATCAGAAGCAGACGGGCGCGTTGCTCAAATCCGCCCATCGCTTCGCGATCGCATTCGCCCTGGGCTACATGATCTGGACTTTGATCCTGTTTTCGTATGGCGACCAATGGCTTCGCATCCAGCTGGTCTTCATGGTGATCATCACCAACTTCGTGTTCGGCTTCACCCTGGCGCATCTCCCCCGGGTGGCGCTGGGGCTCTCCGCGACCGGCGTGCCCATCTACCTGCTGCTTCTGCCGATCTTCGGCGCCGCCGACACCGATCTCATGGCGATCAACCTCATGATGTTCGCCCTGTTCTTCGGCTATATCCTGATCGGGTCGGCGCGCGATCTGAACAAGCTGGTCGAAGCCCAGCTGCGCTCGGCCGACCTCGCTGGCGAGAACGGGCTGCTGGCGTACACCGACAGCCTGACCGGATTGCCGAACCGGCGCGAATTTTTCGAGCGGCTCGAACGCGTTATCGCGGCGGAGGCGGACGGGGGCCTGGTCGTCGGGGTCATCGATCTGGACGGCTTCAAGCCGATCAACGACCTTTACGGCCACGCCATCGGCGACCGCGTGCTCAGGGAATGCGCCGCGCGGCTCGAGCTTTTCGTTGGCGAGGGGACGACCATCGCGCGTCTTGGCGGCGATGAATTCGCGTTGTTCCTGCGCGGCGCGCCGAGCGATTTCGACATACTCCAGCTGGGCGCCGAGATCTGCGCCGCTCTCAAGGCGCCGATGAAGCTGGCCGAGTTTCAGGCCGGCCTTTCGGCGTCGATCGGCTTCGCGCGGTATCCGAAGGACGCCATGGACGCGCACCGGCTCTACGAGCGCGCCGACTATGCGTTGTATTTCGGCAAGCAGAACCGGCGCGGCGAAGCGATCCTGTTTGCGCCCGACCACGAAAGCAAAATGCTGCTCAACGCGCGAATCCAGCAGGCCTTGCGCAACGCCGAGATGGACAAGGAAATCTCGGTCGAATTCCAGCCGCAGCTGAACGTCCGGTCCGGACGAATTGTCGGTTTCGAGGCGCTGGCGCGCTGGACGAACCCCGAGCTTGGCGCAGTCCCGCCGGAGCATTTCATCCCGATCGCCGAAAGCTCCGAGACCATCCATCGTCTGACCCGCGCCGTCTTGCGCAAGGCGCTCGCCGCGGCCCGGGACTGGCCGGAGGACATCGGCCTGAGCTGCAATCTTTCGCCGCGCGATCTCGTTTCCGTCAGGGCCCTGAACCAGTTCATCGCCTTGATCGAGAGCAGCGGATTCGATCCCGGCCGGCTGGAGATCGAAGTCACCGAAAACACGCTCGTGGCCGATTTCGATCACACCGCGCGCGCGATCGAGCAGCTCAAGGCCTTCGGCGTGAAGATTTCGCTCGACGATTTCGGCGCCGGCTATTCCAGCCTCGCCTATATTCATCGCCTTCCGGTAGACAGGATCAAGATCGCCCGCAGCTTCGTCCACGAAATGCGCGCCAGTTCCGCTGCGCGCGACATCGTCAGGTCGGTGATCGGCCTGTGCGGCGATCTGGGGCTGAGTTGCGCGACCGTGGGCGTCGAAACCGCGGAGCAGCTCGATCTTCTGCGCGAATATGGCTGCGAGGTCGCGCAGGGTTTTTACTTCGGCGGCCCGGTCGGCGCGGACGGGGTCGCGGCTCTCGTCGCCGCCAACCGGAAGGAGACGGGCCGCCCGGCTTTGCGCGCCTGAGGGCGCGGAGTCCCTGGCCGGCGCCATTCGCCATCAATGAAAAACGACCCCGGCCCCTCGAGGTCGGGGTGGTCGATTATTCCGGGTCCGCGCGCGGCAAGCGGATCAGATGGCGAAGACCTCCGCCGTCAGGCCGCAGCCTTCCAGGAATTTGCGGATTTGCATCACATCGGCCTTGGACAGGCTGTGATGATTGCGGTGGAGCATGATCTTCTGGCCTTTGAGCGTCACCTCGACCCTGTTGCCGCCTTTCATGTCCAGATCCGCGCCGAGCGCGGCCAAGGCATGCTCGGCGTCCTTGAATTCGATATTGGTGCTGATCGGATGCGCGAAGAAAGCGTGGAGGATTTTGCGTTCGTGATGATGCACGTGAGCCTCAAGTGGATGTTATCGTGGTAGCATTTTCAACGATAGTTCGAGCGGCGAAAACGTCCATGACTCATGTCAATACTCGGGCGCGCTGCGCCGGAGTCTTGACCAATAGTCTCAGCTCTCGACGTGAAGCGCTCCGCGCGCCGGGCGAGTTTTTTGCTTGCGGGCCGCGTCGCGAAGCGCCGCGCGTCAATCCATTCGCCGGTTCAACGCCTTGACGGCGAGTTCGGTTCGGCTGCGGGCGTTGAGCTTTTCGAGAATACGGCTGACGTAATTCTTCACCGTGCCTTCGGCGAGCCGGAGCTCGGCGGCGATGTCCCGGTTGCCCTTGCCCGCGACGATGAGCTGGAGAATGTCGCTTTCGCGGTCGGTCAGCGGCTCCTCCAGGGCGCCCGTTTCGCCGAGGCGGGGCGCGCGGCGGACGCGGCGGAATTCGTCGAGCAATTTGCGCGCGACATTGGGCGCGAGGCGCGACTGGCCACGCGAAACCGCGCGGATCGTGTCGAGAATCTCGCTCTCCTCGGCGTCCTTGAGCAGATAGGCCTGGGCGCCGGCGCAGATCGAATCGAAAATCAGATCGTCGGTGTCGTAAGTGGTGAGGATGACCACCTGCGCGTCGGGGCAATCGCGCAGGATCTGACGGGTCGCGGCTATGCCGTTGAGGCGCGGCATCTGAATGTCGAGCAGGACGACATCGGGCAGGAAACGCCGCGCCGCCTGCACGGCCTCGACGCCGTCCGCCGCCTGCGCGACGATTTCGAAATCGGGCTCGAGCGCCAGCATCGACGCGAAGGCGCGCCGGATCAGCGGCTGATCTTCGGCGATCAGGATGCGTATGGATTTCTCTGGCGGCAAGGCTTTTCCTCCGCCGCGGCGAGCCGCGACGCTCGATCGTTCAATTCCATCGGTCGAAACTGGCTTCGGGCAAAAAATCGGCCGCTCGTTTCGACGGCATGGCGGGAATTCCAAAAAAAAGTTTTGGCGGGAGCCGCCGCGACGCGGACAATCTCCGGCGAAAGACTTCAAATCGGGCGGCCGGAGAGCAGGACAGGCTGCGAGACGGACGGTTCGTTCCGACGACACGGCCCGAAACACGCGAAGTCGCCCAAAAGCAGGAGCCAAAGCGTCAGCCAAACAATTCGAAGTTTTTCAGGCGAATTTTTACCTTTTTCTTCCGGAAATTGCAATTTCATTCAAAATCAAACAGATACAAAAAGACAAGGATTTCTCTGCATCGATCCATGACGCAATGGCGGGCGCTGTTTCGCGCGTCGGGAAGCCGCATCGAGCCTAGCCCGCATTTCTCATACGGGGCCGCCCTGCGCCAGCTGAAGACGCCGACAGTGTGCATCGAACGGCTTGGCCGATGTCCCAGAAAAAATCTTTCCCTCGCCGCGGGCTTTCATTAGGTTCCCGCGCAACGCCGAAAAGCCCGAGCCAGAGAGTCCCCGTTTCATGTCCGAACGCGCCACGTTTTATATCACCACCGCCATTCCCTACGCCAATGGCGCGCCCCATATCGGCCATGCCTACGAACGCATCGCGACCGACGCCTTCGCGCGCTTCCGCCGGCTCGACGGGCGCGACGTGCTGTTCGTCACCGGCATGGACGAGCATGGCCTGAAAATGCAGCAGACGGCGGCGCGCGAGGGGCTCAGCCCGCAGGCGCTCGCCGACCGCACGGCGGCGCAGTTCCAGGCCATGGGCGAGAAGCTCAATGCGGTCGCCGACGATGTGGTGCGCACCACGCAGGCGCGCCACAAGGCCTGTGTGCAGGAAATCTGGCGCCGCATGGCCGCCAAGGGCGATATTTATCTGTCGAAATACGCCGGCTGGTATTCGGTGCGCGACGAGGCCTATTACGACGAAGGCGAACTGACCGAAAACGCGGAAGGGAAGAAATTCGCGCCGACCGGGACGCCGGTCGAATGGGTCGAGGAGGAGAGTTATTTCTTCCGTCTCTCGGCCTATGCCGAAAAGCTTCTGGCCCATTACGAGGCCAACCCCGATTTCATCACCCCGGAAAAATACCGCAACGAGATCGTGGCTTTCGTGAAGCGCGGCCTGAACGATCTGTCCATCAGCCGCACCACTTTCGACTGGGGCGTTCCCGCGCCCGGCGACGAGCGCCATGTGATGTATGTCTGGGTGGACGCGCTTACCAATTATCTGACCGCCACCGGCTGGTTCGAGGGCGGCCCGCGCGCAAAATTCTGGCCCGCCGACGCTCATGTCATCGGCAAGGACATCACCCGTTTCCACGCCATTTTCTGGCCGGCCTTCCTGATGTCGGCCGATGTGCCGCTGCCGAAGCAGATCGTCGTCCACGGCTTTTTGTTCAATCGCGGCGAGAAAATGTCGAAGTCGGTCGGCAATGTCATCGATCCGATCGCGCTCGCCGACCATTACGGCGTGGACGCCCTGCGCTATTTCTTCCTGCGCGAAGTGCCCTTCGGCCAGGACGGCAATTATTCCCATGAGGCGATCGTCCAGCGCATCAACGCCGATCTCGCCAACGATCTCGGCAATCTGGCGCAACGCTCGTTGTCGATGATCGCCAAGAATTGCGGGGCGAAGGTCCCGGAGCAAGGCGAGGTCCAGGCGGCGGACGCCGAAATGCTGGCGAAAGCCTATGGCGCGGTCGAAGCGTCGCGCGCCGCAATGGCGGCCTTCGCGCCGCATCAGGCTTTGGCGGAAATCTGGGCGGTGGTCGCCGACGCCAATCGCTATTTCGCCGCCCAGGAGCCGTGGAAGCTCGGCAAAACCGATCCGGCGCGGCGCGACGCCGTGCTGTTCACGACCATCGAAATCCTGCGCGTGGTCGGCATATTGTGCCAGCCGTTCATTCCGGCGGCGGCGGGAAAATTGCTGGATCTGCTCTCTGTTCGCGCGGACGAACGCGCCTATGTCTATCGCGAGGCCGGAACATCGGCTGTTCGCCGGCGCCGATCTGCCGGCGCCGGCGCCGATCTTTCCGCGCTATGTCGAGCCCGAGGCGGCGAAAACATGCTGATCGACACCCATTGCCATCTCGATTTCCCGGAACTCGCCAAGGACCGCGCCGGGGTGCTGGCGCGCGCGAAATCCGCCGGGGTCGGTCGGATGATCACCATCTGCACCGAAATCGAGAAATTTCCGGCCATCCGCGAGATCGCCGAAGGCGACGAATCCGTGTTCTGCTCGGTCGGGACTCATCCCAATCATGCCCTGGACGAGCGCGAATTCTCGGCCGGCGAAATCGCGGAGCTGGCGGGCCATGAAAAATGCGTGGCGATCGGGGAGGCGGGGCTCGATTATTATTACGACCGCGCCCCGCGCGACTTCGCCCAGCGGGTGTTCCGCGCCCATATAGCGGCGGCGCGGGAGACCGGCCTGCCTCTGGTGATCCACACCCGCGACGCCGACGCCGACATGGCGGCGATCCTGGCGCAAGAAATGGCCAAAGGAAAATTCAAGGCGCTGCTCCATTGCTTTTCGTCGAGCCGCGCCCTGGCCGAAAAAGGCGTGGAGCTGGGGCTTTACGTGTCCTTTTCCGGCATCGTCACCTTCAAGAAATCGCACGAATTGCGCGAGATCGCGAAAGACCTGCCGCTCGATCGGCTTCTCGTCGAGACCGACGCGCCCTTCCTCGCCCCGACGCCTTATCGCGGCAAGACCAACGAGCCGGCTTATGTCGCGCACACGGCCAAGGTTCTGGCCGAGGTCAAGGCCGTCGCCATCGAGGAGCTGGCCGACATCACGACCGAAAACGCCATGAGATTGTTCTCGAAAATGCCGCCGCTCGCCGCATGACGCTCGACATCACCATATTGGGCTGCGGCTCTTCGGCGGGGGTTCCGCGCGTGGCGCAGGGCTGGGGCCATTGCGACCCCAATAATCCGAAAAACCGCCGTCGCCGCTGCGCGCTTCTGGTCGAGAAGCGCGCCGCCCAGGGATCTTTGCACGAGCCGACGCGGCTGCTGGTGGACGCCGGCGCCGATCTGCGCGAGCAATTGATCGCGACCAATGTCCACCGGGTCGAAGCGCTGCTGCTGACCCACGCCCATGCCGACCATATTCACGGCCTCGACGATCTGCGGCCCCTGACCATGGCGATGCATCGCAGGATCGACATTTACCTCGATCCGCCGACCTGGGGCGCGGTCGGAAAACGCTTCGATTACCTGTTCGAGACGCCGCCGGGCAGCAATTATCCGCCGCTGCTGATCCCCCATGTTTTCGACTATGGCTGGAAATTCTCGCATGGCGGCCCGGCGGGGGAGATCGAGGTCCAGACGTTTCGGCTCAACCATGGCGACATCGACGCCACCGGCTTTCGCTTCGGGGCCTGCGCCTACACGCCCGACGTCAAAGTTGTCCCGCCCGAGAGCATGGAGTTTCTGGAGAATCTCGATCTGTGGATCGTCGACGCCTTGCGCCACAAGCCTCACCCGAGCCATCTCTCGGTGAGCGAAACCCTGGAGCTGATCGCGCGTTTCAAACCGAAACGCGCGGTGCTGACCAATCTCCACACCGATCTCGATTATGAGGTCTTGCGCAAAAACCTGCCGGAACATGTCGAGCCGGCCTATGATTTCATGCGGCTGAGCGTGTAGAACTTGAGCGGGAACGATCAGAATTACATGATTTGCGGCGAGGCCTTGCATGAGGCCGACCGCGACCGCTGGCTGGCGTGCCTGTTCGCGCCGGACGCGGCGCGGCCGCATCTTTTCGCGCTCTACGCCTTCAACGCCGAGGTCGCGCGCATCAGCGACCACGTCTCCCAGCCAATTCTGGGCGACATGCGGCTGCAATGGTGGATCGACGTTATCAACGGCGAGCGGGGCGGCGAGGCCGCAGCCAATCCGACCGCCGCCGCTCTGCTGGCGACGGTGGAAAAATTCGACCTGCCGCGCGAAAAACTGCTCGATCTCCTGGAGGCGCGGCGTTTCGATTTCTATGACGACCCCGCGCCCGATCAGGCTTTCCTGGACAAATATTGCGAAGATGCGTGCTCGGTTCTTTTCACGCTCGCCGATCGCATTCTGGGCGGGGAGGGGGCGCAGGACGCCTCGGCGCCAGGTGGACGCGCTTACGCCCTGACCGGCCTGCTGCGCGCCTTGCCCTGGCATGTCGCGCGCCGAAAATGTTTCGCGCCGCTCGATCTTCTGGCGCGACACGGGCTGCGGCCGGTCGATCTCTTCGCGCGCGAAAAAGCCGGCGAAGTCAAAAAAGCGCTGGCCGAATTGCGCGCCTTGGCGCGCCAGAACCTCGCCGAGGCGAAACAGGCCGTCGTCGCCCTGCCGAAGCCGGAGCGCGAGGCCTTCCGACTGCTGGCGCTGCCGGAATTTTACCTGGGCGAAATGGAGCGCCGGGACGGCGATCCCTATGGGGAGCCCGTCGAGGTCGCGCCCTGGCGCCGCCAATGGGCGCTGTGGCGGAACAGAGTTTAGTGGCTCGGATCTGACGTTTGCTTTCCGAGCCGGTTTCACTCCGATGGGCGTATCTGCGCCCCTTTCTCAGCCTCGAGCCTCGGTCGGGGCTGTCACCCAGGCGGGCAGGCGGTCGAACCAGGGCTGCGCCTCCTCCAGCTGTCTGGCCAGCCGAAGCAATATGTCCTCCGCGCCGAAACGGCCGACGAACTGTACGCCCAGCGGCAGGTTGTCGGCGGTCCAATGCAGCGGAACGCTCATCGCCGGCGCGCCAGTCATATTGGCGAGCTGGGTGAATGGAACGAAACGAAGATTTTGCCGCGCGATCTCGTCGACGGTCCCATGCAGCAGTCCCGTGCGCGCCAAAAACTTGAGCAAGCCGGTGCGCTCCAGGAGGTCGAGCGCCTTTTCCTGCGCCGGCGGCGGGTCGCCCTCGCCATGCCGAATCGCCGGGAAGGCGACAGTCGGAGTCATGAAGAGGTCATAGCGCGCATGGAATTTCGCCAGCGCGCGGGCGTAGTCGTTCCATCGCCAAAGACTGCGCGCGAGCACTGGAGCCGGCGTCGCGCTTCCGAGCGCGCCAAGCACACGGGTGAGCATTTCGAAATCGCCGCCGGTCGCGCCGGACTTGCGCGCCTCGGCGATCATCGCGCCGACAACGCCGAAATAGATGCAGAGATAATCCCTCGCCAGCATGTCGCCGTCGATTTCGGGCGCCGCCTCTTCGACTTCATGGCCGAGCCCCCGAAGCAGGGCCGCCGCGTTTTCAACCGCCGCAATGGCTTCCGGATGCACATCGAGCCCGATCGGCGAAACGCCGGAAAAGCCGATTCGCAGCTTTTGCGGCGGACGCTCGATCGCCACCGCGTAAGATTCTGCGGGCGGGGCGATGACGAAGGGATCGCCGGGCTCGGGGCCCTGCAGCAGATCGAGGGCGCGCGCCGAATCGCGCACGCTCCGCGAAATCACCCCTTCGGCGACGCCGCCAAACCAGGATTCGCCCCAGGCAGGCGCCAGCGAAACGCGCCCACGTGACGGTTTGAGGCCGAACAGGCCGCAGTAGGCGGCCGGAATGCGGATCGAGCCGCCGCCGTCATTGGCCGCGGCCATGGGAACGATCCCGGCGGCGACCGCCGCGGCGGCGCCGCCGCTGGACCCGCCTGGCGTGCGCCCCAGGTCCCAGGGATTGCAAGCGCGGCCGAACAGGCGCGAGTCGGTCACCGCCTTCAGGGCGAGTTCAGGCAAATTGGTTTTGCCGAAGATGACCAGGCCAGCGCCGAGATAGCGCCGCACCACGTTGGCGTGCGCGGGAGCCGTGACGTTGGCGAAGGCGCGCGATCCCAGACTGGTCGGCAAGCCGGCGTAGTCGTGGAAAGCGTCCTTGATGAGGAAAGGAACGCCGGCGAAAGGTCCGGTGAGCGGACCTGCAGCCTGCTTGCGCGCCTGCGGCTCCATCAGCCGGCACACGGCGTTGATCTTCGCATGGGCGCGCTCGTTCTGGCGCCAGGCGATCTCCAACAATTCCTCGGGCGCAATTTCTTTGCCGGCGACGAGTCCGGCGAGGCCCGTGGCGTCGAAACGCAGATATTCCGAGACGTTCATGATCGCCCCTGCCGAGCAAGATTGCGGGACCTGCGGAAATTGCATCCGACTGTAAAGCCGCCGCGAGTTGCGCGCCAGCCGACAAATCGGCGAACGACGGCCGTCGCGCCGAGCCGTCCGTTCCGCGGCTGACCGCGATCCTCCCGAAGTCGGGCCGTCAGGCCATGCCCGTTTCCCGCCCGGCGCGGAAATTCAGATTGCAACGCTTTGAATGGTCACAGGCCCGCCAGCCAGGCGCGCAGATCGGCTTCGGCGCGGGCGGAGAGGGCGCGTTTTTTGGCCAGAGCCTTTTCCGGGCCGCGCAGGCGCTTGCCGTCGGGCGCCTTGGGAGAAAATTCGGGCGGCGGGAACAGGCCGAAATTGACGTTCATCGGCTGGAAACTGCGCGGGCCGGCGTCGATGGTCTCGATATGGCCGCCGGTGATGTGGTTGAGCAGGGCGCCCAGAGCCGTTGTCTGCGGCGGCGGGGCCAAGGCGCGGCCCAGCCGCTCGGCCGCCGCCATGCGCCCGGCGATCAAGCCGACCGACGCGCTTTCGACATAGCCCTCGCAGCCGGTGATCTGGCCGGCGAAGCGCAGGCGGGCTTGAGCCCTCAGCCGCAGCCTTTCGTCGAGAACCTTGGGCGAATTCAGAAAAGTGTTGCGGTGCAACCCGCCGAGCCGGGCGAATTCGGCGTGTTCCAGTCCCGGAATTTTCCGGAACGTCTCGACCTGCGCGCCATAAAGCAGCTTGGTCTGGAAGCCGACCATATTGTAGAGCGTTCCCAGAGCGTTATCCTGCCTGAGCTGGACGATCGCGCAAGGTTTGACATTCGGGTTGTGGGGGTTGGTCAGACCGACCGGCTTCATCGGCCCATGGCGCAGGGTCTCGCGGCCGCGCTCGGCCATGACCTCGATCGGCAGGCAGCCGTCGAAATAGGGCGTATTCTCGAACTGCTTGAACTCGGTCTTGGGGCCTTCGATCAGCGCCGTGACGAAGGCCTCGTACTGTTCGCGGTCGAGCGGGCAATTGATATAGTCCGCCCCCGTGCCGCCCGGCCCGGCCTTGTCGTAGCGCGACTGGAGCCAGGCCTTTCCCATGTCGATCGAGTCGCGATGCACGATGGGGGCGATGGCGTCATAAAAAGCCAGCTCCGCCTCGCCGGAGGCGGCTCCGATCGCTGCGGCCAGGGCCGGCGAGGTCAGCGGCCCCGAGGCGACGATCACATTGTCCCATTCCGCCGGGGGCAGGCCCGCCACTTCCTCGCGACGGATTTCGATCAAAGGCTCGTTTTCCAGCGCCCCGGTCACGGCGGCGGCGAAAGCGTCGCGGTCCACCGCCAGCGCGCCGCCGGCCGGCACCTTGTGGGCGTCGGCGCAGCGCATGATCAGCGAATCCAGCGCCCGCATTTCCCGGTGCAACACGCCGACCGCGTTGGTATCGGGATCGTCGGAGCGGAAGGAATTGGAGCAGACCAGTTCGGCGCAGAACCCGGTCTTGTGGGCGTCGGTGGCGCGCTGGGGCCGCATTTCGTGCAGCACGACGGGAACGCCGGCGCGCGCGATCTGCCAGGCGGCTTCCGAGCCGGCGAGCCCGCCGCCGATGACGTGAACCGGGGCAGGGGAGGTATTTTGTCGATCTGTCATGTGGCTGTGTAGAACAAGTTGCGTCGGCAGGGAAAGGCGCCGCTTTCGTCGATTTCCTGAAAAGCAACGAAGGAAGCGCCATCTTCGTCAAATGGGGATGGGAACGGCGCTGAGAACACGTCCGGGCATTCTACCCGGATGAAAATTGACGAAATAAATTCATCCGGGTATAAATATCCGGCATGAGCGCAGGCTTTTGCACGATCTTCGCGGGAACCCAGCGCGTGGCCCGTGTTTCAGCGGCTTTCGCCGCCAGCGTCGCGCGCCAGATCCTGGCCGCCGACCCGGGCGCCCGGGTGCTGGTGTTCGACGATGCGACCGGGCGGCAGGTCGATCTCAATTCTTGCGAAATCGCTGAGAGCGCCGCGCCAAACGCGCCGGCGGCCGAGACGCGCGGGCGCGGGCGGCCGAAGCTCGGCGTGGTCGCGCGGGAGATCACCCTGCTGCCTCGGCACTGGGATTGGCTGAACAGCCAGCCCGGCGGCGCTTCGGTCGCCCTGCGCAAGCTGGTCGAGAACGCCCGGCGCGAGAACGCCGAAAGCGATCGCCGCCGCGAGGAGCGCGAGGCCGCCTGTCGCTTTCTGTCGGCGATTGGCGGCGATCTGCCCGGTTTCGAGGAGGCCTCGCGCGCGTTGTTCGCCGAGGATCGCCTGCGCTTCGCCCGAAAAGTCGCGGCCTGGCCGGGGGATGTCGCCGCTTATGCGCGCTGGCTCGCCTTTCGCGAGGGGGAAGGCTGAGCGAAAAACCAAAGCCGCTCGCCTTCGCCCGCGCGGCGTGCTAACCCGCAGAGACGAAAGCGCCGGGGAAACAGATGGCCGATATTTTCCGCGAAGTCGATGAAGACGTCCGCACCGACCAGCTCAAGCGGCTGTGGTCGAAATATTCGATCGTCGTGGCGGGCCTCGCCTTGGCGATCGTGGCCGGCACGGCGGTTTTCGTCTTCGTCCAGCACCAGAAGCAGGTCCGGGACGAGACGGCCGGCGCGGCCTTCGAGGCGGCGCAGGCCCTGGCCGACGCCAAAAAGCCGGAAGCGGCGCGCGGCTTTCGACGACCTCGCCCGGGCGGCGCCGGCGGGCTATCAGGCCCTGGCGCGCATGCGCGCGGCGGAGGAGCGCGCGGGCGCCGATCGCGACGCGGCGGTCAAGGCGCTCGACGCCATCGCCGCCGATGGCTCGCTCGACAACCTGCTGCGCGACGTCGCCGCCCTGCGCGCCGGAATCCTGCGTGTCGATGTCGCCGGCAAGGCCGAGCTGGAGCAGCGCTTCGGCGCGCTGATGGACAGCTCCTTCCGCCACACCGCCCGCGAAATGCTCGGCCTCGCGGCGCTGAAGCGCGGCGATTTCGAGGACGCCGGCAAATGGTTTGACCAGATCGTGGTCGATCCCGCCGCCCCGGCCAATCTGCGCCGGCAGGTCAACGCCTTCCTGTCGCTGGCGCGCGGCGGCGGCAAATTCACGCCCGCTCCCGCGCCGCGCTCCGCCGCGCAGAAATGATGTCCTTTACCGTCGCGATCATCGGCCGGCCGAATGTCGGCAAGTCCACTTTGTTCAACCGCCTGGTGGGCAAGAAGCTGGCTTTGGTCGACGACCAGCCGGGGGTGACGCGCGACCGCCGCGCCGGCGAGGCCCGGCTCGGCGACCTGAATTTCACCGTCATCGACACGGCGGGGCTGGAGGAAGGCGGCGTCGAAACGCTTTCGGGGCGGATGCGCGCCCAGACCGAGGCCGCGATCGAAGACGCCGACGCCATTTTCTTCGTCATCGACGCGCGGGTCGGGGTGACGCCGGAAGACCGCTATTTCGCGTCGCTGGTGCGGCGCGCGGGCAAGCCGCTGATCCTCATCGCCAACAAGGCTGAAGGGCGCGCGGGCGAGGCGGGCGCCTACGACGCCTTCGCGCTCGGCCTCGGCGATCCGGTCCCGCTCTCCGCCGAACATGGCGACGGCTTCGCCGAACTTTATTCCGCCTTGCTCGCCGCTCTGCCCGAAGCGACCGCGCTGGCCGAGGACGAGGCCGAACAGGGGCGCCGGCTGGAGCTGGCGGATGACGAGGACGGCAGCGAACTCGATCCCGACCAAGCCCTTGCGCATCGCCATCGTTGGGCGGCCCAACGCCGGGAAGTCCACCCTGATTAACCGCCTCATCGGCGAGGATAGGCTGCTGACGGGGCCGGAAGCGGGGATTACGCGCGATTTCATCAGCGTCGATTTCTTGTGGCGCAAAGGAGAGCGTGGAGCGGCGGCTGAAAATCTTCGACACCGCGGGCCTGCGCAAGCGCGCCAAGGTGGAGGGCAAGCTGGAAAAGCTCGCCGCCGCCGACGCCCTGCGCGCGGTGAAATTCGCCGAAGTCGTGGTGGTGCTGCTCGACGCCACCATTCCCTTCGAGAAGCAGGACCTGACCATAGCCGACCTCGTGGCGCGCGAGGGGCGGGCTTTGGTGATCGGGGTCAACAAATGGGACCTGATCGAGGACAAGGGCCCGAAACTGATCGAATTGCGCGAGGAGGCCGACCGCCTGCTGCCGCAGACGCGCCGCGCTCCCGTGGTTCCGGTTTCGGGCGCGACCGGGCAGGGGGTGGATTCCCTGATCGAGGCGGCGATCAAGGCCCATGAAATCTGGAACAGGCGCATTTCCACGGCGCGGCTCAACCGCTGGCTCGAAGGCGCGCTGGAGCAGAACCCGCCGCCGGCGGTCGCGGGACGGCGGATCAAGATCCGCTATATCACCCAGCCCAAGGCGCGCCCGCCCTATTTCGTGATCTTCGGCAACCAGCTCGACGAACTGCCCGAGTCCTATCGGCGCTATCTCGTCAACGGCCTGCGCCAGACCTTCGATCTGCCCGGCACGCCGATCAGGTTGACGCTGAAACAGGGCGAAAATCCTTATGCGGGGAAGAAGCGGCGCTAGACGATGACCCGGGAGAGGCGTCGATCCGTCCTGTGGCGCATGCCGTCCGGCGTGTGGGTTCTCGGCTTCGTCAGCCTGTTCATGGACATTTCCTCGGAGATGATCCACAGCCTGCTGCCGCTGTTCATGACCAATGTTCTGGGCGCGAGCGCCGTCGCGGTCGGCCTGGTGGAGGGCGCGGCGGAATCGACGGCTTTGATCGTGAAGATATTTTCCGGCGTGCTGAGCGACTGGCTCGGCAAGCGCAAGGCGCTGGCCTTGTTCGGCTATGGCCTCAGCGCGCTGACCAAGCCTTTGTTCGCGGTCGCGCCCAATCTCGGAATTGTCTTCGCGGCGCGACTGGCGGATCGCGTGGGCAAGGGCGTTCGCGGCGCGCCGCGCGACGCCCTGGTCGCGGATCTCGCGCCGTCCGACATGCGCGGGGCGGCTTTCGGCCTGCGTCAGGCGCTCGATACCGTCGGCGCCTTTCTCGGGCCCTTGCTGGCCGTGGGCCTGATGCTGCTCACCGCCGACAATTTCCGCGCCGTGTTCTGGGCCGCCGCGATTCCCGCCCTTGTCTGCGTGGCCTTGCTGGGCTTCGGCTTGCGCGAGCCCGAGAATGCGGCGGGCGAGGCCCGTGTGAATCCGATCCGCCGCGAGAATCTGCGCCGTCTGGGCGGCTCTTATTGGTGGGTGGTCATCGTCGGCGGGATTTTCGCCCTGGCCCGCTTCAGCGAAGCGTTTCTGGTGCTGCGCGCGCAGCAGGCGGGAATGGCGATCGCTTTTGTTCCGCTGGTCATGGCGGCGATGAGCGTCGTCTATTCCGCGACCGCCTTTCCCTTCGGCCATCTGGCGGACCGGATCGACCGCAGCCTGCTCCTCGCCTTCGGCCTTGTCCTGCTGATCGCCGCCGATATCGCTGCTGGCGCTGGCCCATCATTGGGGCCTCGTGCTGGTCGGCGTCGTGCTGTGGGGCGCGCATATGGGGGCGACCCAGGGCCTGTTGGCCGCCATGGTCGCGGATTCCGCGCCGGCCGAATTGCGCGGAACGGTTTCGGCTTCTTCAATCTGGTTCGGGGAATCGTCACGCTTCCGGCAAGCGTTCTCGTCGGCGCGCTCCGGCGGAAATTGGGCGCGCCGGCGACCTGCGCCCCGCCGGGGCTTTGTTCAACGGCCTCGCGCTCGCCGCGCAGCCTCAGGCGGCGCCTTTAAAAGCCAGCACCCTGTCGCTCGGGAAATCGTAGATTTTTCCGGTCTCCTGCCAGTCGGGCCCGCAGAGGTCGGCGAGTTTCGGGGCGAAGTCCTCGGGCGTCTTCAGAATCATCGGGTCTTCGCCCGGCATGGCGGCGGCGCGCATGCGCGTGCGCAAGGGGCCGGGATTGACGCTCATCGCCTTGACGCTGGAAATATTGACCACGTCGGCGGCGTAGGACCGCATCATCGCGTCGAGCGCCGCCTTGGAGACCGAATAGGGGCCCCAGAACGCCTTGTATTCCGCCCTTTGCGCCACACCGGAGGAAAGAAACGCCACGCGGCCGGCGTCGGAGGCGCGCAAAAGCGGGTCGAGCGAGCGCAACAGCCGGTAATTGGCTGTGACATTGACCGCCATCAGCTTGTCCCACTTGTCCGGGTCGCAATGGGAGATTGGCGTCAGCGGCCCGAGAATCCCGGCGTTGCCGACGAAAATGTCGAGCTTGCCCCAGCGCTCGAAAATCGCCGCGCCGAGCCGGTCGAGCGCGGGATAATCGGTGATGTCGCAGGGAACCAGCGTCGCCTCGGAGCCGAGCGCCCGGATTTCGTCGTCGAGCTCCTCCAGCGCGCCTTGCGTGCGTGCGAGCGCAATGACATGGGCGCCGCGGCGGGCCAGCTCCAGCGCGACGGCGCGGCCGATTCCGCGCGAGGCGCCGGTGACGAGGGCGAGACGGCCGGCGAGTTTCCTTTCGCCGGGCGGAGACATTTCCGACATCTGGGAGTCCTGAAACTGAAGATCAGCCGGTTTCGGCGAGCAGGGACAATTGGGCGCGAATATCCTTGCCGTTGAGGTCGGTCAAGGTGGTCGGGTAATCGCCGGTGAAGCAATGGTCGGTGAATTGCGGGCGCTGCGAATTGCGCGCGACCTGGCCCATCGCCTTGTAGATGCCGTCGATCGAGAGGAAGGCGAGCGAATCGGCGCCGATCCAGGCGCGCATCTCTTCCAGGCTGTGGGTCGCCGCGAGCAGTTTCTCGCGTTGCGGCGTGTCGATGCCGTAATAATCGGGATGGGTGATCGGCGGCGAGGAAATGCGGAAATGCACCTCCTTGGCGCCGGCGTCGCGCATCATGCGCACGATCTTCACCGAGGTCGTCCCGCGCACGATGGAATCGTCGAGCAGGACGATTTTCTTCCCGCGACCACCGCGCGATTGGCGGAATGTTTCATCCGCACGCCGAGTTCGCGGATGCTCTGGGTCGGCTCGATGAAGGTGCGGCCGACATAATGGTTGCGGACGATGCCGAGTTCGAAGGGAATCCCCGAGGCGCGGGAATAGCCGATCGCCGCCGGCACGCCTGAATCCGGCACCGGAACCACGACATCGGCCTCGATCGGATTTTCCCGGGCGAGCTGCGCGCCCATCTCCTTGCGCACGTCATAGACCGAGCGGCCGTGGACGACGGAATTGGGGCGGGCGAAATAGATATATTCGAAAATGCAGGGCCGGGCCGGCTGCGGCGGGAAGGGACGCAGGCTTTGCAGGCCGTCCTCGGAAATGACGACGATCTCGCCGTTCTCGACGTCGCGGATGAAATGCGCGCCGATGATGTCGAGGGCGCAGGTTTCGGAAGCGAGAATGTAATGGCCGTCGATCTGGCCCAGCACCAGCGGGCGGATGCCGAGCGGATCGCGCGCGCCGATCAGCATCCTGTTGCTCAGCGCCACGAAGGCATAGGCGCCTTCGAGCTGGCGCAGGGCTTCGATGAAACGGTCGACAATGGCGTGCTTGCGGCTGCGCGCCACGAGATGCAGCACGACCTCGGTGTCGGAGGTGGACTGGTAGATCGCGCCGGCGCGGATCAGCTCGCGGCGCAGCGTCAGCGCGTTGGTGAGATTGCCGTTGTGGGCGACGGCGAAGCCGCCGGAGTCCAGCTCCGCGAACAAGGGCTGGACATTGCGCAGAATTGTTTCGCCGGTGGTCGAATAGCGGACATGGCCGATGGCGCGGTCGCCGGGCAGGCGCTCTATGGTCGAGGCTTTCGAAAAAGTGTCGCCGACCATGCCCATGCGGCGCTCGGAATTGAAGCGCCTGCCGTCATAGGTGACGATGCCGGCCGCTTCCTGGCCGCGATGCTGGAGGGCGTGAAGGCCGAGCGCGCTGATCGCCGCGGCGTCGGGATGGCCGAAAATGCCGAAAACGCCGCATTCCTCGCGCAGGCGGTCGGCGTCCAGATCGAAATCGGCGAAATTGTCAGGCTCCGCGCCGGATTGGTCCATGATTCTGGCTCCGTCTGCGCGCGGACGCCCGCGCGAAAGGGCGCTCTTTAGCCCCGCTGGCGAAGACAGCTCAATAAACCTCGGAACGACAAAAGAAAAGCTTTTGTCGAGATTTCCACCGCCGCTCAGTGACTGAGGTCGAGGATGCCGTTGAGCTTCTGCTTGTCGTTCTGCGTTGGGCCGCTGGCGCCGGAATCGTCTGGCCGCGGCGGCGGCGCCGGCGGCGACGGGGTCGCCGGGGCGGATTTGGGCTCGGATTCAGCCTCGGGCGGCGGAGCTTCCTCGGTGGCGGCCGGCTTCGCGTTCTTGAACTTCGAGATCAGGCCGTCGGGGTCGTCGGGCAGGAGCGACAGCAGTTCGTCGCTGGTCGCCTTGAGCAATGGCAGGCTGCGCGCGTTGTCCAGCCATTCCCTGCGCAGGGCCGAGGTGGAATTGGGCGCGGGATTGCTGGTTTCCGGCGCGAGCCAGTTGAAGAAGATGAAGGCGATGGCGCAGAGCAGAAGGCCGCGCGCAGCGCCGAACATGAAGCCGAGCGACCGGTCGAGCGCGCCGATTCGCGAATTCGAGCACGGCGTCGGAAACCCGGATCGTGAACAGCGAGACGACGATCAGCGCGACGAAGAAGATCGCGGCCCCGGCGGCATAGGGACGGATCGCCGCCTTGCTGATGAAGATCAGCGAGGCGGGGTCCGCGAGCTTGGGAACCAGCAGGGGATAGAAATAGACCGCCGCCGCCGCGGCGACGCCCCAGGAAAGGATCGCCAGGACCTCGCGGGTGAAGCCGCGAACCATCGCGAGCAGGGCCGAAATCAGGATGACGGCGATCAGAGCCAGGTCAACATAAGACGGCATGCGGCGGCCTCGATCGGGATGCGTTTCGCCCGGACGGACCGGGTCTGGCGGAGGATCGGCGGGGGCTCCGCCTTAATTCTTGACGCCGCTTATAGCCAATGCGGTCCTCCGCGTCGATAGGCGGTTAAACCGCCGCGCGTGCGGGGCGGGAGGCAGGCGCGCCGCGCCCCAGCGCGGCGATATCGGCGATGACTTCGCCGATATGGCGGTTAGGCCGCTGGGCGATGCCGGCGACCTTGTCGGCCGGCTCGCCGTCACGTGGCCCCGGCGGAGCGACCGCGCGGGAAAAGCCGAGCTTGGCGGCTTCCTTCAGGCGCAGATTGGCGTGCGGGGCAGGGCGTATGGCGCCCGACAGGCCGACCTCGCCGAAAAAGACCGTGTCATGGGGCAGGACCGCGCCGGTGAGAGAGGAGACCAGGGCGGCGGCGGCGGCGAGATCGGCGGCGGGCTCGGAAATTTTCACCCCGCCCGCGACGTTGAGATAGATGTCGTGCTGGCCAAGCCGGACCCGGCCATGGGTTTCGAGCACCGCGACAAGCATGGACAGCCGATTCGGGTCCCAGCCGACCACGGCGCGGCGCGGCGTGCCGAGCGCGCTCGGCGCGACCAGGGCCTGGATTTCGACCAGAACCGGGCGCGTGCCCTCCATCCCCGCGAAAACGGCGGCGCCTGCCGCCGATCCATCGCGGCCGGCAAGAAAGAGCGCCGAAGGATTGGCCACTTCCGACAGGCCGGCGCCGGTCATCTCGAACACGCCGATCTCGTCAGTCGGGCCGAAGCGGTTTTTCACATTGCGCAGGATGCGGAAGTGATGGGCGCCGTCGCCCTCGAAGGAGGCGACCGCGTCCACCATATGCTCGACCACGCGCGGGCCGGCGATCTGGCCGTCCTTGGTGACATGGCCGACCAGGATCACGCAGGCCCCGGAGAGCTTGGCGTAGCGGATCAGGGCCTGCGCCGCCCCGCGCACCTGGGTGACCGTGCCAGGCGTCGCTTCGGCGGTTTCGGTCCACATGGTCTGGATCGAGTCGATCACCGCCAGGGCGGGACGTCTTCCTGCGGAAAGCGTGGCGATGATGTCCTCGACCGAGGTTTCCGCCGCGAGTTCCACGGCGGCGTCGCTCAGGCCGAGCCGTTCGGCGCGCAGCCGCACCTGGGCCGTCGCCTCCTCGCCGGAAATATAGACGACGCGCTCGCCGCGCCGCGCCAGCGCGGCGCAGGCCTGGATCAGCAAGGTCGATTTGCCGATGCCCGGCTCGCCGCCTATCAACAGCACGGAGCCCGGCACGAAGCCTCCGCCGGTGACGCGGTCAAGCTCGGCCATGCCGGACAACAGGCGAGGCGGCGGCCTCGATTCTCCGGTCAGACCTTCAAGCGGAAAAACACGGCCCTTGCGCGCGTTGCGCGCAGCCGGAGCGCCGATGCCCGCCGAGGGCGCCTCCTCGACCAGACTGTTCCATTCGTTGCAGGCTTCGCATTTGCCCTGCCAGCGCGAGGCGACGGCGCCGCAACTCTGGCAGATGAAGGACGTTCGCGGCTTGGCCAAGGAGAGAATTCCGATTTTCGACGAGAACAATTATAGAACATAATCTATGGGCGCTGTCCAGAGTCGGCGTCGCTTTAAACGGCGGCGCGCCGATGTTATCTATGCAGGGCAAGTTCACATGTTTCGCCGGAACTTGAACCGGTTGAAAGGAAGAGGAATGTCTGGTCGTCCCCTGATGGAGCTGACGGACGCCGCCGCCGGGCGGGTCCGCAAGCTGGTCGAGAATTCCGGCGGCAAGGCCGTCGGCCTGCGCGTCGGCGTCAAGAACGGCGGCTGCGCCGGCATGTCCTATACCGTCGAAATGGCGGAAGACGTCCGGCCGGGCGAATCCCTGGTCGAGGACAAAGGCGCGAAAGTGCTTATCGATCCGCAGGCGCTGCTGTTCCTGATCGGCGCGCGGATGGATTTCACCACCTCCAAACTGTCGGCGACCTTCACATTCGAGAACCCGAACGAGACCGCCGCCTGCGGCTGTGGCGAATCGGTGTCCCTCAAACCCGCAGATGCGACCATGCTGAAAGCCTATTCCGGCTGATCCGCGCCAAAAGTCAGGAACGCGATCCGGAAGCCGATCCTGAAGGGGCCGGGGGCGGCGGCCAGCGCGCGACGCAGCGCGCCCGCCGGGCTGGGGCGCGCGTTCGGGCGCGCGGTCTGCGCGCCGGCGTTTTTCAGGCCGCGCAGAAAGCCGCGCGCGTCGGGATAAACCGCGGAAAAGTCGGAAATTTCGATCCGCGCTCCGAGCCCGTCGGCGAAATTTTCCGGCGGGAAGGACCAGATCGCGTCCTCCATCCCCGCCGCGCTTGAGAATTCGCGCCATTCGTCGCAGACTGCCGGCGACCGGCAGGGCGACGCAGAGGCTCCCGCCCGGCGCCAGCCGCGCCCGCCATTTTTGCAGCGCCGCGCGCGGATCGTCGAGCCAATGCAGCATCATGCTCGACAGGATCAGGTCGTAACGCGGCAGATCGTCGAGAACGCGCGCGTCGCGCGCGACGGTCGCGACATTCGGATATTTGGCCCTGAGCTTGCACAGCATGGCCGGCGCGGCGTCGAGCGCGGCGATTTGCGCTTCCGGCCATTGCTCCAGCGCGAAACCGACGACATGGCCGGCGCCGGCGCCGAGGTCGAGAATGTTGCAGGGCGCCTTCCTGACCGCGGCCGCCGCGCGAAAAACCAGGGCGCGGGCGACCTCGCGCTGGACCGGCGTGGCTGAATCGTAGGTTTCCGCCGCGGCGTCGAAGGCGGCGACGATCGGGTCGCGGTCAGAAATCATCGGCGCAGGAAAGAATTTGGGCGCGCAGGAAGGCGACGATTTTTTCGGCGCAGAATTTCGGCGCGGTCCAGGGCAGGCCATGGCCGCCCGTTTCATGCAGCGCCAGCGTCCCGCCCGAAATTTCGGCGAGGCGGCGCGAAGCCGCGGGCGGCGCGAGCGCATCGTTTTCCGCGCCCAGAGCCAGCGTCGGCCTGCCGCCGGCGAACGGCGTGGCGTCGAAATCTCGCAAAAGGTCGAGCCCGTCCATCAGGCGCTCCTTCTGCGCTTTTCCCGCCGCCGGCGCCAGCCCGAGCGTGGCGCGGAAGGAATCGGCGCAAGACTTGGCGTCGCGCTCCAGCGCCTGTCGCATGGACCGAAGCGTGGCGGGCGGCGCGCAGCCTTCGCCGGAGGAATCGCGGCAGAAGCGGGCGAAGGAATTGATCGCCACCACGCCCGCCCAGTCGCCGCGCTGGCGCAAGCCCCATAGCAGCCCGGCGGAATGGCCGACGAGAATGTCGCCGGCTTGCAGGACCGGAATGGCGGGCGCGTCGAAAAAGCCGAGATCGACCCGGATCTGCGGCGCGGGTAGAAGCGGCGCCAGAGCGTCCCATATTTCCGGCCCGAGCGCCCAGCCATGGACGAAAACCAGCCTCATGCCGCCGCGCCCGCATATTCGGGCGCGAATTCGCCCAAAACCGCAACCAGCGCGTCGATGTCCTGCGCGGCATGTGCGGCGCCCAGCGAAATGCGCAGCCGGCTCGAACCCTGCGGCACGGTCGGCGGCCGGATGGCGGCGACCAGAAAGCCGCGCCGCTCCAGTTCGGCTGCGAGCATGAGCGTTTCGGCCTCGCCGCCGACGATGACCGGCACGATCTGGCTGGCGCTCGCGCCGCAATTCCATCCCTGAGCACGGAGCGCCGCGCGAAAATTTTCCGCGCGCGAAAGCAACGTTTGGCGCTCACGCGCCATTTGCGGGACGAGGGTCAAAGCGGCGTCCATGGCGCCCAGCACGGCCGGCGGCAGGCCGGTGCTGTAGACCAGCCCGCCGCAGCGCTGGATCAGGAAATCGCGCATGTCCGCATCGCAGGCGAGATAGGAGCCGAAGCCGCCGAGCGCCTTGCCGAACGTGCCCATGGCGACATCGACCAGATCGGGGAAATCTTCAGCTACGCCAAAGCCGCGTGCGCCAAAAACGCCGGTGGCGTGGGCCTCGTCGACATAGAGCAGGGCGCCGCAATCCCGCGCCAACGCGCCGATGCGGGCGAGATCGGCGAGGTCGCCGTCCATGCCGAACACGCTTTCGGTGACGATGACGCAGAAATCGCCCTTGGCTGCGCGGGCGCGCAAGAGGCTTTCGAGATGGCCGCAGTCGTTGTGCTGGAAGCGCATCAGCCGCGCGCCAGAGAGCAGGGCGCCTTGCAGCAGCGAATGATGGGCGAGGCGGTCGGCAAGAATTGTCACCGGACGCCCGGCGATTTCCGGCTCGGCCAGGGCGGCCAGCGCGGTGAGATTGGTCTGGTAGCCCGCCGCCATGATGAGGGCCGCCGGCTGGTTCTTGGCGGCGGCCATGCGCGCCTCGAGCGCCGCGAATTCCGGGTTTTCGCCGGTCACCAGCCGCGAAGCGGCGACGCCCGCTCCATATCTTTTGGTATAAGTACAGGCGGCTTCGATCAGCGCCGGATGCTGGCTCAGACCAAGATAATCGTTGCTGGCGAAATTCACCAGCGCGCGTCCGTCGCGCAAGATGCGGCCTTGCGGCGCGAGCGTGGCCGTTTGCAGGCGGCGCAGGCGGTTTTTTTCCGCTCGGGCGTCGCAATAAGCGCGATAGATGGGCGTTTTTGCCATTTGAGGCCATTCTGATAAGACAGCCGAACGACAAAGTCACGGGAACGACATGACGATCAATCCGCAGATTGCGGCGAAAGCGCCGATCCGCCACGACTGGACGCAGGAGGAAATCGAGGCGCTTTTCGCTTTGCCGCTGCTCGAACTGGTGCATCGCGCGCAAGGCGTGCATCGTCAATATCATGACGACGCGATTCAGCTGGCGAGCCTGCTGTCGATCAAGACCGGCGGCTGCGCCGAGGATTGCGGCTATTGCCCGCAGAGCGCCCACCACGCCAAAAAGACCGGGCAGGTCAAGGAGACCATGTTCGACGTCGAGGACGTGCTGTTTCGCGCCCGCATCGCCAGGGACGCCGGGGCCTCGCGCTTCTGCATGGGCGCGGCCTGGCGCTCGGTGCGCGACGGCAAGGAATTCGACTCCGTGCTCGACATGGTCAGAGGCGTGCGCGAAATGGGCATGGAGGCATGCGTCACGCTGGGCATGTTGCAGCCGCATCAGGCGCAAAAACTCGCGGAAGCGGGCCTCACCGCCTATAACCACAATCTCGACACCAGCCCCGAATTTTACGGCGAGATCATCTCGACCCGCACATACGAGGACCGGCTGGAGACGCTCAATCACGTTCGCGCGGCGGGCATAGAAATCTGTTGCGGCGGCATTATCGGCATGGGCGAGAAGGAATATGACCGCGCCTCGCTGTTGCGCGTGCTCTCCGCCATGAACCCGCATCCCGAAAGCGTGCCGGTCAATGCGCTGGTGGCGGTGCGCGGCACGCCGATGGAGGGCCGCCCGCCGGTGGATTCCTTCGACATGGTGCGGATGATCGCGGCGGCTCGCATCGTCATGCCGAAATCGCGGGTGCGGCTTTCCGCCGGCCGCGCCGAAATGAGCGCCGAGGCCCAGGCCCTGTGCTTCATGGCCGGCGCCAATTCGATTTTTTATGGCGAAAAGCTGCTGACCACGGCCAATAACGACGCCGAGGCCGACCGCGCCCTGATCGACCGGCTAGGGCTGAAGGTGCAGGAAATCCAGGAGCGCAGCGCGCATTACGGTCTTTCTCATTGATCGCGATGAATCGCGATCAATCAATCCCTCGCATCAGTTAGGCGTCGCGTTCGCTCCCAGCCGGTTCTCGCGAACGAGAACCGGCGTTACGATCTCGAAAGCCATCCCGGCAATGTCGAACAGATCGCGGAAGTCAGCGCGGCGAGCTGGTCCTCACCAATAGTGAAGGCCGGCGTCAGATAGACGATGTCGCCGAAGGGGCGGATCCAGAAATCCCTGTTCCGCGAAATTTTGGCGCAGCGCCGCCGCGTCGCCCAGCCTGGCGCATTGCACCACGCCGATCGCCCCCTTGGCCCGCACGTCCAGCACGCCGGGAATTTTTGCGCAGGGCGCGAGGCCTACGCGCAAAAGCGTTTCGATCCGCGCCACCTGTTCCAGCCGCGGCTCGGTTTCGAACAGGTCGAGCGAAGCGTTGGCGGCGGCGCAGGCCAGCGGATTGGCCATGAAGGTCGGGCCGTGCATCAGCGCGCGCGCCGGGTCGTCGGAGAGAAACGCCCCGAAAACATGGGGGCGGCAAAGAGTGGCCGCGAGCGAAAGCGCGCCGCCGGTGAGACCCTTGCCGAGACACATGATGTCGGGCGTGATCCCCGCCTGTTCGCAGGCGAAAAAACTTCCCGTGCGGCCGAAGCCGACGAAAATCTCGTCCGCGATCAGCAGCACGCCATGGCGCGAACAAGTTTTTGACACGCGCCGCAGGGTTTCAGCGGAATGGAATTTCATGCCGCCGGCGCCCTGGACCAGAGGCTCGATCAGAACGGCGGCGATGTTCTGCTTTTCCCGCGCCAGAAGATCGTCGAAAGCCTGTTCCGAGTCGCCGTCGACCGGCAGCTCGGCCAGAAATTGCTTTGGCAGATAGTCCCTGAACAGGCTGTGCATGGATTCGTCGGGGTCGCAGACCGACATGCAGGCCATGGTGTCGCCGTGATAGCCGTGGCGAAACGAAACCATTCTTGAGCGGCTCTCGCCCCGGTTGAGCCAATATTGCACGGCCATTTTCATCGCCACTTCGACCGCCACCGAGCCGCTGTCGACGAAAAAGACGTGATCGAGGTCGCCGGGCGTTTTTTCGGCCAGCCGCGCCGCCAATTTCAGCGCCGGCTCATGGACGAGGCCGCCGAACATCACATGCGGCATGGCTTCGAGCTGCGCGCGCAAAGCCGCCTGAATATGGGGGTGGTTATAGCCATGGCAGGCGGTCCACCAGCTGGCGATCCCGTCGATCAGCGCGCGCCCGTCGGCTAGGCGGATCAGCGAGCCCTCGGTCGACACCGCCTGCATAGGCTGGCGCGCGGTCTTCATCTGGGTGTAAGGCAGCCAGAGATGTTCGAGCAGATCGTTCGCGGGCATGGCCAAAAAATTCTTCATCACCTCGACCGGCACCGGGATCGGCAAGACCTTTGTCAGCACGGCCTTGATCCGGGCGGCGCGGTCGCGAAACCTGACGGTCGCCGCCACTAAGCCCGTCATCTCGGGCTTCGACAAGCGGGAAATGGCGACCAGCGACACCGGCCGGATCCTCGCGGCTTTGGGCGAGGGGCCGACCGAGGAGGCCGTAGCGCGCGTTTCGCCCTGGCGTTTTTCGGCGCCGCTTGCGCCCGGCATGGCGGCGCGCGCCGAAGGGAAAACGCTCGACTGCGCAGCATTATTTTCTTTTTCCGACAAAGTATTGCAGCAAGAAGTTGATCTGGCGCTGATCGAAGGCGTCGGCGGCGTGATGGTTCCGCTCGATGAGCGAAACACCGTGCTCGACTGGATCGGCGCCAGCGCCGCGCCGGTCGTTCTGGTGGTCGGCGATTACGTTGGGACGCTCAGCCACACGCTGACGGCGGTCGAGGTCTTGCGCATGAAGGGCGCGGAAATCGCCGCCATCGTGGTCAGCGAGGGCGAGGGCGGGCTTTATGCCGAAACGATCGCCGAAATCGGCCGACGGGTCGCGCCGGTGAAGGTTCTGGGGCTCGGGCGCGGCGAGGGCGGCGAGGGGCTGTTGAGCGAGTTGATCGGAGCGTGATTTGGTCGCGCGCCGATGTTTCGCTTCCCGACCTGTTCTGGCGTGCGACGCTGCGCCAAAGGCGGCGGGCGCCGGGGGCTGTCCCCGAAAGAATGTCCGCCCTCAACCGTCCGACTTTCGGGTGGCTCGCGAAAGCGCGTTTGACATTAGTCTAAGCAGCGCCCATCGCGTTTCAAGTAACTGAGGTATTTCAATATCATACAGATCTAATATTTGGCGTCGCCTGCGCCATTTTGTCGCGGCAAAAGTTCTGGCATAAACCATCGATAAATGCTATATAAGACGTGCAAGTTTATCGAGCCAATTCCGCCAGTGTTGATGGCGATTTGGCGATGGAGAGCGAGATGAAAAACCTGGAGACGAAACATTCTGCGGCGATTTCGCGCCGCGATCTTGTGGCTGCGGGTGTTGCGGTGGGTTCTGCGGCCCTGCTGGGCGCATCGAGCGCCAACGCGATGACGAAGGTTTCCAAGAGCGCCGTTCACTTCACGGAGACGGCAAGTAACGGCCATAGCTGCGGCGCGTGCACCAATTACATGGCGCCGTCGGGTTGCCGGTTCGTCGATGGGGCTGTCTCCAAGGATTGCTCATGCTGGATTTGGAACGGCAAGATCGGCTGATCTAGGCGCTGCAAGGGAGCGCGATTGAAGAGGCGCGCTTATTGTTCCCCGGCGTGACCTGCAACTAAAAGACGGCGGCCTCGGGCCGCCGTCACGCTTTATTGGGAGCCAACTGGCCCACGCTTATTTCAAAGTGCTGACATAGGCTGCGACCTCGGTGATCTGCTGCTGGTTCAGATTATGGGCGATGGGTTTCATCATTTCCGACATGTCGGGACTGTCCGGCTTCAGGCCGCGCTCATGCTCGAAATTGGTCAGTTTGCGGATGATGTAATCGTTCAACTGGCCCGCGAGTTGCGGGAACTCGCCATTGCCCATGGCGTTGTCGCCATGGCAGGTCGCACAAGCCGGAACATTGCTGCTCGGGACGCCATTCTGAAATATTTCCTTGCCCGCGGCGGCAAGTTCGTTCGGGGCGCCGCCGAGCGGCGGCGGGTTGAGGCCATGGAAGCTGTTGGCCAGGAAATCGACCATTTCGGGGCTCAGAACCCCGGCGACGTGGTTCATGATCACATTGGACCGGCGCATCTGGATGAAGGCCTGCAACTGGTTCTTGATATATTCCGGCTGCTGCCCGGCGAGACGCGGAATCGGGAAGACGCCGCGGAAGCCTTGGCCCTGAACGCCGTGGCAGGTTTTGCAATAGACCAGCTTGGCCTCCATCTTCCTGTGCTCCGCCGCGCTGATCGGCGGCGCGACGGGGGCGGCGGGTTGCGCGGCGGGGGCCGCAGGCGCGGCTGAAGCGGCAGGTTGGGCCGCGGGCGCGGCGGGAGCCGCAGGCTGCGGGGCCGGGGCGGCCGGCTGGGCGGCGGCTTTCTGCGCCGGGGCCGCGCCTTTCGATTGATCTTGCGCATGCGCCGCTACGCCGGCGCCCAAAATGGCGACGGCCGCCGCCAGAGCGAGATATTTGCCGCCAATGCCCTGCATGATTCCCCCACCTTCCCTTTTCGCCGTTTCGAAGTCGCCACGCTTCCGGTGTTTCGACCGATCCTCGATTCCGCTTACGCCACCATCGGCGCATCGGCAATGATCTGCAACAACTCACGCGCCCACCCACCCCATTTATTTGCACTTTTCGCCGTATCGCGCAAAGTGGGGAACGATTCGTGACCCCGAGGCCTCGTTCATTTCGCTACAGTCAACACATTACAGGGGCAATCGACAGGCGAACCGCATGATCAGCTCACGCAAAAAAATAGATCTTATATATAGCTTTTATCGATATTGGCTTTGATCAGAAATCCGCTGATTTGGTCCGAATGTGATTTCAAATTTTATATAAAATAAGCCAGATTGCGATGCTAAATAATATTTTAGAAAGCAATCGCCATTCAATCCGCTGTCCTTCAGGGGCGTTTTGACCCGGAGTTGCATGATTTTTGCGACAAAAATATCACGTAAGCCGAAAATGTGTATTCAGCCAGCGCAAATCGGACCGGGAGCAATTGTCACAGCGAAAGAAAGGGTTAACCATCTTGGTCAAAACTGGGTCGGCGGCAATCGATGCAGGCTTGCTCGGCCAAGAAGCAAATTCCGTCCAGGGGCTCATGAAACAACTGAATAGAGCCTGTGCGGGAAGCCATGTAGGGAGGGGGCGATAACCATGACGGCGATTTATCGGCGGAACGCGTTGGGTTCGATTGCGCTCGCTGCGGGCCTCGTGGCGGCGGGCTTTTCCGGCTCGGCGTTGGCGCGGTCGCGCGCGGAGTCGCATGGAAGCGTTCAGGCCAAGCTCGAATATTGCGAGACCTGTCACGGCGAGAGCGGGCAGGGCTTCTACGGCTATTATGCGATCCCCCGTCTTGCCGGGCAGCAGCCGGGCTATCTCTTGAATCAGTTGCGCGACTTCACCAGCGGCCTGCGGACCCATCCGATCATGGGCAATGTGGCGCGCGGCGTGGCGCAGCCTATGTATGGGGCGATCGCCGAGCATTTCCATTCCATGAATCCGCCGCCGCTCGGCGGGGGCGGCGGCAATGTTGCGCTCGGGCGCAAGATTTTCACCGAGGGGCTGCCGGAATCGAATGTGCCGGCCTGCTGGGCCTGTCATGGTCCCGACGCCCACGGCGCGCGGGAAATTCCCCGCCTCGCCGGCCAGTTGCCGGCTTATCTCGAAAAGACCATGGCGAGTTGGGAAGCCGAGCGCTCCGCCAAATCGGCGGGCGGCCTTTCGTTGCTGATGGTGCCGACCACCCACAACCTGACCCGCGCGCAGATCGCGGCGGTCGCCGCTTATGTCAGCGGCTTGCGGTAAGGCGTTTCGTTCCGGCCGACGCCGGGTCCGTTCCGGGATTCGTATAAGAGAACAATAGCCATGAAGACTATCGGCTTGACGGTCGCCTCCCTCGCGATCTCCCTTCTGGCGGCCGGCCCGCTCCATGCCCAGCAGCCCGATCCTTTGGCGCTGCTGCGGCCGACGCCGGCGAGCGTGCCGGACCATAACTGCGTCATCTGCGGGCCCACCACCCCGCTTTACACCCCGCCGCCGGACTCGCCCTATCCCCTGGCGCTGCTGCCGCTTCCGCCGGCGAGCGGCCCGCCGGTGAAGAATTGCACCTTCTGTCACGGTCCGTTCGCGCAGGGGCTCGCCGTCGCGCCGCGCCTGGCCGGGCAGCGGGCGGCTTATATCGAGAAAGAGCTGCGCGCTTTCCGCACCCATTCGCGCGACAACCCCTTTTCCTCGCTCTACATGTGGAACGCCGTTCCCAACATGCATCCCGAGACGGCGCGGGCGCTGGCCGACTTTTTCTCCCATGAGGCGCCGCAGGCGGCCGACGACGGCGATCGCGCGCTGGTCGACCAGGGTAACGCGCTTTTCCATCGCGGCGACCCCGACGCCAATATCGTCGCCTGCGTCGCCTGCCACGGCCCGAATGCGCAGGGCGTGAGGGACATCCCCCGTCTCGCCGGTCTGTCCTACGCCTATCTGAAACGCCGGTTGGGGCAATGGAAAGAGGGCTACCACCCGGCGGCCAAGCCGATGCCGCGGGTGGCGCGGAGTTTGTCGGACGTTCAGATCGAGGCGCTGGCGTCCTACCTGAGTTTCCTCGACGGCAGCGAAGCGAGCAGGTGACGCCCGCGCCGGGCGCGTCTTTTTGAACAATGGTCAAGAACAAACCGCCGCCCCGTGAAAGCGGGCTGAGGGCGGGAAGCGAGGAGGGCCAAGCGAATGGCCGTGATGAACGAATATAATAAAGCTCTCCGCGCCGGCGCCGCGCTCGGCCTCGGCCTTGCCGGTCTTGTCGGCGCGCCGGAGGGGGCTTCGGCCCTGCCGAGCTTCGCGCGCCAGACCGGCCAGAACTGCTCGACCTGTCATACAGCCTTCCCGCAACTGACGCCGTTCGGCCGTCGCTTCAAGCTCGGCGGCTATACCGCGGGCGGCGGCATCGACACCCAATTCCCGCCTGTCTCCGTCATGCTGCAGTCGCAGTTCACCAATCTGAGCAGGGGGCTGGACGCGCCCTATGGCTCGACCTCGCAATATGTGCGTCCGCAGCCTCCGGGAACCGGCGGCTACAATGACGCCAACAACTGGCTCGACCTCTCGTCGCAGGTCAGCCTTTTCTATGGCGGCAAGATCTGGGGCAATCTCGGCGCCTTCATGCAATGGACCTATTCCCAGGATTACGGCGAGCAGGTCGCCTGGGACAATACCGATATCCGCTATGCGGACACTGTGCATATCGGCCCGTTCGACGTGCTCTGGGGTCTGGACTTCAATAATTCCCCAACGGTGCAGGACGTCTGGAACACCGCTCCCGCCTGGAGCTTTCCCTTCATCTCGTCCCCCTTCGCCCCTGGTCCCGCGGCCTCGACCATGCTCGAGGGCTCGCAAGGGTGGGGACCCGGCCAGGTGGTCGGCGCCGGCGGCTATCTCTTCATCAACGACATGCTCTATCTCGAGCTGACAGGCTATGGCCCGACCTCCAAGTCGTTCCAATGGGCGGTGACCGGCGGGCCTCCCGGCAATCTGCTCAGCGGCGTCGCGCCTTATTATCGCGTCGCCCTGGAAAAGGACTGGGGTGAGCATTCGATCGAAATCGGCGCCTATGGCATGAACGCCAATGTGATCACCGGCGGCAATTCGGGTTTGCCGGTCGGAACCTTTGGTTGGCCTACCGACGTGATCACCGACACGGCCTTCGACGCGCAATACCAGTGGATCAGCGATGTCCACGAGGTGACCGTGCGCGCGAATTACATCCTGGAGCGGCAAGATCAGTATTCAAGCTTTTTGCAGGGCATCGCCGCCAACAATGTGGACTATCTGCACAGCCTGAAAATCGGCGCCGAATATGTCTACAAGAACACCTATGCGTTCACCGCGACCTATTTCAACATCAACGGAACGGCGGACATGGCGCTTTATGCGCCGAACAGCAATTTCTCGCCGAATTCGGAAGGCTGGATCTTCGACGCCTCCTGGCTGCCGTACTCGCGCGGCGGCCCGGCGATCTGGCCATGGGCCAATGCGCGCATCGGCCTGACCTATACTTTGTACACACGGTTCAACGGCGGGACCAGCAATGTCGATCCGTTTGCTGTCGATGCGAACAACAACTTGCTCTGCGGCGGCCCCACGCCCACCCCTTATTGCCGGAAAGCCAGCGACAACAACACGCTGCTGGCCTACGCCTGGTTCATGTGGTAGGCCGCGGCCAGGGGAGCTTTGACGGCGAGGGCGCTTCTCGCGGATGATCTGGCTTGTCTTCGCGCTGCTGACCGGCGCGGCCGTGGCGGTCCTGCTCTGGCCGCTGACCGGCCCGCGGCCAGAAACCGGCGAGGACGCGGCGGACGTCACCTTTTATCGCGGCCGGATCGCCGAAATCGACGCGGAATTTTCGCGCGGCGGGATCGCGCCGGACGAAGCCGAAGCGGCCAGAGCCGAGGCCGGACGACGCCTGCTCGCCGCAATGCAAGCGGAAACCGCGGCGGGCGACGCGCCTCGCGCGCGGAAATTTTCGATCGCGCTGGTTGCTTTCGGCGCGCCAATGATCGCGCTCGGCCTCTATGCGCATGTCGGGCGGCCCAATCTGCCCGACATGCCGCTCGCGGCGCGGCAGGCCCCGCAGCCCGCGCCTGAAACCGGAAAATCGCTGGCGGAACTCGAGGCCTATCTCGCCGGCCATCCCAGGGACGGCAAGGCGCTGGAGCAGATCACGCCCTTTTATCTCGCGGCGGGCCGTTACGGCGACGCGGTCAGAACCAGCAGGGCGGCCATTGACCTTCTTGGCGAATCCCCGGAGCGACTTGTGAAATACGCCGAGGCCATGTCCTACGCCAATGACGGCGAAGTGTCTCCGGAAGCCGTGACCCAGTTGCAACGCGCGTTGAGACTCGCGCCGACTTTTCTGCTGGCGCGCTATTATCTCGGCCTCGCCGCCGCCCAGCAGGGCGAGGTGGAAAAGGCGAGAAAGATCTGGACCGCCATGCTGCCCGAACTCAGCCAGGGTTCGAAGGCGAAAAAGGACGTCCTCGACAAGCTCGCGCTGCTCGACGCGCCGGCCGAAGGCGCCGCGCCGGGATCGCAGCCGGAGGCCGGATCCGCCGGCGAGCAGCAAAAGTCGGTTCAGGCCATGGTCGACGCCGCCGCGCAGCGGCTGGCGGCAAAGGGCGGAAGCGCCACGGAATGGGCGCGCCTCATCCGCTCCTACAAAGTCCTCAACCAGTCCGACAAGGCGCGCGACGCCCTCGACCGGGCGCGCAAGGCTCTTGCGGGCGATCCGGGCGCGCTGGGCGAACTCGACGCGCTGGCCAGGGAGCTGGGGTTGAACGGCAAGTGAGCGCGCGAGCCGCCTGTTGCGAAACGGATGTGCGAAAACCATGTGAGAAGAAATGGAATCCCCGGCGGCCAGAATGTATGAACGCCTGAAAAACCTGCCCGTTTTAGACACCTACGCCTCCAAGGTGCCGGCGGCGGCCTGGAACGCCTGGCGGCGCTACTGGAGCCAGACGCATCGCGAGGCTTGCTTCGGACTGGAGGGATTGCCGCCCCTGTCGCTGCTGCTCGGCGAGCGGGAATGGGTCTTGATGGATACGGGCGCCTATGACTTCCCGGTCCTGAGCTGGTCGGATTTCCAGGACCAGGGACGCGGCCTGCACGAGCCGGTGCCCTGCACCGTGCGCCATTACCATCAGGGCGCTTCCCGTTTCCGGGACAAGGCGCTGGTCCTCATGGTGGAAGAACTCGAATCGCGGATGAAAAAGGCCCAAAGGTGAGCGAACTGATTTATCCCGGCCTCGAAGCGGACCAGCGCGGCGGCCTCACCGACGCCGGTCGCGTGATCATGGACGCCCAGGCGTTCGGCCTACTGCCCGCGACCGAGACGGGCGCCGGCTGGTCCATGGCGCGGCTGCAAAACCTGGCCGAACAGGTCAACAAGGCCTGGAGTCCCTTCGGCGGCCTGCCCAGCCGCCTGCCGCAGGATTTGCGCGAGCGCCACGAGCGCATTTACGCCGCGGCCGTCGAGCGCGCGCGCGCGGTGGGCTGGGACGACGAACTGGTGGACGACGAATAAAGCCGCGGCCGTCGCGCCTAGCGGGCGACGGCGGAATTTCCCGGGCGATTGCGGAGATGGTGCCGGAAGAGGGGATCGAACCCCCGACCTTCGGTTTACAAAACCGCTGCACTACCGCTGTGCTATTCCGGCCTGGGCGCTTGGCTCCAAAAATTTGCTACCAGTCCGGGGCGGCAGGCGCAAGGGGCGGTTTTCCGCGCCAACCGGGATCATTGCGTGAGGCGCGCGCGGGTCAGGGCGAGCGCCACCGCGCAGGCGTTGGAGACGTTCAGGCTCTTGATCGCTCCCGGCATGTCGAGCCGGGCGAGCGTGTCGCATTTCTCGCGGGTCAGCCGGCGCAGGCCCTTGCCCTCGGCGCCCAGCACCAGGGCGACCGGCGCGCTCAGCACGGCTTTTTCCAGGCTCTCGGGGCCTTCGGAATCGAGGCCGACGCGCTGAAAGCCGGCGTCGCCGAGCTGGTCGAGGGCGCGGGCGAGATTGACGACCTCGACCAACTGGACATGCTCCAGACCGCCCGAGGCGGTTTTCGCCAGCACGCCGGAAAATTCCGGCGAATGGCGCTCGGTGACGATCACGGCGTCCACGGCGAAGGCGGCGGCGGTGCGCAGGATCGCCCCGACATTATGCGGGTCGGTGATCTGGTCGAGCGCGAGGACGAGGCCGGATTTCCGTTCGATCTCGGTGACGTCGAGCGCCGGCAACGGGCGCGCCTCCAGAAAAACCCCCTGATGCACGGCTTCTGGCCCGAGCCTGGCGGACAAAGCTTCCGAATCGACCGTATGAAGAACGACGCTGCGCGCGGAAATATCGGCGGAAAGCTTTTCCGCCGCCGCCGGGGTCGCGAACAGGTCGAGGCATTCGCGGCGCGGATTGCGCAAAGCCTCACGCACGGCGTGGAAGCCATAGAGCGCGGCGAGTTCGGGCGAAGGGCGCCGGAAGCCGCGCATCGCGGCTTTTTCGCCCGCGCGGGCATGGGGCGCCGGCCGCGCTTTGGGCGCGCCGGCGTCGGCGCGCAAGGGGCGGGGACTTTTTTCCTGCCGCCGTCCGCCGTGCCTTTTCATTCGCGCCTCCGCCGGTTTTTCACAACCTTTCGTCTCACGCGTGGAGAACTTTGACAATCGTCTCGCGCTGTTTGAAGAAAGCCTGTATGGACCCCGAAAACGCGCGGCCGTGCGAGGAGGCGAGGATTCGATGGCGCTATCCGACCAGCAGCTCGATGAAATCCGTTCGGCGAGAGCCAGGGAAACGGCGACTCTGCGCCCCACTGTTCCCGCGCTCGAGGAAATATTGTTCGAGCCGATCCCGGTTCTCGACCACGGCTTCCTTCGCGTCATCGATTACATGGGCGACGACGCCGCGGTGGTGCAGGCGGCGCGTGTGTCCTATGGGCGCGGCACCAGGAAGGTGACCGAGGATCGCGGCCTCATCATGTATCTGATGCGGCATTGGCACACCACGCCGTTCGAAATGGCCGAGATCAAATTCCACGTCAAACTGCCGATCTTCGTCGCCAGACAATGGATCCGGCACCGCACCGCCAGCATCAACGAATATTCGGCGCGCTATTCGATCCTCGACAAGGAATTCTACATTCCCGACGAGGCGCATCTGGCGGCGCAGTCGACGGTCAACCGCCAGGGGCGGGGGGAAATCCTCACCGGCGACGAGGCGGCCCGGGTTCTCGACATGTTGCGCAGCGACGCCGAAAAAGCCCATGCCGATTACGCCTGGATGCTCAACGAAAACCCGGATTCGACGGTCGCCGACCCCGACCGTTCGGGCCTCGCACGCGAACTGGCGCGGATGAATCTGACCCTGAACACCTATACGCAATGGTATTGGAAGACCAATCTCCACAATCTCATGCATTTCCTGCGCCTGCGCGCCGATTCCCACGCCCAGTACGAAATTCGGGTCTATGCCGAGAAAATGCTCGACGTGCTGCGCCGCTGGACGCCGCTGACCTATGAGGCCTTCCTTGAATACCGGCACGGCGCGGTCAATTTTTCCCGCACGGCTTTGCAGGTGGTGAGGAAGCTGCTGGCGGGAGAACCGGTGACGGCCGAGACCAGCGGCCTTTCGCCGCGCGAATGGCGCGAATTGATGGACGTGCTGGAAACGAAAGCGGCGCAGGAATAGGCGCCGCCCCTCATTCCTTTCGCTTCGTCGCGTTCCGGGCTAATCCCGGCGCCCGTCGCAGAACACGCAGTGAATGGCGTCGAGAATGGGCCGAATCTCGCTGTTGGCCAGCCGGTAATAGACATTCTTGCCGTCGCGGCGGGTGGTCACCAGACCATCGAGGCGCAGCCGCGCCAGCTGCTGCGACACGTTCGACTGCCGCTGGGCCAGTATGGCCCCGAGGTCGCCGACCGTCTTCTCGCCTTCCGACAGCACGCACAGGATGACGAGGCGGCCCTCATGGGCCAGCGCCTTGAGAAATTCGCTCGCCTCATAGGCGTTGCGCGCCATGATCTCTACGTCGTCGGAGACTGCAATTTCCTTCAGGGCAGGCAAAGCCATCGACATCCCTCCGAATCAAATGCAACTCTACTAATAAAATAGCGCGAATAAATCAATCGTAAAGATTTATTAGAGCGAAACACCAACGTATTGATGCAGCGATATTATTTTTGGCGCGCGCTCCAATCTCGCGCAAGCTCCAACCGGTAAAGCAGGGGAGGCCTGGCTGGGACAGGCGATCACGGGAGGATGAGCCAATGGAGTCGCGCGCCTCGCGCCATCAGGCGGATCGGCCGGCGGAGATGGCGGCGGTCGTGGCGATAAAGGTCACCGCCGGCGAACTGATCGACAAAATCACCATTCTCACCTTGAAAAGCCAGCGCGTGCGCAATGTCCAGAAGCAGCTGATGGCGGCGCAGGAGCTTTCCCTGCTGCGCCAAGCCGCCGGCGCTCTGTGCGACGCCGGCGCGTCGGGGCCGATCGCCGGACTGACAAGCCGGCTGGAGGAGGTCAACGGCGCGCTCTGGGATGTCGAGGACGCTTTGCGCGCCATGGAGCGCGACCAGGATTTCGGGCAGGCCTTCATCGAGGCGGCGCGGAGCGTCTATCGCCTCAATGACGAGCGCGCCCGCCTCAAGAACGAAGTCAACGCCGCCGCCGGCTGCGCCCTGCGCGAGGTCAAGGAGCATCCTGAATATTGAGGGCGCCGCTCCGTCCGGATGTGCTAAATGACGGCTGATGGCCAACTGGATTTCGCGCAATTTCGTCGCCGCCGCCGTCGCGCTTTACGCCATTCTGGCGCTGACCGGCGCGGCCATGCTCGCGCGCTTCTATGACTTTCACGTCTGGTCGATCCACCGCCAGCTCGGCTATGTCATGGTTCCGGCCTCGCTCGCGCTTTTGTGGCGCTATCGCGCCGGCTTTCGCGCGGAATGGGCGCGGATCGCGCTTTCTCTCGCGCTGATCGCGCTGGCGCTCGCCGGCGGGCGTTTTTTTCATCAGCGGCGACCGCCGCCGCCGCCCCCCAACTCCACCAGCGCCTTGATTCGCGCGCTGACCGCGACGCCGCTCGCCGATCTCGCGCCGATCTATCGCAGCGATCCGGAAAAGATGGCGTCCCGCCTGCGCGAACTGGGGTTCACGGTTTCCGGGCCGCGCCGCTCGCCGATTCAGATCGCCCGGGCCAGCGGACGCGACGAGCGCGAGGTCATGGGCGCGCTGACGGAACTGCTGCGCAAGCCGCGTTAGGGCCTGTGGACACCTGTCCCGCCGCCGCGCACCCTGGGTTTGACGAAATGGCCGGCTGGTTCGTCGAAAGCCTCGCCAATATCCCCGATATTGGCTTCGCCTTTCTCGTGCCATCCGTCTCATTTCGCCCAAATCGCGATCGCCGGGACAAGTGCCCACAGGCCCTAGGGTAGGAACCCAACGCCTTTTCCCGGGGATGGAAGGCCCTGATGGGCGGCAAACAGTTCTCGATTGAAGGACCGCTGTTCAAGCTCCCGCGGCCTCAAAGATAGAGGACGAATAGCATCGAAAATCGTCACCCAGGATATCGGCGCCGCGCCGGTGGTCGCCTCGCATGGCGGGACGGCGGGGATCGATTGAAAAGCCGGCTTTTCGCAACGGCCTGTGTCCGTCACGACACATGGGAGGATAAAATCGCTGCGTTGATCTGACGCAATTGACGGGCGAATTCTTGACCGCCTATCAATGCGCCATGTCGAATTGGAGCAAAAAGACGCCGGTTTCAGGTCGGAGCGTTTTCGCTTACGCCTTTGTCTTTCTTTTTGCGTTTCAAACCTTCGTCGCCAGCGCCCTCATGGCGCGCGCGGCCTCGGCGGACCTTTCCGGCATCGACGCGCAGATCGAGCGCTCGATCTGTCAGGGCCTGTTTGGCGATTCCGCGAAGTCCGGCCAGGTTCCCGTCGGACACGCCGCCGGCCATTGCCCGCTTTGCCTTTGCAGCATGGCGGCGTGCTTGCCGCGGCGCCGGGCGACGGCTTTTGCGGGTCGCCATCGCGCGGCTCCTCATCGTCCTCGAATATCCGGCAACGCGATTTCCGCATCGCGGTCTTTCCTCGAACAGGGCTGGGCGAATTCCTGGTCGGCCCAGGCGCCTCCCTTCAACGCATGATCGTCTGAAAGCAAGCCGGCGCGCAGGCTCTCCGCCGCGCGCCAGAACGATCATTCGCGTTGAAGGCCCAAGACCATGTTGAATCTCAAGAGCGCGCCTTTTGCGGGCGTCGCCAAGCGCGCGCGCAAAATCGCCGCGCGCGGTCCTTGGCTATATCGCCGTTTCCGTTTTCGCTCTGGCCGCGTCGCCGGCTTTCGCCCAGAGCCCGACCGCCGTGCCGCCGGTTGCGGTCGAAGCCCAGAAAGCCAAGCCCAAAGCGAAGCCGAAAAAGCATGTCGCTCATGCGGCCCACCACGCCGCGCCCCAAAGCGGCGCCGCGGCGGCGGGGACGGGCGGCGCGGCCTCGGGGGCTTCCGCAGCGCATGCCGCCGGTCCCTTCTCGCCGGCTGTCCCCGGCGCCCTGCCGTCTTACCCGTCGACCGGCGGCGCGTCGGTTCCCGCCAGCACGATCGCGTCGGGAAGCGCCGCGACCAGCAATACCGCGGCCGTGCTCACCGCCATTCCGGGCGCTTACGTTTCCGCGGGCGGCGGCGTGTCCGGCCTGCCGACGATCCACGGCTTCGCCGACGACCAGTTGAGCGTCACGGTCGATGGCATGGCAACGATCTCCACCTGCCCCAATCATATGAATCCGGTTCTGTCCTATATCGACCCGACGCAGATCGCCTCGGTCCAGGTCTGGACCGGCGTCGCGCCGGTCAGCGTCGGCGGCGACGCCATCGGCGGCTCGGTTGTCGTCAATTCGGCTCCGCCCCTGTTCGCCTCCGCCGGCGAGGCGCTGGTGACGAAAGAAAGCATCGGCGCGTTCTTCCGCAACAACGGAACCGGCCTGGGCGCCAGCCTCTCGCTGACCGCCGCGACCCAGCATTACAGCCTGTCCTATGACGGCGCCTTCGCCACCTCGAACAATTACAACGCCGGCGGCGCCTTCCGGAATCCGCCGCTGACGCCCACGGCCAGTCTTGGGCCGAACGAGGTTGGCTCGACCGCCTATCAAACGCAGAACCAGCTCGCCACTCTGGCCTATCAGAACGAAGGCCAGCTGCTCGAACTGAAAGTCAATTACCAGCATATCCCCTATCAACTCTATCCCAACCAGCCCATGGACATGCTCGGCAACGAAGAGACCGGCGTAAATCTGCGCTATTTCGGCGCGTTCGACTGGGGCGACATCGACAGCCGCGTCTATTGGCAGCATGTCGATCACACCATGAATTTCGGCGACGACAAGGTGTTTTTCTATGGTTTATGGGACGGCTATCCGATTCTCGGCATGCCGATGAACACGCGAAGCAACACCCTGGGCAATTCGACCAAGGCGGACATCAATCTCTCCAAGATCGACGTGCTGCGCGTCGGCTACGACCTGCAATGGTACAACCTGGACGACTGGTGGCCGCCGTCGCCCAATTGCAATTGCTTCGGTCCAATGTCGCCCCTGACCTTCTGGAACATCAATGACGGCCAGCGCGACCGCTACTCGCCCTATGTCGAATGGGAGCGCCAGTGGACCCCGACCATGAGCACTGTGCTCGGCGCCCGCTATGAGCTGGTGACGACCGACACAGGGCCGGTTCAGGGCTACAACGCGATGATGTACGGATTGAGTTCCGTGGGCACGGTCGGTCAGTTCAACGCCATGGATCGCGCGCGCGATTTCAACAATATCGACCTGTCGGCGCAGTTGCGTTACCAGCCCAACGCCAACATCGACGCGGTGCTGGGCCTGTCGCAGACGGGCCAGGCGCCGAAATCTCTATGAACTTTACACATGGTCGCCAATGCCCATGGCGGCGGCCATGAACAATCTGGTCGGCGACGGCAACGCCTATGTCGGCAATCCCAATCTGAAGTCCGAAATCGCCGACAAGGTGAGCCTGGACCTCGCCTGGCGCAGCGACGACCACGAGACCGAGATCAAGTTCTCGCCCTATTATTCCTATGTGCATAATTACATCGACGCCGTACAGGTCGCCTTTGGCACAGTTGTGCCGGTCTTCCCACTCCAGACCGGTCAGTTCGTGCAGCTGCAATATCAAAACGAGGATGCGCAGATCTATGGCTTCGACCTGTCGGCCAAGGCGCCGATCGCGAAAACCGCTTATGGCGATTTCAGCGTGGCGGGCGCGCTCAGCGACCTCCACGGCAAGGATCTGTCGCTGAACACCGGCCTCTACAACATGATGCCGATCAACGGCAAAGTGAGCCTGATCCATACCTTGGGCGGCTGGCAGGGCGCCGTCGAATTCGTGGCGGTGGCCGAAAAGAACTACGTCTCCGCCGAGCGCAACGAGATGTGGACGCCGGGCTATACCCTGCTCAACTTGCGCGGCGCCTATAACTGGCAGAACGTCCACTTCAACTTCGGCGTCGAAAACCTGTTCAACCGGCTCTATTACCTGCCGCTGGGCGGAGCCTACATCGGGCAGGGCATGACGATGGGCTTGTCAGCGCCGTGGGGCACGCCGGTTCCAGGACCCGGCCGCACCTTCTATGCCGGGATGAAGGTGGATTTCTGAGTTGAAGACAAGGCCGGTCCGCGCTTGCGCCAGCCTGGGGCGCCGTTCATCGCGGCGTTCCTCTCTGGCGGGGGAGCGGGCCGGGGAAGATCTCTTTCCCGTGGCCCTGCATGGGCAACGGCGGCAAGGATGAAGTCATGGAGTCTCTCACGCTGACGCCCTGGGGCCTGTTTCTCCAGGCCGGGATCGTGGTCAAGGGCGTCATGGTCGTCTTGTTCGCGGCTTCGATCTGGTGCTGGATCATCATTATCGAGTCCGTGATCAAGCTGCGCCGGCTGCGCCGCGCGCTCGATGCGCCCGACAAGAAGGACGGGCTTCTCGCCAAGGTCTTTCAGGCGGAGCCGGACGGACTGGACGAGGAAACGGGCGTCGTCGAAAGGCGCGCCCAGTTCGCGCGTGAGATGACTCGCGCGGCGCGGCGCCTGCTCGCCGAGGCCGAGCGCGGCCTGCCCAATCTGGCCGTGGTGTCCTCCGTCGCGCCCTTCGTCGGGCTGTTCGGCACGGTCTGGGGCATCATGACCAGTTTCGCCGGCATCGCCGAGGCCAAGGAAACCAGCCTCGCCATTGTCGCCCCCGGCATCGCCGAGGCCCTGGCGGCGACGGCCTATGGTCTCGCCGCCGCCATACCGGCGTCGGTCGGCTACAACCGCATCGGCGCGGCCTTCAACCGCTGCGGCCAGGAGCTGGTCGATCTGATCGACGAGCGCGCCGGACTTCGCGCGCGCAAGAATTCCTTGCCGGGGAGGGTCGACTGATGCCGCTTCCCGTCGCCCGTGACGACCAGATCGATCTTCATCGGCCGCTGGCCGACATCAATGTCACGCCCCTGGTCGACGTGATGCTGGTGCTGCTGATCATTTTCATGGTGACGGCGCCCATGCTGGCGGCGGGCCTCAAGCTGAACCTGCCGCACGCCAGCAGCGCGACGGCTGTCCCACCCAAGCCGCCGTTGATCGTCACCGTCGCCAAAGACGGGAAAATTCTGGTCGGGCGGACCGAGGCGGCGCCGGACAATCTCGCCGACGCGGTGCGCGAAAGCCTGAACGGCGACATGTCGGGCCCGGTCTATGTCCAGGGCGACAGGGACGCAATTTATGGCCAGGTCATTGCGGTGATCGACCAGCTGACGACCGCCGGCGTCGCCAAGGTGGTCGTGCTGACCGATCCCAGGAAAAGCGGCTCGATCGACGACTGGCTCTCCCGTCCGGTGGGCGACGCCGGCCATCTTCACCAGCCTTGACGGCCAAAAAAAGCCGGGTGGAAGGGACCATGAGGTGACGCCGGACCCAAGACTTTCGTTGGCTTTGGGCCTGTCCCAGCGCGTTGCGGTCGTTTCGGCCGTTGCGAGCCTGCATGTCCTGGTTCTGGCGGGCTCGCTGCTGATCGGGTCGGAAATGGTCGCGCCGCCGACCGTTTTAGGCGTGGATGTCGTCGCCCAGGGCGAGCTGGCTTTCGAAGCCGGCGAGGCGCCGGCGCCCGACATTCCTGTCGTGTCGCCGCCTGTCGCGGCGCCCGCCGCCGAGGCGGCTCAGGCGCAAAGGCAGGAGGCCCCGCGCAACGAGCCGCAAAAGACGCCGCCGGCCCCCGCGATCGACGATCAGGAAAAGGACCTGTCGTTGGCCAAGGACCAACCGCGGCCGCAACAGGCGCAAGCGTTGGCGACGCCGCAGCCGGCGCCGGCCGCCGCGGGCCGCGTCGGCGCGGAAACCGCCAGGGAGGCTGTCTCGTCGTCGAGCCGAAGGCGCTATGCCGCGCTGGTTTCGGCCGAGATCAACCGTCATAAGTTCTATCCCTCGGCGGCGCGCGGAAAAGGCGACGGCGGCGTCGCCGTAGTCACCTTCGAGATCGGTTCGGACGGCGCGCTTTTGCGTCACGAAGTCACCGGCGGTTCCGGCGACGGCCTTCTCGACGCGGCCGCGCGCAAAATGGTCGCCTCTTCCAATTTTCCGCCGCCGCCCGGAGGGAGGTTTCTGGGAAAAATCCGGATTACCTTCCGCCTTCACATCAACAGATAAAAGGAATGCGCCAAGACGGGCGGGAAACGCTCTAGGCAGGGGCAGAGTCGACCGCGGACGGTTCTTCGTCGTCCTGGACCTCGTGCCATTCGAGGGTGACGACGCGGTTGTTCTCGACCGTCAGGGCCAGCCGCCCGTGCTTGAGCTGGAGCGCCTTGGCGCCAAACAATTCGCGCCGCCAGCCTTTCAGCGCCGGCACGTCGGCGTTGTCGTCGCCGGCGAGCAGATCGAGCTCGTCGGCGGTGGCGATCATCTTGGCCGCCACACCCTGCTTTTCGGTGACCTGCCGCAACAAAACCTTCAGCAATTCGACAGTGGCGCCACCGCCGCCGCGCCGCTCGCGCTGGATTCTGGGAAGGCTTTTCGGATCGCGGGCGAGGCCGCGCTCGACGGCCGCCAGGATCTCGGCGCCCGCGCGCGACCTTTCCATCCCACGCGGAAAAGCGCGCAGATCGCCCAGCGCCTCGACCGAGCGGGGGGCGGCGAGCGCCACTTCCATGAGAACATCGTCCTTCAGCACGCGCGAGCGCGGCACGTTGCGGCTCTGCGCCTCGTGTTCGCGCCAGGCGGCCAGCTCCATCAGGACGGCGAGATCGCGCGGTTTCTTGGCGCGGTGGGCGTGGCGCTCCCAGGCGCGGTCGGGCCGCTGCTCATAGGTTTCGTGATTGCACAGGCTCGCCATTTCGTCGGTCAGCCAATGCAGCCGCCCGGTGCGCTCCAGCCTCTGCCGCAGCGCCTTGTAGATGTCGCGCAGATGGGTGACGTCGGCGATGGCGTAGTCGATCTGGGCCTCGGTGAGCGGGCGGCGCGACCAGTCGGTGAAGCGCGAGGACTTGTCCAGCGTGACCTTGCAGATGCTCTGCGCCAACTCGCCATAGGCGATCTGGTCGCCATAGCCGCAGACCATGGCCGCGACCTGGGTGTCGAACAAGGGCGCCGGGATTCTTTTCGCAAGATGCCAGACGATCTCGATGTCCTGCCGGGCGGCGTGAAAGACCTTGACCACGTTGTTGTTGACCATCAGCTCGAAAAAGGGCTCGAGATCGAGATCTTCGGCGAGCGCGTCGATGGCGATGGCGTGATCGTCGCAGGCGAGCTGGATCACGCAGACCTTGGGCCAGAACGTGGTCTCGCGCAGAAATTCGGTGTCGACCGTCACGTAGGCGTAGTTCGCGAAAGTCTGACAATAGGCGGCCAGTTCGGCGGAATCTGTGATGAGGCTCATGAAGGCTTCATAATCCAAGGCTCCGGCCGGGGCTAGTAACGCGAACGGATAATTCGTCGATCCGGTGGGGGTGGGTCGGGGGCGCGCCAGCGCCGCGCCCCCTTCACGCCGGGGCAAAATTCCGCTAGGCAGCGGCCCAAACCTTTTTCGCCCGGATTCCCATGCACGCCTTTCGCACCCATACCTGCGGCCAGCTCCGCGAAGATCATATCGGCCAGACGGTCCGCCTCTCGGGCTGGTGCCACCGCATCCGCGACCATGGCGGCGTGCTGTTCATCGACCTGCGCGACCATTACGGCCTGACCCAATGCGTGGTCGATCCAGATTCGGCGGCTTTCAAGCTCGTCGAAACCTTCCGCTCGGAATGGGTGGTGCGGCTCGACGGCGAGGTCCGCCGCCGCCCCCAGGTCGACGGCAAGAGCACCGACAACGACGACATGGCGACCGGCCGCATCGAGCTTTATGTCCGCGCGGCGGAAGTGCTTGGCGCGGCGGCGGAATTGCCGCTCCCGGTCTTCGGCGAGCAGGACTATCCCGAGGAAATCCGTCTCAAATATCGTTTTCTCGACCTGCGCCGCGAGCGCATCCACAACAACATCCTTTTGCGCGGCAAAGTGATCGACGCCATGCGCCACAGCATGAAGGCGGCGGGATTCAACGAATTCCAGACCCCGATCCTCACCGCCTCCTCGCCGGAAGGCGCGCGTGACTTTCTGGTGCCCTCGCGCATTCATCCGGGAAAATTCTACGCCCTGCCGCAGGCGCCGCAGCAATACAAGCAGCTGCTGATGATGGCCGGCTTCGACCGCTATTTCCAGATCGCGCCCTGTTTCCGCGACGAGGACCCGCGCGCCGACCGCCTGCCGGGCGAATTCTACCAGCTCGATGTCGAAATGAGTTTTGTCACCCAGGACGACATTTTCGCGACCATGGAGCCGGTCGTCACCGCCATTTTCGAGGAATTCGGCGGCGGCAAGCCGGTGACGAAAAGCTGGCCGCGCATCCCCTATGCTGAAGCCATGCGCAAATATGGCTCGGACAAGCCGGATTTGCGCAACCCGCTGGTGATGCAGGACGTGTCCGAACATTTCCGGGGCTCCGGCTTCAAGATCTTCGCCCGCCTGCTGGAATCGGAAAAGAACCAGGTCTGGGCCATTCCCGCGCCGGGCGGCGGCCAGCGCACTTTCGCCGACCGCATGAACAGCTGGGCGCAGGGCGAGGGACAGCCGGGGCTGGGCTATATCCTGTTCTTCGATCGCGCCAGGGACGAGACCAGCCTGAAGGAAAATCCGAACGCCAGCGGCGTCGCCGGTCGCGGCCCGCTCGCCAATAATATCGGTCCCGAGCGCACCGAGGCGATCCGCGCCCAGCTCGGCCTGAAAGCCGGCGACGCGGCCTTTTTCGCCGCCGGCGACCCTGAAAAGTTCGCCAAATTCGCAGGCGCGGCGCGCATAAAGGTCGGCGAGGATCTGAATCTCGTGGACAAGGACCGTTACGAACTGGCCTGGGTCGTCGATTTCCCGATGTTCGAATATAACGAGGACGACAAAAAGATCGACTTCGGCCACAACCCGTTCTCCATGCCCCAGGGCGGGCTGGAGGCCTTGCAGACTTTAGATCCGCTGACGATCAAGGCGTTCCAGTACGACATCACCTGCAACGGTTTCGAGATCGCCTCGGGCGGCATCCGCAACCACAAGCCGGAAGCGATGGTGAAAGCCTTCGAGATCGCCGGCTATGGCGAAGAAACGGTGGTCGAGCGCTTCGGCGGCATGTACCGCGCCTTCCACTATGGCGCGCCACCCCACGGCGGCATGGCGGCGGGCGTCGACCGCATCATCATGCTGCTGGCGGGCGAGCAGAATCTTCGCGAGGTCGCGCTGTTCCCGATGAACCAACGCGCCGAGGATATTTTGATGGGGGCCCCCGCGCCGGCGACGCCCAAGCAGTTGCGCGAACTGCATTTGCGGGTGAACGCGCCCGAGAAGTGAGGGATGGCGCGAGGGGCTGCAAGGCGCGTTTCGCATCGCCGCCTTGCGCGGGGCATTGCCGACGCCTTGCCGCAGACCTAAATTCCTCCAAAAAGGAGGCGATCCATGGTCAAGGCGATCCGCATTCATGAAATCGGCGGGCCTGAGGTTCTGCGCTACGAGGATCTCGGCGACTTGCCGCCGCCCGGTCCCGGCGAGGTCCAGATCCGCCAGCACGCCGTCGGCGTGAATTTTCTCGACGTTTATTTCCGCACCGGCGCCTATCCCGCGCCGTCCTTGCCGTTCATTCCCGGCAATGAGGGCGCGGGCGAGGTCGTGGCGGTCGGCGGGGGAGTGACCCGTTTCAAGGTCGGCGACCGCGTCGCCTATGCCGGATCGCTCGGCGCCTATGCGTCGGCGCGCAATATCGAGGCGAAATTCGTCGTTCCCCTGCCGGACGACATTTCCTTTGAGACGGCGGCGGCGATGATGCTGAAAGGCCTGACCGCTGAATATCTCCTGTTCCGCTCGTACAAGGTCCAGCCGGGCGACATCGTGCTGGTCCACGCCGCGGCGGGCGGCGTCGGCCTCATTCTCTGCCAGTGGGCCAAAAATCTCGGCGCGACGGTGATCGGCACCGCGGGAAGCGAGGACAAGGCGAAACTGGCGCGCGAGGCCGGCGCGGACCACACCATTCTTTACCGGCAGGACGATTGGGTCGCGCGGGTGCGCGAGATCACCGGCGGCAAGCTGTGCAACGTTGTCTATGACGGCGTCGGCAAGGCGACTTATCCGGGCTCGCTCGATTGCCTGCGGCCCCTGGGAAGCTTCATCAGCTTCGGCTCGGCCTCGGGGCCGATCGAGGCCTTCAACCTCGGGCTGCTGGCGCAAAAGGGCTCGCTTTATGTCCAGCGGCCCACCTTGTTCACCTATATGGCCGATGAATCGCGATTGCGGGAAATGGCGGCGCGGCTGATGGAAGCCGTCGGCTCCCGCAAGCTGAAGATCGCCATCCACGCCCGCTACAAGCTGGAAGAGGCGGCGCAGGCCCAAAGCCGGCTGGAAGCCCGCCAGACCACCGGCGCGACGGTCCTGCTGACGTAGGGTTTAGACCGCCGTCCCGTGAAGATCGTACGCCTCGGCGCGGTCGATCTTCACCGTGACGATGTCGCCGACCCGCAACGGGCGGCGCGACGCCACGAAAACCTTGCCGTCGATCTCCGGCGCGTCGGCCTTGCTCCGGCCTTCGCCGCCGCCGGCAAAAGCCTTGTCGATCAGCACGGCGAGCCTTTTGCCGATCCTGGCCTTCTGGCGGGTTTGAGAAATCTTCTGCTGTTTCTCCATGAAGCGCCGCCAGCGGTTTTGCTGGACCTCGGGCGGGACCGGCGCGAGGCCGAGGTCATTGGCGGCGGCGCCGGCCACCGGCTCGTATTTGAAGGCGCCGACGCGATCGAGCTTCGCCTCGTCCAGCCAGTCGAGCAGGATCTGGAAATCCTCTTCCGTCTCGCCGGGGAAGCCGACGATGAAGGTCGAGCGCAAGGCGAGGTCGGGGACCAGCGCGCGCCAGGCCTGGATGCGCTCCAGCGTCTTTTCGACATTGCCCGGCCGCTTCATCGCCCGCAGCACGTTCGGCGCGGCGTGCTGGAAGGGAATGTCGAGATAGGGCAGGATTTTCCCCTCCGCCATCAGCGGCAGGATCTGGTCCACATGGGGATAGGGATAGACATAATGAAGCCGGGTCCAGACGCCGAGCCGACCCAGCTCCTCGGCGAGGTCGTAGAAACGGGCGCGGACTTCGCGGCCGTCGAAAAGGCTTGAGGCGTAGCGCAGATCCTGGCCGTAGGCGGAAGTGTCCTGCGAGACGACGAGCAGTTCCTTCACCCCGGCCTTGACCAGCTTTTCCGCCTCGCGCAGCACCTCCGCCGCGGGCCGCGAAACCAGGTCGCCGCGCAACTTCGGGATGATGCAGAAGGTGCAGGAGTTGTGGCAACCATCTGATATTTTGAGATAAGCATAATGGCGGGGGGTAAGCTTGACCCCCTGCGGCGGCACGAGGTCGATGAAAGGATGCGGGGCGGGCGGGGCGGCGCGATGGACCGCCGCCATCACGCTCTCGTAATCCTGCGGGCCGGTGATCGCGGAAAGTTTGGGAAAAGCGTCGAGGATCGGGCCGGGCTCGGCGCCCATGCAGCCGGTGACGATCACCTTGCCGTTTTCCTTGAGCGCCTCGCCGATGGCGGCGAGCGACTCGGCCTTGGCGCTGTCGAGAAAGCCGCAGGTGTTGACGATGACGGCGTCGGCGCCGTGATGGTTGCGGCTGATCGCATAGCCTTCGGCGCGCAGCCTGGTGAGAATGCGCTCGGAATCGACCAGAGCCTTGGGGCAGCCGAGCGAGACGAAGGAAATCGTCCGGCTTTCCGTGGAATTGGGGTCACTGTCGGCAGCGCTGTCGTTCATATCCGCGGTCTGATCCGTTGGGTCGAGGAAGGTCTGCTAAAGGATCGCGACGCGAATAGGAAGTCGATGCGGCCTTTGTGAGGCCGCGAAGGGACCGCTTGCCTTTCGCGCGCAAAGGGGCGAGAAGGCGCCGACGGCTCAGGAAGGGTGGCCGAGTGGTTTAAGGCAGCGGTCTTGAAAACCGCCGTGGGTGAAAGCCCACCGTGGGTTCGAATCCCACCTCTTCCGCCACGCGATCATTGCCCGGCGCGGTTTTCATGCGCCGACTACTGATCGCGCCTGCAGATCGCTATCTGTGTACGGTTGCTTACGTTGAGCTTCTTCATGATCCGGTGGACATGAACCTTGATTGTGCCTTCGCTGATGCCAAGTTCGCCCGCGATCACCTTGTTTGGCTGGCCTTCGCTGACCGCCTTGTATACGGAGGCCTCCCTTGGCGTGAGCACGAGCGGACAATCGGAACAATCGGGTTCCAGATCCGCCTTCACGTCGTGAACCTTGGCCATGCAGGGCGGGCAATAAACGCCCCCGACGAAAACGAGCCTGATCGCCTCGATCATGACGTCAAGCGAAACGCTTGTCGGAATATAGCCGCGCGCGCCGCGTTCAAACGCCGCGATGACGTCGGCCGGCCGTTCTGAATCGGCGAGTATGACGAAATTCGGGCCGCCGGCCAGGGACTCCAGAAGCTGACACAGATGCGCCATTTCGCCGCCGCGCCGGTCGCCGCCGCAGTGGGTGACGATCAGGTCGTAACTTGCGGCATGGGTTTCCTGCATCCATTCGTCCACCGACGGCGAGACCACAATGTCGGCGTTCAGGCCGTCGCGAAGCGCCAGAAGCAGGCTGTCCCGCATGACGATGTTGGCGCTGATGAGCGCCATCTTCCTTCGCTCGGGTCTTTTCCCCGACTCCGGTTTGCGAATTTCCTGTCGGTTTCGGTCAACTTTTCCACGTTGAACCGTGCGGGCAGACGAAGCAATTCGTGAAGGGGCGCTCGCCGGTCCTTTCTTGGAACGAGCCAACATAACGCTACTACCCCGTTTTTGAGTTACGTCTAATTCCCCCCACATTAGTTCGTCGGCGACTCCAAAAAGAAGAACTCCTTTTTTCGCCTCAACGTTGCAGGTAGTATTCTCTTCCACGTCAACCACTATCCACTTGCGGACCATCGCCAACCCCTCGGTCGGCTTTTCAGGTCCGGCGGGATTTCACTGTCCGAGCGCTGACCATGAACAACATCCCCGTCTGGTCAGTTGGAGCGAACAGAAAAGCTGATCGGCGACCTTGACGATCGCTTCCAAAAAATGTTCCCCCTGGTTGAGTTCCCCCCTTTCCACCCTGTGTAGAGCTTCGGGGGCAAATCCTGCTCGCCGTGCGCCAGACCTGCGCTTGCGGGGATGCCGCCGCCGACGGCTCTTCTTGAAATCGTCAACAAAACCTTTACGCAATCTTTAGGTTGCACGCAATTGTGGATTATACCCATTCAAATTTTCGTTATCGGATGACGGCGAGAATGTCCTCCGGCGGCCGTCGTCAGTCCCCAAAAGTCCCGATGACGCAAACTACGCTATAATTACAGAAAGTTAGCTCCGTCAGCGACACGCCGGGGGAACGGTGAGCGGCGCGATTTCCGTGGCGTCGGCCGTTCCGACGTCGCTGTCCGAACGCTTCCCTCGCGAGCGTTCACTGGGCCGCCAGCCGCCGTCAGCAATTCGGAGCGCCTCCTTGCGACGTGCGGCCATCGCGGTCGGAGGTGGGCCGCGTGCGAATGACGTGCGTGATGATCTCGATGAGCGTCGAAGGATTCAGCGGCTTGGCGATGAAGACGCAGGGCGGAAGTTCATGCAGACGCTCTAGCCGCTCCGAAGAAACGAAAACCTCTATCGTAGGCCGACGCGCCTTGATCAATGTGGCGAGTTCCACGGCGTTGACGCCCTTCTCGCCATTCGTGCTGATGAATACAGCCTCGAATTCGCCGTCTCGGTCCAGCATCTCGATCGCCTCGGCGACGGTTTCAACCGCAAAGGCTTCGAACGCGAGATGCTCAAAAACCGCGGCGACGAAGCCGGCCAGTTCAGGCATTTCCTCGATCACCAGCGCCTTGCGCATTTTCGCCTCGCCTGACGACAACGGGGCCTGGCCGTCTCGGTAGCTGAGCACAGCGGCGCGTTCGTTCACGGAGACGTTCACCGGAAAGTTCTCGCCTAATCCCGCGGCGGCTCCCGGAGCCTGGAACGTCCGCCCCTCCGCGCCGCCGCCTGCATTAAACAGCCCGGCGCTTTGGGATCCTGAAGGGGGGGCCTTTCTTCGATCCCGCGCCGGGCGTTCGCCGGTTGGAGGGCGGCTGAAAAAACGGTTTCCCCGGCCGCCCGCTCCCTGCGATCGGAAATCCTATCTCTCGCCGCGGCCATCGCCCTGGATGATCGTGACTCTGCCGCCGCTGCCGTCGCGACCCTCGATGACGATGTAACCATCGCCCTGCTTCACCTCGAATTTGGCGTCGCTCCCGAAGGGTCCGCGCTGGATGATCGTCGCCGAATTGTCGCCCTCGTTCTGGACGAAGACGACACCGAAGTCGCCACCCACGCCAATGGCCGCCGCCGCGGCGAGAACAGTTCGCATCAACCCCGTCAACTGCGACATGGCTTCCTCCTTGCCATGGTCCGATACGAGGCGGCGAACCGCCGCGTCACTGCCCGATGATGGCGATCTGGTCGCTGCCGAAATATGTGGTCAGCCTTGGGCCGGCAGACGAACTGATGATCGCGACATTGTGGCCGCCCGCCCCGCTGGACTGGCCGACCGACGCCGAAGTCGTGGTCCCGACCTGACCGATCGCCGCGATGTTATTCGTGGAGGCCTGGACCACGCCGGCTACAGGATTGCCGCCAACCTGCACGGTCGCGAAAATCGACAGCTGCGGATTGCTGGAGGCGTATGTGACGCTGCCCGCGGTCATGACATAGCCTCCGCCCGCGAGGGCGGAATCCGCCGCCGAGCACGCCAGTAAACCAAACAAGGCGGCCAATGTTGCACGATAGGGTCTCATGGCTAGCGCTCCTCTAAGCAGGAAATCGTTCGACCGGCTTTGCCGCATCACGCGCCGCCCTGCTGGCGGGCGACGCGTGATCTGGGAGCCTGGCCTGGCCCAAGGCTCAGTCCTGGATGAGAATCACCATGCTGCCGTCGCCGAAAGACGAAACGGTCGCCGTGTTGGTATTCCAAACCCCGCCCTGGGTGACGAAGGCGGTGCCGCCGTATTTCGCCGTAACAGTGGCTGTGTTCGTGTTGCCGAATCCCGACGGCCCCGACTGATGATGAGCGAAGGCCGAAGAGCTGGTAAGAGCGACAACCGCCGCAGCAATAAGAAGCTTTTTCATCGTGACATCTCCCACTGTCGTTTGCGTCGCGCTTTGCATGATACATGAATACAAACATTGTTCATCGCCAAGCGGCGCATCCCCTCGACGCTGGCTTTATCTTGCGTCGACGTGAAATCATTAGAGGCTAAAGAACTTGAATAATAGACGTCAATTCGTTTACGCATGCATGTTTCTATGTTACAACGTTCGTCTATTGCTACGGCTTCTGGCGGATTGAGAGCTAAACGAAAGTTTATCGAGCGTTTACCAATCCAGTTCTGCGGACCAGGCTTGGCCGCCAGCCGCGCCAAGGCCGGCCGAGGGCTGTTTGCGCAGGGAGGGCGCGAGGTCGCGCGAACAGCCGTCGACGCCGACCGGGCGCCGTCGAAATCGGGCGTGCGACGGTTCACGGGCGCGGCCTGACCCATGTCGCTGTTTAGCCTCGGGCCGCCGATGCGCGCCATTGAGGGCGCCGGGACGCCGAAGGAGGCCGCCGTCGACAATGAACGCCCTCGTTGGGCGCGTTGCTCCCGCAGGCGACGGAGCATGCGGCGCAAGCGGTCAGGGCGATTTTCAGCGGCGTCAGGACAGATGAGCCGATAATCAGCTCGGCGGATATTCGCCTGAAAATGCTTGGGCTTCCGCATCTGACGGGATATCCGCCATCGGAGTCGCGTTTCATTGTGGCGCCCGGGCCACACCGGCTTGCGAATCGCGTGAGGGGGGAGGATTTCGCAGCTCGATCTTGCTAGATTATGCGGAATCATGAGTTCGAGACTCTTTCGACCGGGTTTGTTAAGGCCTCGCTGGGGCGTCAAGGGAGTGAAATGACTTATCGGCTCGCAGCGCGCTATAATCGAACAAGAAGAGACGCGAGCCGACTGGCGCTGACGTTGTCCGTCGCCGTTTTGGCCGCCTCGCCCGCTTTGGCCCAGCGCGCCAATCTCGCGCCTGTGCTCGGTGTCACCGGCCCTCTGTCCAACGCCGCCACGCCATCCAATGTTAAGTCGGAAGTCTCGACGCAGACCGTCGCCCAGCAAAAGCCGCCGCCTGATGCGGCAAGGCGGGTGGCCTTGGTGCGGGCGGTGAGAATCGAAGGCGGCTTCCCCGAGTTCCAGGCTCAGATGTCCGCCTTGATCGCAGGGGTCGAAGGCCGCCGGATCACCCTTGCGCAAGCATACCAATTCGCCGCCGCCGTTCAGCAGACCTATCTCGACGCCGGCTACCCGCTCGTCAACGCCGTGCTGGAGCCGCAAGCCTTTGCGCGTGGCGAAATTCGCGTGAGGGTCATCGACGGCTTCATCGAAAGCCTGGATCTTTCCGGCGTGCCTGAAGAAATCCGCGGCCTGGTCCGCGCGCGCCTGAGCCCCATCGTCGGGCGCCGCCACCTCACCAAGGCGGAGCTTCAGCGCCATATTCAGCTGCTTGGCGAACTGCCGGGCGTGAGCGGAGGCACGGCGTCGAAACTCGGGGACGAGGTCGGGGGCGTGGTTCTCATTGTCAAGGCGACGCAGACGCCCTTCACCTCGGCGACGAGCGTCAATAATTATTTGCCCAGTGAATACGGGACTTATCTGTTTACCCAGACATTCAGCATCAATAATGCGTTGGGATTCGGGGAGAACCTGCACGCCGGGTTCAGTTCCGGCACCGACTTCGGGAGATTTTTTGACGGGACCGCTCAAACCGAATCGTTCGACTTCGGCGGTTTCGTGCCGATCGGCGCGGATGGTTTCACGCTCGGCGCCGGCTACGCCCAGTCGCGCAGCTTGCCCTCGCCGGCCTTTACGCTGCTTAGCCCCGGTTATGTCGCTCCGGAAAGCTCTTATGACGAATTGCAGCGTGCCTCCGTGCGCGCCAACTATCCGCTGCTTCTGACGAAGGAGCAGTCGCTGCATGTCCAGTTTGGCTTCGATTTTGTGGACAACATTTCGTCCCTCACTCCATATCCTCACAGCAACCTGTTCGGGCTGCCCGACTTCAGCTTTTTCCACGACCAGTATGAAGATCTGCGCGCCGCCGCCGAATGGCATGTCGCTTTCCCCTGGTCCTGGGGCGGCAATGCGATCAGCGGGGTTGTTTACGAGCATGGGCTGGGCGGGCTGAACGGCAGCCTCCTCGAACCGTTGTCGAGGCCGGGAGCGAGCCCGGATTTCAGCAAGCTCTATGGCGAAGTCCATATCACTCAGCCTTTGCCGGAAGGTTTGGTCCTTTCCCTGTTGGGCCGCGCCCAGACTGGCTTTGGCCAGTCGCTGATGGAATCGGAAGAATTGCAGCTCGCGGGCCCTGACGCTTTGTCCGGCTTCGGCCTCGGCACGCTCTATGTCGACAACGGGGCGGTGGGCCGCGCCGAATTGCAGCGCCCGCTGGCGGTGCAACTGGGCGGAGCGGCGGGGATTGCGACGCCCTATCTTTTCGGCGCCTGGGGCGGCGGAACTTTCCAGCATGTGTACCTTGGCGAGAATCCCAACGTCGACGCGACGTCCTTCGGCGCCGGGCTCAGGGCCAACGGCAAATTCACAGGCTGGCCGTTCGCCGAAACCCTGGGTCTCGAACTCGCGCGCGTGAATTCCAATGTGCCTTATGCGCGGGAAGGTTACGCCGCCACCTTCAACTATCAGATGACCTATGCCGGCGACCCCCTCGGCGCCCCCCATCTCGGATTGGCGCGCCCGGTCGAACGCGGCGCCGTCGACTTCACTTCTTCGGGTTTCTACGCCGGCCTGAACTCCGGTTATGCGTTCGACGCCAGTCCCAATATCGCCTCGGTCGGCAGGGTGGTCTCGAACGCGGCGGACATGTTTTACAATAGCCCCAACGGCGCGCAGGTTTCGGCCGCCAACATCACCGGCGCGGCTGCGGCCTCCGGCGACACGGCGATCGGCGGCGGGCAGGTGGGCTACAATTTCATCAGCGGCCGCTGGCTGCTTGGCGGCGAAGCCGACATCCAGGGCGCCGGCCAGGCGTCGATATCGCAGTCAACCCGTACGGCAAACGCCGTGGTCAACGGCGATTCTCAACCGGTGACGACCGTTTTCGACGATAGCAAGAGCCTCGACTGGCTCGGCACCTTGCGCGGCCGCGTCGGGTTTTCGGCGACGCCCGAACTTCTTGCCTATGTCACGGGCGGCCTCGCCTACGGTGGCGTCAGCGCCAATTCCCGCGCGACGCAGAGTTGGCCCGACACGCCTGCGCACACGCCCTATTCCCTCGCTTCCTCGTCGGCAGCCTCTGGCGGCTATTCCGATACGCTTATCGGCTGGACGATCGGCGGCGGCCTCGAATGGATGTTCGCGCCGGGGCTCAGCCTGAAGGGCGAGTATCTCTATTACGATCTCGGCCAGGGCGATTTCCCGTCCGGAACGCTGGTGACCGCGCCTCTCAGCGGAATCGGCGGCAAGAATATCGTCGCGTCCAGCTCTTCGGCCCGTTACGAAGGTTCAATCGTCCGCATCGGCCTCAACTATCATTTCGGCGCGCAAGACCCGCGGCGCCCGCTGATCGTCAAGGGACCGGAAGTGAAATCCGGACCCGTCTGGAACGGCTTCTATGCCGGTCTCAACGCCGGTTATGATTGGGGCGTCCATTCGAAGGCGTCCAATAGCGCCATCGTAGGATCGGCTGCTCTCGACCATTTATTGGGCATCACATGGGCGCCCTACCTGGCGGAGGCGATCGCCGGCGATTCCACACCGGCGCCGAACGGATATATCGGCGGCGGCCAGGTCGGCTACAACCTTCAGCTCAACCGCGGCTTGCTCGGTCTCGAGGCGGACATTCAAGGCTCCGGGGCGAATGGTCAGGGCTCCTACACCACTTATTCTTCGACCCCCCCTTTCAACCTGTTCGCGCTGACGACGCACGTCGACAACACGGCGTCCCTGGACTGGCTCGGCACGCTGCGCGGACGCCTGGGGCTTTTCCTGCGGTCGGACCTGCTCGGTTATTTGACCGGCGGTCTGGCGTATGGCGAGACCAGCTCGGGCACATTCATCGATCAGCAATGGAATGGAACGTTATCCCCGTTCTTTCACACCTCCGGCTCCAGCGGCTTGAATAACAGCCTTATGGCCGGCTGGACCGCCGGCGCGGGTCTGGAATGGATGTTCTCCGGCGCCCTGAGCCTGAAAGCGGAATATTTGTACTATGATCTGGGCGAAGCTCGCTACGGCGCGTCGCCGGCTTCCTTGACCTTTGGACTGTCCAATACCGTTCTCCCCTCCACCGCGTTCCGTTACGATGGTCAACTCGTCAGGATCGGCCTGAACTACCACTTCGACTGACGGTTTGACGCTCCCGGGCCAGGCGGTCGCCGCTCGACAGCGGCGTCGCCGGGGGTGATCGACGCCCTTTCCGCCAAAGCTTCCGAACTGCCGCGACCGCGTTCAGGCCACGGAGGCTTGCGCCCTGAACGCGACGGGCGCTTCAACTCCGAGGCCCGCCAGCATTTCCAGCGCCTCCTGCGGATCGATCTTGGCGACGGCGATTTTCCCGTGAAGGATCAGGAAATCGCCGATCTGCGGGTCGTCGATCACGTCCAATATGGCCTCTTCGGTGAAATCGCCGACTTTCACCAGCGCTTTTTCGTCCGGCAGCAGTTCGACGATTTGAAACGGCAATGGCTGGCACATGGGAACCTCCCTTCCTGGACGCCTCTCGGGGCGCCTGAAATCGTGAAGCCGGCTCGTCCCGCCGGCTATTTCGTGGCCGCGTCTTTCATCACGTCGGCATAATGGCCCTCGAAAGTCGCAGATTTTAGGGCGTCGCTCTGCGATTGCTGCTCGATGGCTCCGAACTTTTCGCGGGCGATCATTTCCTTGGCGAGTTTCGCGGCCTCCGCGCCGGTCAGAGGCTTGGGCTGGACGGACGTGACGGTGAAGAAATCGCCGCCGCTCGGCGTCCTCGCGAAAAACACGTCATCCGCATGTTTGGCTTCCAGCTGCTCCGAGATCTTTTCCGGCAGGACGGCGGTGTCGAGCGCGCCGGACGACTTTTTCATGGGAACATTCATTTGGGTGAGTTTGGCCTCGACATCCGCCAGGGTCTTGGCGTCCCTGGTCGCGGCGCCGACCTCCGGGGTCACGCTTTGCGGCGGAATCTGGATATGGTCGGCGAGGATGATCGCGCGTTGGGCGAAGCGCGCCGGATGCGCGGCGATATACTGGTCGATGTCGGTCTGCCCGATGGCGGCGATCTCGCTCGACATGCGGCGTTGCATTTGCGCCTGGGCGAGCAGATTCTCCTTGTTGCGGTACAGGTCGAGCTGGACCGTCGGCTCGCGGTCGAGCTTTGCGACGACCGCCTGATGGGCGAGCGCCTTGCGCGCGAGGATTTCCGTCAGGATCTTGCGGGTGACGGCGTCGTCACGCTTGTCGGCCGGAATATTGGCGTGCCGGAATTCGTTTTCGATTTCCTGTGCCGTTATGTCCTCGCCGTAGACATGGCCAACGACCTGTCCGAGCGGCTTGTCGGCGCTCCTTTTGCCGCAACCGGAGAGAAGAAGAACCGCCACGGCCACGGCGCCGAAAGCCGGATTGATCGCAAAACCGGTCTTTCTCATAATCTTCGACATGTCACTTCTCTCCTTGAGCGACGGCGCCGGGAGCGGAACGCGCCCGGGCCGTCCTGTCGTGAAACGCGCGTAAAAGCCGCGCCATAGTAAATCCCCTGGCGACCGGAAGCGCAACCGGCAGGCCACATTCAAACATTGGGGCCGGACCTGCGCCGTGCCAATGGCCGCCGGACGCCCTGCGGACTCAGCGCGGCGGCTCGGGCGCCTCGACGCCCGTTTCGGTGGCGCGATCTGAAGGGCGAATCTGGCCGTCGGCGCCTTCATTCGCGCCGCGCCCCAGCACCTGGGCGTAGGCGGCCAGATATTTCTTCTCCTCGCGCTCCCATTTGAACGCCGTATCCGACAATTTTTTGGCGGTTTCCGATTTGGACCGCCGCAGGGCGTCGTCCTTCATCAGCTCCAGGCAGGCGCGCGCCAGCCCCTTGGCGTCGGGCGTCGGGGCGTAGACGCCGGCGTCCCCCAGCAGGCGCCGAGTTTCCGTGAGCGGAAAGGCGACGGTGGGAATGCCGAGGGCGCAATATTCGAAGACCTTGTTCATGCTCATCTTGTCGTTGGTCTCGTTCACCGGGTCCGGAATGATCCCGATATCGAAGGCGCTCAAATGCCGCATGAGGCGTTCTCCGCTGAGGAAACCGGTGAAGGTCACGTGATCCGCGACGCCCAGTTCCTCCGCCAGGGCGCGCGCGGAGCCGAGCGCCGGGCCGTCGCCGACGACGAGAGCTTGGAAATCGGAGAAATCGAGTTCGCGGATGAGATGGGCGACGGCGCGCACGAGATAATCGAGGCCGTCCTGGTCGCCGATGATGCCGAGATAGCCGAGCACGAACTTCCTGCCCCCGGCGACGCCCGGCTCGGGCTGCGTGCGATAGATATTCTTGCGATCGGGAATGGAATAGACCGCGGAAACCTTTTCCGGCGCCTTGGCCCCGCGCTCCAGAGCGATTTCGCGGAACGTGTCGTTGGCGGTGATGACGAAATCGGCCGATTTGTAGGTCAGCCATTCGGCGCCGCGCAGCAGCCAGTAGAACACGCCCTTCCTGCCGAACTTGGCGACGAACAGTTCGGGGCAGAGATCGTGCTGGTCGAAGATGAAGCGGACGCCGAGCAGCCGGAAGGGCAGGGCGGCCAGGAAGATGAGATCGGGCGGGTTGCAGGCCTGGATGACGGAAACGCCCTTCGCCCGGTAGATCCTGAGCAGCAGCCGGAATTCGTGGAACAAGGCGAAGGAATATTCCGCCAGAAAGGCCAGCTTGCCGCGCGCCTCCACCGGCAGCGGGTGGCGGTGGATTTCTATGCCGTCGATCTCTTCATATTCCTTGCGGTAGTCCTGGTTCAGCGGGCAGATGACGCAGACCCGGTAGCCGGCGTCGCGCAGGGCTTTCGCTTCCTGCCAGACGCGGCGGTCGAAGGGAACCGGGAGATTCTCGACGACGATGACGCAGGCGCCGGAATGGGAATTTCGGTCCAAGGCAAACCTCTTGAACGCGGCGCGGAAGCCAGCTTCGAACGGAACGCGCGACGGGCGGCCGGGCCGGAGGGCGAGGAGCCTCACGGCGCAGGGGGCCGAACGCGCCTCCGGCGTATCGTCCATTTCGACGGCGGCGCCAACCCGCGGGCCGGATCGTCGTCGACTCTTTTCCAGAAAATTTCCTCACCGCTATATCGCGGCGGCTGATTCGACGCACGCGAATTCTCGGATCCGGCGCGCGACCCCCCGCCTCGGCGAGGCTCTCTCCCCCGGCCTGTTTCCGCTCTGTGCAGCGGATCGATGTTTTTCGCACGCCGACCCGATCCGGCTCAATGTTCGAGCACATTTGCCGCAAGCATATACGGTAAATATATTTTTAAGGTTTTGCATGCAACGAATGGTTGCAGGAGCAGCGGGGCGATTTACGGGTTTACGCTCGCGGCGCATAATGCTAACCTTACGCTAATTGTTATCTGCCTCGCCCGGGTCAGGCGCGCTTCATTGGGGGGCTCAGATGCGCAAAATTATTTCGTCTCTTGCTGTCGGTTCGATCGCCCTGGGCGCCGCCCTCGCGCTGGCGCCTCTGGCCGCGCAGGCCGAGACGCTTCTCGTTACGGTGACGGATACCGGCGTGCCGGTTGGTGACGACGGCGCCACAACCACCATCACCGCGTCATGGGATCAGAGCTCCAATCCGACGCCGATCACGATGAACGGAACTACGCAGAAAGACGTTTCAACCGACGTTTCGGTCTGGAACTATACAGCGTCATACCCGTGCCAAAGCTGCGTTACGGACGTCGTGTGGTATAATCCCGATGCTGGTATGGGGGGCGGCCTTTCGACGGGGGATTACGTCATCAATGTCGTTTCCGATCAAGCATACAGCGGAGGGGAGTTTGACCCTTCGTTCGCTGTTGGCGTTTTTCCGGGTACCGACTACACTACTGGGCGCTCTGCGACCATCACCATCACGGCTGTGCCTGAGGCGTCCACCTGGGCGCTTATGCTGCTCGGCTTCGCCGGTCTCGGTCTGGCCGGCTATCGCGCTTCCCGGAAGGGCGCCGCCGTGGCGGCGTGAGCGGGAGATTTTTCCTCGCGAAGGCGCCTGCCGCCGAGGGCGAGGGGCGGGCGCTTGCCGCGTGGGAGCGCGGGCGTTTCATCCTCCGAGGCCGAAGATTTCCCGAAATTGCGCCTCCTTGCGTCATTTCCGTCTCTGGTCGCCCGCAGATTTCGCCTTGCGCCCGTTGACTGGCGGGGCATATCAATTTAATTTTAAAAAGGGTGGATGGTAAATTAGTAAGCCGTTAGAGATTGCTATCTAAGGTTGTGTCCACGGTGGGTTCAGCGTGTCGCGGCGCTTCCACGATAAGTCGATTGGTTTCGCCATGAATCATCTCGTCTCCGCCATGTATGCCAATCTGACGCGCGTTTGCGACGCGTCGCTGGAAGACGCTGTCGGCGTCCGTATTCATTGGGCGCCCTCTTTCCCGATCACGACGATCCTCTTTCCCGTTCACCGCATGGTTCGCAACTATGCGGATTATCGCGCGCTCGTCGTCGCTCCCGTGGCCTCAAAAAATTGAATCGAGCTTGTTGAGTCCGTCGCCTGTTGGCAGGTCGAAGCGGTCCTGACAGCGGCGGCGGAGGAAAGAAGCGTTGCTGTTTCGTCCCACGGTTGTATGACGATTCGGGCGCGCGTGACCGTTCGGGCGTTGCGGTCGCGTGGCCAGAAAGGCGCTGCCGGCGGATTGCGAATTTTGTGGACGGGCGCTTCTCCCGCACGGCGCGGGCTTAACGGATAAAATCCCTTATTTGCGCGGCGGGAACGAAATATTTGGCGAGGTCGCGCAGGGTCCTGCCCTTGCCTGCGGCCGACGCAGCCGCGACAAGCTGGATTTTCCGGCTCATGATCCCCATCAGGCATTTTTTTTTCGCGTCGAACACGCCGGAGCCGGAATTGCCGGTGGTCGCGACGTCGGCGATCACTGTGTCGAACCGGTTCCGGACATCGGACGGCAGCAGTTGCGGCGCCATGATGCGCGAGGCGGCCACCACATCCGGAGTCACCGTCACCACGGGTTGGCCGGGACGTGGCGGCGACGGGCAAAGCGGGATCATGGAGAGGGCGAGGCGCATCGGCAAAAGACGCGGATCGATGCGCAGAAGCGAGAGGTCCACGCGCTCGAATTCGCCCTGCCGGACGATGGTCGCGGGCAGGCTTTTCCCCGCGATGACCACGTTGGGGTTTGCCGCCGTGGCGCCGCCCACCACATGAGCGGCGGTGATCACCAGTCCCTGGCCGAGATAGATCCCATAGCCCGGCCATGGCTGCGGCGGCGACCGGACGATGTTGACGGCGAAGGATTTCAGATCGTCATAAGGAGTCGGGCGCCGGGAAAACCCGCCGGCGTCGCGACCTGCGGCCAAGGCCAGAAGCATGGCCATAGGCGCGGCCGCGCGCAGACGCGAAAATTTGTGGCGGATGGGAATCATTCGGGTTGTGTTTTCTGGTTTGTCTCGATGCGATTGGACATTCTGACGCTAAACACGAGAAGGGAAAAGCAACGAAACGACGGGCGGCGGCTGTGGACTCGCGCGCGTGGCGCGATATAGTTCAACATCGTCCGCATGGACGAATGACGGGGCGCGGAATTGGTATTTTCTTCGCCAAGGGCTGGGGCTTCGACGCCTGGAGGGCGAGAGCGGCCGTCGCATCGGGGCCTTGGCGCCAAAGCGGCGTTCAGTTCCGCGAGATCCATGGCGGATGCGGCGACGTGGGGATTGAACGGAATGACTTGGACAATGCCGCGTCGAGCGGCCTCCGCCCAAAAAAATCCCGTCGTCTGGCGCGCGCGGTGACATGGAGGCCGCCTCGCCCAAATCCGTTCGGCTTTCCGTCCCGCTGCTCCGTCGCGCGCCGGACTTCTGGTTTGACGCAGCTCTCGCCGGCGCGGTCTTCGTCGCTTTCGTTCCGTCGATCGTCAAGCTCGCTCATGGCGCCTGGCAGACGGAGCAGGAGGGGCACGGCCCGCTGATCATCGCCGCCTCCGGCTGGCTCGCGTGGCAGGTGTGGCGCCGGCGCGATCTCGGCGAGGTTCGGCCCGCATATTTCGCGGGATGGCTCGCGCTACTTTCGGGGCTTGCGCTTCTGGTCGTAATGCGTTCGCAGGACGTTCTCCTGCTGGAGGTGCTGGCGCAAATCCCGATCATCATTGGCGCGGTTCTTCTGGCCCTGGGCTGGAAAGGCTTGCGCGCCTATGCCTTTCCGATCGGATTTCTGCTTTTCGCCGTGCCGCCCCCGGGCTGGATGCTCGACGCCGTCACGGTGCCGCTGAAGCTTCTGGTGTCGGACTGGGCCGCCGAGTTTCTCTACCGCCTGGATTACCCCGTCGCCCAGAACGGGGTGATGGTCATGATCGGCCCCTATGAATTGCTGGTCAAGGACGCCTGCTCCGGGATGAATTCGATTTTCACGCTCTCGGCGATCGGCGTCTTTTACGTCCATGCCTTCGTGCGCAACGCGCCGCTACGCGCGATTCTGATGCTTCTCTCCATCATCCCGATCACGATGGCGGCGAATTTCGTCCGCGTCATCACCCTCATTCTCAGCGCCTATTATTTTGGCGTCGACGCCGTCGAAGGCCCCTTGCACGATGTGTCCGGATTGCTGCTTTTTGTCGTGGCGCTCGCGCTGTTCTTCCTTCTCGACGGCGTGCTGATCCTTCTCGGCGGTCTCCTGCGCCGATTCATTCCGCTTTTCGCGGCCGACGGCGCCCCCCGTTCGTGAAGGGCGGCTTCATTTGCGCCAAGATCCGCCGCCGTTTCCGGCGCGGACGTTGTTTCCTTCCCAATCGTCGGTTTTATCGGGCGCGAACTGGAGCGTGCGAAATCGCCAGGCGTCGAAATCCGGAATCAGCCGCATTTCGAGACGCTCGCACCTGACCGAAGCCGCCGGCGCGGCGAAGCCGGCGGATGAACGGAATTTGCCGGCGCCTCGCCCAAATTTGGACGACAAGCGCGTTTTTCCTGTCGCCTTCGTCAACCCCGCGGACTGGCCGGTGAAGCGGTTAGGGGCGGCGCTTCGGCTATTATTAACCACGTCTTGCGGATTAGGCGAAGTTGATATCCTGGTGTAGAGAGTTTTGCGCACAGGCTAACCGAGCGTCCTGGCATGGGGATAGCTTATTCTTTGCGTTAGAGCGGTCCGGAACGGCGGAGTGGGTTCGTTTATGCGAGTCATGCAAGCGAAGCGCTTCTGGGCTTGCTGCGTCGTCGCCTGGCTTTCCGGCGGCGTCGCGCTGGCTCAGCAGGCCCCTAGCCAGAATGACGACGCTTATCTCCTGACGGGCGACCTCTGGTCGCCCGCGCCGCTGACGCGTTGGACGCCCCTCGACTCCAATTGGGCCGATCTCGTCTTGAAGCCCAGTCTCTCCGAGGGCTTGGGATATAATGACAATATTCTGGGAATTTCTAACGGGTATTCCGTACCCACGGGTTTCTCGAAGGGCGACTGGTACAATAGTTTTGGCGTCGGGGGGACGAGCAAATTCAACGTCAGCGGCCAGCAGTTATTTCTGGACGGAAACTATACGGTCATCAATTATCTGCATGATCGCATGGCCGATGCGCATAATTATTCCCTGGATGCCGGTGTAAACTGGTCGACGGCCTCGCATTGCCAAGGGACGCTGGTGGCGTCGGACAGCTCGCATCAGGCGACGATCGAGGAGCAGGTCGGGCCAGGGTTGAACACGATCCACGTCGCGTCGCTGACCGAAACGGGTTCCTGCAATATCTATGACAAGCTGGGCTGGACCTTCAACGGCGGCCTGGTGGCGAATACGAATTCCGGCATCTCTTCACAGGGGCTGAATTACCGGTCGTGGAACGCGGCGACCGGGCCGCAATATGCGCTTTCCGAAGTGGAAAACGCGAAATTGACGGTCCAATACACGGAACGGGATTTCACCAGCGCCTTTTCCACGCCATTTTATTCCAGTTCGGCTTACGGGGAGTTGTCGACGGTCGATCAGGTCAATTACCAATTGTCATATGATCGGATTTTCTCGGATCAATTGGACACGAACCTGATGGGCGGCTTCACCAGCGTCCGGGTCGGCGGCTCGGGTTCGCAGACCACGCCGATCTATGCGCTCACATTCAACTGGCGTCCGTCCGGGAAATGGCTGGTCAACGCCAGCGTAAGCCAGAGCGTCGGGGCGCCGTCCACCGTGTTGACCGCGTCGCAGACCACGACGGCGGAAAGAATTGCGGTGACGTATTACTGGACGCCGAAATTAGCGATGATTGCTTCGTTTTCCTATTCAAGCTACACGGGCGCTACGCCCATCGGCGTGACGACTGTTCCGCTTTATCAGGCGGCTTATTATGGCGCCGGCGCCGGCCTTTCGCCATCGTTCCGTCTGAATTACAACGTCACGCCTTTCCTTACCGCGCACGCCAGCTATCAGCGAAGCGACCGCACGTCAGACGGCTACCGGACGGTCCAGGACATCGTGCTGGTCGGTCTCGACTACAAACCCCATTGAAGGCTAGATAGGACATGACGCGCGACGCATGGACTTTTCGAGGAGGTCTCCAGGTGCCGAAACACGGATTTCTGCGGGTCGTTTTGGTCTTGTGCGCGCTCTTCCAGGCGGGCTTCGCCTTAGCCCGGTCGGGGCGGGTGCTGAACACCAACGACGTTTTGCAGATCAATGTCTTGAACCAGACCGAACTCAACGCGACGGCCCGCATCGAGCCGGACGGGACGTTATCGCTTCCCTACACCGGCCCCATTCGGGCCAGCGGCCTGACCACGGAAGATCTGAGCGTCAAGATCGCCAATCTCCTGGTGCGGAAGGGGTTGGTCAAGGATCCGCAAGTTTCCGTCGAACTGCAGGCTTTCGGCGCCCAGATTTCCGTTCTCGGATGGGTCAATACACCGGGCTCCTTCACTTTGGATCGTCCTTCGTCGATCGTCCAGGCGATCGCGCACGCGGGCGGCATCAAGGAAGGCGTGGGCGTTTCGACGATTGTCGTCCATAGCCATGGACGCGTGCGGCGGTTTGACGCAAGAAGCCTGCTCGAAGGCCGCGAAAACGGCATGATGGTGTCGAACAACGACACGATTTATGTCGAGGAAGGCGGCGTTTATTACCTTTATGGCTATGTCAATAAACCGGGGCAATATCCGATCAGCCGTACCGACATGAATGTCCGCGAGGCCATAGCGGCGGGCGGCGGCGTCGCGTTGCTCGGTTCGGACTGGTGGCGCCTGAAGATCCGCCGGGTGGTGAACGGAGTCTCCGAGGAAATCTCCGCCAATCTCGACGATGTCGTGCGGCCGAACGACACGATCGTCATCAACGAGCGTCTTTTCTGATCGGAGTCGAATTTCAGATGTCCCTTTCCCTGGTACTTCAGGTTCTGCTGCGGCGATCATGGATTTTGGGCCTGGCGTTCGTGGCGACGCTGGCGGGCGCCATCCTCGTGCTCCTTCTCGTCCCCGCCAGATATGACGCGACGGCGACCGCGAGCATCGACCCGGGCGTCGTCGATCCCGTCAGCGGTATGATGACTGCCGGGAGCACCATGGGGATCATGCAGGGCAATCTCGTCGCCTTGGCGAAAAGCAACCAGGTCGCCGAGGCGGTCGTCAAGCAGCTGGGCATGGATTCCGATCCGGCGACGCAAAGGCGTTTTCAGGATTCGAGCGCTTCGGGCTTTGTGAATATCGACCAATGGCTGGCCGCTGAACTTCTCAAACATCTCGACGCCAAATTCGAACTCGGTTCGAATGTCATAGACTTCACTTACAAGGGGTCGGCGCCCCAGCAGTCCGCCGCCTTGGCCAACGCCTTCATGGCGGCTTTCGTTGACGCCGCGGTGGCGGGAAAGGGCGCCGCGGGGCAAAAGGCGGCCGATTGGTATGCGCCGCAGATCGATAAAATTCGCGCGCAACTGGCCGGACAAAGAGGAGAAGCTGCAACAATTCCAGATTTCGGCGAAATTGGTGGAGGCAAGCACCGCGGATGCGGACATTGACCAGGTGATTGCGGTTTCGAGCGATCTTTCCAGGGCGAAAGCGGAATTGATCGCCTTGCAGACCCAGCTCGACGCTCCCGCCGACACGGCGGCGACGGCCGGGGAGGCGCAACAGCTGGGAGATGTGCAGACCATCGACGCGCTGCGCGGCACTCTCGCCAATTTGAACGCCACGATCGCCCAAGCGCAAACCACGCTCGGCCCGAACAATCCACGACTGCAGGAAAAGCTCTCCGCAAAAAAATCAATCGAACGGCAGATCGACCAGCTTTTGGAGAGCTATCACCAGAAGCTGCGAGGACCGGATCGCGGCCCAGAAGGAAAAGATCGCCAAGCTTGAAAACGAAAGCGAAACGAGCCGCAGCGCGATGATCGGAATCCAGGGCAAACGCCAGCAGTTCGCCAGCCTGAAAAACGATGTGGCCTTTTATCGCGACGAGCTCGACCGCCTGGAGAAAGCGGCCAATCAGGCGCGCTTGCAAAGCCAGCTGTCCTTTTCGAACATCCAGGTTCTCGATCACGCGACGCCGCCGACCTCGGTGTCATTCCCCAAGCCACTGATCGTCGTGCCGCTCGCGGCCTTTCTTGGTCTGGCGCTCGGGGTCATCCTCGCCTTGCTCGCCGAAGCCCTCGATCGACGCATTCGCGCCAAGGAAGACCTCGAATTCGTCACGCAAGCGCCGTTTCTTGGAGAGACGGGCGGCGTGATCGCGCGCCAGCCCATGGTTTGGCCCAGGCTTGCCCTCAGACTCCTCTCTTCCCCTGGTTCGACGGCGTCACGCAGCGGCTAGACCGGCGCAGAAGGCCTTGTCGGCCTGAAAGGAGAGGTTCTCGAGTGTCGGCTCGCCACCTGAACATTCTGATCGCCATCGTCGCGATCCTCTCCGCCGCGGCGGCGGCGCAAGCCCTGATCCCGCGACGTCTGCTTGCCGAGCGAATCACGCAGGCCGAACTCGCGTCGATGATCCCGGCCGCGCTTCCGGGCTGGAAAGCTGTCCCGGACATCCAGATCGTGGCGCCTCCCGGTTCGGACACTTTGTCCAGGGAAATCTACAACGCCGAACTCGCGCGGGGCTATGTCGACGCCGACGGCCATCTGATCATGCTGGTCGTCGCCTATGGCGCCAGCCAGAGCGACCGCCTGCAACTGCATCGCCCCGAGATCTGCTACGCGGCGCAGGGGTTCCGCGTGACGGCGTCGAAGAGCGGCGCCGTCGAACTGGGCGACGGCGCCCCCGCGTTCCCCGTCCACGAACTTGTCGCCCAGCGGGAAGGGCGTATCGAGCCGATCATTTACTGGATGCGGATCGGCGACAAGGTCGCGATCAATAATGTCGAACGTCAGCTGCTGAAAGTCGAATACGGCTTGCGGGGTTTTGTCACGGACGGCGTCTTGGTGCGCATTTCCACCACCAACATGTCGCCGGACGCCGCGCTTCGACTGGAACAGGATTTTTCGAAATCGTTGCTGCGCGCCGTCAGCCCCCGGGCGCGCCGGTTTCTGGTGGGGGCCACGCCCGTCCCGGGCGGCTCCAGCTGAACGTCGCCGGCGCAGATCGAACCCTCGGCGCGTCGAAACGACTGATGAATCGGGATCCGAAAGTCGGGAGCGCCGGACAAAACCCGGTCAAATCCCCGGTTCCATTTTCGCATGGCGGTCAGATGGGCCAAGTCCGCGCCGGCGCCAGGCGCCCGCCGGGAACGAACTGGCGAGCGTTGCGAATTAGCCGCGATGCGCCGTTTCATCGCCCCTTGCCGCAAGCCACGCGCAAGCCAGGCGCGCCGTAATGCCGGCATTCCGCTCTTCGCGGGCCGCTTTGGATGGCCGCCGATGGAAGCCCCGACGCACACGGAAAAGAGACGTTTTCATCGTCGCCGCGTGCTTAAAGGCGCGCAAATCAGTTTCCGTGGCCTGCGAGCCGCAATCGATTGCATCATCCGCGACATCACGGAACAAGGCGCGCGGCTCGCCGTCGAGAGCCCCGTTGGCGTTCCGGATCAATTCGAGCTGGTTCAAAGCGGCGCAGCGCCGCGCTTCTGTCGCGTCGTGTGGCGGAAGGCGACGCAAATCGGCGTCGAATTCATTGATTCCGCGGGTTAGAGCGCGTTCGCCACGCATCGAGTTCGAATGCGCTCTGTTATCTCATTGTTTTGCTGCATATTCTGATCCAAAAAGTCTATCAACTTTTCCGGACTATGCTCTAGCGTGATTTTCAGTCTTCGCCGGCGCTGGATCATTTTTCATGCGCTGGCGCATCTGGTTCATGTCATGCGACCTGTGCCGAAAGCTTTGGCGATCGCGTCAAGCGGCGCGAACGACGACGGCCCCTCGAAGCCGAGGCCGCCGAGAAGCTGTTGCAGCAGCGTCTTGCGCGCGACGGTGGCGACTGCGAAGAGGCGCGCCTCGTCCTTCAGGCGGAAGATGAGATCGTCGCCCGTCGACAACGCGTCCACGAGGCCGAGGCTCATGGCTTCGCTCGCCAGCCACACGTCGCCGTTGGCGATCCTGGCGAGGTCGGCGGTCGGGCGGCGCTCGGCGACCAGGCTCTTGAACGCTGTGTGCATGTCTTCGATCTTGCCGAGGAAATGCTCGCGGCCGGCCGGCGTGATTTCTCCGAGCACCGAGACGGAGCGCTTGAACTCCCCCGAGGTCAGCTCCTCATAGTCGATGTCGTTCTTCTTGAGAAAGCGATGAAGGTTCGGCGCCTGCGCCACGACGCCGATCGAACCGATGAGCGCGAAGGGCGCGGCGACGATCTTGTCCCCCGCGCAGGCCATCATGTAGCCGCCGCTCGCCGCCACCTGGTCGACGGAGACCGTGACCTTGATCTTGCGGTCGCGAAGACGCGAGACTTCGGCGGCCGCGAGGCCGTAGCCGGTCACCGTGCCGCCGGAGCTTTGCAGGCGCAACACGACCTCGTCCGTCTCGGGCCGCGCGACGGTGAGCACGGCGTCGATCTCCCGGGCCAGGCGTTGGACGGCCGACGCCATCAGGTCGCCCTTGAAGCCGAGCACATAGACGCGCTTGCCAGTCGGAGCCGCCGCGCGCGCCTTGGCCTCGCGCTTGCGGGCCTTGGCGAGTGACCGCCGCTCCTTTTTGTCGAGGATTTCCGCGTCGAGTTCGTCGCGCATCTGATCATAGCGCTCGTTGAGAGAGTGGACCTCGATTTCGCGCCCGCGCCCTGCGTCGCGGCGCGTCAGGCGCGCGATGAGCGCCACGAGGGCGCCGAGCGCCGCAACGATGAGGAGGGCTTTCAGGGCGAAGGCGGTGATGTCCAACCAGAAGGCCATGGGAAGAGGTCCTTGCGCGCGATCGGTTCGGCCCGCGTCTTTCCACGGCCGCCGGGGGAATGCAAGCCGCGGCGACGCAGGGAGGATTGGCCCCGACGATTGGCTGCGCTCGTGACCGGAAGCAGCGTCCCCAACCGCGCCTTGGGCTTATCTTTGCTCCTAGTCGGCGTGGCTTCGATTCATTCACCGAAAAGCTCGACATTTCCCCGAATCGTAGTCGCCAGGTGGTTGCCAGGCGCGTCGATCGTTTCGGCTGTCGTCTTCTAAGTCTTTGATTTCGATGGTGGCGCACAAGGGCTCGAACCTTGGATCCGCTGACGGCACATTCTCTGTGCGGTCTCAATAACCTATTGAAATATATCTATAAATATGCGCACATTGAAGCGAAACAAGGAATTCTGGACCCTATCGCGGGAAATCTTAGGCTCCAAACTCATAACCAGTAGCTGACGGCGGCTGCGATGCAAACGGCGGCGAGAAAATTTGTGGCGTTTCGGTCGTAGCGCATCGCCACGCGCCTGAAGTCCTTCAGTCGGCAGAACATTCGCTCAATGGCGTTTCTGTTTCGATAGAGGAACGGCGAGAAACAATTTTTCCATCTGCGGTTGGCCTTCGGCGGAATGTTCGGCATTGCGCCGCGCTCTTCGACCTGCCTTCGGATCGCATTTGCGTCGTAACCCTTGTCGCCGTGCAGGATTTCGCAGTCCGGAAGCCTCGCGAGCAGCGCCGCGCCCGCTGCGCAGTCAGCGATCTGGCCGCCCGTGAGCATGAAAGCGAGCGGACGGCATTGAGCATCGGTCAGCGCGTGGATATTCGCTTCGCGGCCCTTCGGGTCGTCGTGCGTCCGCCGCGCGAGCGACCGATGGTCTGATTTTTCTCCCCCCCCTTTTCCGCCCGAGGCCGAGCGATGCGCCTTCACGGCGGAGGAGTCGATAAGAACCTCGCTGGGCGGACCGCCGGCTTGAGCAAGCGCCTGGAACAGATCGGACCAGACGCCCTTGGCGGCCCAGCGCACATAGCGGTTGTAGAGCGTTTTCTTCGGCCCATATTCAGGCGGCGCATCGATCCAGCGACCACCTGATTTCAACACATGGACGATCCCGCTTATGACGCGCAGATCATCAACCCGCGGTTTGCCGCGCGTATCCGTGGGAAGATGCGGCGCAATCTTCGAAAACTGAGTGTCTGTCAGCCAAAATTGATCCCGATTCATCAGTGATTCCTCTCGGAATCCGTGAATCACAACGCCGCGCTAATGCCAACCATTTTATGGGTCTGAGCCCTAGACAAGGAGCCGCCGCCCTTTGCCTGTCTGGCAGGCTTGCTCGTGGACCCAGAGTTCAGGGTCTTGAGAGCCGCCCTCGTGCCGGTGGAGGTTGTGCGCAAGCTTGCAAGGTATTCCAAGCACACCAATAGCTGGCGCTTCATATTGCACGATAACGTCTGGAAAATATCCGGGGTGCGGGACGTTACGGGCGAATTGCAGAAGGCAGCGCAAGATTTTTACGGGTTCGATAATTCGAATTAGCCAGCATCTGTAAAATAGTGGCAAGCCTCCTCGAAATCGCGCAGCGACTTGGGGCGGATGGCCTCGCGTAAGTCGAGTACCTGACCATCTCACGATTGCAATCGATTACACAACTTCTCGTTCGTATCGAGAGGGTAAATCACGAGAGAAATTTTGAATTCAGTAGCCGAGACTTCGTCAACACATCCAATGAATCTAGTTTATCCAACTTTCTAAGCATTTTTAAGTCATCACGAATAGGTTGTAATACGTCTATCGCATCTTTAATTTGTTTAAGTTTGCCATCAAGAGCCTTTTCTATTGCTGTTTTGATCACAAACCACAAACTAAACATAAATAAAGGGAACGATAGAGCGATCAACATTATAATCAACGCCCACGCTGGAAGTAATTCAGAAACTGAATTCATATTCAGGTCCTCCAAAATTACCGAATAAATTCAGTACCTACGCGCTTTAGAAGGTGCTGAGGCTAATTCCATTGCTCATAGTTCGCTGAGCTTGCAGCCAATCACACCCACTAGCCGTAGATATAGGCGTTGATGGCGATCTGGACCGCCGCTAAGTCCATATGTTGTAGGTGTCTGCGTTAACCGGATAGGCACGGGACCTTCTTTGGATTTGCGTGCCTCTTTGCCGCGATCACCCATATTTTCCCTTATTTAGAGCTTATTCCAAATAAGGCGCTACTCGAATGGCCTGACCTAACGTTTTGTTTTACGGGGGCTTTCGATGGTGGGCGCACAAGGGCTCGAACCTTGGACCCGCTGATTAAGAGTCAGATAACATTCAATTCCTCGCATTTCACTCTTGTTCCCGTTATTTATGCATATGTTTGATATTAAACGATAAAAATCATTGCTCGATGCCCCTCGTTGTCCTCGAGTGGCCGGACAATTCCCTGTGGCGTGGTTGCTATGTGGTTGCTATTATTAAATAGCAACTACGGGCCATTCGATCCATGCCTCGCCTCACAAAGCGCCTCGTCGAAACAATCGATGTCGGAGCCGCTCCCATTTACGCCTGGGATGACCAACTAGCAGGTTTCGGAGTCAAAGTCTTGCCCACCGGTCGCCGGAAATACGTTTGCAAATATCGTGTTGGCGGTGGAAGGGCAGGGCGCGATCGCTGGTATCTTATAGGGACCCATGGACAAATCACCTGCGAACAAGCCCGCGAAATGGCCGTGCAAGTTTTGTCGGCGGTTGCACGTGGAGAAGACCCACAGTCGGAACGGTTAATAGCGCGGGAAGCGCCAACGGTCGGCGACTTATGGACGCGGTACAGTGCCGAGCATTTGCCGCGAAAGAAGGCGCGCTCGCGCATCGACGATATGCAAAAGGCTCGCGACTACATTTTGCCGCGACTCGGTCGCCTAAAGGTTGCCGATGTGGCGCGTGTCGACGTGAACAATCTTCATCGCGATCTTAGCGACAGGCCCTATCAGGCGAACCGCGTGTTGGCGTTGCTGTCAAAAATGCTCAGCTTGGCGGAGGCCTGGGGTTACAGGCCTGACGGGACGAATCCATGCCGACATATAGAGAAATATAAGGAAAAAGCTCGACAGCGCTATTTGACTGTCGACGAATTAAATCGTCTCGGCGAGGCTCTTGAACTATTGGAGTCTAAAGGTGGCAATGGCATGTATGCTGCGGCCGCGATCAAACTACTGTTGTTGACCGGCGCGCGCGTCAGCGAGGTGCTGCAGGCTCGCTGGGATTGGGTTGATTGGGACCGCAATTGCGTCATCCTGCCAGACAGCAAAACAGGGCCCAAGTCGCTATTCCTGAGTGTTCCAGCCTTGGCGGTGCTTTGTGGCCTAGCTGAAACGCGGGATGCCGGCACAAGCGCATTCATTATCAAGGGGCGGCTGACTGGAAAGCCGCTGGTAAATCTAGCCAAGCCCTGGAAAAGCTTGTGCCAAGCGGCGGATCTCGAAGGTGTCCGAATTCATGATCTTCGTCATACGGCTGCGAGCGTCGGCGTCGGCCAAGGGCTGTCACTGCCGATCATTGGGCGGTTGCTCGGGCACAGCCAACCGCAGACAACCAGCCGTTACGCGCACGTCGACGGAGATCCCGCCTTGCGGGCAATCAACCTGATCGGCGAGACCATCGGAACCGCGCTTGGTATTGGAAATGGCAGAAAACGTACTGAAAAGCTCACCGATAAGGGCAGTGAAGAAAACTAATAGAATCGCCTGTTTTTTGTCATCCGGCAGTTCATCTGATTAGCGGTGATCATGGCACAGGTTGCGAATACGATGCGCGCTGGTTCGCCGGTAATCGGGCGCTTTCCGGCATCCTCCATGGTGAGCCGGCAGAGCCTGGCGTTAGCGGGGGGCGTCAGCGTCGGCACACTATTGGCAGCGGTTCTGTCGCGCCTCGTCCCAGGCCTGCTGGAATCGCGTCCGATCAAGATCGGGCTCCCTGGCGAAGCCTTCGAGAAAGACGCGGGCAGGCGTCGGGCCAATAACGAAGGAAGGCTTTGCGCCGGCGGCTTCATACATCTGCCCGAGCCATCTTTCGTCATAAGAGGGATCGTCCGAAAAAAGTTCCCGTCTGTCGAGGTGCCGATTCATCACGGCGGCGAGAGCGGCGGCTGAAAGGCCGTGCTCGCGCAAATAGGCCAGCGAAATGCCATGCCGCTTTTGAGATTTAGCGCTCCAACCATCCTTGATCCTCCATTCCGGCGCGGGGCGCACGAGATGCGCGGCGGAAATCAGTTCTCCACCGTCGGCTGGCGCTAACGACCAGCCGACCTCGAGGATATAGCTATCGAGGCTCGACGCTTCCCAGTCGACGAAGACGGGGAAGGAATGAGGTGAGACATCATATCCTTCCTTGAATAGAAGCTGCGGCTGGAGGCGGGGGATTGCCCGCCCAGGTTTTCAGCGCCGTTTCGTCGTCACGCGGCGGACATTCTCGCGCCGATCCTCCACCAAATCCCGGCTCGGGATCAGGTTTCTGTGCGCTCGGCGCGCAGTCGGACCCGCTCGCAGCCGTCGGCGATCGGGCAGCCTTGTCCAGTGCATGGCTCTCGATCGTCGATGCGATTGCCGTTGCAGATATTAAAGGCTTCCGCGGCGCAAAAACGCCAGATGGCGAGTTGCACGAGACGTGGAAAGAATTTTGGATTTTCGGGGCTATAACGACGAGCATCGATCACTTGCGCCGTCCGCCCAAGCAGCTCAGCACAGCCGCCTGACTTGTAACATTTTGGCCCATAGGAATGTTCTGCTTTAAGCTCGCGCAAAATGCCGCTGCGATGCAACCAATTGTGAACGAGAGTGTCGACGACGATTAGCCGCGCGCCTGCGGCCAGCCAGATTTCGTCTCCTGGCCGTCCGGCGAGCAATAATTCCGCCAGCGCTAACGACAAGACTTTATCAGAGACGCCATAGATATGAGACATGCGGAAAATGATAAGCTCGGCGTTGTTCTGGTCAGAGGCGCTCAAGAGGCCGTCGATCCAGGTGATCAGATCGCCCTCGCAAACGTCGCGTAAAAACAGAAAAAGCGCGGCCGCCGTTTGCGCGAGATTGCCATTTCGTGATGGCAGACCCGCGACGATGCAATCGGTCAGATTGCGGGGCAGGGCGCAGCTGCGGGCGTTCTTGCGAAAGCCGCAGCCGTGATAGGTCCAATAGTTGCTGAGTTTCGGGCAAGGAGCGACGGTTGCAGGCGCCGCCGCGAAATCGGACCAACGAACTCGGCCGTGTCGATCACAATAGGCAGTCGCGATTTTGTCGGCAATTCCTTGATATTTGAACACATCCATCAGCCAATAATAAAGCGCAGGGCTATCATGATTGGCGACAGCTGCGGCCAGGCCATCGCTTTGGGCCGAACGCCGCTGATTGCGGACATAACGACGAGGGGCGGCAAGCTCGCAAACCCGCTGAATGAGATTCGCCGTGCGTCGCCAACCCGGTTCTGCCACGGTCGCGCTCAATATTCTTCCGCCAGCATCAAGGTCATGACGCGACAAGTTCGCTTGTCGTCTGCGGCGTCGTCGGAATGGCCTTCAAGGTCGAGGTCGTAGTAATCAATCTTGAAAAAAATCTGATTGCCTCGAACTTGCAGCGCGCCAAAGTCGTGCTCGCCATAGGGGTCGTTTTCGGGCCTAAATTCATTGTAGCGCCGCACCGCTTCAAGAACCTCAGTTTGGATTTCGGGCTCCAAGCTGAAGACGCCCCTGGTCAACACGACTTTTCCGCCGGTAAGGCTGGTGCGCAAACTGTCATTGAGAGCGCGAATTCGAGTTGTTCTTTGTTGTTGAAGTTTTGCTGGTTCAGCCATGGTCGCCTCCAGATCGTTGGCGGCCGCCATTGGTGAAAGCAGTTGACTGGCGGCCGAAAGCTTGAATGGCTCGAGCCTCAAAGCAAGCTCACGAGCTTGCGTTGACTGGCGCTGTCGCCGTCGATGTAGCGCTGAGTGGTTTCGATCGATCGATGCCCGGCAAGCAACTGAACGTCGCGCAGGCTGCCGCCAGCGCGATGCACGTTTTTCGCCGCCGCCGTAATGAAAGTTCGACGTCCGGAATGGGATGAACAGCCTTCAATCTCGAGCTGGTCAAACATCGCGACGAACCAATTGACGATGCTGTTTGGCCGCATGGAGCCGCCGCGGCAGGACGCCACAACGTATCGATGGGAAGTCCGCACGCGCCATAAAGCTTCAAGGCCCTTCTGTAAGCGCAAATGCATCGGTATGCGGCGGCCTGAGCCGCGTTTCGCGATGCTGCTGCGGATGTCGATCAAATCGCCAATCTTGCCGTCGTCAGTCGTGATCATCGACCATTCGAGGTTGGCAATTTCGCAGGCTCGCAGGCCTGCCTTGACTGAAAGCAAAACGATGACTCGATCACGCTTCGGCTGTCGGGTTCGGCCAGCGTAAGCAAGCATGCGTCGCAGGGTTGTCGGCGAAACTGTTTTGGCTTGTCTTCCAAGCATGAGCGCCTCCAATTTGAAGAATGGGCGAGCGAGAGCCTTCGCCGCCCAGGCGTCGGGTTGGTCAAACAGGGTTTTGGGAACAGGCTCCTGGTGGCGAGGCCCATCGCGGCCGTCGCCGCCAAAGTCTTGGGCGCTCTCGCGCCGGCCCATCGGGCTTTGGTTAGGCCGATTGGGCTGGCAGCAGCGCCAGTTGTTGGCGTCGGCGAACAAGAGTTCCGTCTTCGGGATAGTCTCTCCAACGGAGACGCAGCTGGTCGGCGCCGATTTGCTCGAGCACGACAGCTTCAAACCAGCCGGTGCTGGGCTCCGAATTTTCGGCTAGCACAACATCGCCAACTTTGATCTCAGTCGCTTGAGATGGGCGCGACTTGTCGTCGACGGCGGCCTCGGCGGCCGTGACCTTGGACTCTGGCGGTTTGCTCAAGCCGCCGCCTGTTGGCGGCTGATCGAGAGGGCTCGGGTCGTTTTCCGCGGCTTTTGGGGCCGGGCCGGTCAGCCGGGGCTTGTTGTCTTGCGATATGCAGCAGGCGAGCAATTTTTCGAACAGAGCCTTTGGCGCTACTGCCAGAGCGTCAAAGCCCGGAGCGGAAACCCGGCCTGGCGGCAGTTCTTTTGCAATTGCGAGCTGGTCGGCAGTCGCAATTTTCACGAGCGTGAATTTGATCGCGTCTGCTATTTTTTCGACCAAAGCCGCCGCATCGGCGTCAAAACAGCCAGCTCTTGGCCGCTTTTCGGGGTCGTAGCCATAGATGATGAAGGCTGGCAAGCCAGCTTGCGCTTTCGATTTGTTCATCGGGGTTGTCCGAAATTAAAAAGGCACTTAAGCGCCTTTGTGGATAGTTGTTGCCATGACACGAAGTAGGCAGCGACGCATGCGCTTCATGTGTGCTAAGCAAACTTAACATAGCAATAAACAACGTGTCTGTCAAAAACTATATTTTACACTAAAACAAGGTGACATGTCGGATATCTATACGGATAGCGTGTTTGACTAAATGAATACAATCCTTGCTGGATGTTGAATTCGTGATTTTCAAACACTTCAGTTGAATAATGGGACTCGCGCCTTTCAATCGCCGGGCCGACAGGGCTCACAGCTTGGCGAGCACTGACGCCGATCAGTTGCCAAACATTTTTGCGATCGACGCCTCGCGGCTTCAGCCGCTTGTTGTAGCGCCCATGGCCCCACATCTGGTCGTCAGAGTCGGACGCTCGGCGCCACCGAGATTGCCTCTCGCCATGGCTCCGTTCGGCGTAGGCTGGGTGAAGCCGGTGAATCAGCTATGATTTGGAGGCCAAGTTGAGGGAATTGCGACGAAGCGCTTCGTCGAGGGAGAGGGCCGAAAACAAGACGTATTGCTTCCCGAGCTCCTTGACGATTACGTGGTGGAGGGCAATCCGGTGCGGGTGATCGAAGCTTTTGTCGAAGAGCTGGATTTGCGGGATTGGGCTTTGAGGGTGTCGTTCCGAAGAAGACGCGCCGTCCCACCTATTATCGCGCTGCGATGTTGAAGATTTGTGGCTGCGTCTACATCAACCAGCTCCAGTCGAGCCGACGTCTTGAACACGAAACGGTGCGCAAAGTCGAAATGATGTAGCTGACGGGCCGACTGACGCCGGACTTCAAGACGATCGCAGCCTTTCGCAAAGACAATGGCCGCCGATCCGCGCCGCCTTCCGGCAGTTCGTGGCGCTCTGCCGAAATCTGAACTTGTTCACCCAAGCGATCGTCGCGATCGACGGCGGCCAGTTCAAGGCAGCCAATTCCCGTGACAGGTTCTTCTCGCGCGGCTCGATCCAACGCCTTATGGAGCGGGTCGAGGCGAGCATCGCACAATATTTGTAGGCGCTGGAAATACCTTTTCTCGGTATCCATGAAACCGACAGCAGCTCATTTGGCGACAACGCTGACGCCGTGCGCGCGGCTATAAAGAAGTTGGCCGCCTCATATCTGCGCGACGATCTTAATCGCATCGGCTTCTATCTTTATGAGCGCCTCCGGCTTGAAGTGCCGGATGACGTGACCGGCGGCGGCGCAAAAGCGGAATTGAAAGCGGAGCGCGTCCGAAATGCCAGGATTTGAGATCGGGTCAATATTGGGCGCGGCGCCGTTCGACGCCGTATGCCCTTTGGACGAGACGCCACTCCCGAAAATCGCGCCGCCTTGTCGAACCAAAACGGCGATCAAACGGCGGGAATGGCGTGTCTGTGAGACCTAGGCCGCTACTTCCTCAAGGCGTCCGAACTTCCGAGAGAGTCTCGACAATTCGGCGATCGCCAACTTGATATGCTCGAACGCCCGACGATTGCCGGGGCTCAGATCTTCGCTCAACGCCAACTCGGCTTGCGCAAAAGCGAGATTGACCAACGCAATCTCAACGGCCGTCGTGCCTTCGGATTCCATTTGGAACTTTCCTCCCCAAGAATCGCTACTTTTGTATAATTTCTTGGCGAAGGCTTAATGCTCGCAATGAGATAGATCAATCTCAATAGGCAATTAAAGGCTTTATTCAAGTTTCTCGTCACTCGCGTTCCTTCGTGCTCTCGTTCTCGGCGTAAGCAGCGATCAGCGACACAATCAGAGTGCGTGTTTTTGGGTCTCGGATACGCCTAAAATGGTGTAAGAGAGTTGAAATTTCTGGGTTTTCATCAACGTTGGAGTCGCCCTCGTTTTGAGTGGGCTTACGTCCGGCAACTCCCTCAAATATTTGAACAATGTCAACCTGAAGTATTTTGGTAAGCTTAATAAGCAGGTGTGGAGGAATGCGCTCCAAACCATTCTCAAATTGCAGAATCTCCTCAGGTTCAATGCCCATCGCGGTAGCTAGGTCGATACGCGTCCATCCCGCTTGCTTGCGAAGCCCCTTAAGAGTCGCGCCGACATGAATATCAATCGAATTATTTTCTTTCATCGTTGCGTTATTTTCTAACAGTCGCCTCATCTGCCGCCAGATCGTGTCGCAGGCGAATTAACTGCGTTTGTTTCCCAAGCTTATAAAATTCGTTCCTAACCAGAACAATGTTTGGTATGAGAAATTGTTATTACGGAAATAGTCATGGTGCAAACCAAATACATTTTTATTATAAATCTAAGCACCTTCTGACGCGCGTCACTTCGGCTGAACCTGGTGTTTCGCGCCGGTTTCCCGTGTCAGGGCGGCGAATCCCTATAATCCTCGCGCTCGTCGTCGAACTCCCTATTATCGAGTCCGCTTCGGCCCGTTTGTCATCGATCCTCCGAATAGCGCGTGGCCGTGTCGGCTGACTTGCTGGCCAATCGCCGCCGGATTTCAAAGCGCGCCTGGTTCCAATGCTTCGATGTGCGCTGGGCATCGATGATCCTGTAAAGGTGTTCGTTCAAACCGGGATCGCGGGCCCCCTGATAGGCGAGCGCCGCGCTCGGCAATCAGGACCGTGGTGCCGCACTCGATTGAAGCGCGGGTGGAATAGGCGCTGGCCCCCTTGCCACCGCGTGCCTGGCAGGCCATTGAAAATATCGCATTGGCGCTGGCCGATTTAGGTCGTAGAGTGATGATGCTTTGATCCGGATACGAGCGGCGATGAGCTCGATCGCGGCGAGAAAGTTGAGAGGATCCTTGTCGTAGTATGTCGCGATGCCGCGCATCTGCTTGAGTTTGTTAAAAAATCGCTCAACCAGATTGCGTTGACGGTAAACCCAGGAACTGAAGGCGAAAGTCTCCTTGCGCGTGCGTTTCGCCGGAATATTCGCCCACGCCCTTTTGCTATCGGCCAAAGCGCGCAACGCAGTGGTGTCGTAGGCTTTGTCAGCCAGAAGGTTCGCGCCCGGCTTCAGATCAGCGAGCATCGGTTCCGCCAATACGTTGTCGTGGGTCTGCCCGGCGGTCAGAGTCAGAGCCCCCGGACGTCCTTCAGCATCGACGAGCGCGTGGATTTTGGTTGTCAGGCCACCTCGGGGCCGTCCCATGCAGCGATCGTCGAGGCCCCCTTTTTTCCGTGGCGGCATTTGGTGGACCCGGACGCAAGAGCTGTCGATCATGACAACGTCGCCGTCAAAGGCTTTCGATATTTCCTCAAGGATATAGCTCCAGACCCCGGCCTTTCGCCAGCGGACGAAGCGGTTGTAACAGGTGGTGTGGGGGCCATAGCGCTCGGGCGCATCGGCCGATGGCGACCCCATGCGGAACCGCCACAGAATGCGGTTGATCGTTCGTCGGTGGATCGACACGCGGCACGCCGCGCGGCTTGTTCGGCAGCAGTGGCTCGATGATGACCCCTTCGGCATCGGTCAGTTAAAAACGGCGTCGCGTCATCAAAGCCCCCAAACCATGGGAGGCCTTGAATCCTTCTTTCGCCAGTTCGGGATCCGTTTATGCGTTTACGGCCTAGCCGGAACTCGTCGAACAGCTGACCGAGAAGCGACTGTGACGGCTTCGCGCTTCCTCGTTGGAACACGCGATGCGCGGCATTGTTGCGGACCGATGCCTCGATATGGAGCCGTGCGGCGGCAAAATCCAAACGCAAACTGGCCGAGTGCCCGGCGCATTCATGGAGCCAGCCGTTGGCGGGCGCAAGCTCCGCCCCCTTGGAGAAATGCGCATTGGCGGTCGGCAAATCGTACTGTATGGCGGCAAGGTTGCCGCGCAGTCGAAATAGCCGCGCCCTCTCGCCGACGCTGGCGCCGGTCGCTGTCTCAAGCGCCCGCGCCGCCTCGTCGTAAGCGCGCCGCTCGATCAGGTTCGTGACAAACTGCGCCCAGAGTTCAAAGTGGTTGGGATAAGTCGCGAGGGCGTCGCGCAGCAAATCCGAAGCGAGGGCGCGCTTCGATCGCGTTCAGCGTCGCCTTCGGCAGGTCTCTGAGTTGGCCACGAATAACTGCGATCTCAGGGTCCGCTTCGTCAGCCAGTCGAAATAACTTGCGCAAGCGGTCATGCGTCTCTCGATAGGTCAAATTGCTCCCCGATTCTTCCCATTGCGGCGAAAAGGTCGACATCGTCGCCGACCCATTCCGAGCCAAAGCCGCCGCCACCTCCGGCGCCGTAACGCCGGCACGGGCCAGGATATAACTAATCCAGGAGATCTGTTCGGAATCGAGTTGCATGCCCATGAGGTTAGACACGCCTGATGGCCCGTCTACTCACCGTAGCAAAACTTTCTGGACCTGGCCGCGATTGTATCCGGTGCGGCGCACTTGCCGCATTAAGCTCGAGCCGTATAACGTGTCGCCTCCCTCAGCCAGAGCCTCCATCCCTCAGCGGCGGAACATGTCTCCAATTATTTGATAAGGGACACTCCATGGTGCTGAGAACGCACAAGCGACATTAACTTCGCGATAATAATTTGGAGCGGATTCTTGAACAATTCGCATAACGTGGTCGTATCTGACTCGATGACCAAGAAAACGCCGGTCGAGCTTCGTGACGAAGGCATCGCGGCGCTGAACAGGCGCGACCCCGACGCCGCGGAGGCGGCTTTTCGGGCGCTGCTGGCGTTCGAGCCCAATAATATTTACGCGGTTGTCGGACAAGGATTGATCGCGCGGCTTCGAGGCCGCCGCGAAGAAGCGATGGCGCGCTTTGAGGCCGCCGCCGTTGCCTGCCCCGAGCACCCGTGGCCTTTGCTGGAGATTGGCGCCGAGTTCGACGCCTCCGGCCGCATCGATGACGCCGAAGCGTCCTTGCGCCGCGCGTTGGAGCTGAGTTCAGGCCATTACCATGTTCTCATGGCGCTCGGCCGTTTGCAGGCACGGCGCGGCGATCACGCGGACGCCGCAGAGATGTTTCACAGCGCGACGGGCAGCGAGCCGTCTCAGGCGGCGGCCTATGCGGCGCTGGCGGCGGAAATGGTCAGCCTCGGGCGACTTGACGAGGCCATCGCGGTGCTCGACGGCGGCGCGGAAGCCGGTGCAGACAGGCTCGCGATTTGGAGCGCCAAGGCGCGGATCTTGCGGGCCGGCGGGCGGAACGAAGAGGCGCTTGCCGCCTGGAAGGCGGCCGCGGCCGAAAAGCCGGACGATTCGTCGCTCAAATTTGAGGTCGCTGCTGAAACGTGGGCTCTTGGGTGGCATGCAGAGGCGCTGGCCGCCTATCGGGCGATCATCGACAACGAGCGGATCGCATGTGCGCAACGCCGCGATGCAGCGTTAGCGGCTGGCCGGCTCGCCCGCGATCAGATCTGCGACAGGCTCCTGGCCAAAGGCTATTTCGAACAAGCGGTCTCACTCGATCCCGACCATATTCCCGCTCAGTGCGAGCTCGCCAACGAATATCGCATCGCCAATCGTCTTGGGGATGCGGAAACGATCTATCGCAAAGTCTTGTCGCAGGACGCCGAAAGCGTTTGGGCGCTCGGCGGGCTCGCGCTCACGAGGCGCCTCGCCGGCGATCCCGACGAGGCGCTGGAACTCATCGAGAAGGCTTGCGCAAACGATCCTATGCAGGAATGGAACAGACTGGAGCATGGCCACATCCTGCGCGACGTGGGGCGCGCCGAGGAAGCCGCCGCGTTGATGGAATCGTTCGAATCTTCCTCGGCGGTCTATGCTCCGGCACGCGTCGCGCTGGGCCAACTGGCGCGGGCGTGGGGCGATCATCGCCGCGCCGCGGATTATTTTGAGCAGGCGGCCGAAAAGGCCGCGGATCCCATGAACGCCCTGGACCAACTGGCCGGCGCGAAATGCGCGCTCGGCGATTTCATGGGGGCAAGGGACGTGATCGCGCGGATGCTGGCGCGCGATTCCCTGTCGCATCGGGCGCATTTGGCGGATGGTTTGCTGAAACGGGCGACGAGTGATCGCCGTGGCGCGCGCGAGGCCTTTGCGCGCGCTGCAGAAATGGCCCCGACGGAGGCGCAGCCGCAGGTCGAAATCGCCGCCGAGGACGTCGCCTGCGGCGACTTGAAAGGCGCGGTGGCGGCGCTGGACATCGCGCTCAAGATCAACCCCCAGCATGAGGAGGCTCTGCTCAAGAAGGCGAGCTTGCTGGCCGCACAGGGCGAGGACGAGGCGGCGCTTGTCCCGCTTGCGCAATTGCGCGCTGAGCGTCCGAAGTCGGTCTGGGCTTATCTGGTGACGGCGCAAATCCTCACCAAGGCGGGAGACTTCGCCGGCGCGCTGCGGATCACGGCGGCGGCGCGCGAGGCGTGTTTGCCCAATCCGCAACTTGACGCCGAAGAAGCCTCCATTCTTCGTCAGCAGGGCTTGCTGGACAAAAGCTACCAAAAGATCGCCGCGGCCAACGAGAGTTTCCCGCTCGAATTCTTGCCGTGGAGCCGACGGATTTCGGCAGCGATCGATCTGGGCGATTTCGAGGCCGCCGGAGCTTTTCTGGCTGTGCCTCCGCCCTCGGCGGCCACTTCGGAGCGGGGGAACGCCGCGAAATTGCGCGCCGAGTTCGACAAGGCGCGCTGGGCGCTGGAGGCGGCGATCGAGGACCTGGACGCCGCTATCGACATCGACGTTAATGACGCGGCAGCGGCCGAGGAGCGCGCTAAACTGAGACTGATCACGTTCGATCTGCCGGGGGCCTGGCTGGACCTGAAGGCGCAGGCCGAGGCGCAGTCCGCCGGGGCCAAGCGCAAGAAGAACCCTTTGCACTCGTTGACTGGCCAGCTTTACGAAGAATTTGTGATGGATCGCGCGCTCGCTGCCGATCTCGCCGTCTTGCGGGGGCTCGCGCCCCGCGATCAGATGGCGCGGCTTGCCGAACTGGTCCGCGGCCATCCCGATTCCACCGCCCCGGCCATAGGACTGATGATCGCGCTGCGCCGCCTGGGCGGATTCGATTTGCGGCAGGTTACGCCACAAGAATTGGCGCCGCGCATTCCGCGGCTCATCACCCAGTTCTGGAACGATCGCCAGCCGCCGCCCGACGTGGCGCGATTGATGCAATCCTGGAAAGGTTTCGATCCCGGCTTCGAAATCGAAAGATTTGACGATGCCTCCGCTTTAGCCTATTTGCGCGCGCGCTGCGATCCCTCTGTCGGGCGCGCCTTTAGCCGGGCAGGGAACCGGCGCAGCGCGCGGATCTGTTCCGGCTCGCCCGCCTGTTTTTCGAAGGCGGCTATTTCATCGACGCTGACGATCGGGTTCGTGGTGGTCTTGAGGCGTATGTCCCCCGGCATGCCGAATTTTTTGCGCATCAGGAGGACATCGGCTCGATTGGCAACAATGTTCTGGGGGCGGTGCCACGTCATCCGGCCATCGGGCTGGCACTGAACGAGGCGGTCTCCGCCATCCTGCGCGGCGACCGCGACCTGGTCTGGCTGACGACGGGACCGGGCCTGTTGACGCGTTCGCTCGCCCGCTGGCTTGCCGCCGAACCGGAACGCTTGGGCATGCAAACCGCGTCCATCGCCATCCTGACGTTGGCCGAAATGAGGCGCGTGGCGGCGATACATTGCCACGCCGCCTACAAAAAAAGGGGTCGCGCGTGGCTCAGTGGCGCTTTCGCAAAGCGCGACAACAAATGATGCCTACCGAACGTAAGTTTGCTGCTGCCCGGCGATAGGGGGGAACGTGCCGCTGGTTATTCATTGGACGCGAATGAAGAGCAGCGATGGCGATCGTTTGCCGGATTGGATGTTGGGGGCAAGCGGTTGGCGATCTGTGTGATCGATGAGGCGAGGCGGATGGTGTGGCGCGGGATGGTCGATACGCATCCTGATTTTCTGAACGCGGCCTTGGGCGGACTTTTGGGGCAGTAAACCTGATGCTGCCGTAAACGAGTTGGCCATTTTCTGCTTCCTTTCGTGCGCTGAGCACGTAATATGTGGCGTTGGGAACTGCATTGGGCGCGCAAGCAGAGGATTCCGATCTTTGCCGTTGGTTGGGGGCGTAGACGAACGACAAAAGGCGCAATTGACTTGGCTGCAGGGCGCTTTCAGCGATGGATGGATTTCGGCGCGCGCCTTTTTCCTAATCCGAAATGTCGAGACGATCGACTTTAAAGCCTTTCTTCCGGGTGATCCGGTCAATATTCAAAAAACCATCGGCTTCCACTATGGCGAGTTGCTCATCCACGAGGCTCAACTCACTCGCAACGCCATCGCCGAATTTACCGTGGCGGCCCCAAAAGGGCGCGATAGCGCTATTCTCGCCGTCGACTGCAGCTATATCGAGCCGCAGCACGACGAAGGCGACCGCCGCGACCTCGGTTTCCTCTGCGTCGCTTATCGCGTCAACGACGGCGACTGGATCGAAATTTCCGCTGCTCTGGCCTCCGCGCGCGAAACCGACCGCGAGGCGGAGGCTTTCAGGAGCGACGAATATATCGCGATAGAGCGCGAATTTGACGCCGACTTCTACCGCGAGCAATTCGGTCGCGATGAATCTGTTCCGGCGGACCTTATCGAACACTATCTGACCGAAGGGGCCAGACGAGGCCTCGACCCGTGCGGGTGGTTTTCGACGTCGTACTACCTCGGCCGCTATCCCGGTGTCGCCGAGGGGGGCGACAATCCCTTCGCCCATTTTGTCATGCATGGCCGCAACGAAGGCCGTCGTGCGAAGCCGCCGAAAGACTCGTTCGCGATAGCCGAATATATCGCGATCGAACGCGAATTTGACGCCGACTTCTACAGCGAGCAATTCGGTCGCGATGAATCTGTTCCGGCGGACCTTATCGAGCACTATCTAACCGAAGGGGTCAAACGAGGCCTCGACCCGTGCGGGTGGTTTTCGACATCGTACTACCTCAGCCATTATCCTGATGTCGCCGAGGCCGGCATCAACCCATTCGCCCATTTCGTTACGCAGGGCCGCGTGGAGGGCCGTCTGGCGAAGCAGCCCGAGCAAGCCAGCCGCGAGACGCCCGCGGCCGTCTCCGGGACCAGGGACCGAAGCTCCGATATATTCGCTGAACGGCAGAAATATTTTGCGCCTGGCGAGGCGTTCGAGGAAATCGATCCTTCGATCGTCCGGCTGAGGAAACCGGTGGTCAAGGCGCTCGCCTATTACCTGCCACAGTTCCATCCGATCGAGCAAAACGACGCGTGGTGGGGTAAGGGATTTACCGAATGGCGCAACGTGGCGCGCGGTCAACCGCGCTTCAAGGGCCATTATCAGCCGCGGTCTCCTCGCGACCTTGGATTTTACGATCTGCGCCGCAACGACACCATGCGCGAGCAGGCGGAGTTGGCCAAGCGGCTGGAATTTTCGGCTTCTGCTTTTATTATTATTTTTTCAATGGACAAAGGCTTCTCGAGCAGCCGATCAACGCCTTTTTGGCGAAAGACGACATTGATATGCCGTTCGCATTGATGTGGGCGAACGAGAATTGGACCCGGACGTGGGACGGGCACGATAATGCGTGCTGGTTTCACAGGACTACCGCGACGAGGATGAAGACGCGCTCATTGCCGATCTTTCACGTCATTTCGCAGACGCCCGATATATCAGAATTGGTGGCCGGCCGTTGTTCTTCATCTATCGGCCGTCCCTCATCAAGGAATCCGCTGCCGTGATCGCGCGCTGGCGCGAGAAGTTCGAGACGCAGCATGGCGAAAGGCCGCTGATTTTCATGGCGCAGGGGTTCGACGATATCGACCCGGCGCGCCATGGGCTTGACGGCGCGATTGAATTCCCGCCGCATAAAATTTGCGCGAACCTTCCAGCTGTCAACAACCAGTTGGACATTCTGGATCCTGAGTTCGCCGGGCACGTGATCGATTACGCGGCGGCAGTGCGACGGTCGATCGAGGAGCCGGCGCAAGAGTTCCCGATCATCAAGACCGCGACGTCAAGCTGGGATAATGGGTCGCGGCGACCGGGTCGAGGGATGACGCTTCATGGAGCCGATCCAAAATCGTATGGCGAATGGTTGAGCAGACTCGTTGACTTCGCGATGGAAAATCCCGTGTTTGGCGAGCGTTTCGTCGCCATCAATGCGTGGAACGAATGGGCCGAAGGCGCTTATCTGGAGCCGGACCTCTATTACGGCGCGGCCTATCTCAACGCGACGGCCCGCGCGCTGACCCGTAGTCCCGCCCCGATTGGGAGGCCGAATAAAATTCTCATCGTCGGACACGATGCCTATCGGCATGGCGCTCAGCTGCTGGTGCAGCATATGGCGACCGTGATCGCCCGCCAGTTCGGCGCAGAGGTTTCAATTGTTGTCTGCGGCGACGGACCATTGCTGAGCGAGTACCAGAAAATTTGCGATACCCTTGTGGTCCTTCGCGGCGATCGGACCAATCTCCAGCGTAAGCTCAAGGACCTTTGGGACGGGGGCTATCGCACCGCTATCGTCAATACGACGGTGAGCGGTTGGGCGGTTCCCTCGCTCAAGGCGCAAGGCTTTGCAGTATGCGCCTTGGTCCATGAACTTAAAACCCTCATCCGGGAATTTGGTCTCGAAAAGAATGTTGCAGCGATCGCCAGTGGCTCTGACGTCGTGGTGTTTCCGGCGGGAATGGTGCGAGAAAGCTTTCTCGACATCGCGCGGGGTATAATGGGCGACGACTTCATCCAGCCTCAGGGTCTCTATAAGCTGGAATTGGCGAACGATGCTCCGAGCAGGGCGGAAGCCAGAGCCAAACTGGGGATCGCCGCCGGAGACAAAGTGATTATTAATGTCGGCTACGCGGATTCGCGCAAAGGCTTCGACATTTTGGTCCGCGCGGCGCAGAACCTGCAACAAGCGCGTGACGACATGTTGCTTCTTGGGTAGGCGACGCGACACCCGACATCAAGCGATGGGTGCTGCCGGACGTTCTGGCCGGGGAAAGCGGACCACGACTTAGGCTCACCGGATTTTCGTCCGAAGTCTCGCTTTATTATGCCGCTGCCGACGCCTTCTTGCTCACCTCTCGCGAGGACCCGTTTCCGTCTGTGGTTCTGGAGGCTCTGGCGGCGGGTCTCCCGGTCGTGGGTCTGACGGGCACAACCGGCTGCGCCGAACTGATCGCCCGATTTGGGCGCCTGGTGGATCGAAACGACCTTGCCGCGATCTGCGCCGCGATTGTCGAGGTGGCGGATGGAGCGTCGGACAACGCCGCGATCGAGCGGCGTCAATTTGTGCGCGACAACTTTCGTTTCGACGACTACTGCTTCAGTCTCATGAAGCGGCTCGATCACAACCTGCCAAGCATTTCGGTAGTCGTTCCCAATTACAATTACGCGCGCTATTTGCCGGAACGGCTCTCCAGCATTTTCAATCAGACACATCCGGTGCTGGAAGTGATCGTGCTGGACGATTGTTCTACCGATGGCAGCATCGAAGTGATCAAAGCCATCGCAGACGAAGCGCGCCGCGACATCAACGTCGTGGTTAACGCCAGCAACAGCGGGTCGGTGTTCCGGCAATGGCTGCGCGGTGTCGAAAGGGCGCGCGGCGAATATGTCTGGATCGCCGAAGCCGACGATGTCGCCGATGAACGTTTCCTCGAGGTGATGGCGAAGCGCCTCGTTCGCGACGAGGCGACGCTGGCCTTCTGCAACTCGTGGCAAGTCGGCTCCGATGGCGAACGGCTTGGTGACAGCTACCAATTCTACGTGGAATCAATTGGAGCCCGCGGCGTTTGACGCTTCTTTTGCCTCGGATGGCCGGGAGTTCTTACTGCGGTTTCTCAGTGTGAAGAATATTATCCTAAACGTCAGTAGCGTCCTTTGGCGCCGGGATGTGCTTTTGGCGGCGCTTGCGGCGGCGGGCGACCAACTTTTCGCCAGCAAAGTCGCCGGCGATTGGCGCCTCTATGCGGAGGTATGCGATGCCGGCGGCAATGTCGCCTATGAAAGCCGCGCGCTCAACGGACACCGAAGACATCAGACCAGCGTCACCCATGCGCTTGCGGCGCAAAATCACTATAGTGAGATCCTGGCGATGCAGGAACTGATTGGATCGAGGGTGATCCTCAATCCGCAGTTATTGCGGGCGCGGGCCACGCACCGCGCCGAGGTGCGTAAGGTTCTCAATCTCACGGCACTGGCCGATGTAGAGCCAAATGCGCCCAAAATGGCGAAATTTGAGCGGAAGGTGCCCGTGCATCCGCTTGGCGCAGTAGCGGATGGTTCGTCAATTCTTCGTCAGGCCGAGGCGTCCCCGGATCCTGGCGGGCCTATGACACCACCTTTGGTTGGCGCTGTGACCGTTACGCCCTAGGCAAAGTCCCGGGATTTTTTTTGACGCCTCATTTCTTTCGTCATCCAAGAGACAAGGAACCGATTAAGAATGTGACTTAATCAATAAGCTCGTTTAACAAGGTCGAGCCCAGCCGCGAAAGATGACGGAGAGGACTGTGATTGAACGCGATGTCTATGTGCCTGACTTCGAACAAATCAAGAAATGGGCGAGACTACCCGCGGATGCGTAAGTCACGACACCGTAACCATTCCAACGAAGTTGTTCAAATTCTTGCTGAGCGCCATGTTAGCCGAAATGCGCTTCGACGAAGCGGCCTACAGGGAAAAGAATCCCGACGTCGCCGCAGCGGAGCGAAATGGCGAAATTAAGTCGCTGCATGAACATTTTGTCGGAACGGGCTGGTTTGAAGGACGCTCTGCCGGCGATTATAAAATCGACGAGGCTTGGTACCTGACGACCTATCGGGATCTGGCGGTCGCCTTGCGGCGCGGCCTGATCAGCGATCTGAAGAAGCATTTCACTGAAACGGGCCGTTTCGAGGGGCGGGCTGCGAGCGCTGACCAGGAAAAGTGGAGAGCCAAGTGGGATGACGCGCTGGGCATCAATATGAAGGTCGACAGGACGGACGGTCGCGTTTGAAAAGGGTTAGGCGGGGTCGGCGAATTTGGCGATTGAAAGTATTCGTTTTTGCCGAGTGGCCGGCTTTGGGCTGCGGTGTCCTTGCAAACTGATCGGTGCACCCGGCTTCAGTCACTGTCGCAAGGCCGGGATTTCTAACGCTGCTGAGGCAGCGTAACGGCGGCAGTTGAAGAAACGGATGGCATAAACTGAACCCCGCCGAGCGCCGTGGGCGCGCAAGCGCGATAGCGACGCGGATTCACATATCTCCATGCCGGCCAGCGGCAATCGGAGGCCGCAAAACGGGCCATGCACACGACCGCACCTCGCTGCACAGCCGATACTTGATCCAAATTCCGTTTGCATTCAGGCGGGTATCCACGGGCGGTGCGCTTCAGACGGCCGATCCGGACTGCCCTTTTTCGACTTGCTATCGTGATCGGGCGCGGGTCAAGCCTCAGGGTGTCCGTTGTCCTGCAATTTGGACATGACGTCGCCGACATAACTGGCGAGATCAAAATTGTCGTCAGGGATGCGGCGCATGAAGCGCTCCGTCATTTCGCAGATGACGAGGTCGGGCTTGTAGGCTTCGATGAAACCATAATCTAGACTGGTGGACCAGACGAACGCGAATTCCGCGAATGTCTCCGCAAGCAGGCCGGTCAGGAGGTGCTCGCGATACTCGCTGAACGAATCTCCAATAGAACAACGCGTTTCTTCGCCGGAGCCGACGCATTTTCGTAGCGGACATAAGAACCCATATGTAGCCCCCCGTCGTTCAAGCGCCCGGTCTTGCGCTTGAACTTCACCAGATCTCCCTCCTCGACGAGTTTCGCGTTCGCGACGAACTGGAAGAACGTGCAATTCTCTTCGGGAGGATTGGGCAGTTTCACCCCGAGATCGAGAACCAGCGGTCCGGTCGATGAAGGCCTTTCCAACAACTCGGCGTCGAAGGGAATGCCGAGCTTGGCGCATAGCATCTGGTATGCGAGAAATACGCCCGCATGGCTCCAATCGAGAATCGGACTTGATGAACAGCGGAGCCCGGTCACGTTCGTCGAGGAAAACGTCGAACAAGTTCAGCGCGTGCGGACTTAAATCCGCCGGGCACCGCTGAGCGAACAAGTAGCCGGACTCTGCCGCCAGTCGATGCGCCAGGGCAGCTTGTTGTGATAAACGGTGAGTTTTTCCGGAACGAACATCTGGATAAAATCCGCCGAGCGCGCCGATTTTGTCGGTTCGTGTTTGCACGCGCTTCACCCATTGGTCGATCAGCGGATAAGTGTTGGCGGCCTCGCAGAGGAAGTAATCCAGAACGCTGTTGCTGCCGTCTACGAGGAACAGCCAGCCATCCTCGCCGACCGCAACGCCGTTATAGATGGCCCGACCGGCTGGTTATCCTGCCTCTTACCCGCTGTTGCATTGTAATGGTGGACGCCACTGTGGCAACTTCTGATATAGTCATAACCGAAAAGCCTGTAGAGCCTGATTTCCTGCTCGGGTGACACCTGACTGCGCTCGGTGGATCCAACATAGCGCTGCTCGCAAAAGACTTCCGATTCAATGTGTGGCAAGGCGAGAAAATCGAAGATGCTGTCCATGACCGCCTGCCCGTCGTGGCGCAGGTCTTCATTGTAAATCATCATGATGTTCTCGGGGCCCATTATGTCCGCAAAAAAGGAAATCTTCCTGTAATAGGACGAGAAGGTAAGCACGGCGGTAAGCATGTCTTCGTCATCGCTAGCGCCAGGCTCGACGATTGGCCAGTCCCTGTTCAAGAATTGCTCAAGCGACTTGCCTTTCAGCACTGAATATTTGTCTACCGTTTGCATATGATTGAAATGTGAGATCAAGCGCTCAACCGGATCGCGGATCAAGATTAGAATTTTAGCCTCCGGACAGAACACCTTTATGAGTTTCGGAATCAACACGGAGTTGCATGTGTCTAAATAAGTAGGGCTGGCGTCAATGGTATATTTAACTTTGTGATTCTGCTGAAACTGCGAAAGGTACCATTCCTCGCCCTTGTCGAAATTGAGGGAAAAATAGTGAATTTCCTTCGCCGGGGCGACGGAGATATCCGGGTGCATGGCCAGAAAATCGCTCATCACGGTCGTGCCGCATTTCATGGCGCCGACAATGAACAGGTTGGGTCGATTGATCATGGGAGTGGCGTCCATTCCGAATGATATCTCCCAGGCCGCGTTCCACGGCCTATGAATAATGCCGCCGCCTGAAATGGATCCCTGCGCCGAGCCTTTGGCCTAAATTCTGGCTCACGAATGGGTTGTTCGCGGACCTCGGGGTGAGTTGTCCTTCTTCGGAAGCTTCCTGTCCAACACAATTACGGCGTAAGCAAGCATATTCCGGTCATTGGGGATGAGGGAGCCATCACTTTAGAATTGAAGATCGCAACAATATCCTGCCGCGTGTCGATCGTTGCAGCAGGGTATAAGTTTTCCTTATCCTTTTGCTCGCCGCCAGGTCAGGCGGCGGTTCAATCAAGCGATGCCCGATTGCTGAACCGTTGGTCATACCACGCCACTACGCCGGCGTACTCCTTGACGCTGTGGTTCAAACACGATGAAATATCAATCCGGACATGAAAAATATTTAAATCCGACTTCCGTCTCGCAAACCTTCCGAAAAGCCGCGTTTTCGTGGGAAAACAAATAACCACGCTTTTCGATATGGGCGACCCAATATTCCGAAGGCTGACAGTTCACATTGTGGTGTCCCCCTTGGTGGGGAGGGGCTGCCGTCATGCACACAACGGGCCCATTGGCGAGTGTGTCGAGATGGTGATCGACATATTCCTCGGAAATATGTTGCGCCACCTCTACGCTGATCACCAGGTCGACGGCATCCGATATGGGCCTGTAGTCAAATCGTGGTGGGCAATGGGCGCGACGGCGCGTTCGACGTTTGCTGACAATCCGTCAATTCCGTGACTAAACAAGCCTAACCGATGGAAAAAGGCGACGGCGTAACCCTCTCCGCATCCAACATCCAATACAGAACTGATCGCAAATCGGTCCACCAAATAGCCCAGAGCACCGGCGTAAAAGCGGTATTATCGCCTCCCCGGAAGTTCCCGCCCAAATCGGGGCGCATGTTATCGCTCGTTACCAAATGGGTCATAGCGCCCGACCTTTTGCTCGAAAATTGACCGAAATTCGTCAAGTTGACGCCTATAGCGTGACCTTAATTAACCCTTAGATTGCGCTGCTCGCAACCCCTTCCGGCGTTACTGTGCGACGCTCGCGATGCCAGTGCATTCGTACTTTCCAAGTTTGCGCCCGATGGCGCGATCCAGTTTATGACGCCAAAGCGGCGTGTGTAGGCTGGGGTTGTTCCGCTTTGAAAGTCATGCGTCGGGCCAGGATCGTTGACTGTCGTGGGGCGGCGAGTTAGTGATGCGCGTTGAATAAACGAGGTCAAAAATGCGCACTGGAAAAGTGGCTGTCGTCACTGACGCGTTGTCTCCTGGTTTCTTTTTTCCGCTTTGGTATAATTATTATGGGTGTCACTTCGGCGAGAAGAATTTACATGTGGCCACGCTTAGCGGCAAAGCTCACGAGTTTGATGGTTTTGCTCTGGGTTCGGTAACAGAAATATCAGAGTCGTATGACGATAATTATCGCCTTCGGTCTATCACCGACTTGGTATCGAAACTGTTATTGGACAATGATTTTGTCATCAGGGTAGATTGCGACGAATTTCTTGTCGCTAAGCCGGAGGCTTATCGTAATATTCGGGATTACATAGATGGATTGGAAATACCCTATGTGACTTCACGCGGCTTCGAAATATTTCAGCATGACGATGATGGGCCGCTCGACGTTAACGAGAAGATACTTTTGAAGCAGAGAAAATATGCCTTGGCTGCAACGGCGCTGAACAAGCCGAGCATAACATCGGTGCCGCTTCGGTGGAACCGTGGATTTCATCATTGCAATCACGGGCCGCTGTTTGATCAAGTCTTTCTCTTTCATCTGAAGAGAGCTGACCTGCAGTGGCAATTGGATTGGAATCGCCTGGTGGCACCGCAAATTGTTACCGATGAAGGTATCCGTGCTTACTACGAGACGCCTGAACAACAATTGAGGCAATATCATAAATCATGGTCGCAAAAACGAACTGAAGTGGGTGAAAATGTTTTGTATCGAGCGGCATTTAATGACGAGTTCCTAAATCTTGTAATTTACAATGAGCGGTCTGGAACGTTCAATTAAAAAATATAATGGACGAGGTCAAGCTGCTAATTCCGAATAAATTCGAGGGCTTGTTGTGATCTGGCAAGGAAGTCGAGCGGGGCGATAATCTCAGGTGACGTCTGGTTCGGCGAAACGCCGAGTTCGCTAAATCGGTTGCGCGATCAGCAAATTATGGCCTTATGCCGGTGAGCCCGGCGACACAGGAGACGCCGATGCCCGGCCGCCAGCGCGCTATCCGCGTTTTCGGATTGATGGTGACGAAGCCGTCCTCAAGTCGATATGCAAGTCTATGTCACCTGCGCGCCAGGTGGAGGATCGCGTGGAAGGTTTGGGACGGCGGATTTAGCCAACCCAGCGAGATCTTCCGTGAAATCGTCGCGCAACGGGTTGTGTCGTCCATCGGTCTCAGTCTGGCCGTGTGGCTGGTGTGCGCATCCTTGGCGTCAGCTCGCGATGAAAATCGCGGGGCGTCAGCGGCGGCAACGAAGCCCGCCGCTGCGGAGTTGACGTTCAATGGCGCGCCTCGTCCCGCGCTCGACTGGAACAAATGCGACGAATTCGACATATCTGACGAAGGCTTGCGAGCCTTTCGCGACGCCAAGTCTCAAGTCGTCGAAATCGCCGGCGCCTCCAAGACTCGGACCATGAGGGGTCCCTCCCTGCTCGACATGAAGAAACCGTGCTCCGTCGAGCTCGACAGCGCCGAAAATCCCGACCCCGTCGCGCACAACGATCGGACCTTCCTCACTTCGCTGTGGACGCCTGATGGCGTCAATATTTTGGGGATCGGCCATGATGAATATCACGGCGAAAGCCATCCGGGCCGCTGCCTTGGCACGACGCCGCGACAATGCCGGTACGGCACGCTGGTGTTTCTTGATTCACACGACGGCGGCGAACATTTCGAACGGACGCCGACGCGGCCCCTGGCGGCGGTTCCGGTGCGGCAGGCGATCAATCTTGGACGAGACACCGGCTTCTTTCAGCCGTCGAACATTTTCCACTGGGGCAATGCCGAATATGTCTTCGTGCGAACCTCGGGCGGAGGCGTCCAGAAGCCCGCGACCTGTCTGCTCCGGTCTGAAAAGCCCCTGGATCCCGAACTCTTGGCAAATTTACGACGGCAAGTCTTTCCGCAGGCAGCGGTTTGATCCCTACCTCGACGATCCCGCCAAATACGCGCCTTGCGCCAATATTCCCGGGCTCAATGGCATGGTGTGGTCGGTGGTGACGCACGAACCGACGGGCATGCTTGTTGCGCTGCTTACAATCAGCGATCCAGGCGCTCAGGGGAACCGCCTGGCGATCAGCACCGCGCGCGACCCGCTGCAGTGGACGCGCGCTACCGCAATCCAGGCGGATTTCTTCGGCATACAGCTTTCGTGCGGCAAGGACGGAGTCTATCTGGTATCCTTCCCTGATCGATCCGGCGTCGAAATCACGCAATTTCGACACGACGGGGAATAATCCGATGCTTTTCCTCACCCATATAAAATTGGCTGAATGCAAGATGACGTTGACGCGAGACCTCTATTACGTTCCGGCCCATCTGAAGGTAAAGTGAGGGTGACGACGCGGCCGCCGACGTGCGCCAGAAAATACTGGGTTCTCCCCATCGGTTGGACAATTTTCTGGGGTGATTTTAGCTATGACGTGACCGCATAGGGCATGACGCGAATTTCAGCACCAGAGGACAGCATCGGAGTTCGGGCATCCAAACGTCAGGGCGAGCCTTCTTAGGCCGTAAACTCATAAACGGGATTCCCGAACTGGCGAAAGAATGATTCAAGGGCTCCGATAATTTTGGGGCTTTGATGATGCGACGCTGTTTTGAACTGACCGATGCCGAATAGGCTGAACCGCTCCGGGTTTGCCGGAGGCGTTTTTGTTCAAAACAGGCCGCGATGGCGGTCTGATCGAGAGAGGCGTAATATAGCCCTCAGCCTCGGCCGGCGGCTTTTATGTGGACGCGGACGATCGATGTTTGGCGTCGGTGCTGAACATTGATCGTCGCTGCGGAACATCGATTCCGGAACGGCCGATCTCCAATCGTATCAGGAAGAAAATATTGGCGCGACCGGCAACAATTTTATCGGCGCCGCGCCAGAACATCCCGTGATCGTCGCGGCCCTAGAAAAGTCCGTGGGTGCCATCAAACGGGGAGACTAGATCTATTGTGGCTGTCCGCCGGTCCGGGTTTGTTGACGCGTCAAGTCGCCGCCTATCTTGTGGGTGATCTTAAGCCGCGGCTAGGTAAAACCCTAATCCTGCGGTCGTTCGAGATCGAAAAATCCATCGCGGTCTGGACGCTTGCATCATACAAGCACACCCAAAAGCATTGGAGCAGAACGACGTTTGGGCGGGCTCATGATTTACTACGCAACGTCAGCGCGTCAATGCAGTCTGTAAGCCCCAGCCTTTCGGAAGTCACTTCCGGTTTGGCCAAAGGCAATCTATCATAACGTAAGCCAGAGACGATTGGGCCGTCGAATTGGGAGATGTCCCTTCATTGTCGTCGGCAGCTTGAGCCGGCCGCAACTGTCGACGCTGCCCAGAGGATGAGACAATCTGCAAATGGATTTCGAAGCGTACGTTATTAATCTCGATAAAAGCGAGAGGCGAATGAAGAATTTTCGAGCTGCTTTCGCGACGGTTTTAAGTTCTTTTAAACGCATTGCAGGCTGTCCCGGAAGCACTCTGCCAAATACTATTGAGGTTAAATTAAAATATAATTTCCCATCCGCCGGCAAAGGAGGTCTTGGTTGCACCCTAAGTCACGTGATGGTGTGGGAACAGATCATTGCGTCAGAGGCCACGTATGGCCTCGTTATGGAGGACGACGTCCGTCCTCTGCGCGATTTCCCTACTAAGATTGCTAACCTTGGATTACCGAATGACTTCGACATTTGCTTTGCAAACGAGCGCATCGCTTGTTGGGTGGCTGACCAGGCCGACTGCAGGAAAGTCGTCCCCTTAAGCGATGCACTGCGCCGTTTTCCATTGCGTTACAATGCGCCGGGTTCGGATTGTTATATTTTAAGCAAGACTGGAGCAGAAAAACTCCTCGATTTTTTTGCTACGGATGGGTACGGTTCGTTCGTGGACTGGCGAATGTTGACCTACTGTCTTTCTCGGGATGAGTTGGAAAGCCTCGACAAAACCGGAACGCCGCGGGCGGTGTTCGATGTTCTCCACCCGATATCAACAAATCATGAATTGTTGAAGGCTTATGTGCTGACCTCGCCACTAGTCAGAGTTCTCGGGGAGGATAGCGACTTGATGTCGGAGAACGATGACAAATGAAATTGATGGTCATAGCAAATTGTCACTGCCTTCCTTTGTCTGATGCGTTCAACCTCAGTTGTCGCGGCGTAGAAATAGCAGATTTCATTGATGTAAACTTTATAACCGAACCGCGCATGGTTGAAAAAATCGACCTTATCCACCGCGATGAGGACTGGCGAGTGATGTCCTTTAACCTGTCGGCCAATTTCGGACGCATCGAGACGAACACGCTCAAGCAGCTCTTGGGTCCCCGCCTAAAGACATTCACAAACATTCACTTCGATGGCCTACACCCCGACATCACCTACGTCGGTGGCATGGGCCAGCGGGTTGCCAGCGCTTTGGGTGACTATCATTCCAAAATTGTTCTGGGGTCGTATGTTTCGGGACGGAGCTGGGAGGACTGCCTGCGGCTTTTCAATGGATCGATCTATGAGAATTTAGGCTATTATCAGGAGTTCGATAATTCAGCTATGACATTAAGCGAGAGAGATACATGGTGTGATTTGAAATTTTCTCCGACGTTCATCGCGATGGCGAAAGAATGTCCGGTGCTCTATACGATAAACCATCCTACCGGCGCAGTGTTTATTAAATTAGCTGAACTCTTAGCTCTTAGCCAAGGACTCGGGTGGGTTCCGTTTCCACCTGAATTTTTTCTGAACCATCTCTCTACGTCTAACATCTGGCCCGTGTATGACGAGATAGCAGAATTTCATGGCCTGAAATACCGTACACCGCAATATTACATTGGCGCTCAAGGTGGCGGGTCGCGATTGCTGTCGAGAGCTGAATTCGTTCAAAAATCATATGAATCATACAAAATAATTGATGACCAAGGAAAGTTCTTGGAAGTGATAGCTGGTCTGCCGTTCTTTGAGACCTTCAAGGAGATACTTTAGTGAACGCATTCGGGCCGAAAGGCTAATAGCGCGGGTCGTCGATATGAGCTCGAGGGATGTCGGGAAAGGCCACGCGGCCGCGGTCGGTAACCGCTGATCCGGAGTGGCGCTCAACGTAACCCTTTTCAGCGCTCATCAACTATTGGTCAAAATCTGGCGCTTGGCGCCTTACGGCGACGGCAGAAGCCGGCTGCTCATTGCCGACCTTCATCACCGGTTCGGCGACCGTCGCACGCGATCCGAACGGGCCATTCTGCCTGTGACTGGGACTGTCTCTTCATGGCCACGCAGCGGACATTTGCGACAAACAGCGAACCTCATTTCATGACGCGATTTCGTCCTGCGGCCTTGGACTGGTAAAGTTTGGCGTCGGCCCGTTCAATCAAGCTCGCCGGGCTTTCGCATCGTTCAAGTTCGGCTACGCCAAAGGATGCTGTGACGAGGCCAAGCGAGACGCCGGTCTTTGTCGTCCACCTCTTCGTCGCCAATTGTGTCCTGATTTGCGCTGCTAGGCTCGCGGCGTCATTGAGAGAGGTGTTGGGGAGAATGATCGCAAACTCCTCGCCTCCGTAGCGGGCCACGCAGTCGCGTCCCTTGGTGTTGGCAAAGAGCAGTTCGGAAAACTTCTTCAAAACTTCATCGCCGACCGGATGGCCCAATCGGTCGTTGATTTTCTTGAAATGGTCTAAGTCCGCAATGACGAGGCTGAGCGGAGGGCGCCCATTCTTGGTGCCGTTGACATGCTTGGCGAGCATTTCGTCGAAATACCTGCGCGTAAAGGCCTTGGTGAGAGAATCGCGCGCCGCCAGTTCCTGCGTCTGCTCCAACGTCGTCCGCAATGCGCCAATTTGCTCTTGAGATTCAAGGAGTTTTTTTTCGTATTCCGTGTTGGCCTGCTGCATCTGAGTGTTGGCGGCAAGCAGGAACCGGATAACGGTGCGGACTTTTTCGGGATCCTGCTGCGACGCATGGAGGTCGGCGTTTCCAGAATTCAACGCGACGGAAAAATTGTTATTTTTTTCAATTTGCGAGCGGAGCAAATTCATTGCGGCGAGCATTTCGTCGCGAAGCTGTTGTCGCGCCGGGCCAATGTCTTTGGCCTCCCCCTTTTTCGAGTCGTCGTCGGCGCGTTGAAAAAGCCCGATGACGCCAATGGCGCATGCCGCTGCGCAATTGTCGCGAACAACATAAGCAGGAGATTCCCAGCTGCCGGAAGGTGCTCGCGCAGCGGTCTCGCTGCCGAATAGCCGTCGCTCCACGAAAAATCGGGCCAACGCCAAACAGTCGGCAAATTTGCCCGCGACATCGTTTGATTGAGAAGCCAACCGAAGCTGATGGACGCGAAGCAAGCGACTGCGAGCAACATGGCCGCGGTCCTTTGTTGTGTGCTTTTAAAAAAGGCTTCCATTTTGTTTGCCGCCCTACGAGGTGAAGAAACGCCACGAAGCGCCTCGCCTCTTACCCGCGACAGGGCCATTCCGTGGTAAGGGCGACGTTGAGCCGCCGCACCCGAGCCCAGACGGTTCACCACGCCCAATCTCGGATTCCTCCGAATCCCGAGGCTCGACCACCTTGATTCAGCCTGCCTACCACGGCACAAGCGAGAACGAGAACTTGGTTATGAAATAGGCAGTGGAGCTTACGCGAAACTGTCCTCCAACGGAAACGCGCTTCCGCTGGTAAGTGGCCGCGAGCGGCGCAAGCCTGGGCTTGCTCCCGCGCGGCCGTTTTCCACCCTTGACCAGCCTCTCGCTTTAGGACCCGTGTCCGCCTATCCTTGCCCTTGCCGGCGACGGCCGCGGCGTTCCGCTTTCCGCCGGTTCCCGCAGCCGCGCGAGGGTATTGAGCGTGTGATTTGGACCACCTGCGCGGGTCTTGCTCGTCAGTTGGGGAGCAAGTACAACGAAGCTGGACATTATAGGATTCACAAAGGGCCGAAATTCGATTTACGTGGGATGGCCAACTGTCTCCAAACGAATCTGATAATATGAGGCGGAGGCTTTCGGTGGCGTCGGTTGCGATTGTGGTTTTTGGAGTCGGATATGCGTGGGCATGTTGATGTTGTCACACCCGAGGGCGGTGTCGAGGGGTGGTGCTGGAACGAGAACAGTCCTGATAAAAGGGTGAGCGCCATCATTGCGGTAAACGGCCGGGAAGCTGCGCGCATTGTGGCCGACCTATACCGGGACGACCTTGAGGCGTCGGGTATCGGTGACGGCCGCTGTGCATTTAAGTGCGTGCTACCCATCGGGCTACTCGAAGCCAATCGTAGCCATGTGGTGACAATTATCGATGTTCTGACGGGAGGAGTGATCGGGGAGCCCTATGAATTCCGATCTCAGCACAATGCCGCATTCGATGATAGGCTGGCTGCGTTAGAGAGGCGCTCGACGGTTTTAGAAGCACGCTTGAAGGAGCTTAGGGAAGGGGGCTCCGACGTGGCGGCTGCGGAACTCTTTGCCGTCGTCGGAGCATTTTTTGCGCGATTGTCAAAAGATATTGCTCATGGAGAGCCATTGACGCCAGAGCGGCAACTAGGTGACAGTATTGAAGCCTTGTCTAAGGCTTATGCGCCGCTTTCATTTCGACCAAACCAAAACCCGACCATTTCCGTTATGGTCGAGGCGGCCCAGCCGTTTGGTATGATCTACGCCTGTTTAGAAGCGATCAAGCGCGCGGCTTTGAAGATTGATGTGCGGGTCACCGTGGTCGACACCGGCGCGTTCGACGAAGTCGCGCTGTTACCAGGTATTGTTCGCGGCATTCGGTATATCCGCACGGCCAACGAACTCGTTGCGGAATGGATGGATGCAGATCGAGATGAGAATAGTGCGTTCATCGTTTTGTTAAGCGGCCAAACGATCATCGATGAAAATTTTCTCGAGACGCTGATGGAATCGTTTGCGATGAATTGGCAGGCGGGCGCAGTTGGTGGATGTGAGCTAAATTCTGATGGAACATTGCGCCATGGTGGATTGTGCTTATTCGAAGACAGACTTGACGATTGCGGCAACACCGGACATCCAAATGAGTGGATGGATTTGACGATCAACTACCCGGTTCACGCGTTATCCTCGCAGGCCATGGCTATTCGGCGAACCGCGTGGCGGGCTGTCCGCGGATTTGATCGAGTTTTTGGTGACGATCTCCGTGCTGCGGCGATCGATCTTTGTTTTCGCCTTCGGAAGGCCGGCTGGTCCGTACTCAGCCAGCCGCGCGCTAAAGTTGCGTTGCCTCAGCAGACTTCCGAGGCATGGGTGACGCCAGCGCTGTCGCTCTCCTCCAGGGTTGGCGATGTTCTTTCTGAGCGCTGGATTAATGCTTCGGCTGCTCGAAAATTTCCGCTCGTTTTTGGCGTTGCGACGATTGTTGGCGAAGGTGCTAAGTTTCAGGAGGAGCTTGAGGCTGTCAGTCGCTTGCGCGAAGCCGGCTTCGCAGTAACCTACTTCGCCATGGCGCAAACGATAGCGGAGAGGTCAGTGACGTTCTTGAGGAACGCTGGCGCGACAATCGAGTCCGAGGCAGCAAAAAGCCGGATGCCCGATCCCGTGTTAATATTTTCGGTCTCGAAAGATGTAACTGTCCCCGAATCGCTCAGCAGAGTTAAAAATGCCAAATTCGTAGCAGGTCTTAACGAACTTGATCGGCTCTTGAAGTCGAATTTCTCGCTTTCCACGACCTCATAATGAATATCGAGCCCCATTCCACATCTTTGCGTCCGGGCTTGATACCGCCTCAAATGGCTGCCTGTCTGCATGACATGATTCATGGTAAGATAATTGAGCTTTGGGGGGCGGACATTGCGCCTTATCGTCAGGTGTTTACGCACGCCGCCGAGGTTCGCATGGCGGGACGTCTCTTTGACAATGTTGCAGATATTTTGCTTTGCGTTGATGTGGAACAGACTGCGGAGTTTTTAGTCTCCCCGCTTTCTCTAATGGCCCTGGAAACGGGCGCGATCCTAATAGCGTGGACCGAGAAGTCGGAATTAGTTTCGCTTCGAGCGTCTCATTCTGCGCATTACGTGCAACGGGCGATGGCCGGCGTTCTTCTGCGCGATCAGGAATTCGCGAAAAGTCGGGTCGCGATTCTCCATGAGGCGCTCGAGCAAACTTCTGCTGATCTCCAGCTGTCGCTTTGGTCGAACAGCCCGCTACCGGCTCTAAAGGCGGGGTTTTTTGAAGCCCAGGATGCGGTTCCGTCATCCCGGCCCTTTGTCGCATCTGCCCATGATGTCCCTGATGCCGACGAGCGCGCGCGCGCGCTGACGGAACGTTTGCTTGTCATAGAAGATCGTACATTCGCGCTACGTGCAGAAATTCGCCGCTTAAATGAAGAGCTCACCATTCGCGTTGGAGCCGCGGGGCCGGATAAATGGCTCGACGCGCCGCGGACGGGTCATGAATGGCCCCTCGCCGATAACGGCGTGCTTGGCGGCTCGCTCTATGATCGCCGGCCCGACGATTCTGTTATCAGGCAGGCAAAACTCGGAGATGAGTTCCTCTCTACCTTTGGCCTAGATACAGAAGAGTCCGATTTCGTCGGGGCTGTTGCCGCCCTAAATGCAATAGATCGTATGCTTTTGCTTAGTCATGAACAGCCGGACGTGTCTATCATCATTCCTGTCTATGGTCAATTGTCATATACCTTAAACTGTATAGATAGTCTCATGCTCCACAAGAGCAGGTACACCGCCGAAATTATTGTGATAGATGATTGTTCCATAGATGGACTAACCGAGGTCATTGTTCCTGCGATTATGGATATTCGTTATTATCGGCAAAGGGAAAACGGAGGATTTATAAATAGTTGTAATTGTGGCGGGGCGCTGGCTAACGGAAAATATATTGTATTATTGAACAATGATACACGTGTCGTAGATGGGTGGCTAGATAACCTTATTTATAGTTTTGAGTTATTTCCGGGTGCTGGGTTGGTTGGCTCAAAGATGCTATATCCAGATGGCACGCTTCAGGAGGCGGGCGCCATTCTGTGGCGCGATGGTTCTGCTTGGAATTATGGTCGCGGTGACGATCCCAATCGGCCCCAATATTGCTATGCCCGTCAGGTTGATTACATCTCTGGTTGCTCGATCGCTTTGCCTGCCGATCTTTGGCGCGAAATGGGCGGGTTTGATCCATACTTTAGCCCCGCTTATGCCGAAGACGCCGACCTGGCCCAACGAGTTATTGCACGGGATCTAGAGGTCTGGTTTCAACCAACCTCGCGGGTCATTCATTATGAAGGGAAAACGTCAGGTACGGAGACCTCAAGCGGCGCCAAGGCGTGGCAGATAGTGAATCTTCGCAAACTGTTCTTGCGTTGGCGCGTAAACTTTGAATCTCATCGGCGAAGCGGGGAGGCGCCTTTTTTCGAGAAGGACCGAGGCGTCAACAAACGCATGTTGTTCGTTGATGCTGTGACGCCGACACCTGATCAAGATGCTGGATCTGTACAGACTGTCCTAGGGTTGCGCTGCGCTAGGCGCATTGGGTACAAAGTGAACTTCGTGCCTGAGGATAATTGGCTCTTCGAACCAAAATACACAATGGAAATGCAGCGAGAAGGGATTGAATGTTTTTACGCACCATTTAATGTTGGGTTCGAGAATTTTATTCGCGATTATGGATCGCTATTTGATGTTGTGATCGTGTATCGGATCAACGTTATGCAAAAGTGCTTGCCGTTGGTTAGGAAATACGCGCCAGAAGCGCTGGCTCTGTTCCATGTGGCGGATTTGCATCACCTTCGTATGCAGCGACAGGCCGAGTTAGAGCAAGACGATGACCTAGCAAGGGCTGCGCTGGAATTAAGGGAGAAGGAATTCGATATTATCTTTCAAAGCGACTGCACTATCACCCACTCATCCGTCGAGGCAGAGCTCATTCAGGCTAAGGTGGCAGGAGCTGCAGTAACGGTTTGGCCATTGATGATGGAGGTAGTTGGCACAAATGTTGATTTCGTGAGTCGGCATGATCTATGTTTTCTAGGCGGTTATAGTCATTACCCGAATGTCGACGCGGTGCTATTCTTTGTGCATGAAGTATTTCCGCTGATTCGTTCTATTCGTCCAGATATAAAGTTCTTCATCGTGGGCGCCAATCCGACGCCGGAAATCGTTGCGCTGGCAAATGACAATATCATTGTTACCGGAATGGTGGAAAGTTTGGCGGACGTATTTGATAAGACGCGCATTTTCGTGTGTCCGCTACGATACGGGGCTGGGGCGAAAGGCAAAATCATGTCTGCGCTCGCGCATGGCTTGCCGGTTGTTTCGACGTCGGTGGGCATTGAGGGGGCTGGCCTCTCTGACGGAGAACAGGTCCTCGTTGCCGATGGTCCCGAGGCGATAGCGGAGACTATTTTGCGGGTGTACGAAGATACCGCACTTTGGCGTCAGCTGTCGGCAGCGGGGCTATCTACGACGGCGGACAATTTCTCACTTGATATAGGCAGCGAGCGGTTAAAGGAGGCGATTGAGAAAGGTTATAAGAAACGCCTTGGCTTGACGACCGCATGAGCGAACCAACATTTCATATGCCGCGTTCATTCATGGGAACCGTACACTTGTCGCAAGACGGGTCGGTTGAGGGCTGGTGTGTCTATCCCGACGAACCTGATAGACGAGCGACAGTCGAACTTTTCGTCAATGGAAAAATTGTGAGGTCGATGCAAGCCACGCGCATGCGCTTCGATCAGCGCGGCGTCGGCAAGGGGGATGGCTACTGCGGCTTTTCCTTTCCACTCCCTTCTGCGGTCGTGTCCGCCCGTGCCAATGACGAAAGAGCGATTTTGGAAGTCCGAGAGGGCCGCTTCAACTCGTTCATTGGGCGTATTATTCTTGGAAGTAAAGATGCATCGAGAGATCGACGTTTCGACATGGTCGATAGGGCGCTGACGGCGATCGACAGGAAGCTCGCTGTTCGCCACGATGCCTCGGTCGTCATCGAATCAACGCGAAATTTAGGGCAAAGCCTGCTGCACCTTTCCAGGAGAAAAAGCGGCGAAAGAACCTTAGGCCATCCTGGCCTTCAGGCCTGTTTAGAACAGATTGGCGCGGTCCCGTCGCTGGATCTCGGTTGGCAGGAAGCTCCGAATTTTAGCCTAATAATTAGCCCCGGCGGAACGATTGCGGAGCTGGCGGCCCGCATTCGGTCGGTCGTTAGAGCGCTGGATGGTTTGGAAGTGGAATTCATCCTGCTTGAAGATGGAACTTTGCCGATCACCGTGCTTCTGCCTACGCGACTGCGGTATTTGCAGCTTGTTCGGGTTTCGTCGGCGGCTTGCGTCGGCTCGGTTCTCAACGCAGCCGCGGCGGCGGCGCGTGGAAGGTTTTTGGCTTTTTCCCATCGCGGTGGTCCGCATCCTGCGGACCTTCGTTGCGCGCTGGAAAACGCGCGAGACGGCAGACTCGACCTTGACGTGTACGCCACCCATCCCTTTAATATTGGGGGAAGTAGGTTAATGCGTCATGGGCTGAAATGTATTGTGGCTCGGGATGTTTTTTTTGCCTTAGGCGGTTTTGCGACCATAGAAAACGAGGCCGAGATGTGGAAAAATTTGGTTGCGAAAGCGAATGCCTTAGATTTGAAGCTCATGCCCTGGAATGCCGTTCGTCATCCATGTATACTAGGAAGATAGGGTAATGCAGTGACGAATATCGTGCATACGGTTGCGCCATTCCGCGCTGAGAATTTCCGAAGCTATTCCGAATTCAAATCTTATATGGCGACCTCTGAAGCAAAATTAAGTCTTCGGTGGCTCTTCGAGCAGTCTCTAGCCTCGACGGAGAGCCGCATTACCAGCGAGGGGACATGCGGTCTCTGCATGGCTCCGACCGCTTTTGACTCTCCAACTCACGGCGGACAAACTGCGCCGGGCGGCCTCATCCCAAACTGGCGTGAAGGGATGATTTGCGGCTGTAGCCATCGGTTGAATAATCGTCAACGGGCGTTGATGCATTTTGTGGTGGCGGAAGGTTTTCTGCGGCCATGGGCGCGTATTCTCCTCTTGGGCGATGTTGCTGCCTTACAACCATTTCTTGCTTCAGCAGTTGATCACGCTTTCCATTGGGTTGGCTCGCTCGACAATATCGTCTCTGGGGTGACTCCGCCGCGAGGCGGTTATCATCTTATCCTTTCCGTTGAGCAGTTAACGCCTAACCTCATCAGGGCGGACGTTTTCGGTGCCTTAATGAAGCTATTGGCGTCTGGGGGAACTGTTGCCTTCACCGCTCCATTTGACGCCAATTCAGAGAGCGTGCCCGAGGGTGATCGTGGCCCAATCAATTGGTGCGCGTTGCCGATGTTAACGAAAATTGGCTTCTCCGACGCTAGGGCCTGTCTTTATTGGTCGGAAGAGTTTGGGTATCTTGGTTTGTCTAATATTATCATTGCAGCGAGCCGCTGTTAGAAGCATTATATGAATTCAGCTACATAGTAATAGACTATCTGATATTAGTTTTAACCACAGAACAGTTGGGCTCATCCAACGAAGCGGCCCCTATGTGTTATCGAGTTCTGAGTGTTGGCTAGCGGTGCCGTGTGGCGACTAGATCCCGTCAGCAACATCCTGCCAACCCAAGCAGGGACGCTCCATTACGCCTTGAACAATCAGGCCACGATGGCGGCCTGATTTGTGCAAAACTGCCTCCTGCAAATCCGTTGCGGTTCGAAGCGTACGGAGTTTCAGTGCACAAATGCAAATAGTCACGAATTTGGTGGTCAGGCGGCGACATTTCGCCGAACACTGCTCGACTTTTCGAGGCCACGAGTTCGGGGGCTTCGCTGCAAGTGCTTGATCGCCCGCTCGACATGCTCCAAAGCCCGCATGATCGGTCCGCTAAAAACTGGTGACTGCGCGATTTCGGCGCTCGCATACATCAACTCAATCATAGCCAGTTCAGCATCGCTGTTATGCTTTTTTTTCATTTTTCCTATTCCCCCTGCCTGGCGCGAATCAGCGCCCACACCGGAATACTACGGCTCGCTTTGAGCAGCGTAAATGGTTGCGTTGAGAAGCAGAAAACAATTTCAGGTTGCATAGAATCGGAGCGGGCGTCGACAATTGCAACCTTGCGTTCCGGTTCGTCGAGGGCGATGGCGACGCCAATGTTCAAAGCGTCGGCTAACGCAATCCAGGAAACTGAGTTCTAGCCGCAGGGCTCGTTCCAGTTCCGGCCTATACTGTCACCTTGCGATCGCTTCCGATTGTCGCAATATAGCGCGACAGCCGTGAGGAGTAGTCTGGGGTGCGTTTTGGTCTTGGGAAATGCCGTGCTGCCCATTATGGACACGGCGCGTTCCGGCGTCGGTTATTCAGATTCGATAGCGCCCATCGTGGAAAATGAATGCGCCAACTCTATCAGCTTTTGCCGCAACGCCGGGTTGTGAATGCGCTGAAATGCGCGCATCAGTTCGTCACGCTCTTCGGATGGTACAACAATTCCTTCATGCGATTCACGTTCCGCGCCAGCAAGTTGTGGACGAATACCGACGAAAAAAAAGTCGAGTCCAACACGAAAATGAGTGGCGAGCGTTTGAAGTTCATGAGCGGAAACACGTTTGATCCCAGCTTCATAACGTCGAAGATCATCAACGCTAATACGCAGCTCGTTAGCTAAATCGATAAGGGTCTTTTGAAGAGCTTCCCGTCGTTCCCTTATTCGATTTCCGACATGTTTATCAATCGTGTTCAATCCCATCAAAGCGTCCCCCAAGGCGAAGGCTCACGCGTCTTCATTCGACGATTTTATTTACCGTGTTTTATGCGGATGGCGTTATCTCAGGGCGATCGTGAACCGCTCATGAATGGCGAAGGTGCCATTATCGCGCGCATGGAAAAGTCGTCAACATATATACGAAAAATACAACTCTGGGGTTGCGTTCAGGGCGATGGCCCTTTTACGGTTGAAAGCGCGCGTCAATCTGATCAGATTGCTCCTTCGGAAACTGCATCGTTGCCGCCGTCAAAAATTGCGGCCAGAGCATTTTTGTCGCCCTGCAAAAAACCAATGGTAACAACGAGATATGGCGGAAGAGAGCTCGAGAAAGAAAAATACCTAAGAGTTAGCAATCGAGATCGCTCTCACAAAGCTTGCTTTTGCAAGCGCGGAACTTGAGTTCTCGAGTGATCATAACGCTGTCGCTAGAGCGGTTGAACACATCCGAGCTGCGATAGCGGATTTGAGGACGTTGACGTTGAGCTCCAGCTATGGTGACGATAGCGATACGCAATCGTAAGATCCATCAAATTCCTGATGCTCGATCGCTCCCCCGAAACTGGGTTTGCGGCGATAACGACGCAGCTTCTTCAGCATCGTCCGTAGCCAGTCGACGATCGGTTATCTCAGCCTGGTTGAGTTCGCAAAGAAGGCGGGCTTGGCCTGGCTGACTTTTCGCAAAAACGGCGGCGGCTCGATCTGACGACCGGGACGGCCTTGCCGCCAAATTTTATCTTGCCTGGGGTTTGCCCGGACAATTGGATTTCCCCTTGAGGGAATGGTGGTTGGCGTGGCAAACGACGAAGCCGTCGGCTTTGTATAGCGTCAGTGACCTTGCCCCGCTATCTTTCCTTCAACGAGTTCGAAGCGACCTCAACCAAAGGCGAGAAGAGATATTCCAAGATTCGACGGCTGCCCGTGGAAATTTCCACGGTAACAGCCATCCCGGGAAGTAGTGGCGCGTTTGCGCCTTCGATCACAATATGGTCTTGGTCCGGACGCAGATTAATGAGATAGACCAAGTTTTGGGTTTGTTGCATGCTCCCTGGCATCGCTTCTTTGGGCGCTTTCTCGCCTGCGGCCCCGTTGAACTGCTCGAATGGTTCCAGGGTCGCGTCGCTTGCCACACGCGTCACTCTGGCAGGCAGGACGCCGTAACGCGTGAAGGGAAAAGAGGCGACTTTGACTACAGCTTTCTCGCCTGGTTGAACGAAACCGATATCTTGATTGGCGAGATAGGCTTGGATCTCCAACACCGGAAAAGCTGGCACGATGCGCATCAATTCGTCGCCGCTGTGCACGACCTGACCAATGGTGGTCACGGTCAGGCCATAAACCGTCCCATCGATAGGACTCGTCAAATCCATACGCGCTTTCTTCAGTTCGGCTTTGATCAGCTTCTCCTTCCAATCATCCTCTTGTCTTTGTGTCTCGGCGAGCTTCTCCGCGTTGTCCGCGATGAAGCTTGCATAAACTTTCTCGCGTTCATGAGAAATAACATCTATATTGGCAGCGGTTGTGTCTCGCTGCCCCTTTTGGATCGCCAATTGGGTCTGCTGATATTTTAGAATTTCTTGGGCATCGATTAAATTCGATCTTGATCCCGCCCCCTGAGCAGCAAGCGTCGAACGCATGTCGACGCGTTCCTGCAAAACGTCGATAAGTCTTTGCTGGGCCTGCATCGTGGCGGTCGCCCGGTCGCGTTCGATCTGCTTTTGTTGAATCTGAGCGTCATAGTCGGCAATTGTTTCGGCGAGCTGGCCGAGATCGCCCGCTAGAATTTTTTCCTCGCGCGCTCGGAACCGCTCGGGCAGGTCCCCATCCCAAGGAATCTCTGGCAGGGGAGCAAGTCTGCGCACGTGTGCCGCCGCAATGGCGGCGTGCCGACGCAAGGCTTCGGCTCGGTAAGCCTCGTAGGCGTTTTGAGCTTCTGCGTCCTCCGCCTCGGCGTCGCCGGCGTCCAGTTTGACTAGAACGTCGCCTGCCTTCACATGCTGACCGTTACTAACTAGAATCACGCCAACTTTGGCTGTCTCGAGAGGTTGGATCACCTTTACCCTCCCTGTTGGCACAATTTTGCCCTGAGCGACGGCGACGATGTCAATGCGTCCGAAATAAGCCCAGGCTATCCCGGCGACGACAAGGGCGCAGATGAGCAGAATCAGCGCCAGACGCACCGGCGACGGCGGCGTCTCGAGAATCTCCAAATCAGCAGGCAGAAATTCGCGGTCGGCGACGACCGGTAGGCCGTTCCTTAGCGCGAACCTCAGCTGCGACGGTGCCTTGACCTCGCTCATGCTGCGACCCGCTCGTTCTGCCTCGTCCACAATCGCGCATATAGGCTCTGGGGATTTCTCAGTAATTCGTCATGGCTCCCAGCCTCGACCAGCCGTCCATCCACCATTCCAATGATCACGTCGCAGTCGCGCACGGCCGCTAGCCGATGAGAAATGATAAACACCGTCCTGCCCTTGACGATCTGGCGCATGTTGCTCTGGATCACGCTTTCACTTTCGTAATCAAGCGCGGACGTCGCTTCATCAAAGATCATAATCGGCGGATCGGTTGCGAGCGCGCGTGCAATAGCGATCCTTTGGCGCTGTCCCCCCGAAAGGTTGGCGCCGCGCTCCTCAATCATCGTATCAAAGCCTTTGGGCAGCCTCCCGATGAACTCATCGGCCCCTGCAAGCTTTGCGATCGCCATCACCTGCGCCCGAGGCATGGCGGGATTGGCGAGGGTGATATTTTCGTGGATGGTGCGGTTGAAGAGCAAATTTTCCTGAAGCACCACGCCGATATGGCTGCGCAGCCATGCCGGGTCGGTCTGCGACAGGTCAATGTCGTCTAGTAGCACCTGGCCTTCATCCGGGAGATAGAAGCGTTGGATGAGCTTCGTTAGCGTCGATTTGCCGGAGCCGGAACGCCCAACGATGCCGATCACCGAACCCGGGCTCACCCGAAATGAGATTTGCTTCAATACCGGTGGTCCGTCGGGGCGATACCGGAAGGAGACGTTGTGAAATTCAAGCTTGCCGCGTGGCGGGGGGAGCTGGGCCCGCACCGCCGGGGTCTGTTCGGCTGGTGCATTCAATATGTCCCCAAGACGCGCGACGGAAATCTGAACTTGCTGGAAATCCTGCCACAATTGCGCCAGCCGTAACACCGGTTGAGCCACCTGCGCCGCGATCATGTTAAAGGCGACGAGTTCGCCAACCATCAGATCTCCGTCCAGTACCGCCTTAGCTCCAAAGAGCAGCAAGGCGGCGCTTGACAGCTTGTTGACGTATTGAATGGCATTCTGCCCGCCGACGCCGAGCATGGCCGTCCGGAATGCTGACCGCACATATGCGGCGAGCCGCTCCTCCCATTGCTTTACGACGATCGGTTCGACCGCCGCCGCCTTGATCGTCTGCATGCCGACGATCGACTCAACCAAGAATTGCTGGCTTTCTGCGCCGCGGTTGAATTTTTCGTCGAGCCTTTCTCGCAACATCGGTCGCGTTACACCGGCAATCAGCATGTATAACGGCAAGGTCGCCAACACGATCAGCGTCAGCTTCCACGAATAAGCAAAAAGGACGGCGATAAAGACGAAAGTGAAGAACAGGTCGAGGGCGGAAAACAGCCCTTGGCCGGTTAGGAAGGAACGAATGGTTTCGAGTTCACGGAAACGCGCTACCGTCTGACCTGTCGGTCGCGTCTCGAAATAGGAAATCGGCAAACGGGCGAGATGTCGAAACAAGCGTTGGCCTAATTCGACATCAATTCGATTCGTGGTGTGAGAAAGCGCGTATGATCGTAAATATTGCAGGACGATGTCGAACGAGCCGATTACCGCAAGTCCGCCAACCAAAACGAACAGGGTCGAGTAACCGCGATGGGTCAAGACCTTGTCGATTACAACCTGAAAGAACAAAGGCGAGATCAAAGCGAAGATTTGGATGAAGAAAGATGCGATCAGCACATGGGCGAGCGGCCGGCGGTAGCGCCACACCGACGATGCGAACCAGCGAAAGCCGAACGTCCGCGGATCAATGCCAACGCCGTGGAAGCGGCGAGCGACGAGGATGATTAGAGGCTCGATCTCGGCGAGTAGCTCGTCAAAGGCGATATCGCGCGGGATGCGGCCTTCTGGGGCGATGACGCGCCATACACCCCCCGATGCCTCGCCGGCTAAGATCCAGTAGGAGCCGTTTTTCCGCTGCAGGATAGCCGGGAGAGGCGCGGTGGCAAGGCGGCTCGGCGATGGATTTTTGATGACTCGCGCCTTGAGGCCGACAAGTCTTGCCGCGCGCAGGAGATCCCACACACTGGCCTCCCCGCCGGGAAGCGCCAACTCCTTGGCCAACTGAACTGGATCGGCGACGATGCGGTAATAGGCCGCGATGCCGCAGATCGCCGAAAGCCCAGATCCTTTGGACGGCTCGACTAAGTCGTCGGGCGACAGGATTCGTTTCATGGGGTCATACAGCCAACATTCAAATTCACCTGCATAAGCCGTTTATCGGAGCTAGGGTTGAACCAAGGCGCGCAATTTTGGCTAGCAAAAAGCGTTGTCAGAGCCGTCGGCCCCGATTCGCATGTTATTGATTGAGACATTCCAAGCTTGTTTTAAACTTGCGGTATCGTTGAGTGGCCGACCGTCACTGTTGGGTGTTAGTCCGGATCCTGTAAATCCAGGTCATATCCGGTGGCCGCGAAGAAGTTGTAGCATCCTGTCAACCTGAGGGCCGGCAGACGGTTGCCGCCTTTCACCCGCAGGACGATACGCATCGCTCACCAGCTTTGCGCAGCAAGGGTCGTTTATGGCTGCCACCCTGGTCCATGCTGGCGTTGTCGGTTGGCCAAAGCGTTAGAACCTGAGGGTGACCAACTCTGGTCTGGACCCAGAACTCCACCGATGGAACCTTCAAGATCCCGAGGAACGCCCGGGGCCATTGCGGCGACATCGGCCGTTGAATGTCGTCGTGAGCAAGTCAACCAAATGACAACCATAAGTTGTAAACTTGAGTTGGCCGACATCTGAAAATTCAATGGGTTGCATTCACGAGGTCGACTGTATTCATTTATTTTTCAGCGTAAAAGTCTCGATCATTAAAATTGTAATTATACCCCACACCCGACCTTAGATTCCCTCCGACACAACTCATGCGTGTATTTCGTGAGCGCCCTCTTCACGCTACGCGGCTCGAATCTTTCAAGTTCGGTTCCGCATTGAGCAGGGGGGCGGGTGAGGAGTGAGGTGCGATGTTCAACTTTTCCCAGGGCCTCGAAGTCTCTGCAGCGAGCTTCGAATCGAACTTATGGAGCGGACATCAAGACGTCGGCCCCGCAATTCAGGCCGCGATTAATGACGTCTCCCAAGCCGGCGGCGGCATCGTGGAGATTCCCGCTGGAGTGTGGGACATCGGCGCTCCGATCCAACTTGCGTCGAACGTCGAACTCGTCGGCGTCGGCAAAGGCGCAACCCTGATGCCGACGGCGAGCGACAATGGCTCAGTACTGCTCTTGAACGGCTATAATGTTCACGATGACTTGATTCAGAACATAACGTTCGACGGCGGCGGTTCGAACTTCGCCAATCCAAATCCCGTAATTGAAATTACGATTGGGGATAACATAGTATTTAATGACATCACTGTTGAAAATAGCAGAGGTATCGCCGTATTGATTCAGGGTGGAGTGCAAAATTCGGGGGTTGAAAACAGCACCTTCGTCAACATTGGGAATTATTGGAAAACAACGGGGTCAGCAAATGATCGCGTCCAGGCGGTGGTATTTTGTTGCGGCACAGGGAACACAAATAATTTTGCTGACTATAACAAGTTTTCTGATATAGGACTGGACGCGCTGCAATTGTCAAACCAAAATGGATTCAGCGCAATAGGCAACACCTTTAAGCTCCAAGATAACCAACATAAACTGCTAAACACATCAACTTATCCAGCTGCCATATTTGCAATGGACGACACAAACGCATTAATTTCAGGAAACAATATCTACAACGCGCAGGGCTGCGGGATTGACGCGCCCGGACTGGTCGATTCTTCGATAACGAACAATGTTATTAGCGGGTGCTACGCTGCCGGCATCGGCTTATTCGAAGATTATTCTGGACAAACTCAAGCATCGAATGTTATAGTAAGCGGAAACTCGCTCACTAACAATGTACAGTGGTCCAAAAGCCCGTTTGATGGTCAGATAACTATATATAATGGATCTCCATCGAACATTACGCTTAGCAATAATAATATCATTCAAACAACAAAAACTAAATATGCGACATATGCTGTCGAGGTGCTTGACGCAAGCGTGCAGGGTTTGTCGACCTCTGCCAATAGCAGCTTCTCAACCCAACTCGTAACCTATATCAATAGTACGGGCAATTAAGAGCGACTGATGCCTTTGGCGCTTGCTTCCGACTCGTCGGAAGCGAGGACGCGCGCCGGCTGCTGGAGCCTATCGGAAACATTCCGCCCGCCGAGGCGGAGGCGCACTTTTGCGCCTCGAACGATCTGGCCGCCAGGGCGGCCTGACTTAAACGAAATGACCTCCGGCAAACCCGACGCGCTTCAGTTGGCGTCCTTCGAACCGGCGGCAAGACGCCAAAGTTCAACAGCCGAATAATCCATCCTGATCTTCACTGTCGCAGGCATGGCGCGAATCGGCCCCGCGCCAAGGAATCAGATCAAAACACAGGCTTAGGAATCCCCTTCGATTCAGACCGAAAGGCCCTTGGTATAAGGCGGTGAATTCGCGTCGCCGCCGGCCCGGTGGCGGCCCGCAGAACCGTCCGACTTGAAACGAAGGAACGGACTTTTCCACAAGACGAAATAACAGGCCACTGGCTCCGCCCCTCCGCCTCGTCGATCTCGAATGAGAGCGGGTTGTGGAACCCCGACGCTATCGAGCGTCAGCTTGCGCATGCGCACCTGTCGCTTCTGCGCAATTTCAGTCTCTATCCGCAATTGATCAATATCATGGATGCAACGTAAAATGGCATCCTTCTAATCCAGATCGCGTCTGGGCATCACAAGGAGCTGCGGTTGAACGGCCCCGACATACCGAATGGCCCGCCCCTCATTCTTATTGTCGGCGATATCAGGGCGTCGGTGCTGGAGGAATTCGTCGCCCGGAATAGCGAAAAGTTCCGGTTCACCCGATTGGACGAATTCCAGCAGCCGCTTTTTAGGCTGTCCGCCGATACGCCAGTGGTCGCGATTGTCTGGCATGCGCCGCCCGAAAGGGACGCCGCCGTCCTGTTGCGCGCCCTTTCGGAGGGTCGGCGGGAACTGAGCGTTCTTGCCGTCGTTGTAGCCGACCAGCCGTTCGCCAGGGACGCCGCGACGCGGGAACTGGGCGTGCGCGAAATTTTGCCCGCCTCGACAGCCAGCGTGGACGACATCGCCTGGGCTGTCGGCAATGTCATCGAATTGCACGCCCTGCGTCGGCGATCAGCCATTCGGGCCAATGACGGCAATGCGGACTTTCGTTGCAATCTTTCGATCGATATCGCACCGGGCTTAAGGCGATGCGTCGAAAAATCACCGTTGGGCGCGGCGATGTTCGACCGCAACCTGCGCTTGCTCGCCGCAAGTCAGAAGTGGTGGAGCGTTCTGGGTGTCGCTGCGCCGATCGCCATCGGCGGGCGAGCCAATGACATCTCCAACAGGGTCGCGCTGGACTGGGACCATATCGCCGCCGAAGCCCTTGCGGGGAAGACGAGCGAGCGGAGCGAATTGACCTTCGAGGGTAGCGATGGACCGCGCTGGTTGCGATGTACTGCCTATCCATGGATGGACCGTCGTGATGTCGTCGGCGGCGTCGTGATGTCCGCTGAAGACATCACCGAGGCGCAAAGGAATATGGCCGAGCGGCAGGCGATGGAGGAAAGTTATTGCAACTTTTTCGAACACGCCGCTTTCGGCGCGGCGGAAATTTTGGTCGATGGGCGGATCCAACGCGTCAACGATCGGATTTGCCAGATGGGCGGTTATGAGCGTCAGGATTTGATCGGTCGTTTTGTTACGGAATTTCTTTACCCCGACGAGCAGGCCGAAAATCTCGTCGCACGTTCGACCCATTTAAATGACGGCGAGAGCACTTTTGTGCATGGCGCGCGATACATCGGTAAAGACGGTGTTTACCGCCGGGTCCGAATCACGGGGAAACCAGTGCGCAATGCCTCCGGCGTAGCGCTCTATGCGACTGGCATTGTCGAGGACATCACAGATCAAATCGAGGCCGACGCGGCGTTGCGCGACAGTGAGGAGAGGTATCGCGCGTTCTTCAATAACGGAGCTTTCGGCGCCATCGAAGTCAGCATCGATGGCGTCATCACAAAGCCGAATAAATCCCTTTGCCGCATCATCGGTTTCAGCGACATCGAACTGATCGGCCGTCGGGTGGAGACGTTCGTCCACCAGGACGACCTGGACGCCTTTATGGCCGCTCGCACGGCCTATATTCAGGGCGATCCCGGGCAGATCAACCGAACTTGGCGCGTCGTGCACAAAGACGGTTCACTGATCTGGTTGGGGGTACAATTGACCCTTATCCGCGACAAGGATGGCGCTCCCCTTTATTCCTGCGGCGTCCTGGAAGATATGACGGAGCAGAAAAAAGCCGAACAGGCGATCCGAGACAGCGAGGAACGCTACCGAATCTTTTTCAACAATGGCGCCTTCGGCGCAATCGAGGCGGATCCAGATGGCCGAATTCTGCGCGTCAATAAATGGATTTGCGACACAAGCGGCTACTCCCTCGAGGAGTTGATAGGGAGCCAAATTCTCGAATTCATGCATCCGGACGACCTTGCCGCCTATTTGGCGGCGCGATCGTCCTACATCGATGGCCAGAAGGACGCCGTGAACGGCGTCTGGCGTTTTAAGCGTAAGCACGACGGTTATTTTTCGTTGCGCACCCAAGCGACCATGATCCGCGACGAACAGGGAAAGCCGCTCTATTCATGCGGGATTGGCGAGGACGTCACCGAGGAATTGGCGGCGCAGGAGGCGTTGCGGGCGAGCGAGGCGCGCTATCGCGCCTTTTTCGACAATGGCGCTTTCGGAGCGCTGGAGAGCGATCTGTCCGGACGGCTGATCAAGGTCAATCAATTCATGGCCGATCTCGGCGGTTACGAGCCCGAGGACATGATTGGCCGAACAATGCTCGAATTCATCCATCCCGACGACCGCTATCATTGCCAGGAGGTCATCAACCGGCTGGTGCGCGGCGACGTGGACGCCACGGTGGAGGCGAGACGGTTTCGCCGCAAGGACGGCGAATACAGCTGGATCAGGTTCCGCCCGATGCTGCTGCGCGACGCCAATGGCGCGCCCGCCTATCTATGCGCGATCGCCGAAGACATCAGCGAGGAATTGAAAGCGGAAATCGCTTTGCGCGAGAGCGAGGAACGGCTGCGCAAGCTCAGCGACAATATTCCCAACACTGCCGTTTACACCCTCACGCGGGGACCTACGGGTTCGCCGCACGTATCCTATATCAGCGCCGGCGTCCAAGCATTGACGGGCGTGAAACCCGAAGAAGTCATCACCAATATCGCCGGGCTCTTCGAAATGATTTTTCCCGCGCACCGGCAGGATTATATCGGCGCCGCGCTGAAATGTGCAGAACAAATGAGCGACCTTCTCATCGAGCTGCCGATTACGCGACGCGACGGCCAACTGAGATGGATTCGGCTCCACTCACGGCCAACGCGCCTCCAGGACGGACGGGTCGTGTGGGACGGCGTGGTGACGGACATTACTGAACGCAAACTGGCTGAAATCGCATTGGAGCGCAACGAGGCGCGGTTAAGCGCCGTTCTCGATGGCGCGCAGGACGGAATTCTGTCGGCCGACGAAAATGGCGAGATCCAATCCATCAACGCTGCCGGCGCCGCCATGCTCGGCTATGAGCGGCGGGAATTGATCGGGCAAAACACGCACTTGCTTTGCGTGGACTGCGACGGCGCGTCTTGTGGTCCGAAAAGACCTCTCGTTCAAATGGGCTCTGCGGACGGACATCCGCGAACCCTGACATGTCCCCGCAAGGATGGCTCGACCTTCCCGGCGGAGGTCAGGACGTTCCGCAGCCATATCGGCGCTGCGCCGCTGTATGTCAGCTTTTTTCGCGATCTGTCGGAGCGACGCGTCATCGAGGCGCGGATGGAGCAGTTGAAGGAGCAACGTCTGGCGGCCATGGGCGGCATGGCGGCGGCTCTGGCGCATGAATTGAATCAGCCCCTCGCCGCGATCTCCCTTCAAGTCGAGACCGCCCAAAGGTTGAGCCGGCTGGCCCCCGAGGATCGTCCGTTCAGCATCGAGGAAAGCCTCGACGCGGCCGTCGCCCAGACCTTGCGCGCGGGCGAGATCATTAGCCATTTGCGGCAGTTCGCGGCGCGTGGTGAGCCGGACAAGTCGATTCAGAGTCTGCACGCCCTTTTGCGGGAGGTTTGCGCCGCGGCTCCCGTCAAGGGGCCCGGTCGGATCGAAATGCGTTTCGACGCCGCGCGGGACATTGTTTTCGTCGACAAGGTCCAGATCAAACAGGTCGTGTTCAACCTGGTTCGCAACGCCTTCGAGGCCATGACGCATGTTCTCGAGCCTGTCCTGGCTATCGCCACAAGGAATGGCGAGGACAATTCGATCCTCGTCGATTTTACCGACAGCGGTCAGGGCATAAGCGAAACGATCAAGGGCAAACTCTTTGAACCGCTGACGACAACCAAGCCCGCGGGAATGGGGGTCGGGCTTTCGCTCTCCCGCGCCATCGCGGCGATCCATTCCGGCGGCTTGAGCGTCTCCTCCAAAGCGGCCCGAGGCGCCACGTTCACCCTGATGCTGCCTCTTCAGACGATCGATTGATCGGTCATGCCCAATCTTGTTGTTCATATTGTCGATGACGACGAGGCGCTCCGCACCGCCCTGCAAAGGGTTCTTCAGCTGGAGGGTTTCGACATCAAAACCTACAAATCGGCCGACGCGTTCCTGGAACGCGCGCAGACTGCGCCGGGGCAATGCCTGCTTGCTGATTTGCGCATGCCGGGCATGTCCGGAATGGACCTGCTGTCAGAGGTCCTGGCGCGAGGCCTCGGCTTGAAAGTCATTCTGCTCACCGCCCATGCCGATGTTGCGCTCGCTGTTCAGGCAACGAAAATCGGCGCCGCCGATGTCCTGGAAAAGCCATTCCAGTCCAAAGCCTTGATTTCGGCGATTCGTTCAGCGGAGGCGGCGCAAACGCAAGCCCCGAACGTCGACGAAAAATCCGACGCTGCGCGGCGATTCGCGAATCTTTCCGCCCGCGAACGTGACGTGCTCGACCGCCTCGTTCTTGGCCTGCAAAATAAGCTGATCGCCTATGAGCTCGGCATCAGCCACCGCACCGTGGAGATCCATCGCGCCAATATCATGAAAAAGACTGGCGTCAGCAGCTTATCAGAACTTATTCGAACCTATATTGGAGCTGGTCATTAATTATTTTTCATTATGTTTGTACTAACTGCTTTCCACTATCATTTTCTATTATCAGTACGGCAACAACAATTCTTCATAAGTATAATTTAGCGCGGTCCCGTGCGCGCAGATGGGGCGTCCGTGCGGAGTTCGCCAATAAGGGTTTTCCCTTATTGACCCCTGATAATGCGCGCTTGATGATAACTTTATAGTTACTCACGCCTCCATGTGAGGGCGGGGCGTTTAGGTTTGTGTCGTGGGCGTAATAGAAATGTTGGCCATAACAGAAGAAAACGACACAATGCCTCAATGCCTCGCTCAACGCTCCTTCGACAAAACGTCGCCTGGCGCAAATCAACGGCTGTTCGACCATATTCAACGCGCCGAAATAGAATTGAGTTTTGCGCTCGCGGAAGCGCAGGCGATCAACGACGGCGCCACAATCGCGATGATCGAATTCGCATTGGCGGCGATGCGTTCGTCGAACCGGTCCCAATTCCTCGGATGACAAGCGCATTGCGACCGTTGATGACGTTCGCCGGTTCGTTTTCGCCTCGGACTGGCCCGGTGTGTGGGCGCGGCGGCCGCAATTGAATTGAATGTTGCGCTTGCTTTCTTCCACTCTGCTTGGGCGCCGCGGCGCCGAAAAATTGACGGCCGTCACTTGGCCTTCGATTCCTAATGCATTCGAACCGGGCCCTCGGTTGGTGCCGGAGCGATCTCTAAGTATACACCGCCGCAGTTCGGACAGATCATCACCGAGGCCACCCTCGCCAGTGATGTGGATGGCGGCAGGAAGTTGTACGGGGCGCGCCAGCTATGGCCGCAACTGCGACATGCCGCTTTGACGGCGTCGACTTCGAGCGCCATCAAATCGCCGAGTGTAAGCTTTAAGAACGCCATTTGCCTTCCCCGTGATGGCGATCGGCCCGATCAGCCCCAGCGCGAGGTTAATCCGCGACCCGCGAACCATAAAAGATTTGAACGCATAAACAATCGCTCCGACCCGCGAACCAGAGGAAGCGTTCCTAAGCGATTGATCCCGCGCGGAGCTGACCACAACCAAAAAATGCGCCTTGCGTCGAGTTGCTCGACGCAAGGGCGTCCCGTTACGCGCAATCATTCTCAAACGCAGTCTAAGGAGGTCCCCCTGGGTCACTGTCGGATCAGGGACCGGCAGACTTTCTTGGACCGGTTGAACTCCAGTGTTCTGGCGGCGCAGGCTCGATGAGCGTATCGCCGGCGCCGATTTCGTCCAATTACGATAATCTCGCTGGCGGGTGATGGGAAGTTGGTTTTCGACGCGCGGCGCGCCCGAATGCCAGCGCCTTTCGAACTCGTCCGGGCGCCGCGCGCCGGCGAATTCGGCAAAGCGAAGAGCTGGGCGCGCGGCTTGGGCTCGCAGAAGAGGAAGCCCTGGATCTCATGGGCACCGCGCCGCATCCGGGTTTCATGCTGCGCTGGGTGGCCGGTTTGAAGTTAACTCTGGCCCGAGCTTGAGGACCAGAGAATGAAGCGCAACCGTTTCAGCGAAGAGAAAATCATCACCAAGTGGTTCCTGTTCCCCAATTGGTATGTTTCGTGCGCGCTGCTCTTGCCAATCTGGCCTTTGCTTGGTCGTCAGTGGGGCCGTTCTCGCCTTACTCGCCCTCGTTCGCGCTCTCGTTTTCAGCGTAAGCTGCGACGAAGGATAGAATCATGGCGCGCGCCTTCGCGTCTCGGATACGCCGGAAATTGCGGACGAGTGTCGCTCCCTCCCGGTCTCCCTCAGCCTCGGGACCGCGGTCGTTTTGATGAGGGGTAGTCGAGACCACTCCTTCAAATATGTCGCTTATTTCGAGCTGAAGGACCCTGGCCAGCTTCATGAGAATTTGAGGCGAAATCCGCTCCAGACCCTCCTCGAAGCGATGAAGTTTTTCAGGTTCAATCCCGATTTCAACGGCCAGGTCAACGCGCTTCCATCCCGCTTGCTTGCGGAAAGCTTTAAGGTTCGCGCCAACACGAAGATCAACGAAGTTTGGTTGTGTCATGCTCTTCTTCTTACGTCGTCGCTGCGCCTCTCAGCCTCAACCAGAAGCTGATTAACAACATTTATTTACGCATTACATTCATCATCCCCGCCAACCAATCTCATGGCTTGCATGCGGTATTAATGTACTGACAATGCCTATGACGCAACAAAAGAACATTTTTATTATAAATTTAAACAACTTCTGACGTGCGTCATTTTGGCGCTGAACGCTTTCCGTACCAGGAAGACTTGTTGGCTGAACTTCGCCGCATTGGCTTTCCGAGCGCCCCCTCACCGGTCAGGCCGATCTGCATGTTCAGCGGGACGCCTAAGCGATAGCGCGGTCAGCATTCTCGATCTTTTCAATGAAATAAACGCGATGACGCCTTCGCAAGCAGTTACGAAAGTCGTTCTCGGATGTGACGAACTGATTATGCCCTTTGGCGGCGGCTCGAATTGACTGCGTCAGGCGTCCATTGCAAAGGCATGGCGCCCGACGGCGCGCAAACCGCCTATATCGCGCCCGGCAGCCCTTGGGAGAATGGCTATTGCGAAAGCTTCAACTCCAAGCTCCGCGACGAACTGCTCAACGGGGAGATTTTTTATACGCTCAAAGAGGCGCGGATCGTGCTCGAAAGCTAGCGCCGCCACTACAACCAAGTCAGGCCACATTCGGCTTTGGGATATAAACCGCGGGCTCCGGAAGGCGTTCTATGGCCGGCTGCGCAATCCGGGCCAGCTTCGCCGGCCACACCGACATCGGCGCCAGCGCCGATCATGCACTAACATTCAACACGGACCACCCAATGGCGGCCGACCAAGACTGCGAAATACTGCACGCCGACAAGGGCTATGACAGCAACGCGATCCGTCGGCAAGTTGAGAATGGCGGAGCGGTGCCGAAAATTGCGCCCAAGTCCAATCGCAAATGGAAGAACTGCTTCTCGCCCTTCCTCTATGGCAACCGAAACGCCATTGAGCGCGTGTTCTGCCGGTTGAAGGATTTTCGCCGCATCTCCACCAGCTATGATCGAAACGCCGCAAACTTCCACGGCGTCGTCTGCATCGCAGCGACCGTTAGTTATTGGTTATAAGTCCGGACCCTAGAAGACGAGCATAAAAACGAAATTTGCTTTCAATTGCGTTTAGTGAAAAAGAAATAATCCCGGCTTTGTATAAACGCCTTTATCCGTTGAGCAGCGGGATGCAGGGGGGCTGAAACACTCAGTTCATCCAATACGATCAGCAATGCTGGCCGAAGTCGATACCACGCTGCCACGCTTTCGACCGGACGTTTATCGAAAAGTCCTATCAACTGGTTGACGGTCATGTCGATATGGTCATCGAGCATCGACAAGCGCCTTTTCGCAAACGGATTTCATCGCATTTAGTGCGCGCGCTTGGTTTCAATCAAAACCTGACGCGCAAGCGAAACCAATTGGGCGGCGTGATGGCTGAACTCACGCACCTCAGGCAGAATGTAATCGAGCATTACAATAAGCGCATCGAGATTACTTTGTTCAGCGTTCTCAACGCTTGAAGTGGCGTCGTTGTTATCGAGCTCACTGTTGTTATCGTCTATCACGAAAAAGCTCCATATTGTTTGATAGGCGCGCATAGTTGGATATTACATCACGCCATCTGGTTACGTCATACTCGATATTATTGGTACAACGCTGCAAAAACAGTGTCTCTGACGCCACAAAAACGGGCCTACCGCTCATAAATGCGTCAACGGTTGTTGGAAGGATCTTCCCTTCGATTGTCCCTCCAGCCAAAAGCAGATTAGGAGTGCCGAGATCCTCGTCCAAACTTTGAAAGTTACGATCACGGAGAAGCGAAGGTGCGTCGGTGACGAACAACAGGTCGCCTGGCAACGGTCGCCCTAAGCCGCCAGGTCCCTTGTGCCTATTCGAAAACCAGGATTGGCCGACGAAAGCCAAAGGCAAACGAGCGCTTTCCCATGTCCTGATCAGCGCAACAGCTTTCGCCCGCGCCCTAAGGAATTCGGGCGTAACGGCCTGATCGCATTGCGGCATGAAGTAGATCAGCATGTTGGGGCGTCGTCGGCAAACCTCGCTCTCCATAGAATGGATATAGGGGCGTCCCATTTTCATTTCGGGATCTGCGTTTTTTCGACGACGTTTTCTGTGGAAATACGTGCAGGACGAGAGCGAGACGTTTCGAGAATTCCCGGACGGTCCCAGTCACCCTCTGGCCGGAGGATCGTCATCGGACCGCTTTGCAAACCGATCACGTCGTGGGTTGGTTCTATCTCCACCGCCATCTCGGTGTAGGAATAATCGGAAAAAACGAATGGCGTTGCACCGGAGAGCGGCTTACCGCCGAAGCGAGCCCAAAAGGGCTCGAGTCCCTGCCGGGCATGACCGTAAACCCGACGAAACCCCTTCCTTTTGGCCAAAGCGATGCCTTCGCGAACCAATTCGAACGCCAGCGACGAGCGTCGATAAGACTTGCGGACGGCAAGACGCTCCAGCTTGACGAATTCCTGAAAGAAACGAGCTCGCAGGCATCCTGCAGGCTCGCCATTCACGAATCCCAAAAAGTGAGTCGCGCAGTGATCATTGCCGTCGAACTCTTCGGCGAAAGGGCAATCCTGCTCGGCGATATAAACCGCAGAGCGGATGGAATAGACCATCAAAAGGTCGTCGAAGCCACGGGCGATCCGCACCTCCGATTTGCGATTAGAGCGTCGGACGTTAGGCTCGGAGGCTCGCGAATGCCGATGTGGATCAGTGGCCGCCATATTCACCATCCCCTTGAATTCCATTGGGTACAATTCGTCGGCGGTAGACCGAAAGCGGTTGACCGCCCAATGTCTGACCCAACGACTGAAAGCCGATTTTGCGCATAAAATGTTGGCCCCCGATTGACCCTGGGCAACCAAAGATGTCTCGGCCGATGAAACGGGGTTGCCTGAGCCAATCCATGATTTGGCCCATGGCGGCTACGACTGGTCCGGGCACACAGAGCGCCCACGCGTAAATCGCAGTCACCGCTTCATTTGGGCCACACAACAGCGAAAGGTCTGGATTTGCGACGGATAGGCGATCGTCAAGAAGGGCCTCAAAGCCCAGCTTGTTCAGCGCAAGAACGGCCGCGCCCCCGACCAATTCCGCATTTCGGGTAATCGCAAGGACAGAACTCGATTTTCGATGAACCTCAAAAATCGCCTGGCTCGCCTTTGCGACCCCGGGGAGATGCTGAACCGTGAGTTCAACGAGGGCGGGGAGTTCATCTTCCGATGCGACATGCGCCCCAAAGCGACGGCTCGCCGCCAGGAACTCAAGCTCGAACCGGTGCATTTCCGCATCGTCGCGAATCTCTTGCGTCCGAACCGGCATTGTCAGAAGCCTTATTTCATGTTGTTATTTTTCGTGGTTCTCAAGCCTTAGCGAATTGTTGCCGGATTAGCATCATGGAAAAAATGCGACAAGTTGATGCAAAAATGCAGCAGGGCCTAGGCTCGTTTGATGAGGTCTCTTGGGACGATTTGCGAATTTTTTTGGGCTGCAGCGAAAAGGCGAGTTTCCGCGCTGCAGCAAAGGCGTTGTCGCTGGATTCCGCGACCGTTATCCGAAGGATTGAGAGGTTGGAACGGGCCTTGGGCGCAAAGCTTTTTTTCCGGCTTTCGGATGGGGTAAGGCTTACCGACGAAGGCAAGCGTATCGTTAGCGAGGCTCGCATCATGGAGCGAGCAAGTTTCAATATATTACGTCAAACTCATCTCGATTCTGCGAGCCTTCGAGGGATCGTCCGCGTCGCCATCACCGAGGGACTTGGCACATACTGGGTGCTCCCGCGACTGCTGGATTTTCAGAAGGCCAATCGGTTTTTAACCGTCGAGATGCATTGCACGATGGCGCATACGGACGTAAGTCGATTGGAGGCGGAAATCGCCATTAATTTCGCGCGACCCGCGGCAGGCGAATTGATCGCGCAACGCATTGGCTATCTTCATGTCTATCCATTCGCGTCGGTCAACTATGTGAAACAGTTTGGCATGCCGAAAGATAAGAGTGAACTTGTCAGGCACCGGATTATCCAGCAAATCGCGCCAATCTTGGATGAAAATGGCTATGCGAGGGAGCTCGGCGTTGAAACCGTCGAGGGAATCGTCGGTTTTAGGACGAACGGCAGCAGCGCCGTACTCTACGCCATTGAGCGAGATGCTGGCATAGGATTGTTGCCGACTTATGCGCCCGCGCTCGGCGCAGACGTATTGCCCATCGATGTCGGCATTCAGGTTCGTCTAGAAATCTGGATGACCTATCATCCAAACCTTCGACAGTCCCAACGGCATATTACTGTGATCGAATGGTTCAAACGGATTTTCAGTTCGAGACGCTTCCCCTGTTTCGGCGAGGAATTCATACATCCCACGGAGCTGACGCCAAAAATTTCGGAGGTCGTAAAAAGCATCCGCTCGGATGGCTTCGCCGCCACCCTGCCGCTTAAATCGCCGCCATCGGGCGAATTATCAGCGCTGGAACATGATCACGAACTCGAAACGTGATGTCGGCCCTTCAAATTTCTGTCTGAGCTTCGCTCTTTGGTCAGCTGCGACGAGCCTGAAATCTTCGATGATCAGACCAAGCAGTCGCCTTCCAAGTTAGGCCCTGGTCCAAACAAAGGCCCAGTTCAGTGGCGCCCCGGACCTCAGATCCGTTGCCAGCCACACGCAACCTTTGAGTGTAACAAATTGGCGTGGCGTCATGATCGAGCCATTGTTCATCGCAGAAATCCGTCCGAACGGAATTGGCTGAAGAATTGAAGGAGAGGCGGCTATGAGACCCAGGGAGAAGCACGCAATGGATATGGTTGAGCAGGCGCTCATTAACATAATGTTCGCCCGCGCCGAACTCGCGGCAACAAAGAACGAGAGAGGCAAGGATGCGATCGCCCGTGCGATAGAGCACATCGATTGGGCTTTGAGCGATCTGAAAATTTTGACACCTCGATATGACGAGCCCGAAAGCGACCGACGCAGTGGCGCCGCTTAACCATATTCGTGACGTCAAAAAATTTGACTCAACCTGAGAAGGGGTTCCTGCTATTTAAGGTTGCGTTAACCACCATGTCGATACAACCCTGAGGTGACGTGGGGAAGCGATGTGGCGCTACAGTAGGAGGTGAGCATGTCGGCAGGATCTGGTATTGATCGTGCGGTCGGGTCACGCATTCGAGCTAAAAGGATCGAAAAAGGTATCGATGAGAAGAAATTTAGCGCCTGTTTAGGGCTTAGCTTGGAACAGCTCGCTGCATTCGAATGCGGACAGGTTCGGGTCGATGCAAAATCCTTGTGGAAAATTTGCCGGCTTCTTGATTGCAACCTCCGATATTTTTTCGAACCGTCGCTCAGCAATACAAAGGGTCTGATTCTGAAAAGCCAGCATGCCATTGCGGCTGAGTAATCAGTTCGGTGTGGAATTTGATCGCCTTGAAGCATGCGCCTCGTTGTCAACGCCATTTATAAAAATGGCGTCTGAATACGGCATTAGGGCATCGGCTCTATTTGTCGGCGCGCTGAGGGATTGATTTGTGCTCCGGAAAAATCTCTCTGTCCAATGAGTGAAATGTTGATTTCGTGCCGTCCCGCGATGGGTGCGCGGCTTTTTTTTAGGAGAGCGCTCATCATGGCTACCTGCCCCAGCATCGATGGTGTTATCGGAACAAAGGTTCGCGGACAGCGAATGGCGTTCGGCTTCAGTGTTTCCCGTTTGGCTGACGCCCTTGGAATTTCAGAATTGCGCCTCGCACGAATCGAGCGAGGTTTGACTAGAATAAAAGCGACTGAAATGAAGGGCATGTGCTCTATATTTAACATCCCGCCGAGCTATTTTTTCGCTGCGTGGGAAATTCAGGGCGTGCCAAAGTCGAACGCGAGTCCTCCACTCGACGACGCTATTTAGTCGTTCGTGAGGAACGCGGATTGAACCGCCGGGTTTGCCGCAGGCGTTGTTGTTCAAGTCAGGCCGCGATGGCGGCTTGAGTGTTCAAGGTGTGATCGCGCGCCTGCGCTTCGGCTGGCTGAACAGCCCCTTAAATTCCTAGACGCCTTGGTCCCTGAATCTGAGGCGAGTGGGCCATGACGGGCGCGAGCAATTTCAGCGACGATTTCAATTGTCGACGCCAGCCCTAATTCATGCAATCAGAAATTGTTGACGATTTCGTAATGCAACCGTTTGTCCCAGTCAAAGGGGTTCATATACTCGGTGCAGGCGCTGATTCGGGCTTGTGGCGGGAACTAGGGAAAATGAAAAACGAACATAACAGGGACGCCGAACTGGCGACCATCGAACTTATGTACGCATCGGCCGAAATCGCCTACTCGCAGGATGTTACCGATCCGATTGCGCGAGCCTTGAATCACATCAAATCGGCGATCAGCCATTTGCAGCCAAAGGCTCAGCGCGGCCACCTCGAAAAAAGAGGTCCTATAGGGCGAATTGACCCGGGCGGATCATCCGATTTCTCAATATTGGCAATTGTGCGGAAGCGCCGCCGGCGCTAAGCGTAGCTGGTGCTTAGCTGAGGGTCCTCACCAAAATGTCGGAGTTGGCGCGCCTGGAAGGTGCTTTAGCGGAAATCGTCAAAGCAGAAACGGCATTGGTCATGGAAGCTGAGAAAACCGGCTATGCCATGCGAGGGCTTGGGTGCCTTCGCGCGGCAAAATCAGCTCTCAAGGAAGCCCTGCGCACCCTTGGCGGGTCTGAGAACGGCCGAGCGGCGTGAATTCGACGACCGGAGAAATGCAGTCGTCGGGCGGCAAAGGCGTCGGCCTGCGAAAGGCGACAACGTCGGTGGTTATCGTGGCCAACGAAAGCTGCAGTTTGGCGCTCCAGTTCTCGGGGCAGATAATAATTTTCAAGCAGGATGGGCATTTTCCCCATCTGATGACAGCGCTCGATTTTGCCTCGCGTCTGAGGGTGATAAGCCGCCGCGTACATGACCCACGCCCTTGGCTCCAAGATAATTCGCCAACCTTTCGGCAATGTAGAATGCATCGTCGTCGGACAGGCGCCGGCGCTAATATTTGACCGCGAATTGGTCCGGGCCCGCCGCTTGAAGCGACGCGGCGCTGGAGGCCTTTCTCGGTCGAAGCCTGCGCCGTCACAATGCGCTGGCTCACATGTACCGCGCCCAGCGTCTGGTCATGCCCGTGCCCTTCGAACTTGTCCGGGCGGCGCACGCCGCCTGAAACCCGTTCCGCATGACTCATGCGCAATGGGTAAGACGGCGCGTTCACGCGGCGCGTTGAAAGACGACGCGCGCCGGCGAATTCAGCAAAGCGGAGATTTGGGCGAGCGGCTTGGGCTCCGAGAAGAGGAAGCCCTGGATCTCGTAAATGCCGCGCTGCATCAGCGTTTCAAGCTGCTCCAGGGTCTCGACGCCTTCGACGACCAGGGAAAGGCCGAGGTCCTTCGCCAGGTGCGTGACGGCGGCGATGACGGCAAGCGATTTAGGCTCGCTGAGATCGCGGACGAAACTGCGGTCGATCTTGATCTTGTGGAAGGGAAAGCGATTGAGGTAACCGAGGCTGGAGTAACCGGTGCCAAAGTCGTCGAGCGACAGTCTGACGCCCAGGGCGGCCAGCGCCTGAAACGCCGTCAAGGTCGCGTCGGCGTTCTGGATGACGATGGTTTCCGTCACTTCCACTTCGAGCCTGTTCGGCTGGAGCCCGGATTCGCGCAGGGCGCGCTGCACCGTCTCGACGACATTGCCGCGCCGGAATTGCAAAGGCGAAAAATTCACCGCGACACGTATGTCGTCCGGCCAGGCCATGGCCTCGCGGCAGGCGCGATTCAGCACCCATTCCCCGATCTCGACGATCTGGCCGGTCTCCTCGGCGATCGGAATGAAAACGGACGGCGGAATGAACCCCTTGTGCCGGTCTCGCCAACGAAGCAGGGCCTCGCAGGCGTTGACGCGGCCGGTGCGGACGTCGACGATGGGCTGGTAGTAAATTTCCAGTTCATCGTTCGCGATCGCGTCGCGCAGGGCGATTTCAATCTGGCGCTTTTTCTGCGCCTGTTCGTCCATCGACACCGTGAAGTGACGAAAACAGCCGCGACCGTCGGCCTTCGCATGATAAAGCGCCATGTCCGCGTTTTTCACGATATCGTCGGCGTTGCGACCGTCGCGCGGCGCTGAAGCGGAGCCGATGCTGGCGCCGATGATGATCGCATTGCCGTCGATTTCGTAAGGCTCGCTGACAGAGTCGATGATGCGCCGGCAGACAATGTCCAGTTCGGCGGGCTCCACCGAAGGCGGCAGCAAGACAACGAATTCGTCGCCGCCGAAGCGGGCGACCAGGGCGCCCAGATCGACGGATTTCACGAGCCGCTGCGAGACTTCGCGAAGCAGCTTGTCCCCGATGGGATGTCCGAGCGTGTCGTTGACCTCCTTGAAAAGATCGAGATCGACATAAAGCATCGAAACCTCGGCGTCTTGACCCTCGAGCCGCTCCATCGCCGCCTGGAACCTCGCGGGGAACTGGAAGCGGTTCGGCAGGCCGGTGAGGGAATCGAACATCGCCATGTGTTCGATCTTGCGCGACGCCAGACGCGCTTCGGTGACATCCTCCGTCACGATGACGAGACCGCCGTCGTCCATTGGGTCACAGCGGAAATCATAAATGCCCTCCTTGAGCGCCGCCGTGAACACGCCCGGCTTCAGCCGGTTCATGTGCCGTTCGAAGCCCGCAATGAACGTCAAAGCTTCGAATTGCGGCAGATTTTTCGCCTCGACGATCTTTTGCGCCAGTTCACGCGTCGTAAGGCCAATCAGGTCGCCGTTGACGCCGAACAGCTCGGGGAGGCGGCGGTTGACGACCGAAAGGACGCCGTTCTCGTCCGCCATGCATAGACCCTGCGCCATATTGTTCAACGCGGTGTCGAACCGGTCCTTTTGTATTTTCGCCTCCCGGCCGCTCAACATCGCCCTGAGAAGGTGACAATTCAGGAACTTCGTCGTCGAAATGACGGAAGCGAGGATCAGGAACATCAGAGCGGACAAGCCGATGCGCCATCCGTCGGGTTGCCGCCAGAACGCGATGAAGAGGGGCCCGATGAGCGCGATGATCTGCCCCAGGACGATCGTCGGCCGACCCGCGTTGCGTCCGGCGACCGCCCCGGCGGCGCCCAGCAGTATGATCAGGCCATAGAGCAAACTGATCTGGTCCGCCTCGACCCAGACCAGGGCCGCGCCGGTGACGCCGATGAGAAGCATGAAGATAACGGCGCCAAGGGCGTAACGCGCTTCCCAGACACCTGCCGCCGACGAGCCTCTGTTGCGGGCGCGATAAGCAATCATCACGGCCATTCGATAGAACGTGACCAGACACATCGCCAACGCCAGTTCGATGAAGATGGGGCGCTCGGTCCGGATATAGGCGACCGTCGGCGCGATCAGTCCGGCGATCGCGCCGGCGTAGAACGACGCGCTGGTGTCGAACAGCGAGTCGACCAAATTGGCATAGGTGTCTGCGGGAAGGGCGTGCCTCGGGACTTCGCCGGCGGGCCTTTGCGATGGCGTCATGGACCCTTGCTTCCGGCGCCCGAGCCCATCTTCCGTTTTTGCGCGGCGACAAGTCGCTCCATGTGGCGAATGTCCGCCGGCTCGACGGAAGAACAGCAATGACCCCATTCGTCGTTGATGGCGATCAGTTCTTCATAAGTGATCGGCAAGCAGGCGCGCCGGCTTTGGGCGATCGCCCGCAGATCGGCGAAACGCTCGTCCCCGCCTTCGATCCATCGGAGCGTGCAGGCGACTCCCTCGCCATCGGGCGCAAGGACATCGACGAGGCCATGAGCATGCATTTCGGCGCCCGAGAAGATCCTGCCCGACGTCATGACTTCTTCCGCCCAGGCCGCGCCCATGCGGCGCGTCAGCGTGCTCGCGGCCCCCATGCCGGGAAAGGTGTTGAAGGCGACTTCCGGGACGCCCAGCTTCGCGCTGCGCTCGGCGATCAGGAAATCCTCGGCCATCGCCGCCTCCAGACCGCCGCCGAGGGCGTCGCCTTGAACCAGCGCGAGCGTGACGATCGGCAGGCCGAAACCCTGCAACAGGCCATAAAGCCCATCGATCGCGGCGTGGCCGTAACGGCGAAAGGCCGAGCGGCTGCCTTTCCGGATCGATTCCGCGAAGGTCGCGAGGTCGCCCCCGAGATTGAATATTCCCGGTCGTTTCGAGGCCATGATGAAGTAACGGACCGGAAATTTTTCCGGTCCATTGGCGTTGAACAAGGCCCGAAGGGACTCGCGCACGTCAATTATGTCGTTGATCGTCTGCAATGTATAACACGGAGGCGTGCCCGCCTTGTAGTACATCCAGAAACTTCTCGACGGCCTGTCGAATTCGACATCGAGCGTCGAGAAGAACCAGTTGGGAAACTCTTGCGGCTCTCGAGGGCGGATCACCGTTTTGATATCCATGGTCGGAGGCTCCGGTGGCGCAGAACGTCCTTGACATCAGGGGCTTGTTCGATCGTCCAAGTCGAGACATTGCGCAAATTGTATGAAGGAATTGTTGTTCCCCCAAGGTCAAGACCTTCCCAAACGTCAGTAATAATTGCCGATGGCAGACAATAATACACGAGAGTGTTTGGGTAGGCGCGAAAGCGACCGATGAAGTGCGAACGTTGAACGATAACGCGCGTAATTAGGAGCTGAGCCGAACGATGGGGGCGGCCTTACAGCGGACCAATGACGCCCACAGCCAAACAAAACTTTGGGTCGACTTTTGGCAGACGATCATCACCGATCAGGTCGGGGCGTGAAGCTTAAGCTCGCCCTCTTCCTTGCCCGCGCCGCTCCGGGGCGTTTCGCCAGTGTATTTTTCTTATTGTGCACTATCGGCCTCAAATTCGCTGGCCCTCCTCAAAGGAGCGGGCCGATCAAGGTCGGCTGAATAACTTCGGCTGGGGGCGCCATGGGCGCCCCCAGCCGAAACTTCGTCAGTCGCTCTGGTCGAAGGGGTGCGCGAAGGTGAAGGAGCGCGGGTTGGCTCTACTTGGCCACCGGCGTTGGCGTTCGGCCCAGTCCGTGGATTTCACGGAAGAGGTCATGCGCTTTTCGCCGATGTCGAGCAGGCCCTGTTCGTATAGCCAGCGCAGAATCGCGATCAGCTGGGCGCGATTATCAAACCAGCCCGCGAAGGCCTTCGAACTGACCGTAAACCAGATCTTTTTGTCCCTGCGCTCGAAATAGGCCGGGTGCTCATCGGGGCCAAAAATCGCCCCGGCGGTCCGCTGTACGACCTCGCCGCTGCTGAGCCTTTTCCGAAGGTGGTTTTTTGCGGCCTCGAGGGCGTCGACGTGGCCGCGGATGTCGAAGACGGCGGCTTCAAAACAGAGGGCGATCGCCTCCAGCAATGCCTCTTTCTCCCATGGAAGAATTCCCGCGTCGATCGCGAGACTGCCGCCCGCGAAAATCAGCGCGAAATTTTTCGCGGCGTGATCGAGGGCGCCATCAAGTTTCAGCCGTTTCGCGCGTGTCAGAAATATCTTTTGACGCGCGCGAACGTTTTTTCGCAAAGCTCGCCCTTGGTCGACCAAATAGGCGATGTAAATCGGCAGCGCCGTGCCACATTGTCGTTCGCATGCGCCGCGGAGCTTGATGAGTTGGCGCTGGGACCAACGACCCGCCGCTTTGGTGATCTGTTCGGGGTGGCGATCAAAAACCGTCGGCAGGCCGCGCACGGCCGCCGCCACGTCCAGGCAACGGGCGAATTCGCCTTCGCTGCGGGTTTCGCCCGAGAAGGCCGCGTAGTCGTTGAAAGAATACTCGGCGGTGGAGACGAATATGCCGCGCCACTGGGAACTGCCAGACGACGCCAGGCTGGAGGCGCTCATGCGAGCCCGATCGGCGCCTTCGCTGAAAGTGTAAATCCGCTCTCGGATTGCACCATAAGCGTCGCCTCTTTTGCCCGACAGGAGCCCGACTTCATTGACCGCCAAAAGCAAATCATTGAAGGTCCTGGCGGTCTCGAGAAACGCGCTCGAGGTCGCGTTCCAATTAGGAAGGTCGCGCTCTTGCCCAATTCCGATTACCGAGGTCGCAGCTAGCAGCGCGGTTGTTTTGCCGACCTTGGACAGTCCGTAGAGATTTACGCCAAAATTGGGCGTCCGGACCACCTTTAGCAAAGGGGTTGCGAAGGCGGCCGATATCAACAGCATCATGCGCGAGGAATAGGCGGCTGGCTCGGCCACCAGACGCCGCCACTCTTCCAGGCTGCCCCTGTTCTTGAGGGAACCGACTTGCCGGTCATTGATCCAGAGGGGCGGCTTCAGCCGAGGCAAAGCCTCAGAACCTCCAATGATCGAACCTTTCAGAACGAAGCCCGCTCGGTTCGGCCGCCAGCCAACATGCGTGGCGTGCAATTCATAGCGCTTCGGATCCTGGTTGATGGCCTCCTGAATCAGGGACTTTGCGTCGTCGTCGTCCGTCGGCAGTGCCGCGTTTTTTTTCAACAGCAGGCGGTAGAGATAATCGACGTCGCGCGCCTTGTCGCGCTCGACCGCAACCTTTCCTTTCCGGCCGTTCACCTTGACGAAACGAAAGATTTCGAACGAGTTGCCGCTGCCCTCGTCCTCGGCATTGGCGACTTTCTTGACCTGGGTGATAGGGGTAGCAATTGGTGACATTTGCGGATTCCTTGAATTTCCAGCCGACACGGCTGACACGGCTGACACGACGCAATCGATCGCCGCCGCGCGAAACACGCGACACGGTCGAAACATTGCTGATTTCGATTTCCGGAACTGTTGGCCTACGGCCTAGTGCAGTTCACACGGCTGTTCTGTCCTGGTGGCCCGAACGAGCGCTTAGGATGGCCTCCAGAGCGCTCAAATCGGCCCAAGGATGGTTCAGGCTGATTTACGACAGGCCTCCTCCGATCAGTTCGATCATCGGGCCAGTACGCGCAGCTGTTCTTCTCCCTCCGACCATGAACAAACGCGCGTCTAGGCCAATGCGATCGAGAAAGATCATCAAAGCCAACCAGCCTTCACCGCGCAGCGGACGCACCCGGGTGTTCGCGCTCCCCTGACGATCTTGCCTAGCGGCGTTCTCGTCAAAGTAGCTGACGCGACGGGCGAAGGTGCTTTTCAAGGCGTACGCGAGAGCTGCTGGATCACCATCGAAAGGTTTGAGCTTTAGCGGACGCTTGACCTTACCGGAGGCGTTGATCAGGCCCTTGATGTCCTTTTTCCAGGTGCCTCTCGGGGCTGGCATAAGCATCCAAAATTGTCCCTGGATCCACTTGGAATTGGGGCTTTCGGAGGCTTCGTTGACGCTGAAATCAGCTCCGCCGCAGGCGAATTCGACGCCCGAAGAACGCAAAATTCTTGCTGTCTTTCTCGTCACCCTGGCCCAATCGAATGCGGTGAGGCTGTCGATCGGCGCCGTGGCGTAGTCGGGAACGATAGAGGCCAGATACAGGCCTTGTTGGCCCTCGAAATGGCGGTCGATCAAGTCGGATGTCGCCGTCACGAACCAGCGCTGCAACGCCCGACCGCATTCGGGACAGGCACCCGACGTGCATCTTGCCTTCGGGGAGCAGCCTTCAAGCGCTTCAGCAACTGACAACGCTGATGCGGTTTGAGCGCCATGACGGCGGAGGAGGGCGACAACATGCTCCCGGCGGCTAATGGCCATGCCTGCCGTCGCGCTCGGGCGCTCATTGGGTTTTCCGCGAAGCTCCTGCCATCCTGGCGGGCCATTGCGAAAGAGCCTCTCATTGTCAAGAATGCGAAGCAGCAGAGGGCTGGTCGCGCAACGATGGGGCAGGGGGTGCTCAGGCATTGCCGCCCCCATGATCCGAAGTCGAAGTTCTGATGGACTTCTCTTCAAAAGCAAGGACGTCGGAAAGGCGATAACGCACGTGCCGTCCGATTTTCGCGAACGGAATGTACCCGCCGCTTACCCGCAGATTTCGGATCGTTTTGACGCTGCGCTGGTGACGCGCGGCGAGGTCATGTTCCGTAAGAAAAACTTCAGACGCATCCTCGGCCGAATTAGTTGACCGCACAGCAAAGTTGGAAGGCGCCGGCAAGCCGGCGGATTTTGCTGCGTTCGCCGGGCCCTTTTCAAACGAATTGTCTTTAGCGCTCGGGGTGTCTGAGTGGGGGCTTAAATAAGCTCCTCGTATTGGATTCGGCGACATCACTTTCTCCTATTGAGATGCGCCGGACGTTTAGGCTCGCGCCTTTTGTAGTCCGACTGTGATGTTAAAGCCGATTTCGTCGCAGAAGTCTGGACAGGAAAAACTTTGCACTAGTAGTGCAAACTAAATCTGCACCAGTACGGACACCTATGGCCTCCGGTCACACATCAATCTCAGTCGGCGAACTCCTCTCTATAAAGTTTCATGACCTCGAGCTCTTGCTCGGTAAAGTTAGGTGCTCGACAATGTAAGCGCGGCACACGCTTAGGAATCTGAAAAACCAAAGTATCATCGTTAAGCTCGCGATACCCCTCAGAAATATGAGCGTAGTAGCCAAGGACCTTGTTTATTGTCACGTCGTCGTCGGCATCCCGCCGAATAAGTGAAATAAAATCTTTGGTAGGCAGCCCGAACTTCCGCGGAAAAAAATCGGTTCCGTCCAACTGTGACGCATAAACCCATACCGCGCTCAACTTCATTGATGCCCAGCGGTTGAACATTGTTCTACGGCGCACGTTGTCGCCGCCGGGGAATTTTGAAACGAAAAACGTCGATCGATTTATACTGGCGGCGTTTCGTTCGGAAGCAGAAGCATGGACTATTGCTCGGTGGCGATAAGACATCATCCTTGCGACAGTGTTACTTCTTCGCCGTCTGACATTTACTAGTTTGTCAATATCGTGCCGACTAGCGTAGGCCACCAAATGTGTCCAGTACAGTGGATGATTTAGGATATTATTGAAAATTGATCTATAATCACTATTTTTGAATAAATGTAGCATCGTTTCATCCGGGTCTGTCTCCCAAAAATCGACCCCTAGCTCGCGCTCTAAATGTTCGAGAACCCAAATCGCTGCAATGCCCACTGAAACCACAGGTGTGAGTTCGTCGGGGAATAATATCCACATTTTGAATTCGTGGAGTCGAAGGGCCTTTTCGAAGGCAAACGCTTCTTGTCTCTCGCCTGAGATCAGGTCGAGCATATCGTAGATTTCGGGTTCATCGAGCACGATAGGTCTCTAATTTTAATGGCCTGGTGCAAGGTAGCGCCGGGCAAGGTTTAATTTCAATGAGGTGGAAGCGTAAAGCATGAGGGCGAGGGCCCGGTGAAATTCGCGCCTGACATTCGACCATCCCGAAGGGCTGTCTTGCGGGGCTGATCGAGGCGATGCGTAGTGTGTTTGTCTTGATTGACACTATTTTCGTAGCCGACGCCGCCTCGCGACCGACCCTATGGCTGCTGTTCTCCAAATTTAAGCCTTTCGTCGCCCAAGCGAATCGACCAATCCTGACCTGAAGCCGTCGGTCGCGCCTGGAATCGTCATCGGTTCCAACCACCGGAAAGCCGAATTCGACCGAAGTCCCAATGAACGACCGTTAGACGCCGGCCACGGAATTCAAAGGTTAGGGAACATAACTGCCCCCTTTTGCCGCGGCTTGGAACGGTGTCAGTCGATCTTGGCGCCCATGCGCAGGCCGCCCCAATGCTTGCGGTTAACGAAGATCGGCGCCGAAATGTCCTTGATCAAGGTGACGCGGCCGCCGCCGAGATCGCGCGGATAGGTCTGGCTCAGGACCGGATTGGTGTTGCGCGCCGCCATCAGGCCGGTCATGTCGTCGAAAATCCGGCGGTTTCGCGAATTGGCGTTGTTCCAGACCGGATCGCTTCCCTGCGGCGCGGAATATTTTTTGTTGTGGACCGGGAGATAGCCGTTGCGATCGACTGCCGCCGAAAAAACCACCGCCGGATCGAGATCGAGAATTGGCTCCTGGATCGCCGGCAGATGGCGCTCCAGAAAATCCAGCGCCTGATTGCGATATTGCTGCGGATCGGTTCCGGGGATCAGAACATATTTGCGGTCGAACAAGGCCGTCTCGGTGATCTCGCCGAGGACTATCGCGCGCTCGAACAGCTCCGAAATCATTTTCGCGCGGGCGACCACAATTTCGCGCAAGGCCTGCTCCTTGGCTAAAAGCCGCTCCATCAAGGCGTTCAGCGCCGCCGTCGTCGCCGGAGGCGTCTCGAGGAACTGGATCCTTTGACCGTGATCCGAAGCCGGCGCGACGCGCGCGCGCACGGGGCCGAGGCCGGCGAGCTGCGCCTCGAGGATCTGTCCTTTTTCCAGCGATTCGGGAAGGCCCGACACCAATGCGCCGCCGACCGAAATTTCAACGACTTCGCCGTTGAGGCGCCCGCGTTCCACCACGATTTCGATCGGCACGCGCGCCGGCGATCGCGGATGCTTGCGGCGATCTACATCGACGAAATTCTTCACCGCGATGAGCAGCCGCGTCGAGAGGCGCTCGAACAGGACGCCGACCTGCTGCGACTGATCGGAGACCTTGTCCATAGTGGCGTCCATATTGCCCACGGCGCCGGTAAACATGTTGACACTGCCGCCGAGCCGCGACGCGCCTTCCGCCGCCGCATGGGCGCTGTGCCCGATCTCCTCGACCGCCGCGACCTGCTGGCCGGAGCTCTGGGCGACGGCGGAGGCGATCTGGCTGATCCGGGCGATCAGGTCGCGCATGTCCTTCATGGCGCCCGTCGCGGATTTCATCGCCGATTCGATTTCGGCGATCTGGCCGGAAATCTCCCGTGTCGCCGCATTGGTGCGCTGGGACAAAAGCTTCACCTCATTGGCGACCACGGCGAAGCCCCGACCGTTCTCGCCGGCGCGCGCGGCCTCAATTGTCGCGTTCAGCGCGAGCAGACTGGTCTGGTTGGAAATGCCCGCGATCAGGCCGACGATCTCGCTCACCCGCGCCGCGGCGCCCGAAAGGATCGCAAAACGGCGCTCCGCCTCGTCCGCGCGCGCCACCGCGTCGCTCACCAGCGCGTTGGTGTCATGCGCCTGGCGTCCGACCTCCTGGCTTGAAGCGTGCAATTCCTCGACCGCCGCCGCGACGCCCGTCATGGCGTTCGTGGTCGTCTCGGCCCCGTCCTGGACCAGCGCCACGCCTCCGCGCATTTCGGTCAGGAGCTTTTCCAGATCGTCCACGATCGACCGTAAGGATTCGGCCTGGTCGGAGGCGATGGAGGTTGTGGATTCCAATTCCGCTTCGACCGACTTCTTCAGCTCGAGGGCCTCGTTCTCCCGCGCCGCCCTTTCCGTACCGAGGAAGAAAGTGCTGAGGTTGGCGCCCATATCGGTGAAAACCAATTCGGTCAGGGTTTCGGCCAGCTCCCGCTCGCGCTCATGTCTGGCAAGAATCACGCGCAGGAAATGTTTGAAGAAATAGCCATAGGCGCCAAGATAAATTTCCGGGGAAAGCTTGACCCGCACATGGGTTTCGCCAATCCGCGCCGCTCGTTTCCTGAGTTCGTCGTCGGGCGGATGGGAGAGCAGAAACCGCCAATGTTCGAGATTGGCGTCGCGCGCCCGCGCGGCCGTGGCAGGATCGCGCAGCAACCTGGCCTTCACGGGATCGGCCATGAGTTCCGCGTAGAAGGCGTTGAATATTTCCTCAATCCGCGGCGCGATCGCTGCGCTGAGCGCCGCATAAACGCCCGCGCGGCCCGTCTCGGGCTCTCGCACCCGTTTAAGAGGATTCAATCTCATGTTTTCCGCACCATCGGCTGGAGGCGCGCGGCCTGGAGTCGGACAAGCGCTGGTTGAGCTATGCGCCATATTGTCGCGACGGCGGCTTGCCCGGACCTTACCCTTGGATGTTCTTGAGACGGCGGAAGAGACACGTCGTAACGGCGCGCAAATTGGCCACCTCGAGCCGGGATCCGGTCCGCGACCGAACCCCATAAATCGAAAATGAATCCAGACGCAACGCGGGTAGCTTCGGCCCGTTCACGGCGAAGGTCGACATTTCCCAAAATGGTGGTTGCTAGGTGGTTGCTAGCCGCGTTTAGAGTTTCGGCTTGCGTCTGCTAAGTCTTTGATTTCGATGGTGGGCGCACAAGGGCTCGAACCTTGGACCCGCTGATTAAGAGTCAGCTGCTCTACCAACTGAGCTATGCGCCCATCGAAACGCCGGCGGGAAATCGTCCGCGCCGTCGAAGCGTGGGGGTGTGTAGCAAAGCGAAGTCGGGCTGTCCAGTATCGCGGCGCGGCCTTTTGCGATTTTATGGCGCGTGTATTTTTGTCGAAACGGTCTCCGCGCCATGATAAGAGCGCGGGGCCGGTTCAGCCGGCGCGATCGGGGGGATGGACGGGACACCAATGGACGAGACGCCTGAACAGCCAGTGGAAGCATCGGATGACGGCGTTCAGGAGAAGTTCCTGGCTTTTCTGAAGCCTCCGACGCTCGATCGGCGCGGCTGGGCGCTGTTGGCGGGGCTGACGCTCGCGGTCTGGCTTTCGACCGGATTTTACAGGGTCCAGCCGGACGAGCAGGGTATTGTGCTGCGCTTCGGCGCCTGGGTGGCGACGACGCAGCCCGGCCTGCATTTTCACGCGCCCTGGCCGATCGAAAGCGCGATGTTCCCGAAAGTCACCAAGATTCGCCAGATGCTGCTCGGCCTGCCGCCCAATGGCGGGCCGCCGAGCGGACGCGACAGGGAGATGCTGACCGGCGACGAGAATCTCCTCGAGGCCGACGCGGATCTGCTGTGGCAGGTCAAGGACGCCGGGCAGTTTCTGTTCAATGTCGCCGATCCCGAGACGGCGCTGCGGGTCACCGCCGAAAGCGCCCTGCGCGAAGTGGTGAGCCGCACTCCGATCCAGGGCGTGCTGTCGGACAAGCGCCGTCAGGTCGTGGATGAAACGGCGGAGCTGCTGCAAAGCGTGCTGGACCGCGAAGGGGCGGGGATTCGGGTGGTGCAGGTCCAGTTGAACCGGGTCGATCCGCCCGGCGCGGTGATCGACGCCTTCAACGACGTCCAGCGCGCCCGCGCCGATCAGGAGCGCTCGCGCAACGAGGCGCAGGCCTACGCCAACGACATTCTGCCGCGCGCCCGAGGCGACGCCGTGCGGATCGTCCAGGAGGCCGAAGCCTACAAGTCGCAGACGATCAATCTCGCGCAGGGCGAGGCGGGCAAATATTCGGCGCTCTATCGCGCTTACGCCGACTCGCCGACGGTGACGTCCTGGCGCCTCTATCTTCAGAACATGGACGCCCTTCTGGGCAAATCGTCGCGGGTGATCCTCAACTCCACCGGGCGCGGGGCGCTGCCGCTGGCGCCTTATCTGCCGCTCAGCGAGATCAAGCCCCGGCCGGAGCCGGCGCAGGCGAGCGAGGCCCCGGCGGGATCGACGGGGGCCGGCAAATGAAAAAGACGCTGATTGTGCTGGCGGCGGTCTGGGCGATCGCGACATTCGTCGCGTTGTCGAGCTATTACACCGTCAATCAATGGGAAAGCGCCCTGGTGATCCGTATGGGCGCGCCGGTGGCGGTGGTCCGGACGCCGGGGCTCAAGACCAAGGCGCCCTTCATCGATTCGGTGACGATTTTCGACACCCGGCTGCAATTGCTCGAGCCGCCTTCGGAACAGGTCATCCTTGGCGATCAGAAGCGCATCGTGGCCCAGGTCTATACGCGCTTTCGCATCACCGATCCGCTGCGCTTCTATCAAAGCCTCCAGTCGATGGAGACGGCGCGCGCCCAGCTCGCCTTGTCGGTGGACACGGCGATGCGCCGCGAATTTGGCCAGATCGATCTCCCGACCCTGCTTTCGGCGGATCGCCCGGCGATCGTCAAAAAGGTTCATGACGACGTGCAGGCGAAATTCTCGCCGCTCGGCATCGATGTCGTCGAAGTGCGCCTGCATCGCGCCGACCTGCCGCTTGAGACCAGTCAGGCGATTTACGACCGCATGAAGTCGGAGCGTTACCGCCAGGCCCAGCTTCTGCGCGCCGAAGGCAAGCAATGGGCGCAGGAAATCAGCTCGAAGGCCGACCGCGAACGCACCGTCATCCTTTCGGAAGCGCAACGGCAGGCGCAGATCACCCGCGGCGAGGGGGATGGCGAGGGCAACATCGTCCTGTCCAACGCGCAGAAGGGCGATCCGAAATTCTACGCCTTCTATCGCTCGCTCCAGTCCTACGGCAAGGCGCTCGCCGACAGCGGGCCGGTGCTGCTGCTGGCGCCCGACGCGGCTTTCCTCAAGGCGCTGAAATCCGGCCCGCCCGAGGCGACAGCCGCGACGGGCGCGAAATGACGCCAGTCTGAACGGGAAGATTCGTCATGGATGGAGCCGCCGCCGCCGCTTCGCTTGGAGTCATCGTCCAGATCATTTTCATCGATCTGCTGCTGTCCGGCGACAATGCGCTGGTGATCGCGCTCGCCTGCCGTCATCTGCCGCCCGAGCAGGCGCGGCGCGCGGCCTGGGCCGGCGCGGCGGGCGCCATTTCGTTGCGCGTCTTCCTGACGCTGATGACCAGCGAGTTGATGACGTTGCCCTTCGTGCAATTGTTGAGCGCCTTCCCGCTGCTGATCATCGCGCTCAATCTGATGAACGGGGACGACGGGGCGGAGGCGCCCGCGGATTCGGCGCGAGGCGAGGCCAATATGCTTGCGGCCGTCGGAATCATCATCGTCTCCGACGCCGCGATGAGCCTCGACAATGTGGTGGCGCTGGCGGCGGTTTCGGGAGGCAGCGTCTGGCTGCTGGTCTTCGGCCTCGCGCTGAGCGTTCCCCTCATCGTGTTCGGCAGTTTCGGCTTCTCGGCGCTGATGCGGACTTTTCCCTGGCTGGCCGATCTGGGCGCCAGCCTTTTGGGCTGGGTGGCCGGGAGCATGATCGCCCACGATCCCCTGTTTGCGGGCTGGATCGATACGCAGGCGCCGGCGCTCGACCTGGCTCTGCCGCTGGCTTGCGCCGTTTTCGTCCTGGTTCAGGGGCGTTTCGCGCGGGGAAGCGCGACGAGGGGGGGAGTGGAGGGGCCGAAGGCGCCGCAGCGGATCGAAACCCCGCCGCGACCCAGACCTGCGCCGAAACCGGCCCCAAAGCCGAAAAGAGGCGAAACGCCGGTCGCCGTCGCGCGAGACGACCTTCAAGCGCCCGCGCGCGACGCGGAAACGGAAAGTCCCGAAACCATTCCGGCCTTCGGGATCGGAAGCGCGGAGGGCCCGGAAGATCGCCTGATCGCCTTGGGGCTTTTGGCGCTTTTCGTGATCTTCGGCGTCTTTCTGCTCATTTTCATTCTGCTTCCCGACACTTGAGCCTGTTTCCGCACGAGGGCGCCGCAATGTGTGGAAACGCCATGGCGCGAGAATTCATTGCTCTCCGCCGACGACGCCCGCAACCTTGGCCGCGCCGAGACTGCTCACCGCGAAGCCGAGTTGCCGATCGAATTCCAGCGCCGCGGTCTGGGCGTTGAGCGCGTCGACGCGGTCGCCATAGCCGCGCGGGCACTGGAAGGTGAGGGCGCGGCCATCCCGCCCGCGATAATAGGCCTCGAACCGGCGCTCGAGCCGCGCGCTTTCCTCCGGGCTGGAGAAAATGTCGGTGATCACCGTTTCGTGGGAATCCGGGGCGACGCCGACGCAAAAGCGCCATTCTCCGGCGTCCGCGACGGCCGGCGTGGCGAGGAGAACAGCGAGCGCGAGGCGGGCGACGCGCGGGGGACGGGGGGAAAAGTCATGCGAAACGGGCTGCGACGGCGTGGACCAGCTTTTCTTGAATAATCGTCGGGCAAGGTAAACAAAGTTTCAAACGCCGAATCCGCCCGCGTCCGGCCCCGGAAGCTGGCGTTTTTCCTCCGTCTTTTCCGAATCATCGCTTCTTTCCGCTTGTCCTGGCCGCAGCCCGCGCGCTTGGCGGCGCCCAACCGGGGCTTACGCGCCCGCCGATCCTGTCCCTCCGGCAACGCGGTGTTTACGGGCCGAAATTAGACTGCCGCTTGGGGCGTCTCCCGCCTTGTGCGTCGCTCGCCCGCTCCAATGGATTTCGTCGGTCATGTATCGCGCGCAACGGCTCTCCGCTCAGACCCAGGCCCAACCTGAATCCGCGTCCCACGCATGGGAGCAGCCGGCCTTTCACGTCGTGGACCGGCGCCGGGCGGCCGAGCGCGGCGCATTTTCCGAGCGGGAAGGCGCGGGCCCCGCCGCGCCGGCGAAAGCGCGCATCTCGCAGCCCTTGCTGGTCGGGGCGCTGCTGCTGTTCGACAGTCTGAACATTCCCGCGAGCGGCTACGCCGCTTATCTCGTGGCGGCGGCGCCTCAGCCGCCGGATGCGGGCCTGCTCACGGCGGGCCTCGCGGCGACGACCCTGCTCGCCATTCTGGCGCTTCAGACGCGCTGGTCCTACACCATTCGCGCGATGGGCGATTTTCCGCGCCAGAGTTTGAACCTCGCTCTGGCCCTGGGCGGCGCGCTCGCGTTTTGGACCGCCGCCGCGGTGATCGCCGGCTTTGACGACGTCGGGTTTTTGCGCGGCTGGACCCTGGCGTGGTTCAGCGGCGGCTGGGCGGCGGGCAGTCTGGCGCGCGCCGTTTTCGCCATCGCCGTGAAAATCTGGACCGGGCGGGGCCGGCTCGCGCGCCGCACGGTGATTGTCGGCGGCGGCCCGCAGGCGCTTCAGACCGTGCGCCGCCTGGAGCGGTCGGGCAGGGGAGCGCTGGACATCCTCGGCCTGTTCGACGACCGCGGCCGCGAGCGTCTGCCGGAACAGATCGGGGATTATGCGCTGCTCGGTTCGTTCGGCCAGCTCGAAGCCTTCTGCCGCGAGCAGAAGGTTGATCTGCTGATCGTCGCCATTCCGACCGCCGCCGAGGCGCGCATCCTCCAGATTCTCAAGCAATTGTGGACCCTGCCCGTCGACATTCGCATTTCCGCGCTCGGCAGCCGGCTCAAATTGCGCGACCGCGCCTATCAGTTTATTGGCGACGTGCCCTTCCTGCCGGTGTTCGACAAGCCGCTCTCGGATTGGGGCGCCGCGCTCAAGGCCCTGTTCGACCGCATTGTCGCGGCGCTGCTGATCCTGGTCCTGTCGCCGGCGCTGGCGGCGGTCGCCCTGGGCGTCAAACTGTCGTCGCCGGGGCCGGTCCTGTTCCGGCAGACGCGCTATGGCTTCAACAACGAAAAATTCGCGGTCTTCAAATTCCGCTCGATGTATGTGGATGGGTGCGACGCCCATGCGTCCAGGCTGGTCACGCGCGGCGATCCACGGGTGACGCGCTTCGGCGCCTTCATCCGCCGCTGGTCGCTCGACGAACTGCCGCAATTGTTCAATGTCCTGTTCGGCGATCTGTCGCTGGTCGGGCCGCGCCCGCACGCCCTGAAAGTCTCGGCGGCGGGCCTGCTCTACGACGAAGCCGTCGAAGGCTATTTCGCCCGTCATCGCGTGAGGCCGGGCATCACCGGCTGGGCGCAGGTCAACGGCTGGCGAGGCGAGACCGACACTCTGGAAAAGATCGAACAGCGCGTCGCCCACGATCTCTACTATATCGAGAACTGGTCGATCTGGCTCGACCTGAAGATCCTGGCGATGACGCCTCTCTCGGTGTTTTCGACGAAAAACGCGTTCTAACTGCGTCCACCTTCGACGATTTTCCTGTTCGTGATTGTCATGATCCCGCGCCATGAATTGTCGGCCTCAATCGTGACAATTCGGGGGATTCGTCATGGAATGTTCGACTATTTTGAAACGCGCGGCGACGATGGCGACCGCGCTTCTTTTCGCCGTCGCGACGACGGCGAACGCCTGCACCGGCATCATGCTGAAGACCGCCGACGGCTCCATCGTGCATGGCCGCACCGTGGAATTCGGCATTTTCATCGAGTCCCAGGTGGTCATGGTCCCACGCGGCTACGCCTTCACCGGTGAAACGCCGCTTGGCCCCGGCAAGCAATGGAAGGCGAAATATGCCGCCGTCGGCGCGATCGCCTTCGACAATCTCGCGATCATGGACGGCATGAACGAGAAGGGCCTAGCCGTCGGCGCCTTCTATTTTCCGACTTTCGCCGAATATACCCCGACCACCCCCGAGAACCGGGGCTCTTCCATGTCGATGTCGGATTTCCCGAACTGGCTGCTGACCCGTTTCGCCAGCGTGGCGGAGGTGCGTAGGGCGGTCGAGTTGGGCGAGGCGATCGTGGCGCCGACCATCCTGAAAGGCTGGCCGCCGGAGCCGCAGCCCTTCCATTATGTCGTCTATGACAGGACCGGCGCGAGCGTCGCGATCGAACCGATCAAGGGCAAGCTCGTCGTCACCGACAATCCGCTCGGCGTGATGACCAATTCGCCGACCTTCGACTGGCACATGACCAATCTGCGCAATTTCATCGCCCTGAATCCGCGCAACGTGCCGGCGGTCACCATCGACAAGACGACCTTCCGGCCGCTCGGCCAGGGCTCGGGCATGCTCGGCCTGCCCGGCGATTTCTCGCCGCCCTCGCGCTTCGTCCGCGCCGCCGTCTTTTCCGCGACCGCGATTCCGGAAAAGGACGCCGCGCATGGCGTGCTGCAGGTCTTCCACATCCTCAACAATTTCGACATCCCGGTCGGCGTGGCGCGGGAAGTCCACGATGGCGTGATCCACAGCGACTACACCATGCTGACGGTGGCGCGCGATCCGCAAGCGCTGAAATTCTACTGGAAGTCCTATGACGACCAGTCGATCCATGTGGTGGACATGAACAAGCTCGACATGAACGCCAAAAGCCTGCTGAAGATCTCGACCGCCAGCCAGCAGCCGATCATCGACGTGACGAAGGACATGAAATAGCGCGAGCCGGCGCCCGTTCCGCCCGGGCGCCGTTCACCGGCGCGGATCGTCGCCTGTTTCCATTGCGTTTTAGGACGCGTCGTCCGCCAGCCGGACGATGACGTCCACGCCGACGATCTTTTTGCCCCTGGGCGGGACGATCGCGAGCTGTTTGGCGACATCCTCGGGCATGTCGAACAGATCGGCCCCGGCTTCGTCATAGAAATGGCAATGCGAGCCGGTCTTGGTGTCGTACCAGACTTTCGAGCCATAGAGCGCGATCTCGCGCACCAGGCCCGCCGCCACGAATTGATGCAAGGTGTTATAGACCGTGGCCCGCGACAACGGCATGCGCAAGGCCTTGGCCTCGTCGAACAACTGGTCCACCGTGACGTGGCGGTCGCCGCCGACGAAGAGCAGGCTCGCCAGACTGATGCGCTGGCGGGTTGGACGCAGATCGACGGCGCGGAGTTTCTCGCGCACCAGCCGCGCCAGCGCGCCGTCCTTCCAGTCGAAGGCCTGGCGCGCCGAGGGGCGCCGCGCCGCTGGCATGTTCCGTTTGTGATGGATCGCGCTCTGCATCGTCCCGCTCATTCTCCCTGGGATTTTCGGTCGTCCCGAACATTAGACGAATTCTTGGAATGGTTCTAAACATAATCCAAGTTCGGCGTCAAAGCCTATTCGGCTATGCAAGTCTGGCGCCGGGCCACGACCGAGCGCCGCGGGCAAAGCGAAGCCTGCGGCGTCAGGTCTCTTGACGGCGGCGGGTTCGGCGACACATAAATCTCCTGAGGCCAAGGGGAGCCCCGCGAGAGAAATCGCATCTTGGGGCTGAGAGGCCGGCGGCGTTTCTTGACGGCCCGGCGACCCTCAGGCGGCTAATCGAGGCCGCCGCACCTGATCCAGTTCGCACTGGCGGAGGGATGGCGCGAAACGAAGCCTGCTTCGCCGACGCGCGTTTTTCCGTCCGGGTTTAAGCCCATGGGGTGGAAAGCGAGGGCAGAATGCGCATTCGCGTCATCGGCGCCGGCGCGGCGGGGCTGACCGCCGCCTACGAACTTTTCACCCGCGCTCGGACGGCGGGGCGCGATATCGCCGTTGAAATCGTCGAAAAGAGCGACGGCCCCGGAAAGGGCTGCTCCTTTTACGCCGGCGGCATGATCGCGCCCTGGTGCGAGGCCGAATCCACCGAGCCGATCGTCGCCAGTCTCGGCGCCGAGGCGCTGGATTTCTGGACGAGGGAGGTTCCTCTGGCCGAGCGGCGCGGCAGCGTCGTGGTGGCGCCGGAGCGCGACCGCGCCGAACTGATGCAGTTCTCGCGGCGCACCTCGCATTTCGTGAGCCTGGACCGCCCCGGCCTCGCGGCGCTGGAGCCCGACCTTGCGGAAAATTTCTCCACCGCGCTTTTTTTCGAGGAAGAGGCCCATCTGGAGCCGCGCTCGGCGCTCGCCGCTTTGGCGCAAAAGCTGGCCGCCGAACCCGATGTGACGCTGCATTATGGCGTGGACGCCGAGACCCTCCCGGACAATTGCGACTGGGTGCTGGACTGTCGCGGCTATGCCGCCAAGCCAGACCTCTCCGGCCTGCGCGGCGTCAAGGGTGAGATGATGATTTTGCGCTCGTCGGACGTGAAACTCGCCCGGCCGGTGCGCATGCTCCATCCGCGCCATCCGGTCTATGTGGTGCCTCGCGCCGACGGGACCTTCATGGTCGGCGCCACCATGATCGAGAACGAGGAGCGCGCCCGCGTCACCGCGCGCTCGATCGTCGAACTGGTCAATTCAGCCTTCGCGATCCATCCGGCCTTCGGCGAGGCCGAAGTGGTGGAGACCGGCTCCGACGTGCGCCCGAGTTTCTGGGACAATCTGCCGCGCATCCGCCGCGAGGGGCGCAGGCTTTATCTGAACGGGCTCTACCGCCACGGATTCCTGCTGTCGCCGGCGCTCGCCAGCCGCGCGGCGCGGATCGTGCTGGAGGACGGCTATTTTCCGGAGGTCATGGATGAAAATCGTGGTCAATGGGGAGACGCGCGACGTGAAGTCGTCTGATCTCGCCGCACTGATCGAGGAACTCGACTTTTCGCGCCAATATGTCGCGACCGCCGTCAACGAAACCTTCGTGCGCGCCAAGGAGCGCCGGTCGCGCCGCCTTTCCGAGGGCGACAAGGTCGAAATCCTGACCCCGCGCCAAGGCGGCTGAGTGAGGAGGCTGAGCCTTGAACGATCCCCTTCGCCTTTACGACGTGGAGCTGACCTCGCGTCTGCTGGTCGGCACCGCGCAATATCCCTCGCCGGCGATCCTCGCCGAGGCGCTCGCCGCCTCGCGCGCGGAGATCGTGACGGTTTCGCTGCGCCGCGAGGCCGGCGGCGGCCGCGCGGGCCAGAGCTTTTGGGGTCTGATCCGTTCGCTGGGCCTGAAGGTCCTGCCCAATACGGCGGGCTGCCGCACGGTGAAGGAGGCGGTGACCACCGCCCAGATGGCGCGCGAGCTTTTCGGGACCGACTGGATCAAGCTGGAAGTGATCGGCGACGAGGACCTTTTGGCGCCGGACGTTTTCGGTCTGGTCGAGGCGGCGCGCATCCTCTCCGATGAAGGTTTCAACGTCTTTCCCTATACGACCGACGATCTGAAGGTCGCCGAAAAGCTGCTCGACGCCGGCTGCAAGGTGCTGATGCCCTGGGGCGCGCCGATCGGCTCGGGCAAGGGCCTGAATAATATCTTCGCCCTGCGGGCGATGCGCGCCCGTTTCCCCGACACGCCTCTGGTGATCGACGCCGGGCTCGGCGCGCCGTCCCAGGCGGCGCAAGCCTTCGAGCTGGGCTATGACGCGGTGCTGCTCAATACGGCCATCGCGCGCGCCGGCGATCCCGTCGCCATGGCCAAGGCCTTCGCCGGCGCCTGCGAGGCGGGCCGCGCCGCGTTCCTGGCCCAGCCGATCGAGCCGCGCGACATGGCCGCGCCCTCGACGCCGGTGATCGGCCGGGCTTTTTCATGAGTCTCGACCCGTTCTACCTGATCGTCGATCACGTCGACTGGCTGCGCCGACTGCTGCCCTGCGGCGTGAAACTCGTGCAGTTGCGGGTGAAGAACGCGGAAAGAAACGACTTGCGCGCCCAGATCGCGCAGGCCCGCGATCTGTGCCGCGATTTTGGCGCGCGATTGATCGTCAACGATTACTGGCGGCTCGCCCTGGAGCTTGACTGCGATTTCGTCCATCTCGGCCAGGAAGATCTGGTTGACGCCGATATCGCCGCGCTCAAGCGCGCGGGCGTAAAGCTTGGCGTCTCGACCCACGATGAGGCCGAACTGCAAAAAGCGCTGGCCGCCGCGCCCGATTATGTCGCGCTCGGGCCGATCTTCCCGACGATTTTGAAGAAAATGCCCTGGGCGCCGCAGGGCCTGGAAAAGATCGGCCTGTGGAAACAGAAGATCGGCGCCCTGCCGCTGGTCGCCATCGGCGGCCTGACGCCCGAGCGCGCGGTCGAGGCCCTGAAAGCCGGCGCCCAAAGCGCGGCGGTGGTCACCGACGTCACGCTGAATCCCGACCCGGAGGCCCGCGCGCACGAATGGCTCGCGGCGACGCGGGTTTTTGCCGAGCCGTGAGGCGAAATCAATTCGGCGCGGCGTTTTTGCTCGCCTCTCTGACGCTCCCCGGAACCGGAACGTCCGACGCCAGCGCGAGCGCGGCGTCGACCCTGGCTTCGCTGGCATAGGCGCGGATGAAATCGAGGCCGGCGGCGGCGGTTTCGCGGTGGAGTTTTTCGTCGCTGTGGAGCGCGACGATCGCCTCCGCCATGTCCAGGAGTTTGGTGTGGACAAATCGCGCCAGAGCAGGCGGGAGATCGAGTCCCTCCGCCGCGACCGGCGTGCAGACGCAGGGCGCGCCGGCGGCAAGACTGTCGAGCACGACGCCCCTGATCCCGGCGCCGAAAGCCAGCGCCGCGACGGTGAGGCGCACGCGACCGAAAACTTCGCTCGCGTCGGCGACCGCGCCGAGGACGCGGACCCTTTCGCCCGCCAGTTCGCGCAGCGAGTCCGGCGTTTCGCTTCCCGCCAGCGTGCAGGTGATGGACGGGTCCTTCGCCCAGACCGCCGGCATGATCGTTCCGACCAGCAGACGCGCGGCGTCCACATTCGGTTTTTCGGCGAAATGGGCGAGGAAGCCGATCCCGTTGCGCTGCGAAAAGCTTGCGGCGGAGGCATTGGCGGCGATATGCCACGGCGCGACGACGATTCTTTTGGCCGGCAGCGCCCGCTGCAGAATGTCTCTTTCGACCGGTGAATGGGTGACGACGGCGTCGGCCTGGGCGGCGCACCAGAATTCCTGTTGCTTCAGCCATTCGCTGTGGCGCGCCAGATCGTCGCGCTTCTCCACCGCCGCCTCGCGCGCCGCCTGCAGGCTGTGGAGATGGGCGAGGCTGTATATGATCCGGGCGCGCGGCTGGAGTTTGCGCGCCAGTGGAAGATAGCAGGAGGCGTTGGACAGGCCGCGCAGATAGACCAGCCGATAGGCGTCGCGCTGCCGGTCGAGCAGTTCCTCCACCGAATTGACCCAGGACCTGGCGTGGTAGGTCACCCCCAGAACCTCCAGCGCCGCCAAATTGGCGTCCCTTTGGCCGCGCATGTCGGCGGGCGCGAAATGCACGTCGAAGCCAAGTCTTTGCAGGGACAGCATATGCGAAACGATGGCTTTCGACCCCGCGTCGCGGTTGAGGTCCGGCGTCCGGTCGTCGATCACCAGCGCCAGGGCGTGTGAATCGGGCGCAGGCTCGCCTATGGGCGCGCGAACCGCCTCCTGCCATTGCAGGCGCCACCGCGCCTCGCGCTCGGCGAGGCCGCTGCGCTTGCGGTTATAGGCGCTTTTCAGCTTTTCGGTCTGCTCCGCCAAAAAGGCCATGCGCCTGTCGAAATCCTCGTCCGTCTCGGCGGCGGCGAGGATGCGGGCCAGTTCATCGGCCACGGCCTGATCGAAAGCCAAGGGCGTTTCGACGATTTTTGGGGAGCCGGGCAGGACGGCGCCGTCCTCTTCGCGCCGGACTTCGATCGCATGGCTTTCGCCGCCCGGCAGGCGCTTCTGGAACTGGACGCTGAAGGCGTGCTTGCCGTCGCCGATCCCCGCCGCGAGCAGATCGCGGCGCAAGCGGTTGGCGAGGCAGCGCCCCACCACCGCGCCATTGGCCAGGACGATGAGGCTGACCGGCGCATCGGGCCGCTCTGGATCCCAGGCCCAGCCCTCGACGGCGGTTCCGGAGACTAAGTCTATGCTGCCGCGAAGCGCCATGACCCGTCCGTTCGTTCGCCGCGCTCAGGCCGCCGCGTCTTGAGCGGCGCGGAACAGGCGGTTTGCGAAAAGCGCGCCATCGGCCGAACGCCGCAGTTCGATTTCATGCGGACGTGACGGATCGAGCGGCGCGGCGAAGCGGAAGGCGAAGCCCCGTCCGCCCTGTGGCCTTGCGGCGTCCGCATAGGCGTAGCCGGCGAATTCGCCGTCGACCAGCACGTCGAGGCACACCGGCGCGTCGGGGAAAGCCGCGTTGCGCGCCCAGCCGGACACGCCCTCAGGATCGCACTGTTCGACCTCGCCGAAAAGCGCGCCGAAATCGGTTGCGGCCGGATAATCGAGGCCGGCGCGTTCCGCGAGGCGCCGCCGGACGCGGTCGAGGGCAAAACCATCTTCGACGCGCGGCGCGCAATAGACGATCTCCTTCGGCCGCGCCTCGGGATAGAGTTGCTTGAACTCGTGGGCGTTCTGGAACATGCCGCGGCTGTCGTCGTCGACAAAGCTTTCGGAAAAGGCGCCTTCGGCGATCAGCACGTCATGGCTTGCCAGTTCGATGTGGAAATAATGGATGTCGTCTTCAGGTTTTTCCCGGACGATGGTCGCGCCATTGACCAGATGCTTGGCCGAAATCAGCACGCCGTCGAGGAACATGGCGTGTTCGGGCGAGACGAGAAGGTCGCGCCGCGGAACGCCGTCCGCGAGCGAGCCCACCTTGAAGCGGATGGGGAGAAGATCGGGGTTGGCGCCGGCGAAACGCGGCGAATAGGCGCGGGTTCCGATCCAGACGATTTCGCGCAAGGCGCCCGAGGCGGTCACGACAGAATCGCCGATCTTCAGATCCTCCACCGCGATCTCGCCGTTCGCGGTGGCGATCAGCGTCCCGGCGCAATAGCAGGCGCAGGTGATCTGATCGGTCGAACCGCTTTCGTTTAAATGGAACTGATTCTGGTTGTAGGCTCCATCCAGCGTCAAGGTCTCGAGGACATGATTACTCGCGTCCTCGACCTTCAGCGTTCCCTGGGCCGCGGTGTCCTGGGTCCAGACGACATGGTCCCCGGCCTTGCCCGAATCCGTGACCTTGATGACGTCGCTGGTCGAAGCCGTGCCGCCCGTGCCGTAAAAACCGGAGATCGGGGCCGACAGCGTCGAGCCGGAGCCATCGCCGGTGAGGTCGAGCGTTCCCCAGTTGATGTCCGCAGAAAAGTCGATTGGCCCAGTCGAGACCGAGGCGCCCTGTTCGAGCTTGAGCGTGCCGCCATCGATCACGGGAGCGTTGGCGACGCCGCCGGATTGGACATCCTCCAGGCCGCCGCTGTCGATAATCGTGTCGGTCGCCGTGCCCCCGGAAGCGACGTACTCGGAGCCGCCGCTGAGCGTCGTGCTTGTGGCGTAGCCGATTCCCCCCGAGCCGTCGCCGACGTACTGAATGCCGTAGCTGCCGATCGTCGTGCCGGTGGCGTACCCTGTCCCGTCATAATCGCCGACGTACTGAATGCCGCCGTTCAGCATCGTCGTGTCCGTCGCGTACCCGGTCCCGCCGCCTTCGCCGACGTACTGAAAGCCGCCGGCGTGGATCGTCGTGCTCGTCGCATACCCGGTCGCCCCCGAGCCGACGCCGACTTCCTGATAGCCGCCGCTGTCGATCGTCGTGCTCGTCGCATACCCGGTCGCCCCCGAGCCGACGCCGACTAACTGATAGCCGGCGCCCTGGTCAGCGGGATCAGGACCGCCACCGTGGCTGATCGTCGTGCCCGTCGCATACCCGGTCCCGGAGTTATAGCCCACATACTGGTAGCCGCTGTCGATCGTCGTGCTCGTCGCGTAGCCGGTCCCGCCGCTCTCGCCGACGTCCTGTTCGCCTTCGTAGTCGATCGTCGCGCCTGTCGCCGTCCCGGTCCCGTAGTCATCGCCGACGTACTGAGTGCCGCCCCAGATCGCGGTGTCGGTGGCGTACCCTGTCCCGTAAAAATAGCCGACGTACTGCTGACCGCCCGACCCGATGGTGGTGCCGCTGTCGCTGCCGGAATTGCCCGGGCCAGATCCGACATATTCCGTCGTGTTGAGATATCCGCTCATCGTTTCTGTCCTGGTTCAAAGCGTCAGCCGACGCCATCATCGTTCCATTCGCGTCCCCCCGCCGCCATGCCGCGGCCCGGGGCATTGCCTATGCCGTCGCCGGCGCGGGCGTGGCCGGGAATTCCGGGATGCGCCGGATCGTCTGTTTCACCTGTTCCGCCGTAATCAGCCGGGTGCATTCGAACTGGCGCGGGCCGCCCGCGTGGCGGGGGCACCAGAGAAAGTCGTTGTGCTTGAACCGCAGGGTCGGGTCTTCCCAGCAGCCGACGCAGGCGTGGTAATTGATGACCCGCCAGGGCGTTTCGAATTCCGTGCTCGGCAACGTGAAGCCGCTGATCATGACGATGCGCGCGCCCGCCGCCCAGGCCAGCCAGGACAGGCCGCTGCTCAGGCCGACGAAGAATTCGGCGTGGCGGATCCAGCGCACGCAGTCCTCGAGCGGCAGTTGGTCCGTCATGTCCTCGGCGCCGGCGGGGACGTGGTTCCAGACGATGCCAACGCCGTTGACCGGCTTCTGGTCGATGCAGACGACGCGATAGCCCGCCGCCTTGAGGAAGGTGATGATCTCGCGCCAGCCGTACGGGTTGTTCCAGTATTTGCACTGCGAGGTCGCCTGGGTCGCGATGACGACATATTTCTCCGCGATCGGGCGCTCACCTTCCGGAACCGCCAGACGCGGCGGCGCCTCGGCCGGATCGAGGCCCAGAATGTAAGCCGCCGTGCGATGCAGCCCGACATGGCGGAAGTCGACGGGCTGGTGGATGCGCTCGACGTCATCGAAAAACAGCCCGACGCGATAGGTCGCGTAAAAGTCGTCGGCCTTGGCGGTCTTGGTGTCGATGAAGCTGATGTCGGGATAGGCGCCGGCAAACAGCGGGATCAGCCGCCCCGCCATGGCGATGGTCAGATTGCATTTGTGCGCTTCGGCGAAGCGGACCGCATAGGACAGCCAGGCGACCGAGTCGCCCAAAGTGCCGACCGGGAAGGCGATCAGCACCTTTTGGCCCGCGGCGTCGTAATTGTGCTCGAAGACGAGCTTTTCGCCTTTCCACGCCTCGATGCGGAAGCGGACGTAATATTTCTTGGCGCTGCGCACCGACCCGCCGCGGAAATCCGGGGTGGTCTGGAACAGGTAGTTGCCGGTGTCGAGATCGATCAGGCGGATGCGCCACACCTCCGGCCCCACGGGGGCCTGCACGCGGCAGCCGTCGTTGAAATCGAAGCGGATGCCGGAGGCGTCGAGTTGGGTGGGGACCTGCGGCGGCGCAGGAAAAGTGTTTTCCGGCGTGACGGCGGGGGTCTCGGAGGCTTGATGCGAGTCGGCGGCCTTGATGGGCGGCTGCGCCGAATCAATCGAGGCGGCGACCTGTGGTTCCGCAGCGCCTTCGAACATGGTCGACTCACGTTCCATCGCCATTATCCGTTTTTTCTTTGCCTTCGGGGCCGCTCAACGCCAGAAAAAGGGCGCGGGCGCGTGCAGCGCCATGGTCGCCGCAGATCTGGAAGCTGAGGAATCCACACCCCTGCGCTGCCGGAAAGAACGCTGTCGACGGAGAAAGTCGAGGAAGGCCGAGATGAGCGTTTGAGGGTTCCGCGCATCGACCGCGAACAGATGCTGTTGACAAAACAGACAGTTTTTCGGGCCTGGAGCGAAAAGCGACGTTCCGCGGTTCTCGCCTCCGCCGCCAACGCCGTGCGTTTCACCGAACGTTGCATCGCCCCGCTCCGCGGCCGGCGTTCGAACAATCGAATAAACAATGGCCTAAACCGACAGCTTAACTTTCGCATCCGCGGATGCGTTACGTCAACATGCGGATAGTACGGAGTCCAAGCGACGAGTTGCGGTGAGGCGAGGGGCGATCGGGCGGCCTTGGCGCGCAAGCACGGGAAAGCGTTGTCCGGCTTTCGCCTTTTTCGCACCTTCCTGCAGGTCGCCGCGGCCCGCACTTTCGCGAAAGTGAAAAAAAAGCTATGAGCGCCCATCCGGCGTCCTCTGGACAGGGCGCATATTGCAAAGGTTCAGCATGACCGAAAGTCGTTATGACGAACTCGTCGCCCATGCGGTAAAATCGATCATGGAGGCGGATGTCTGGTCGAAGCCTTATCCGCACATGATCTTCCGCAATTTCTGGCCCGAGGATTTTTATCGCGAGCTGCTGGCCAGGCGTCCGGAAGAAAAGAATTACATCCAGCTCAACGGCGCGAACACCCGGCGGCAGTTCTCGCTGTTCGACGGCTCCTGCGACGCCGGCGACGACGAGCGCCGCGCGCTGTGGAAGCTCGTCTCCGACGTCTGCTCCTCGCCCGAACTCGAAAACGCCATGCGCGCGCGGCTCGACGAGGGCCTGCGCATCCGCGCCAACGGGGCGAAATCGGCCTGGCCCGTGCCGATGTATCCCCGGCCCGTGCTTTATTGCGATTACGAGGGATACAGGATCAAGCCGCACCCGGACACGCGGCGCAAGGTTCTCACCATGATGATCTACATGCCGGAGGACGACAGCCAGAAGGAATTGGGCACGACGCTGTATCGCCTCTCGCCCCAAGGCCTGTTTTCGTGGAAGCATTTCGGGCTCGCGGAGGAAAAGACCGCGCCTTTCCTGCCCAATACCGGCGTCGCCTTCGTCGTCATCCATCCGACCCACGATTTTCTGCGCGCCAGCTGGCACGGCAGGGAATCGATCGCGCTCGGCGACGGCAAGCCGCGCTTCACCATCCTCAACACTTATTACGCCGAGCCGGTTCAGAAAGCGGTTTACTGAGCCGCCGCCCCGGCGCAGAATGAATTATCGGTCGGGATGGGAAAGATGTTGCGGGACGAATTCGGCGAACGCCGCTGGCCAGTGCTGATCGTCGCGGCGGGCCTTGTCTTTTCGCCGGTGCTGGCGATTCTGGTCAACAAATCGCTCGCGCCGTGGGGTTTCCTGTCCTTCGAACTGCGCAACCTGCTTTTCCTGATCCTGGCGCCTTTCGTGTTCGGCGTCGTCAGCGAGACGCGCCCGGTGATGATCGGCAATCTCGAAGCGCGCGACGGCTCCGTGGTTTTCGCGGTGGTCGTCCTGATCCTGTGGTTCTTCATGCTGCTCAAGGGCTGGTTCCTCGGTTTCGCGGCCAATGTCCTGCTCCTCGGCGTTCTGGTTTCGCAGGTCGCGGCTTTCCACGCCGGGCGCTGGACCGGACGGATCCCGCGCCATCGCCTGCCTGACGATTCCGGCGCCGGTTGAAGGCGCCGGCGCGGCGGGCCATATTCTCGACCATGACGATCGATGCGAAACTAGGCGATGGCGAGGCTTGCGAGCTGAATCTCGGCGTCGGCGGAATGACTTGCGCGGCCTGCGTGCGCCATGTCGAGAAGGCGCTGAAGCAGGCGCCCGGCGTGCTCGACGCCCATGTCAATCTGGTGGGCGAGCGCGCCGATCTGAAGCTCGCGCCCGGCGCCGACCTTTCCGAGATCGCGGCGCGGATCAGGGAGGCCGGCTACGAGCCGCGGCTGAGGCATATCGAGCTCGACGTCGGCGGCATGACCTGCGCCGCCTGCGCCGCCCATGTCGAAAAGGCGCTTCGCGCCGTTCCGGGCGTGGTTTCGGCGCGGGTCAATCTCGCGACCGAGCGCGCTTATGTCGACGGGTTCGAAGGCGCCGTCGGGGAGGCGGCGCTGGCCGAAGCCGTGCGCGGCGCCGGCTATGAGCCGCGGCCGCTTGAGGCCAGCGGCGCCGCGCTCGATCCGGTCGCGCGCCGCGCCGCCGAAACCGAAATCATGCGCCGGCGCTTTCTGCTCGCCGCTTTGTTCGCCGCGCCGGTCAGCCTTCTGGAAATGGGCGGCCATGCCTCGCCGGCCTTCGCGGCCTGGATTCATGGCCTTGTCGGCCATCAGAACCTGATGGTTCTGATCGCGGCGCTGACCAGTTTCGTGCTGTTCGTCCCCGGCCGGCGCTTCTTCACCATGGGCCTGCCCGGGCTGCTGCGCGGCGCGCCGGACATGAACGCCCTGGTCGCGCTCGGGGCAGGGGCCGCCTATCTCTATTCGCTGCTGGCGACTTTCGCCCCGAACATCTTGCCCGAGGGCGCGCGCCATTCCTATTTCGAATCCGCCGCGACCATCGTCACTTTCATCCTGCTCGGGCGCTGGCTCGAGGCGCGCTCGCGCGGCCACGCCGCCGACGCGATCGGAAAACTCGCGCGGCTGCAGCCGAAAATCGCCCATGTCCGGCGCCAGGATGGTTCTGGAACGGTCGCCGCCCTCGACCTGCCGGTCGAGCAGGTTCTGGCCGGCGATGTCGTCGAGACGCGGCCCGGCAAGTCGATCCCGGTCGATGGCGTGGTGACCGAAGGCGCGAGCCATGTCGACGAGAGCTTCATCACCGGCGAAGCGGCGCCGGTCGCCAAAAAGCCGGGCGACCCAGTCACCGGCGGCAGCGTCAATCTCGCCGGCGCCTTCGCCTTCCGGGCCACCCGGGTCGGGGCCGACACATTTCTCGCCGATGTCATCCGCATGGTCGAGACGGCGCAAGGCGCGCGCCTGCCGATCCAGGACCTCGCCGACCGCGTCACCGTTTTTTTCGTGCCCGCCGTGATGGCGGCGGCGCTGGCCACCTTCGCGCTCTGGCTTTATTTCGCCGGAATGTCGCATCTGACCCTTGCTTTGGTCAGCGCCGTCAATGTGCTGATCATCGCCTGCCCCTGCGCCATGGGCCTCGCCACGCCGGCGGCTCTGGTCACCGGGACCGGGCGGGCGGCGGAGCTGGGCGTGATCTTCCGCCAGGGCGACGCACTGCAGACCTTGTGCGGCGTGAAAACCGTCGCCTTCGACAAGACCGGCACGCTCACCGAAGGCCGGCCGGTCCTGACCCGGATCGTGGCGGGCGAGGGATCCGCGGCGAAAAACTTGCTGGCGCTGGCGGCGGCGGTCGAGGCGCGCTCGGAACACCCCTTGGGCCGCGCGCTGGTGGAGGCGGCGAAAGCGCGGCAGGCGCCCGAAGCGGGAGTTTTGGCGAATTTCTCTTACCAGCCCGGCCTTGGCGTGACCGGCGAGGTCGGTGGCCAGAAAGTCGCGGTCGGCTCGGCGGAGTTTCTGGGCGCGCTCGGCGCCGCGCCGGATTCGTTCACGCAGATGGCCGAGGAGCTGGCGGGGCAGGGCGCCTCCTGCTTTTTCGTCGCGGTTGACGGCAGGCCCGCCGGGCTCTTCGCCTTTTCCGACCCGCCGCGCCCCCAGGCCGCGCAGGCGGTGAAGGCCTTGCACGACCTTGGCCTGCGCGTCGCGCTGGTCACCGGCGACCGCGGGGCGACGGCGCGTTTCGTCGGCGATCAAATCGGCGTCGATGAAATTTTCGCCGGCCGCCGGCCCGAGGGCAAGGTCGCGGCTTTGCGCGAACTCGGAAAATCGGGCCCGGTCGCCTTTGTCGGCGACGGGATCAACGACGCGCCGGCGCTCGCCGCCGCCGATGTCGGAATCGCCATGGGGGCGGGGACCGACATAGCGGTCGAGAGCGCGCAGGTGGCGCTGATGTCGAGCGATCTCGGCAAGGTGGCGCAGGCCTTCGCCTTGTCGCGGGCGACCTTGCGCAACATCAAGCAGAACCTCGGCTGGGCCTTCGGCTATAACGTGATCCTGATTCCCGTGGCGATGGGCGCCCTTTATCCCGCCTTCGGAATCATGCTCAATCCGAGCCTCGGCGCCGCCGCCATGGCGTCGTCGAGCCTGTTCGTTCTCGGCAACGCCCTGCGCCTGCGACGATTTGCCATCCCCTCCCGTCCCTTTGGAGACAAGCCCATGTCCGCGCCTTCTTCCACGATCTTCGCCGTTTCCGACATGACCTGCGGCCATTGCGCCGCGCGGGTGAAGAAAGCCGTGCTTTCCCTCGAGCAGGGCGCCGAAGTCGAAGTCGATCTGGCCTCCGGCGACGTGACCGTCACGCCAGCCGCCGCCGACCCCGCCGCGGTCGCCAGGGCGATCGCCGACGCGGGCTATCCGGCGCGCGAAAAAAAGTTGGATATGAAATAGACCTTTTCCAGAACTTCGCATATATGAATGTCGAACTGGATCAATGACGCGCCGGGCGATCGGCGCGATCAATGGCAGGCATCGCGGCGCTCCGCGGCTTTTCGCGTCAGGACAACCAGATGGACGACGAAACAATCATCACCGGTCCGCTCTACCAGGCCCGGAAGAAGGTTTATCCCCAGGCTACCCACGGCACGTTCCGCAACATCAAATGGGCGCTGCTGGTCCTGACGCTCGGCGTCTATTACCTGACGCCCTTCCTGCGCTGGGATCGCGGCCCGAACCTGCCCAATCAGGCGGTGCTGATCGACATGCCGCACCGCCGCTTCTATTTCTTGTTCATCCAGATCTGGCCACAGGAAGTCTATTATTTCACCGGCCTGCTGATCATCGCCGCGATGACCCTGTTCCTGATGAACGCGGTGGCGGGGCGCGTCTGGTGCGGCTATCTGTGCTGGCAGACGGTGTGGACCGACCTGTTCTATGCGGTCGAGCGCTGGGTCGAGGGCGACCGCCGCGAACGCATGATGAAGGACAAGAAGGGCCTCACCTTCCGTCGCGTCTATGAGATCGGGCTGAAACATTTCCTCTGGCTGATGATCGCCTGGTGGACCGGCGGCGCCTTCGTCCTCTATTTCGCCGACGCGCCGACGCTGGTGAAACAGCTGCTGACCTTCCAGGCGCCGGGCATCGCCTATATCTGGATCGCCATTCTTACTTTCACGACCTATATGTTCGCCGGCCACATGCGGGAGCAGACCTGCATCTATATGTGCCCATGGCCGCGCATTCAGGCTGCGATGACCGACGAATGGGCGCTCAACGTCTCCTACGAGAGCACCCGCGGCGAGCCGCGCATGTCGGTGAAGAAGGCGGAAGCGGCCCGCGCCAAGGGCTTGCCGGCCGGCGACTGCATCGATTGCTATCAATGCGTCGCGGTCTGCCCGACTGGCGTCGATATCCGCGACGGCTCGCAGCTCGGCTGCATCCAGTGCGGCCTGTGCATCGACGCCTGCGACAATGTCATGAAGGAGATCGGCCGCCCGCCGCGCCTCATCGCCTACGACACCGACACCAACATCGCGCGGCGTCCGCAAGGCCTGCCGCCAATTTATAAACCGATCCGCGCCCGCACCATGGTCTATCCTGTGGTCATCCTGGCCGTCGGCGGATTGATGGCGTGGAAGCTGGCGACCCGCCTGGACCTTGGCGTCGACGTCCTGCACGACCGCAATCCGATGTCGATTCCCATGGCCGACGGCGGCGTGCGCAATGGCTACACCATCCGCGTGCTCAACAAGCAACCCAACGATCGCCGCGTGAAGCTCGCGGTCTCCGGCGCGCCCGGCCTCCAGCTCCAGATCGTGGACGCCCCGACGCCGACCGAGGCGACGGTCGGTCCCGACAGCACGCTGGAGCTGCGCGTCATGGTCACCGCCCCGTCGGACGAGGTTCCGCCGGCGTCGGTCAATGTGACCTTCACCGCCGCGGACGCCAATGGCAAGACGACGGCGACCGCGAAGGACCATTTCTTCCCCAACGGCTGAGCCAAGGGTTCTGCGATGACGAAAGGGCGCGGCCCGCCGGGCCGCGCCCTCATTTTTTGCGACCGGAAGAACTCGGAGCCGGGGCGGCGATCTGCGCCAGCCAGAAGCCGAGGTTTTGCGTCGGATCGGCGCCTTCCGGGCGCGCGGGAGGCGGGGAGGGCGTCGCGGCGTGCGCCCGCTCGCGCGCCTCGCGCGGGCTCACGCCATAGAAATCCCTGAAAGCGCGGTTGAAGGCGCTGACATTCTTGAAGCCGAGCGAAAAAGCGACGGCGCCGATGCGGCGGCTGGAACGATCGCCCGCGACGATCTCCTGATAGGCCCGGTTGAGCCGCGCCCTGCGGATATAGGAAGCGACGCCGCCGACCGGCTCGAACAGACGATAGAGCGAAGCGCGCGACACGCCGAAAGTCTCCGCGAGTTTTTCGGGGTCGAGCGCGGCCGAGCGCAAATTGCGGTCGATATAGCGGCGGATGGTGACGAAAGCGGCGGCCGGCGAGATGACGACCGCGCGCGGCGCGGCCAGCGTGGGCCCGAGCGACTTGGCGGCAAAAGCGATCAGCCCGTCGCAAAGAGCGTCCATGTCCTGAGCCGGGAGATCCCGCGCGCGTTCGGCGAGAACGCGAAGCCCGGCCGCGATCGTCGCGCCGGCGGCCGACGCGCCGGAGACGACCAGCCCGTGCAAGACGTCGTCGCGGCCGAAGGCGGCAAGAATCTGTGGGCGCGCGACCCAAAGGCAGATGTCGCGGGCCGCCAGCGCCTTCGTTTCGAGGTCGAGCGTCTGCAGCAGGTCGATGAAGACGAGGTCGCCGGCGCGGATTTCGACCTCGCGGTCGCCCATGCGCCCGCTCATGTCGCCTGCAAGCTGAAGGCGGATTGCGAAACCATCGGCGTGGCCGCTCGCGATGGTTTCGCTCGATCGGGTCAACCGATGCGCCGGCGCCGAAGTCGCGGCCAGAAAACAGCGTGTGGCGGCCCGGGAGGCGAATTCGACCGCCCGATCGCCGCCGTCGGGGCCAAGGTCGAAAACGCCCGCAAGGTAGCGACGCCATGCGGGAAAGGGCGTTTTTTCCGCACTGCCGGCCGGCGGGACGGAGACGTCGGCTGGTTTTCGGGTTGGGCTGTCGGACATCGCCTCGCGGGCCTGAAAAAGGAAATGCCTGTCAGCTTAGCGGATAATCGAAGCGCTCCAGAAAGGGCCGGTAGAATTCGGTCATCTGCTGCTGGACCGGCGGGGGAAGGTCGCGCCATTTGCCGCTGCGCCCGTCGCCGATATGCGGCGCCAAAATCTGCGTGACGCGGTCCATCGGGAATTTGCCGACCATCACAATCCTCTCGCCGGGCAGTTGCGACAGCCGGGAAGCGAAATCCCGCACGGATTCGGCGCGGAACTCGTCGAAAATATCGTTCACCAGATCCCGATCCGCCGGCAGGTCGAGGCATTGCGCGATCCGGTCGATCGAGGCCGGATTTTCGAAATAGCGATCCTCATATTTCAGCAGGAGACTATTGTCGGGCAGAAGTTTCAGGAGCCTGTCGCAGTCGTTGCGAATCCACATCGCCGTGTGCTGCAGCGGCGCCTCGAAACGTTGCGTCATCGAGAGCGCGGCGTCGCGCGGATCGCGTATGCTCAGGATCAGCGTCGCGCGCCGCGCGCGCAGCCATGCGTCCAGCTCGACGCCGCCATGGTGCGATTTGACGAGCATGTGCGGCGCCGGAGCGTCCGGGAGTTCGGATATCCGGTCGGCGTAAACATGCGTGACCGAAGCCTCGCCACGGGCCGAAATCATCAGGCGCCGCGCGACATTGAAAACCCAGGTGGACGCGCTGGCGTGAAGCCCGATCGTCGCCGCAACTCGCGGAAGGCAAGGCTCGGGCGCCGCGCTTGCCGGCTGATCGAACGCGGACATTCTTGCCTCTGTGAATCGGTTTCCGCCTCAAGCTCGGGCGAATGGGGCGACGATGACGGAAGTGGATTTTCGCGACAAGGGAAATCTTGCCGCAAGGCCGAAGGCTTTCTCGTCTCGGGCCAAAAGATCGGCGCCAAAGATCGGGGTTCCACGCTAGACTGAAGACATGCGGCGAATCGACCTGTTTCTCGGATTTTTCAAGCTCGGCGCGCTGGCTTTCGGCGGGACCGGGCCACTGACGCGGGCGATCCTGGTCGAGGACCGGCGCTGGCTGGATGACGAGGAATTGGCGGCCTTGCTCGGATTATGCCAGGCGCTTCCAGGGGCGAACACCTGCAATCTCGCGGTGATGCTGGGCGACCGTTTTCACGGCGCCGTCGGTTCCGCCATCGCTTTGTCGGGCCTGCTCGCGGCGCCTCTGGTCATTCTGGTGTCGGTCGCGACCTTTTTTTCGACTTTCGCCCATCTTCCCGATATCCGCGCGGCCTTGCTGGGGGCGACAGCCGCGGCCGCCGGCCTCGCGCTGGGAACGGCGATAAGGATGACGGTAAAAATCCGGCCGGGCGCCCATGTGGTTGTTCTGGCGCTCGCGGCTTTCCTCGCCGTGGCCGTGCTGCGCGCGCCGCTCGCGCTCGTCCTCGGCCTTTTGGCTCCGGCAAGTTTCGTCCTGGCGGGCAGGCCGGAATGAACAACGAAACGCTCGCCGATATTTTCCTGCGCTTCGCCGGCGTTTCGCTGCTGGCGGTGGGCGGCGCGACGGCGGCTTTGCCCGAGGCGCAGCGTCAGATCGTCACCCAGGCCCATTGGATGAGCGCCCAGGATTTCGCCGAGACTTTCGCCATCGCGCAGGTTTCGCCGGGGCCCAATGTCATTGTCTTCAGCCTGTTCGGCTGGCGGCTTGCCGGCCTTGCCGGCCTCGTCGTCGCGACGGCGGGCATATTGGCGCCGGCGTCGCTGCTGGCCTTCGCCGCCGCGCGGACGATGCGGCGCGCGGGCGAGGCGCCCTGGCTGGCGCGGCTGAAAAAGGCGCTGACCCCGCTGGCGATTGGCCTGATGGCGGCGAACGGCTATCTTCTTGCGCGCGGGGCCGATTCCGGCCTTTTCGCCACCGTCGTCACCCTCGCCTCGGCGGCTTTCGTGGCCTTGTCGCCTCGCAGCCCGCTCTGGGCCATGGCTGTCTCCGCGGCGGCGGCCGTCGTCGCGGGCAGATTGGGATTATTGTGAGTCCTCCGCCATGTCGCTGCGGCGACATGGCCAGGAACGAAGTGACGCCCTGGGGCGTCGCGAGACGCCCGAATTTAACGGGCTATGGCTTTTGCGAAGGGCGCCGCCGAAGGGCGGCAAAAGGAAAAAATGAGTCGCGTCGCTTATGTCAACGGCCGCTATATCCGTCACGCCGCGGCCGGCGTTTCGATCAACGACCGCGCCTTTCTCTTCGCCGACGGCGTTTACGAGGTGATCGAGGTCTTTGGCGGCAAGCTGATCGACGAGGACGGCCACCTCCTGCGGCTGGCGCGCTCGGCGCGGGAACTGCGGCTCGCTGTCCCGGTCGCGGAAAACGCGCTGCGGCGCATCTTGCGCGAACTCGTCGCGCGCAATCTCGTCGCCGACGGCCATGTCTATCTCCAGGTCACGCGCGGCGCGGCGAAACGCGACCATATCTTCCCCAAGGCCGGGACGCCCTCGACTCTGGTCGCTTTCGCCCATCGGGCCGACCGGGCGGCGGCGGAGGCGCGGGCGCGCGCCGGAATAAAGGTCATTTCCCTGTTGGACATCCGATGGAAAAGGCCGGACATCAAGACCACCAGCCTTTTGCCCAATGTGCTCGCCAAGCAGCAGGCCAAGGACGCCGGCGCCTACGAGGCCTGGCTGGTGGACGCGCAGGGTTTTGTCACCGAGGGCTCGTCGAGCAACGCCTGGATCGTGGACGGCGAGGGCGCCTTGGTCACCCATCCCGCGGATAAGGCGATTCTCGCCGGAATCACCCGCGCCCGGCTGTTCCAGGTCGCCGCCGCCAGGGGGCTGAAGATCGTGGAGCGGCCGTTCACGCTCGAAGAGGCTTTTCGCGCCAAAGAGGCCTTCATCAGCGGCGCCACGACCATCGTGCTGCCGGTGGTGGCGATCGACGGCCAGAAAATCGGCTCCGGCGCGCCCGGCCCTGTCGCCTTGGGACTGCGCGCGGCTTTTCACGATTTCGCGCCGGCGACGTCTTGAGAAGCATCGGCCGTAGTCATAGCTTTGGTGAAAGAATTGCTTGCTTCAACGCGGCGGTTGGGACTCTAATGGCGGAAAGCGCCGCATTCGGCCTCATGTCCTGAACGACGGGCGCGAGGCCGACATAAGGATAAGCGAATAGGAAAAAACATGGCGGTTGAACGCACACCCAATCTGCAGGACACCTTTCTCAATTACGTCCGCAAGAACAAGGTTCCACTCACGATTTTTCTCGTCAACGGCGTCAAATTGCAGGGCGTCGTGAGCTGGTTCGATAATTTTTGCGTGCTTCTGCGCCGCGACGGCCACTCGCAATTGGTTTACAAGCACGCCATATCCACCATCATGCCGGGCCATCCGATTCAGATGTTCGATCCGTCGGAGGAAGGCGCTGACAAGTAATTCTGGAGTTGCGGACGGCATTGAACGACGAAAAGGCGCCCCGCAAGGCGCTCGATGAAGGCGCTTCGCTCCTGCGGCGCGGGCGCAAGACCCGCGTGCTGGTGATCGGCCCCTATCTCACCGACCGCGCCGCGCCCGAGGCGTCGATTCGCTCGCGCGAGGCGCGCCTCGATGAGGCCGTGGGGCTGGCGTGCGCCATAGACGTGGAAATCGTCGGCCAGGAGATCGTCCCCCTCGCGCAAATTCGCCCCGCGACTTATCTCGGCAAGGGCAAGGTCGAGGAATTGGCCGAAAAGATCAAGGAAAGCGAAGCCGAACTGGCCGTGGTCGATTGCGCTCTGTCGCCGGTGCAGCAACGCAATCTTGAAAAGGCTTTTTCGGCCAAGGTGATCGACCGCACCGGGCTGATTCTCGAAATCTTCGGCGAGCGGGCGCGCACGGCGGAAGGCGCGCTTCAGGTCGAACTCGCCCATCTGACCTACCAGAAATCCCGGCTGGTGCGGTCCTGGACCCATCTGGAGCGCCAGCGCGGCGGCTTCGGCTTTCTGGGCGGCCCCGGCGAAACCCAGATCGAAACCGATCGCCGCCTGATTCAGGAGCGGATGAGCCGGATCGAGCGCGACCTCGAAACGGTGAAAAAGACGCGCGGCCTGCATCGCAAGAGCCGGCGCGACGTTCCCTTCCCGATTGTCGCCCTGGTCGGCTACACCAACGCCGGCAAATCGACCTTGTTCAACCGCCTGACCAAGGCGGAGGTTTTCGCCAAGGACCTGCTGTTCGCGACCCTCGATCCGACCCTGCGCGGCCTGAAGCTGCCCCACGGCGGAAAGGTGATTCTCTCCGACACGGTGGGCTTCATCTCCGACCTGCCGCACATGCTGGTCTCGGCCTTCCGCGCCACGCTGGAAGAAGTGCGCGAGGCCGACATCATCCTCCATGTGCGCGATATCGCCCATGGGGACACCGAGGCCCAGAGCGCCGACGTCGAAAAGATCCTGGCCGAACTCGACGTGAACGCCCACGACCATGACCGGCTGATCGAGGTGTGGAACAAGGCCGATCTGGCGGCGCCGGAGGAGCAGGAGCGCCTGCGCGGAGCCGCCGCGCGCCGGCCGGCCGGGGAGCGGCCCTGCGTGGTTTCGGCCGTCACCGGCGAGGGGCTGGACGACCTGCTGCTGGCGATCGAATCGCGCCTGGCGCGCGGCAGGCCGGTGCTGAGCGTGGCGTTAGAGGCCGGCGACGGCGAGGGCCAGGCCTGGCTCTACGCCCATACCGAAGTCCTTTCACGCACGAGCGATGAACACGGCGGCAGTTTTTTCGAAATCCGCGTCGCGCCCGAACAGCAGCAGCGAATTTTGCGCCGTTTCCCCGGCGCCGTGGCGGCGCAGGGCGACGCGCGCCATGCGCGAACCAAATCGCCGGCGTAGTGCGGGATGCGAAAAAGTTGAGAACCCGCATTTGGTCGCGGGGGGGCAATGTGCGTTGAGTGGACTGTCGCCGTAACCTCGGAAATATTGGTAGATTCGTAGCACGCCCGTCGGGCGGCGTAAATTATTTAGGGAATTCGTATTATGTCACTGTAATACCTGTAATATTATAATAGCCAATTTATATAATGTAACATATATATAGACAGAAATGCATCGAATAGAAACATGTAAAACAATGATGATATCGCAACTATAAACGACGCGATCGCGAGATAGGGGCTAGATGAGAAATATCCTGTGGCGACGGGTGCCATTACTGACAATAGAAAAATCCAACCGGCCTCGCATGAATTGACCACCGGTATAGAGTACCACTCGCAAAAGCGCGGTGTGGCACCCGTGTTCATATAGCATGTGTCGTTTATGCTTTTAAAAAGCCCAAGCGTGACAATCATAAATATGTGATACGACAGTATAACCAGCACCAAAGTTGTCATATGTTTGACAGCAATACGCCCCATCGTACGGCGGTTAAATTGCGGTTGATTCAGATTTGACATCCGGTTCACACCTAAAACTGCGTTTTGCCGAATATCCGCGAGCCGCATCGCCGACCAACGGCCGGCGATGGGCATTACGGTGATGGGGTGGACGGCGCCCGGACCGGCATCGATGTGCCAAGATGGTCGTCGTTGCAAACATCCATCGAATGGAGCGCCGTCCATCGGCAAGTCTATCGACAATTTGGCTTCCGTCACGCGCATTGGTCTCGATCTGGCGAAAAATGTTTTTCAGGTCCACGCTGTTGATGCGCGCGGCGAGGTAATCGTCGCGCGAAAAATTCGGCGCGGCGGGGTTCTGGAGTTTTTCGCGCGTCTGCCACCCTGTCTGGTGGCGATGGAGGCCTGTTCCTCGGCGCATCATTGGGGCCGCTTGCTGGTCGCGCAGGGCCATGAGGTCAGGCTGATCCCGGCGGCGCATGTCAAACCCTATGTGCGGCGCGGCAAGAATGACGCGGCCGACGCCGCGGCGATCTGCGAGGCGTCCCTGCGGCCGGGCCAGCGCTTCGTCGCCGTTCGCTCGGTCGATAACCAGGCGGCGCTGATGCGCCATCGGGTGCGCGAGCAGCTTTCCGGCCAGCGCACCGCGCTGCTCAATGCGCTGCGCGGCCATCTGGCCGAAATCGGCGTTATCGCCGCGCAGGGCGCGCAACACGCCTATGAGCTGAAAAAGTTTCGACGCCAAATCGCGACTTCAATGTTGATCGAAGCGTTTTTGAAAATGCTTTAATTGCAAACTGCAAACGCTCGGCCAGCAGGTTATGATGTGGGGCATGGAATGCGACGTGTTGGGTTATCACTCCTAATTGCACTATTTTTGGCGCCAGCGGCATCTGCAATTGCAGAACCTACGGAGGACTCTGCCAAAACATATCAACGGTTGCAGGACGCTGGAGCGGCGTATGAACGCAAAGATTATGCAATGGCTTTGCAGCTCTTGCAGCCTTTAGCAGAGCAAGGCAATGCTTTCGCTCAGTTCAATCTTGAAATCATGTACGCTTTCGGGCAAGGCGTGCCCAAAAGTTATTCTGAAGCAGTGAAATGGTATCGTAAAGCCGCAGACCAAGGCAACGCCCGCGCTCAATTCAATCTAGGCTTTATGGCCGCCAACGGTCAAGGCAAGCCACAGGACTATGAGGATGCCCTGAGATGGTATCACCTCTCGGCAGGACAGGGATACGATCGGGCGCAGTTCTATCTTGGTTTTATGTACGCTCACGGTTGGGGCGTACGTCAGGACTATGTTGAGGCGGCAAAATGGTATCGCCTCTCGGCGGACCAAGGTCATTATCCAGCACAGTATAACCTTGCTGTCTTGTACAGTTCTGGTTGGGGCGTTCCGCAAGACTATGCCGAAGCTGCGAAATTGTATCGTAAGGCTGCTGATCAAGGCGATGCTCAATCGCAATCCAATCTTGGCCGTTGTTACGCAGCTGGTCAGGGTGTTCCTCAAGATTACGCGGAATCCGTAAAGTGGCTGTCGCTGGCCGCCAACAAGGGCTTGGTTGATGCGCAGGACAATCTTGGTGTCATGTATGCAACCGGGCGAGGGATCCCCAAGGATTATGTTCAAGCACGCATGTGGTTTGTTCTCGCAGCTTCGCAACACCCACCAGCTGATAAAACATACATCGATAAAGCCATAAATGACCGGGATCGTATTGCAGCGGTTATGACGCCCGAACAAATAGCTGAAGCGCAGCGATTGGCGACCGAATGGACGCCGAAATAGTCGCATATCACGACGGGGCATTACGGGCATTACGGGGACGCCAAACGAAATTCCGATGCTTCCTCGATCGTCGCAAGAACGTCGGCGCGGCGCGTGGAAAATAAGGAATTTCGTATGGCGTCCCCATAAAGCCCCATAGAGCCCTTAGGACCCCCGTGACCCCGTAAACCCCCAATAGACCGGGCGCAGAGCCGCTTCAGCGCGCCGGGCGGTTGAGCGACGTCACCGTCCGCATTTCGCCGGGGGCGGGAATTCGATCCGGGTCAATTCGCCGCGCAGGACGAAATCGCCGTAATCGAGCTTCAGGCCGGTCGAGACGCCATTCTCATAGAGATTGAATGACAGCGCGTAATCCGGCAGGCCGTCGCGGCGATTTTCCGGGAAATAGGCGACCGATACGGGCCAGCGCGTCATGTTCTGGAAGGCGGGGACTTGCGCGCCCCGGTCTGCGTCGGGACCGCGTTTCGGCTTGCCGATGATCGTGGCGACATTGTAGATGCGCCGGCCGTCCTCGGAGCCGTCATAGATTCGGGCGAGCAGGATTTTCTCGCCGCGCCGGGCCGCTGCGATGATCCGCTCGATGTGCTGGGTGGGAAAGAGCACGTCGGACTGGGCGGAAAGCCGCAAAGGCGCCGGCCGGCTCAAGGCGATCGAGATTCCTTGAGAATCCCTTTCGGCATGGCCGTCGACTTCGCCGCCTTCTTCGGCGGTCCGCGCCGTGCTGAAACTGAAATCCGAGCCGCTGGCGTCCTCATAGGTGACCGAGCGGGTCTCGGATATATGGTCGTCGCCTTCGTCGGGCTCGAGATCGACCACTTGCCGCAAGGTCTGGTTGAAACCGCCGCAATCCGACGAAAAATCGAAGGCGATCTCGCCCGTCGCGTTCGCCGGCGCCTTGGAGCCGCTCGCATCGGCCAGGCGCAGGTCGTAAATGGCGCGGTGGCTGACCAGCGCCATTGGCTGGCCTGAGGGGGGCTTGATCTGCGCGGCGGCAGGCCATGAGGCGCAGGACAGGGCGAAGATTGCAAGGATCGGACGCATGGGCGCCTTCGGATAGGGCCACGGATTCTCGGGATAGTGATTCGCGGTCGCCAAAATCTACGTTCTCATTATTGTTGTGTGAAGCCTGTGGCGAAACTTGGATGACGCGAGCGGAGGAAGGCGATGGGAAAGACCGGAAACGAGATCGAGCAACGGCTGAAGGATTTGGGTCATGTTCTGCCGCAGCCGACCGCGCCGCTCGCCAATTACGTCCCGGCCGTCATGAGCGGCGGGCTGCTGTTCGTCTCCGGCCAACTGCCCTTTGGCCCGGACGGCAAGCTTTCGCCCGTCCATGTCGGCAAGGTCGGGGCGGTAGTGACGGAAGCAGAAGGCGCGCGGGCGGCAGGACTCTGCGCCCTGAACTGCCTGGCCCAGGCCAAGGTCGTTCTTGGCGACCTGGGACGAATTCGGCGCTGCCTGAGGCTCGGCGGCTTCATCAATGGCGCAGGCCGGTTCACCGCGCTCGCCGGCGTCATGAACGGCGCCTCCGACCTGATCGGCGCGGCGCTCCGGGAAGCCGGCGCCCACGCGCGCTCGACGATCGGCGTCGCGCAACTGCCGCTCGGCGCCTGCGTCGAGGTCGAGGCCATCTTCGAGATCGCGCCATGAAAGGCGGGAACGGCTGGCTGATCGCGCGTCCGATCGCCCATCGCGGCCTGCACGATTCCGCGCAGGGTATCGTCGAGAATTCGCTCGCCGCCGCGCGGGCCGCGGCGGGGCGCGGCTATGGCGTCGAATGTGACGTTCGCCTGTCGCGCGACGGCAAGGTTTTCGTGTTCCACGACGACAGGCTCGACCGGCTGACCGGAGAAACCGGGGCCTTTCGCGACCGCAACTCCTCCCGACTGGCTGCAATCACGCTGCATGGGGGAGAGAAAATCCCCACCCTTGCCGCCTTCCTGGCCGAGGTCGCGGGCGCCGTTCCCCTGATTCTCGAGCTGAAGAGCAATTCTTTCGGCGAGACGGCCCTGGCGGGCGCCGTTGCGGCCGGGCTGGCCGATTATCGCGGCCCGGTCGCGCTGAAAAGCTTCGATCCCGCGCAGATCGCTTCGTTGCGCGCCGGCGACCCGCCCTGGCCGCTCGGCGTCGTGGCGCAAAGCGATTACGAGGACGAGGAATTCGACTGCCTGTCCGCCGAGCAATGGGAGGAACTGACGCAATTCACCCATGCCGCCGCGACGCGGCCGGATTTCTTGTCCTGGCGCGCGACCGACCTGCCGACACCCGTGGTCGAATGCGCCCGCGCCTGCGGCGCGCTTCCGGTAATGACCTGGACCATCCGCTCGCCGCAACAGGCGAACGCCGCGCTCAAACACGCGGACCAGATCGTTTTCGAGGGCTTCATGGCCTGACGGCCGCTGCTTGAGAAAAAGGGATTGACGGAACAGAATCTCGCCCCTATGTTCCGCGCCACTCCAGACAGGCCGTAGACGGGCGTGTTTTCCGGCGCCGCGCTGGAAACCCAAGCAGTCTAAACGCTGTCGACCAGCTTTGCGACTGAAGAGTCATTCGGTTTCGCGCGGGCTTCCGTGCTGGAATCGTTCATCGACACGATTGGCGTTGGACAAGCGTCGATCCTCTGTCTGGCAAGCGCCGGAAGCCCTTTGGGGCTGAAGGCGCTCGTTTGTTTCGCCACTGGCTGATTCGGCCGATGGCGGAGCAGGGTGGGGCGCTCGCGTCCCGCGTCAATGTTTCAACTTTCGCTTCGGAAGGGCGATGGATGCCGACAATTTCCCAGTTGATCCGCAAGCCGCGGCAACCGAAAACCTATCGCGAAAAGGCCCGCCACATGGAGGCCTCGCCGCAAAAGCGCGGCGTGTGCACCCGCGTCTACACGACCACCCCGAAGAAGCCCAACTCGGCGCTGCGCAAGGTCGCGAAGGTTCGCTTGACCAATGGCTTCGAGGTCATCGGCTACATTCCGGGCGAGGGCCATAACCTCCAGGAGCACTCGGTCGTCATGATCCGCGGCGGCCGCGTCAAGGACCTTCCCGGCGTGCGCTACCACATTCTGCGCGGCGTGCTCGACACGCAGGGCGTCAAGGACCGCAAGCAGCGCCGTTCGAAATACGGCGCCAAGCGGCCGAAGTAAGATTCAGAGATTCTCGAGGAGCTGTCATGTCTCGTCGTCACCGCGCCGAAAAGCGTGAAGTCATTCCGGACGCCAAGTTTGGCGACATCATCGTCGCCAAATTCATGAACTCGATCATGTACGACGGCAAGAAGTCGGTCGCCGAGGCGATCGTCTATGGCGCCTTCGACATCATCGAGGGCAAGGCCAAGGCCGATCCGCTCGGCGTCTTCAAGCAGGCGCTGGAAAATGTCGCGCCGGCGATCGAGGTCCGCTCCCGCCGCGTCGGCGGCGCCACCTATCAGGTGCCGGTCGAGGTCCGCACCGAGCGCCGCCAGGCCCTCGCGATCCGCTGGATCATCACCGCCGCCCGCGGCCGCAACGACAAGACCATGGTCGATCGCCTCTCGGCCGAACTGCTCGACGCCTCTAACAATCGCGGCTCCGCGGTGAAGAAGCGCGAAGACACCCACCGCATGGCGGAAGCCAACCGCGCCTTCTCGCATTATCGCTGGTAAGCCCGCAGCCAAAGCCAAGGACGCATCCACCATGCCGCGCAGTCATCCGATCGAGGACTACCGTAACTTCGGCATCATGGCCCACATCGACGCGGGCAAGACGACCACGACCGAACGCATCCTCTACTATTCCGGCAAGTCCCACAAAATCGGCGAAGTGCATGAAGGCGCCGCGACGATGGACTGGATGGAGCAGGAGCAGGAGCGCGGCATCACCATCACCTCCGCCGCGACGACCACGTTCTGGAACGGCAAGCGCCTGAACATCATCGACACCCCCGGCCACGTCGACTTCACCATCGAGGTCGAGCGTAGTTTGCGCGTGCTCGACGGAGCGGTCTGCGTTCTCGACGGCAACCAGGGCGTCGAGCCGCAGACGGAAACCGTCTGGCGCCAGGCCGACAAGTACAATGTTCCGCGCGTCGTCTTCGTCAACAAGATGGACAAGATCGGCGCCGATTTCTTCAAATGCGTTTCCGACATCACGACCCGCGTCGGCGGCCGTCCGGTGTGCTGCCAGCTGCCGATCGGCTCGGAAAGCAATTTCAAGGGAATCATCGATCTCGTCCGCATGAAGGCGGTTGTGTGGGACGACGAGGGCCTCGGCGCGAAATATCACGACGAGGAAATCCCGGCTGAATTGCTGGAACAGTCCAAGGAATATCGCGAGAAGATGATCGAAGCCGCCGTCGAAATGGACGACGACGTCATGGCCGCTTATCTGGATGGCGTCGAGCCGGACGAAGCGACCCTGAAGCGCATGATCCGCATTGCGGTGCGCAGAATCGCCTTCCATCCGGTGTTCTGCGGCTCGGCTTTCAAGAACAAGGGCGTTCAGCCTTTGCTCGACGCCGTCGTCGATTTCCTGCCGTGCCCGACCGACCGTGAGGCGATCCAGGGCGTCGATATGGATTCCGGCGAGCCGATGACCCGCAACCCGGTCGATTCCGATCCCTTCTCCATGCTCGCCTTCAAGATCATGGACGATCCCTTCGTCGGCACCATCACCTTCTGCCGCGTCTATTCCGGCAAGGTCGAATCCGGCACCACCGTGCTGAATTCGACCAAGGACAAGAAAGAGCGCGTCGGCCGCATGTTGCTCATGCACGCCAACAACCGCGAGGACATCAAGGAAGCCTATGCGGGCGACATTGTCGCGCTCGCCGGCCTCAAGGACACCCGCACCGGCGACACGCTCTGCGACCCGCTGAAGCCGGTCATCCTCGAGCGCATGGAATTCCCCGATCCGGTGATCGAGATCGCCATCGAGCCGAAGACCAAGGCCGACCAGGAAAAGCTCGGCATCGCTTTGGCCAAGCTCGCCGCCGAAGACCCGTCCTTCCGCGTCTCGACCGATCAGGAATCGGGCCAGACCATCCTGAAGGGCATGGGCGAACTGCATCTCGACATCAAGGTCGACATCCTCAAGCGCACCTACAAGGTTGACGCCAATATCGGCGCGCCGCAGGTGGCTTACCGCGAGCGTCTCAGCAAGCGGGCGGAAATCGACTATACCCACAAGAAGCAGACCGGCGGCACCGGCCAGTTCGCGCGCGTGAAAATCGTGTTCGAGCCGAACGAAGCCGGCGCGGGCAATCTGTTCGAGTCGAAGATCGTCGGCGGCGCCGTGCCGAAGGAATATATCCCCGGCGTCGACAAGGGCATCCAGTCGGTCATGGGCGCTGGCGTTCTCGCCGGCTTCCCGGTGGTGGACATGAAGGCCACGCTGATCGACGGCGCCTTCCATGACGTCAACTCGTCGGTCCTGGCCTTCGAAATCGCCTCGCGGGCCGCCACGCGCGAAGCCCTGCAGAAGGGCGGCTCGGTTCTGCTGGAGCCGATCATGAAGGTCGAAGTGGTGACCCCGGAAGAATATACCGGCTCGGTCATCGGCGATCTGAACTCGCGGCGCGGCCAGATCCAGGGCCAGGACATGCGCGGCAACGCGGTCGTCATCAATGCGATGGTGCCGCTGGCCAACATGTTCGGCTATGTCAACCAGTTGCGCTCCTTCTCGCAGGGCCGCGCCAACTTCACCATGCAATTCGACCACTACGAACAGGTGCCGGCCAACGAGGCCGCCAAGGTTCAGGCGAAATACGCCTGAGGCGTCTGAAGAAAAATCGCTAAGGAGTCCGG
>CAVVIQ010000014.1:0-7833 GCA_963748385.1 uncultured Pseudomonadota bacterium
GTTTCGTAAGCAAATTTCTTCATTTGCTTCGTTCTGCGCCTTCCGCCAATCTTGCGTCAAGCGAGGGAGTGGAAGATGGATTTCGCGCACGGCGCCAGGGCGCTGGATTACATCGAGCGGCTCGAGGCCTTCATGGCCAAGGAAGTGATCCCGGCCGAACCCGAATATTATCGCGCATTGCAGCGCGGCGCGCGGCCCTGGAGCGTCCCGCCCATCATGGCCGAGCTGAAGGCGCGCGCCAAGGCGGCGGGCCTGTGGAATCTGTTCCTGCCCGGCGAACATGGTCCCCGGCTCAGCAATCTCGACTATGCGCCGCTGGCCGAGATCATGGGTCATTCCTTCATTGCTCCGGAGATTTTCAACTGCAACGCGCCCGATACCGGCAACATGGAAGTGCTGGAGAAATATGGTTCGCCGGCGCAGCAGGAGGCCTGGCTGAAGCCGCTTTTGGCCGGCGAGATCCGCTCGGCCTTCTGCATGACCGAGCCCGATGTCGCCTCCTCGGACGCCACCAACATGCGCGCCACCGCGGAAATCCGGGGAGACGAAGTCGTGCTCAACGGCCGCAAATGGTGGTCGACCGGCATTGGCCATCCCGATTGCCGCTTTGTCATTTTCATGGGCGTCACCGACACGGCCGCGCCCAAACATGCGCAGCATTCGATGGTTCTGGCGCCGATCGACGCGCCCGGACTGAAGATCGAGCGCATGCTCAGCGTGTTTAACGATCTCGACGAGCCCTACGGCCATGGCGAGGTCAGCTTCACCAATGTCCGGCTGCCGCTCGACGCGATCATCGCCGGGCCGGGCCGCGGTTTCGAAATCGCCCAGGGACGGCTCGGGCCGGGGCGCATCCACCATTGCATGCGCGCCATCGGCGCCGCCGAACGCGCCATGAAACTGATGTGCGAGCGGGCAAGCTCGCGCGTCGCCTTCGGCAAGCCCCTCGCCGAACTGGGCGGCAATCTCGACGTTATCGCCGAGTGCCGGATCGCCATCGAACAGGCGCGGCTGCTGACGCTGAAAGCCGCCTGGATGATGGACGCGTTCGGCGTCAAGGCGGCGATGAGCGAGATTTCGCAGATTAAGGTGGTCGCGCCCTCCGTGGCGCAAAAGGTGATCGACAGCGCCATCCAGATGTTCGGCGGCGCCGGTGTTGACGACGCCCAGCCGCTGGCCGCGCTTTTCGCTTACGCCCGCGTGCTGCGCATCGCCGACGGGCCGGACGAAGTGCATCGCGCCCTAATTGGCAAGCTGGAGATGAAGCCGTTATCGCGCGAAGTTCCAGGAGGGAGCCGCGCATGCCGGCTGAAACGATCGAAGGCGCCTCGGCGCCGCGCGCCGGCGAGGAGCTGGACGCCATCGCCCTGGGCGATTTCTTGCGCCGCGTCGACCCGAGCCTTCGAGACGCGCCGGAAATTCTGCAATTTTCCGGCGGCGCCTCCAATCTGACCTATCTGCTGCGCTTCCCGGGCCGCGATCTGGTGCTGCGGCGGCCGCCGAAAGGCGCCATCGCCAAGAGCGCGCATGACATGCTGCGCGAGGCGCGGATCATGCGCGCGATAAGGCCCTTCTATCCTTACGCGCCGCAAGTGGTCGCCATGGCGGAAGCCGGCGAAGTGATGGAAACGCCGTTTTTCGTCATGGAGCGCATCGCCGGCGTCATTCCGCGCCGCGATCTGCCGCCCGATCTGGTCCTGAGCGCCGAAGACGCCCGCCGCCTTTGCTTTTCCCTGATCGACCGCCTGATCGAATTGCATCGCATCGACGTCCAAGCCGCCGGGCTGGGGTGGATCGGCAAGGGCGAAGGCTATGTCGGCCGCCAGATTTCAGGCTGGAGCGAGCGCTACCGCAAGGCGGCCACGCCCGATGTCGGGGATTGCGAAGCGATTATGGCCTGGCTCGCCGCCAAGGCCCCGCCCGGCGAGACGGCGATCTGCATCATTCATAACGACTTCAAATTCGACAATGTCGTGCTCGACCCCGCCGACCCGTTCAAGGTCATCAGCGTGCTCGACTGGGAAATGGCGACGCTCGGCGATCCGCTGATGGAGCTGGGCTCGTCGCTGGCCTATTGGATCGAGGCCAACGACCCGCCGGCGCTTCAGGCCCTGCGCCGGCAGCCCACCCATCTGCCGGGAATGCTGACGCGACAGGAGGTCGTCGCCTATTACGGCGCCCGAACCGGCCTGGGCGTCGCGAATTTCGACTTTTACCGCATTTACGGCCTGTTCCGCCTCGCGGTGATCGCCCAGCAGATCTATTTCCGTTTCTTCCACGGCCAGACGCGCAATCCGCAATTCGCCGGTTTCGGCCAGCTGGTCAGGATACTGGAAGCCCATTGCCGCGATCTGATCGACAGATCGCCCCTGTGAGGACGCCATGACGACGAAGAATCCTTTTGATCTCAGCGGCAAGATCGCCGCGGTCACCGGCGCGAGCCGCGGCATTGGCGAGGCCATAGCCAGAAAGCTGGCAGCCCACGGCGCCCATGTCGTCATTTCCAGCCGCAAGGCCGAAGCCTGCGAAAAGGTCGTCGCCGCCATCCGCGCCGACGGCGGCTCGGCGGAAAGCCTCGCCTGCCATATCGGCGACATGGGCGAGATCGCCGCCTTTTTCCAGGCGCTGGATCAGAAATTCGGCGGACTGGACATTCTCGTCAACAATGCCGCCGCCAATCCGTTTTTCGGTCCTGTTTACGAAACCGATCTCGGCGCCTTCCAGAAAACCGTGGACGTCAATCTCCGCGGCTATTTCTTCATGTCGGTGGAAGGGGTCAAGCTGATGCGCAAGAAGAACGGCGGCGCGATCCTGAACGTCGCCTCGGTCAATGGCGTCATACCCGGCGATTTTCAGGGAATTTATTCGATCACCAAGGCCGCCGTCCTGGCGATGACGCAGAGCTTCGCCAAGGAATGCGCGCCGCTGAACATTCGCGTCAACGCGCTGCTGCCCGGCTTCACCGACACCAAATTCGCCGCCGCTTTGGTGCAAAATCCGCAGATCCTGAAATTGGCGCTGCAGCATATCCCGCAACGCCGCGTCGCCGAGCCGGAAGAAATGACAGGCGCCGCGCTTTATCTGGTCTCGGACGCCGCGACTTACACGACCGGCGCCTGCTTGCCGGTCGATGGCGGCTATCTGCTGGCCTGAAGGCGCTATCGGGAGGAATCGATGCAGACATTTGCCGGAAAGATCGCCGCCGTCACGGGCGCGGCGGAAGGCATTGGACGCGCGATCGCGGCCAGGGCGGCGGCGGAGGGCATGGTCCTGGCCCTGTCCGACATCAATGCCGAGTCCCTGGAAAAGACGGCGGCGTTCCTCCGCGAACAGGGCGCTGTCGTGCTCGCCTGTCGTACCGACGTCTCCAAGTCCGATCAGGTCGAAGCCTTCGCCGCGGCGACGCTCGAAAAATTCGGCAAGGTTCATCTTCTGGTCAATAACGCCGGCGTGTCGCTCGCGAAAACGGTCTGGGAGACCACGCCGAGCGACTGGGACTGGATGATGGGCGTCAATTTCTACGGCGTGACCAATGGCCTGCGCGCCTTTCTCCCGCGCATGCTGGCGCAGGGCGACGAAGGCCATATCGTCAATGTCGCCTCGCTCGCCGGTCTGGTGTCGCTGCCGGGCCTTGCCGCCTATAACGCCAGCAAATTCGGAGTGGTCACCATCTCCGAGGGGCTTTTTCACGACCTCGCCCTGCGCGGCGCGAAGATCGGCGTGACGGTCCTCTGCCCCGGCTGGGTGCGCACCGGCATCGCCAATTCAGAGCGCAATCGCCGTGATGGCGGGCCGGCAGGCCCGGCCGAAGCTGATCCGACGGCGCTGAAAATCGGAGCGGCCATCCGTCAGGCCGTGGAAAAGGGAATTGCGCCCGAGCAAGTGGCGGAAAAGCTTTTCGCCGCCGTTCGCGCCGGAACCTTCTATTGCTTACCCCATGAGGGGACTGCCGCCATGGCCGTGCAGCGCGCAAGCGACATAGCCGAGGGGCGAAAGCCCACTTTATTCACGCCATAGGCAGGAATTGCGCCTGTCGCCGCGCCAAGAATTCCGGGCGCGGAATACCGGATCAAAACACTCGGGGCTCGATCGACGCCATGAAGGGCGCGCGCTGCGAGCGGCTTACTCCCGGCATCCTGCGCCACGCGCAGGAATACGACCCGATTAATTCCCTGTTTCCGAAAATTATTTCCCTGTTTTGCCTCGCAGGGAAATTATCGCCGAAGCCGATTTGCCCGATTTCCCTGCTTTTTTCCCGGATAGCAGGGAATTCCAGGCCGAGATCGGTTCGACCGGCGCTGCGTCGTCAGCCAAAGGCTTGCAAAAGCCCTGCAAAAGCCTGGCGTGCGTGAACCGGTCGCTGATTTTGGTGGGCCGGGCAGGACTTCGAACCTGCAACCAGACCGTTATGAGCGGCCGGCTCTAACCATTGAGCTACCGGCCCCACCTGGCCCGCAACGGTGCAAAACTGTTTAGACCGATTTCCGCGCGCCTGGCAACGCGCCCGTCGCTTAGCCCGCTTGTTGCAATGCAGAAACGCTCTATTTATAGCCTGTCCGTCGGGAGGCCCCCATGACTTCGAAGGTTTTCAAGGTCACGCGAAGCGACGAGGAATGGCGCGCGCGGCTCACGCCCGAGCAATATGACGTGCTGCGCGGCCACGGCACCGAGCGTCCAGGCTCCTGCGCGCTCAACCACGAGAAGCGTCCTGGCGTGTTCCGCTGCGTCGGCTGCGGCCAGGAGCTGTTCCGCGCCAAACAGAAATTCGAGAGCGGCACCGGTTGGCCGAGCTTTTTCGATCCGCTGCCCGGCGCGATCGAAACCAGCCGCGACCTCAGCCATTTCATGGCCCGCACCGAGGTCCATTGCAGCCAGTGCGGCGGCCATCTCGGCCATGTCTTCGAGGACGGGCCGCCGCCCACCTATTTGCGTTATTGCATCAATGGGGTGGCGCTGGATTTTCAGCCCGATTGAGCGCCCGACGAAGGGCGTGCTGGCGATTCCGCGCGAAAACGTATAAGAGCGCGGCAAGGTTGAGGCTCCATCAGCTTCAGGGACGGTCAATGCGGAAGGTTGTCGGCGCCAAATTGCACGGAATTCACGTGACGGACGCCAATATCGACTATCACGGCTCGATCACGCTCGATCCCGACCATTGCGAGGAGGCGGGAATCCTGCCGCTGGAGTTCGTCGAGATCTGGAACAAGAATTCCGGAGCGCGCATCTCGACTTACGTCATTCTTGGCGAGCGCGGCTCGCGCTGCTGCATCCTCAACGGCGCGGCGGCGCGCACCTGCCAGCCGGGCGACCAGATCATCATTTGCAGCTCTATCTATATCGACGCCGACGAAATCCCCTCGCTGCGTCCGAAAGTGCTCGCTTTCGACCGCGACAACCGCGTCATCGACCGCCTGTCCTATCAGGTCGACGTCGATGAAACCGGACGCTATCGCTTCTCCATCCTCGACGAGAACGGCGCCGCGCAACCGATTCCGCTGAAGGCCAAGACGTTCTAGGTCACGACGTTCTGACCTTTCGCGAGACCGGCCCCAGGAGCCAATGATGACTGCCAAATTGTCGCTGCCCAAGGACAAGATCAAGATCCTTCTGCTCGAAGGCGTCAACCAGACAGCGCCGTCGAGCTGTTCGACGCCGGCCGGCTACGAGAACGTCACCCGCCTGACCAAGGCGCTCGACGGCGCGAACTGCGCGAGGCGCTGCAGGGCGTGCACATGCTCGGCATCCGCTCGCGCACCCAGCTGACGGCGGAGGTTTTCGAGGCCGCCGACCGGCTGATGGCGGTCGGCTGCTTCTGCGTCGGCACCAACCAGGTCGATCTCGACGCCGCCGCGCGCAGCCGCGGCGTCCCGGTCTTCAACGCGCCCTTCTCCAACACCCGCTAGCGTCGCCGAACTGACGATCGGCGAGATCGTCATGCTGCTGCGCGGCATCTTCCCGCGTTCGGTCGCCGCGCACGACGGCGGCTGGGACAAGTCGGCCGAGGGCAGCATCGAGGTGCGCGGCAAGACGCTCGGCATCGTCGGCTACGGCAATATCGGCTCGCCAGCTCGTCCAATCTGGCCGAAGCCATGGGCATGCGCGTGATCTTCTTCGATCTCACCGACAAGCTGCGCCATGGCAACGCCGAGCCGGTGCGAGACGCTGGACGAGCTGCTGGCGCCAGTCGCGACGTCGTCAGCCTGCACGTGCCGGAGACGCCGGCGACCACAACATGATCGGCGAGGCGCAGATCCGCGCCGATGAAGCAGGGCGCCTATCTCATCAACAACAGCCCGCGGACCACGGTCGGATCTCGACGCGCTGGCCGAGGCGCTGCGCGACGGGCATCTGCGCGGCGCGGCGGTCGACGTGTTTCCGGTGGAGCCGGCGTCCAACAAGGAGCGCTTCGTCTCGCCGCTGCAGGGCCTGCCGAACGTCATCCTGACGCCGCATATCGGCGGCTCGACCGAGGAGGCGCAGGAGCGCATCGGCGCGGAGGTCGCGCGCAAGCTGATCGACTACTCGCGACGTCGGCTCGACGCTCGGCGCCGTCAATTTCCCGCAGGTCCAGTTGCCGCCGCGCCCGCCGGCACGCGCTTCATCCACGTCCACCGCAACGTGCCGGGCATGCTGGGCAGGTCAACGAGGTTTTCTCCGCCGCGGCATCAACATCGCCTCGCAATATCTGCAGACCGACGGCGAGGTCGGCTATGTCGTGATCGAAGCCGACGGCTCGCACGAGAATTGCGAACAGGCTACTGGAGGAAATCCGCGCGCTGGAGGGCACGATCCGCGCCCGCATCATCTACGAGCGCTGATCGGCTGAAAACAGCTTTCAGGGGGCGCTCGTTGTGCGACGGCGCCCTTGTTTTTAAGGAATTTCTGGGGCTGGAATGCCTTGCCAGCGGTCGGCAAAACTGCTGCTAGCCACAGCCTTCGCGGAATTTTCCGCGAAAACCCCGCTCCCGACCGCCGGCCCGCGCCGGACACCTTCGAGCGAGGCGCATCGAAGCAAGATGCGCGCCGGCGGAAAAGGAGCAAACTCAATTCTAACCCAACCTGCCGCTGCCCATCGGGCATTTCAGGGAAAAGATGACCTCTGCCAACAACGCGGGATGAACCCATCGCGTGACGATTTTGCCGCTCTGCTCGCCGAATCTATGGCGAGAATGAAGCTTTCGAAGGCTCCGTGGTCAAGGGCCGCGTCGTCGCCATCGAAAAGGATGTCGCGGTCATCGACATCGGCCTCAAAACCGAAGGCCGGGTGGCGCTCAAGGAATTGACCGGCCACGGGCGCGAGGCCGCCCCGGGGGTCGGCGACGAGTCGAAGTCTATCTCGAATGTGTTGAGAACGCGCTCGGCGAAGCGTGAATCTCGCGCGACAAGGCGCGCCGCGAAGAGAGCTGGGTCAACTTCGAAAAGGCCTTCGAGGCCGGCGAAAAGGTCGAAGGCTGATCTTCGACCAGGTCAAGGGCGGCTTCACCGTCGATCTCGACGGCGCCGTGGCCTTCCTGCCGCGCTCGCAGGTCGATATCCGTCCGATCCGCGACGTGGACGCCGCTGCTCGGCGTGCCGCAGCCCTTCCAGATCCTGTGGATCGCCGCCGCGGCAATATCGTCGTCTCGCGCCGCACCGTGCTCGAAGAGAGCCGCGCCGAACAGCGCCATGAGATCGTCGCCAATCTCGAAGAGGGCGCGGGTGATCGAGGGCGTGGTGAAGAACATCACTGATTACGGCGCCTTCGTCGACCTCGGCGGCATCGACGGCCTGCTGCATGTCACCGACATCGCCTGGCGGCGCGTCAACCATCCGAGCGAGGTGCTCAACATCGGC
>CAVVIQ010000015.1:0-182329 GCA_963748385.1 uncultured Pseudomonadota bacterium
AGACGAAAAAGGACGCATCGAACTTTTTGATTTGATGGGCTTTGATCCCGAGAGCGGCCGCGAGTTGCTGCCCGTGACCCAGGAGATTGCGTCAAGCTGGCGGCAACAAATGGACATCATGTCGAGGAAGCCGCCGCAGCGAGTGGATCCCAGCACGTATGCTTTTTTCTGATCAGGTCACGGGCGAGCCGCGTGTCTGGTACTGGCGAAGCCCAGCTGGAGATTGGGAATTTTACGACAATCCGGGATTTCGTAGCACCGGGAGAGAAGCTAATTTTGATCACTCCCGAGGCTATTGAAACCTGGAAGCGAGAAGCCACCGATAGGGCAAAGAAGGGCGGCCGCCGCCGCTGACGCGGAAAGCCTACGACAACAGGCAGAGGCTCGGAAGGCTGCTGAGGAGCAGCAGGCCGGTGAATTGTGCGATCAAGCCGCAGCCAATCCAACCGACCCCCGCAAACCCAGTTCCGTGCCCGGTGTCGAATATCACGACCTCGAGGCTAACGCCCAGGCGGCAGCAGAAATTTGCGCCAAAGCGGTTCAGAAATTTCCCGACGAGCCCAGGTACAAATACAATTGGGCGCGCGCTTTGGAATTTGTGAATCCGGCACAATCACTGCGTATATACGCCGATCTCGCTCAACAAAAATACGTCGCAGCCTTCGATAATTACGGAGGCGTGCTGTGGCGAGAGAAGAAAAATCTGCCGGCAGCTATCAAACAGTATCAGATAACAGTTTGGCTTGGCTATTTAAGCGCTATGGTTAGTATGGCCTATCTCATCAGAAAAAATCTTTATCACGTGCCAGACCCGGACGGCACGATAGTCGCTCTACTCACGAGGGCGGCCCAATTGGGTAATAAGAGCGCACAAGACATGCTCGATAGGGAGAACGAGCAGCTTGAACAAAGAAATATTCAACGCCAAACCCAGCAACAGCAAGAACAAATGATGTTGAATTTTTTTGGGAACTGTTTTGCGCGGATGGCGAGATGAGGTTCTCACGAATGACCGATACATCGGAACGGCGAACTCGTTCCGGAAAGGTCGTATCGGTTTAATTCGGAAATAGCACTGGCGGTCGCAGGTTTGCGCGCACATTCGCACCGAGGGTGGCGCCAGACCTAAAGCTAAGTTAACGCAATAGCTTACAGCCTGCTTCTAACAAGGTATCAGCGGTTAAATCGTATTCGGACGGCAGTCTCGTGTGATCGTCTTCGCTGCCCTTTGGAACGAAAATGACCAAGCCCGCGCGCGCTCTTGTCAACAAGACCCGGTATCCGTTCAAGCGGAAGCGGTGCTTCTCAGCCTCTCGCACAATTTGCCAGCGCGGCGCCCGCATCATGCGGGCAGCCAAACTGACTTTTCCCAAATCAAATCGCCACCCCAACAAAGGCCGGCGTAATCGACTTCGAGGCCTTGGCAGCCGAATTCGCTCATAGGCGTCTCAAGCGCGCTACCACTTCGGAAGTCTGAATAGGGTTTGAGAAACCAGTGCCCGATTGGTCCAAGCTCATTTGAACGCGGCGCGGGAGGTACGCCTTCTCCGACGAGCCGAACAGCACCAGAGCTGCAAAGCAGGCCCACTGAGCGCCCGCCCTTTCGGCGCTCGCGCAACCAGGCGCGGGCGGCATTCAAGTCGCGCGTTAGGTAGGCAGGCGGGGAGCTCATTTGCGCCGCCAAAGCTTTCGCCTTTTTGATATCGCTTTCCAGAAGTGCCGCAACCCACAAGCCATGCTGAGGGTTACGATAGCTCCTGATTGCATTTGCCAGGTGTAGTCGGGGTCGCGGCGGAGCGGAACCGTCATGAATTCCGCGACGCTCGCAAGGCCGTCTCCGGCAACCATTTCTCCACCGTCGATGGCTGGCGACGCGGCGATAACCTCCCAATTCGCGCCGTCGCGAACCGTTTCTGCCAGGGCGCTAGCCCATAATGGCAAGCCGCCCTCGCCACGATTGATTTCTTGACCCGGGCCCACAAGGCAAACCAAACAACTCCAATCGAGGCGGTCCAAGATCTCAAGGAAAAGGGAGGGCTCTGACTTGGGTCGGCCCATGAGTTCCTGACCAACTTCGGCGCTCCACGCTCGTTGGGCCTCGTCAAAAACAATTACGTGCTCAGGAGGATTGCCGCCGTCTGTATGCTCTTTGAGGTATCCAAGCAGGTTCTGAATGGCGCCGTCGGCTTCGTATTTCGCTTCCAACTTTGGCTTACCGGACCGTCGTGCGCTGTCGGTTGCAAGCGCTTCTGTCAAAACATGGACAAGTGGACGATTGCCGGACAAAAGCGCGGCGGGGCGGGTCCCCGATCGCCCTTTTAGCGCGAGGTCTAAACCCAAGAGCGTCTTGCCCGCTCCAGGAGCTCCTGTGACGAAACAAACGACCTTCTTCCGGTGAGCTTCGGCCTCGGATGCGATTGTGCGAAGCGCGTCCGCAGCTCTTTGTAATTCTTCGTCGGCTGCGTCGCCTCTACCGATGTCCGTGATTGCGTGGCCAGCGTAAAGAGCCTGCGCCGCCTCGACGATTGTGGGAGTAGGGCGGTAATCCGAGAAATCAAAGCCAGAGCCATCGAGCGGCGGCGCGCTGGAATCGCACAGTTTCTGGATGCTTCTGAATGCATCAACGAGCGTTTCCCTGTTGGCGAAAATCAAGTTCGCGACGCCATCAGTGATCCCATTTGTCGGCGAAACCGGCGGCGCGTGTTCGGCGCACAAAATTGGAAAAATCAGCCGGGTTTGGCTCGCTTCGTGAAAATCTTTGAGCGAAAGCGCGTAGCGCTCGAGCTGGGCGCAATGCGAGGGCAAATACGATTTTGCGCCGATTTTAAATTCGATTACAGCGACGACGCCTGGCGCAAGGACAACCGCGTCAAGGCGTTTTCCGAGACGAAAGAGGGGCGACTCGATCAAAATTGTCCAAGCGGGGGTGTCTCCGTCTAAACCGAGAAAGGACTGCCGGAGAATTGCTATTTCGGCTTCCCAGGCTCGAATTTGCTCTGCTTGGGCCGCAGCGTGATAGATCACATGCCGGCTGGACAGCTGGCCAATGATTTGATCCGGGGGTGTCGCCAAAAATTCAGGGACGGTGGCTGAATAAAACGATCGCTGCGCGGCGCGATCGGTAGCAAGTTGGGCCGACGTTGTCTTTTCGGTCATTTTTTTCTCAACTGGGGCCGTTCGAGCCTACACGATTTTCCTGCCTTGGGGCGTCAACAGGTCCGACGAAGTTTCCTGTCCACTTGCATCTGAAATCCTACGGCGTGAACGGGTATCCAGACCTGCGGGGAAGGGTGGGGGGATCATTCCTTCGAAACAAAAATACTGAGGCGAGAACGAATTTTCGAAAAATCGCTCCGGCAATTACGGAGCGCCGCGGAAAATCCGCAGATAAGACAACTCGCGGCGTCGACGCGTACAAAAGATTTCATCGACCGAACGTCACGCGCGTCACAATTTTGGCCGGCAAGGTCGGAGGGACGTGAGGTGTGTTCGAAGGCAATCGGAAGGCTTCAATGTTGTAATTTCGGCCGCGCAAAGCCTTCGTCGAACCAGGTATTGCCGCGTCTGCCGCGGCCCTGTCCTTGGCGCTGACGATGCTCGATGCGCATACGCCCGTCTGATCCCACATGTTTTTTGCGACGATGCTATCGACGGCGCCTGTAATCGTTTCTCCGGCGATGTCATTGCGCTTAACTTGGTTGGACGCGACCAGGGCCTGAATCGCCTCCGCAAGAATCGTCGCCGAGTCTTGGAAATTCACATCGCGAATTTCGTCGAACCGGTGTCCCGCCTCGCCATCAACAAGGCAATGGCGGCCAACAAATAACCAATCGTGGATCATGTAAGCTGGGGCGTAGCCCCATGGTGACAATCCATTGAATACCTGTGCAATTTTTGGAATCGAGCCGCCATCAGTATACATGAGGCCTGGTTGAATTTTGGCGCCGTGGCTATTCGGATCAGGTCGATGGAAAATTAGGGGATCGCGGGGGTCAGGAACAAAAAGAAATATTCCGTCCCCTGCGTTGTTGCCCTCGGCGACCCACATTACGAAAACGCTGCCGGTAAAATACCCTGGGGGCGTGTGCCAGAAATCAACCATAGCGCATCCGCCAAGCATCAATCCGAACGCGCTAACGCGTGCGAGGCTCGACCAGATTTTCATCGCGGATCTCCGATCGCCTGGATACGAACTCCAATTCCACCTGATTCGGCTTCCGTTAGCGATCGAAATCTCGCACGGCGTTAGGGTCCGGACCCTTAAAAAGGTTGGCATGGAACCCTGAACGGCAGGCGCGAGCATCATTTTGGCGGCCAAAAGCAAGCGCCGCCAGTCCGTCCTGCTATGTCCTGCCACAAAGGAGAGCCCGACGAATGAAGAAAATCATGATCCTCACCGCTTTGTTCGCGGCATCTGCCCCGGCGCAGGCTGCGCACCGCACGTTGCAGTGCGACCTGACCATCACTGCTTCCAAGGCTGAAGGGAAAGAGCCTTCGCAGCAGAACGTTGGGCAAACCACCCAGATTGTCGAGTTCATCGGCTCTGGTTACGCCGTCATGCATACAGTCTCTGGAATTAACCCTTGGAATATGAACCAGGTGCCTGTGACGATGGGTGACAGTTTGTACGTGCTTCACACTGCTCGGAGCGACGCGAACGGCACGACAACCGACATAACGATTGACCGTCGGACCGGACGCTACCTTTTCGAAATGCACGGCAAGGGGGGCAGCGACTCCATCGAACTCCGCGCGGAAGGAAACTGCAAGCCGACTACCATCACGCCGAAGCTGTGACGACACGCCCGCTGACACAATCGAATGAGCTACTGGTTATGAGTCTGGCCCCTAACGGAGGCAGGTCTAAAATGAAGTTCTCTCTCGTCAATGGGCAACGCCAGGAAGCGCAACCAAATCTTTCCGGCGAGTGTCCGGTTTGCGGTCAAGCGACGGTTGCGAAGTGCGGAGAAGTCAAGATTTGGCACTGGGCCCATAAGGGACGTCGCACCTGTGATCCTTGGTGGGAAAACGAAACCGAATGGCACCGAACTTGGAAAGGACAGTTTCCCGAAGCCTGGCAGGAGGTTGTCCATCCAGCCAATAGTGGAGAGAAACATATAGGGGATGTAACGACAGATCAGGGGTGGGTGATCGAGTTCCAACATTCGTACCTCAAGCCCGACGAGCGTCGGTCTCGTGATGACTTTTACCCCAAGTTGGTTTGGGTAGTGAACGGAGCGAGACGAAAGAGAGATGCTGAACAATTTCGCAAAGCGTTGAACCAAAGCGGATCCATTGGGGGGAATCCTCGGTTACGGAGGATACCATTTTCGAATGAATGTGCAGTCCTACGAGATTGGGTGGGTAGCACTGCGCCGGTGTTTATCGATTTCGGAGCCGGGCCAACCTTATGGTGGATTCTTAAAGGAACGCCCGATGGGTCGGCGGATGTCGCCCCGTACTCTCGCAGCGAGTTCATCGAAATACATCGTGGCGGTGCGACGCAGAAGGCGCGTGAGTTCGAAGAGTTCGTCAACAGCCTTCGCAATCCACCCGCATCTTTTACTTAGCTGAAGTTAGCCGATCACGATCGCGTCATACAAGGTGTGTTTTCAACGTTCTACAGGCGTTCTGGTATTTTTTTCGGAGATCACTTTACCCCGCTTGGTTCCGCAAGAGGCGTGTTGAAATTCAGTTGACACGGTCGGCGGCGCAAACTAGAAAGCGCCCCACTTCGGGGCGACCGGAAAAGTGCCGTCGCAGCCAGAAAACCGAAGCCAACCCCCCAAAAAACTGCCGGGGGGGTTTCGTTGGGAGATAGTTCAACGGTAGAACAGCGGACTCTGACTCCGTTAATCTTGGTTCGAATCCAGGTCTCCCAGCCAGAATCATCCGAAGTCCCTGAATTTTCAGGCGCGTGACATCCGAATGGCTTTGTTGACGGTAAAATCCGCATTCTGGTCATCGAATATCTCCGCGAAAACGGCAATCTGCTGTCGCCGCTGAACGGGCCGACCTCGCGCGATCCCCGCTTCGCCCCGCGGAGGCGTTTCAAGCGGATTGCGACGACGTTGCGCGCTTGCGCCCAGGCGAGCCCACAAGACCATGTCCCCGGCGAAACGTTCGAGACGATCGGTCGGTAAAATGGTTTCGCGCAGGACCTCCTCAAGTTTGCGCCGCACGCGATGGCGGCCGCGCGCGCCGATCTGGAAGCCGAAGTCGTCGGCGTCCTTTTCGACATTTGAGAAGTCGTGCGCGAAATGGCGTTCGTCATGTAACGAATAGAGCAGGCGCGGGCCCGATTCCGGCGCGCGCGCCAGGGCCTGGCCCCCAATTTACGCCGTTTCCGCGGGCTGGAAGCGGCGATTACGGCTTCGAGAGGTACGGTCCTGGCTTGGGCTTTGCCGTATTGATGGCTCCCGACCGATGAAAAGTCGCCGGGAGATAAACAAAAATCATATTTTCTGGTCTTGTTTTCGCCATCGCTACCGCTTATTCTAAAAAGATCGAACTTTTAGGCCGACGCCTTGGCCCCGCGTTTTTAACGCAGCTGACGACCTCCTCTAAAAACTCTCGATATGAATAGCTCGTTCCAGATGACGAGCGACAATCAATCCTGCTTATAGGAGACTGAAAGCATGGCTACCGGCATCGTGAAATGGTTTAATGGTCAAAAGGGTTTCGGCTTCATCCAGCCCGACGACGGAAGCAAGGATGTTTTCGTTCACATCAGCGCTGTCGAACAGGCTGGACTTACCGGCCTCAACGAAGGCCAGAAGATCAGTTACGAGTTGACCGCAGACCGTCGCACAGGCAAGTCTTCGGCCTCGCGCCTGCAAACGGTGGAATAAACATTTTTCTCGCAGGCGTGTCGCCGTTCCACGGATGTACTGGCGCGACGCGGCGCGAGATCGAGAAGCCTCGGGCGAGACCCGGGGCTTTTTTCGTTTCGATCTGGAAAATGGCGCGGGCCCTCGTTGGGCGCCGCGATCGGCGGACGCCCGAACGAACGAACGAAAGGATATCTCGTGCGCGACAAATCGCAGAAACCCACGACGGACAACGCGAGGCCGAACGTTCCGTCGGCGGCGCACAAATTTACGGTGGGGACCTTCGTGACCCTGATCGGCAAGTCGGAACAGACCTTTTTCAAGGTCACGCGCCTTCTCCCCGATGGGGGATCCGGACCTCAATACAGGATCAAGAACGAGCGCGAGGATTACGAGCGGGTCGCGATTGAGCCGCTGCTGGCTCCCGTTCGCCGGTGAGCCCCGGCGCGTCTCCTTTCCCTGCGCAATTATTGCGCGCCGGCGTCGGCGGGAGACACGACTGCGAACTTTCTGTTGCTGGCGTGGCAAGGCTTCGGCTGACGCGCTGACGTTCATCGACTGAACGCGCCGCAACCGAGCCGCGCCAATTTCGGCGGCCTGGCTTCCTCTCTCATCGGCGCCGTTTGGTCCGCGCCTCTCCCCGGCGTGAACGGCCTTCGAGCGAAGGGCGCGCCGGCCCACATCGGGAGCGAAGAAGCCATGGCCCTTGACGGCGTTGAACCGTTTGACGGTTCCGGTATTCCTGAATGGTTATGTCCTGCAAACGTGATGAACGCGGGGCGCGATCGCGCCCTGTTTCGTGTATATCGATATCGTGGAGATCATAAAACGAGCGTGCGAGCACAAAATACTCGTCGCTGCTCCAACCTTACGGCCCAAGATCGATTTCGCGTTCATGGGCGGAAATATTGTCCGGGGCAAGGCGGCGTTGCATTTTCGTATTCGGCCAATTCATATCTGGCCAAGCCCCTCGCCATACCCTATGGAAGGGTGACAGGGTCGTTCGACGGTCGAACGAGGAGTATCCCTGCGCATTTCCAAAGATAATCGCGCTTTCCCGCAGCGGCGGTCGTTTCGACGCTCGCCCGCGCGTCTCGCGCAGCCGCCCCGTCGGCGGCGCGCCCCTCGAATTCAGGATCGGATGTTTCGTGCAGGTATTGGTTCGCGACAACAATGTCGAGCAGGCGCTTCGCGTGCTGAAGAAGAAAATGCAGCGCGAAGGTCTCTTTCGTGAAATGAAACAGCGCCGGGCTTACGAGAAGCCCTCGGAGAAACGCACACGCGAAGGCGCCGAAGCCATTCGGCGGGCGCGCAAGCTGGCGCGAAAAAAAGCGCAATATGAAGGGCTGCTGCCAAAGCCCAAGCGCAAGGCCCCCCGCGGCCCGCAACGATCTGCGTCGGCGCCCTTTTCCGCGACGAATGCGTCGGCTTGACGCCGTGACATGCGGCGTCCTGGAACGATGAAATCATCGGTCGAACCAGCTTTCGGCGATGCGGAGATCTGAAATTATGGCGCGCAAACCCGGCTCGAAAAGCGAATTTGTCTTGTTCGACGTCTTTTACGAGGACGGCGCCAAGCGCTCAAACCGGCGAGTTCCGAGAGACATTCTTGGCGGCGTCGATGGCGATGGGCTGGCCAGGACTTTCCTCGAAACGCAAGATGAGGAAATCGCCCAGCGCTCGGGTCGTCCAATGGCGGCGATCAAGATCGTGCGGCGCTCGTGAGCAACGAGCCGACCGAAACTTGGGCGGTTCGCATGACGCCTGGTCTTGTTGCGTCGTAAACATGGCAACTCATGCAAGGCCTTGAAATTCACGCCCGTAGAGGACGAGCATGGGTCTCGAAGGCCAGGCGGCGGCAAATGGTCGATCGTCGAATACGGCGGCGCCCGCCGACCCCGGGCGGGAAGATAAAGTCGCTCCATGTCAATCTCGAGGGCGCGAATGAACACATGGTCGGTCGAACCGCTGCTTCTGACTTCGACACGCCTCTCCACCTTCAGTCAGGGCCGCATCCTGACGGGCGCGAGCGGCTTTTTCTTTCTGCGCGACGGTCGCCTGTACCTGGTCACCAGCCGGCATGTTCTGTTCGATGAGGCCAGCGGCCATTTTCCCGACCGCATCGAGATCGAACTTCACATCGACGGCGAAAATCTGGCGCGATCCACCGGCTTTTCAATTCCGCTCTATCGCAACGGAAAGCCCGTCTGGCGAAAGGGCGTCGACAGTTCCGGCGACATCGACGTCGGCGTCGTCGAAATCGACCGCGCGGCGCTGCCCGAACCGACGATCTACCGCGCCTTCATGCCCGAACATCTGCCGGGGCCTTCGGAAACGATCGAAACCGGCGCATCCGTGCTGGTGGTCGGATTTCCGCTCGGCTTCCACGACACCCTGCATCACATGCCGGTCGTGCGTCAGGGGGTGATCGCGTCATCCTTCGGGCTGCGTTTTCAGGGGCAGGGCTTTTTTCTTACCGACGCGCGAACCCATCGCGGCGCGAGCGGTTCTCCGGTCGTGACTCGCGCGGTCAATCGCGAAGGAGCCGCGCTCGATCCGCCGTGGCTGCTGCTTGGCGTCCATTCGACCCGGTTCGACGTCGCGCGCGACCTCGACCGCGACGAGGCGCTCGGACTGAATTGCGCCTGGTACGCCGATATCCTGATGAGCCTCACAGAGTAAAAAAACGCCGCGCCACGTTCGAGCGCAAGCTGCTGTGGAGCGGCCATCGCCGCAGCGTCGCCTCATCATCTTCTTCGATCAGGATACTTCACAAACGATTGACCAACGAAACCCGAACGCTTTGGCGGCAAGTTCGGCGTGGCGCCAGCGGAAACAAACCAAATCATGACCCTGGACGCGAGCTGATGCCGGAAAGCTTCCCTATGTCTTCCGCAGTCAGCGTCCATTTGATGGTCTGTTCCGAGAGTTCGACAAATATTCTATGCAATTCGTTCCTCGCCACTTGAAATCATTTCAGTGTCATCAAACTCTTTCAGATTTAGCAGAATCGGAATTTTCAATTTTAACGGACCGCGCTCAACTTCAAAGGTTATACGAACCTGAGATCCTGTTGTGTCTGCCGTTGCCGCCTCGATGCGCCCGACCTTGATTTTGAACTCATCCATTTTGCAGCCCTCATTTTCATCCGGTCCGTCCATCATTGACGACGGCAAACCCACATTCGGCGACCCTTTTCTTGGGCAACACGTCGGCGCCGGCCTGATCTTGGCGCCATCCACGGCCGGGCGGCGCAAGGACCCGGGCGATTGACTGGCCGGACCTAACCGACGATCCTTCGGGCCGCCGCGGTTTCGCGCAAGGGCGCGCCATGAAGTTCTCGCTCGTCGTTTTCCTGCACGGCGTCCGCGCCGAGGGGGCGCAACTCGCGCCGCTCGGCGACGGCTGGCGGGCGATCCTGCCGAACGCCGCTTTTGCGGCGCCCGACGCGCCTTTCGCCGGCCCCCGGGGCGGGCGGCAATGGTTCAGCCTCGACGGCGTCACCCGCGAAACCCGGCCCGAGCGCCTCGCCGCGGCGCGCCCCGACTTCGACGCCCTGCTGGGCGGAATCGTCGCCGCCCATGGCCTGACCGGCCATCTCGACCGCGTCGCGCTGGTCGGTTTTTCGCAGGGCGCGATGATGGCGCTCGACGCGCTGGTTTCGGGCCGCTGGCCGGTCGCCTGCGTCGTCGCCTTTTCCGGCCGGCTGGCCTCGCCGCCGCCTTTGGCGCCGCCGCCGGGCGCCTGCGCTTTGCTCGTTCACGGCGAGGACGATCCGGCCATTCCCTGCCAGGAGAGCCGCGACGCGGCCGCGGCCCTGAAAGAACTGGGCGTCAGGACGCGGGTCGAAATCCTGCCGGGCGTCGGCCATAAGGTGACGCCCGAGGGCGCCGCCCTGGCCGGCGCCTTCTTGGCCGAATGTCTGGGCGCCGGATGAGCCGCGCCGGTTTCGACGGGGGATGAGGCGGATCAGAACGCTACGTCGTCGAGCGCCTTGAGACAGGCGGCGTTCTTGCCTTTCGCCTGATATTTCCGCGCGCGGTCGAGCCCGGCTTTGGCCATGGCCATGGCGTCCTTGTCGGCGGCGAGGACGCTGGCCGTCGTCGGCTGATGGTGCATGGTGGCGAAGGTTCCCTCCGGCAGGTCGGGAACCGGCTGGCCGCCGGACTCGGCCTGGTCGATCATGGCTTGAAGGCGCGCGATCTCGCTTTGGCAGGTCCGGCCTTGCGCCATGACGGCGCCCGGCGCGCACAAAACGGTCAACGCTGCAAAAGCGATCGGGACACGCGACATTTTTTTACCTCCCTTGCGGCGGTTCCTTTTATAAGCCTGCGCTCGGCGCAGGAAAACTCTCAAATTTCGATCAGCTCTTCGCCGTAAAGGCGCTGCATTTCCGCAATGTCGTCGAGCGAGGGCAGGCCGGCCTCGTTGCCGAGATGCTGGATCTTGAAGGCGGACGCGGCGCGGGCGAATTCGAAATGGTCGACCCAGCGCGCGGCGCGGTTGCGCAGGAAGGAGGCGAGATAGGCGCCGTGGAAGACGTCGCCGGCGCCGGCGGTGTCGATGACTTTTTCCGTCGGCACCAGCAGGGCGGGCATTCGCGAGACCATCCCGTCTTCGTCGCTCCACAACAGGCCGCGCTCGCCCTCGGTGACCGCCGCGATCTTGACCCCGCGCGCGGAGAGATAGCCGAGCATTTCGAGCGGCGTCAGCTTGAACTGGGCGCAAAAGGCCTCCGCCACCACCGCGACATCGATGAAATGCAGAACCTCCTCGGTATTTGCGCGCAGGGCGCCGCCGTCCAGCGAGGTCAGCAGACCCTTTTCACGAAAAACCTTGGCGTAATGGAGGGCGGCGTCGGCCTGATGCCCGTCGAGATGCAAAGCCTCGTAGGTCGACACGTCGAGCTTCATGAAAGGGCGAAGATAATGCTCATCGCGGGCGCGCAGGATGGCGCGCTTGTGGGCCTTCGGCAGGACGAAGGAGAGAGAGGAGCGCGCGACCTTGCGCGGATAGATCGAGACGCCATATTTGTGGGCCATCTCCCAGAACATCTGGCCGAGCCAGTCGTCGGACATGGTGGTGAGGAGGTCGGTCTGGACGCCGAGCTTCGCGCAGGCGAAGGCGGCGGTGACCGCATTGCCGCCAAAGGAGACGGCGTAGTCCTTCGCCACCGCCTTTTCGTCGCCGGAGGGCATGGCGTCGGCGATCATGGTCACGTCGATATAGGAATGTCCTACGAAAAGGGCGGTCACGGCGATCTCGCGAGTTGGGTTGGCTTTCGCGCCGATTAGATTACAAAATCGCCCGCCTGTCTGCCGGTCGTCGCCGGCCCGAGGCGCCCCAATCGTCAGGAATTTACCGAAAGCCTTCCATGTTCAAGCCCGATCCCTCGCTTGTCTCTCTCGTCACGCAAGCCGGCGAACGCGCCGCCGGAACGCCGGTCTCGTCCCTGTTCATCGGCCGCTGGTCGCCCCACGCCATGACTGGCGAGCCGATCCCGGACGACGTGCTGTTCGCCTTGTTCGAGGCGGCGCGCTATGCGCCGTCGAGCCAAAATTCGCAGCCCTGGCGCTTCGCCTACGCGAGGCGCGGCGAGCCGGATTTTGCGATCTTTCTCGCCTCCTTGAGCGAAAGAAACAGGGAATGGGCGCGCAACGCCTCCGCCCTTGTCGCCGTCGCCAGCAAGGCCGTCTATACGCTCGAAGGCTCGGCTGAGAAGCATGTTTCGCGCTCGGCATCCTTCGATGCCGGCGCGGCCTGGGCGAGCCTCGCTTTTCAGGCTGAGCTTCTGGGCTGGACCACCCGCGCCATGGGCGCCTTCGACGGCGATCTCGCCCGCGCAGCGACCCATGCGCCGGATTTTTTGAAGATCGAAGTCATCGTCGCGGTAGGCAAGCGCGGCGACGCCTCGCTGCTGCCGGAGGAGCGCCGGGCGTTCGAAAGCCCGAACCCGCGCAAGGCTTTTGGGGAAATCGTCTTCGCCGGCGGTTTTCCCGAAAATTGTTGAAACAGGCGGGGGCAAGTCTTGGCCTATAGCGTCAAGGAAATCTTCAAGACCCTGCAGGGCGAGGGCGGGCAGGCGGGGCGCGTCGCCGTGTTCTGCCGCTTCGCCGGCTGCAACCTGTGGAGCGGGCGCGAGGAGGACCGCGACGACGCGGTCTGCGATTTTTGCGACACCGATTTCGTTGGAACCGATGGCGAAAACGGCGGCAAATTCGCCGACGCCTTGGCGCTCGCGCGCCGGCTTGGCGAAATCTGGGGCGAGGGCAGGGAGGGCCGCTGCGTGGTCTTCACCGGCGGCGAACCGCTGTTGCAACTCGATGCGGCGCTGATCGAAGCGGCCAAGAAGGAAGGGTTTTTCGTCGCGGTGGAGAGCAATGGCGCACTGGCGCCGCCGCCCGGAATTGACTGGCTTTGCGTCAGCCCCAAGGCGGGCGCGGAATTGCGCGCGCGAAAAGGCCAGGAGCTGAAACTGGTCTTTCCCCAGGCCGGTCTCGACCCGCGGGATTTCGAATCTCTGGATTTCGAGCGTTTCTACATCCAGCCGATGGACGGCCCCGAATTGGCGCGCAACATCGAGGCCGCGATCGCCTTCTGCCGCGCGCATCCGCGCTGGCGGCTGAGCCTCCAGACCCATAAGCTGATCGGAATTCCCTGAAAAAGCTGTGGCATAAATGCAATGATTGTGGAAAAAGACGCTTGTCCGAAGCGGTTTCGATAAGGAATTGATTTGAAACAAGGCAAGCATCGCGCAAGATCGCAAGCCTATCGTTCGGCCAGGGTTCCGGACGGACCGTGGCGCGTAGTGCGGCGTTTTTCGATTCGTTCGGGACATCGGAGGCGTTGACGGTGAAACATCGCAAATGGGCGCGTTTCCTGGGGCTGAGCGTCGCCAGCGTGGCCTCCTTGTGCCTCGGCGCCTTCCTGTCCTACGAAGCCGCCATGCAGCAGGATTCGGCGAACTCAGGTCTCGGCGGCACAGGGTTCTGTCGCGCAAATTCCCGTCGTTGAGGCGCCTACCGCCAATTCCGATCTCCCCGCGCCGCAAAAGATCGCCGCCCAGACGCTCAACCCGCCGCAGGCCTCGCCGCCCAAACCGGCGCCAATTTCTGAACCCGCGCGCCCGCGCGGCCCCATTGTCGCGAGCCTCGAGCCGGCCGCGCCGCCGGTCTTTTCCCCGGATACCGCGTTGAACCTGCCGGCGGACCTGCGCGCGGACGACGACGCGGGCGTTGTTCAGGCGTCGCTGCCGGCAGAATCCGAAACGCTCCCGGCCGACCCGGAACAAGCCGCCGCCGCCGACGGTCAGACCGACGCGCAGACCGATGGCAAACCGGCGCCCTTGCCGCCGGTCAGGCCGGCCTCGCTGAACGCCGGCGCTCCGGTCCAGACGGAGGCCGCGCTCGCGCCGCCCGCCGCCAATCCCAATCTCCCCGCGCCCCCGGCCGTTCCCGGCCAGGGGCCCGCTCCGGCGCTTTCAGCGCCTTCCTCCGCGTCTTCGCCCGATGCGTCGCGCGCCGGAGCCTCGGGTTTCGCCAGCGCCCTGGCCGCCATCACCTCCTCGGTGGGCGGCGCCAATTCCGCTTTTTCGCCGGCCGCGACCGAGCCGCCGCCGCCGCAGATCGCAAGCGGCGGCTTCAAGATGGGCGCGCCCGTCTATATCCGCATCTTCAAGAAGGAATCCCTGCTTGAACTATGGATCAAGCGCGGCGACAGCTACGCGCTGTACAAGACTTTCCCGGTCTGCAGATGGTCGGGGGAACTCGGGCCCAAGCTGCACTATGCGGATTACCAGGCTCCCGAAGGCTTTTACGAAGTTTCGCCGCACCAGCTGAACCCCCATTCGCATTATCATCTCGCGCTCAATCTCGGCTATCCGAACGCCTTCGACCGGCGCCACGGGGCCACGGGCGACGCCGTCATGATCCACGGCGATTGCAAGTCGGTCGGCTGTTTCGCCATGACCGACGCCGGGATCGACGAGATCTATCCGATCGTCGCGGCGGCCCTGCGCGATGGCGAGCGCGAGGTCCCGGTGCATATCTTCCCCTTCCGGATGACCGAGCAGGCGATCGCGCGCGAGAGCGCGCCGCCTTCGGCGCTGCTCTCCTTCCTCTCGCAGGAGAATGCGCGCCCGCATCGGGACTGGTCGGCCTTCTGGCATAACCTCAAGGAAGGCTACGACCTGTTCGAGCGCACTCATGTGCCGCCCACGGCCTATGCCTGCGGCGATCGCTACGAATTCGGCGACGCCGGCCGCGCCTGCACCCGCATCGCCGGCTGGTGAATCCTTTATCGATGACTGGCGGAGAGCCCTTGGGCCGGCTATGATCCCGCCGCCCGCGAGTTCGATCGGAAGCGCGTGGCGAAGCTCTTGCCTCAAGGACGGCGCGATGGCCATCGTCGGCATCTGGAAACTTACCTTGCACACGCCTTTCGGCGTGCAGACTCCCTCGCTGCGGATCAACTCCGACGGTACGGGCGGGCTGATTTCGCTGATCGGCGAGGCTCCGCTCCACGATCTTCAAGTCACGGACGATAGCGCGGAATTCATCGCGCATGTCCCGACGCCGATGGGCAGTTTCGCCATCGGCTTCAGCGTCAAGGCCGAAGGCGACGCGCTGGCCGGCACCTTCACCTCGCCGCTCGGCGCGACGGAATTTTCCGGAGCGCGCGAAGCGTAAGCCTTAGAGCTTTTCCTCGATAAATGCGGCGATCCGCTCCAGCGTCGGCGGGTCGAACAGCAAAGGCGCGTGCCCCTGGCCGGGGACGACATGGAGCCGGCATGAGGGCAGGCGCGCGGCCATTTCCGCATGGATTTCCGGGGTCAGCAGGTCGGAAAATTCGCCGCGCAGCGCAAGCACCGGCGCCGTGACGGCGGCGAATTGCGGCCAGAAATCCGGCGGCGGCGCGGAGGGGTCGAAACTGTCGAGCGTCCGCGCCAGTTGCGGATCGTAGGAGAGCCGCATCCGCTCCGGCGTCGCGTTCAACGAATTCTGCGCATAGAGGCGCCAGTCGTCGTCGCTCGCGGCGGGGAAAAAGGCCCCCATCGTGCTTTTGTAATGGGCGACGGCGGCGTCCAAGTCGCGCAGCAACGGCAGGCGCCCGATGTAATCCCTGATCCGGGCCAGGCCCTCGGGATCAAGCTGCGGCCCGATGTCGCCGAGCACGACGGTCTTGACCAGTTCGGGCCTGTGGTTGGCCAGCATGATGGTGTGGAGGCCGCCGCGCGAGACGCCGACGAAAATCGCCGAATCGACGCCGAGAGCCTCCAGCACGGTAAGAATATCCCCGTTTTCGGTCGGGAAATCGTAATGGCTCGCGTCGGGGTCCCAGTCCGATCCGCCGCGGCCGCGATAATCGAGCGCGATGATCCTGCGACGGGCGCGGGCGCCCAGAAAGCGCGCCAAAACGGAGAAATCGCGGGCAGGGCGGCTCAGGCCGGGCAGGCAGACCACGGGGGCGCCTTCGCCATCGGGGCCGGGCGCCGCGTCCTGAACCAGGGCATGGAGATTGAGCCCGTCACGGGCTGTAAAAAACACGCTGCGCATCGACCCGTCCATTCACGGCGCCTCCTGAAAGTTCCTGCGGGCGCGCCTCAGTCGGCCCGCTTCAACAGCCGGCTTTTCTCACGGTTCCAGTCGCGCTGCTTCTCGGTCTCGCGCTTGTCGTGCGCCTGTTTGCCGCGCGCGAGCGCGACCTCGATCTTCGCGCGGCCTTTTTCGTTGAAATAGAGTTTCAGCGGCACGATCGTCATGCCTTCCCGTTCGACGCCGCGGGCGAGCTTGGCGATTTCGCGATGCTTCAGCAGGAGCTTCCTCGGGCGCTTCGGTTCGTGGTTGAAGCGATTGCCAGCGAAATATTCGGGAATATTGGCGTTGATCAGCCAGATTTCGCCATTCTTGTCCACGCTGGCGTAGGATTCGGCGATATTCGACCGGCCGGTGCGCAGGCTTTTCACCTCGGTGCCGGTCAGGACCAGTCCCGCCTCGAAAGCCTCGCCAATTTCATAATGGTAACGCGCCTTGCGGTTGTCGGCGACGATCTTGAAATTGGATTTCGGTTGTTCCGCCACTATTCGCCGGGTCGTCCCGCTCCATCCCTTGCCAACGATCGCGATCAGGTCGCGATCGAAAATCCCTCGCGTCAGCCATAGCCCGTCAAAAGACGGGCGTCTTGCGACGCCCTGCGGTCACATTCGTTCCCCGCCTTTCCTCACGAATGAGAAACGGCGTCTGCTCAAGTCGCCTCAGGCCGCGAGGACGCCTGCGTGGATCATCGCGGCGCGGATCGCTTCCCGCGTCCTGTCGGTCGAGGAGACCAGAGGCAGCCGCACCTCCTCCGACGCCTTGCCCAGGAGAGAAAGCCCGCTTTTGGCTCCGGTGACGCCGGCTTCGAGGAAAGTTGCGGCGTGCAGGGGGGTGAGCCTGTCCTGGATCGCCAGGGCTTTTGCGTAATCGCCGGCCTGCGCCGCGTTCCCCAGATCGGCGCAGGGGCGGGGGGCGATGTTCGAGACCACCGAAATGCAGCCGACGGCGCCGGCCGCGAAGCAGGCCAGCGCCGTCATGTCGTCGCCCGAAAATTGCAGGAATTCCGGCCCCATCGCATGGCGCTGCATGGAAATGCGCGCGACATTGCCCGTCGCGTCCTTCACGCCGACGATATTGCGCAGTTCCCCGTAGCAGCGCTTCATCGTCTCGACCGACATGTCGATCACCGAGCGCGGCGGGATGTTGTAGATGACGATCGGAACGCCGATGGCGTCGTCGACCGCCTTGAAATGCCGGAACAGGCCTTCCTGATTGGGCTTGTTGTAATAGGGCGTCACCACCAGCACCGCGTCGGCGCCGGCCTTTTCGGCGTGGACGGCCAGATCGATGGCCTCGGCTGTATTGTTCGAGCCGGCGCCCGCGATCACCGGAACGCGGCCCTTGGCCTCGGCGACCGCGATCTCGACCACGCGCTTGTGCTCCTGGTGGGAGAGGGTGGGGCTTTCCCCGGTGGTCCCGACCGGGACGAGGCCATGAATGCCGCTGGCGATCTGCCAGTCGATCAGGGCGCGAAAAGCTGCTTCGTCGACGGCGCCTTGCTTGAAGGGCGTCACCAGCGCCGTCATCCAACCCCGAATCCGCTTTTCCGTCGCCATTGCCTGTTTCCGTCCTGCCGTCGCCGTCTTCTGGCCCCACGGTCGCCTCTTTTGGCGGGTTATTAGCCCGAGCCACTCATAGCGGCTGATAAGGGCGACGAAAAGGGCCGCGTCAAGCCTTGGCTCGATGAAAAGGCGAATTCCCGCCGAGATGCGTGGTTAACCCGTCGTTAATTTCGTGAGCGCAGGCTTTTGTCGCGGAACCGTCGAACACAGGACGTTTCAATGCGGATATTGGGGTTGGATCGAAGATGGGTTGGCGCGGCCTTCGCCGCAACCTGCTGCCTGACAACTCCCTATCTCAACCACGCGCCCCGGCGCGTTCGCATCCCGTCGCTCCCGGTGCTTTTTTCGCCGCGGCCTGTCTCCCCCCCGGCCCAGAGCGAAGGCGCCGCCGCCGAGCCCGCGCGCGATCTTTCCGGCGTCGCCGACGCCATACGCTATTACGGGGAAGGCGAGATCCTTTCCGGCGACGCGGCGCTGACCACCAAAGACCCGCTGGTCCGCGACGCCATTGAATGGACCGTCGTGCGGCTCCAGCCGGGAGAGGCCGGGCTGGAGCGGATCGCGGCGTTCCTGCGCGCCCATCCCGATTGGCCGAACGCCAAATTGCGCAAGCGCGCCGAGGAGATCGCCTCTTCCGAAAGCGCCAAGCCGCAGCAAGCCGCCGCTTATTTCGCCGAATTTCCTCCGACCACCGCGGGCGGCCGCCTGGCTGTCGCCGAGCTTTTGCGCAACGACCCGGCCCGCGCCGGCGAGGCCGCGCAGATCGCCCGCGATCTGTGGCGCGACGCCGAACTCGGCGCGGCGCTGGAAAAGCGCCTGCTCAAGAATTTTTCGAGCGCGCTCTCCGCCTCCGACAGAAACTATCGCATCGACCGCCTGATGCTGCGGGAGAAATTCGGCGACGCCGCGCGCGCCGCCGGCCACGCCGGAAAGGACGGGCAGGGGCTTTACCGCGCCGAACTGGACCTCGCCCACGGCGCGGCCTCGGCCAAGGTTCTTTCGCGCGCGCCAGCCAGTCTGCGCAACGATGTCGGCCTGCTCTACATGCGCATCCACGCCGCGCGCCACGCCGAGCATATCGGCGAGGCGGCGAAGCTCGTGCTCTCGGCGCCGCGCGATCCGGCCCTCCTGGCGAGCCCGGACGACTGGTGGGTCGAGCGACGGCTGATCGCGCGCAAATTGCTCGACGCCGGCGACAACCAGGGCGCCTATCGCCTCTGCGCTGAATATGCGCCGGGCTCCAACGCGACCAACGTCGACGCCGAGTTCACCGCCGGCTGGATCGCCTTGCGCTTCCTGAAAAATCCCGCGCTCGCCGCGCCGCATTTCGACAAACTGGCGCAGATCGCGCGCGCCCCCCATTCCATCGCCCGCGCCGCCTATTGGCAGGGCCGGACCGCCGAGGCGCGCGGCGCGGACCCGAAACCTTTTTTCGCGCGCGCCGCCAACGAGACCGAGACGTTCTACGGTCAGGTCGCCCGCGCCCGGCTGGGCGAGGAGCCGGTCCTGCTGCGCCCGGCGCCCGAGCCGGCGACAGGCGACGCCCGCGCGGAAGTGACTCGGGCGGTCGAACTGCTGTTCGATCTTGGCCAGAACGACGCCGCGAGAAAGCTCGCGCTCGAAAGCGCCGCGATTCTCGCCGCGCCCGAACAGATGGCGGCGCTGTCGCAACTGATCGAGGCGCATGACGACGCCCATACCGCGCTGACCGCCGGCAAGGAGGCGCTGGAGCGCGGCCTCGCCATCGACAGCCTCGCCTTTCCCCTCAATGGCGTGCCGAAATATTCCGAACTCGCCAATTCCGCCAGCCGCCCGGTGGTGCTGGCGATCGCGCGCCAGGAAAGCGCGTTCGAACCGACGGCCCAGTCGGGCGCCGGCGCCTTCGGCCTGATGCAGATGATCGAGCCCACGGCGCGCAAGGCGGCGCAAAGCGCGGGCGTCGCCTTCGACGCGAAAAGGCTGAAAACCGACGCGGCCTTCAGCGCCCAGCTCGGCGCGTTCCACCTCGGCCAGCTGCTCGCCGAATATCGCGGCTCCTACATCCTCGCCTTCGCCGCCTATAACGCCGGCGGCGCCAATGTCGGCGACTGGATCAAGCAATATGGCGATCCGCGCAATCCGCAGGTCGATGCGATCGACTGGATCGAGCGAATCCCCTTCACCGAAACCCGCAACTACGTCCAGAAAATCGTCGAGAACCTGCATATCTATCGCGCGCGGCTCGACGATCGGGCGCCCAATCTCATCGCCGCCGATCTTCGCCAGACGGCCGCCGCGGGAAATTGACGCGATTACAAGCTTCGCAGCTCGGCGCGGATCCGCACAAAAACGGCGTCGAACATGTCCGGCGTGAGTACGCCGGTGTTCGTGTTGTAGCGCGAGCAATGATAGGAATCGTAGAGCGCGACGCCGCGCCGCTCCAGCCTGTGGACGGCGCCGTGGGCGAAGGCGAAGGCCTTGGCCTTTTCGCCGAAAAGGCGGACTACGCTGTCATGGGCGACGCGGCCGAGGCAGAGCAGGGCGCGCAGACGCGGCATCGCCGCGATCTCTTCCGTGAGGAACCGCCGGCAGGCGGCGATCTCCTGCGGCGTCGGCTTGTTCTGCGGCGGGACGCAACGCACGGCGTTGGAAATGCGGCATTCGCGCAGCCGCAGACCGTCATCGGCGCTTTCGCCATATTCACCCTGCGCGAAACCGTGGCGCAGCAAGGCGGGATAGAGCATGTCGCCGGCCCAGTCTCCCGTGAAGGGACGCCCGGTGCGGTTGGCCCCGTGCAGTCCGGGCGCGAGGCCGACGATCAGCAATTCGGCGTCGAGCGGACCGAAGGCGGGCGCCGGCGCATTGTGATAGTCCGGCAATGCGCGCCGGTTTTCGCGGCGGAAGGTTTCGAGGCGCGGGCAGAGACCGCAATCCCGGCCGGGCTCGGAAAAGGAAAGAGGCGCCGCCGGCGTCACCGGAGCGCCTCCCTGATTTGCTGAATTCGCGCTTTGACGCGCGTCACTCTTCATCCGCGGTATGATCTTCCGGGGCGGCGGCGACGGGAGCGACCGGGCGGCGTTCCTGGAAGCGCTGCATCCGCTCGGTGCGCTCGGCGGGATCGCGGCCGATCTTGTTGGCCAGATGGACGATGTCGACGAATTCGTCGGCCTGCCGGCGCAATTCGTCGGCGACCATCGGCGGCTGGGTGGTGATGGTGGACAGCACCGAAACCCGCACGCCCTTGCGCTGCACGGCTTCGACCAGCGAACGGAAGTCGCCGTCGCCGGAGAACAGGACCATGTGGTCGATGTGGTCGGCCATTTCCATGGCGTCCACGGCCAGTTCGATGTCCATGTTGCCCTTGACCTTGCGGCGGCCCAGGGCGTCGACGAATTCCTTGGCCGGCTTGGTGACGACGGCGTAGCCGTTGTAATCGAGCCAGTCGATCAGGGGACGGATCGAGGAATATTCCTGATCCTCGACCAGAGCCGTATAATAGAAGGCTCGCAGCAGCCGCCCCCTGGATTGGAACTCCTTGAGGAGCCGCTTGTAGTCGATGTCGAAGCCCAGCGATTTCGCGGTTGCGTAAAGGTTTGCGCCGTCAATGAATAATGCGATGCGTTCCGGATCGGCCATTATGTAATTCCACTTCCAGTCTAAGTCGGAGCTATGAAACCGTGATCGATTCAGGTTCTACCTTTGATCTAGCTCAATTTTCGGGAAATGCAAGGCAGGTTTTCGTGACAAATATGCAACGATTTCATGACGCGACAGATGTTTTGCGCAGAGGCGCCGAGACCCGCGGCGGCGCGCCGCGCGAGCCACTGCTCGCCAATGAGAAGGCGGCTATCGCCTGGACCGCCAAGGCCGCAAAATTCGCCGGCTGGCGTTTCAGCCTCGAAGGGGATGGCGTTCGCGTCGCGCCCAGCCCACATCCACAATTCGCATAATCAATATTATGGAACTTCCGTAAACTCGCGCCGAAACAACGCCTTGGCCATTCTTTCAATTCCAGGCCCCGAAGAAAGCCGCGACCAGGGCGCGCGAATAGCGCGCCGGGGTCGCGTTCCGTTCATTGCCCCGCGCGGGAGATGATCACGATCGGCGCGGCGACGGCGGCGATGGGCAGCGACAGGACGGTCCTGACCACGCCGGGCGTCGCGTCGAGCGGCGAATTCGCCGCCTGCTCGATGGGCGTCGCCCCGTTCGTGTGGACGCCTTGCTCAAGCACCTCCTTGAGTTGCGGCGCGATAGCCGCGATCTCGGCGAACTTGTCGTGGTTAAGCGGATTCTCGCCCTTCACGTCGCTTAGATCGACGACGATCGCATTGTACTTGGTCAGGTCCGCCGCATTCTTGTAATCGCCAAGGCGCGCCTCGTCGCCGGCGATGAACCGAGACAGCGCCAGGGCCCGGTCGTCGCGCGAAAGGATGATCAGGAACGGCTTTTTCGGCACGCCGATCCGCGCCATCTGCGAGCGGAACACATCGACGTCGATGTCCGGCGACGCGAGAACGATCGCGCCGAGCTTCTGGCTGTAGCCATGGAGCTCCCTGGTCATCGCTATATTGCGGAAGGCTTCCACGGTCACCCAATTGCCCATGGAATGCGCCAAAACATTGATCTTGTCGGCCTTGCTCCTGGCGAGAAGGACAATCAGATGCTCGAGCTGGTCGCGGGCGATGGTGGCGCTGTTCTGATCATAGACATAGCCGGACAATTCGCCGCGCGAAGCCCAGCTGAAATAGACCGGAACGGCTGGCGATTTGGTGTCCTGCGCGACTTGCGCCAGACGGTAGAGTCCCTCCGGGAATTTGGTGTTGAAGCCATGGATGAACAGCAGCACTTTGCGGTGGCCCGGCGGCCGTTGCTCCAGTTGCTGGTTCAGCGCCGCAATGAAGGCTTTTTCGCCGTCGAGATAGTCCGCTTCCCTTGTGACGAAATCGCTCGCCGGATTGCCGGGGGGCTGGGACGGCCATTCGATATTGCCCGAAACATGGGTCGGCGGGACGCTGACCACCGCTTCGGCGAAATCAAGCCCCGCGCCGCGCTCGCCGCTGAACATGGCGCCCGGATCGGCGGAGCGTTTCCGGGTCGTGGCGATGAGAATGTCGTGGCTGGTCGCTCCCGACGCCGGCGTGGCGACCGGCGGGTACATCGGATCGACGCCGGGGCGGGCGCAGGCCGCGAGCATGGCGGGCAGAAACAGGACGAGAACGACCGCGCGCGTCCGGCGCCAGAAAGCCGAAACCCGGATTGGAGCGAAAGCAAAGAAAATCTGACGCAAAACCGCTTCCTTCCCCAAGTCTCGTCCCAAGTCTCGTCCCAAGTCTCGCCCCAAGTCTCGGGCCCCTGCCCCGATCCCGTTTCCATGGCCCATGAATGGATCGGCGCAAACTACACGATAGGACGCGCCCAAGCCATCGTGGGCGGCCGCGGAAAGCCTTGGGGGAGCGCCCGGAAGGGGAAAAGCGCGCGAGCGATGCGGTCCCGCTAAAGCTGAGCCCGAAACCTTCTCGAAGGAAGCGCGACGCCACGAAATAGTTAACATATTGATTAAACAATGAATTATGCGACAGCGCGATTGCGCGAGTCCCGAAGCCCGGCGACCCGCCCGGGCCAGTGTTGCAACGGCGCCGCACCCGCGGCTTATTTATTCGATCTTTGGGACAAGGCGGCGGCGACGCTCGTCGCTTCGGTCCGCGACCGGAACCAATTTGGCGAAAGAGGGAAAAATTCGACGATCTTCGCGGGGACCATTCTATGATCGGCTGGTCGAATCCCCTCGGACAGGCGCGTCATGACTTCGAAAAAAGCCGAACCCGGTTTCGCGACCCGCGCGATCCATCATGGGTACAACCCGCTCGATTATCACGGCGCGCTGAACCCGCCGGTCTTCCTGACCTCGACTTACGCCTTCGCGACCTCGCGCGCCGGCAGCGACATTTTTGCCGGCGAGGCCGAGGGCTACATTTACAGCCGGGTGGGCAACCCCACCGTCAGCGTCCTCGAGAAAAGGCTGGCCGCGCTGGAAGGCGGCGAGGCGGGACTGGCGACCTCCTCCGGCGTCGGCGCCCTGACGGCGGTGATCTGGACGCTGCTCAAATCCGGCGACGAGATCGTGGCCGACCAGATGCTCTATGGCTGCACCTTCGGCCTGCTGGAGCACCACATCAAACGGTTCGGGATCGAATCCCGGTTCGCCGACCTGACCGATCCCGACAATCTGAAAAAAGCGCTCGGGCCGAAGACCCGCATGGTCTTCACCGAGAACTCCGTCCAATCCCAACATGCGGATCGTGGACATCGCGGCCATCGCCGAAATCTGCCGCAAGGCCGGCGTTCCGCTGGTGGTGGACAATACCTATTGCACCCCCTATCTCCAGCAGCCTTTGGCCCTTGGCGCGGACATCGTGACCCATTCGGCGACCAAATATCTCGGCGGCCACGGCGACCTGATCGCGGGCGCGGTGGTGGCCAGCAAGGAGATGATCGACCAGTTCCGCTTCGTCGGGATCAAGGAGCTGAACGGCGCCTGCATCTCGGCTTTCGACGCCTTTCTGATCTTGCGCGGCCTGAAGACCCTCGCCCTGCGCATGGAGCGTCATTCGGCCACCGCCGAAAAGCTGGCCCACGATCTGGAGGCCCATCCGGCGGTGGAGCGCGTCTATTATCCCGGCCTCGACAGCCATCCGCAGAAGGAAGTCGCGCGGCGCCAGATGAGGTTGATGGGCGGGATGATCGCGCTGGAATTGCGCGGCGGGCTGGAGGCCGGGCGCGCCTTCATGGACGGGGTCGAACTGGCGACCCGCGCGGTGAGCCTCGGCGACGCCGAAACCCTGGTCCAGCATCCCGCCAGCATGACCCACGCCACCTACGCCCCCGACGAGCGCGCCCGCCACGGCTTCACCGACGGCCTGATCCGCCTCTCCGTCGGGCTGGAGGATTACGACGACTTGCGCGCCGACCTGATCGGCGCGCTGGACAGGCTGGGGCGGTAAAAAGAGCGGAACCGGGCGCCAGCCCTGAGCGTTGGCGCTGCAAATCTCACCCGGAGGGCCCGATGACCTATTACACCGCGAGAAAAATCGAACAGCCGATCGCCGACGCCATAGCGCGGGTGGAAGCCGTGCTGAAGGAGGAAGGCTTCGGCGTGCTGACCCGGATCGACGTCGCCGCGACGCTCAAGGAGAAGATCGGGGCCGAGTTGCGCCCCTATGTGATCCTCGGCGCCTGCAACCCGAAACTCGCCTTCGAGGCGATCAAGCGCGAGGACAAGGTCGGAACCATGTTGCCCTGCAATGTCATCGTGCAGGAAGTCGCGCCCGGACAAAGCGAAGTCGCCGTCATCGACCCGGTGGCTTCGATGCAGGCGATCGAAAATTCGGAACTTCTGGCGATTGCGCAGGACGTGCGCGAAAAACTGCGGCGGGTCGTCGAGCGGCTCTGAGCCGCCGCCGCGGTCATGGCGGCGCCGAGCGCGCTTTCAGGACAGCTCCGTCGCGGCGTCGGGCGATACGGCCGCGACGCCGAAGGGCTCGAAATGTTCGGCGTTGCGGGTGACGATGACGAGGTCGTGGCTTGCGGCGACGCCGGCCACCAGGGCGTCGGCCATTCCAGGCGCCTCGCCCGCCGCGATCGCCCTCGCCTCGAGACGGGCGGCGCGCGCCGCCGCCGCGGCGTCAACGGCGAGGATCCTGTCGTCGAAAGCCGCGACCAGCCCGGCGAGCCAACCGGTGAGCGCCGCCGACTTCTCGATCTCTCCTTTTTGTTCGAGCGCGGCCACGGTGCGCACGAACTCATGCACCATGACGACGGACAGGAACAGCCGGCGCTCGCGGTCGCGGCGTTCGATCCAGTCGAGAAAGGCCGGCGAGGCCTCGGGCCCCGTCGGCGAAAGCATGGCGACCACATCGGCGTCGAGCAGGAAACCGCTCACAGGCCGCTGTCCCGGGAGGGGGTTTTCTTGCGTTCGGAACCCTCGCCGGGAAAGCTTTTGAGATAGTCGGAAAAGCTCGGCCGTTTCCGCTCCATCGCCCTGCGCGCCATTTCCGCCGCTTCGAGCGGCACCAGCGCGGCGACGGCCTTGCCGTGCCGGGTGATGGTGACGAACTGGCCCTTGAGCGCCAGATCGACCATGCTGGAAAAGCCGGCCTTGGCGTCCTTCAGATTGACAATTGGCATCCTACGCATCACTCGACGTGGTCACTTGTGACCACACCATAGCCTGCCCCGATCGAATGTCCACTCGCATTAAGCCTATTCGATTCGTTTAGCGGACTTGAAGGACGTTTTGCCGCAACCCGAAATGTCGGTCGGCGGCGTCGACAACAGGCCGTCGCGGTATGGCGACAGGCCGCCTTGCGACGCCGAACCCCGCCCGTTGACCGGGCGTGGATTTGAACGGACGGCCACCTTAACGCCGCGCCCGTAATGCGGCCTTGTCGTCCTTGAAATTGACGATCGGCGTTCTGCGCGTCATTTGACGTGGTCACTTGTGACCACACCGACAGCCGCCCGGATCAAATGTCCAGGCTCCCTGCTCCCGCCAGCGCTCATGGACAGCAGCCGGCGCCCTGATGGCGGCTTCATTTGCCCTTGTTGTTCGCCTCGGCGAAGGCGATCGCTTCGCTCAGCAGGTCCGCCTTCCCGGTCAGCGCGTCCGCGCCGCCGTCGATCTCGATCCATTCCGGCATGACGGGCCGGCCATGGGGGCGAAAGGGCGCGGCGCGTCCATCGCTCAGGCTGAGGCGCGCGACCGCCGCCGGGACGCGCATTCCGATCCTGCCGTCGAAGACGCAGGCCGCCATCTTGCGGCCGACGAAAACGGCGCGGCTGCCGAACATCGACCCGGCGCGAACCTCCGGATTGCGAAGGCGGGATTCCGCCAGCAAGGTTTCGAAAAGCGGATCGTCCTTTTTGTCGACAGCCATGTTTCGCCTCATGCAAACGGAGCCTGGGTCACACCCACTCTATCGTGCCGGACGGCTTCGAGGTCACGTCGTAAACCACGCGATTGACAAGGCCGGCCAGACCGCCGCGCGGATAGGCTCGGTTGATATAGCGGATCGGCGTCCACTGCGGCTCTCCATTACGTCCGTTGACCTTGTCGATCAATTCCGCGACCGCGCCTTCGATTTCCGCATATTCCTTCAGAAGCGGGGTCAAATTGTCGGCGAACAGCCTGTTGACCCGGAGATAGCCTGACGCGTCCGCGCGCAAATATTCCTGCAGGTCGACGCGATAATGAAGCACCGGCCACAGCATGCGATTGGCGAAGCCGCTATAATATTCCTGATGGTTTCCGTCGCTCAGGTCGACAAGCGCATGGGCCAACCGATGGCGCATGAGGAATCGCGGCGTGCTTTGGCCGACCAAACCCTCGTCGCCCAACCGGACGGGCCCGCTCCAGCCGAACCACAAACCGCGACGGTCCTTCAGCGCCGCTTTGACGGCTACGCCCAAGCCGCCGGCTTTGGGCTGGCTTTCACATCCGGGCGCCGCGACGCGATTTGAAACGATGACCAGGCGCGAAACCATGGACGCGCCACACAGGAACGATTACGCCTGCCGCGCCGACTGCAAATGGACGATAACGATTGCGGCGACAAGAATTGGTCCACCAATTACGCCACGCGGACTTCGCGCTCGGCGCCACGCGACTAATCGCCGCTTCCCGACATTGGCCGGCTTTGGCTTCTTGGGACTTTGCCAAACATTCAATAGTTTACGCCCTCGCGGCTTTGACTATGATTGTAATGGCATAGGCCTTATTTTTAATGCCGCAGGCCAATTTTTTGTCCTTGACGGGAACAAATTCCAATTTGCGGCGTTAAACAAGGTTGGGCCGCGGACGCCACGGGCGGAGCGCCAACAAAGCGCAATAGTGCGATTGGCGAGCGCCCAGGCGCGAGGTTCGCGGATGCGAACCGCCGGCCAGAGCAGATTCTCGACCCCTTCCGCGGCGCCCAATTCAACCGAGGATGAGAACCATGGCCAGAAAAGCCCTTGTAGCCGTCTTGGCGGTGGGCCTGTCGCTTATCGGTTCCGTCGCCTATGCTGATAGCAGACTTGTCGACGGAGCGCTCGGAGCGGGCGCAGGCGCCGTTGTCGGCGGCCCCGTCGGCGCCGTCGCCGGCGGTGTGGTCGGATATACCGCAGGCCCCACGATCTCGTGCGGCCTGCGTGGCGGCTGTCATCACTACTACCGCCACCATTACTACCACCACGTTCGTAACGAGCGATAGGCGATTGTCGCCAATGTGAGGTTGGTTGCAACGACTTATCAGGCGCGCTCCCGGCTTAGGTCGGGGACCGCGTCGGCGGCGCCGGTCTTCCGGTCGTGAAGGGCCATTTCATTTGGCGCCGCCAGATGTGAAATACACTCGACGGTCAGCTTATTCCCACTCGATCGTGCCCGGCGGCTTCGATGTCACGTCATAGACCACCCGGTTGATGCCCTTGACCTCGTTGATGATCCGGGTCGCGGCGCGGCCGAGAAAATTCATGTCGTAGGGGAAGAAGTCCGCGGTCATGCCGTCGACCGAGGTCACGGCGCGCAAAGCGCAGACGTGGTCGTAGGTGCGGCCGTCGCCCATCACGCCGACGCTGCGCACCGGCAGCAGCACGGCGAAGGCCTGCCAGATCTTGTCATAAAGTCCCGCCTTGCGGATTTCGTCGAGATAGATGGCGTCGGCCTTGCGCAGGATTTCCAGCTTTTCGCGGGTGACGCCGCCCGGCAGGCGGATGGCGAGACCGGGACCGGGGAAAGGATGGCGTCCGACGAAAGCGTCCGGCAGGCCGAGTTCGCGGCCCAACGCGCGCACTTCGTCCTTGAACAGTTCGCGCAAGGGCTCGACCAGCTTCATGTGCATGCGTTCGGGGAGGCCGCCGACATTGTGGTGGCTCTTGATCGTCACCGAAGGCCCGCCGGTGAAGGAGACGCTTTCGATCACGTCGGGATAGAGCGTGCCCTGGGCGAGAAATTTCAGCGCGCCCTTGCCGTCGGCCGCGATTTTCTTGGCCTCGGCCTCGAAAGTCTCGATGAACAGCCGGCCGATGGTCTTGCGCTTGGCTTCGGGCTCGGCCTGGCCTTCGAGCGCGCCGATGAACAGGTCCTGGGCCTGAACATGGACCAGCGGGATGTTGTAATGGTCGCGGAACAGGGTCACCACCTCCTCCGCCTCGCCCATGCGCAGCAGGCCGTGGTCAACGAAGACGCAGGTGAGCTTTTCGCCGATCGCCTCGTGGATCAGCACGGCGGCCACCGCCGAGTCGACTCCGCCCGAGAGGCCGCACAAAACCCTGCCCTGCCCGACCTGAGCGTGGATCGCCTTGATCGCCTCACCGCGAAAGGCCGCCATGGTCCAGTCGGACTTCAACCCGGCGACCTTGTGGACGAAATTAGCGAGCAGCCTGGCGCCGTCCGGCGTATGGGCGACCTCGGGATGGAACTGGGTGGTGAAGATTTTGCGCTTTTCGTCGGACGCCACCGCGAAAGGCGCGTTTTCGCTGCGCGCCTTGACCGAGAAGCCTTCGGGGAGACGGGTCACGCGGTCGCCGTGGCTCATCCACACCGGATAGGAGCCGCCGATCTCCCAAACCCCGTCGAACAGCGCGCTGGGCTCGACGATCTCGACATTGGCGCGGCCGAATTCGGCGTGATGCCCACCTTCCACCGCGCCGCCCATCTGCGCGGCGATGGTCTGCTGGCCATAGCAGATGGCGAGGATCGGCAGGCCGGAGTCGAGGATGTTTTTGGGCGCGCGCGGCGAATTGGGGTCGGTGACCGAGGCGGGACCGCCGGACAGGATCACGGCCTTGGGGGCGAATTGCAAAAAAGCCTTTTCCGCCAATTGGAACGGCGCGATCTCGCAATAGACGCCGGCCTCGCGAACCCGGCGCGCGATCAGCTGCGTCACCTGCGAGCCGAAATCGACAATGAGCACCTTGTCGTGATGCTGGCGGAGGTCGTCTTGCAAGGTGGTCATGGCGCAGTCCCGTGAATGGGCTTCGATTAAGCCAAGGAAGGGGGGCAGGCAAGGCGCCCGATGTCCCGCGCTTCTCTCTTCGACCCTTTCCTCACGGATTTTTTTTGAAAATCGGGTTTTGGCCTGATGACAAGCGAAAAAGCTTAGACTAACGTATGCCGTGCTCGAAAACGAGCGCCCAGGCTCAAAAGAGCCGGTGCTTGCTGTCCAAGTCGTGGGAGGACGTTTCGCATCGATACCGCGTCGAAATCGACGCAAGGGAATAAGCTATCCGGCTTCTTCGATGTGAAACAGGACAAGGTAAGACGGAGCGGAAAGACTTGATTGTCTTTCCGCTCATTCATTTGTAAACCCCATTCGTCTTCCTCTCGAGCCGCGCGGCGGCTTTGGACGCGGGGGTCCGACGTGAATTCCTTGAAATCCCTGATCGGCGAGGCTCTTTGGCGCGCGGCCGCCGCGGGCGCCCGCCGTTCCCCTTGGCTGGCCTGGTTCGAACCGCTTTCCGTTCTGGTCGAGGATGACGAGACTCCCCTGCTCGGGGTCATGGCCGCGCTGTGGATGCTCTCGCCGGACCTCCAGAAGGAATTTGCGCTGGAATCGCGCAAGGAGCGCGCGCGTTATGTCGGCTGGTGCTGCACGCTTGCCGCCAGGGATTTCGCGTTGATGCGCGAAGCCGCCATTCTTGGCCCCGGGCGCGATCTCTATTTCCGCCCCTCGCGTCTCGTCGCGCCATTCCCGGGCGGGAGGGTTTCGATTCCCTTCGCGGTCGCGGCGGTGTTCGGACTCGCTGAAAGGGACGGATCGCGGGAGGAGGCCGAAGAGGAAAAGCTCGCCCGCGCCCTGGTCAAATGGCAGTTCGACAAGGCGGAGGAATTGTTCGGCGGAACGGAGAACTTTCCCGCCTGGTTCAACGAGGCCGTCAAGGCGGCCGAGCCGGATTTCGTCACAGAATTCGCCGGGGCCGCGCCGCGGGCGCCGCGCCTGCCCGCCTTCACGGGCGAATTCCGCAGGGGCGGCGTCAATATGGTCGGCCTGCAGGATTCGAAGAACTCCAGCGAGGATTTCCGCTGCGGCGCTGCGGCGTTGGAGGCCGCGGGGATCGCCACGGTCGCGCCGCTGGAGGAAGGTGACGGCGAACCAGTCCATGACGTCAATATTTTCTTCACGACGCCGCTCGAAACCCTGCGCCAGTTCTGCGCGCGCGGCGCAGGAGATTTCCTTGGCCGGCGCAATATCGGGGCGTGGTCCTGGGAACTGGCGGATTTTCCGCGCGACCTGGCCTTCTGCGCCTTTCTGGTCGACGAGATCTGGGCGCCGAGCGTTTTCACGCGCCGCGCCTTCGAAATGGTCTCTCCGGTCCCCGTCGTCGAAATGCCGCCCGCCGTCGCCGCGCCGCCGGTCTCGCCGGACCGCGCCAAATTCGGCCTGCCCGAGGGGGATTTCCTGTTTCTGGCCGTCGTCGGCGACCTCGCGGCCCTGCCCCGCGCCAATCCGTTGGCCGCGATTCGCGCCTTCCGCTCCGCCTTTCCCGCGCCGGGCGGGGAAGCGCGGCTGGTGATCGCGACGCCCGGCAAGGACGGCGACGAACTGGACGAAGCGGCGGCGGAAGATCCGCGAATCGTCCTGATCGACCGGGAACTGCCGCACGACGACCTGCTGGCGCTGATCGCTTCCTGCGACTGCCTGGTTTCGCTTCATCGCGCCACCGGTTTCGGCCGGACCATCGCCGAGGCCCTCGTCCTCGGCCTGCCGGTCGTCGCGACCCATTGGTCGGGCAATGCCGATTACGCCGACCTCGGCGAGCAATATCTGGTCGAGGCCAGATTGGTCGCGCCCGAACCCGGCGCGGACTCTTTGCCCGAAGACCAGCTCTGGGCCGAGCCCGACATGGGCGCGGCCGTCGCCGCCTTGCGCGCGGCGCTTGCCGACCGCTGCCGGGCCGAGCCAACCTTGCCGGAACGGTTCAGCGCGAAGACGGTGGGGGCGCGCTACGCCCGACGCCTGGCGCTTTATGGCGTCGAAGGCTCGCCGCAACGCTCCCAGTTCGCCTTGACCTGAGACCGGTAGTCAGAAAAACGCCCCTCGGCCACGGCGGCGCGGGCTCCGGCCATCAACTCCTGATAATAGGCGAGGTTGACCCAGGTCAGCAGCATCATGCCCAGGATTTCCTGGCAGCGCACGAGGTGATGCAGATAGGCGCGCGAATAATCGCGCGCCGCCGGGCAGGTGGAATGGGGGTCGAGCGGGCGCGGATCCTCGGCGTTGCGGGCGTTGCGCAGATTGACCTTGCCCCACCGCGTATAGGCCAGGCCGTGGCGCCCGGCGCGCGTGGGCATGACGCAGTCGAACATGTCGATGCCGCGCGCGACCAATTCGATCAGGTCGTCCGGCGAGCCGACCCCCATCAGATAATGCGGCTTGTTCTCGGGCAGATGCGGCATGACCGTTTCGATCATCGCCAGCATCAAAGCCTGCGGCTCGCCGACCGCGAGGCCTCCGACCGCCAATCCATGAAAATCCATGTCCGCCAGGGCCCGCGCGCTTTCGACGCGCAGGGCCGGCTCCGCCCCGCCCTGCACGATGCCGAAACAGGCGCGCCCGGGTTGCTCGCCGAAAGCCTTTCGCGAACGCTCGGCCCAACGCAGCGACAGGCGCATGGCGCGCTCGGCCTCATCCGGCGAACAGGGCAGTCTGACGCATTCGTCGAACTGCATCTGGATGTCCGAGCCGAGCAGGCGCTGGATCTCCATCGAGCGCTCGGGGGTCAGCACGTGCCGGGCGCCGTCGATATGGGACTGGAAGGTCACGCCGTTCTCGTCGAGCTTGCGCAATTTCGCGAGCGACATGACCTGGAAGCCGCCGCTGTCGGTCAGGATCGGGTGCGGCCAGTTCATGAACCTGTGCAGGCCGCCGAGCGAAGCGACCCGTTCCGCGCCGGGGCGCAGCATCAGGTGATAGGTGTTGCCGAGCACGATATCGGCGCCGAGCGCCCGCACCTGCTCCGGATACATCGCCTTGACGGTGGCGGCGGTGCCGACCGGCATGAAGGCGGGGGTTCTGATGACGCCGCGCGGCGAAAGGATTTCGCCGAGGCGCGCGCCGCCGTCGCGGGCGATGAGCCGAAAGCCGAAATTCTCCGTCATTGTTCCGCGCTCAGGCCGCCGCGGCGCGGGCGGCGCGCGCCGCTTCCGCGAGCCGCGAGAAAACGACGATCACGAAGGCCTTCTTGTCGAGATTGTAGATTTCGAGGTCCCGCGCCTGGCGCTCCAAGAACTCCCAGGCGTCGGCGAAAGGCGCCAGAGCGCGCGGGCCGAGCCCCTTGTTCCGGTGCAGATTGTCGCTCAGCCAGCCATACAGCGTGCGCAGAAAAGCGTCGAATTCGCTCCCGGCTTCGCGCCCCGCCACCGCATCTCCGATGCGATGGGCGAGAAGCCAGTCCACATCGGGCAGGCGCGCCAGAGCCCTGGCGGTCAGGCCGTCTACGCCGTCCTCCCCTGCCTGGATCAGGCGCAGCGCCTCGCGAACGGAGCCTTCGGCGCGGGCGCGGGCGCGCTCCAGATCCGCCTCGGAAACCTTTTCGCCCGTCGCCGCGAGCGCCGCGCGCGCGGCGGAGGTCAATGCCGGCTCGTCGAGGCGCTGGAGCGTCAGCAGCCGGCAGCGCGAGCGGATGGTGGGGAGGATGCGGCCGGGATGATGCGCCACCAGCAAGAACAGGCTGCGCGGCGGCGGCTCCTCGATCAGCTTGAGCAGGGCGTTGGCGCTATGGACATTGAGATCGTCGGCGCTGTCGATGATGACCATCCGCCAGCCGCCCTCGCCCGCCGATTGTTCGAACAGATGAAGCACGGCGCGCACGTCGTCCACGGTGATCCGGGTCGCGTGTTTCCTGGTCTTTTCGCTCCATTCGCGCCGCAGCAGAGCCAGGTCGCCGAAGGACATCGCCGAAATCCGGCGCGCCGCCGGATTCCTGGGATCGACCGCAAGATCGTCTGCGCGCCGGACGGCGGGCAGGCTCGGGTCGGGATGGGCGGCGACGAAACGCGCCATCCGCCACGCCAGCGTCGCCTTGCCGATTCCCTGCGGGCCGCCGATGATCCAGGCCTGCGGCATGCGCCCACCGCGAAAGGCTTCGAGCAGTTCGCGCTCGGCTTTGTCCTGGCCGAACAGAACGACGGTGTCGCGGGGATGAGGCGCCGGCTCGAAGCGGTCGCTTTCCGGCGGCAGGTCTTCCCAGTCGCTCACGCCCATCTTTTCACTTCCGCGGCGGGAAGCGGCCATTTTTCGCGACAGGCCGCGAGGATCGCCTCCGCGACTTCTTCTTCCGGCCGCGACGCGTCGATCACCCGGCAGCGTTCGGGCTCGGCGCGGGCGATTTCCAGAAATTTTTCGCGCAGAAGGGCGTGAAAGGCGAGATCCTCGCCCTCGAACCGGTCGGCGCCGCCCTGTCCTCGCCTTTGTCGCGCGCGCTCCAGCCCGGCTTCCGGGGGAAGATCGAGCATGAAGGTGAGGTCCGGCCGCACGCCGCCGAGCGTCACCCGCTCCAGCGCCGCCAGCTGGTTCTCGTCGGCGGCGCCGCGCGCGCCCTGATAGGCGCGGGTCGAATTCGGCGAAGCGGTCGCACAGCACATAGGCGTCGCGGGCCAGCGCGGGGCGGATGATCCGGTCGATATGGTCGATCCGCGCCGCCGAAAACAGCAAGGCCTCGCCGAAATCGCCGAAATCGCGCGCCTTGCCGGCGAGGATGATCCCGCGCAGCCGTTCGGCGAGCGGCGTGCCGCCGGGCTCCCGGGTGACGACGACCTCGCGGGCATGGGCGCGCAAGGCGGCGGCGAGCCGGCGAATCTGGGTCGATTTGCCAGCGCCCTCGCCGCCCTCGAAAGTGATGAAACGACCCTTGCGCAATGAAGCACCGCCCGCGACCGAACCCGATCGGAATGTCTTAACCTGAAAAACCGGCCGATCAAGGCTCCGCAGCGGCGGCCGGCGGCTTGGCGGCCGTCCTTTTCTGGACCTCGTGCATCGCCACCGCCACGCCCTTGTGAAAGAGCTGGACGCCGAGTTCGAGCGCCGCGTCCTTGGCGCGTTCGGTCAGCGGTCCCTGATCGTCGGCCTCTTCGGTTTTCAACGGCAGGTCGAGCACCAGGCTGCCGCCCTGATAAACCTTGAGCCGCGCCACCGTCTGGCCGGCGGCGACCGGGGCGATCAGGGGGCCCATGTAGGTGATCTTGCCGGTGAGCCGTTCCGGCGCGCCGCGCGGGGTCATCACGCGGACAGGCCCGTCGGAGACGAGCGGAACCTCGCTGGCCGCGCCGCCATAGACCTTGGCGGCTCCCACCGTTTCCCCCGCCTTGAACAAGGTTTTCACGTCGAAGCCGTGGAAACCCCAGTTGAACAGGCGGCGCGCCTCTTCGGCGCGCTCCTTGGCGGTCCTGGCGCCGAGCACGACCACGATCAGCCTGCGGCCCTCATAGACCGCCGAGCCGACGATATTGTAATTGCCGTCCTTTTCGTTGCCGACCTTGAGGCCGTCGCCATTGACGTCCATGAACAGGATCGGATTGCGGTTCAACTGGCGCACCTTGCTCCAGGTGAACTCCTTTTCCCCGAAATAATGATAATAATCCGGATAGGTCCTGATGATGTGCTCGGCGAGCGTCGCCATGTCGCGCGCCGAAGTCGCCTGCGCCGGATCCTCGCCGCCCCAGGCGTCGGTGAAATGCGATCTGGTCATGCCGAGTTCGCCGGCGCGGACATTCATCATCGCCGCGAAATTTTCCTCGGAGCCGCCAAGGCCCTCGGCCAGCGCCACCGACGCGTCGTTGCCCGACTGCACGATCAGCCCGCGCAGCAGATCCTCGACCCGGACATTGGTGTCGACCCGCGCGAACATGGTGCCGCCCTGGCTGCCGGTTTTCCACGCGCGTTCCGAGATGTAGAAGGGGGTGTCGAGGGTGACCGACCCCTTCTTGAGGTCGCGAAACACCAGTTCCGCGGTCATCAGCTTGGCCAGCGACGCCGGCGGGACCGGATCGTCGGCCGCCTTCTCGTAAAGCACCGACTGGGTGTCGTAATCCATCACCACCGCATGCGGCGCGGTGGTGGAGATGGTCTGCGCGCGCGCCGCCCCGAGCGGAGCGGCGACGGCGAGAGCCAGCAAAAGCCTGAGGGGATGGATCGGGAATCGGGAAAGCACTTTTGCCTCGAAAAAGCGCGGCGTCGCGTCGGACTCAGAGATAATCCCTTTCCTGCCACAGCGCCAGAGCTTGCGCCGCCGCGACTTCAGCGCCTCGAGACGGCGATCGGAACGTCGGCGCCGGGAATGGTCTCGAGGTCGAACGGACGTTGCGGCGGCAAGGGCGGATTTTTGGGCAGCGGCGCGGCGGGGCCGAAATCCTCGGCCAGCGCGAGGCGCTGCGGCGGTTCGGGCGGCGACGGCGCATCGGCCTGCTCTTCGGCGGTCGAGCGCATGCGCGGCGGCGGCGCCGGAACGTAGGAGACCGGCTCGTCGCCCATGGCCAGGCTTTGCTCGTTGCGGTCGGGCGCCGTGGCGGGCGGCAAATCGCGCTGTTCGGCGACCTCGGTCGGCGAATAAGCGAAATCGTCGAGCCGCGCCGGAGCGCCGTCGTCGCGCAGGGTCGCAAGCAATTTGCGGTCGTCCGAACCCTCAAGCGAGGCGCGGCCGACATATTCCACCTTGACCTTGGCGGTGCCCACCGACTTGAAGCCCAGGGCGTCGGCCGCATGGGCCGAGAGGTCCATCAACCGCCCGGTATGGTATGGGCCGCGGTCGTTGACGCGCACGATCATCGAGCGGTGGTTGCGCAGGTTGGTCACCCGCGCATAGCTCGGCAGCGGCATGGTCGGGTGGGCGGCGGTGATCCCGTTGCGGTCGTAGATCTCGCCATTGGCGGTGCGGCGGCCGTGGAAGGCGTCGCCGTACCACGAGGCCAGGCCGACCGCGGTATATCTGCCTTCGTGCGGCACGTAGGTGCGGCCGGCGATGGTGTACGGATTGCCGACGAGATAACGGCCGCCGCCCTTGGGCACCTCCTGGCCGTCCGCGACGACCCTGTCGCTGGCGCGGCCATAGACGCTCTGGGGGAAATATTCCTTGCCATGGCGGGCGAAATGCTGCGGCGACTGCGCGCAGCCGGCCAGGACGAGAACCCCGCCGACGGCTAGAATGGGCCCTGCCTTCATGCGATTTGCGAAGGCGCCGAGCTTGTGGCGCGCCACGCGGATTTGCGCGAGAAGAAGGAAGGGCGTCTCGGTCACTGGCCTTTTTTCCTTTTTTTCGTAGCGCCAGCGCGGCCTATTGGGCCGCCGGCGCGCGTCGAAACGGAAGCTGTCCTGCCGGAAAACAACCTCATCCGCGACAATGCGCGGGAAAAATTGCCAAAAGATTGAATTGAACAGTTAACCATTCCCTAGCCATGCCGAGGCCGGAATGCGCCCTGTGATCACGGGTTCGTGATCACCTTGATCATGACGTTGACATTTTGTCATAATTGCGGCGACGGCCGCATTCCGGCTGTCGCGGTCCGCCATTGGCGCTCGCGGATCGCCGCGCCCGCCGTCCCCGTTCAAGGCAGCGCATGCCCGCCGAGACTCCAGGCGCCAAAAGCGAGGGACAGCGCGGTCGCCGGAAAGCCCACGAGCAAATAGTCGCGGAAGGTCAGCGGCTCGCCGGCGCGGCGCGCAATTTCGGCGACGATGAGATTGGCGGCCGAGCCCAGCAAAGTGAGATTGCCCGCGAGCGTCGTCGCCATCGCGACCACCAGCCATGTTTCGCGCGGCAGCTGGGCCACGAAGGGCTTTAGCGCCAACACGGCCGGAACGTTGCTGATCAGATTGGACAGGACCGCCGCCGCCGCCGTCATCGTCCAGGCGTTTTCAAGCCCCCAGCCCTGAGCGCGCCGCAATAGTTCCGGCGTCAGAAAGGACTTTTCGCCCGCCGCCGCGACAATGAACAATCCTGCGAACATCAGCAGCAGCCCGCCGTCGATCCGGCGGTAGACCTTTTGCGGCTTGACTTCCGGATTCATCAGCAGAAGGGCCGCGCCGGCGAGCGCCGCCTCGGGCGCCGGAACGCCGAGGAAAAAGGCGACGACGACGCCCAGCGCGACCAGCGCCGCGCGAAGAATCAGCGCGCCATGGATTCTGGCGGGGCCGATATCCGGCTCGCCGGCAAAAGGCGCGCGCAGCGCGTCGCGATGGATGAAAGCCGTGAAGGCGAAGACCAGCCCAAGGGCGACGGCCGCGACAGGCGCCAGGGCGGCGGCGAAGGAGCCGTAACCGATCCGGGAAACGGCGCCGATGATCATGTTCTGGGGATTGCCGGTGATCGTCGCCACGCCTCCAGCGTTGGAGGCGAGCGCGACGCCCAGCAGGAAAGGCTTCGGGTTCAGGCGAAGCGCCCGGGTCGCGCGCAAAACCAGCGGGGCCATGACCAGGCACACCGCGTCATTGACCAGAAAGGCCGAAAACAGGCCCGAGACGAACACCACCGCCCCGAGCAGCGCCCATTGCGAATGGGCGCGGCGGACGGCGAACTGGCTCGCCGCGCGAAAGAAGCCCGCAAGCTCCAGCTCGGCGACGATCGCCATCATTCCGAAGAGCAAGGCGAGCGCGCCAAGATCGATCGACTTGAACGCGTCGTCGAGCGTGATGGCGCCGCAGACGATCATCGCCGCGGCGCCGAAGAGGGCGATCCCGGCCCGGTCGAGCCGCGTGAAAGGCAGCTTGCCGAGGGCGACGCCGCCATAGGTCGCGAGGAAAACGGCGGCGGCGACGAACTTGTGCAGGGTCAAAAGGCTCAGGCCCGCGCCTTGAGCGCCTCGCGGCCGAGATAGACCGCCTGATTGCCCAGCTCCTCCTCGATGCGGATGAGCTGGTTGTATTTGGCCAGCCGGTCGGAGCGGGCGAGCGAGCCGGTCTTGATCTGCCCGCAATTGGTCGCCACCGCGAGATCGGCGATGGTCGAATCCTCGGTCTCGCCCGAACGATGCGACATGACCGCCGTATAGCCGGCGCGCTGCGCCATATCGACGGCGTTGAGCGTCTCGGTCAGGGTGCCGATCTGGTTGACCTTGATCAGGATGGAATTGGCGACGCCCCTCCTGATCCCCTCGCCCAGGCGCTCGACATTGGTGACGAAAATGTCGTCGCCGACGATCTGAATCCGTTTGCCGAGAAGATCGGTGGTGATCTTCCAGCCTTCCCAGTCGTCCTCTGCGTTGCCGTCCTCGATCGAGAGGATCGGATAGGAATCGCACAGCTTTTTCAGATATTCGGCCTGTTCCTGGATCGAGCGGACCTTGCCCTCGCCGGTGTAATGATAGGCGCCGTCCTTGAAGAATTCGCTCGAAGCGGGGTCGAGGCCGAGCGCGATGTCCGCCCCGAGCTTGAAACCCGCCGTCTCGATCGCCTTGCAGATGTAGTCGAGCGCGGCTTCCGCCGACGGCAGATTGGGAGCGAAGCCGCCCTCGTCGCCGACATTGGTGTTGAGGCCGGCCTTTTTCAGCGCCGATTTCAGGGTGTGGAACACTTCCGAGCCCCAGCGCACCGCCTCGCGGACGCTCCCGGCGCCCACGGGCAGGATCATGAATTCCTGGAAATCGATCGGATTGTCGGCGTGAACGCCGCCATTGACGATATTCATTTGCGGCGTCGGCAGGACGCGGGCCTGGGTGCCGCCGATATAGCGGTGGAGTGGCAGTTTCGAGGCGTCGGCCGCCGCCTTGGCGACCGCGAGCGAGACCCCGAGAATGGCGTTGGCGCCGAGCCGCGCCTTGTTGGGCGCGCCGTCGAGCTCGATCAGGGTCATGTCGATCGCGACCTGTTCTTCCGCGTCGAGGCCGGAAATGGCGTCGAAAATTTCGCCATTGACCGATTCCACCGCCCTGAGCACGCCCTTGCCGGAAAAGCGGGCCTTGTCTCCGTCGCGCAGCTCGACCGCCTCATGGGCGCCGGTCGAGGCGCCCGAGGGCACGGCGGCGCGCCCGAAGGAGCCGTCCTCGAGGGTCACATCGACCTCGACCGTGGGATTGCCGCGCGAGTCCAGGATTTCACGGGCGACGATATCGATAATCTCAGTCATGGATCTTCCTCTGCGAATGTGCGGATTTGCGGTTTGCGGCCTTCTACGCCCGTTCAATGAAATTAAAAAGATCGACCTTGATCGAAACCGCTCCCCACGCCTTGCCCGGTTCGCCTCGCGCGCGTAAACCGGCGACAAAGGATTTTTGTCATGGTCAGGATCCACGACGGCCCAGGAACGCTGGGCGCGCAGGCGAAAGCGCCGCAGAGCCCGGACGAGGCCGTGCTCGACCGCGTCCCCAATCCGCATCCGGATGTCGATTATGTCGCGCGTTTCACCCAGCCGGAGTTCACATCGCTCTGCCCGGTCACCGGCCAGCCCGATTTCGCCCATCTGGTGATCGATTATGTGCCGGATAAATGGCTCGTTGAATCAAAATCTTTGAAGCTTTATCTCACCTCGTTTCGCAATCACGGCGCGTTCCACGAGGCCTGCACGCTCCGCATCGCCAAGGATCTTGTGGCGGCGCTCGCGCCGCGCTGGCTGCGCATCGGCGGCTATTGGTATCCGCGCGGCGGCATGCCGATCGACGTGTTCTGGCAGACCGGCGAGCCGCCGAAAACTCTTTGGCTGCCGGACCAGGGCGTTCCGCCCTATCGCGGCCGGGGCTGAAAACGGAAAGGCCCGATCAAGGCCGCGGCCAGTCCGAGAAAGGCCATGAACAGCACCGCGAGGGCGTCGAACAGGCCGCGCGGCGAGGAGAGATCGAGGCCGAGGCCGAGGATTGGCGGCCCGGCCATCATGCCGAGGGAATACATCATGATATAGGCGGCGTTGGCCGAGGCGAGCCGCGCGCCCTGGAATTTGTCGCCCAGCAGGGCGAGGCCGACCGTATAAATCCCGCCGACCACCCCGCCCCAGACGAAAAGGCCCGCGCCATAGGCGGCGCGGTCGGCGACGAAGGCCGGCAGCGCGAGCGCGCCGGCGAAGCCGAACAAAGCGAAAAGGACCAGCAGCGGCGCCTTTTGCGTCCGGTCGGCGATCATGCCGAGAGGAACGGGAAAGACCACATTGCCCAAGGCGACCAACGTGAGCTGAAAAGTCGCCCAGGCGGGGGAAAAGCCGGCGCGCAGGCCGAAAACCGGCAGCAGGCCGTTGAGCCCGGTCTCGAAGGCGCCGTAAAGCAGGCCGGCGGCGAGCGCGAGCGGCGCGGCGGCGACAATCGCGCCCCAGTTCGGCCAGCCCGGCCCCTCGATCCTCACCGCCGCCTCGGCGCCCGCCGCAACGACGGGAACGGCGGCGGCGGCGACCAGCGCCGCCGCGACCACGAAAGGCAAAAACCCTTTGGCGCCGGTGACGCTGAGCAGGGCCGGCCCCAGCGCGAAGCCGGCCGCCAGAACCGTTGCGTAAAGCCCAAGGACCGCGCCGCGTTGCGCAGGAGGCGCGGCGGCGCTGATCCAGTATTCGCTAACCACAAAAATAATTGTGAGCGCCAGGCCGAAAAGCGCCCGCAGCCCCAGCCAGACCCGATAATCGGCGCAAAAGCCGAAGCCGAGCAGCGCCGCGACCGCAAGAGCGATCGCCAGGAAAAGCAGCGGCCTGACGCCGAGGAACCTTGCCAGAACTGGCGTCAAAGGCGCGCCGAACAAAGTCGCGAGCCCGCTCACCGCGATATGCAGGCCATTGGCGCGGGCGGGAAAGCCGGCGGCCTCGAGTCGCAGCCCGAGCAACGGAATGACCAGCGACAGCCCGATTCCGACGATTGAAATGCAGGAGATCGCCGCGGCAAGCGCCTTGCGGGTTCGGGAATCGAGGCTGGACAACATGCCGCTTTATAGGCCACTATTCGACGTTCGATGAAAGCGCGGCCGCCGTTGGCGCGGCAAGCGAAAAAAAATTTCTCATATTCGAAATTTTATCTGGACCGATGCGATATATTCGTATATTCATACCATTGCAATGAGCGACCAAAAGTCGCGGGGTTCAGCAAAAGAGCGAAAACTCGGGCTGACACAACAGTCGAAACCGGGAGGGTTTCAATGCGTTTGATCAAGATGGCCGCTCTGGCGGCGGGAATGAGCATGTTCGCTGGGGTCGCCCTGGCGCAGAATGCGGCGGCTCCGGCGCAGGCTCCGGCCGCGCAGGCCCCTGTCGCGGCGCCGGTTGCGCCGCCTCCGGGTTATGGCTATCCGCCGCCGTACGCCTATGGTGGCTACGGCCCCTATGGCTACAATGGTTATGACAACGACTATTACGGCTATGGCCGTGGTTATGGTCGCGGTTATGGTCATGGACACGGTCGTGGCCACATGAACTTCAGCATGGGCGGCGGTGGCGACACCGACACCGATTGGCGCGGTCGCGGCAACGGCAACGGCTATGGCCGCGGCTATGACGACGACAGCGGCTGGGGTCCGTGGGGCGGCCGCCGTGGCGGCTGGGGTCCGTGGGACTGGTGAGAACCTGACCAATTCCGCCGCGACGCGTTTCTCTTGAAACGCGTCGCGGCGAGTTGCGAAGCAAGCCTAACCGTAGTTGGTTGAGTGCGCGTATTGAGTATGGGGCCGATCGCCTCCGCTCGGCCAGGAATGATGAAAGCCGCTCGTATCGGGCGGCTTTTGTTTTTTGTCAAAGCTCGTCCCGCCGCCACTGGCCCCGGCTGAAGTGAAAAAAGGGCGTCGGCAGGTAATGGCTCATGCCGGCGTCGAGTCGCGCGCGCAACTCGCCCAGCACGCCGCGCGTCACCCCTGGCATGTCGAGTTTCTCAGCCTCGTCCAACCGCGCCCAGACCAGATCCACCAGTTCCGCGTCGGCGTGAACGGCGCCGTCGCGCTGCGCCAGCACCGCGCGCGCGTCCGCCGCGAAAAAGCGGGTGTCGAACCTGATCGGCAGGAAGGGCGGCGTGATGGCGCGGGCGACGAAATGCAGCGCCTGGAGATCGGGCAGACAATTGAAGGCGGCGTAGGGCCGCCAGACCGGAGGCGGCCTGTCCGGCCCGCCGTATTCGCCCAAGCCCACCACAAGGCCGGTCTCTTCAAAGGTTTCGCGAATGGCGGCAAGCGCGAGGGCGCGGGCGAAGGTCGGGTCGGGATCGGCGCGGCCCTTGAGCAGCCGCGCCTCGACGCGAGCGTCGAGCGGCCCGGCGATATTCATCCGCCGGTCGCCAGGCTCCAGGCGCCCGCCGGGAAAGACGAATTTGCCCGGCATGAATTTGAGCGCCGGATGGCGCCGGCCGAGCAGGACGGCTGGATTTCCGGCGCCGATACGGTCGACCAGGATCAGCGCCGCAGAATCGCGAGGCCGCGCTGGCCGCGATTTCGACTCGCCTCCGGCCATGCTCATGCGCGCGCCCGTCGCCGCGAGGCCCGCGCGGAAGATTTCATTTTTTTGGGCCGCGAGGCCTTGGCCTTCAACGCGCTGGCGCGGCCGACCCGCGGCTTGCCCTCGCTGAGCATTTCGAAGCGCAGCGCGCCCGCGAAAGGCGCCGCCTCGACGAGGCGCACCGTCACGGCGTCGCCAAGTTGAAAGCTCTCGCCGGAGCGCGCGCCGATCATGGCCATGTGCGCCTCCTCGAATCGGAAATAATCCGCGCCCAGCGTCGAGGCCGGCACGAAGCCGTCGGCGCCCGTCTCGCTCAATTTCACGAACAGGCCGGAGGGCGTGACGCCGGCGATGCGGCCCTCGAAACTCGCGCCGATCTTGTCGGCGAGAAAGACCGCGATCAGCCGGTCGACCGTTTCGCGTTCGGCGGCCATGGCGCGGCGCTCGCAGGCCGAAATCCGCGCCGCGATCTCGGCCAGGTGCTCGCGGCCCATTTCGGGCAGGCCGCCGGGGCCGAGATCGAGCGCCCGCACCAGAGCGCGATGGACGATCAGATCGGCATAGCGACGGATCGGCGAGGTGAAATGGGCGTAGCGCCGCAGATGGAGGCCGAAATGGCCGTAATTTTCCGCCGCATATTCGGCCTGCGCCTGGGTGCGCAACACGATTTCGTTGACGACGTTCTCATGCTCCGTGCCGCGAACCTTGGCGAGAATGGCGTTGAACTGCATCGGCTTCAGAACCTGGCCCTTGGCCAATTTGATGCCGATGGTCGCCAGGAATTCCGACAGGGCGTTGAGTTTCTCGACCGACGGTTCGTCATGGGCGCGATAGATCAGGTGCGATTTTTCGGCTTCCAGCGTCTCGGCGGCGGCGACATTGGCGAGGATCATGAATTCCTCGATCAATTTATGGGCGTCGAGCCTCGGCGGCGTCAGCACCCGGTCCACCGTCCCGTCCGGCTTCAGGAGAATCTTGCGCTCGGGCAGGTCGAGATCGAGCGGCGAACGTTTTTCGCGCGCGATCTTCGTCGCCTCGTGCGCCCGCCAAAGCGGCCGCAAGACCTCGTCGAGCAGCGGCCCGGTCGTTCCATCCGGGCGGCCGTCGATGGCGTCCTGCGCCTGCTGATATGAGAGTTTCGCCGCAGAGCGCATCGTCACGCGATGAAAGCTGTGGCTGATCTTGTGGCCGTCCTTGCCGATCCGCATCCGGCAGGCGAGCGCCGGGCGGTCCTCGCCCTGGCGCAGCGAGCAGAGGTCGTTGGAAATGCGCTCGGGCAGCATGGGCACGACGCGGTCGGGAAAATAGACCGAATTGCCGCGATCCAGGGCCTCGCGGTCGAGCGCCCCGCCCGGCCGCACATACCAGCTGACGTCGGCGATGGCGACGGTGACGACAAAGCCCTCCGGATTGTCCGGAGAATCGTCGGGCGCGGCGTGAACCGCGTCGTCGTGGTCCTTGGCGTCGGGCGGGTCGATGGTCACGAGCGGGAGCGAGCGCCAATCCTCGCGCCGAAAACCTTCCGCCTCGATTCGAGTCGGCCTGGCGTGCTCCGACGCCTCGATGGTTTCGGTCCGGAACACGTCCGGTATGCCGTGGGTGTTGATGGCGATCAGACTGATCGCCCTTTCGCTGTTCATCGAGCCAAGTCTTTCCCGCACTTTCGCCACCGGGAGACCAACCCGTCCGCGTAAAAGCGTCTCGACGCTGACCAGATCGCCGTCGCGGGCGTCAAAGCGATCGGTCTCGGCGACCCGGAATTCCTTGTCGCGCATCTTCTTGTCGACCGGGACGATGCGCCCGCCTCCGCCGCGCGGGTCCTCGCGGAAGATTCCCAGCACGCGCTTCGCCGCGCGTGAAAGAATCTTGACCACCCGGCCGGAATAGCCGGGGCCGCCAGTCTCGCGCAGAGGCGAGACCCGCAGCAGCGCGCGGTCGCCAATTCCGGGCGCAAGAAAACCCTGACGCAAGCCCGGACGCGTCTTTCTCGGCGCGAAAACGATTATGCGCGGCAGGGGTCCGAGTTCCTCCTCCCATTCGGCGGGGGTGGCGATCAGGTCGCCGTCGCGGTCGCGCGAGACGATGTCGGCGAGCACGATCTGCGGCAGAGCGCCCTTCTCGTGCAGGCCAGCGCGCGAACGCTCGATCTCGCCCTCGATTTCCAGCTCCTTGAGGATTTTCTTCAAAAGAATCTTGTCGTCGCCGCGAATGCCGAAAGCGCGGGCGATCTCGCGCTTGCCGATTTTTTGGGGCGCCGCCTCGCCCGCCGCCGCGCGCTCGCGGGCGATGAAGGCGAGAATGTCCTCGCGGGACGGCATGGCGGGCTTTTGGGGGGCGGGTTTTTTCGGCACGTCCGAAACATAGGCATTCGCCCGCCCGGCGTCATCAGGGGAATCGCCCTTCCCTTGCCGGGGCCGGTCTTCGACCATTCGCCACGATGATCCGGTTCAGGACTTGCGTCCCGAGCGTCCACGGTTTGAAATCGAAACAACGCAGGGGGGCATGCGCGATGTTCATCAGCCACGAGCCGACGCCGTCGCCTTATCTGACACGGCTGAAATCCTATTCCTGGATTGTCGTCGCGACGACCTGCATCGGCGCTTTCATGGGCCAGCTCGATGCGAGCATCGTGCAGATCGCCATGCCGGAGTTCGAGCGTGTGTTCCATGCGCGCATCAGCGCGGTGAGCTGGATCGCGACCGCCTATCTGATCGCTTTCGCCTCGGTCCTGCCGATCTTCGGGCGGCTCGCCGCGATCAGGGGGCGCAAGATTCTCTATATCGCCGGCTTCGTTCTCTTCACCGGCGCCTCGGCCTTGTGCGGCCTGGCCTCGAATTTCCCGATGCTGGTCGCCTTCCGCGTGCTTCAGGGCGTCGGCGGGGCGATGCTCGGCGCCAACAGCGTCGCCATCCTGGTCAAGGCGACCACGCCCCAGCAGCGCGGCCAGGCCATGGGTCTGTTCGCCGCCGCCCAGGCGATCGGCGCCGGCGTCGGGCCCGCCTTTGGCGGCGTCCTGCTCGACTCGCTGGGCTGGCGCTGGATCTTCTGGGCCAATGCGCCGCTCGGGATCGTCGGAGCGGTCGCGGGCTATCTGGTCTTCCCCGTCTCGACCGAACTCGACGCCGACAAGCGCTTCGACTGGCGCGGCGCGCTGCTGCTGACGCCCGCCCTGATCTCGCTCGTCGCCGCGCTCAGCGAGATCGACGCATGGGGCCCCGCCTCGATCCCCTTCGTTTCGATCGTCGCCGGCGCGGCAATTCTCCTGCCTCTGTTCGTCCGGCGCGAGCTGCGCTTCGCGCCGCCGCTGGTCGACCTCGGCCTCTTCGCGCGCCCGGCCTTCACCGGCGGGATCATTGCGGTGATCCTCTGCTATGCGATGCTGTACGGCATCCTGTTCCTGATGTCGTTCAGCCTTGTGCGCGGCTTTCACCAAACCCACACGATCGCGGGATTCCACCTCGCCCTCGTGCCGGCGGGCCTCGGCCTGACCGCTTCCTTCTCGGGACAAGCGGTCGCCCGGCTGGGTCAGCGGGGAACGATGCTTTTCGGAACGGCGATCGCGCTCTGCGCCTTGGCCGTTCTGACATTCGTCATGAAATTGGCGGCGGCGGGCGCCGTTTCCGGCCTGTTGGGCGTCATGGCGGGGCTGGCTTTGTTCGGCGCGGGGCTTGGCCTGCTCATCGCGCCGAACAATAACGCGACCGTCAGCGCCGCGCCGGCGTCCCTTTCCAGCCAGGCGGCGGCCATGCTGAGCCTGACGCGCGTTTTCGGCACCAGCGTCGGCGTGGCCGCCGGCGCCGCCATGCTCTCATGGCGGCTGGAGGCGGTGACCGGCGTCGCGGGAAGCACCATTGGCGTTTCGGCCGGCGACGTGCTGCGCGCGTCGGCAGGCGGCTTCGCCATGGTCGGCGTTTTCGCCGTCGTCGCCGCCTTTGCCGCGACGGTCGGACTCAAGGCGCCGGTCCCGGCGCCGGAATCAACGTGAAGCCGCCGCGCCCGTTCGATGGCGTCGAACCGGACGAGACGGTCGCGCCTTGACAGCTTGGTCAGGCGGTCTGGGCGGCCAGCAGCCGTTCGACGCACGGCGCCAGCGACTGACGCCACGGCGGCAGCGCGACGCTGTAAATTCTCTGGAGCTTCCCGCAATCGAGCCGCGAATTGGCTGGCCGCGGCGCGGGCGTGGGATAATCCGCCGTGCCGATCTTTTTGACCCGCACCGGCGCGCGTCCATGCTTTTCGCCTTCGGCGAAAATCGCTTCGGCGAATTCGGCCCAGGTCGCTTCCCCCGCCCCCGCCATATGGAACAGGCCACGCAGCGACGGCGAGGAATCGGCGACCATGCGCCGGGCGATCGCCAGAACCGCGTCGGCGATGTCGAGCGCCGAAGTCGGGTTGCCGAACTGATCGGCGACCACCCCGATTTCTTCGCGGCCTTGCCCGAGACGCAGCATGGTGCGGACGAAATTGGCTCCGAACGGGCTATAGACCCAGGCGGTGCGCAGGATGGCGTGATTGTCGTGGATCTGCGCGATTCTCTGCTCGCCGACCAGTTTCGAGCGGCCATAGGCGCTGGTCGGGCCGGTGGCGTCGTCCTCGCGATAGGGGCGGTCCAGCCTGCCGTCGAACACATAATCGGTCGAAAGGTGCAGCAGGGGTTTGCGCAGCTCGGCGGCGATCTCGGCGACATAGCCGGCGCCGTCGCCATTGACCCGCAGCGCGACCTCCGGCTCGCTTTCCGCCTTGTCCACGGCGGTATAGGCGGCGGCGTTGACGATCGCGTCGCAATGGGTGGCGCGCAAAGCCGCCAGAACCGCCTCGCGCACCGAAAGGTCGAGGCGCGGACGGCCGAGCGCGATCAGTTCGACATCGGGCGGCGCCCGCTCGATCAGCGCGCTGACGACCTGGCCGGTCAATCCTGTGACAACGATCCGCATATGGCTCACGGCGAAAATCCCAAAAAATTCCAGCGACGCCTGCCCTCGCGCGCGTGGCGGGCGGGGGCCGATGATGATAATTTTCACTTCGCTTGTGAAGGGAGCGGAAGGCGAAAGCAATCCCGCGCGTCGCCGCTCCGGCCTTTTTCGCTCTTTGCCTGGCGACGCCGGCTGCAGCCGCGCCGGCCAAGGGTCTGCGCGTGTTTTACGCTTGTCTCGGGGCCTGCAGGAAGGGCGTCGCCCGGAGTCGTGTCGATCGTCAACGCCAACGGCGTCCGCGCTCGCCCATGTTTCTCAGCCGCCGACACGCCATTTAATTCGCGGGGAAAAACTCTCCGCCCCGTTAGTAAGGCGCTGAGTTCGCGCCGCCCCGCGGGGGGAGCGAACCCAAGGATTGCGGAGCATTCGGATCTGCAGACTCGTCAACGCGCTCGTTGTTCCGCGTCTCGCCGACTTGGCCACCCAAGTAAAATCCCGTCCACGAATGCGTGGAGGCCGGGGCGTCGGAAACAGGGGCATCGTTGGTCGACGCAAGGTCGCCGGCAAGCGCCGCGCTGGTGAAGCCGACGAGGGCGACGGTGGAGAGAAGCAATCGGCGCATCGATTTCTTTTCTGGCGCGAAACGCGCATTTCCGGGGTCCAGGACCTGTCCATCATAGAAGCCGATGGTCCACGCAATAAGGCGATATTGTGCAGTCGTGTGATTTTCTCGACTGATGTTGCGTCGGAGCAACGCATTCTTGATTGAAGAACCTGATTTCGCACGTGTTCTCAGGCCGGCAAAGGGGTGTGCGGCGCCCATGGCCGCTTCTTGATCATGACAGGAAGTCCGCCTCTGCCAGCCAGCCGTCCGCCCGGGGTCGTGATGCGACGGTCGCCGAACCGATCGCTAAGGGCGGCTGCGAGCCATACGCCGTCATCGCCGTGGGGCGCCAGGCGGATGATTTTCGCCGCTAGGCCGACGCGGCGGGCGTCCAGTCCTTTTCGACCAGGTGGCGAAGCGCCCTCGCCTCGCGCAGGATTTCATCGCAGCGCTGGAGCAGGGCCAGAAAGACCGGCGCCGCGTCGTGCGGCGCCTGCGGCGCGCGGCGTTCCGCGCGCGGCCCGGAAATATCCAGTTCGGCCAGCGCCGCGCGCCGCGTGTCGTCGAGCAGAGCGCGGCTCGCGGGCGCGTCGAGTTCGGCGCGGCGCTGGCGGATCATCAGGCGCACGGTGACGATCTGGGCGGCGGCGACATAGGCCGCGGCGATCACGGCGCTGTAATGCGGCCAGACCGCGCGCTGGATTTTCGGGTCGGCGCGCATCCGCGCCGCCGATTCGCCGAGCGCGGAAAAAGCCTCCATCAGATCCTTGCGCGCCAGGCGATAATCCTGCTCCGGCGCGTCCCAGCGCAGCGCCCGGTCGGCATAGGCGCGCAAGGCGCCGAGAAAACCCCGGGCGAGGCCCGGCGCGCCGTGGCGCTCCCATTGCGGCAGCAGGAAAGCGAACAGGAAGGCGACGCCCGCGCCGACGACGGTGTCGACGAGGCGCGCCGCGACCAGAGGGGCCTGGGCCGGATCGAGCAGATGCAGGCCGAGCAGCGCCATGACCGAGCCGGCGAAGGCGGTCAGGCGGTAATCGATCTTCACATAGGCATGGGCGACGGCGACCGCGAGCAGCTGCGCCGCGAGCAGCAGGCCCGGCGAGCCGATCCACAACAGGGCGCCGGCCGCGCCGCAGCCCAGAAGCGTGCCGACCAGCCGCTGGTCGCGGCGCTGTCTGGTCGCGGCGTAACTCGCGCGCATGATCACCGCGATGGTCAGCAGAATCCAGGCGCCGTGCTCCAGGCCGGGAACGGTTCGGGTCAGGGCGTAGCCGCAGCCGAGCGCCAGCGAAAGCCGGAGCGAATGGCGAAAGACCGGCGACGACCACCGCAACTGGCGCCGGATCGGCTCCAGCCGAAACCCGCAACGCCGGCGCGAAAGCGGTCATGTCCACGCCGGCCAGGGCTTTTTGCGCGGCGTCCTGGCTGGTCAGCAAATCCGGCAGGGCGGCGAGTTGCGACAAGGCCAGCGCGACGCGGGCGCGGGTGAGCCGGGCCGCGCGCAAAACTTCCGGTTTGGCGTCCCCCGCCTCCATCGCCGCGATGGTTTCGGACAGGGCGTCGAGCTCCGGCCTATGGTCGGGAAACGATATTTTCCCGCCGCCTGCCGCCAGATCGAGCGCCAGAGCGTCGAGATCGTCGGCGAGACCGCGAAACAGCCGCTCCATCCGCGCCGCCGGAGAATCGCCAGCCGCCGGCGCGGGATGCAGGCCTTGCGCCAGCCGCAGCGGCGAATGGTCCGCCAAAGTCGAAACCACGCCGTCGAAGGCGTCTAGCACGGCGGCGAGCGCGGCGATGAGGCGCGTCGCCTCCGCGCGGTCGCGGGCGGAGACAATCAAGCCGCGCGCGGTCTGGAGATGGTCGGCGAAAGACGCCTGCTGCTCCACGACTTCGAGGCAGACCTCGCCCTCGTCGGCGTCCGGGCGGTAGAAACCGGCGACGCGGCGCAGGAAGGCCGCGAATTCGCGCAGAACCTCGGCGAGCGTGATCCGCCGCCCCGAGGCGTCGAAGATTTTGGTGAGCGCAAGGGCCGCGGGAATGTAAAGCGCGCCGCCGAGCGTCGCCATGACCGCGTAATCCAGCCGGCCGGCGAGCGTCGTCGCGGGCGCAGCCAGGGTGAAAACCATGGAAATCAGGGTGAGCACGGACAGCGGAATCGCCCAGCGCCCGAGGGCGACAAGAAATCCGGCGGCGAACCCGGTCAGGATGACGACAAACCCCTCGACGACCGGCGTCCCTGCCGCGAAAGCCGTGACGAAAGCCGCGACCGCCGCGGAGGCCCAGGCCAAGGGCAGGATGCGCGCCTTGGCGGACAAGGGCGTCGGAACGTCGGCGAAGGAAACGCACAAGGCGCCGAGCGCCGCCGCCATGCCGGGGGCGAAGCCGAACCAGAAAATCGTGGCGAGCGCGACCGCCAGCACCGAAATCGCGACGGCGACGCCGTTGAGGATGTGAAGCCCGAAAAAATATTTCAGAAATTTCGCCTTGACGCGCATTGGCGCAAAAGCCTCACGGCCTGGCGTCGATCAGGCGCGCGAGGCGCATCAGCGCGAGTTCGTAGCCCTGGACGCCACAGCCGGCGATGACCCCTTCGGCGCGGCGCGAGACGAAGGAGTGATGGCGGAATTCCTCGCGCTTGTGGATGTTGGAGATATGGACCTCGATCACCGGCCCTTCATAGGCGTTGAGGGCGTCGAGCAGGGCGACCGACGTATGGGTGAAGGCGCCGGGATTGATGACGATTCCCCCCGCCCTGCCCCGCGCCTCGTGAATCCAGTCGATCAGCTCATATTCGCGGTTGCTCTGATGGAAATGCAGCTCCAGCTTCAGCTGGAGCGCCAGGGCATGGCAGGCGCGCTCGACGTCGGCGAGGGTCTCGGCGCCGTAAATCTCAGGCTCGCGCTGGCCGAGCAGGTTCAGATTGGGGCCGTTCAAGATTGTGACGAGGCGGCTCATCCGGGCGTTCCTTTCACGGGCGCGACCTGGCGGCGAATCCCCCGCCGCTGCGCCGAATTTAGGAGCCTTTCACGAAAAAGGCCAAAGGCCGGCGGCGTCGGCGGGGCGTTCGGTCCCGCCAAAGGAAAAGGGGCGACGCGGGCCTTTCCTATGACCCCGTCGCCCCGCGCCTTCTCTTCCCGTGTCTCGCGGCTCAGAGAAGGAATTCACAGCCCCGCCAGATATTTCGACGGATCGACCGGCTTGGCGCCCTTGCGCAGCTCGAAATGAAGCTGGGGCGAGGAGACGTCGCCGCTCTGGCCGGAGAGCGCGATGGTCTGGCCGCGCCGCACCGACTGGCCGCGCTTCACCTCCAGCGAGCCGTTATTGGCGTAAGCCGAGACGAAGCCGTTGGGATGGCGGATCAGCACGAGATTGCCATAGCCCTTGAGTTCGCTGCCGGCATAGACGACCGTGCCGCTTTCCGCCGCCTTGACCTGCGTGCCCTCGGGGACCGCGATGTTGATGCCGTCATTGCCGCCCGAGCCGTAGCCCTGGATCACCCGGCCGCGCGCCGGCCAGCGGAACTCCGGATTGGCCGAATCGGAGGAAGCCGCCATGGCCGGAGACGGCAGGCTCGCCGTCGCGCCGGCGTCGTTCTTGACGGTGGGCATGCGGTCGACCGACGCCGCCGGGGCGCCCTGGTCGAGTTTGGCCATCTTGCTCTGGACAAGCCGACCTTGGGCGCCGGAAGCCGCGGTCCGGGCCGGCGCCTTGCCCTCGGTCCAGCGCAGCTTCTGGCCGTGGCTCGTCACTGCCGCCTCATCGCCGGCGGGCGAGCGCGCGGCCAGTCGCTGATGCTCGGCCTTCTGGGCGCGAGCGGTCGCATTATGGGGCGCGGGCGCGGCCGCCGCCGCCGTCCGCGCGCCCTTGGCCCGATAGACCGGAATCGTCAGCCGCGTCCCCGGGGCCAGATTGGCGTGAGGCGCATAACCGTTGAGCGTCAGCAGGGTGGCGACGGGCACGCCATAGCGCTGGGCGATGGACCCGGCGCTTTCGCCCTGGGCGACGACGACCGGCGTTCCGCCCTCGGCGGTCCAGCCGCCGACCGAATTGGGATTGGCGCGCAGGGCGTAGGTCGGACGGGGGCCCGACGCATAGGCCGGAGCAGGAGCGCGATAGTTCGAGGCTGGCGCCGCGAGCGGCGCGCTGGCGATCGGCTCGGGCGGAACGGGATGATTGTATTCCGGCGTGGCGTAGCGCGCGGCGTCGCCCGAATGGGGCGCGGGCGACCGGGCCGGTTGCGAGTCGAAGGGCTTGAAAGTCTCCGCGAAGAAGTTCGAAACCTTCGTCATCGGCGAGGGCGACGCGTCGACCGAACCGGTCGGCGTGCTGTCCACGCGCGGATTGGAGCTCGCGAATGAACTCCCGAACGGATTGCCGAACTGGCTGGTCTCGGAACATCCGCCCAAGAGGATCGTGGCCACGCCGATCAGGGCCACCCGGAGCGCTCCTCCGGAAACTTTAACCCGAGCACTCATCACGCATCCCACCCAAACTGGAACCGACAAGCACGATTTAAGCCCGCGGCGGTTAAAGGAGCGTTTAAGATGAATCTTTATTCAGCAAATCTCCGATCGAATGCGGTCCATTAGACTTAACTATCGCTGAACAGGCCGCGCAGCAGCCGCTGCGCCCGCCAGGGGCCGAGAACGCTCGTCTCCAATGCGCCGCCGGCGGTTCGGACATGGCGGGCGAGTTCGCAGCTCCCCTCGCCCGCGCGCTGGCGCGGCGCCACGAGAATCCCGCCCTCGGCGAGCGCCCCTGCGATATTGGCGGGAATATCGTCGAGCGCGCCATGGACGATAATGCGGTCGAACAGGCCGTAGGACGGGGAAATCTCGTAGCCGTCGGCCCAGACCACCGCGACATTGGCGGCGCCCAGCCGCTCAAGCCGCGCGCGCGCGTCGAGCGCGAGACGCTCGAAACAATCGACGCTGACCACCTCGCGGCCGAGCATCGCCAGAACTTTTGCCGAAAAGCCGGAGCCCGCGCCGATTTCGAGGATGCGGCTGCCGGGCCGGGGATCGAGCGCCGCGATCATCTGCGCCAGCGCCGAGGGCGATTCCATGGTCTGGCCGAAAGGCAGGGGAATGGCGACGTCGCGCAGGGCGAGATCGACAAAAGCCGGGCCGACGAAGTTTTCGCGCGGCGCCGCCTCCAGGGCGCGCAGCAGCGCAAGATCCATGTCGCCGCGGGCGCGCAGCCGCATCAAAAGCTGGGCCTTCGCCTCCGCCCGCGACGAAGCCGTGAAAGGCGGAAATGGACCCGGCGGCGCCATCGGCGTCTCAGCCCAAGGCGCCGGCGAAATGGGCGAGCGCCGGATCGTCGGTCAGGTCGAGCCGCAAGGGCGTCACCGAAATGCGGTTCTGCGCCACGGCTTCGAGATCGGTGCCCTCGCCCGCCTTGAAGCGCGGCCTCTCGAAGGCGATCCAGTAATAGGGATTGCCGCGCCCGTCGAAACGCGCCTCGATCTTCATCAGCTCCTGGTGGCGCCGCCCCTGACGGGCCAGAGTGACGCCCTGTACGGCGGAAGGCTCGCAGGCCGGGAAATTGACATTCATCAGCACGCCGGGCGGAAACCCGCGCGCCATGATTTTCCGGATCAGCCCGGGCGCCAGCGTCTCGGCGCATTCCCAGGGCGTGCCTGCCGGCGAATAGCATTGCGACAGGGCGATCGAGGGAAAGCCGAGCAATGTGCCTTCCATCGCCCCGGCGATGGTGCCGGAATAGGTCACGTCCTCGGCGACGTTCTGGCCCTTGTTCACGCCGGAAAGAATAAGGTCCGGCGGGGAATCGATCATCAGCTTGCGCACGCCCATGATGACGCAATCGGTCGGCGTGCCCTTCACCGCAAAATGACGGTCGGTGATCTTGCGCAGGCGCAGGGGGTCGAACAGCGAAAGAGAATGCGCGACGCCCGACTGGTCGGTCTCCGGCGCCACCACCACCACGTCGTCGGTCAGGGTTTTGGCGATGCGCTCCAGAACCTTGAGCCCCGGCGCGTGAACGCCGTCGTCATTGGTGATGAGAATGCGCATCTTTTCCCGTCCGATTCGAAATCAGGACGCCTTATAGCGCGCGCCTCGCCGGGAAACAGCTTTTTTGGCGCCTCGGCGGCGTGTCGCCCGGACGCGCCGCAAACGATCGCGCCCGAAATGCAAAGGCCGCCCTGCAGGGCGGCCTTTGCGATCGGACGACGACCGGATCAGACGGCCTGAATGTCGCGCTCGCGACGGCCCTGGCGATAGCCGACAAAGCCGAGGCCCGCGAAGCCGGCGAGCATCATCAGCCACGTGGAAATTTCGGGAACCGCCGTCACCGAGAAATTGTCCAGACCGTCGAAAGCAGGATCATTACGGAAGCCGACCGAGAACGTGTCCGAACCGGTCGCTGTGACGTCGAAGGAATATTCGGTCCATCCCTGCTCCGGCACGGGGTTGATGCTGATGTAAGTCGTACCGTCAAAGATGAAATTGACGTCGCTCGGTGAGCTTCCGTCACCGGTAACCCAACCGCTGATCTGCAGCGTTTGGCCGGCTGTGTCGGAGAATGTCTGACTAAAAGGCCGTCAGAACCCACGGGACCCTCAAAGACGAAATAGTTTCCATCTTCCGCGCTATAGCCATAGCCGCTGGGCTCAACGGAAGTATATCCGCCATTACCGCTCTGGGTCCAGCCGGTGAAATCTCCGGTTTCGAAGCTGCCGTTGGTCAGCAAATTGCTGGAGGCGTTGGCGCTGAGCGGCAACAAAGCCGCCATCGCGACGCCCGCGAGAATATGTTTCAGTTTCATGTGAGCCCCCATGCTCATCCAGCTTCTTCGCCCGTCGGCAGCCGCCATGCGCCCTGTTACACCAAACGAGCTTTGCAGCCCCGCCGCGCAAACGAAAGAACCCTTCGATCACCGCCGCGATCCATAGTCCCTAACTTACAAAATGAAGCTTAACCGCAATCGACAACCGCCGCAAGACGTAAGGTCAGCCAGATTGCCGAAAAAATCACCAACACAGTGTGAATTTCCGTTATTTGACAATTGCATGAAAGACGTTGTGGCATGACCAAAAGGAGATCGCGCGAGGTCCATCGAACAATGGACAAATCAGCCCATGCTTAAATACGCTTATGAAACAATTAACCGCTCGATATGACGCCTGAGAATGAATTCCGTTAGGCCAACGAAATCCTCTCGAGCCCGCCCATATAGGGCCGCAAAACCTCCGGCACCGTCACCGAACCGTCCGGGTTCTGGTAATTCTCCAGCACCGCGACCAGAGCGCGGCCGACCGCGACGCCCGAGCCGTTGAGCGTATGGACGAAGCGCGTCCCCTTGCCCTCCGCCGGGCGATAGCGCGCGCCCATGCGCCGGGCCTGGAAATCGCCGCAGACCGAGCAGGAAGAGATTTCGCGATAGCGGTTTTGCCCCGGCAGCCAGACTTCGATGTCATAGGTTTTCTGCGAGGCGAAACCCATGTCGCCGGTGCACAGCAGCACCACGCGATAAGGCAGTTTGAGCTTCTTGAGCACTTGCTCGGCGCAGGCGGTCATCCGCTCGTGTTCTTCCAGCGATTGCTCGGGCGTCGTGATCGAAACCAGCTCGACCTTGGTGAACTGATGCTGGCGGATGATGCCGCGGGTGTCGCGCCCCGCCGCGCCGGCCTCGGCGCGGAAACAGGCGGTGCCGGCGGTCATGCGCAGCGGCAGCGCGGATTCGTCGAGGATTTGCTCGCGGACGAGATTGGTCAGCGGCACTTCCGCCGTGGGAATGAGCCAGAAATGCTCTGATTTCGACGATAAATCGGTATGCATTTAAGCGTCTTTTACACCGGCAATATCGCTCTTCCAGCGTCAACATCTGTAGCGCATTCTGCGAACGCTCGACCCGGAGTGAGATCAACCGCCGCGAACTGGTCGTCCTTGAACTTCGGCAATTGCGCCGTGCCAAACATCGCCTGGTCGCGCACCAGCAGCGGCGGCGCGACTTCCTGATAGCCGTGTTCTTCGGTGTGCAGGTCGAGCATGAACTGGGCGAGCGCGCGCTCCAGCCGCGCCAGCTTGCCCTTGAGCACGACGAAACGCGCGCCGGACATGCGCGCCGCCGCCTCGAAATCCATCATTCCAAGGACTTCGCCGATCTCGAAATGCTCTTTCGGCTTGAAATTTTCGGGAAAGACCGGCTTGTCGCCGACTTTCCGGATTTCGACATTGTCGTTCTCGTCGGCGCCCTGCGGAACCTCGGGCAAGGGGCGGTTGGGAATCGCGGCAAGCTCGGCGTCGAGCGCGGCGATGGCCGCGCGTTCCTCCGCCTCGATCTCGCCCATCGAGCTTTTCAGATCGGCGACTTCCTGTTTCAGTTTTTCGGCCAGGGCCATGTCCCTGGCCTTCATCGCCGCGCCGATTTCCTTTGAAGCCGCGTTGCGGCGCTCCTGCGCGGCTTGGGCGCGGGCGATCGCGGCGCGGCGGGCGTCGTCGAGCGCGAACAGGCGGCCGATCAGGGCGTCGGCGGCGGCTTCGTCCGGCTTGCGGCGCAGAAGGTCGGCGCGAAAGCCTTTCGCGTCGTCGCGGATCGATTTGATGTCGTGCATGAGAGGCTCGTCAGTCCGGGCGGGAATTCAGGTTTCGGACGCGGCGCGATTTTTCTCGATCAGGCCCACCGCGAACACGGCGCCTTCGTAAAGAAGCGCCATGGGAAGGACAAGCGAGATCATCGAAATGAGGTCGGGCGGCGTCAGAATCGCCGCGACCACGGTGATCAGGACGATCGCATAGCGCCGTTTGGCTTTCAGAAAAGCCTGATCGATGATCCCGGCCTGGCCGAGCAGGGTCAGGATCACCGGCAGCTGGAAGGCGGCGCCGAAGGCGAAGATCAGGGTCATGATCAGCGACAGATATTCGTCGACCTTGGGCAGAAGCTCGATCGTCGCCTCGCCCTTGACGTTCAATTGCTGGAAACTCACCGAAAAGCGGATGAGAAAGGGCATCACCGCGTAATAGACCAGCAGCGCGCCGAGAAAGAACAGGGTCGGAGTCGCGACGAGATAAGGCGCGAAGGCCCGCCGCTCGTGGCCGTAGAGGCCCGGCGCGACGAATTTATAAATTTGCAGCGCGATGATCGGGAAGGCGATGAAGCCGGCGCCGAACATGGACAGTTTCAGCTGGGTAAGGAATTGCTCCAGGAAATGGGTCGCGATCAGCTTGGCGTTTTCGGCTCCGACGACCCGGACATAGGGCTGGAGCAGGATGTTGTAGATATCGATGCGAGAAATAGAAACAGGCGACGAAGGCGATGAGAAAGGCGACCAGAGCCTTGATCAGCCGCGCGCGCAGTTCGATCAGATGTTCGATCAGGGGCGCCTTGGTGGCGTCGATGTCGGCCTGGGTCATGCGGGCTTTCCGGCCTGCGGCGCAGGTTCGGTCGCCGGCGGAAGTGGCTCCGGCGCGGGCGGCGGCTGATCCTCGACAATGATGAGCCCCGAGGCGACCGGCGCCGGGGTCTCGCCCGGCGTCTCGGCCCGCGCCTCGGGTTTCGGCGCCGCCGGCGCCTCCAGCATGTCGGCGACGCGGTTGAGCGCGCCTTCCATCGAGGTTTTCTGCTTCAGGTCGTTCAGGCCGTCGCGAATCTGGGTCAGTTCGGCCTCCCGCATGGCCTCATGGAACTGGCTCTGGAATTCGGTCGCCATTCGCCGCGCCTGTCCCACCAGGCGGCCGACCATGCGCAAGGCCTCGGGCAGATCCTTGGGCGGAATGAAGATCAGGGCCACGACGCCGATCAGCAGCAGTTTGCCCATATCGAAATCGAACATCGAAGCCTCGCCGGCAATCGCGACCCGCGCCGATCGCCCGGGGAAAAGCGCGTCAAATCTCTCCGGATCGACGAAACTTTCCGAAAAAAGACCGAAGAAGGATTCAACCCACCTTGTTGACGTCGCGCGAAGAATCCACCGGCGTCGTCGCCTGATGCTCGATCGTGCGCGGCGTCTCGGCGGACCCGGCGGGGGACGCCGGCTCGTCGTCGGCGAGGCCTTTCTTGAAGGCTTTGACGCCCTTGGCCACGTCGCCCATGATGTCGGAAATCTTGCCCTTGCCGCCGAACAGGATAAGGACGACCGCGCCGACGAGCAGCCAATGGATCAACGACATACCGCCCATGACGGCGAACCTCCAAAACAGCCTGCGTCCTGCGATGGAACGCAATTTCTCTCAGCCAAACTAGTGCGCGGAAGCCGCAAAAACAAGCTTCGCTTCAAGTGGGAACACGCTTCGCTTCGCTTGGGGATAAGTTCTGCGGGGCGCGACGCGCGATTATGACCCTTCAAAAGCCGTGCTAAACAGATTAAGAGCAGTCGCCGAGAATCCCTTTGGGGCGAAAGAATCGCGTGAGTCCGTCGCTTTTTTGCGCCGCGCGGGATGCGCCAAAGGCCCGTCAAGCTTCACGAAGGCCCACAGAATGAGCAGAACAAGCGCCTCCGCCGCCAAGACCGCCCGAGCCGGCCAGAGCGCCGAAAAGATCGACTCCAAGCTGGTGCGCGAGATCGCGACGCTGTTGAGCGAGACCGACCTGACCGAAATCGAGGTGGAAAAGGGCGACCTGAGGATCAGGGTGGCGCGCCAGCCGGCCTCCGCCGCTCCCGCCGTCGTCCATGCGCCGGCGCCCGTTCCGGTCTACGCGCCGGCCGGGCGCCCTCTCGCGCCCGCCGTTGAGGCGGCGCCGGCCGTGGACCACGCCGACGCCCTGAAATCGCCGATGGTCGGCACCGTCTATCTGCGTCCGAGTCCGGACGCCAAGGCCTTCATCGAGATCGGAACGCATGTGACCGCGGGCCAGAAAGTGCTGCTGGTCGAGGCGATGAAGACCTTCAACGACATTGTCGCGCACAAGACCGGGACGGTGACCGCCATTCTGGTCGAGGACGCCCAACCGGTCGAATATGACCAGCCGCTGCTGGTAATTTCCTGATGTTCGAAAAGATCCTCATCGCAAATCGCGGCGAAATCGCCCTTCGAATCCTGCGCGCGGCGAAGGAATTGGGCATAGCCACGGTCGCCGTCCATTCCACGGCCGATTCCGACGCCATGCATGTGAAGCTCGCCGACGAATCGGTTTGCATCGGCCCGCCGGCCGCGCGCAACTCCTATCTCAACATCCCGGCCTTGCTCTCGGCCTGCGAGATCACCGGGGCCGACGCCGTCCATCCCGGCTACGGCTTCCTTTCGGAAAACGCCAAATTCGCGGAAATTCTCGCCGATCACAACATCGGCTTCATCGGCCCCAAGGCCGAGCATATCCGCATCATGGGCGACAAGATCGAGGCCAAGCGCACCGCGCGGGCCTTGGGCATTCCCTGCGTGCCGGGTTCCGAAGGCGGCGTGACCGACGACGACGAGGCCATGCGCGTCGCCGGGGACATCGGCTTTCCGGTGCTGGTGAAGGCGGCGGCGGGCGGCGGCGGGCGCGGCATGAAAGTCGCCAGGACCGCGGCGGACCTGCCGGAGGCTCTGGCGGTCGCCCGGGCCGAAGCCAAGGCGGCCTTCGGCGACGACGCGGTCTATCTCGAAAAATATCTCGCGAAGCCGCGCCATATCGAAATCCAGATCCTCGGCGACGGCCAGGGACACGCCGTCCATGTCGGCGAGCGCGATTGTTCGCTCCAGCGCCGTCACCAGAAGGTGCTGGAGGAGACCCCCTCGCCTGCCCTGAACCAGGATCAGCGCAACCGCATCGGAGAAATCTGCGCCGACGCCATGCGCAAGCTGAAATATTCCGGCGCGGGAACCGTCGAATTCCTCTACGAGAACGGCGAGTTCTACTTCATCGAGATGAACACCCGCATCCAGGTGGAACATCCCATCACCGAGATGATCTCGGGGCTCGACCTGCTGGTGGAGCAGATCAAGATCGCCAGCGGCGCGCCGCTGAGCTTCGCCCAGGCCGATCTCGAATTGCGCGGCCACGCCATCGAATGCCGCATCAACGCGGAAAACGCGGCGACGTTCCGGCCCTCGCCCGGCAAGATTCTTTATTACCACCCGCCGGGCGGCGTCGGCGTGCGCGTCGATTCGGCGGTCTATCAGGGCTATACGATCCCACCCTATTACGATTCTCTCGTCGGCAAGCTGATCGTTCAGGGCCGCACCAGAATCGAGGCGCTGATGCGGCTGCGCCGCGCGCTCGACGAGTTCATCGTCGACGGAATCGACACCACCCTGCCCTTGTTCCGCGCCCTGGTCCGCAACGCCGACATTCAGGACGGCGCCTATGACATCCATTGGCTGGAGAATTTTCTGGCCAAGGGCGGCATGGACGGTTCGGAAGGCTGAGTGAAAGTCGCTGTCGTCCTTCTCGCCCTGTTCGCGCTCGTCGGCGCGGCTTTCTGGCTGTTCGGCGCCTCGGCGCCTCCTCCCGCCCTGATCGCCGGTCTTTCCGACGACGGGCTGCGCGGCGCGCCCTGCCCGGCGAGCACGCTCCAGGAGGAAAGGGCGCGGCTGAAACAGGGCGTCCCGCCGCCCGCCGCGCTGGGGCTAAAATTGCGCCAGGCCTTTCCGCTCGGCTCGGACGCGGGCGCGCTTTCCGCGCTGCTGGCCGCGCAAGGATTCGAGCTGTTTCCGCCCTGCCCCAATGACGAGAGCGTCTTCGGCGCCCGCTGGCTCAGCCGGCGCTGGGGCGAGCCCGACGCCTATGTCTATTGGCGCGCCGACGACGTCGGAAAGCTGACCTTCCTCGACGGACAGGTCAGCCGACTGCGGTGAATCCCGGGCAGGATCGCGCTTGAGGAGCCGGCGACAAGGGCTTAGAGCAAGGCGTTCGCAATTTTCCCCGTGACCGCCATGACCGCCCCCGATCCGACTGAAAACCTGCTCGCCCGCATCGCCGAGGCGCTGGAGCGGCTGAGCCCGCCGCCCCCGCCCCGGCCCGATTTCTCCGCCGCCGACGCCTTCGTCTGGCGCGCTGAGACGGAAACGCTCGTCCCGGTGCGAAAGGTCAGCCGGGTGGACATAGGCCTGCTGCGCGGGGTCGATTATCTGCGCGACCAGCTTCTCGGCAATACCGAGCGTTTCGCCCGCGGCCTGCCGGCCAATAATGTGCTGCTGTGGGGCGCGCGCGGCATGGGCAAATCGTCCCTGGTCAAGGCCGTCCACGCCGACGTCAACGCGCGGCTTGCCGGGACGCCGGATTTCTCCGGCCTCAAGCTGATCGAAATCCACCGCGAGGACATCGAATCCCTGCCCGCCTTGATGGCCCTGCTGCGCGACGCCGACCGGCGCTTCATCGTCTTCTGCGACGACCTGTCCTTCGACGGCGGCGACGCCTCCTACAAGTCGCTCAAGGCGGCGCTCGAAGGCGGGGTCGAGGGCCGGCCCGCCAATGTCCTGTTCTACGCGACCTCGAACCGCCGCCACCTGCTGCCGCGCGACATGGTGGATAACGAACGGTCCACCGCGATCAATCCGGGCGAGGCGGTGGAGGAGAAAGTTTCGCTGTCGGATCGTTTCGGCCTCTGGCTTGGCTTCCACAAATGCAGCCAGGACGATTACCTCGCCATGGTCTTCGGCTACGTGGACCATTACCGGCTCGAGGCGTCCGAAGCGCAGATTCGCGCCGAGGCTCTCGAATGGGCGATCACCCGCGGGTCGCGGTCGGGCCGCGTGGCGTTCCAATATATCCAGGATCTCGCCGGAAGGCTCGGCCGCAGGCTGGAAGGCTAGCCCGCCTTCTTCCCATTGCTCGGCACGGCCTCGCGCGTCGCGCTGTTGCGCGCCGTCGCCCTTGCCCGCTCGAGATCGTCGCGGGCGCGCGCCTCCAGCCCCGCGCGCAATTCGCTCTGGATCGCCGGCAACTCGGCCATCAAAAGGTCGCGCTCCTCCGCGGCCGCGCCAAGCCGTCCCACGATATTGTCGTAAAAAGCGGCGAGACCCGGCAGGCCATCGCCGGTCGCGTCGGCGACCAGCGCCTTGAGGCGCTCGGCCTCGGCGAGACGGACTTTTAGGCGCTCGCGGTGGCGGCGCTGCTTTTCGGCGCCGGTGAGCGGGCGCGGGCCAATTTGACGCATGGGTCCATCGTGACCAAAATTCGCCACTATAAAGCCGTAATTGACCCGGCGCGTCAACTTCATGACCTGGGTCACCCGTCCTGGAGCTGTCGCGGTTGCGCGGTTCGCGCGAAAAGCGATCGATCGAGCGGATGGCGCGGCTCTTTCGCGTCACTGGCCTAAAACTCGACGACATTCCGCGCCATTCGCGCGGATAAAGGGAGGTTTGCCCGCGCCTTTGCGGGCGCAGGCCGCGAAATTTCCTTTTCGGCCTTTTCAATCGGATTCTTCGCTGCTATACGGCGCCCATCGCAAGCGCGATCCCTGATAGCTCAGCCGGTAGAGCAAGCGACTGTTAATCGCTGGGTCGCAGGTTCGAGTCCTGCTCAGGGAGCCACTCTTTTCAATGGCTTAGACCATACCCACTAGTGCCGCAGAACCCCGGTTTAGCTTCGTAGGGTGGCGGTTGAAGGCGTCCCAAGCTCCAAAGGTCAAGGCTCCGACCACCGCCGGCATAGGCATGCGTCATGGACTGCGCCTGCCTCCGGCCTCATGGATCGTCGACCTTCGGTATGTTTGGAAGCCAATGGGCCGCCCTGCCCCGATTGGTCCGGCGCCGCCTACCTTGCGGGCATGCCCGCCCACCTTCAGTGATTTGCCTTCGCCCTTGCGCCGGCTGCGGCACGCTATCGATGCGCCACTCCTCTCCCCATGCCAAAATGTGATCATCGGAGGAGCGCCGCGCCGACCCCCACAGAAGTCAGCAGAGCCGTGGCTCGATCCCTTCCCGAAGCGGAAGGATCTGATTCCCGTGACGGTCGAGTTCCCGCCCGAGGCCTATCGCGAGCTGGAGCGCGTCGTCGCGAATGAAGCCTCGACGATGGAGTCGGCGATCGTCTGGTCCGTCGAAGTCGTGCTGGCGCAACACGGGAGGGTCGAGGAGCATGAGCGGGCGGAACGAGAGCGGGGAGCCCGCAGGGAGCGCCGAAGGGCCAGAGGGACCGCCCGGAGAGCCAGTTAAGCGCTTCATCGTGGCGCCGACGGAGTAGCGCGTTCTCGCGCTTTACACTGCGATCACCGGCAAGCAGCCGACGCCGGAAGGGATCGCCAGGCTGCGCAAGCGCAAGGCCGAGAAGCCACTCCCTCCACTGCCGATGAAAGGGTGACGTTCATGGTCAGGATTATCGAAAAGCCGTTGCCGTCCTTGAGCGACCCGATGTGGAGGGAGACGGCGACGAGATGGTCGCCGCCATTGGTTCGCAAGGCGCCGAAGGAGGAGAAGGGTGACGATCACGAAGACGCACCCGAGATGCCGACCGCCCTTGCGCCGCCCAGCGCGGCGGCGGACTAACTCTGCCTGAACGACGATGAGCGCGCTGCCGGCTCCGCCGATTTCAGCGGCTTCGATCCAAGCGGATGACCGGAACCGGGGCGAAACGGAACGCCCCGAAGGTCAGCGGCAAGGGCTACTCGCCGTCACAAACGGAAATTCACACTTGGGCCACCCAAATCTCGTTGTCGACCCTCTGCGGCCGGACGGCGCTTCGATCCGAAAGGCGGCGTTCGCCTGTTGAGCAGACGTTCCGCGGCGCCGGCAGTATTTGCCAACGTTGTCGGTCTTGTTACATGGTCGTCAAGCGCGGGTCTTGCTTAACGCCGAAAAGTGCCGCTCAATTGGGGTCGGCGCTTAACTTATGGACAAACCAAAAAATACGATCGGTCCGACAAAGGCCGGCGAAAACCGGGGAGGTAAAAATGCGAGATTTCGTGCCTTCCGCACTAGTTGGCAAGTCCCCTGCGAATGGGCCAGCCCACGCCTGTGATGCGGTGATCGCGCGGTCGCACCGGCGCGCTCTGGAGACCTACGGTCTCGATCCGGCCGATAAATCGCCGCCGCGCGTCGTGACCGTCGGAGAGCTGAAGCAATTTCGTGAGCCGCTTGAAGCCATGTTGAGCGTCGCTCGAGGAGCGATGGACCAACTTGCGAATGCGGTGCGCGACGCCGGCTATACGCTGCTTCTCACCGATCCGAACGGCGTTGCGATAGAATGCATCGGCAGTCCAGCCTTGGCGCGGGAGTTTCGTCATGCTGGCGTCATGTTGGGCGGGCAGTGGTCCGAAGACGTGGAGGGCACCAGCGCCGTCGGCCTGTGCGCGATCGAGTCACGGCTGATCACGGTTCATCACGGCGAGCATTTCCGGACCGCGTACCACAGGCTCAGCTGCAGCGCCGCGCCGATTTTCGCTCCCGACGGTCGCCTCATCGCCGTGCTCGACGCCACCGCCCTCCGCGCGCCGCCGGATAAGGGCGCGCAGCATCTGATCCTGCAAATGGTCGCAGAAACGGCCAGGACGATCGAAAATGCGAATTTCTTCCGGGAATTCCGCACGAACAGGATCATGCGGCTTCATTCTTGCGCGGAGCTACTCCAGGTGACAACCGAGGGTCTGCTGGCGTTCGACGAGGAAGGGCGCATCGTCGGCGCCAATACGTTCGTGCGCTCGCGGTTCGGCGAAGCTGGCGGCGCGCTGCGCGGCCTGTCCCTTGACGATCTTTTCGAGGCGTGCGGGGGAAAACGGGACGGCGCAAAGGGCGAGAACTCCGCTGCGCCTGCGCGACAGAACCTCGAGCCGGCGGTTCTTCGCGCAGCAAAGCCAGGCCGTCCGTCCGATGCCACGCGAATCCGCAGGGCGGTCCTTCGACCGCGCCGCCTCGATGGATCGGCTCGCTGGCGGAGACCGGCGGATGATGGCGAACGTCCACTGCGCCCTGCGCGTGTTGGACAAGGGCGTCCCCGTCCTGCTTCAGGGAGAGACCGGCACAGGCAAGGAAGCTTTCGCACGGGCGATCCATGACGCCAGTTCGCGGGCGAAGGGCCCCTTCATCGCGATCAATTGCGCAGCCATCCCCGAGTCCTTGATCGAAAGCGAATTGTTTGGTTACCGAGAGGGCGCATTCACGGGCGCGAGAAAAGGAGGCGCTCGCGGCAAGATCGCTCAGGCGCATCGGGGTACGCTGTTTCTCGACGAGATCGGCGACATGGCCCTGCCATTGCAGTCGCGGCTGCTGCGCGTGCTGGCCGAGGGCGAAGTTGCGCCCCTAGGAGGGGATTCCCCCCTTTCCATCGATATCCAGGTGATCAGCGCCACCCATCAGGAGCTCAGGACCATGGTGGAGCGTGGGCAGTTCCGGCTCGATCTGTTCCACCGTCTGAGCGGTCTCGCCCTGACGCTTCCGCCGCTGCGCGACCGCGACGACAAACAGAAGCTCATCGAAGCGCTGCTCGACGCCGAAGCGCGGGAGCAGGGGGCGGCGTCCGCCCGCCTCACGCCCGAAGCCCTCGACCTTATGCTGGCTTATGCTTGGCCCGGCAATATCCGCGAATTGAGGAGCGTCCTGCGAACGGCGTTGGCACTCAGCGACGGAGGCGTGATCGACGTGGAACATCTGCCGAGCCTGGATACCGACGCGCCCGCCAAGCCGAGCAGTTTTTGGCCGCAAGCGCCCGACGCGGATTTTCGCTCCGCGCGGCTGTCAAGCGTGGGCGACGAACGCGATGTGCTCGTGCGCCGACTGCGTCAGGCGCAATGGAACGTGAGCCGCGCGGCGCGCAACATGTGCACAAGCCGTTCGACCCTCTATCGCCGGATGAGAGAGCTTGGGATCGCCACGCCGAACCGTGAGGCTCCGGTTTTCGATCCACCCGACGGCGCGCCGTCGGCGACCTGAGCTTTCATCCGGCTTCTACGCCTGCCGCCCGTGGCCGCGGCGTCCGCTCTCCGCAAAGGGAGGCGTGGAGCGCGCGCGTGAGGTCGCGCTCCACGTTGCGCAGGCAAACCTGCCGCCGCGCCGCTTCGGCGAGGGATATCGTCCGACGCGAAAGGAATATTGCGTCGCTTTCCGGCCGCCCCAGCGCGGCGCATAGCGACGCCCACGGCGCTGGCCGGAGCAACAAGCCCGCCGCCAGCAGCACGCCGTTGCGGCTCCTCGCCTGCGCCAGGCCGGCGATCTTTCGTCCCGCCGACGCCACCTCCCAGGGCGCGAAACTGGCGAAACAGGCCCAGTCCGCCGTCGGGGCTTCGCTTCGCGTAAGCTCGTCGGGCGGCAGGGCTTCGGCGGCGGCCCCCGCCTCGCGCAGCAGCTCGGCCAGGGTCGTTCCCAGCCAGCGATAGCCCGTCGTCGGGTTGTCGCCGGCATAGCCATGGCCGCAGGGTAGCGCCACAGACACGCCGAGAAGCCAGGGCCCCGTCAGCACCGCCCCGCCGCCCGATCTGCGCAGAAGGAGTTCGAACTCCCGCTTTGTTTCCGGCGTCCAGCAGCCGCCGCTGCGAGCATCCGAGCACGACCGAGGCGCGGTCGTAAGCCCAGACGCGCCATGACGGCTGGATAAACGGGCTGCTCCAGTTGTCGCCGGCACCATTCCTGCTCCTCTGTCGCGACGCTGGCGAAGGACTGTTCGTGGCGCTTCATGTCAGCGCATCGGCCTCTTCGAGAAGTTCTCGCACCGTGGCCAGAAAGAGCGCCGCAGGATATCCGTCGACGCCCCGGTGATCGAACACAAGCGTCAAGATCAGGGTCGGGGCGACAACGCCCTGTCCATCGCGCGCGATCCAACGCTCCGCGATGCGGCCCAGCCCGAGGATCCCAACCTGCGGCGGGTTGAGGATGGGCGTGAACCAATCGACCCCCGCCGGCCCCAGATTCGAGACAGTGAAAGTGCCGGTCTGGTAGGCCTTCGGGGGCAGGCTGCCGTCGTGCGCGCCAACGGACAGGCGCGCATATTCCGAAGCGAGCGTCGCCGCCGGCGCTGCGGCAGCGTCACGGATGACCGGCGCGACCAGCCCATCGGGCAGCGCGACGGCAAAGGCGAGATTGACGTCGCGCTTCCGCTCGACGCCGTCGGCGCGCATCACGGCGTTGAGCGCGGGATGACGGGACAAGGCGAGGGCCACGGCGCGCAGAATCAGGGCCATGACCGGGATGCGCGGCGCGGCCGCGGGCGCCTGCTCGTTGAGGCGTGCATGCAGGAGCAGGAAGCGCGACATGTCGGCCTCGACGCCCATCGCCACCTGCGGGGCCTGCCACGCCGCCGACATGTTGCGCGCGACGGCGCCCCGCAATCCCGTGAGGGGAATGATGGTTGTGGCCGCAGGCGGCTCCTGGGCTCCCGACGCCTCGGTCATGGCGCGCCATCGACCTCGCCCAGGGGCTGGCCCCGGGCGAAAGTCTCTTCATTGCGCACGAGGATCCTTGCAAGAACCCCGTCGGCGGGCGCGTGGATCTCGTGGCTCGTCTTGACGAGAACGGCGATCGCCAGGGGCTGCCCCGCCGAAACGCGATCGCCTTCCGCCACGAGCCACCGTTCCAGCAGCGCTTCCGTGCCCTCCTCGACATCCGTCCACGCCGACGCCTCGAGCACGACGTCCAGACGGCTCATGCCGCGATCCCTTTCGCCTGCATCAGTTCTTTCACAGCGGCCACGATCGCCGGCGCCTGAGGAATGACAAACTGTTCGAGCGGCCGGCTGTACGGAATGGGAACGTCCGGCGGCGCCAAGCGACGCACTGGCGCCTTGAGCTGGACAGTATCGAGATTTTCGGCGACCAGCGCCGCGATTTCGCCGGAAAGTCCGAAGCTCAGATAGTCTTCATCCGCCACGATCAGCCGCCCGGTCTTGCGAACGGAGGCGAGAATCGTGGCGCGATCGAGCGGGACCAGAGTGCGAAGATCGACGACTTCGGCCTCAACGCCGGATTTCGCCAGTTCGTCAGCCGCAACGAGCGCTTTCTGGACCATCTGGCTGATCGTCACGATCGTGACGTCCCGACCCTGCCGCGCAACATTGGCCTGGCCGAACGGCAAAGTGTAGGGATCGACGGGAACCTCATTGGCGCTCCCTTCGAAATAGGCCATCCAGGGCAGGCCCATGATCCCCTTATGGAACATGAACAGCACGGGATTGTCGTCGCGAATGGCCTGGATCATCAGCCCCTTGGCGTCGTGGGCGTTGGACGGAACGACGACCTTGATTCCCGGCATGTGGGCGAAAGTTGCGTAGAGACACTGCGAATGCTGGGCGGCGTCGTTGTAGCCGCCGCCAATCGCCGTCATCAGAACCATCGGCAGCCGGACATTTCCCCCTGACATATAAGTGTTTTTCGCCATGTGATTGTAGATCATGTCCATGCAGACGCCGAAGAAGTCCACGAACATGAGTTCGGCGATCGGCCGCATGCCGGCCGCCGCCGCGCCGATCGCGGAGCCAATGAAGGCGGTCTCCGATATCGGCGTGTCCATGATGCGGTCCTTGCCGAATTTCTGCAGCAATCCGCCGGTTGCGCCGAAAATGCCGCCATATTTGCCGATGTCCTCGCCCATGACGAAGACGTCTGCGCTCCTCTCCATTTCTTGCGAGATCGCTTCCGATATGGCCTGCGCCATGGTCAATTTGCGATTGGACTTATCCGTCATTGCTGTCTCTCCATTGCGAAATCGACGCGGCTCAGGCGAACACGTGCAGGAGCGCATCCTGCGGCGCGGGATAGGGGCTGTTGCGTGCGAAATCGAACGCCTGCGAAACCCGTGCGCGCACGCGCTCCCTCAGCGCGGCGTCCTTCGCGTCGTCGATGAGGCCCTCCTTTCTCAAGCGATCGCCGAGATGCGGAATGGGGTCGTGGCCGCGCAGCTTGGCGACCTCGTCCTTCGGCCGGTAGACTTCGGCGTCTCCCTGGAAATGGCCGAAATAGCGATCCGTCTTCACCTCGATCAATGTCGGGCCGTCGCCACGCCGCGCGCGCGCGACCGCGGCCCCGGCCGCGTCATAAACGGCGATGGCGTCGTTCTCCGCGACGCGCACTCCAGGGATGCCATAGGCCGAGGCGCGATCGGCGTTCCACGCGACCGATGTGGATTCCGATTTCTCGACCGAAATCGCATATTTGTTGTCCTCACAGATGAAAAGCACCGGCAGCTTCCACAGGGCGGCGAGGTTGAGGCATTCGTGGAAAGAGCCCTGGTTGGCGGCGCCCTCGCCGAAAAAGGCCGCGGCAACGAGATCCTGGCCGCGCTTCTTGGCGGCCAGTGCTGCGCCGCAAGCCGGCGGCAAGCTCGCCCCGATGATGCCGCTGCAGCTGAAGCGGCGCTCGGGGTCGAACAGATGCATGTGGCCGCCTTTGCCGTGCCCGAGCCCGGAGACCTTGCCGAACATTTCGGCGGTCATCTTGTCGAGCGGAACGCCTTTGGCGATCGCGAAATGGTGCGGGCGGTGCGTGCCGACCACCGTGTCTTCGACGCGAAGATGGGCGCAGACGCCCACAGCGACGGGCTCTTGGCCGGCGGCGAGATGCATTTCGCCGGGCACAGGGCCCGAGCCGATGTCGAAGGCCAGACCCTTCTGGATTTTCGGCGGCAGTTTTCCCTCGAGATAGACGGCGGCCATGGTCTCTTCATACTCACGGATCTCGACCATCTTCTCGTACATCCAAAGCATACGTTCGGCATTCGGATCCATTGGTGCGCCTCCTGCTCCGTCCCGAACGGAATTTTTGCCGCGGGACCGCCATGGCACGGCCTGCAACGCCCATGCCAAGGCGGCAGAGCGCTTGCGCGGCCTCATTTGGCTGGAATTCCAGGGGCCATTACAACGGGAATTGTCACGAGCCATGCGACAGCTGTCGCAAGCGTGCGACAGCTGTCGCCTTTTTCGCAACACCGACGGTTCAGCGCCAGGCCCATTGCGTCGAGGGTGCGGCTCGACCCGTCGTCGTCGGTGGGCAGGTGCGTGAACGGACGCTATACAGTCTATTGTCGCCCATCGATCTGGGGCCGCTCCTTGCCCGTGACTGCCACTGGCGGTTTCGACCGGGAATTTCCGGTTCGGGTCATTATTTCCGGTTCATTTGCAGCTTGCGACGTCCGCTGTCTCCACGAAAACGGCAGAGTTTGTCGCGTGCGGTCGAGTTGCGGCGCCGCAACCAATCCGCCACAGATCTACCTGCTTGGAAATGCCGAGCGCGTCGTCCACCTCGATTCCGAGATAGCGGACGGCGCTCTCCAGTTTCGTGCGCCCCAACAAAAGCTGAACAGCTCTCAGGTCGCCGGTCTTTTTATAGATCTGGGCAGCCTTCGTTCGCCCCATCGAATGCGCGCCATAGGCCGAGTTGTCCAGACCGGCGCTTTGAACCCAGCTGTGGACAATCCGGGCGTATTGGCGCGTTGAAATGTCGGGCTCCTGATGAACGCGGCTTGGAAAGAGAAAGCGCCCATCCCGGAATTTGAGTATCGCCAGCCAATCCTCGACTGACGCCCGGGTTTGCTCCACGATTTCGAATTGGACCGGCCTACCGGTCTTCTTCTGGATGATCGTTGCGCCGTCGCGCATTCTGCCCCCGACGCACGAGTGGCCGATCTTCAAACCGACGAGGTCGCAACCCCGCAACTTGTTGTCGATTGCGAGGTCGCGCTTGCGCGCCTCGATTTGAAGGCGAGCGCGGATGTTCCAGACTTCCTTCGGCTTGAGGGGGCGTTTCTGACCAACGAGCCTTCCCTTGTTCCAAGGCGCTTGCCGATGTTCCTGTTGCTGGATGTGGCTCTCGGACATGGAAGGCCCCCCCTTCCAGCCGCTCCCTCCCAGTGCCCCGCCACCTGCGGGCCTGAAATCAACGCCCCAGGCACGTTTGACACTCCGAACCGCAGATAGCGGCCGTACAAAATGGCCGCCGGCTGCCGGCTCAGCGCCACAAGCGGAAATTTGTGGCGGGTCGGCCTGATTTCTGAGATCACTCCGAAACGCCCGTTGGGCGGCGAGCGCCTGCGTAACCCAGGCAAAGCTCGACACTCGGCCTGACGCTCAGGCCGACCGCGAACCAACGTGCCATTGGGACCCTTCAGTGGGGGCAGTTCCGTCATCGGTTCGCATGCCAATGCGGACACCAATTGCAATCGCCCTAAACCCAGAAAGCCAAAAGTGAAATCGGTTCCTGCCCAGGATCGCGATCTCGCAGGGCGGCGCGTCAATATTCACATCAAAATGAATGTCCAGGCGTCGCCAATCGGCCGTGGCGACCGTTCGCCCTTGGCCAGTTGGCGACGCCAGGAAAGATATCGTTCATGCGACCTGAAGCGCCGAATGATCCATGCGATGAGGATCCGCACGTCGAGCCTGTTCCCACATCCGCTTTGCCGCGATGTAGCTTTCATTGTGCGGGTTAGGGTCGAAGACGTGCGGCAGGATCCGACACACCTTAACGCCATTCAAATTCAGCTGTCGCGCCTTTTCGGGGTTGTTCGACAGGAGATAGATCTCCTCGACGCCGAGGTCCGCGAGCATGGAGCCGGCGGCGTCGAAGTTGCGTTCGTCTTCGCCCAAGCCGAGCGCGCTGTTGGCGGTGTAGGTGTCCACGCCGCGCTCCTGTAGGCGATAGGCCCGAAGCTTGTTGGTGAGGCCGACGCCGCGGCCTTCCTGCGGCAGATAGATCAAAAATCCGTGGCCTTCGCGGGCGATCCTTTCGATCGCGCCGGTCAACTGGATCTCGCAGTCGCAGCGCAGCGAGCCGAGCAAATCGCCGGTCATGCATTCCGAGTGCAGTCGCACGACCGGCGGCCGCCCGGCGCGCTTGCCGATTTCGAGCGCGTGATATTCGTGGCCATTGGCGTCGCGCCAGACATGCAGGCGCGTTTCCTCGCAGAAGCGAAGCGGCAGGCGCACGCTGAGCAGGCGCTTGGGCTTCGCCGAACAGGCGTCGGCCGCCACGCCCGCCAGCAGCGAAGCGGCGGACAAATGGAGCGCATGCGGTTGCCGACCCGACCGCGCGGGCGCCGCGACGACGGCCGGCAGGCGGCCGGCCATGCGCGCAAGGTCGAGCAAGGCGGAATGGATGGCGTCCGCCGGTTCAAACGGCTGCGACGCGGCGCGAATGTCGGGCTCCAACTCGCTGGCGCCGGAGAGAGCCGCGACCTCGGCCGGCTTCAGCCCGCCGATCGGCAGAACGACGGCGCCGTCGCCCAAGCCGCCCAGGCGCTTCGCCCGGCCGGAAGCGAGGACCAGGCGTGTCGGCCTCAACACTCCCGCCGTCGCGGCCGTGGCGACGAAAGCTTCGGCCGTGGCGACATCGAAGGCCGCGCGGCCGCGCCCGATGCGAACGAAGCGTTCGCGCGACAATTCGAATGCGGCGCGCTCGCAAAGAATGCGCGCGTCATGGCTCCCGTTCATCCCTCGCTCCTTCAGGCTCAGTCGACTCGCTCCAGGATCGAACAATGGTTGGCGACGCCGGAGCCGCCCATGTTGAAGACGCCGCCCATGCGCGCGCCTTCGACGCCGACGCCGGAAGGGTCGCCGGCGAGTTGGCGCGCGGCGAGCACATGCATCGAGACGCCGGTCGCGCCGATCGGATGGCCCTTGGCTTTCAGTCCGCCAGACAGATTGACCGGCAGGCGCCCGCCCAGATAGCAGTCGCCGTTGGCCAGCACATCGGCGCCGCGCCCCGGAGCCGCCAACCCCATCGCCTCGTATTGCATGAGTTCGGCGATGGTGAAGCAGTCGTGGGTCTCGACGAAATCGAGGTCGTCGAGCCCGACTTTCGCTGCATCGAACGCCTTGCGCCAAGCCGCCGCGCAGCCGTCGAGACGGCTCAGGTCGCGGCCCTTCATCGGCATGCTGACCGTGACCGCGGAAGCGCCGCGGATGCGGATGTCGGCGCCGGCGCCGGCCTTGCGGTCGGTGGAGGTCAGCACCAGGGCCGCCGCGCCGTCGGAGACCATCGAGCAATCGGTGCGCCTGAGCGGCGCGGCCACCAGCGGATTTCTGCGGCCCGACCGTGTTGCAGAATTCGAAGCTCAGCGCCTTCTGCATGTGGGCGAGCGGGTTCTTGGCGCCGTAGCCGTGATTTTTTCGGCGATTTTCGCGAGCGCGGCGGACTGGTCGCCGTTGGCGGCGAAATAAGCCTTGGCGAATTCCGCAAAAAGGCCGGCGAAGCTCGAATCGCGCTCGGTCTCGTAATAGGAGGCCGACAGCAGCGCCTGCCGCACGGTTTCGGCGTCGGCGTCCGTCATCTTCTCCACTCCGATGACGAGCGCGACGCGCGTCGCCCCCGAGTTGATCATGCGCGACGCCAGATGCACCGCCGCGGAGCCGGAGGCGCAGGCGGCTTCGACGCGGACGGAGGGTTTCGAGCGCAGGCCCGGCGCGAAGGTCGCCGGCAGAGCGCCGCTAAAGCCCTGCCCGACCATGCGCTGGTTGAAATGGGCGACGAACACGTCGTCGACATCGGCAGCGTCCACGCCGGCGTGCGCCAGCGCTTCGTTCGACGCTTTCTCTATGAGGTCATAGAGCGACACGCCTTCGAGCTTGCCGAAGCGGCTGTGCGCCCATCCTGCGATCCTGCTCATGGTTTCTCCTTTCCCGCTTGCGCGGCCTCCTGTGCGATCAGATCGCGCTTGACGACTTTTCCGTAATTGTTCTTCGGCAGTTCCGGCACGATGCGGTAATGTTTCGGACGCTTGAACCGCGCCATATTGTCGACGCACAAGGCGTCGAGTTCGCCGATGAGCCGATCGTCGGCGCTGGAGGCCACGACATAAGCGACCACCGCCTCGCCCCATTCCGCATCGGGGACGCCGATCACCGTCGCCTCCACGACCGCGGGATGTGCAAGAAGCACGTTCTCGACTTCGATCGGATAGATGTTCGTGCCGCCGGAGATGATCGTCTCCTTCGACCGTCCCGCGAGCACGAGCGCGCCGGCGCCGGTCATGCGGCCGAGATCTCCGGTAAAGAGCCAACCGTCGCGGAACGTCTTGGCGGTCGCTTCCGGATTGTTCCAGTAGCCGAGGCACACGGCCGGAGAGCGGACGCAGATTTCGCCCACTTCGCCGGCCGGCATATCCTCGCCGGAAGCGCCGCGGATGCGGACCTCGTTGAAGGCGAAGGGCATGCCGACGGAGCGAAGGTATTCGGCGTCCTTGCGCGCGACCGCCGCGGCGAAGGCGTCGCGCCGCATTGACGTGATGGTCATCGGGCATTCGCCCTGACCATAGATCTGCGCGAAGCGGTCGCCGAAAAACGCCGAGGCCTCGATCAGGTCTTCGTAGTAAAGCGGCCCGCCGCCATAGACGACGGTGCGCAGGTTGCTGAAGTCGGGCGCCTGCGCCGTGGCATAGCGCGTCAGGCGCTTGACGATGGTCGGCGCCGCGAACAGCGAGGCGCGAGGATGGGCCGCGACGAGTTCGAACAGTTCCTTCTCGTCGAAGGCGCCCGAGCGCGGGACCGCCTGAACGCCGCCTGCCGCGACATAGGGCAGCATGTAGAGGCCCGAGCCGTGCGACATGGGCGCGGCGTGGATCAGCGCGTCGCCCGCCTCGATTCCATCGACGTCGGCCATATAGCCGGCGACGAGAGCCATCAGATTGGCGTGCGAGATCATCGCGCCCTTGGGAAAGCCGGTCGTGCCGCTGGTGTAGAACAGCCAGGCGAGCGCGTCGGGCTCGCAATCGGCGCAGGCGGCGCCCGCGCCATCGGCGAGTTCGAGATAGGCGGGCGAGCCCATCTGGACAAAGGCGACGCCGGGCGGAGTGAGGGGCCGCAAGGCGCCGGCGGTCTTCGGGCAGCCGAACACGGCCTTGGCGCCGGAGTCGCTGACGATGTGCAGCACCTCCTTCTCGTGCAGCTTGACATTGACCGGCACGGCGACAAGTCCCGCGCGCCAGCAGGCGAACAGCGTCTCGACATATTCGGGACGGTTCGTCGCGGCGATGACGACCCGGTCGCCGGGCTTGGCGTCGAGTTCGGCGCAGGAGCCCGCCGGCCAGCGCGGCGACGCGCCTGGCCAGCGAGGCGTAGTCGACGATCAGTTCGCCGCCGACGGCTATGGCGGGGTGGTCCGGGTACTGGACCGCAGCGCGGGTGAGCAGGGTTGCGACATTCATGGCGCGGCCATCTCCCCGACGAGCAGAGAAATCTGCGAGAACCGGGGCGTCCCGGCGATGCGCGCCCGCCGGCCCGCCGACGGCTCGAAACGCTCCGTGAGCGGCCCGGCGTTTTCAGCGCGCCGGGTCCGTTCCGGCGATACGGGAGCGTAAAGGGTGGTGCGGTGCATCGGACGTCGCCCGATCGCCGCGATCGCCTCGCGCATGCCCTTCGGCGAGAATTCGCAGCCGTGCGTCGCCCCGGCGGCGCGCGTGATCGATTCGTCCATCAGGCTGCCGCCGAGGTCGTTGCAGCCTGCGTCGAGACAGCGCAGCGCCCCAGCGCGGCCCATCTTGACCCAGGACGTCTGGATATTGTCGATCTGCGGGTGCAGCGCGAGGCGCGCCACCGCGTGCATGAGCACGGCCTCGCGGAAGGTCGGTCCCGGGCGCGGGCGGCGCTTGCAGGAACATCGGCGCCTCCATGCTGACGAAGGGCAGCGGCACGAATTCGGTGAAACCGCCGGTGCGCGGCTGCACGTCGCGCACGCGTTGAGATGGGCGCGCCCAGTGGCGCGGCTCCTCGACATGGCCGAACATGATCGTCGCGGTGGTGCGCAGGCCGACCTCGTGCGCGGTCTCGATCACCTCCAGCCATTGCGCCGTGTTGATCTTGTCCGGGCAGATGAACGGCGCGCACCTCGTCGTCGCAGGATCTCGGCCGCCGTGCCGGGCAGCGAGCCAGCCCCGCGGCCTTGAGCCGCGTCAGGTATTCTCGCAGCGGCAGCCCGAGCGTGCGTCGCGCCCTGCCAGACTTCGAGCGGCGAAAAAGCATGGACGTGCATGTCCGGCACCGCCGCCTTGACGCGCGCGCAGATCCCAGATAGGTCTCGCCGGTATAGTCGGGATGGATGCCGCCCTGCAGGCAGACTTCGGTCGCGCCGCGCTCCCAGGCTTCGAGCGCGCGGCGCTGGATTTCGTCAGGTCGAGGTCGTAAGGCCGGCCCGCGCAGCGTTCGTCGCCGCTGCCCTTCGAAAAGGCGCAGAAGCTGCACTTGTAGCCGCAGACGTTGGTGTAATTGATGTTCCGGTTGACGACGTAGCGTGACGACGTCGCGCGTTCAGCGCGCGCGCAGCGCGTCGGCGGCGCTCGCAGACCGCGGCGAAATCCGCGCCGCGCGCCGCGAACAGGCGCGCGATCTCGCGTCTCGCGCAGACGCTCGCCGACCGCTCTGCGCGTTGCGACGATGCCGACGCGAGCGGCTCGCCTCGCGAGGCTCGCGCGCCGCATGGGGCGACGCGGCGCCGGCAGAGCGCATCTGCGCGCCGGCGCCCAGTCGTCGTGCGCGCGCGAAGCCATCCGCGTCGCGTCCCGGCAGCACGCCCGGTGGAAGCGTGGGTCGAGCCAGCGTTCGGCGCGGCGAGATATGCCGGATAGACCGCGAGACGTTCGACCAGCGCTTGCCCGCGTCGCGCGCTCGCGCGCCAGTTCCTCGATCTGCGGCCACGGCGCTTCCGGGTTGACGTGGTCGGGCGTCACCGGCGAAACGCCGCCCCAGTCGTTGATCCCGGCCGCGATCAGCTCGGCGGTGCGCCCGGGCTGAGATTCGGCGGCGCCTGGATGTTCGGCGTGCGGCCCGAAAACCAGGCGCGCCGCAGCCATGGTCCATAGCATGCTCCTCCAGCGAGGGCTCGGGCGCCTGCGCCATTTTCGTGCCCGGCTTGGCGCGGAAATTCTGGACGATGATTTCCTGGATGTGGCCGTGGCGCAGATGAAGGTCGCGCAGCGCGAACAGGGCGTCGAGACGCTCCTCGCGCGTCTCGCCGATGCCGATCAGTATGCCGCTGGTGAAGGGGAATTTCTGCCGCCCGCGCCTCTTCGACGGTCGCCAGACGCGCGCGCCGGAACCTTGTCGGGCGAGCCAAAATGCGGCCGGCCGCGGCCGCACAGTCGCTCCGAGGCGCTCTCCAGCATCAGGCCCTTGCGACACTGAGACCCGGCGCAGTTCGGCCATGTCCTCGGCGCTCAGCACGCCCGGATTGACGTGCGGCAGCAGCCCGGTCTCCTCGAGCACGCGGCGGCACATGCGCGCCAGATATTCGATCGTCGCCGGCAGCCGAGCGCTTCGAGTTCGGCGCGCGGCGTCCGATAGCGCGCCTCCGGCTTGTCGCCGAGGGTGAACAGCGCCTCCTTGCAACCCATCTTCGCGCCGGCGCGCGCGATTTCGAGCACTTCGTCCTCGGTCAGATAGGCGCGCGCCAGGCCGCGGGGGGCCTTGGCGAACGTGCAATAGCGGCAGATGTCGCGACAGAGCTGGGTCAGCGGAATGAACACTTTGCGCGAATAGGTCACGACATCGCCGCGACCCTGGTCGCGCAAGGCGCCGGCGGCGGCCATGATCTCGTCGAGGCTCGCCTCGGCGACAAAGGTCCGCAGGTTCTGGTCGGTCGCGCGGGGCGCGGGGCTGCTCGTCATTTCCATTTCATCCTCCCCTTGTTCTCTGTCCTGGCGCGGCCGTCCGGCGCTCGCCCCGCTGCGGGAATTCGCCCGCCTGGTCTCGCCCGCGGCGGCAGCCGCAGGGCGCGCGCCGTATGCGCGCCTGGCTCGAACCGGCGCAGGGCGGCGATGTCGGCGGGGCGGTCGATGTCCAGCGTCAGACGGCGCAGATCGACGATTTCGACCGGAGCGCCGCATGCGCTGGCGGCGCCGAGATGCGCTTCGTAGCTGCGTCCGCCATATTGCGGCGCGATGATCCCGGTCGGCCACAAGGCCATGGCGTTGGTGCCATGGTCGCGCGCCGCGGCGGCGAGCCGAACCAGAGGCGTCGCCTCGTCGCGCCGAATCAGCGCAGCGATGTCGGCCGTCTTGATGAGGGGCAAGTCGGCCGGCAGCAGCAGGACGCCGGTCGCGCCGCGCTCGGTGACCGCTCGCACGCCGAGCTCAAAAGCTTCGGAGAGGACGCCGCGCTTCGGCTCGCGCGCGACAAGCGCGCCGAATCGGCTCGCTTCCGCGGCGACCAGCGGATCCCTCGTCACCACGCAGACGCCTTCGAGGTCCCGGCATTGCGCCGCGGCCCACAGGACGTCCCGCAGCATCGCCAGCACGACCGCCTTGCGCCGATGCGGCGTCAGCCGCGCCGCCAGGCGAGACTTGGCGCTGCCGAGCATCTTGACCGGCGTGACCAGCCAGACGCGGTTTTCAGCCGGTCGCCTCATCGCGCCGTCGCCTTTCTGCGTTGCGTTTCGCGTCCTGCGGCGAGCGCGCCGGCGAAATCGAGCGCGACGCGGCCGAGCGCCTCGCGCCCGGCGTCGCCATGCATCAGTGTCGGCGCGATATGGCAGGGGATGTCGAACCGGTTGGCGAGGCGGGAATCGACCTCGTCGATGACGATGCCGTCGATCAGGCCGCGATAATGGGCGGCGATCGTCAGCGGCGAGACGTCAAGGCCCAACTCGCGCATGATCTTGGCGAGCGGCCCTTTGACGGATCCGCCGCCGATGATCGGCGTGACCGCGACGACCGGCGCGGCGACCTTCGCCAGCGCGCCGCGCAGGCCGGGGACGGCGAGGATCGGATCGATGCTGAGGAATGGATTGGACGGCGCGATGACGACCGCGCCGAGGCGGGGATCGGCGAGGGCCGCGAGCGCCGCGGCGCCGGGGCGCGCGCGATCCGCGCCCTCGAACAGGATGCGGCGAACCGCCGGCCTGGCGCGCTCGCGCACGAGAAAATCCTGCATCGGCAGGCGGCCGTCTTCGGTCTCGAGCACGATGCGCACGGGATCGTCACTCATCGGGGCGAGGCGCGCCACGACCCCGAAAGCCTTGGCGAAATGCGCGGCGATCGCCGTGAGGCTCTCGCCCGCCGCGAGACGCCGCGTGCGTTCTGCGTGCAGGGCGAGATCGCGGTCGCCGAGCCGGAACCAGCTAGGCCCGCCGACGACTTCGAGCGCCTCCATGAAGGCCCAGGTCTCATCCCGGCGTCCCCAGCCCTGCTCAGGGTTTTCGAGTCCCCGAGCGTATAGAGCTGCGTGTCGAGATCGGGGCTGATCGACAGGCCGAGATGTTCGAAATCGTCGCCGGTGTTGACGATGACCGTCATCGCGGCGTCCGGCGCGGCGAGCGCCAGCCCGCAAGTCATGCGCGCCCCGCCGACGCCGCCCGCGAGCGCGACGATGCGTTTCGGTCGAAAGCCGCTCATCGGAACAGATCCTCCTCCCGCAGGCGCAGCAGCGCGCCCGCGCCGGTCGGCGCGCCGCGCCAGGACAGGCCGCGCAGGATTGTCGCCGGCGCGCCCTCGGCGCCCTGGCCCATCACCAGGGTCGCCGTGGCGGCGATTTCGTCGGCGAAACCGGTTTCGCTGATTTTCAGCGCGCGGCCGAACAGGTCGGGCTCGCCGCGCAGATCCCTCAACGACGGCAGGCCGGCGGCGCCGATCGCCACGCCGACCGTCCCCTTCCGCCAGGCGCGGCCGAGACTGTCGGCGATCACAACAGCGACGTCCGTCTGGTAAGCCGCGTCGAGGCGTGACTTCAGCTCTGCCGCCGTGCGGTCGGGGTCGACCGGAAGCAGCAGAACCCTCGAGTCCCCGTCGGCGATGTTCGACTGGTCGATCCCGGCGTTGGCCTGCACATGGCCGAGGCGGTGGGCGACGATCATCGCGCCCGGCCGGCAGCGCAGCACCTCTTCGGATTCGCCGAGCACAAGCTGGACGAGGCGCGGATCCTTGCCGGAGACCGACGCATAGCGCAGAGCCTCCGAACCCGGTCGAACATCGGCCAGACGGGCGTAGCGGCCTTCGGCCTTGGACACGATCTTCGACGTCACGACCACGACGTCGCGGCGCTCGAGGCGCAGGCCCATGGCGTCAATCGCCGTGATCAGCAGCCGGGCGAGGTCGTCGCCCGGCTCGACCAGCGGCAGGCCGACGAGCGGCAGGACGGCGAGCGGACGGACCGAGGCGCTCACATGCGCGTTCATGGCAGCCCCGTGATGCGGATGCCGGCATGATCGGCCTTGTGCCAGCGGTTGACGCCGATCAGAACGGCGGTCAGCGCCTCGGCCGCCAGCGCGTTGGCGATCGGCCCGGCGTTGATCGGGTTCAGGCCGATGTCGGCGACGAGGCTCATCACCTCCTTGCGCGCCTCGACGTCGTCGCCGGTCACCAGTACGTCGCAATCGCAGTCGCCGTCCTCGACGAGCTTGGTCGCCGCGACATTCTGGAAGGCGGAGACGACGCGCACCTGCGGCCCGAGCCGCTCCTGGGTCGCCTCGGCGACCGAGCGGCCGCCGGGCAGTTGCACGACGAAGACTTTCGGCGGCTTCACCGGCGCGGTGACGTCGATCAGGATGCGGCCCGGCAGGACGTCAGCGACCTGTTCGAGAATCTCGTCATGGCTAGAGAAGGGAACGGCGAGCGCCACGACGTCGGCCCAACGCGCGGCGTCCGCGTAGGTCGCGGCGAAGACCTCGGCGCCCTGCATGGCGGCGCGCGCCTCGGCGACTTTTCCTGCCGCGCGCGCGGGATCGCGAGAGCCGATCGCAATCTTGAATCCGCCGCGCGCCAGGCGATGCACGAGGCCGAAACCCAGCGCGCCTGTGCCGCCCAACACCGCGATCTTCGTCGCTCTATCCATGGTTCCTTCCTCCCGTTTCCCGTGTCAGGCGCAGCGCGCCGTCACCGGCGCTCGTGCGATTTGTTCCGCGCTGTCGCGCCAGGCGAGAAGCCGCCGCGCCAGCGCCACGCTGTGATCGCGCCCAGCGATCAGCGTGTCGGCGAGGAGCGCCTGCAGGCCGAGCGCCTCGACCTCACGCGCTTCGCCGCCGTCGCGCGCGTCGACCACGAAGGCGTCGACAAGCCCGCGATAGAGGCCGGCGATCGCGGCGGCGCGATGCGGCAGCCCCTGCAGCGCGAGCAGCGCGGCGCGGCTTCGGGCGCGGTTCGCTTCACCCATGTCGACGATCGGCGCGCCGTTCACCGTCGGCGTCACCGCGATCTTCGGCGCCTTGCTCGCGGCGAGCGCTTCGCGCACCCCGGCCATCGCCAGGATCGGGTGCAGGCTCGCCACCGGATTGCTCGGCGCGAGAATGATGAAATCGGCCTCGGCGATGGAAGCGATCACGCCGGGCGCCGGATCGCGCGCGCCGCGCAGTTCGACCCCGGCCAGCGGTTCGGCGCAATGGCGGCGCACCAGGTAGTCCTGATAATGGATCGTTTCGCCGGAAGCGGTGGTCACCCAGGTTTCGACGTCGCCGTCGCTCATGGGCAGGATCGCCTGTTCGAGCCCGTGCGCCCGCGCCAGCCGCTCCGTGATGGCGGAAAGCGGCGCGCCCTCGTCGCGCAGCCCGGAGCGGTAGAGATGGGTCGCGAGATCGAGATCGCCGAGGTTGAACCAGCTTTCGGGGTCGAACTGGCGCAGCCGCTCCGCGGCGCGCCAGCTCTCGTTGGCGAGCCCCCACCCGCGCGCCTCGTCGCGCACGCCGGCGAGGGCGTAGATCGTCGTGTCGATGTCGGGGCAGATGCGCAAGCCCCGATGCGTCATATCGTCAGCGGTGTTGACGATGAAAGTCAGACTGGACGCCGGCGCCAGCGCGGCCAGGCCGGTCCATAGCCGCGCCGCTCCAATTCCTCCGCCCAATCCGACGATCATGGCTTCGAACTCACATCCAGGAGGGTTTTTCCGGCGGAATCCGGGACCCGTTGGCGATGAAGAAGGCGCGGATCACATTGCCGACGAACACCTTGGTCGAACGGGGCCCTTCGACCCCCTCCGTGAATTCGTTCAGCTTTTGCGTATAGAAGTTCCGCTTCTTGTATTTCATCGTCACGCGGTCGTAGATTTCGTCGGCCATCTGATCCGGCGTCCGTTCGCAGAAATTCGCGAACGAACGGATGATTTCGACACGCCGATTGAGGTCCGCCGGCGACATGTCGTCGAGCGTGGAGGCGTATTTCTCCATGGCCCCCGACGTGGCGTGGGTTTCGGCAGCTTCGCTCATTCCGGCAACTCGAACATCGCCGACAGCGCGCGCACTTCCGCCTTGCGCCATGGAGTCGGCGCGGCGCGCTGGATCATGCCGGTCGCTTCGAGCTCCTTGGTCACCGCGGGATCGCGCTTCAGGCTCGATCCCCACTTGTCGGCGAAATAGAGGCTCTCGAAGTCCGGGCGCGGGCGCTGGCCGCCGCAATCGGCGGAATTCCGCGGGATAGCCCAGGATCTGGATCTGCAGCGGCGTCACGGTTTCCGGCATGCCGAGAATCTCGCGGATGCGGTCGCGTTTGCCGGTGAGAAGCTGCGTGCCGAGGCCTTCGTTGGTCGCGGCCAGCAGCGCGCTGCCGATAGCCAGGCCGCTTTCGATCGCGCTCAGCCACTTGGCGAAGACTTCGCTCGGCGAAGGGCCGGCGCCGCTGGCGTTCTCCTCCAGCATGTAGGAGCAGACGTTGAAGTCCGGCGTCTTCATCACGACGCTGTCGACGAACTCTTCGCTCCAGCCATAAGCCGAATTGAGCGCGCCGACCTTGATGAGATCCATCAGGCGGGGCTTGATCGCCTGCCAGCCACTCATGTCGCAGGACCAGACGATCATGACGGGCGCCTGCGCCGCTTGCGGCTGGTTGTAAAGGGCCTCGATCATCGCGTCGCGCACGTCGTCGGGCGTCTCGCCCTTGGTGATGACGACGGCTTTGCGGATGTCCGAGGCGTTGCCGTGGCAAGATTGCAGCCGGGCGGCTTCGAGAATGATCTGGATCTTCTCCTTCTCGACCGGCTGATAGGGTTTGTAATAGCGCGTCGAGCGACGGCTACCGACGACTGTTCTGAAATCCATGGGGTCCTCCCTGCGCTTTGGCGTCTTTTCGCCGGAACGCATTGTCGAAGGAGCGAAGGATTGGAACAATGTTCGGCGCGTTCGAACTTGTGTCCGATCGTACAAGTTTTGCCGGGCGCGCCAGAGTTGCGATACCGCAGCGCACAAGCCTCGGCAGTTCCCGTTGTAAAGCTGGAGAAGTTTTATTTATTGCGCCGCAACAGACGCATGGGCGCCGCAGACGGAATCGCCCGGCCCGGCGTGTCTTGTTCCGTCGCCGGACGATCCGTTCCTGTTCGCGGCGTCCGCACGGCTTGTCCAGGCGTTCAGACTGTCGCGAGCGCCCTCTCGCGTGCAAGATGGCTCGACAGGATCGCCTTCACGCGGCTGTTCATGTGGTCCATGAGGCCCAGCTCCGCGCCGCTCGGTTCGTGAAACTGGGTATAATAGACCGCAAATGTCCCCAGAATTTCGTCACGGTCGCCGAAAATTGGGCTCGACCAGCACGATTTCAGATTGTAGCGCGCGGCGAGATAGCGGAAGTCCGCCCAAAGTTCGGACGTCATGATGTCCCGGGTGATCACCGGTTGGCGCCGATAGACCGCCGTGCCGCACGAGCCGACCTGAGGACCGATGACGAGACCGTCGATCGTCCTGTTGTAGGCGTCCGGCAGCGACGGCGCGGCGCCGATGCGAAGCTTCTGATGCGCCTCGTCGTAAATGAGATCGAGCAGATCGCAGCCGGAGCCAGCCGCTCGAACTCGAGCGCGCTTTTTTCCAGTTCTCGTTGGACCTCGCCTTTCGACGCGCCAGAGGGGATGGCGCTCAGCCGCGCGGCCCGAAGCTTCTGCGCGTCCCGGTTCGCCTCGGCGATCGCCTTGGCGTAGGCGGCGGGAGGCACGCCGAATTCGGCGCCGAAACGCCTTGGTGAAAGCCGATTGGGTGGCGTACGCCGGCCGCGTCGGCGACCTCGGTCATCGTCGCCCTGCCGCCCCGCAGCAGATCGATGGCGACCTGCATGCGCCAGCGCAGGACATAAGCCATCGGCGCTTCGCCGACGCGTTCGCCGAAGGCTTGCGAGAAGGCGGTCCGCGACATGCCGACCTGCCGGGCCAGGCGTTCGACCGTCCATTCGGAGGCCGGTTCGGCGTGGATGAGTTGCAGGGCCTTGCCGATGCGAGGATCCGACAGCAGCGCGCCCACCCAGCCGTGGACCTTGGCCGGCGCCTCCTGCACCCGGCGATGCGCGGCCAGGATGACGAGGGTTTCGATGAGCCGGCTCGCCAGGGCGCGGGCGCCGGAATCCTCGTGATACGCGCCGCCGATGCGCACTGCTTCTTCCAGATCAATCATGGATTCGCGCGAGAGCAGATTGAAGACGAGGATAGGCGGCAGCAGCGAATAGATCGCGTCCGAACCCCGTGTCGTGGCTCCAAAGCCTTCCGCTGGCGATCCGCGCCCGATCGGTGTTCGCCGCCTGCGGCGCGTTCAACAAATGGTGGTTGCCCTTGCCGGCCAGCACGACGACGTCGCCAGCCGTCAGACGCCGCGGCGGTCCGTCGTCGCCCTCGAGGCTGAGATCGCATGACCCGGAGGCGACGTAATGGATATTGCGGGCGCCGCCGGACAGAATTCCCGGAACTCGCCCCTGTATTCCCTTACCTCTTCGAACATTACGCGCGCCTTGGCGGCGTCGATGATTCCGGACAACACGTCCATGCCGTCCTCCCTGCCGCCGAACCTTCGTCCAGTCGTTATTGTTCGCAATCGGGAACGCTTCGGCCGACGTTCTTTTTGCGTCTCCCGCGCCGCGCCTCCCCGCGTTCAGCGCGAAGCGCTTTCGATCAGCTTTGGTTCCCACCCCACGCAAGAAGCCTACCGACAATCTCGCCAGATTCGAAGTCCCGAACCACGATGGCAAGTGGTGAGGATCCCGTCGACACGGGAAGCATCGAACGGCTTTATCGAACCGTCCGGACGCCCCTGTGTCAAGACGCCTAACCTGCCGAATGCTGCACGACCGATTTCCAACTGATTGCGGCCGATCGATCCACGCCCCCCGTCCTGCGATCAGCGACAACAGTCTTTCGCGCCTGGGATTTCCGCCCTCAGGGCGCGTCGCGATTCCTGTTGCGCAGTCCTTCGAGCGCGCCCAACGCCGCGCGCACGCGCGCGGGCAGCAAACGTCCCGAGGCATGGACGAGACTGATCGGCATCGGCTCCGGCCGGCAGGAGGGCAGCAACTCGATGATCTCGCCGCTCCGAAGCTCCTCGCGCAGGACCATGTCAGGCAGCTGGCAGACGCCGAAATCGAGCTTCAAAGCATCGACCAGCGCCTCGGTCTCGTTAACGCGTATCCTGGCTTGCGGCTGCAGTTCCACGGGCACGCCGCCCTGACGCAACTGCCACGGGCGCTCGCGGCCGCTGGTGGGCAACCGGAACCGGATGGCGTCGTGCCGGGAGAGATCTTCGATGCTGGTGGGCAAGCCGCGCTTGCGCAGGTAGCGGGCGCTGGCGCACAGCACCAGATTCTGCTGATCGATCCGGCGCGCCACCAGCGTGGAATCCTGCAAAGCGCCGATGCGCACCGCGATATCGACCCCCTCGCGCACCAGATCGACCCACCGATCCGAGAGTTGCACATCCAGCCGCAGCGCGGGATGCGTGTGCTGCAACTTTGCCAGCACAGGCAGCACGAACGTTTTGCCGTAATAGACCGGTGAATCGATGCGCAGCACGCCGGAGACCGAGCGCTGCGCGCCCGTGGCTTCGGCTTCCAGCTCCTCAACTTCCGTCAGCACGCGCTGACAACGCTGGAACAGCCGCTCTCCATCCGGCGTGAGCCGCACCTGGCGTGTCGTGCGATGGAACAGCTTCACGCCAAGTGCGCTTTCGAGCCGGGCGACCGCCTTGGCAAGCGAGGACGGCGTGACGCCGGTGGCCCGGGCGGCGGCTGCAAACCCGCCATGCTTGGCGGTGTCTGCGAAGGCTATGTATTGCTGCATGCCGGACATTTCGGCACTCTCCATTAACGCCAGAATGTCGTCAATCTTACGCCATAGCGCCCATTTATCTGCGCAAAATTTTAGCCGAGACTCTCCTTCGTTCCATCCATCAGGAGAGAATCATGGAGATCGTTGATCAACTTGACCCCGCATCCACGCCGCTGGCGGGCGTCGCCCACGCGACCTGGGTTGGCGCGCAGGACGGCCTTTCTCAGCTGTCGATCTGGCGTCAGACCTTGGCGCCCGGCGCCGCAACGCCGCCGCACAGCCACGACTGCGATGAAGTCGTGCTGTGTCTGGCCGGCTGGGGCGAAGTGCATGAAGGGGGCCAGAGCCGACGCTTCGGCGCCGAACAGACTGTGATCCTGCCCAAGGGGGGGCGGCACCAGATCTTCAACGTGGGCGAGGGGCCGCTGGAGATCCTGGGCGTTTTCGGCGCGACGCCGGTGGTGACGCGGCTGCCGGATGGCTCATCTATCGACTTGCCCTGGCGAACATAAAGCAATTGAGGTCGCCGACCTTGTTGCACGGGATGCCGACGGCGCGGGATTGAGGTCGCGTGGCGCGGGGAGTGAGAGGCTCTCACTCCCAATCGATCGTTCCCGGCGGCTTCGACGTGACGTCGTAGGCCACGCGATTGACGCCTTTGACCTCGTTGATGATGCGGGTGGCGGCGGGGCCCAGGAAGTTCATGTCGAACGGGAAGAAGTCCGCGGTTATGCCGTCGGTGGCGGTGATCATGGCGGTCGGGGTCAACGCGGACGGCCGGCGCGAGGCGCTCGGCATGGACATCGGCCCCTCGGAGGCCGAGACGTTTCGGACCCAGTTTCTCCGCAGGCTCAAACGGCGCGGAGGAAGCTGACCTTCAAAGCGAAATGGGAGATGGCTTTCAAAGCGAATGACCCACCAGATACGCCCTGCCCTTCCCGAAGTGGAAAGCTCCGGTCCCGGTGACGTTCGAGTTCACGCCCGAAGTTTTTCACCAGCTTGCGGCGGCCCTCGCGCACGAGGCGTCGAGCTTGAAAAGCGGGATCATATGGTCCGTCGAAATCATGCTCGACCAGAACAGGAAGGCTCAAGTGCATGAAACCGCAAAGCGGGAACGGAGAGCCCCATAGAGCCCGAGGGACCGGCAAGGAAGCCCCTGCGGCGCTATCAGCTTCCCGTTCCGTCAGCGCCGGCTTGCGAAAAACCAGCCCGGACGCGTTCGGAATGACATTTCTGATCGCGAAATCACGCGCGAACGCCTTGAACGCGGGAACGACGCAGGACTGGCTCGACGAAAAATTCTCAAGGCGATCGAAATCGCCGGCCAGGACGGCGCGTTCAACCCGGATCAAGAACGGTTTTCACCAGGGGCGACTTGTGCGCGAAAGAGGTTCTGCTCCAATGTTTCTCAGTATATTTATAGGCGGTCGCGCAGTGTATGCCGACATATTTGTATATTTCATGCCGATCGAGAATGAGTATTTCTTTCAATCTCCGCTCCGGATCGACCGCAACATATGAGGCGACTTCCCTGCTGAGCAAGCCGGGCCCGGTCGAAAGCCAGACGACATCCGAATCGCCGCGATTGATCGCCTCGACGGCATGTTCGAGCGCCTTTTCGAGGATCGGGTGGGCCGGACTGGCGCCCATGAAATTGTTGCCGACCGTGCCATAATCTTCCTGATATGAAATCAGGCGTCGATCGGCCACGTCCAAACTCGTCAGCGGCGCCAGACAGCGGTCGTCGGCGTCGATGTAATAGCCGCCTTCCCGGCAGAGATAAGCGAGCCGGAAAATGTCGGCCTTCATGGCGGGTTCGACGGCGCGGTCGAAAGCGGCAAGCGCCGCTTGCGCGCCGGTCGAAGCGAGATACGCCCGGGCCTCTTCCTTGGAGAAAAGCCGATAGGCGAAGGAGGGATGCGCCTCGCGCCACCCGGCGCAAAGCGACGCAATATCCGGAGGAATGTTCTCGTCCCAGAATTGGACGATCCGCCTGGGTATCGGAGTGGACGTCCCGGGTGAAGCCGGATGTCGGGCCAGGCGGCCCCTTTGCCGCAAGGCGATCAGATAACAAAGTGCGGCCGGCGTATAATCGGGCGCGTCCATGACGATCCGCGCGAGGGCGGAAACCGGATCGTCCGTCGCGAGGGCCGCCTGGATCGCGCCCAGATTCTTCCGATCGAGCTTGAACTCGTCGAGCATCTGGCCGAGATGCGTTTGCGACGGCCGGATCCCTCCATGGTGAAAGCTCCGGTGCGACGGATCGTTGACAAGGAACTGGTTCAGATGGGCCTGGGCGGCTTCGACATTCGCGGCGAGAAGCGTGACCCGCGCCGCGGCATATGTCGCCGACTGGTCGGCGGGATCGAGCTTCAGCGCATTCGCCAAAAGGGCGTGGGACCGCTCCAGGTCCCATTCGGCGGCCGCCAGCAGGCCCCGCAGCATCCATCTTTTCGCTTCTTCCCGCGCGCCGCCGGCGGGATGCGCCTCGATCGTCTCGCCCGCCCGCGCGAATTCGCCGGCGTCGATCAGCGCCGTGACCAGCAAAATCCACAGATCCAGGTGACCGGGAAAACGGGCGGCGGCGGACTCAAGCCGTGAGAGCGCGAGTGCATAATCACCCCGGTCCTTCGACATGCGCGCGCGGGCGGCTTCGATTTCCGGCGCGGCGCCGAATTTGAGCTCGCAATGCGATAAAGTTTCTTCCGCTTCCGCATGCCTGCCAAGTCTTTCGAGGCCATGCGCGAGCTTGATGTGCGACCAGATATTCGACGGGTCGATCGCGATGACTTCCCGCTGCAACTCGACGGCGTGCGGCATATCGTCGAGCTGCTGCAGCATCTCGGCAAGCTTTTCCTTCGCCGCCGCGGCGCTGGGATTTTGCTCCGCCGACAGGCGCAGACTTTCGATCGCCTGTTGCGCGCGGCCCTGAGCGAAATCTTCGACCGCAAGCTCGATTTGCGCCCGATCCAGCTTTGCGTCGCGCGCCGCTGCGCGCTCGAAAGCGGCGCGCGCCTGGCTCCGGTCGCCCGCCGCGCGCTCGAGAAAGCCCAGATGCAGGTCATAGATCGCCTCGCGTCGATCGCGATCCGCCGCCGCGCGCAGCGCCGTCCGCGCCTGATCCAGGCGATCCGCCGCCGCCAGTTCGCGCGCGAATTCGACGATCGTCCAGGGCGAGGCGTCGGCGCCTCCCGCCGCCGCATCGAAAAAACGAAGCGCGGACTCCCGGTCGCCGCGCCGGCTTGCGATCTGCGCCTTGCCACGCAGCGCCGCGGCGTTCCGCTCGTCCTCCTTCAGCGCCCGATCGTAAAGCGCTTCCGCGTCGTCGAGCCGCCACTGGGCGACATATTCCCCAGCCAGCGCCAACCGGACATGGGGGTTGCCGGGCTCGAGCGCGACCGCCTTTTCGTACAAAGCGACAAGCTGATCCGCCGTCGCGCGCGGTCGAACGACATTCGCCAGCATGACGATCGCCTGCGCCGAATCGGGACGCCGTTCCATGAACGCGCGAGCGATTTCCTCGGCTTCGTCGAAACGGCCCAGACCGAGCAATTCGAGCGCGAGATCCTGCGTCGTCCAGACATTTTCGGGATCGAGCCGCGCGGCCGCTCGGAAATGCCCGACCGCCTCTTCGCGCGCGCCTTTTTGCCGCGCCATCCGCCCGAGGCCCCGCTGCCCCTCGGCGAATTCCGGCGCCGTCGCGGTCAACTCGCGATAGGCTTCCTCGGCTTCCTCGCGCCGCCCGAGCTCTTCGAGCGTCGCCGCCATGTCGCGCAGCGTCGCGACATGGCCGCCATCGAGCGCCAGCGCCGCGCGGAAATTTCCCAACGCCGCGTCGCGGTCGCCGGCCTGCCGGGCGGCGGCGGCGAGCGCGCGCCATTCGATCGCGACGTCGCGCTGGCTCCAGGGGTGATCGGGATTGAGCTGGGCGGCCTTTTGATAGCAGGACAGCGCTTCGGCATGGTCGCCGCGCCGTCGAGCGACATGGCCCAGCGCTCGCCAGTCCAAGTCGAAATCGGGGTTTTTCTCGATCAAGCCACGGTAAATCGCCGCCGCTTCGTCGAGATCGCCCGCTTCGCTCAATTCCGCAGCGAGATCGCGCAAAGTCCAGTCGTCATCGGGCGCCAGCGCCGCCGCAGCGCGAAAATGGGCAAGGGCCTGAACGCGGTCGCCTCGCGCCCGCGCGACCATTCCCAGGCCGCGCCAGGCCGGCGCGAGGTCGGGACGTTTTTCGGACAAATCGCGATAGAACGACTCGGCTTCGTCCAGATGGCGCAACTCGAACAATTCCAGCGCCATATCGAGCTTGATCCAGACATTTTCGGGATCGAGTTGCGCCGCCTCGCGGAAATGCCGGAGCGCTTCTTCGCGCTCGCCCTTCTGCCGGGCGGCGACACCAGCCGATCTCGCCCGCATGGCGTCGGAGACGATTTCGTTCAACTGACCTCAACCGGAACGGAAAATGGCCTGGTGGCTCGCTGAAAATTACGTTGCCGCGAATTGGCGTGTCAATGCGCGAACCTCGCCGTGGCGGCGCGCGTCTCAATCGCCCTTGGCGAGCGGATCGACGAAAAACGCCGGAATGGCCTGGCCGTCACGAATTCGCTGCAGAATGATATCGGCGGCCGCCAACGCCTCGCCGATCGTGACATCCATGTCGAGATAGCGATAGGAGCCCAGCCGCCCCACGAAGCTTATGCCCGGGGTCGCGCGCGCACGCTCGACATAGAGCCGAAGCATGGCCTCCTCGTCGGTCTGGCGGATTGGATAGTAGGGGATGTCCCGCGGTCCGCAAAAGCGCGAGAATTCGCGGGAGCAGATCGTATTCTCGAAATCCCCCCTCTCCCACGGCGCGAAATGTTTGTGCTCGGTGATGCGTGTGAAGGGAACGTCATCGTCGCAATAATTGAGCACGGCCGCGCCCTGATAATCCCCTTTGGCGCGAAATGTCTCGAAATCGAGGGTTCTGTAGCCGAGCCGGCCATGGGCATGGTCGAAATACCGGTCGATCGGTCCGCTATAGACGACATGGGCGAAATTCTCGTTCAGGTCCTCGAATGCGACGCCGAGCCGTAACTCGAGGTTCGGCGCGGCGAGAATCGCGGCGACGACCGTCGAATAGCCTTCCATTGGCATCGCCTGATGGGGATGAGCGAAATAGGAATCGTCATAGTTGAAACGCAACGGCAGGCGCTTGAGAATCGACGCGGGCAGCTGACGAGCGTCCAGGCCCCATTGCTTGCGCGTATATCCGCGGAAGAAAGCGTCATACAGTTCGGGCCCGATCATGCTCAGGGCCTGCTCTTCGAAATTCGCTGGCGCCTCGATCGGCAGACATTTGGAGGCGATGAAGGCGCGGGCTTCAACTGGCCCCATGGCGGCGCCAAAGAATTGATTGATCGTCAGCAAATTCACGGGCAACGAATAAACTCGCCCCTGAGCCACCGCCTGGACGCGATGGAGATGGGGCGACCCATTCGCCAAAACGTTGGATATAGGCCCAAACCCTCTCGTCGCCGGTATGGAAAATATGAGGCCCATAGACATGGGTCATCACCCCGGTCTGAGAATCGCGCGCGGAATGGCAATTGCCTGCGACCGTCTTGCGGTCGTCGATGACGAGAACCTTGTGACCGGCTTCCGCAAGCGCGCGGCCGATCACGGCGCCGGAAAAGCCCGCTCCAACGATGCAATATCGCATAGGACTCAACTCCTCACGCCCGCCGACCGCCGATCGGCGCGGAGCAAGTCAGTCTCTCGCCGCGACGGGCCAGAAAAAAACCGCTACCAATTTTCGGGAGGCCGATCATTCAGCGCCGCCGATCGCCGCCCGAACCTGCGCCTCAAGATCGGGAAATTCCGCCACATCGCCTTTCATCGTTGGCGCGATGTAACTGTAGCGGACCCCGGCGCCCAGAACGGTCCGCTCAATGCTTCGCCATGAAGATACGAGTGGGCTCAACTCAATCAACAATGGAGACTCTGAACGCGAAAAAAGCACATTCAGCAGCCCCGCGCCATGAATACCAGCAACAATCTCGCTGTTGTAAAATTTTTCTAATACTTCCTCTATACGAAGCTCAGTGATGACAACAACCTCGAAGCCAAGATCCGCAAATACTTTTTCAATGTGAGCATGATCGATTTCGTCGCGATTATATAATTTCAACGTGCTGTCACGCCTCGACACAAATATACGCCTGGAAACGGTATCCACCGACGGCGACACATTTTTTGCTGCACAATGACTGAGAAGCTTACGCGCATATCGCGCGCTCTCGAAACCGACGGCGTCAAAGTCGCCCAAGAACTGCGGGTACGGTATAAATAATTTATTATACCATCCAATTCTATTATCAATATACCTGACCTTATTTTCCGACATTTCAGTCCTGAATATCTCATTGATAATCAACCTCTGCATTGGGTAAACAAATTGCCTCCCAAACAAGCATACAATATCCGGATTGTATTTCTTTATATCATGATATACACGTATTTGCGTCATAAAATCATGTACAAAATGCCCGAAATTTGTATAGGCGTTCTGGGTTGCGAAAAGAAATGCAGGAACGTCGCGCCGCGGACCGGCCCGATCAAACACGCAAGTTCCATCCGCAGGGCAAAACGCAGAGAAGTACCCGTTTGTATAAAACCATCGGCTTTCATCCCCGTTACGCCAATCCACAAAGGTCACTTGAATTCGATCAATCAACAATTTGTTTTCCCAGCTGACAAAACCATCCCTTCCGACGAAAGCGTCATCGAGCATGAGGTAGCCACCCTTCAAATCAAACAGGGGCTTTCCATAGGCCGTCCGAATTTGGGTTCTCACCATGGCGTCATCGCGCCCACCACTAATCAAATTATAAATATCATCAACGAAAACAATTGCTTCAGAATCCTTCCGCGGTCGCCCTAACGGAGCCGTGAGAAGCGCCAGGTTCTCTGCTCTTGTTTTCGAATGCGGATCGCGCGCGGCCACGCCGTCAAGCAAATGCTTATATGACATCGTGAGCAGCGCGAGATCGCGTGAGCTTTCTGCCGGCGCCATTCCATGCTCCAAAATACTTTGAGACTGCCGTTTATCCTACGGAAGTCCATTCAGCCCCAATCCGGTCCGGGTGACGTCTACATCGTCGAGGAGTGGATTTCCAAACAAATTCGCGTCGGACCCGCGGGGTGGCAAGGCATTCACCGGCCGTGCCGGCAACCTCCGACTCCATATTGATCCGACACCGGCGTTGAATACCCAGTTCATCAGACGCTTTCATACCTGCCCATGCAAGGCTCCTATTCGCGACACGTCGTCCAAAGGCCAATTTAACGGTGTCCAAATTTCCCGACCCGTGTTATCCGGCCTTAAAGTTGGCTCCGGCGACGGATGATTGGCTATAGATTTGGGAGGACGCGTCCAGATGCAGGACGGTGGCTTGATCGCTCGCGGATCGGGAGAAATTCGCGGGTGGATTCATGGCCTTCCCGTTACGCAACGCGATTCGCTCAGAACCGAAGTCAACAGCGCCATTTCGACCGTCGCGAATGGCCAAATCATCTTCGAAGACCCTGACGCTTCCGATATCGACAGATTTAGTGTTAAATGCGATGGCTTTCCGCGAAGTGGCGAAAATCAATTGCAGCTTTTCGTCGGCGACCGCCTCGTATTCAACGCCAATATTTCATACGATCGCTCAGGCGCGCCAAATTGCTATTTCGATATAATCAAAAATTCTGACATCTTTCGCTTCGACTCCGACCTCCTGCAGCGTGTTCCGCCGAAGCTTCCCCTTTCGAGCGCTGTGGGCCGGGACGCCCTGCGGCGCGAGTTGACGACGACAAAACTGATTATTGTGCTTTTTTCCAATCGAAGCGGCTCGAATCTGGTCACGGACGTCCTCGAACAATATGGCTTGGGCTCCGGGGCGACAAACGAGCCTTTTCTCGCCAATACAATTCTAGAGGTCTCCTCGGCGCACAAGTTCGCGAGCCTCGATCACTATTTGGCCGAAACCATCGGCGCATGGAAAAAAAACGATGTCTGTTTCCTCAAGATGTCCTGGGACGCCCTGGCGTGGCTTGGCTCCGAGCATATGTTGAGCCCGTTTTTGCGAGACAATTGCATCATCTGGACCCGACGCCGCGACAGGGTGGCCCAGGCGGTCTCCAATCTGCGGGCGTTACGAACGAATACGTTCTTTCAGCGCGCCGCGGAAAAGAGCGACCAGGCCCCGGTCGGCTTCGTCACGGACCATACGGTTCCAAATCTTGTCAGAGAAATATACAATATGTCGACAATGGACATGCGGCTCGAATATTTCATTACCATTTATGGTCTTAAGCCCCTTGAGTTATATTTTGAAGACTTTACAATGGATTTACCCGGCGCCGCCGCGCAAATAGTGGACTTCGTCAGCAGTCAGCTCGGACTGCCCAACCTCAAAAACAAGACGACCTATAAGCCGTCGTTATCCAAACAGTCAACGACGGATAATGACGCTCTGCGCGAATGGTTTAGTAATGTAATGGCTGAAGGCCTCGCCGCGGAACGCCAGGATTGATTTTTGCCGCTTGCGGTTCGTTCCTTTCGCGCTTCCAGGCCCACGCTCACAAGATGAACCTTTGCGATATTTCCAGGAGAATGTGATCCTGATCGATGTTTTCCAGCGCGTCGGGTCGAAGCCCGATGGGATTCCAATAAAAAGCGCACTGGCGATAGGTGCAGGCGGCGAGGTAGGTTAATCGCCTTTGGTCGAAAATCGACGAGTGGGAATCGCCGAGTATGCAAATCGTCTGGTCTAGCGTCGGCGTGGCATTGTCGAATAATTGCCATGTGTCTCCAAGAGGCTTTTCGAACGTCTGCGATCCGGCCGTTAGCGTCGCCGTCGAATGTTGCACGAAGGGCGCTGTCGTTTGATAGGGGCCACTGGGTGAAACGTCGAACTTATGCGCTAAATCGCCGTATACATCTTTCTTTACCAAGGAAATCGCGGGCTCGGCAAGAGCCGAACTCGATACCGAACGACATCATCATCTGCTTAAAAAGAGAAACATAGTGGCTAGCCAAAAGATGAGTGTCGAAATATTCAAATTGCTGAAGGTTCTGAAGCGTCGCGATGTTCGACAAGGGTTCATCGAATATAAATTCGACACTTAGCTCGTTCAGCGTCCGGCCGAAATCGTGGAGCGCCGCCCTTATTTCTCGGAAGCGTGATTCTTGAAGAAGATACGTACTAATAAGGTAATCCTTCTCCGGAACGACGAGAAGACTGATCTTTTGCGAAGGAAATGTCTCCCTGAGCTTTGCGATTCGCTTGGTGAAGCCCCCGAATTTTTCGTCGAAATGGGTTTTGGAACGATAAGGCTTGAAAGCCCATTCATTCGTTCCCTCGAAGATAACAGGACAAAGCCCATACATCGCCGCCGAGCGATCGGGGGAGAGATATTGAGCCGGATTAAACGGCTTGTCGTCGTCTCTGGCGCTCAGATCGGTCCATGTGTTGATGTAATAACGCAAAGCGGCGTGCGCGGGGATCGCGTCATCCAACTCGGGCAATAACGATTTCAATTCGTTAGCAGATCTCAGGGCGAAGAACTTGCTCCAAATGGTTTCGGTAATCGTCTCATTCATTCAGGTTTGCCTCCGCGAATATGCGAGTTAGAGCAGCGTCGGATTTTCCTGGCGGAGATATTCCAGGAAACTCTCGTGGCCGCCCCTGAATGGGTTTGGAATTCTTTCGTGCAAGTCACGCGCCGTCCGAAAATAAACTCTTGCTTCCTTCTGGAGCGGCACCCCATCGTCATACTATCCATAATACCCAATGGCGCTTCGGGACGCCACGTAATTCCGCCGCCGCGATCGCTCCCGTGGAGTATCTGGCCCTTGGCTCGTCCTTGCATATCGAGACCGAAACGGGACCATCCTCTTTTGCGCTTATGGCCGGAGCTCTGTCCGACCGAGAAGGTCTGGCGGTTCCTGCGCGACAACTATCATCGAACCGGGTCCTTAAATCTTGCGACGATATCGTCGACCATTGTCGCGGCGCAGGGAACAAGCCCGTCAATCGGCCTTGGCGCATCATCTCCATCGGACGGCGCGATTGGGCGCAAGGGTTCCGATCAACGAGGATTTGCGTTACATATTTGAGCCCGACGACATTTGCGGCCTGCGCCGCCCCGCCGATCCGGACGCCGTCGCCGATGACTGCGCCAGCGGAAGTCGCTGTGCGGGTCGCCGCGGGTTGACTCGGGGAGCATGTGTTATTGTGCCCCTGCCGAGGCCGCCGCATCGGTCAGTTCAGCACACCCCGGAACAGGCGACGTTCTTGTCGATACACCGAAAAATCAAAAATGCTTATGCGCAAGGAATTCAGGCGAGACAGCCGGAGATTTGCTTCCTGCTCAGGGAGACGCTTTCCTCCCGATCGCGCCGCCTTCGTCGCTGCGCCATGAATTGGCGAAAAACCGCCCAGCCGGACCGTTCGGGGAGAGCATGATCTACGACAACCTGTTCGGCGCGCCGCCGCCCGGACTCGCCGAAACGGCGCCCGGCGCGCGCCAGTTCTCGCCCCTTGTTCCGGGCGCCGACGACCTTGCCGCGGCGCCGCCCGGCGCGCTCGCCAATCTCGTCATGCTCGCCCCGCCCGGCGCCGTCGAGCGCCGCTATTCGCTCGCCCTCGCCTTGCGGGCGCTCGCCTCCGGCGCGCCTTTTCTGGTCATGGCGCCCAAGGACAAGGGCGGCGCCCGGATCGCCAAGGAGCTGGCCGAGCTCGGCTGCTCCAGCGATGAAAGTTCGAAGCGCCATCACCGGCTCTGCGCCGCCAGCGCCCGGAGCGACCCGGCCGCAATCCAGGCCGCGATCGAAGCCGGAGCGCCGCGTTTTTCGCAATCGCTCGGGCTGTGGACCCAGCCCGGCGTCTTTTCCTGGGACCGGATCGACCCCGGTTCGACCTTGCTGCTGCGCCATCTGCCGGCGTTTTCCGGCCGGGGCGCCGATTTCGGCTGCGGCCTCGGCCTCATCGCTCACGGGATTCTCGCCTCGCCGAAAGTGAAATCGCTGCTTCTGATCGATATCGACCGGCGCGCGACCGAGCTTTGCGCCCGCAATGTCGCCGATCCGCGCGTGACGATCCTCTGGGCCGACGCGCGCACGCTGAAAAACGGGCCGCTCGATTTCATCGCCATGAACCCGCCGTTCCACGAAGCGGGCCATGAAAGCAAGGAGCTTGGGCAGGGCTTCATCGCCAGCGCCGCGGCCAATCTGCGCCCCGGCGGGCGGTGCTGGCTGGTCGCCAATCGCCACCTGCCCTATGAGGCGGCGCTGGCGAAAAACTTTCGCTCGTTGACGCCGGTCGCCGGGGAAGGCGGCTTCAAGGTGATCGAGGCGGTCAAATGAGCGGGAAAACCATCCGCCTCGACCGCCTGCTCGCCAATCTCGGCTATGGCTCGCGGCGCGAGATTCTTGTGCTCGCCCGCGCCGGTCGCATCCGTCTCGACGGCGAGATTTTCCGCGACGTCGAACGGAGAATCGCGCTCGACCCGGCGCTTCCCGCGCGGCTCCGCGTGGACGACGAAGAACTCGATCCGCCGCCCGGCGTCGTGTTGATGATGAACAAGCCGCTGGGCGTCACCTGCTCGCGCAAGGAATCCGGCCCCCTGGTCTTTTCGCTGCTGCCCGAACGCTGGCGCCGGCGCGATCCGGCGATTTCGACGGTCGGGAGGCTCGACAAGGACACCTCCGGCCTGTTGCTGCTGACCGACGACGGCGCCCTGCTGCACAGGATCATCTCACCGCGTTTTTCCACGCCCAAAACCTATCGCGCCACGCTCGACCGGCCCCTGCGCGGCGACGAGGCCAGAAATTTTCGCCGCCGGGACCCTGATGCTGGAAGGCGAGGACAAGCCGCTGCTGCCGGCGCATATGGAAGCACTCGACGAGCGCACGGCCCTGCTGACCCTGCACGAGGGCCGCTACCACCAGGCGCGCCGCATGTTCGCGGCGGTCGGGAACCATGTCACGGCGCTGCACCGAATTTCCGTCGGCGGCCTGACGTTGCCGCACGATCTGGCGCCGGGCGAATTTGTCGTGCTCGACGCCGAAGGGATCGGGCGAATCGTTCTGCCCGAGAAACAGGCGGGCTTTTGATTATAATGGGCGAAACAAGAAAGATTCATCCTGATCGATTCCGGCTTGGGAGAACCTCTTGCGCACGACCTGCGCGCCGGACCAAGGCAAAGTCATCGAGACCGACATTCCGGCGCGGCTGGACCGTCTGCCCTGGGGCGGATTTCATCGGCTGGTGATCGTCGCGCTTGGCGTCACCTGGATTCTCGACGGGCTCGAAGTCACGCTGGCCGGCTCGGTCGCCGGCGCCCTGAGAGCCAGTCCGTCGCTCGCCATGACCGACGCCGACATCGGCCTTGCGGGAAGCGCCTATCTCGCCGGCGCGGTGATGGGCGCCGTATTCTTCGGCTGGCTCACCGACCGGCTCGGCCGCAAAAAGCTGTTTTTCACGACCATCGCGCTTTATCTCTCCGCCACCGCCTTGACCGGACTCGCCTGGAGCAAGGCGAGCTTTTTCGCCTTCCGGCTGCTGACCGGGGCAGGGATCGGCGGCGAATATTCGGCGATCAATTCGACGATCCAGGAGCTTGTGCCGGCGCGCCATCGCGGCTTCACCGATCTGGTCATCAACGGCAGTTTCTGGCTGGGCGCGGCCCTGGGCGCGATCGTCGCGGTGGTGTTGCTCAATCCGGCGCTGCTATCGCCGGAACTCGGCTGGCGGCTCGCCTTCCTGACCGGCGCGGGTCTCGGCGTCGTTGTCTTTTTCCTGCGCCGGCACATTCCGGAAAGCCCCCGCTGGCTGGCCCTGCATGGTCGCGAGGCCGAGGCGCAAAATGCCGTGGCGGGGATCGAGCAGCGCTTTCGGGACGAGGGATTTGCTCTCGCGCCGCCCGACGAAGGGCCGATCCGCCTGCGCGCGCGAGCCCGAACGCCGGTCCGCGAGGTTCTCGACGTCCTGTTCCGGCGCTATCGCCGGCGCACCATGGTCGGCGTAACGCTGATGGCCGCGCAGGCCTTTTTTTTCAACGCGATCTTTTTCACTTACGCCTTGGTGCTGACGAAATTCTACCATGTGCGGCCGGACCATGTCGGCTGGCATGTCCTGACCTTCGCGATCAGCAATTTCCTCGGCCCGCTCCTCCTGGGAAGACTGTTCGACGTCTGGGGCCGCAGGCTCATGCTGGCCCTGACCTATGGCCTGTCCGGCGCGTTGCTCATCGCCTGCGCCCTTATGTTCCAAGCCGATCTCCTGGACGCGGTCGCGCAAACCCTTGGCTGGATGGCGGTTTTCTTCTTCGGTTCGGCGGCTGCGAGCGCCGCCTATCTGACCGTCAGCGAGACCTTTCCGATCGAAATTCGCGCCCTGGCGATTGGATTGTTTTATGCTTTCGCGACCGCGACAGGCGGCGTCGCCGCGCCTTTCCTCTTCGGCAGGTTGATCGCAAGCGGCGCGCGGGAGAGCCTGTCCGCTGGCTATCTGGTTGCCGCGCTCCTGATTCTGGCGGCGGCGACGGTCGCCGGCCTTTTCGCTGTCGCCTCGGAGCGCAAGCCGCTGGAGATGGTCGCGCCGCCCCTATCTTCGGAAGATTGAGGGGTCGCGCGCGCCAACCGACGGGCGGTGAACTCCGGCGCGATTTCCGCGTAAAAGAAAAGTTGTCGATTTCGTCCCGCCGCCCCATGCCTCAACCTGCCGCCCTCGTCTGGTTCCGCAACGACCTCCGCGTCTCCGACCATCCCGCTTTGACGGCGGCGGCGGCGAGCGGCCTGCCGCTGCTCTGCCTTTATATGCTTGACGAGGAAAGCGCCGGTCTGCGCCCGCCTGGCGGGGCGAGCCGCTGGCGGCTCGACCGCGCCTTGGCGGCGCTCGAAGACGATTTGGCGGCGCGCGGCGCCAAATTGCATTTTCTGCGCGGCCCGGCCGAAAGGCTGCTCCCGGAGGTCGCGCGCGCCGCGCGAGTAGAAAAGATTTTCTGGAGCCGGCGCTATGGCGGCGCGGAAATCGCGCTCGACGCGCGACTGGAAGCGGCGCTGGGTGAACAAGGCTGCGAGGTCCAAAGCTTCAACGCCTCGCTTCTCGCCGAACCGTGGCAGGTCAAATCCCGATCGGGCGGAGCGTTCAAGGTCTTCACCCCGTTCTGGCGGGCCTTGCGCGCGCAGGGCGCATCGCCCCCGCCCCTGCCCGCGCCGCATAAGCTCGACGCCGCGCCGTGGCCGGCCGAGGCGCCCCGGAGTCTCGCCCGCGAGGCCTTGAATCTGGCCCCGGGCCGGCCGAACTGGGCCAAGGATTTTCCCGATCCCGACGCCGGCGAATTGGGCGCGCGCAAAAGGCTCTTCCGAATTCCTCGACTGCAAGATCGACCTCTATCCGGTCCATCGCGACCGCCTCGACCTCGACGGGACGTCGCGCCTTTCCGCCCATCTCCATTTCGGCGAGATTTCCCCGCGCCAGATTCTTGCCGCGACGCCGCCCTCGAGCGGCGGCGACAAATTTCTGGCCGAACTCGGCTGGCGCGAGTTTTCGCATCATCTGCTTTACGCCCATCCGGAACTGAGCTGGCGCAATTTCAACCCGCGTTTCGACGGTTTTCCCTATCGGAAGGACGATGCGGCTCTGGAAGCCTGGCGGCGTGGGCGCACCGGCTATCCCCTGGTGGACGCGGCGATGCGCGAATTGTGGACGACCGGCCATATGCACAACCGCGCCCGCATGATCGCCGCCTCGTTCCTCGCCAAACATCTGCTGATCGACTGGCGGGAGGGCGAAAGGTGGTTTTGGGACACGCTCGCCGACGCCGACGAGGCCAACAACGCCGCGAGCTGGCAATGGGTCGCCGGCTGCGGCGCCGACGCCGCGCCTTATTTCCGCATCTTCAATCCCGTGCTCCAGGGCGAGAAATTCGACCCCGACGGCGCCTATGTCCGGGCTCACCGCCCCGAACTGGCGCGCTTGCCGGCCGCCTGGATCCACAAACCCTGGGCCGCGCCGGAAACCGTGCTGGCGCAAGCCGGCGTGAGGCTGGGCGAGACTTATCCGCGCAGGATCGTCGATCACGACTTCGCCCGCCGCCGCGCCCTCGACGCGCTTGCCGCCGGCGCCCCGCGCCGCTAGCTTGGCGCAAAGCCCATCGGACAGGTCATGAAAATCACTTCATCGGTTCTCGACGCCATCGGCGGCACGCCGCTCATCAAATTGCGCGCGGCCTCGCAAGCCACCGGCTGCGAGATTTACGGCAAGGCGGAATTCATGAATCCCGGCGGGTCGATCAAGGACCGCGCCGCGCTGGCCATCATCCGCGACGCTATTGAGCGTGGCGCGCTCAAACCCGGCGGAACCATCGTCGAGGGCACGGCGGGCAATACCGGCATCGGCCTGGCTCTCGTCGCCCATGCGCTTGGCTACCGCACCATGATCGTCATTCCCGACACCCAGTCGGAAGAGAAGAAAAGTTTTTTGCGCCTGCAAGGCGCGGAACTGATCGAGGTCCCCGCCGTCCCCTACGCCAACCCCGACAATTACGTGAAATATTCCGGCCGGCTGGCGGCGGAGCTGGCGCAAAAAAACCCCGGCGGCGCGGTCTGGGCCAATCAGTTCGACAATGTCGCCAACCGGCGCGGCCACGAGGAAACCACCGGGCCGGAAATCTATGACCAGCTTGAGGGCCGGCTCGACGGCTTCATCTGCGCGGTCGGCACCGGCGGCACGCTGGCCGGCGTCGGCCGCGCGCTTAAACGCCGCAATCCGGCGATCAAGATCGGCCTCGCCGACCCGATGGGCGCGGCGCTTTACTCCTATTACACCACAGGCGAGCTGAAATCCTCCGGCTCCTCGATCACCGAGGGCATCGGCCAGGGCCGCATCACCGCCAATCTCGTCGATGCGCCGATCGACATCGCCTTCCAGATTCCCGACGAGGAGGCCTTGCCGATCCTGTTCGATCTCGCGCTGCATGAAGGCCTTTTGCTCGGCGGCTCCTCGGCGATCAATGTCGCCGGCGCGATCCGCCTCGCCCGCGAACTCGGCCCCGGCAAGACCATCGTGACGATTCTCGGCGATTCCGGCGCGCGCTATGCGTCCAAATTGTACAATCCGGAATTTTTGCGTGGGAAGGGTCTGCCGGTTCCACGCTGGCTGGCGTGAAGGACGCGGTTCAGGCGATCGCTGAAGGATCGATCGACCCCACAAAGGCGCGCGCGGCGGCGCGCGTCAGGTCCGCCGTCCTGACTGTCATGAACAAATTTCAAGCCATTGATTGCGGTCGCGTTGTTTTTGATGCCGCAGAGGCATTGTGAAATTTATCTGATGTTCTTGTTGCAGCGACCATGAGGCATGCGCGCATTTGTCTCACTGAATTTGGCATGAGTTATTGACCTCTACGTCAGGTTGGCACTAGACTGCCTCCAGTGGCGGTCATGCTCGCGTGTCGGGCTGCGGTTGGGGCGCAAGCTGTTCATTTGTTCGAGGGGGTCTGCGTCATGAAAAAAGCGACAAAACTTGCGGCCGCCGCTGTGGCGATGGCTTTGGCCGGCGGACCGGCGCACGCTGCCGTGTATGATTTCAGCTTCATTGACCGGATACTTCGGCGCGGCGACACTTGTCGTAGGTCCAGCTTGATACGGTGGGCGACACGGTCACGGCGATTCAGCGGCACATTAGTTGATGGCGTTCACAATCACGGGCCTTTCCGACCTATTCCGCGGGCGCTAGACCAGACGCACTATCCGACGACGATCTACGTACCGTCGCACTTTTCTGGCAATGTTCGTTCGTGGCGGCAACGGCGTCAGTTAATAACTGTCTAATAATTCAGGTTCGGACAGCATTGGCGGCAATTGCGAACAGCGTGAGCGTTATTTGGAGCGCTATGTGCAGTGTCAGGCGGCAATCACTTCGGTGACGGTACGCCGTTCCCGAACTCTCCACCTGGGCGATGATGCTGGCCGGTTTCGCGGGCCTCGGTTTCGCCGGCTATCGTCGGACGAAGAGCGACCGCGCGGCTCTCGCCAGCTGATTCATTCGCGCTTTCAAAGCTTCGAAGGCCGCCGTCATGGCGGCCTTTTCCTTTTGATCCCGCTCCTGTGGACGGAAGATTGGTTTTGGCCATCGTCCGCCGGCCGCTCCGGCGCGATCCGCCGCGCCCGCGAACGCGGCCTCCGCCAAGACGATCGTGACGGCGCCGGGCTTTTGCGGCGCGCGCTATACGTCGAAACTCTGCAACCCCACTTTTCTGCGCGGAAAGAGTTTGCCCGTTCCAGGCTGGCTGGCGTGAAGAACGCGGATCATGCGACCGGCGATCCCTACTGCAAAAACTTCTCTCTTCCGGTCAAAGCCTCTAATCTGCCTTGTGAAAAGGGGAGGAGCTTTTGGCCGAGTCTCATCTGGTTTCCACCGACTGGCTCGCCGAGCGTCTCGGCGCGCCGGGGATCGCCGTCGTGGACGCTTCCTGGCACATGCCCGACGCCAATCGCAACGCGGCGGAAGAATTTCGCGCGCGCCACATTCCCGGCGCGGTTTTCTTCGACATCGACGCCATCGCCGACAAATCGACCGACCTGCCGCATATGCTGCCCGATCCGGTCGCCTTCTCCAGCGCCATGCGCAAGCTCGGGATCGGCGACGGCTTCTCGATCGTGGTCTATGACAGCCATGGCCTGTTTTCGGCTCCCCGCGTCTGGTGGACTTTTCGCGCCTTCGGCAAACGCGACGTTTCCATCCTCGACGGCGGCCTGCCCAAATGGCTTGCGGAAGGGCGCCCGATCGCCGAGGGCGAATCCGCGCCGCCGCCGCGTCATTTCACCTGCCGGCTCGATCACGCCCTGGTCGCCACGCGCGACGACGTGAAGGCGGCGAGCGCGCGGGCCGGCGAGTCGGGCGTTCCGCAGATCGTCGACGCGCGCTCGGCCGGGCGCTTTCGCGGCGAGGAGGCCGAGCCCCGCCCCGGCGTGCGCTCGGGCCGGATTCCCGGCTCGCGCAACCTCCACTGGGAGGCGCTGCTGACCGACGGCCGGCTGAAGCCGCCGCACGAACTGGCTGCCGCCTTCGCCGCCGCGAAGGTCGATATTTCCCGTCCCGATTCTCACCACCTGCGGATCGGGCGTCACCGCCGCGATCCTGTCGCTGGCGCTCGCCGAACTCGGCCGCGAGACCGCGCCGGTCTATGACGGCTCCTGGGCCGAATGGGGCGCCTGCGTCGACCTGCCGCTGGCCGCGGGCCCGGCGTAAGGCGCAATCCGGGGCCTGCATCGGCGATTTCATCGTATTTTTACTCAACCAATGTTCAATTTGCCGCCGTTTCGATCAAAATGCCGCCAAATTATCCGCGCGGGCGCTTTCTTGTCGCGCGGCGCGGTGCTATGACGCTTGCGCTGAACGCGAAACCGAGAGACAAGCCGGCGCGCGCGAGGCTGGAGAACCGCCCAGGCATGAAAAAAGTCGAAGCGATCATCAAGCCCTTCAAGCTTGACGAGGTGAAGGAAGCCCTCCAGGAAGCCGGGCTTCATGGAATCACCGTTACCGAAGCCAAGGGCTTCGGCCGCCAGAAGGGCCATACCGAGCTTTATCGCGGCGCCGAATATGTCGTGGACTTTCTTCCCAAGGTCAAAATCGAACTGGTTCTGACGGACGACGCCGTGGAGCGCGCCGTCGAAGCGATTCGCAAATCCGCCCAGACCGGCCGCATCGGCGACGGCAAGATCTTCATTTCCAATATCGAGGGCGCAATCCGAATCCGCACCGGCGAGACCGGTCCCGACGCGGTCTGACCCCCGCCCACCCCGAACTTCTCTCCTTCAACGTCATCTCAAAAGAAGAGGCGCATCAATGACGACTGCCAAGGAAATCCTGAAAAAGATCAAGGACGAAGACATTAAATATGTCGACCTCCGCTTCACCGACCCGCGCGGCAAATGGCAGCATGTCACCTTCGACATCTCGCTCGTCGACGAGGAGTTCTTCTCCGAAGGCCAGATGTTCGACGGTTCGTCGATCTCCGGCTGGAAGGCGATCAACGAATCCGACATGAAGCTCATGCCGGACCCGGCCACCGCCACGATCGACCCGTTCTTCTCGGCCTCGACGCTGTCGATCATCTGCGACGTGCTCGAACCGCTGACCGGCGAGCCCTATCACCGCGACCCGCGCGGCATGGCCAAGAAGGCCGAGGCCTATCTCAAGAACACCGGCATCGGCGACACCGCCTTCTTCGGCCCGGAAGCCGAATTCTTCGTCTTCGACGACGTGCGCTTCAACGCCGAACCATACAACACCGGCTTCGTCCTCGATTCGACCGAACTGCCGACCAATTCCGGCACCCCCTATGAGGGCGGCAACCTCGGCCACCGCGTCCGCACCAAGGGCGGCTATTTCCCGGTCCCGCCGGTCGATTCCGCCCAGGACATGCGCGGCGAGATGCTCGCGGCCATGGCGGCCATGGGCGCCAAGGTGGAGAAGCACCATCACGAGGTCGCCTCGGCCCAGCACGAACTCGGCCTGAAGTTCGGCACGCTGACCACGATCGCCGACCACCTGCAAATCTATAAATACGCCATCCACCAGGTCGCCAATTCCTACGGCAAGACCGCGACCTTCATGCCGAAGCCGATCTATGGCGACAACGGCTCGGGCATGCATGTCCACCAGTCGATCTGGAAGGGCGGCAAGCCGGTGATGGCCGGCAACAAATACGCCGACCTCAGCCAGGAATGCCTGTGGTACATCGGCGGCATCATCAAGCACGCCAAGGCCCTGAACGCCTTCACCAATCCCTCGACCAACTCGTACAAGCGTCTGGTCCCGGGCTTCGAGGCCCCCGTTCTGCTGGCCTATTCGGCGCGCAACCGCTCGGCTTCCTGCCGCATTCCGTGGACCAACAATCCGAAGGCCAAGCGCGTCGAGGTTCGCTTCCCCGACCCGACCGCCAATCCTTATCTCGCCTTCGCGGCCATGCTGATGGCGGGCATCGACGGCATCAAGAACAAGATCGATCCCGGCCCGGCGATGGACAAGGACCTTTACGACCTGCCGCCGCGCGAGCTGAAGAAGATCCCGACGGTTTGCGGCTCGCTGCGCGACGCGCTCGCCCATCTCGACAAGGACCGCGCCTTCCTCAAGGCCGGCGACGTCTTCAACGACGACTTCATCGACAGCTATATCGAGCTGAAGATGGGCGACGTCTATCGCATGGAAATGACGCCGCACCCGGTCGAGTTCGACATGTATTATTCCTACTGAGAGCTCCTGCTCGGGGAATGCGAAAGGGCGGCCGAATGGCCGCCCTTTTTGCTTGGCGATCAGTTCACTGCGCCGGCGCAGGAGCCGGTATAGCCGTCGGCGCCGCAGCCGGGGCGCCTTGCTGCCGCAGTTGCTGCTGCTCCTGTTCCTGCTTCGCCTTTTGCTTGTAATAATGACGCGCGGCGACACATCCGGCGGCCGCGCCGACGACCCCGTGGTGGACCGCATGGCCGGCGATGCCGCCCGCGACCGCCCCGCGAATGCAGCCCTTCGCCTCGACGCCGGGCGCCGCGAGCGCGGCGACGCCGCAAATGGCCAGAACCGCGCCGATCGTTTTCAGTTTCATGAGATCGCCCTACCCCACATGCCGCGCGAAATTGCGCGTCAGCGGAATATAGGAACGGCCCTGGCCCAACCGCCAGAGGGGCGGCGCAAAATCAGGCGGCGTCAGGCCTGCTCTATCCCCGTCCGGACGGCTTCCGTCCGGCGCTGGCGCTGCGGGGGGCGAGGCATGAAGGCTGCGACGGCGAGCCAGATCAGCGACAGCGCGATGGTCAGGCCAAGCACTCCGGGCGCGCCTTTGGCGTGATGCATCCAGCCGCCAAAAGCGCCGCCGACGAAAATCCCGACGAATTGCGAACTGGAAAAGACGCCGGTTGCGGCGCCCTTGGCGGCGGGAGGCGCGAATTTCGTCACCAGCGACGGCAATATCGCCTCCATGACATTGAAGGCGGTGAAAAACAGGATCATCGCGGCGACGGCGGTCGCGCCGCTCGCCGGGGCCGCCGCGAGCGTCGCCTGACTCGCCAGGATCGCGACGATCGCGGCGATGAAAACCTCCTTCATCCGCCCGCGGGTCTCGGCGACGATGACCGCGGGAACCATCAGCGCCATGGCTCCGCCCATGACCGGCAGATAGAATTTCCACTCGCCCGCCGCCGTCAGGCCCAGCGCTTGATGCAAAGCCGACGGAATGATCAGGAAGCTCGCCGTCAGAATGGCGTGGAGGATGAAAACCGAGAAATCGAGCCGCAGCAACTGGCCGTCCTGCAACACCCGCTTGAAGGTCGCCCGGCTGACGCCGCGCGGAACGGCGCGAACGGGCGTCGGCGTCAGCAGCAGAGTAATCGCAATGGCGGCAAGGGCGAATCCGGCGGTCGCCCAGAACATGCCCGACAGGCCGAAGGCGGCGGCGAGCGGCGGACCGACGAGAACGGCGAGCGCGAAGGAAAAGCCGATGGTGATTCCGACCACGGCCATGGCGCGGGTTCGCACTTCCTCGCGGGTGAGATCGGCCACCATGGCCAGGACCGACGATCCGATGGCGCCCGCCCCCTGTATGGTTCGGCCGATCAGAACGCCGTGGATCGAACTGGACATCGCCGCCACGACGCTGCCGAACGCGAACAGGACCAGGCCGCCGACGATCACCTTCTTGCGGCCGATACGGTCGGAAAGGATCCCGAACGGGATTTGCAGCAGGCCCTGCGTCAGCCCATAGGCCCCAAGCGCCAGGCCGATGGTCCGGTCGTCGGCGCCGGACAGGCCGCGGGCGTATTGGGCGAAAATCGGATAGATCATGAACAGCCCAAGCAACCGCGTCGCGAATATCGCGGCGAGCGAAAGGGTGGCGCGAAGCTCGGTTCCGTTCATCGGTTCGTTCCTGTCCGCGCGCGTCGGCGCCCGCGCCCCGGCGGGAGTTCATCGGCGCGTCGCCGAACGCCCGCGAAGATTACTGGTTTTTGCAGGATTCTCGTCCGGAAGGCGCCCACCGCTTTCCGGAAAACCTGGCGACCGCCGCTCCTCTAGCGCGCGGGCGCGCGGTCAGGCAAATGAATTTCCTTTCATTTTTCCGCACGCGCGTCCTTGACCGGGCGCGTGGCCGCCGCAAATTCAAGATTATTTGCAAAAATTACGCCGATTTTTGCCCGCGCGACGCGCAACGGATTGGGCTTCCCGCGCGAATGATGTAAAAATGGCCTTTTCCGGATGACGGACCGCGCGGGCCGTTCCATGACCTTCGAATTTTGGACAGCGCGGTTTTTTGAGCCATTTGGGCAGGTGCAGCGTGCGGCATGAGGCGCAACCGGAAGTCGCCGCCGGGAACCGCGCGGATCCCGACCGGGCCGGCGGCGACTGGATGTTCGCGTCCCGGCGCCTGCTGGGCGGGATCGCCGTTGCGCGGCGCCGCGCGCCGCTGCTCTATCCCCTGGGGACCGGGCTTTTCGCGGCCGCCGCCGGCGTCGCCGGCCAAGCCGTCCTGCTTCAAGCCGGACTGATCGCGGCGCGCGCCGCCTCCTCGCCCTTCCTGGCGATTTATCCGGCGATGATCGTCGCCGCCCTGGCCGGCGGCTTCCGCGCCGGCCTTGCGGCCGCGATCGTCGGCGGGGCCGGCGCCGAGGCCCTGGCCTATGGCCTAGGCGCGCCCTTCGACGGGCCGGCGCTGTTGATCTTCGTTCTCTGCAGCCTCGCCGTCGCCTTCGCGGCGGAGGCGCTGCACCGGCTCTTCGGCGAGCTTCACGCCGTCGAGGCGCGTCTGGAGCTTCAAGCGCGGATTTCCGCGCTCGACGAACACGCCATCGTCGAAGTGGCCGACAAGAACGGCGCGATCATTTACGCCAACGAAAAATTCTGCGCCATTTCCCAATATTCGCGCGCCGAACTGCTTGGCCAGAACCACCGGATGATGAAATCCGGCCTGCAGTCCGGCGACTTTTACCGCCAGATGTGGCGCACGATCTCGGGGGGAGAGGTCTGGCGCGGAGAGGTCTGCAATGCAGCCAAGGACGGCTCGCATTACTGGGTGGATACGACCATCGTGCCCTTCCTCGACGCCGGGGGCCGTCCCCGGCAATATGTCGCCATCCGCACCGACATCACGGAACGGAAACGCGCCGAAATCGCGCTTGTGGAAAGCGAGGCCGCGCTGCGGCAAAGCCAGACCCGCCTGCGCCACGCCGCCGACGCCGGCCGCCTGACCCACGCGGAATTCGACGTCGCCGAAGACCGCGTCCATCTCGCGGACAATTTCGCCCGCGTCCTTGGCTATTCTCCCACAACGCCGCCCGAGGGCGGCCCGATGGAGGAGGTCGTCAACGGCCTGCTCGACCATGTCCCCCCGGAGGACCGGCGCCGGCTGGCCCTGGCCCTCCGGCAGAGCCTCGACGGCGCCGCGATCGGCCGGATCGAATATCGCGTGATCGGCGACGACGCCCAGGAGCGCTGGATCGAAAGCGTCTGGAGCAGCGAAATCGGCGAGGACGGCAAGCCCGGGCGCATTTTCGTCACCCTTCTCGACATCACCCGGCTGCGCGCGGCCGAAAACGCCCTGCGCGAGAGCGAGAAGAATTTCCGCTCGCTCGCCAACGCCATTCCGCAACTGGTGTGGATCGCCACGCCGGAGGGCGAAATCACCTGGTTCAACGAACGCTGGTACGATTATACCGGCGCGGCGTCGGACCCGCCCGCGCATGTGGACTGGAGCTCCTATGTCGATCCCGAAAGCCTGGCGGCGATCCAGGAACACTGGGCGGACTCGATCGCCACGGGCCTGCCGCTCGACATGACCATTCCCCTGCTCGGCGCCGACGGCAGGGCCCGGCCGTTCCTGACCCGCGTCATGCCGGATCGCGACGCCGAGGGCCGGATCGTGCAATGGTTCGGCGCCGCCACCGAAATCACCGAACAGAAGGAGCTTGAGGAAGCCCTGCGCGCGGCGACGCGCGAAGCCGAGCGCGCCAACCGGGCCAAATCCAAGTTCCTCGCCTCAGCCAGCCACGACCTGCGCCAGCCGGTGCAGTCGCTGGTGCTGCTGCTCGCGTTGATCGAACGCCAGGTCGCGGCGGTTCCCAAGGCGCTGGAGACGGCGCGGATGATGAAACAGGCGCTGGGCGGGCTGAACGGGCTGCTCACCGCGATTCTCGACATTTCCCGCCTCGACGCCGGCGTGGTCGAGCCGGCGATCGACGCGGTCGATCTCAGCGCCCTGCTCGACCGGCTGTCCTCGGAATATGAAGCCAAGGCGGCGGACAAGGGCCTGGAGCTGCGGGTGATCAAGCGCTCGCTTTTCGCCCTCGCCGATCCTTCTCTGCTTGAGCGCGCCCTGCGCAACCTGATCGAAAACGCCTTCCGCTACACCCCGAGCGGCGGTGTGCTGATCGGGCTGCGCCAGCGCCGCGACCGGGTGCGAATCGACGTGGTGGACACCGGCGTCGGCGTGCAGCGGGAGAAGCAGAAAGAAATTTTCGAGGAATTCATCCAGCTCAACAATCCGGGCCGCGACCTCGGCAAGGGACTCGGCCTCGGGCTGGCCATCGTCGCCCGCCTCGCCGACCTGCTCGACGCCCAGATCGAAGTCAGCTCACGGGTTGGACGCGGCTCGCGCTTCTCGCTGTCCCTTCCCGCCGCGGAAGGCGCCTCGGCCGCCGAAATCCAGCCGACGCATTATGAAGACCCGCGCGGCCGCATCCTGATCATCGAGGACAATCTGATCCTGCGCAGCGGCCTGGAAAATATCGCGCGGAAATGGGGCTGCAAGACCTTGGCCGCGTCGAGCGGCGAGGAGGCTCTGGAGATCGCGGCGTCGCGCCGTTGGCGTTTCGACGCGGTGTTGAGCGACTATCGGCTCGGCGCGGGCCTGAGCGGCGTCCAGGCGGCCAAGGAGATCGCACGGCGCGCCGGCCGCGACTTTCCGACCCTGATCCTCACCGGCGACACCGCGACCGAACATATCGCCGAAATCGCGGCGAGCGGCTTCGAGCTGCTGCACAAGCCGGTAAGCGCCGAACAGTTGCGGCGAAAGCTCTCCGTCCTGCTGACGCGCGAAGCGGCGCAGTGATCATTTCCCGCCGCGGGAGGCGACGAGCCGGTCGATCGTGCGCTGCAAATCCTCGGACTGGAAAGGCTTGGTCAGAACCGGGACGTCGCGATAGCCGGGGGCGAGGCCGCCCAGTCCGTGGCCGGTGACGAAGGCGTAGGGCACGCCGAGAAGCGCCAAAGCGTCGGCGACGGGATACGAATCGCCGCGGTCCAGCGCGACGTCGAGCAAAGCGCCGTCGAGGGCCTCGCCTTCCTTCTCGACCAGCTCCAGCGCCGCCTTGACCGTCCGCGCCGGCCCGACCACCTCGCAGCCGGATTCCGACAGCCAATCGGCGACCAGGATCGCCAGGATCGGATCGTCGTCCACGAGCAACAAGCGCGGCGCCATTTTGCCTCCGGCAGAGGTCCAGTTGCTTATGGTTAGCAGCGTTTCCCGCGATCGGCCATGCGCCCGCCCCCATTTTTCGTTTTTTTGTCAATTCGCAAAAAAACCGTTCGGTTTTCGCCCGGGCCTATCCGAGCCGGGTGGACGCCCATACGTCATGGGGCGACACGCCGAAAACCGAACCACGGACGTGGCCAATGACGCCGACGCTCGCGAAATTTCAGGCCGATTTTGTGGCCCGGCTACAACACGTCGCCCAAATTGCAGGCTGCCGCCGCAAATTCAATTGCGCGTCATCAGCGATCCACCATAGTGGATTAAATTATTTCAGCGTTTCAAATCGGGGAAATTCGACGATGCGTAAAATCCTTCTTTCGGCCGTTTCTGTCGCCGCCCTGGCGAGTTCGGCTTTCGCGGCTGACCTGCCGTCGCGCAAGGAAGCCCCGGTCTATGTCGCCCCGGTCCCGGTCTTCTCCTGGACCGGCTTCTATATCGGCGCCGACATTGGCGCCTCGTTCGCCTCGACCAGCCTGAGCCCCGCTCTCGGCTATAACTATTACAACTGGGGCGGCCAGTCGCTGAACACCTCGGGTTTCATGGGCGGCGGCTATCTCGGCTACAACTACCAGATCAACCAGAACTTCGTCCTCGGCCTCGAAGGCGACTTCCAGGGGACCACGAACGGCAAGAGCGTCACCTGGCCGGGCAACATCTTCTTTGGCGGGAAGGGCGGGACCTATTCTGCGCACGCCAACATGGATTGGCTCGCCGCCATCAACGGCCGCCTGGGCGTCGCCTATGATCGCGCCTTGTTCTACGCCATCGGCGGCGCCGCCTGGGCCGGGGTCAGCTCCTCTCTCAACTGGACATACACTAACGGCTACTGGGTCGGCGCCTCCTCGAGCGCGACCCTTTCGGGCTTCGACGTCGGCGCCGGCGTCGAATACGCATTCACCCCGAACTGGGTTGGCCGCATCGAATATCGCTACTACGACTTCGGCAACTACAACGTGAGCTCAACGCGCTGGACCGACATACGTTTCGATCCGGGCCGCCTGTCGACCTCGGTCAACACCGTCCGCGTCGGGCTGGCCTATCTGTTCAGCAACCCGGCCCCGGTCGTCGCCAAATATTGAACCACGCGGAATGCGCAACAACAGAACCCGGCCCGCAGCCGGGTTTTGTTTTTTGCGGAAATGCGGCGTCCGACGATCCGCCGCTCCACGACACGCGCGCGGCGTCCGGCCCGGACGACCAGACGCTTGTCTCCCGGCGCTCCGTCGAATTAAATGGCCTCCAATGCTGATGCTTTCCGCTCATCTCGGCGCGATCCGCGAAATCGAAACCGGCCGCGTCGTCCAGCCGCCTGAAGCCGAGGAATTGACGGCGGCGCGCGCCGCGCGACTCCGCCGCATGGGCGTCGGCCGGAATTCCATCGTGCTGATCGCGCATGGCGGCTCGGCGGATTTCTTCCTGGATCTCTTCGCGGTCTGGGCCTGCGGCGCCGCCGCGGCCTGCCTCGATCCCGATCTGACCGCGCCGGAAGTGGAGAATGTCGTCGGCTTCTGCCGGCCGGCAGCCATTCTCACCCATCGCGGCCGGCCGTCGCCGCTGCCCGCCCTCCCCGGAATCGTCGATCTGGCCGAAGCCGAGCCGGCGCGGGGCGCGCCCGAAATGGCGGGCGGGCTCGACGATCCGGCCTTGCTGCTTTTCACATCCGGAACGACCGGCGCGCCCAAGGCGGTGACGCTCAGCTTCCGCGCCATATTGGCGCGAATCGCCCTCAACGCCGATGCGATCGGCCGGGACGTCATGCGGCGCACCCTCGTCACGCTGCCCACCCATTTCGGCCATGGCCTGATCGGCAACGCCTTGACGCCGTTGATGCATGGCGCTGACATCCTGCTTCCCAGGCGGGGGATTGAACTTGCCCTTCGCCTCGGCGAGATCCTCGACGCGCAACAGATTTCCTTCCTCAGCTCGGTGCCCTCGTTCTGGCGGCTCGCCTTGCGCGCAACGCCTCCCGCCCACGGCGCGCTGCGGCGCGTCCATGTCGGCTCGGCGCCCCTGGCGGCCGATCTCTGGCGCAGGATCGCCGACTGGGCTCAGTGCGAGGTGGTCAACTGCTATGGCATTACCGAAACCGCCAACTGGATTGGCGGCGCGTCGTCCAGGAATGGATTCGAGGATGGGCTTGTCGGCGCGCCCTGGGGCGGCCGCGCCGCGGTGAGAGCGGCGGACGGCGCCATTTCAGCCCAGGGCGAAGGCGAAATCCTGGTGCAGACGCCCTCGCTGATGACGGGCTATTTCCAGCGCCCCGACCTGACTGAATCGGCGCTGATCGGGGGGTGGTACCGCACCGGCGACATCGGAACGGCGCTCCCGGATGGCGCGATCCGTCTGTCCGGCCGCACGCGCGACGAAATCAACCGCGCGGGCATGAAGGTCCAGCCCGCCGACGTCGACATGGTGCTGGAGCGCCACCCCGCGGTCGACGAAGCCTGCACGTTCGGCCTGCCCGACGCCGTCGCCGGCGAAATCGTCGCCGTCGCCCTGCGCCTGAAGGACGGCGCGAGCGCGACGGAAAAGGAAATACGCGCCTGGTGCGCCGAACGCATGCGTCCCTCGGCGATCCCTGAACGCTGGTTTTTCGTCAGCGAAATTCCGCGCACTTCCCGCGGCAAGGTCAGTCGCGACGCGGTTCGCAACACCCTGACCGGCAACTCGGCGCCATGACCCCCTTCCGCAAGAATCGGCCCGTGGACATTTCCAGCGAACGCTTTCGGCTGCGCAGCGCCGTGATCGCGGACGCGTCGCCGCGCTGGATGAGTTGGGCCGCCGACCCCGAAGTCATGGGCCCGCTCAATGCGCCGCCGGTCCAGATGCCGCTCAGCACGCTGCAACAATTCATCGCGGAACACGACAACGAACGCAGCTACGCCATCGGGATTTTCACCCGCACCGGCCTCCAGATCGGCTTCTATGAGATCATCTGCGACCTCAACCACATGTCGGCCGAGTTCAAATTGCTGATCGGCGACAAGGCGTTTTGGGGCCAGAACGTGGTGAACGAGACGCGGGCCGCGCTGCTCGACCATTTTTTCGACTACCGCAAGTTCGAGAAGGCGGTCGGCTTGCCGAACGCGCGGAATTTCGCGGCGATCCGCAATTACAAGGCCCAGGGCTGGCGCCTTGAAGGCATCCAGCGCGGCCAGGTCAAGTCCGTGGTTGATGGGCGCCGCATCGACCAGCTGATGTTCGGCATGCTGGCCTCCGAATGGCGCGCCCAAAGAAAGGCCTCGACCCCATGAACATGGACGCCGCTCGCGAGCTCCTCGCCGGGGCCTTGCAGAAGAAGCCGCAGGAAATATCCGAAGAAGCGTCAATCGAAAACGAGGAGTCCTGGGACAGTTTGGCGCATACGCGCCTGCTTCTCGCCATCGAGGCGCGGCTCGGGCGCGAATTGTCGTCGGACGAGGTCACGGAAGTCAACTCCCTGCGGGCCGTCGCCAAACTGCTCGGGGCCGCCTGACCTCGCTGGCGGCGGAAGGGCCAGTCCGTCACTCCCTGCCTCGAATTCGTGCGGCTTTTTGAATCATTTCACGCAGCGGCGCGTCGCGGCTTTCCCGCTTCGCCCGAAATATGAAAAACTGGCGCTTCGGGCGGCGATTCGCGCCGCCACCCGCGCATAAACGATCGCAGGACCATGGCCGAGAACGATCTTTTTGGCGCGCCGAAGCCGGCGCCCGGCAGAAAATCCGCCGAGACGAAAAAGCCGGCCGTGAGCGCCCCGCCGGGCGAGGCCGGCTATACGGCCGCCTCGATCGAGGTGCTGGAGGGGCTTGAGCCGGTGCGGCGGCGCCCCGGCATGTATATCGGCGGCACCGACGAGACCGGCCTGCACCACCTCTTCGCCGAAGTGCTCGACAATGCGATGGACGAAGCCGTCGCCGGCCACGCGACGCGGATCGAGGTAGGGATGGACGACGAGGGCTATCTTTCCGTGACCGACAACGGCCGCGGCGTCCCGGTCGACCCGCATCCGAAATTTCCGAAAAAATCGGCGCTTGAGGTCATCATGACCACCTTGCACTCCGGCGGCAAATTCAATTCCGGCGCCTATCAGACCTCGGGCGGCCTGCATGGCGTCGGCGTTTCGGTGGTCAACGCCCTGTCGGAGCGGCTCGAAGTCGAAGTGGCGCGGGGTCAGACCCTTTACCGCCAGATCTTTTCACGTGGAATTCCCCTCGGCGGATTGGAAACAATCGGCCGCGCCCCGAACCGGCGCGGGACCAAGGTGCGCTTCAAGGCCGACCCGGAAATCTTCCGCGAGAAATCGGTCTTTTCCCCGGCGCGCATCTTCAGGATGGCGCGGGCCAAGGCCTATCTGTTCGGCGGCGTCGAAATCCGCTGGAAATGCGCGGAGTCCCTGCTCGATCCCAATGGCAAGACGCCGCCCGAGGCGGTGTTCCATTTCCCCGGCGGGCTCAAGGACTATCTCGCAGCCGACATCGAAGGAAAGGCTCTGGTCGCCGAGCAGTTCTTCACCGGCCGGATCGAAAAGCCGGAACGCCATGGCTCGCTCGAATGGGCGGTGGCGTGGCTCGCCGAGGACGACGGCTCGATCCATTCCTATTGCAACACCATTCCGACGCCGGACGGCGGGACCCATGAATCGGGCCTGCGGCTCGCCCTGCTGCGCGGCCTCAAGGACCATGCCGAGCGCATTGGCCAAGGCAAGCGCGCCTCCGCCGTGACAGCGGAGGACCTGATGGCAGGCTGCGCCGCCATGGTCTCGATCTTCATCCGCGAACCGGAGTTCCAGGGCCAGAGCAAGAGCCGCCTGATGAGCGTCGAGGCCTCGCGGATCGTCGAGAACGCGATGCGCGACGCCTTCGACCATTGGCTCGCGGCCTCGCCCGCCCAGGCCAAGGCCCTGATCGAATGGGCGGTCGAGCGCGCCGAGGAGCGCCTGCGCCGCCGCGCCGAAAAGGATGTCGCGCGCAAGAGCGCGACCCGCAAGCTGCGCCTTCCAGGCAAGCTCGCCGATTGCGCCAACAATTCCGCGCAGGGCTCCGAACTCTTCATCGTCGAAGGCAATTCGGCGGGCGGTTCGGCCAAGCAGGCGCGCGACCGCGCCAATCAGGCGGTGCTGCCCCTGCGCGGAAAGATTTTGAACGTCGCGAGTTCATCGCGCGAAAAAATGGCGGCCAACCAGCAGATCGGCGACCTGATCCAGGCGCTCGGCGTCGGGACCGGCCCGCAATACCGCGCCGAGGAGCTGCGTTACGACAAGGTCATCATCATGACCGACGCCGACGTGGACGGCGCCCATATCGCCTCGCTGCTGATCACCTTCTTCTACCGGCAGATGCCGAAACTGATCGACCAGGGCCATCTCTATCTCGCCGTCCCGCCGCTCTACAAGCTCAGCCAGGGCGCCAAGGTCGCCTACGCCCGCGACGATTTTCACCGCGACGAACTGCTGAAAAAGGAATTTTCCGGGCGCGGAAAAGTGGAGACCAGCCGGTTCAAGGGCCTCGGCGAAATGATGCCGGCCCAGCTCAAGGAAACCACCATGGCGCCTGGGTCGCGCACACTGCTGCGCGTCGGCATCCTCGAGGAGGACCGCGAGGAGACGGCGGATTCGGTCGAACGGCTGATGGGAACGAAGCCCGAGGCGCGTTTCGCCTTCCTCCAGGAGCGCGCCGCCTTCGCGGCGGCGGCGGACCTCGTCGATCTCTGATCTCCGGCGCTGAATAAATTCACGCGTTGCGTCAAATTCTGGAGCCAACCATGCAACAAAAAACGGGAACCAGAAAATTTGCGCCTCCGGTCATTCTGCTGCACTGGCTGATGGCGCTGATGATCTTCGGCCTTTACGCCGTGGGCCTGAGCATCGATTCCTTCGCCAAGCCGACGCGCCCCATGATCGTCAACATGCACGCCATCGGCGGGCTGGCCCTGCTTGCGCTGCTGGCGTTGCGGATCGCCGCCCGCGCAACCACCGCCACACCGGACTATCCCAGCGGCATGGGTCCGATCTTCCGCCTCGCCGCCGCTGTCGGCCACGGCCTGCTCTATCTGCTGATGCTCGTCGTCCCGCTGGTCGGCCTCGCGACCTTCCTGCGCGCGGGCCGGACGCTCGACCTCGGCCTGTTCCAGATTCCCTCGCCCTTCGCCGCCAATCGCGACCTCGCCCATCAGATCCACGAAGTCCATGAGTTGCTCGCCCATCTGCTGATCGCGACCGTGGTCGGCCATGCGCTGATCGCGCTCTATCACCAGTTGATTTTGCGCGACGGAATCATGGAGCGGATGAAGCTGCGGTGATTTGACGGCTCCCGCTAACCCGGCGTTTACCTTGAAGACCGATAAGGTGTCAGGTCCGGACCGGGAGCGCAGCATGTCCGTCTTGAGATTTTTCGGGCAAGACAATCGAGGATCAATCGCCGACAAGGTTGCGCTGTACTGCGCCATCGTCGCCATTCTCAGCGTGCTGGGCGCCCACGGCCTGGACATGCTGGCGAAAAACGGCGATCTGCCGAAGATCGCCTTCGTCCGCTCTGGCCAGCCCGACATCGATTACAGCGCCACCGGTTCGATCCCCGACCGCGTCGGGCGGACGCAGATCGACCCCTGCGGGCGGAACGGCGACAACCGCTGATTTTTCATAAATCCATTGACTTTGACGGCGCTTAGCCTAAAGGTCCGCGTGGCGCTTTGGATTCGCGCGCGCCCGCCGTTTCAACTCAATCCGCCGATCAAGGGAAAGAAATCCCGGGTCGGAAAAGCGGCGTTACGATCCCGACGGCGGTTCTGGACCGGGTTTTGCTCCAATGGCGTCACCGCCAGGGCTGACGCCCGAAGGCCAGAGCCCAAAGGTCAAAGCCCAAGAACGGCGACAAAGACGCGATCCGCACAACCCGATTTGGACCCCTAATGCAATTTTCTGACCTCGGCCTCAGCGAAAAGGTGCTGCGCGCCGTCGAAAAATCCGGTTACACGACCCCGACGTTGATCCAGGCGCAGGGGATTCCCCATGTCCTCGCCGGCCGCGACGTCCTCGGCATCGCCCAGACCGGCACCGGCAAGACCGCCGCCTTCACCCTTCCGATGCTGTGCCGCCTGGAACAGGGCCGCGCCCGCGCCCGCGTGCCGCGCACCCTCATCCTGGAGCCGACCCGCGAACTCGCCGCCCAGGTCGAGGAGAGCTTCAACAAATATGGCGCCGAGCACAAGCTGAACGTCGCCTTGCTGATCGGCGGCGTGTCCTTCGGGGACCAGGAAACCAAGATCATGCGCGGCGCCGACGTGCTGATCGCCACGCCCGGCCGTCTGCTCGACTTCTTCGAACGCGGCAAGCTGCTTCTGAACGGCATCGAAATCCTGGTCATCGACGAAGCCGACCGCATGCTCGACATGGGCTTCATCCCGGACATCGAGAAGATCTGCAAGCTGGTGCCCTTCACCCGGCAGACCCTGTTCTTCTCGGCGACCATGCCGCCGGAAATCACCCGGCTGACCGAGCAGTTCCTGCATAATCCGGCCCGCGTCGAAGTGGCGCGCGCCGCGAGCACCGTCTCGACCATCACCCAGGCTCTGGTCGCCTCCCATGGCGGCGGCGACAAGCGCGAGACCCTGCGCCGCCTGCTGCGCTCGGCCGAGGGCCTGAAAAACGCGATTGTCTTCTGCAACCGCAAGCGCGATGTCGCTATCGTCCACAAGAGCCTGGAAAAGCACGGCTTTCCGGTCGGGGCTCTGCATGGCGACATGGATCAGGGGGCGCGAATGGCCTCGCTCGACGCCTTCAAGAATGGCGCGGTGGACATTCTGGTCTGTTCCGACGTCGCGGCGCGCGGGCTCGACATTCCCGATGTCAGCCATGTCTTCAATTTCGACGCGCCGACCCATCCGGAAGACTATGTCCATCGCATCGGCCGCACCGGACGCGCCGGACGCTCCGGCCACGCCGTCACCCTCGTGACCGACCACGATCTCAAATATATCGCCCAGATCGAGTCGCTGATCCAAAGGCAGATCGACTGGGACGGCCCGCGCCTGGAAGAGCTGCCGGCGGCGGAATATGTCGAGCGCGACCGCGAGCGCGCGGCGCGCTCAGGCGAAAGGCCGCGGCGCGGCGGGCGTGGCGGGCGCCAGGAAAACGAAAGAACTGGACACGAAAGAACCGGGCGCGAACGGACCGGCGGGCGCAAGCGCGCCAGCGAGGTCAGCGAGGAGGCGAGCCCCGCTCCGCGTGAAACGGTCGAGCGCGAGGAAGCCCCGCGTTCGCGCCGCGCCAGCCGTCCGGCGGAAGACGAGCCCCGCCGCAAGGCGCCGCCGCGCCGGCGCGAGGACGACGACGCGCCGGTCGTCGGCATGGGCGATCACGTCCCGAGCTTCCTGCTGCGCTCGACGCGGGTGAAAAGCGTCAAGACGGCGGAGTGATCTTCGCCAGCAGGTCGAGGCTCAGCTCCTGGCAGCTGGGCAGTTCGATCGCCGCGCCGGTAAGGTCGTCGTCGCTCGAAAAGGTCGAGCGCACCGCGATCACCGGCAATCCCGCGCCGCGCGCCGCCAGCACGCCGTTGCGCGAATCCTCGATCGCCACGCATTGCTCAGGCGGCTTGCCCAGTTCGCGCAGGGCCAGCTCATAGACATCCGGCGCGGGCTTCTTCTTCTTCACCATGTCCCCGGCCCCGACGACGGGAAAGATTTCGCGCCATTGCGCGCCGAGCGCGCTGGTGAGCAAGGCGTCGATATTGGGCATGGAGGTGGTGGTGGCGATGGCCAGCGTCAGGCCGCGCGCGCGCGCCGCGTCGATGAATTCCCGGATCCCCGGCCGCAGCGGCACAGCGCCGCCGTCCACCAGCGCGGTATAGATGTCGGTCTTGGCCTTGTGGAGCCTGGCGACGAATTCGGGATCGGCTGCGCCGCCTTCGAGCGTGATGAAATGGGTGATCCTTTCCTTGCCGCCCGTCACTTTCAGCAATTGGCGATAGAGCGGGACGTCCCAGCTCCAGTCGAGGCCAAAATCGACGAAGGCGCGGTTGAAGGCCTGGCGATGGACCTCCTCCGTCTCCGCCAAAGTGCCGTCCATGTCGAAAATCACCGTGTCGATCGTCATTCTGTCGATCACCTGCGCCTCCTTGGGAACTCCCGTGAAAATGAAGGCTTCGGCCCGAAAAGGAAATTTAAAAAAATGACAGAAATCGTAAAATCGACTTTGGGATCTTTCATTTAGGCAGAATGCCGAAGATTTTTCGCAAAAAGCCGGGCGCGATCGCGGACAGCGGATTGATCGAGAGCTTTGGCGAGCCGGCCGAGCCCGAAACGCGGAAATTCACGCCGATCAGCCCCTCCCCTTCGCCGCCGCCAAGCACCAGCCCGAGAACCGGAAGCTTGCCGAAAAGATTGTTGACGCCATAGGCCGGCACGAATGTGCCTGAAATGTCGAACGTGTCGCGGTCGAAATCGAACCAGCCCTCGAGAGTGGAGCCGATTTCCGAATTGGCGATCACGCCGTCGCTGACCACCAGCCGGCCGCCTGTCTTCTGCAGCTCGGCGTGCAGGCGGGCGAAGGCCACGGAATTGGGGTCGAGCTTGACCTTGTTGACGATTTTCCCGGCGTCGGCCGAATTGGCGAAGTTTTTCAGGGCCGGCTCGCCGCGCAGGACGAAATTGTCGATATCGACCGGGCCGGAAAAGCCGCCTTCGGCGAGCCGCAGCTGTGTGCGGAGATTGCCCCCTTCCATATGGCTGTAGAAGTCGAAAAAGGCGAGCAGCGCGCCGCCGTCGGTGGTGGTCAGCGTGAAGAGCGGCGCTCCGCCGTCCGGACGGCTCAGCGCGCCTTTCACCTCGTCGGCCCCGATCTTCCCGCCCAGGCTCAGGGCCATGGAACTGGCCGGTCTTCGTGCGCGCCAGATGCAATTCGGCGTTGGAGATGATCTGGCGGTTGGCCCCCGTGAGAAGAGTCGCTTTGAGGTCGAGATCGAAATCGCTCGAACTGCCTGGCCCGGACTCGCCGCCGGTGAGATCGCGCAGGAAGGGCCGCGCGTCCAGGGAAGCCCCGCGCGCGGCGATCTTCATCAACTCGCCGGTTTTCTGGATGTCGAGGCGCAGATCGTCGCCCGGCGAAAATTTCACCCCGGAAAGCCTGGCTCCGGCCAGGGTTCCGTCCGGCGCCAATTGCAGAACGCCCTTGGCGCTCTGACCGGGACCGTTGAAGATGAAATTGTCGAGGGTCGCCGCGCCGCGCCCATCCTCGGCGTAGGAAAAGGACGCTTTCGCCGCGCGCCCCGCGGGCTTCAAAAGGCCGGGAACGGGATAATTCAGGCCGGTCTTGACGAAATCGAGATCGACCTGGGCCTTGGGATGTTCCGCGCCGACGTCGCCGGCGATTTTCACGGCGACCGGCCCGACCACGGTCGAGCCGAAATTCAGTCCCGCCTTGGCGCGCGCCGTTTCGTCCATCGGGAAGGAAATGAGGCCCTGTGGCGGCTTGTCGTGGTCGCGCGTGAATTCGAGGGTCGCCGGCGCGCCGAACAATTTTCCGGTTCCGGCGACATGGAGCATCCCGTCCGCCACGGTCGCGACGAGAGCGCCCTGCTCGAGGCCGGCCCTGCCGACGAGGCGGTCGGCGGCGAAATTGGCCACCGTGGCGTTGACCTCGATGCTGGCGAGGCTGGGGTCGTAAACCGGCGGAAGCTTGGTGCGGAAAGTGAAATCGCCCGAGAACTGACCTCTGATGGCCTTAGGGTCGAGCGGCAGGTTCGCCACCTTGGCGAAGCCAGGCGTCGAAAGCACCTCGGCCAATGTGTCCACTCCGCCCTGGGCGTGGGCGCTGATGATCAGCGCGATCGGCTTGACGTCGAAATCCGGTGTCGAATAGACGCCGTTGGACAGGTCGATCCGGCGGCCTTCGCGGCTGTCGATATAGGCGGTCGTCGCCTCGATGTGCGCGGTGCGGCCGCTTGAATGGCCCCTGGCGCTCAGGCCCTGGACCGGCGGCGCGCCGTCGAGGAAGGTGAAGGCCCCGTCGCGAAAGGCGTAGTCCATCGAAATGCGGTCGTCCATCGGCGCATGCTGGGCGCGCATCATCCGCAGGTCGAGATCGTCGAGATCGACCGCCATGCGGAAGCTTTCCAGCGTCCCGCCGATGAGATGGTCGCCCATCCAGCCGCGTAGCGGCGCGCCAAAGGCGTTCGGCCACACGGCCAGCGCGCCGGCCGCCGTCATATTGCCGGCGGAGAGGCCCATCCGGATATGGGGTCCGTTGGCCCATTCGATCGTTCCCTGCGCCGCGGCCGCCACTTCCGGCCCGATCAGCTCGACACGGTTGACGGTGAGACTCCTGTTCGAGGGATCGATCGCGAGATCGGCCTTGATCGAAGCGATCGTGACGGATTTTTCACCCTTGCGGTCCGGACCGACGAGGCAGGGCTCGGCCTGTTTGAAAACGATGCTCCAGGGGGCCGGATCGTGTTCCGGCGGAGCGATGACGCCGGTCAGGAAACAGCGCGAGGCGCCGGAGAAGATCTGCGCCTCATCGACCACAGCGCGACGGGAGGCGGCGTCCCAATGGGCGGCGGCGAAAAATTCGTCCAGGAAAACCGGCGCGAATTCGGGATCTTCGAAACGCCAGAAGCCTTGGCCGAGGGCGAGGCGGGCGTTGGCGTCCAGCACGTGGCCGCCGCCTTCGAACGAGGCTGCGGCCTTGAAGGAAATCGGGATGTCGGAATCGATCGGCAGGCTCGTCTTGCCCGCCAGCAGCGCGATTTCATCGATCGAGAAGCCGTCGCCCTGGACGGCCAGTTCATGCGCCTCGCTGCGCGCGCCGCGCGCGACGCCCGCGACCGACCAGCGCCCGCTCGGACCCTTGGCCGACATTTCGACGGCGGCCACGCCGCGTTTGTCCTCCATCTTGCGGTCGAGCGAGAATTCGAAATCTTCGAAGCCGCGTTTCTGGCCGGCGACGCGGTCGTCGATGGTGAGCCGGCCGCCCACGATTCCGAAATGATCGAGCATGGCGATCGGGCTGTCGCGGCCCTGGGCGATGTCGAAAATCTGGTTGAGGGCGCTGGCCGCCTGCTGCATCAATTTTACGCGGGTTCCCGGCGGCGGCGCGCTGGTCGGCGGCGCCACGCTCGGCGCGTTCGCCAAGGGGAATGGTTCCTGGACGGATTGCGGCGCAGGATCCGGCGCGGCCGGAGCGGATTCGCCGCCGGCATTGATGTCGAGCGAGCCGTCGGGCAGCACGCGCAATGTCACGTCCAGCTCGTCGATATCGACCCGCGACGGCTTGATCCGTCCGGCGAGCAGGGACAGGGGATCGAACACGAGATCGGCCTTGGGGGCGGAAAGCACGCGCCGGCCGTCGGGACGCCTGATCGTGAGGCCTTCCACCGCCAGGGCGAGGCCATGCTGTTGACGCTCGATCCCCAAATCCGCGATGGAGAGAACATAATTGGGGCCCAGTCGGTCCTGCAGCGCCGACACCAGGATCGGCTTCACGACGGCGAGATTGACCCGGCCCAGGCTCAGGGCGACCACGCCGACCGCCAGCACGACCAGCGCCGACATCAAGGCGAAGGAAAGCCCGGCGCTCGCCGCCCGGCGCGTTCGGCGAAAGCGCCGGGACGGCCGGGGAGGCGGCGGCTCCGCAAAAATGTCCGGCTCTCTCGTCTCGACCAATGGGACCGCTTTCCCCGCCGTTTCCTGTCGCCGATCCGCGTCGTGCGATCGGCCGCCCGCAATGTTCGGCCCGCCGGTTTCCCCGGCGAGGCGGCGCGGGCGGCTGGCGAGGCCAGCCGAATCGATATTCTACAGCATTATCCCGCCCGCTCCGACCGAAGGTAAGGTCCTTCCGTCATCGGGCGCGCGGCGGAAAAAGGCAGACATTTGCGACGGAATTAAGCAGAATTGGCGGCGACGCGCAGCCGTTTTGCGGCGGGCGGAACATTGACAGGACAGGCCATGACGAAACTTGCTCAGGTGGGCGACGCCGCCCCGGATTTCAGTTTGCCACGCGACGGCGGCGGCGTTTTGTCGCTCGCCGATTTCAAGGGCAGGAAACTGGCGCTTTATTTCTACCCCAAGGACGACACCTCGGGCTGCACCCTGGAGGCGCAGGATTTCAAGCGTCTGGCCGGAGACTTCGCAGCGGCCGGACGCCGCAATTGTCGGCGCTTCGCCCGATCCGGTCAAACAGCATGACAAGTTCCGCGACAAATACGAACTGACCTTCCCGCTGCTCGCCGACGAAACCAAGCAGGTTCTCGAAGCCTATGGCGTCTGGGTCGAGAAGAGCATGTACGGCCGGAAATACATGGGCGTCGAGCGCTCGACCTTTCTGATCGGCCCGGACGGCAGGATCGCCAGGGTCTGGCGCAAGGTGAAGGTTCCGGGCCACGCCGAGGAAGTCCTCGCGGCCGCGAAATCGCTTTGAATTAAGCTTCGCGCGATTCATCCCGCGTTCGCTCGCGCCGGCGGGCAAATCCGTTCGCGACCGATCAGCTTTTTGCGTCAACGAGTTTACGTAGATGGCGCGGCAAGCCTGTGGCAAGCTTGAAGGGGCGCATTGTCGAAACATTAACCACGCCTGTTTACCTTGATCCAAAGTCGATCTCGGGCCCTTTCGGATCGTGAACATGCGTAGCGCTTTTCCCGCGAAGTCTCCGAGGCCCGGCCTGACGCTTCACCTGGCTGGCCGCGGCTTCAGCCGCCAGCTCCACCTTCCCCCCCTGCTCGCCGCCGGCCTGTTCGGCGCGGCCCCGCTGCTGCTTCTGGCCGGCCTTTCCCTTGGCGCTTATTACTTGTTTCGCGACGACATGCTGGCTTCGCTGATGCGGCGGCAGGCCAATATGCAATTCGCCTACGAGGACCGCATTGCGGCCATGCGCGCCCAGATCGACGCGCTCGCCTCGCGGCAGATGGTCAACCAGGACACGTTCGAAGGCAAGGTGGCCCAGCTGGCGGTGCGCCAGGCCGAGCTCGAATCGCGCTCCGCCCTGCTCGCTTCGCTCGCCGCCAAGGTCGATCCCGACATGACAGCGGTCGCCGCGATCAGCCCCGCCGCCCCGGAAACCGCGTCCACGCCGGCGCTGACTCTCGATCCCAAACCTTCGGTCGCCGGAAATGGCTTCAAGCCCGTTCCCGAAGGCTTCGACTTGCGCCCCACCGACGGCGGCGGCGTCTCAGGTTCGGGCCCGTCCGAAAACGACGACTCGACCTCGCCAAGGCAGCGCCTGAAGATCCTCGGCGCCAATTTCGACCGGATCGAGCGGCGCCAGATCGCGGCGCTGAACGCGCTCAAGGCGCCGGCCGCCGAAAAAGCCGAGCGCCTGCGCGAAGCTTTCACTGAGGCTGGACTGCCGATCGATCGCGTGATCCGCCGCGCCGAAACACGCGGCGCCTCGGACGACCGCCCGGCCAGGGAGGCCATGGGCGGGCCCTTCGTGCCGGCCGATCTTCCCGGACGCGGCGACGAATTCTCGCGCGCCTACGCCAGCCTGAGCGGCTCCATCGACCTGATGAACGATCTGCGCGGCGCCCTGCCTTTTGCGCCCTTGCGCCAACCCCTGCCCGGCCAGATCGAGGTCACCTCGCCCTTCGGCTATCGCATCGACCCCTTCTTCGGCCGCCCGGCCCTTCACACCGGCATGGATTTGCACGGCGAGTATGGCGAGCCGGTCCACGCCACCGCCTCCGGGCGCGTCACCATCGCCGGCCCGACCGGGGGATATGGCAATATGGTCGAGATCGATCACGGCGCCGGCCTCGCGACGCGCTACGGCCATCTGTCGCGGGTCGACGTCGCGCCAGGACAATGGGTGACGGCCGGCGCGGAAATCGGCGCGATCGGTTCGACCGGGCGCTCGACCGGCCCGCATCTCCATTACGAGGTCCGGATGGATGGCGCGCCGGTGGACCCAAGCCGCTTCCTCAAGGCGGGACGGCTGCTCAGCGCCAGCGAGTGATGTTCATTTGCGGCCCTGACGCAGCAGGTCCTGAAACCAGTCCGCATTCAGCGCCGCCGGTTGAAGCCACATCTTGAGCAGAGCCTCGGGCGAATAGCGGTCGAGCAATTCCATCATCCGCTTTTCCATCTCCTCCATCGCGCGTTTCTGCATCGGCTCGAAATCCGGCAGGCCCATGAAGGCCCGCGCCTCGGCGGGGGTGCAGTCGATGTCGATGGTGATCTTCATGAAAAAGCCTCCGCGCCGCCATCCGGCGTTTTCCTGTCGATCCGCGGATTGCGCAGCAATCTCGCGTAAATCACACCATAGCGGCGTGGCCCGGAAAGGCCATGTTTTTGTCCAGCGCCGATCAAATCGGAACCGGTCTTACTCGATCGCCTCGGCTGAGCGCGCTTTTTCGCGCAGCAGGAATTTCTGGATCTTGCCGGTCGAGGTCTTGGGCAGCGGCCCGAAGATGAAGATTTTCGGAACCTTGAAGCGGGCCAGATGGGCGCGGCAATGTTCCAGCAATGCTTCCTGGGTCGGATTGGCGCCCTCGCGCAATTCGATGAAGGCGCAGGGAACCTCGCCCCATTTCTCGTCGGGCGTCGCCACCACCGCCGCCGCCAGCACGTCCTTGTGCTTGTAGAGCACGTCCTCGACCTCGAGCGAGGAGATGTTCTCGCCGCCGGAAATGATGACGTCCTTGGAGCGGTCCTTGATCTTGATATAGCCGTCGGGGTGGATCACCGCGAGGTCGCCGCTGCGATACCAGCCGCCGGCGAAGGATTCCTGCGTCGCCCGCTCGTTCTTGAGATAGCCCTTCATCACGATATTGCCGCGGAAAACGATCTCGCCCATGGTCTGGCCGTCGTGGGGAACGGGCTCGTAATGCTGCATGTCGAACACGTCGATCCCGTCCAGCAGCAGCGAGCGCACGCCTTGGCGGCCGTTCAGTTCGGCCTGTTTCTCCAGCGGTTCGGACTCCCATTCCGTCTGTTTGGCGCACACCGAAGCCGGGCCATAGGTCTCGGTCAGGCCATAGACATGGGTGATGGAGACGCCGAGCCTTTCCATGCCCTCGATGATCGCGACCGGCGGCGCGGCGCCGGCGATGAGGGCGTCGACCCTGTGGTCGAGCAGGGCCTGATCGGCCGGATCGGCGTTGATCAGCATGGAATGGACGATCGGCGCGCCGCAATAATGGGTGACCCGATGCTCGCGGATCAGCGAGAAGATCGCCTTGGCCTCGACGCGGCGCAGGCAGACATTGACGCCGGCGTTGGCCGCCATGGTCCACGGGAAGCACCAGCCGTTGCAATGGAACATCGGCAGGGTCCAGAGATAGACCGAATGCGGCGGCATGCCCCAGCTCAGGATATTGTTGACGGCGTTCAGGTGGGCGCCGCGATGGTGATAGACGACGCCCTTTGGATTGCCGGTGGTGCCGGATGTGTAATTGAGCGAAATGGCGTCCCATTCGTCTTCGAGCGGCGCCGGCTCGAAGCTGGGGTCGCCCTCGGCCAGAAAGGCCTCATATTCGATTTCGCCGAGAAAGCTCCCGCCCGTGTAGCTCGGGTCGTCCACATCGATCACCAGCGGCCTTGCGCCCTTCATCAGTTCGAGCGCCCTGGCGATGACCTTGGAATATTCGCGGTCGATGAAAAGGACTTTGGCTTCGGCATGATCGAGCATGAAGGCGATGGCCTCGGCGTCGAGCCTGGTGTTGAGCGCGTTCAGCACCGCCCCGGCCATCGGGACGCCGAAATGGACATCGAACATGGGCGGGACATTCGGCAGCATGACCGCCACTGTGTCGTTCTTGCCGATCCCGCGCTTTTGCAGGGCGGAGGCCAGCCGCCGGCCGCGCTCCGCCGTCTGCGCCCAGGTGTAGCGCAAATCGTTGTAAACGATGGAAAGCTTGTTGGGATAGACGTCGGCCGCGCGGAGGAGAAAGCCGATCGGGGTCAGCGGCGCGTAATTCGCGCGGTTGCGGTCAAGGCCGGTCAGATAACCATTCCCCATTATTTCCTCCCACGGACAGCCAATTCGTCGCCGCGACTTTAGCGCATCGCGCGCCAAGGTCACCCTCGCCGTAAGGCGAAGAGCGAGAATTCAGGCGCCAGCCAGTTTCGCCGCGCGAAGCGTGTTGGCCATCAGCATGGCGATGGTCATGGGGCCGACCCCGCCCGGCACCGGAGTGATCGCGCCGGCGACGTCCAGCGCCTCGTCGAGCGCCACGTCGCCGACGAGGCGCGTCTTGCCGGGTTCGGCCCCGGGAACGCGGTTGATCCCGACGTCGATCACCAGCGCCCCCGGCTTGATCCAGTCGCCCCGGATCATCTCGGGCCGCCCGACCGCCGCGACCAGAATGTCGGCCCGCCGCGCGACGGAAGGCAGGTCGCGGGTGCGCGAATGGGCGATGGTGACGGTGGCGTTCTTCGACAGCAGCAGTTGCGCCATCGGCTTGCCGACAATGTTGGAGCGCCCGATGATCACCGCCTCGGCGCCGGAAATGTCTCGCTGAAGCGCCTTCGCCGCCTCCTCGATCAGCACCATGGCGCCGGCCGGGGTGCAGGGCATCAGCGCCCGCTCGGTCAGCCCGGTCGCCAGCAGGCCGACATTGACCGGATGGAAGCCGTCCACGTCCTTTTCCGGCGCGATGGTCTCCAGCACTTTTGTGGAGTCGATACCCGCCGGCAGCGGCAATTGCACGAGAATCCCGTGGATCGCCGGATCCGCGTTGAGCGTCTGCACCAGACGCGATCAGCTCGGCTTGGCAGGTCGTCGCCGGCAGGTCGTGCTGCACCGAATGAAAGCCGCAGAAATGGGCCGCCCTGCCCTTGGATTTGACATAGACCTGGCTTGCCGGATCCTCGCCCACCAGCACCACGGCAAGGCCCGGCTTGGTCTTCATGCCGGCGGCTTCGCCCGCCACGCGCTCCAGCACCGCCGCCGACGCGGCCTTGCCGTCGATCAGCAGCGCCTTCTTGCCCGAGGGTTTTATGATGGTCTGGCTCATGCCGCGTTCCCCGATGATGTTCCGCTTTTGGCAGAGCCGGCGGGGAATGTTAACCCCCCGGCTCTCACGCGCGCCAAAGAAATCTCGCGGCGCTGCGCGCGTTTTCCGCCGGCGCCAGAACCCGCATCGACGGCTTGGCGAAAATATCGCCGTCGAAATCCTCGGGGTCGCCATGGCCGGTCCAGGCCTCGAGACAGAGGAACGGCGCGCCAAGGCAGTCGACTCGGGACCAGAGCGCGACATGGGGAAAATTCTCCAGCTCCATGCGCAGGCTCGGGCCGCCTTGGGCCGCGAATTCCAGCCCGGTGCTGCGCGCGTCGAGGAAACACAACGCCTCCTCGAACAGCTCCGACGTGAGAGCCAGCTCGCGGCCGCGCAGCGGAACGGGCCGCCGCCGGGCCGAAAACAGTCCGCCCGGCGCGATGATGGGAACCTCGGCGCGCTCCTGGGCGTCGAAACGCACGACATGCCCGCCACTTGCGCCGGGCAGCGGCCAGTTGAAGCCCGGATGCAGGCCGCAGGCGAAGGGCATGGCCGTCGGGCCTTCATTCGTGACGTAGAGAACTATAAGCAATTCATTGTCATTGATTATATATTCCACATCGAGCCGGAAATCGAAAGGATAGCGCGCGCGCGTCCGCTCGTTGGCGCGCAGCCGCAAAAGGGCGCGGTCTTCCGCCTGTTCGACCGGCAAAAAATCCTCGCCCCGGGCGAAACCGTGCAGGCCGAGCGGATAGCGCCGGCCGTCCACGAAACGCCGTCGCGCGTCCAGCCGACGACAGGAAAAAGAATCGGCGGCCGATTCGGGCCAGAATTTTTCGTCGCCGGGCCAGATCAGTTCGTGCCGTCCCGACGCGCCAGCTTTTCAGCTCCGCCCCGCGCAGGGCGATGCGGGCTGTCGTCGTTCCGGACGAGATTTCCAATTGCGCGCTCATTGTCTAATCATTCCGCCTGCCGAAATTTTTTTCCCACCCAAGTCCTCGCATGACCAAAGCCGCAATTCGCATGATCGGCGTCAACAAATGGTACGGCGAATTCCATGCGCTGCGCGATGTCGATCTCGAAGTCGCGCGGGGGGAAAAGATCGTGCTCTGCGGCCCCTCGGGTTCGGGCAAATCCACTGTTCTTCGCTGCGTCAACGGGCTGGAGAGCTGCCAGACCGGCAAAATCGTCGTCGACGGAATCGAACTGACCGACGACCCGCGCGGCGTCGAGAAGGTGCGGCGCGAGGTCGGCATGGTCTTTCAGCATTTCAATCTCTTTCCGCATCTCACCGTGCTGGAGAACTGCATTCTGGCGCCGGTTCATGTCCGCAAGTCCCCGAAGAAAGAGGCCGAGGCGCTGGCCCTGCATTTCCTGGAAAAGGTGAGGGTCGACGATCAGGCGCGAAAATATCCCGCCGGCCTGTCGGGCGGCCAGCAGCAGCGCGTGGCCATCGCCCGCGCCTTGTGCATGAGGCCGAAAATCATGCTGTTCGACGAGCCGACCTCGTCGCTCGACCCCGAAATGGTCAAGGAAGTGCTCGACACGATGGAGGTTCTGGCGCGCGAGGGCATGACGATGGTGGTCGTGACCCATGAAATGGGTTTCGCGCGACAGGTCGCCGACCGCATGGTCTTCATGGATCAGGGCCAGATCGTGGAGATCGCGCCGCCGGAGCCTTTCTTCACTGCGCCCCGGCACGAGCGGACGCAGAGTTTTCTGCGGCAGATCCTGCGTTAGCCGGACGGCGGCTTCTTTGCCGGAACGCTGCGAAAGCAGGCGATCGGGAACCGATTTCGCCCCAACCGCTGATCGTGCGCATGATTTTCAGTCCAAAATTCCATTAACGGAATTTCGTTACATGGACAGCTTACGCGCTTGTAAAATCAAGCCCTTCAGGACATCGTTCAACAGTGTACAAACGAATGAATATTATGAACTTGACTATTTTATACATTTTTTTAATATTTTTTTCACCTGTCGCTCGCTTTTATTACAGCACTAACGTTACGTAATTTAACATTTTCGTCTTAATCGCGACCTCCACATTGGCGCCCGGACGGCATTCGGGGACGTCTGGAGCCGTGAATCTCGGGGAGACGGATTTGGTCAACGGGAGACGGCCATGAAACATCGTCTGACGATGGCGCTCTACCAATATTGGCTGGGCGTGCGTTCATCGCTGGCGATTCCCAGCGTCAGGAATATCGAGCGCGCGACGACAGGCGACATATTGCCGAATGTCTTCGTGCTCGAAGGCGCGACGCCGGAAACGCTCACCATCAATTTTTCCGGCGCCATGATGAACCGCATCTGTTCGTCCGACCGGTTCGGAACGCCTTTTTTCGATCTCTGGAACGAGTGGGACCGTGACGACGTCAGGAATGCGATCCAGACCGTTCTGGCGCTCAAGCTGCCGACGCTGATCGGCGCCGCCGCCTTTTCAGACGATGAAAAAGCGATCCATTTCGAGGTCTTGCTGCTGCCGTTCCGCAAGAACGTCAACATTCTCGGATCGATCGTTCAGGTCGACGAAGCGCGCTGGCTCAAGGCGCCGCTCGGCCCTTTGCATGTGACTTCCACCCGCATCCTGCACGCCGAGTTCGAAACGCCGAACCGTCGCTTCGGAAAAAAGACCTCGCCGCGAGCCGGAAGGCCGACGCTCGTCGTTTACGACGGGCTCAAACGCAAGTAATTGCGACAAGCGCCTTGCGTCATCGGCGACCCGTTTGCCGAAGCGCCGCCGCCGGCCCCGGACTTTTCAAGAACGAGCTTCGCCCAGCCGCCGGAGCATGGCGCGGACCTGTTCGGCCGCCGCCGCCAGAACGCCCGCGTCGCGGCCGCGCAGGACGATCTGGTTGTAATATTTCCCGTCGCGGAAAGAGGGATAGGAGCCGATCGACACTTGCGGAAAGGCCTTGGCGACCGCCTCCAGCCCGGCGGCGTAGGCGCTTTCGGGAAGGCCATGCGCGTCGATGGATTCGGACAGGATTTTCACGCCATGAACGAGCCTGGGCGCGACATCGTCGAGCATGGCCTGCATCACCATGGGCACGCCGGCCATGACGATGACATTGCCGATCCAGAATCCCGGCGCCTTGGAAACCGGATTGGCGACCAGCGCCGCGCCGTGCGGGATGCGCGCCATGCGCCGCCGCGCCTGGTTGAGGTCTTCCGGCTTCATGCGCTCCAGCAGCAAGGCGAGGGCGCGCGGGTCCTCGGAAATGCCGACCCCGAAGGCCCTGGCCACCGCGTCGGCGGTGATGTCGTCATGAGTCGGGCCGATGCCGCCGGTGGTGAAGACATAGTCGTGGCGCGCCCGCAAGGCGTCGAGCGCGGCGACGATTTCGTCCTCGACATCGGGCACAACGCGGATTTCGCGGGTCTCGATGCCGATCTGGAGCAGGTAGCGGGCGATATAATGGCTGTTGGCGTCGCGCGTGCGCCCCGAAAGGATTTCGTCGCCGATCGCCAGGATGGCCGCGGTGACGCGCCGGTCAGTCATCGCCGGATTTCCGCTCGAACATGACATAGACCTTGGTCCGCGCGACGGGGACATAGCCGCGGCTTTCCAGCAGCCCGAGCAGGTCGACCTCCCATTTCGCCGGCGAATAGGCCAGGATCAGGGCGCGCGGCCACAAAAATTCCGGCTCGGTGGTCAGAAAAGGCTCGAGAACCAGATCCTCGGCGCCCTCGACATCGAGCTTCATCACGTCGATCCGGCGCAGGCCTTCTTCGCGGACCAAAGTCGCCAGCGATTTGGCCTCGACCATCAGGGAAGCCCCGCCCGTCTCGGCGTTGACGATCCGCATCGAGGTCTGGGCGAGGTCGCGCGAATTTTCGAACAGGGTGGCGCGGCCATCGATATCGGCCACGGCGCAGGCCAGCGCCTTGACGGTCGCGGCCGGGTTCTGGCCGAGATTGTAAACCAGCCGCTCGAACAGGACGGGCTGCGGCTCGACCGCCAGGATTTTCGCGCCCGGGCCGGCGCGCAGGGCGACGAACAGGCTGCCGGCGCCGCAGCCCGCGCCGATGTCCAGGAAGGTCATGCCCGGCGCGATCCGCCCGGCGAGAAAATGGCGCTCCTCGCGGTCGGAAAACTGCGGCGTGAACAGCAGGCGTTTTTCGCAGGCGTTGTTGCAGGGATAGAGCCGCATGCGCGCTTTCAGCGTCTCCACGGTCACGTCGACCGGGCGGGCGCACAGGCGGCGCAGGCCCATTCGCCGCGCCAGGATCGCCATCCGCTGGCCGAGCCAGTGCGCGCCAGCCCTGTGGGTGAAACGCAAAAGGGAGCGCAGGGCGCCGCGCGGCCGGTATTGCCCGAAGGGCGACAGATCATTGGCGGGAATCGCGCGCATGGGGAAGGTTCTTACCAGCCGCCGCCCGGCGGGCCAAGTTTTCCGCGCCAAACCGGCGATCGTCGCGGACATTCGCCCCCCACCTTTCCCTCCTGCAGCCGCCCTGGCCGCGACGATGTACTTTTTAACCGAGATCTTCTAGTTTGCGACGCGCGCATCCGCGCCCAAGGCCTCCGGACTGGGCGACGCGAAGGCGCAAAAGACGGTCTTGGAAACGCGATGGGCGCGCGGATCGCCATCGAGCCGGCGGATCGCCGGTTCGAAGTTCAAGGGAATGCCGATGTCGGTTGAAAAAAGCGGCCATGAATGGATTGCCTGGGCGCCGAACACGCCGCTCGACAATGTCTCCCAGGGCCTCGTCCGTTCCGCCGGGCTGACCGACGCGCAGATCGCGCAGGCCCTCGCCTAAGCCAGGCCAATGGCGTCAGCTTTCTGACCGCGGCGATCGCGACCGGCCTGGTGACCCGCGAATTCGTCCTCACCTCCATCTCCAAGCAATATAATTACCCGATCATCCAGAACGACGCGGCGATGAAGGCTTTCTCCAGGGAGCTTGTCACCGGCCACGAACCGTTCGGGACATCGGCGGAAAAAATCCGCACCGTCCGCACCTCGATCGTCGGCGGGGCCATCTCCCGCGGCGTTCGCGCCTTCGTCATGGTCGGCGCGCGCGATGGCCAGGGAACCACTTATCTTGCCGCCAATCTCGCGGTCGCTTTCGCCCAGATGTCGGTCGCCACGCTGCTGGTCGATTCCAATCTGCGCGACCCGCGCATCGCCGCCATGTTCGGCGTCGATCCCGCCCATGACGGCCTGACCGACGCCCTGCTGACGCGGCGCATCGACTCGCCGCCGATCATCGAGAACGTCCTGCCCGGCCTTTCCATTCTGCCCTCGGGCGGCATCCCGCCCAATCCGCAGGAACTGCTCTGTTCGTCGGAATTTCTCACCCTGAGCGGCAATCTGCTCAATCAATTCGGGATCGTGATCTCCGATTCGCCCAGCGCCATGGATTACAGCGACACCTATATGCTCGCCGCCCGCATCGGCGCGGCGGTCATCGCCGCCCGCCTGCACCACGCCTCGTTCGAAGACCTCAAGGCCGTCTCCGCCAAGCTCCGCGCCAATCAATGCGAGATCATCGGCACGATCGCGAATTCCTTTTGAGCGGCGCTGGATATGGGGCAGGAAACGGCAAGGGCGGAAACTGGCGCGATCCTCGACGTTTCCGCAGCCGCCGGCGCGCCGCTGATTTCAGTCGTCATCCCGCATTACAACGATCTCGATAATCTGAGGCTCTGTCTTTCCCTGCTGGAAAGGCAGACCCTGCCGCGAAGCCGCTTCGAGATCGTCGTGGCCGACAATAATTCCGCCTGCGGGATCAAGGCGGTGATCGATTTGTGCGGGCCGATGTGAAGGTCGTTCCCGCTCCCGTTCAGGGCGCCGCCGCCGCCCGCAACGCGGCGCTGGAAGTCGCGCGGGGCGCGATTTACGCCTTTATCGATTCGGACTGCCGCCCGGCCCCGAACTGGCTGGAGGAAGGGCTGAAGGCGCTGGAAAGCACGGATGTCGTCGGCGGACGGGTCGATGTCGATTTCGCCGACCCGGCCCGGCCGAACGCCGTCGAAGCCTTCGAAGCGGTCTTCGCCTTCGATTTCAAGCGATATATCGAAAAGGAAGGTTTTACCGGCACTGGCAATATGTTCGTGCGCCGCGCGACCTTCGAACGGGTCGGGTTGTTCCGCAACGGCCTTTCCGAGGACAAGGACTGGAGCCGGCGGGCCATGGCGATCGGCCTCAAGATCACTTATTGCGGCAATGTGGTCGTCAGCCATCCGGCGCGAAGAAGCTGGGAGGAGCTGGCCAGAAAAACGCGGCGCGTGGTGCGGGAAACCGTCGAACTGAAACGCGCCGAAAAAACCGGCGCCGCGCGCCTGGGCGATCTATCTCTTCAAAATCCTGGCTTCTCCCTTCATTCACGCTTTCAAGGTCATCTTTTCAAGAAAAATTCACGGCGCGGCGCTGAAACTCGCCACGATCGGCGTGCTGTTCAGGCTGCGCTGGAGCCGCGCCGTCTGGTTTGCGCAAGTTCTTTTGTTGAGGGCGGGGCGACTAAAATCGAATTTTGACCTAGGTTTCGAACGAACGATGACAGATGAAAAAGTTCGGGAAGCGCAACGAATGGGACAATGCGTCGCCAAACGTGAGGATGAAAATCGAAGACCGGAATAAGACAATGAAAGAAACCGTCGCGGCGCGGAGAACCAGAAAACAAGGCGACGATCGTCAGCTCGCAAATGGCCGCGACCAGAAGCGCCATCCTCGCGCGCTCGATGCTCATCTGGGCGAGCATTGCTCATGATGCGCCATGCCGAACGCTATGCGTCGCGCCTTCTACACGCCGCGGTGCGATCTGAAATGTCAGCGTCTCGTCCATGGCGTCCAGGAGAAGTCGATCGCAAATGACGGCTCTCCGCTTCTGCGCATTCGCTTCCGCAAATGGGGCAACTTGAAGCCGCCGGCGTGGTCAGCCTAGCGCGGCGGACAAGGCGGCGGAAGGAGACCTTCTGGAATTTGCAGTCGAAAACGGGCTCGGCATGACGCCGGAGATCATGTTCTTTTGCCATCTCCTCGCCAGGCAATGGAATAGGGAACGCAGCGTTATTGTCAGATGGCGGCTCGTCCGACGCCTCGCCGGATTTTTTTTCTCGAATGCGATCTCGATGTGCTAGACAGCGCCAGAATGGTGTTTTGATCAAGCCCAAAAACCCGCGGAGGAATTTTGCCAGACGCACGCGACCTAGCGCTGGGCTATAACAAGAATTGAAATTACCCGTCGTCGACATCGTTAAATTAGTCGATCTCGGCGAGGCTTGCTGTTTCAGATCGAACCCATTGGCGATTGGGCGAAGAACGAACTGATCATTTCCGTTGCCTATTTCGTAAAAATCGAAAAAAGCGCCACGCCCCGCGCGCGCGCGGCGAAACGAAAATGCGTCGTCTCGGACCTCGACAATACACTTTGGAAAGGCATCCTGATCGAGGATGGCCTGGACGCCCTGGACTAATCGTTCCGCTGTCTCTCTCATTCGAGGAATTCGATGGTGCGGCGTTCTGCAATCTATCGCGAGCAAGAATAACCCGGAAGACGCGCTCGCCGCATTGGAGAAATCGGCATTCGCGACTATTCCTAGCGCCGCAAATCGGATGGACGCCGAAAAGCCAGGCGCTTGCCGTGATCGCAAAAATCCTCACTCGGCGTCGATTCCTTCGCTTTCATCGACGATCAGGCTTTCGAACGCGCCGAAGTCGCCTCCGCCCATCCGAATGTCTCGATCTGATCGCGAAAACGAAATCGAAAAAATGCGCGTGGCGGATGATTCGACGTTCCGGCGACGCCGGAAGCTGCGAGCGACGCCAAATGAACCGCGACGAAGAGCGCCGCCAGGTCGTGCTCGAATTCCTGTGGCGATCGTTCGCCGCCTTCCTCAAGGCCTGCGACATTCGCCTGACGATCGCGATGCTTAAGCCGGAGAATATCGATCGCGTTTTCGAACTGTCCAGCGCACCAATCAATCGAATTACGCCAGCGCGCCTCTCACATGGCCGAAATCCATGCGCTGCTGGACGATGACGCCCAATTTCGGACGGTGCTGAGTTGCGCCGATCGTTTCGGAGATCATGGCGTCTCGGCTTCGCTGCGGTGAACGCCGCGACTTTCGCCGTCGAGAACTTTTTCATGAGCTGCCGCGTGCAGAACAAAAAGGTCCACAACGCTTTCTTCTTCTGGCTTCAGCGTCACGCCTTGGCGCAGGGAACGGATACACTCTCCGTGCGTTCCAGCGAAACCGCGAAGAACGGCGCCGCCAGCCTCGCGCTTACCGAAACGCGTTTCGACGCCAAGGGCGACAGCGGCTATCATTCGGCGCCCGACCCGGCGAATTCCCCGACGCCGATCTCGTCGCGGTCCTGGAACGGACAGAGCTCGGCAAGGAACGCGTACGCTCACGTCTCCTGAAAAGATCCGAGCGGCGGTCGGCCGTCGCCTCGCCCGTTCCTTTGCGACCCGCAGCGTCGTCATGCGCAACGACAGGCCGATTGTCAGTTTCTCCTTCGACGATTTTCCGCGCTCCGCCGCGACGATCGGGGTCAGATCTGCTCTGCAGACGCCGGAGCGACGGGAAGCTTTTACCTCTGTCGGGATTTCGCCGGAAAAGCGGTCGATGGGATTGAATATTTAGCACTGCCGACGACCTTGCGGCGCTGACCAAGGCGGGCACGAAATCGGCTGCCACACGCCGAAAAGATTCATCTGCCGTCCCATTCGCTCGACGAAATAGACCAAAAATTTCAAGAAAAACAGAGAGTTTATCGAGCAGCGCCCTGCCCGGCTACATCGCTTCGACTTTCGCTTATCCATTTGGCGACATGAATTTGCGAACAAAATTTTTCGCGCAAAAAAGCTTTGCCGGATGCGGATCGACGATGAGGGAATCAATTAGCAACGTCGATCTCGGGCGTGATCAAGGCCTTCGCCTTGATCCGCCGCAGCCGATCTCGCGAAGGTCAAGGAGCTGATCGCGCAAACGGTTCGCGCCAAGGGCTGGCTCAACCTCGATACCCATGACGTGAGCGATGAACCCACGGCTGACGGCGCCACGCCCGACCTTCTTGGCGCGGCGATCCGGGAGGCGCGCGACAAGGGCTGCGACATCACGCCGTCAGGAACGCGCTTGGCGCCATCGCCTTCCGCCCCGCCTCCTGCCGCGCGCGATAGAGCAAGGAAAAATGACGCAAGAACGTCGGGCCGCCATTATCGTCGTCGGCTATCGAAACGCCTTCGATATTGCGCAATGCGTCAAATCGCTTCGGAAAGCCGACGCGGCGTCCATTTTCCATTTCATTGCCGAAAACGGCGGCGAGAAGCTTTCGACGCGGATTTGCCGCCCTGAAAGCCGATGGCGCCATTTCCACAATGTCGAATTCTGCAATGCAGATGCGACATTCGCCAGAACCGCTACCTTTTCCTGGACACTCCGCCCCTTCGACCTGAACCTTGCCAAGATGCGGGAAAACTTTGGCTATGCCGGCGAAATCAACGTCTGGATCGATCACCTCATCGACAATGACGTCTGGATGGGTTCTGGGTTCTCAACCCGGACATTCCCCGCTCCGGACGCGCTCGAGAACTCGTGCTTATGCCGAAACCAACGGGTCGGCATGGTCGGCAGCCGGCTCTAGGGACCACGATCCGGCTCTCATCTCCTCGCGCGGCCTGAAATGGCAGCCTTTGGCCGCCAAGAACAACGGGCGTCGACAAATTCGCTTCCGCGGCCTTCAGGCCGGAGCCGGGAAGCGTAAGCGGCGGATCAACTCTCCGTCAGGCGCTTCCTTTGATCACGCCGGACTGCATCGAAAAAATCGGTCCTATGCCCGAGTGTTATTTCCTCTATTTCGAGGATCTGGAATGGGGCATCAAGGCCAAAGCCGCGGCTGGAATCGGCTACGCCAATGACGCCATCGTCCGTCATATCGGGGGAACAACGATCGGATCGGCGGGCGGCCGGAAACACAGGTCGCGATCTGGCGGTCTATCTGGATTTCCGCAACCGTTTGCTTTCGTCGGCGTAACTTCCCCATGGCAGCCATGGACCGTTGATTGTCGTTCTCGCGCGGGCCTTTGAATTCCTGGCGGTCGGCGCTTGGACGGAATTTCCGCGCCGCCCTCGGCGGCTGGATCGCGGGCGTCAAAAGACGAAACCGGCCGCCCGCCTTTTTGGCGAATCGTCAAAATCTTCCACAAACAAAAAAAAGCGGCGCGTGGGACGCGCCGCTTCTTGATTTCCGTTCCTTCGCGTCAGGCGACGGCGGAGTCCGCCGCGCCGATGATCTGGGCGCGGTCGGCCAGCGCCACCCGGATATAGACCGGAACCTGGCGATGGGCCTTGGCGCGGGGATAGGGCAGTTCCTCGACGGCCCTGCCTTCGGGATAGAGCGCCTCGAACTCGGACCAGTTGTCGAAGCCAAGGCGATCGACGTTATCGATGAAGGTCTCGGCCGGGGCGTTTTCGGCCAGGATCAGCGAATGGTCGTCGAATTCGACGTGGAAATAGGTGAAGACGCGCGGAACCCGGTCTCGCGGACGATCGACGATCCGTTGACCAATGCGCTGGCCTGGATCAGCACGCCGTCCACGAACATGGCGTGATCGGGCGAGACCAGCAGGTCGCGGGCCGGGACGTTCTCGCCCAGCGCGCCGGCCTTGATGCGGACCGGCAGCACGCGCAGTCGGATCGGCGAAGACGGTGGAGATGGTCTGCCGGCCGAGCCAGTTGATCTTCTGGACGACGCCGTCCGTCGGTCAGCACGTGATCGCCGGGCTGAGGTTTTCCACCGCGACCTCGCCGTCTGGCGTGCGGATCAGCGTGCCGGGATAGAAGCAGCATGACTGAATGTCCTCGGAGCCGATGTTGGCACGCGTAAAGTTGTCGCCAGGCCCGTGTCTTTGCTGTAAATGTGAGCGTGTCGGTCGTACCCAGCGCAGGGTCGTTAGTGCTCGTGAAACTTGATGCTGTTCAGAGCGGCATCCCAAACTGTGGTTGAGCTTGCCGGGAGGGCCCGTGTAGGCGAGCGTATAAGTGCCGTCTGAGTTTTGCGTCAAAGTAAAATGGGCAGGTAGCGTCGAGGACGACAGCGTTCCCGCCTGCAGACCGCCGATGGTGATACTTCCCAGGTTAGCGGTGCCAGTCGCACCGAAACCGCGGCGTTGCCGAACAGCGTGACTGTGGGATCGGGATCCGGGCGGCGCGTACGTCGGTATTATTGGCGGGCTCGCGCCCCATTTAATTGTGAGTGTGCCTGTCGCCATGAGAATCCGTTTCCTTCATAGAATGAACAACGGGCGACCACGTTTCGCGCCGCCCTTGCGCGAATACGTGCGGCCGGCTCGTCGCCCTGGACGGCCTCGTTAACGTTCCGTCAACCGGCGATTTAAAGTCCCATACCCTTCGTAAAGCGCAAGCCCCTGACGATCGGCATGACAATATCGCACATTATTCGAGACAATTCGCATATTTCCGAGTTGCCAGCCGGGAACGGTCGCAACCGGCCGGCGCGCCACCGACCCGGCCAGAAATCAATGTCCGGTCGGATAATTCGGGCTTTCCCTCGTGATCATCACGTCGTGGACGTGGCTTTCGCGCAGGCCCGCGTTGGTGATGCGCACGAAGCGGGCGCGGCGCTGGAATTCGGGGATCGTCGGCGCGCCGACATAGCCCATGGCGGCGCGCAGGCCCCCGGCGAGCTGGTGCAGGATCGGCGCGACCGGACCGCGATAGGGCACCTGTCCCTCGACGCCTTCCGGCACCAGTTTCATCTGGTCCTTGGTGTCCTGCTGGAAATAGCGGTCCGCCGAGCCGCGCGCCATGGCGCCGACCGAACCCATGCCGCGATAGGCTTTGAAGGAGCGGCCCTGATAGAGGAACATCTCGCCCGGCGCCTCTTCCGTTCCGGCGAGCAGCGAGCCGATCATCACCGCATCGGCGCCGGCCGCGATCGCCTTGGCGAGATCGCCGGAATATTTGATGCCGCCGTCGGCGATCACCGGCACATTGGCCTTTCTCGCCTCCGAGGCGGCTTCGAGCACCGCCGTCAGCTGCGGCACGCCGACGCCCGCCACCATGCGGGTGGTGCAGATCGAGCCCGGCCCGATGCCGACCTTGACCGCGTCGGCCCCGGCGCCGATCAAGGCCTTGGCGCCCTCGGCGGTGGCGATATTGCCGGCGATCATCGCGACCGCGTTGGACAGGCGTTTGATCCGCGCGACCTGGTCGAGCACGGATTGCGAATGGCCATGGGCCGTGTCGAGCACGATGCAGTCCACCCCGGCGTCGATCAGCGCTTCGGCGCGCTCGAAACCCTTGTCGCCGACGGTGGAGGCGGCGGCGACCCGCAGGCGACCCGCGCCGTCCTTGCAGGCCGAGGGATGCAAGGTGGCCTTTTCGATGTCTTTCACCGTCACCAGCCCGACGCAGCGGTGATCGGCGTTCACCACCAGCAGCTTCTCGATGCGGTGCTGGTGCAGGAGGCGGCGGGCCTCGTCCTTGGTGACGCCCTCGCGCACGGTGACGAGCTCCTTGGTCATCAGTTCGGAGATCGGCTGGGCCGGATTGTCGGCGAAGCGCACGTCGCGATTGGTGAGAATGCCGACCAGCCGGCCCGGCCTGTTGTCCGGCCCGCGTTCGACCACCGGAATGCCGGAAATCGAATTGCGGTTCATCAGCGCGAGCGCGTCGGCGAGCGTTTCGTCGGGGAAAATGGTGATCGGATTGACCACCATGCCGCTTTCGTAACGCTTGACGCGGCGGACTTCCTCGGCCTGTTCGGCGGGGTCGAGATTGCGGTGGATGACGCCGATGCCGCCGGCCTGGGCCATGGCGATGGCGAGCCGCGCCTCGGTCACCGTGTCCATCGCCGAGGACAGGATCGGCAGGTTCAGCTCGATGTCGCGCGCGAGGCGGGTCTTGATCAGGACGCCGGAGGGCATGACCTCGGAATGACCAGGGCGCAGCAGCACGTCGTCGAAGGTCAGGGCTTCGGTGAATTGGGGAAAATCGTTCATTGCCAGCTCCATCGGCGGGAAAGGCGCCCGACAAATTGCTTTGGGGGCGGCGGCCACGAGTTGGCGCGTGCTCATAGCATTTCTTGCGCTGGTTTCAAACCGCGCGAACGCGATAATGAAATTTTATCATGTGCGTCGTTCAATCGCCGATCGAATTCGGGGGATTGCGCGGGAAATGCCAGGACGGAATGCGGATTACGATGTCGCCATTGTCGGCGCTGGCGCGGCGGGCGCGTCCCTGGCTCTCGTCCTTGCCCGCCGGGGCGTCAGGACCGCGCTGATCGACCCCCGCCCGCCGCGCGAGAACGATTTCCGCGCGGAAAAGCTCACGCCCGCGCAGTGCGGCATGGTCAGCCGGCTCGGCCTCGAGCCTGTCCTGCGCCCGGTCATGACCTTCGAGCCCGAGGTGTGGATCGCCCGGCGCGGCCGGCTGGTGGAAAGACGCCCGAGCGGCAATTGCAATTTCCGCTACCCCAACCTCATCGGCGCCATGCGCCACGCGGTCGACGCTGAGCCGCGCATCGATTTTTTCCGCGAACGGGCCGCAGACGTCGCCGCCTCCAACAATCTGCAGGAAATCGTTCTTGGCGACGGACGCCGTGTCCGGGCGCGTCTCGCCGTTCTGGCCACGGGGGTTGGCGCCGGCTTCGGAAAAAACCTCGGCTTTCGCCAGAAACTCGTCTTCGCCCGCCATTCGGTCTCGGTCGGCTTCGACATCGCGCCGGCCGGCCGGCCGCGCTTCGAATTTCCCGGCCCTCACCTATTACAGCGATAACTCGTCCTGTCTCTTTGCCTTTCTTTCGCTTTTTCCGATCGACAGGGCCATGCGCGGAAATCTCTTTGTCTATCGCCCGGCCGACGATCCCTGGCTCGAACGGATCGAAATCTCGCCCGAACAGGCCCTGCGCGACATCATGCCCGGTCTTGCCCGGCTGACCGGCGATTTCACCATTCCCGAGGCGCCGGCCTTTCGGCCGGTCGATCTCTACCGCATGGAGAATGTCGACCGGCCGGGCGTGGTTCTCATCGGCAATTCGTTCGGGACCGCCTGCCCGGCGAGCGGCTCGGGCCTCGACAAGGTTTTCTCCGACGTCCTTCGCCTCGCCGCCCATCTTCCCGCATGGCTGGCCACGCCGGGCATGGGCGCGGAAAAAATCGCCTGCTTCTACGCCGACCCGGAAAAGCGCGCCGCCGACGCCTTGTCGCTTTCGCGCAGCCGCGGCGTTCGGGAAATGTCCATCGCGCCCGGCCTGCGCTGGCGCCTGCGCCGGAACGCCCGTTTTCTCGCGCAGAACGCGCGCGGCGTCCTCCGCGACGCCCTGCCCTTCAGGAAATCGCCCGCGCTCGCCGCGCCGCCGCTCTGAAGCCAAGCGCGCTTACCCTTAACGCTAACAATTCCATGGTCTCTTATCAATTCGACGGCGAATTGATCCATGATGGCGAATGGGACCGGCTCATCCAGCCATATCGGTCCGAGCCCCTGGAAAATGCTCATGTCCGCCAGCTTGCTCGAATGGCGCGCGGAGGATTCCGCGCAATTTGGCCGCCGTCCATTGGCCATGCGTCACCGGGCGCATCTGAGCCCGCTCGTTTCCGACGCCGCCCTGATCCGCATGATCGACGCGACGCCGCGCGATGGGATCCATGTCAACACCATGCCGCGCTATGCCCGCGACCCGCGCCGATGGCGCGAGGGCGACCTCGGCAAGCTTTCCGGCGAAAAGGTCATGGAGGCGGTCGCCAGGGGCAATCTCTGGCTGCATCTGCGCCGCGTCCACGAGACCGACCCGGCTTATGGCGAGCTGCTCGACGCGCTGTTCGGCGAAATCGCCGATCATGCGCCCGGCTTCCAGTCCTGCAGGCGCTCGATGAGCGTGCTGATGTCCTCGCCGAAAATGTCGGCCGCCTATCACAGCGACGTCCCCGGCCATAGCGGCTTTGGGCCGGCGAGCGGCTCGCCGCCGTGGAGCTGGGCCTGCGCCGCGGCGCCGCCTATCGCTCGCTCATCAGCGCCTGCGACGACGATCTGGCCGAGGGCGCGCCCGGCCACGCCCTGACCGTGATGCTGCCGCCCCTGCTCGCCGGCGAGGGCGTCCGGCTGTTCGATTTCCTGCCGCCCAACGATCCCTCCAAACTGGCCTTCGCCACCGGCGCGACGGCCATGGGCGCCTTTTACCGCCCGTTCAACGCCAGGGGGGCGGCCCTGGCGGTTTTCGCCCTCTCCCGCGTGCGTCCGCTGGCGAAGGACGCGATCTACGCGCTGACCGATCGCGGCTTTCCCCTCGATGCGATCCTGCGCCAGTTCGACCGCGCGCGAGAAACGCGCTCCCCATCTGGCGGCGATTCTCCCGTTCGGGGCCAAAACAGGTTCACCTCCCGCGCGCCGAAGGCTATCTAGAGGACTTTCCGCCTCCGGTCGTCGCCTTGCGCTCCTTCGTCCTCACGCCGCTGATTGTCGCCGTCGCTCTCTTCATGGAGAATCTCGAACTCGACGATCATCGCCACGTCGCTTCCCGTGATCGCGCGCGACCTGAAACAGGATCCCGTCGCGCTGAAGCTGGCGATGACTTCCTATCTTCTGGCCCAGGCCGTCCTCATCCCCGCCTCGGGTTGGGCGGCGGACCGGTTCGGAACCCGGCGCGTTTTTCGCACTGCGATGACGGTGTTCACCCTCGGCTCGATCTTCTGCGGCCTGTCGAGCACCCTGCCCCAGTTCGTCGCCGCCCGGATCTTCCAGGGCTGCGGCGCGGCGATGATGACCCCTGTCGGCCGCCTGACCCTGTTCCGCTCCATCGATCGCAGCGAGATCGTGCGCGCCATGGCCTTTCTGACCATACCCGCGCTGATCGGCCCGATGCTCGGCCCGCCGCTCGGCGGCTTTATCTCGACCTATTTCCATTGGCGCTGGAATTTCTGGATCAATGTTCCGGTCGGCGTGGCGGGCGTGGCGCTCTCAAGCCTCTATATCCCCGACATCCGCGACGAGAATGTCTCCGCCTTCGATCGCAAGGGTTTTTTCCTGTCGGGACTTGGTCTTTCGAGCCTGATCTTCGGTCTGACGGTTCTGGGGCGCCATTTCATCCGGGTCGACGCCAATATCGCCTTGATCGCTACGGGCGCGATTCTCCTGGCCTTCTACATCCGTCACGCCAGAAACTTTTCCGACCCGATTCTCGATCTGCGCCTGCTGGCCATTCCAACCTATGGCGCGAGCGTCGTGGGCGGGTTCCTGTTCCGAATCGGCGTCGGCGCCACGCCTTTCCTTCTGCCCCTGCTGCTGCAGCTTGGATTTGGCATGACGCCTTTCCAGTCCGGGCTCACCACATTCGTCGCCACCGCCGGCGCCTTGGCGATGAAGCCCGCGGCCCAGGCCGCCCTGAGCGGGCTGGGTTTTCGCGCCACGCTGTTGTTCAACGCCCTGATCAGTTCGGCTTTTCTGGCGCTCAACGGGCTCTTTCGCCCCGAGACCCCCCATGCGATCCTGTTGGCCGTCCTTTTTGTCGGCGGATTTTTCCGCTCCCTGCAATTCACCGCCATTAACGCTCTGGCCTTCGCCGACGTGACGCATGAACAGATGAGCAAGGCGACGAGCCTGTCGTCGGTCGCCCAGCAGCTGGCGCTCTCCTGCGGCGTCGCCGCCGGCGCCGCCGTTCTCGAACTGACGCGGCGCTTCTCGTCGGGCGGCGAAATCGGCTACCAGGCCTTCGCCCCGGCTTTTTTCGTCGTCGCCGCCATTTCCGCGGCCTCCGCGCTGATCTTCATGCGCCTGCCGCGCTCCGCCGGCGCCGCGCTCGCCGGGCGCGGCGAAACCCCACCGAGCGCGGAATAGACCCGCGCGCCGGCGCCGCATCGCCGGAAACGCGCCCAAGCAAGAACCCGGCCACAGCCGCGCGGCGTTTTCGTCGAAAAATTTCCGCGGACCGCGACTTCGGCGGCGCCGCGACGCAAGGCTGCGATTCGTCGCCCGGGCGCCGCGACAGTCGGCGCAATAGCTGAGGCTATATTTTTCAAGCGGCGGCGGAGCCTTGCAGATTACCAGCTCCCATTCGTCGGTCCCGAGCAGAATCATCCCCAACTCGCCCACCCCACTCAAGAAACGGAACCAACACTTTTGCAAATATGGCTAATAAATGGCAAATTATTTGATCGACTGAGCGTCATTAATGGAATATCAAATTTTTGTCGTAGATTGTCCTTACACCGCGTATCTGCTGACCCTCCGGCAAATACGCTGTCCGAGTGAAGCACATTTGCAACACACCATGACAATCGCGCCGACGAGGGTTTTTTCGACTGGCGTCGAAGAGCCGGTCGAATTATGGTTTCGTAACAATTCTCGCTTGCGATCGTTATGGTTTTCCACAAGGAAGGAAACTTCAATGCGTACTCTTCTCCTCTCCACCGTCGCTTTTGCGGCTCTGGCGGGATCGGCCTTCGCGGCTGACCTGCCCTCGCGCAAGGAGGCCCCGGTTTACCTGGCGCCGACCCCGGTCTTCTCCTGGACCGGCTTCTATGTCGGCGGCGACATCGGCGCCGCGTTCAGCGCGACCTCGACCAATCCCGCTTATACATACAACGCCAGTTACATCCCCTGGACCGGCCATTCGTTCAACAGCTCGGGCTTCATGGGCGGCGGTTACCTCGGCTACAACTACCAGCTGAACCAGAACTTCGTCGTCGGCCTCGAAGGCGACTTCCAGGGCACCACCAACAGCCAGTCCGCGACCTGGGCGCCTACGCCGGTCCTGTATCCGCTGGCGAGCGTCACCGCCAAGTCCAGCCTGGACTGGCTGGGCGCCATCAACGGCCGTCTCGGCGTCGCCTATGATCGCGCTCTGTTCTACGCCATCGGCGGCGCGGCGTGGGGCGGCGTCGGCATCAGCGGCACCGCTGATTACGCGAGCGTTCCCCTGGTCGGCCTCTCGCAGAGCAAGACCCTGTCCGGCTACGATATCGGCGCGGGCGTCGAGTACGCCTTCACCCCGAACTGGGTGGGCCGCGTGGAATATCGCTATTACGGCTTCAGCAACTACAACATGACCTCGCTGGCCAACTACACCGTCGATCCCGCGCGCATCACGACCTCGGTCAACACCGTCCGCATCGGTCTGGCCTATCTGTTCAGCGCGCCGGCCCCGGTCCTCGCCAAATACTGAGATCCGCAAGGATCAGGGAGTTCTCCCGATTGGCCCGGTCTTTCGACCGGGCCTTTTCTTTTTCAAAGCGGCGGCCGATGAGTCGAATCGCCATGGTTTCCGGGCGTCTCCGCCCGAATCTGCGGTATTTTTGCAACACGGAACGACAAACGTTCCGATCATGCGTCTCCATACTCAACTCGTTAAACGCCGAGGATTATTTTCCGGCCAGGATTCTTCATCGGCCTCGCGCCGATATCGCTTGAAAAGGAAAATCCAATGCGCGCTCTCCTGCTCTCCACCGTCGCTCTTGCAACTCTGGCCGGATCGGCCTTCGCGGCTGACCTGCCCTCGCGCAAGGAAGCCCCGGTTTACATCGCCCCGACCCCGGCTTTCTCCTGGACCGGCTTCTATGTCGGCGGCGACATCGGCGCCGCGTTCAGCGCGACCTCGACCAATCCCGCTTATACATACAACGCCAGTTACATCCCCTGGACCGGCCGTTCGTTCAACAGCTCGGGCTTCATGGGCGGCGGCTATGTCGGCTACAACTACCAGCTGAACCAGAACTTCGTCGCTCGGCCTCGAAGGCGACTTCCAGGGCGCCACCAACAGCCAGTCCGCGACCTGGACCCCGTACGCCGGCTCCTGGACCGCTTCGTCACCGTCACCGCCAAGTCCAGCCTGGATTGGCTGGGCGCGATCAACGGCCGTCTCGGCGTCGCTTATGATCGCGCCCTGTTCTACGCCATCGGCGGCGCGGCCTGGGGCGGCGTCGGCATCAGCGGCACGGCCAATATCGTTGGCGTTTCCACCCCCCTGTTCGGCCTCTCGCAGAGCAAGACCCTGTCCGGCTTCGATATCGGCGCGGGCGTCGAATACGCCTTCACCCCGAACTGGGTGGGCCGCGTGGAATATCGCTATTACGGCTTCAGCAACTACAACATGACCTCGCTGGCCAACTACACCGTCGATCCCGCGCGCATCACGACCTCGGTCAACACCGTCCGCATCGGCCTGGCCTATCTGTTCAGCGCGCCGGCTCCGGTCCTCGCCAAATACTGAGATCCGCAAGGATCAGGGAGTTCTCCCGATTGGCCCGGTCTTTCGACCGGGCCTTTTCTTTTTTAAAGCGGCGGACGATGAGTCGAACGGCCCCGGTTTCCGGGCGTCTCCGCCCGAATGCGCGGCATTTTTGCAACGTAGGACCACATTCGTTCCGATCACGCCTTTCCGCGCTCGACTCATCGAACCTCGAGGACTAGCGTTTTCCCAGGTTTCTTCGTCGGCCTTTCGCCGATGTCGCTTGAAAAGGAAAATCCAATGCGCGCTCTCCTGCTCTCCACCGTCGCTCTTGCGACCCTGGCCGGATCGGCCTTCGCGGCTGACCTGCCCTCGCGCAAGGAAGCCCCGGTTTACATCGCCCCGGCCCCCGCCTTCTCCTGGACCGGCTTCTATATCGGCGGCGACATCGGCGCCGCGTTCACCTCGACCAGCGTGAGCGGCACCGGCCTCGCCGCCTACGAGTATGCCACTCATGGATTGCTTCCCGGGTCGCTCAGCAGCTCGGGCTTCATGGGCGGCGGCTATGTCGGCTACAACTACCAGCTGAACCAGAACTTCGTCCTCGGCCTCGAAGGCGACTTCCAGGGCACGAGCAACAGCAAGATCCGGCTATTACCGCGAATTACGACGGCGCGATTTTTACGACGAAGGCCAGCCTGGATTGGCTCGCCGCGATCAACGGCCGCCTCGGCGTCGCCTATGACCGCGCCCTGTTCTACGCCATCGGCGGCGTGGCCTGGGCCGGCGCCAACGCGTTCCTTCAGCGCCACCGATGGCGCTGAGTGGCGTCGGCTATTCCAACAGCACGACCCTGTCCGGCTTCGATGTCGGCGCCGGCGTCGAATACGCCTTCACCCCGAACTGGGTGGGCCGCGTCGAATATCGCTACTACGACTTCGGCAACACCAACCTGAACTCGTCGCTCTATTATGACGAGTTGCCCGGGCTCCGCCTGAACACCTCGGTCAACACCGTCCGCGTCGGCCTGGCCTATCTGTTCAGCTCGCCGGCTCCGGTCGTCGCCAAGTAATAAGAAAAGTACTGAGATCCGAAAGGATCAGGGATTTTCCCGATTGGCCCGGTCTTTCGACCGGGCCTTTTCTTTTTTAAAGCGGCGGCCGATGAGTCGAACGGCCCCGGTTTCCGGGCGTCTCCGCCCGAATGCGCGGCATTTTTGCAACACGGGACCACATTCGTTCCAATCACGCCTCGCCGCGCTCGACTCATCGAACCTCGAGGATTAGCCTTTTCCCAGGTTTCTTCATCGGCCTTTCGCCAATATCGCTTGAAAAGGAAAATCCAATGCGCGCTCTCCTGCTCTCCACCGTCGCTCTTGCGACTCTGGCCGGATCGGCCTTCGCGGCTGACCTGCCCTCGCGGAAGGAAGCCCCGGTTTACGTCGCCCCGGCCCCCGCCTTCTCCTGGACCGGCTTCTATATCGGCGGCGACATCGGCGCGGCCTGGTCCACGACCAGCACGAGCGCCACCGGCCCCCTTGCATACGAATTTGCCTCTGTCGGCTTGAGCAACCCGGGTCGCTCGAACACCTCGGGCTTCATGGGCGGCGGCTATGTCGGCTATAACTACCAGCTGAACCAGAACTTCGTCCTCGGCCTTGAAGGCGACTTCCAGGGCACCAGCATCAGCAAGACCTTTCACGGGTATTACCCGGATTGCGAAGGCTGGGTGTAACGCACGGCGAAGGCCAGCCTGGATTGGCTGGCGGCGATCAACGGCCGTATCGGCGTCGCCTACGACCGCGCCCTGTTCTACGCCATCGGCGGCGCGGCTTGGGCCGGCACCAACGCGTCCCTCAGCTTCACCAACCTTTACGACTATGGGTCTTGGTACGGCTATTCCAACAGCAAGACCCTGTCCGGCTTCGACATCGGCGCCGGCGTCGAATACGCCTTCACCCCGAACTGGGTGGGCCGCGTCGAATATCGCTACTACGACTTCGGCAAGCACCAACCTGGGCTCGTCGCTCTATTATGACGAGTTGCCCGGGCTTCCGCCTGAGCACCTCGGTCAACACCGTCCGCGTCGGCCTGGCCTATCTGTTCAGCTCGCCGGCTCCGGTCGTCGCCAAGTACTGAGATCCGCAAGGATCAGGGAACTCTCCCGATTGGCCCGGTCTTTCGACCGGGCCTTTTCTTTTTCAAAGCGGCGGTCGATGAGTCGAATCGCATGGTTTCCGGGCGTCTCCGCCCGACTCCGCTGCATTTTTGCAACACGGGACCACATTCGTTCCGATCACGCCGCGCCGCGCTCGAACTCATCGAACCTCGAGGATTAGCCTTTTCCCAGGTTTCTTCATCGGCCTTGCGCCGATATCGCTTGAAAAGGAAAATCCAATGCGCGCTCTCCTGCTCTCCACCGTCGCTCTTGCGACTCTGGCCGGGTCTGCCTTCGCGGCTGACCTGCCCTCGCGCAAGGAAGCCCCGGTTTACGTCGCCCCGGCCCCCGCCTTCTCCTGGACCGGCTTCTATATCGGCGGCGACATCGGCGCGGCCTTCGCCACGACCACCGCTTCCCCCAATTATCTCTACGGGTATGATTATTCCTATTACGGCATGAGCAACCCGTCGCTGAACACCTCGGGCTTCATGGGCGGCGGCTATGTCGGCTACAACTACCAGCTGAACCAGAACTTCGTCCTCGGCCTCGAAGGCGACTTCCAGGGCACCACCAACAGCAAGAGCGCGACCTGGTACAACACCGGCACCACCACGTGCCCTGTCGACAACGAAGGCTGCACCCCCAGCAAATACACTGAAGCCTACACCGCGAAGGCGAGCCTCGACTGGCTGGCGGCGGTCAACGGCCGCCTCGGCGTCGCTTATGATCGCGCCCTGTTCTACGCCATCGGCGGCGCGGCCTGGGCCGGCGCCAACGCGTCGCTCAACGCCACCTACAACGGCGTATGGGACGGCGGCTATTCCATCAGCAAGACCCTGTCCGGCTTCGACATCGGCGCCGGCGTCGAATACGCCTTCACCCCGAACTGGGTGGGCCGCGTCGAATATCGTTACTACGACTTCGGCAAGGAAAGCCTCTTCTCGCCGACCTATTACTACCTGCCGGCTTACAACCTGAGCACCTCGGTCAACACCGTCCGCGTCGGCCTGGCCTATCTGTTCAGCGCGCCGGCTCCGGTCGTCGCCAAGTACTGAGATCCGCAAGGATCAGGGAGTTCTCCCGATTGGCCCGGTCTTTCGACCGGGCCTTTTCTTTTGCTCGCTTGTCTTCCTCACCTGGCGCTGGCGCGAAACCCCGTCGCCAGCACGTAAAGCTCCGCCGAATCGGCGCGGCTCGCGCCCGGCTTGACATGCCGGACCACGGCGTAATCGCGCTTCAGCCGCGCCACCAGTTCGCCGGTCTCGCCGCCCTGGAACAATTTGCACAGGAAGAATCCGCCCGGTTTCAGCACCTCGCCGGCGAATTCCGCCGCGAGCTCGGCCAGATGGACAATTCGCAGATGGTCGGTCTTCCTGTGGCCGGTGGTGTTGGCGGCCATGTCCGAAATCACGCCGTCGGCTTCGCCGCCCAGCATCGCCTTCAGCCGTTCCGGAGCCTCGGGCGCCAGAAAATCCTGCACCGCGAAATCCACCCCGGCGATCGGCTCGATGTCGAGCAGGTCGATGCCGACGACCTTGCCCTTACCCTTCCCCTCCGCCGATCCGACCTTTTTCGCCGCCGATTGCGACCAGCCGCCGGGCGCCGCGCCGAGATCGACGATTCGCTGGCCCGGCTGGAGAAGGTGGAATTTCTCATCGATCTCCAGCAGCTTGAAAGCGGCGCGCGAGCGCCAGCCCTCGCGCTTGGCCCGCGCGACATAGGGGTCGTTCAGCTGCCGCTGGAGCCACAGGGTCGAGGAAAGCGTTCGTTTCCGCGCGGTTTTCACCCGCGTCTTCAATTCCCGGCCGCCCTCTCCGCCCGGTCCCTTCGTCGTCTTCGCCATTCGCCGCGCCCTCGCCCACGGCCCCATCCCGTAGCCGTAAAAGCTCGGAGTGAACAGCCCCGTCTATTCGCCGAAGCGGTCGGCGCGCATCAGTTCGAGCAGCATGCCCTCGCGCAGACCGCGGTCGGCGATGCGGATCCGCTCCGACGGGAAGCAGCGCCGAATCCCCTCGAGAATGGCGCAGCCGGCGAGCACGAGGTCGGCGCGTTCCGGCCCGATGCAGGAATTCTGGACGCGTTCGGCATAGGACATGCCGCGAAGCCGGTTCATCACGGCGTCGATTTCGGCGCGCGACATCCACAGGCCGTCGACCCTCCGGCGGTCGTAGCGAGGCAGGTTGAGATGAACCCCGGCCAGGGTCGTGACGGTGCCCGAAGTCCCCAGCAGATGGAACCTCTGGCACCTTTCCTCGCGCGAGGCGCGAGCGAGAAACTGCTGCAATTCGGCCTCGACGAGATCGGTCATGGCCGAGAATTCCGCGAAAGACACTTCCGCGCCGCCGAATTTTTCGGCGAGCGTCACCACGCCGAGTTGGAGCGACGTCCAGTGGCGGACGCGTTCGGCGCCCGGCGCGCCGGGGCCGGCGGCGAGCCAGACGATTTCCGACGAGCCACCCCCGATGTCGAACAGCACCACGCTTTTCGCGGCTGAATCGGCGAGCGAGGCGCAACCCTCCGCCGCAAGCCGTGCTTCCGTCTCGCGGCTGATGATCTCAAGCTCCAGCCCCGTGCGTTCTCGAACGCGCTCGATGAATTCGGCGCCGTTCTCCGCCGCGCGGCACGCCTCGGTCGCGATCAGGCGCGCGCGCGTCACCCCCCGAGACGCCATTTTGTCGCGGCAAACATGGAGCGCGTCGATGGTGCGCTGGATCGCCGGCTCCGACAGCCGGCCGGTCTGGCTCAAGCCTTCGCCAAGCCGCACGATTCGGGAAAAGGCGTCGACAATGCGAAAATGCTCGCCCGACCCCCGTTCGTCGTCGCGGACCGGCCGGGCGACCAGGAGACGACAATTGTTGGTGCCGAGATCGAGCGCGGCGTAAGTCGCCGGACGGCGCGCAAAACGCGGCCCGCCCTCGGCGGGAAAACCGCGCGGGCGCGCCGCCTGACGTAAAAAATTCTCGCTGCCTGCTGCTTCGATCGACGGCACTATTTCCCCCGCGCGGCAAAGCGCCAGTTCTTATCACCATACGGCCCCCGAAAGAGACCCGACAAGGGCTTATGTCAAACAGCGCCGCATTTGCCCACGCGGACTGAACCCGGGCGGTCGAGGCGGTTGCGCCGCGCCCCGGGATGGCGGCGCATCGCGTCGCCCAGGTGATTTTAGCCGTCTGGCCGTTTCGGGGCTGGACAAGCCGCATTGCGCTTTCTATAAGGCGGGCGCTGTGACGGTCCCGGTCGTCACGCCAAAAAATCGCCCAGGTAGCTCAGTTGGTAGAGCATGCGACTGAAAATCGCAGTGTCGGTGGTTCGATTCCGCCCCTGGGCACCACCAGCCCCTTTCATGGCTGAACATAGCAGCACGAAATCACATATAAATCAGTACGTTATATTGCATCGAGGTACGCATGGCGTCTCATGGACGCACGTTGCATCCTGGACTGGCTCTCCGGCGTCCTCGCCGCTATGAGCGGTGAACCCGGAAGATTCCAGCTCCAGCTGGTCCAAAAAACGGGTAGCGCTTCACCCCACCGTCGGAGCGAACTCAAAGCCGGGTAAAAGTTGGGCGCAACGTCAATCTCAACCCCTTTTCCAGCAAGCCGACGCGTTCGCTTGGTCGATCAAAGGATCTCGCAACGGTAACCGAGTTTCTTTCGCGAATCGCCCCATGCAATGGCGTCGACGCGCCTGATCTCGATCTCGATTCCTTCATCGTCGGCATGCAGTCGAACGAGATCGAGGACGCCTTTTCGTTCCGTTTCGGTCAGGTCGGCGTTACGCGCGATCTCGACAATGAGCCGGTTGGGAGCGGTCTGCCTGATCCTGTATTCGTTCATTTCAACAATCTTGAGGAAGTCCAGCGCGCGGATGTGAAAGATCGAAAGCCGCCCGTCGGCGTGCTTCAGCAGGTTCTTGGCGCGGCCGTAGATGTGGCTGACGGTCGGCCCTTGATGGCCGCACGGACAGGCGTCGGACAGGACGCCGTAGTCGCCGATATCATAGCGAATCAGCGGCGTCGCGTAGGAATGCAGATGCGTCACGAGAATCTGGCTGATCACGACGCCTTGGCGCACGAAGCTATCGGCCGCGTTGGTTTCGACAATGACGTTCGAAGTCGCCACGTGATGATGGTTCTTGTGTTTCGGACATTCCGTGGCGATCATCCCGGCTTCCTCGCATGAGTAATTGGCGCGGACGGGAATGCCGGCGGCGTCGAACCGCTGACGCAACGCGTCGTCGATCGGCTCGCCCAGGGGAACGAACATTGCGAGCCCATTGTCCAGCAGGAACCCGATCTGCTCGCCGAACAACGCTTCGATGAAACGCGGTTGGCCCACAAGGTAGCCGATCGGCTGCCGCGACAATTCGCGCAGGACGGCCTCTTTCTTCGGCTGCCAGTACGAGATCTCCTTGTTCCTGCCATTTCTGAAGACCGCGCCAAGCGGGCCGAGCCAACCGTCGTGGCTTCGGATTTCAAGTCCTTGCACGAGTTTGCGGGTTTGCGGGTCGTTCGCATTCAGAGGGATCAGGCGGGTCCTGTTCAAAGTCAGATCGCGCTGTTCCATGAAGTATTGCGCAACCGAACGCACGGCGTTGTACTGGGTGTTGAAGTTCGAAATATAGAATTCGACCGGTTTGCCGGAGGAGCCTGAGGTCGAGTGTTTCGAAGCCTTGAGCGCGGCGCCCGACCGTACGAGCGAGCCTTCGGAGGCGACTTGCGAGCGCAGATCGTCGCGCGTCATGATCGGCAGGTCGGTCAGCCGGATCGCGTTGAGCGCCTTCGTTCCGATCCGTTTGCGCCAGAATGGCGATTGCGCCTGCGCATGGCGCAGCAAGTTTCGGATTTGCGATTTTTGCCAGGCTTCAGTCGCTTTCGGATTTCCCGTCTCGAGCGCAATGACGTCGACGACGTTGGTGAGAAACTGCTGAGGCTCCGGACTGAGAAACGACATCGGCGCTTCGCTGAAGGCCCGATTGTTCAGTTGGATCTGCGATAGGTCGAGCTTCATTGCGTCCCTGCTTCCCCAGTTTGCTGTCGATCCCGCCAGCTCCGGCGATAAAAATGATAACATCGGGCGCGGCGGCGATAACAGCGGCGCGGGCGCGCACGGCGATTGTGACATACATCGCTCGCACGAGGCTTGGAAGATTTCAGAGCAAATCAGAACATTTTTCCGCGAGTGCGGGCGCGGTCGCGTTCAGTTTTTGGCTGCCGACACCCACGCGGGCGCCGCCCAGGCGACACGATCCAACACTGGGATTTCTCGGCCATCTGCGAGCGCTTGGCGCTGGTCGCCAACGATCTTGCAACCGCAGCCGCCCTGGATGGGTTCTCGCGCCTATGGCGGGTGGATAGTGCGGGATGTTTCGGCGCCATGCGGGGACATGCTGTCCGCATGATTTCCGCACGTCTCGGAAATCCGGCTTAAACCCACGGCTGGGTCTTTGATTTGATTGGCGCGCCCAAGGGGACTCGAACCCATGTTTTCGCCGTGAAAGGGCCAAGAGAACAGTTCGCCGTCGTTCGCGATAATCCATGTTTCCCCTTATTTTTCAATAGATACGTTCGTTCACGTTCGCTCTTGCCCGGATAGCTTCGCGGCTGTATATTGGACAGATATTGGACAAGGGGTTCAACGATGGCCAAAAAAGTTCGCGAAGTCGCGCTCAATTCACGCGAGGCCCGGAAGAAGCTCAAAACTCAGGCCAAGCCCTATTATCGCGCCGTCGATAATGGGCTCCATCTCGGTTATCGCAAGGGCAAGACCGGCGGCAAATGGGTTCTTCGCCGTTATGTTGGGGGCGAGGATTATGTCGTAGAGACCTTTGCAACGGCCGACGACAAGCAGGACGCCGACGGCGCCGAGTTTTTGACCTTCTACCAAGCCCAGAACCGCGCCCGAGAGATTGCCAAGCAAACGCGCCAGCCGGCCGAGGGCGAAGAAGCTGGCAAATTCACGGTCGGCCGCGCGCTCGACCAATATCTTGCGCGGCTCGAATCGGAACATTCGAAAAGCGTCAAAGATGCGCGCAACCGCGCCGATCGGCTCATCCGCCCTGCCCTGGGCGAGGTTGAAGTCTCGAAGCTGACCCGCGAGCAAATCACGAAATGGCGCAATCAAATCGCTGAGGCGCCCCGCATGGTCCGCGGCAAAAAGGACATGCCGGCCCGCGCCCTGCCCGCCCCTCAAACGGATGAAGAACAGCGGCGCCGTCGATCGTCTGCCAATCGGACTTTGACCGTCTTGCGCGCTGCGCTCAACCAAGCCTTCCGGGACGGCAAGACGAACTCGGACGTCGCCTGGCGCGCCGCCAAGCCGTTTCGGGAGGTCGAGGCGGCCCGCATCCATTATTTCAGCGTCGAAGAAGCCCGGCGCCTTGTGAATGCCGCGCAAGGCCAATTCCGCGCCCTCGTGAACGCCGCCCTCTTTACCGGCTGCCGCTACGGCGAATTAACCCGCCTGCGTGTCGCTGATTTTAATTCCGACGCCGGGACGGTTTTCGTCGGCAAGAGCAAGAGCGGCAAGGCCCGCCACGTCGTCTTGAGCGGGGAAGGCCAGCAATTTTTTCAGAGCCTCGCCCTCGGGCGCGCCAGCGACGATCTTTTGCTGACGACCGCGGCCGGCGACGCCTGGGGATCATCGCACCAACTGCGACCGATGCGCGAGGCTTGCGTTGCGGCCCGTCTCAAGCCCGTTGGCTTCCATACCCTTCGCCATACCTACGCCAGCCTCCTCGCGATGGCCGGAGCGCCGCTCAACGTCATCGCCCAAAATTTGGGCCACGCCAATTCTCGCATGGTGGAAAAGCATTACGCGCATTTGGCGCCGAGCTATCTCGCATCGACGATCCGACAATTCGCCCCAACGCTCGGGACGGTCCCGGCGAGCAATATTTCAGTTGTCGCGCACGCGAAGGGGCCGCAATGAGCCGTCCCCGGAAAGACAAATATTTTTATGATCCAATAATTTTGAGCGCGATCGAACATCGCCTCAGAAACTCCGATACGCCGACCACAACCGCAATAAGGCAATTTGTCTCCGGACTTTGGCGTGGTCAAGTCGAGTATTGGTCATGTCTTGGAATTATAAGCGAACAAAACGAAATAATCTTGAAAAGTAATAGAGAAATAGTTATTGGTATTTCGGAAGATGCCGCCGTGAAGCGGCTTTTGTCGCGGCTGGCGCCGACGCTCTTCACGAAAAATGGCAGGCGCATGATGACCGTCCGACCGGCTTTTTCGCGCGGATCGGAAATCGCCGCAGAAAATAGCCAGAAAATCAAAAGCTTCGGCGGTGTTTTTGCGCCCGCGGAAAGCCGGCTGATCGAGAGGACCAACCACAACCGAGGGCGACGGCGAAAGCGAGAAAGCCCGGCGAGATAGTTTATCAGAATTCACAGCGCCCGCGCATCGCCGCATCATCCGCCCGTGTTTATCTCAACCCGGAGCGGATCAAAATGGACACCGATACACGCGACGCCTTCAGCATTTCCGAGTTTTGCCGCCGTCATGGCCTCGGCCGTACCAGTTATTACGAGCTCAAGAAGACCGGCGAGGCTCCCCGCGAAATGCGGATCGGCGGCCGGATCCTGATAAGCCGCGAAGCCGCCGAACAATGGCGCCGCCGCATGGAAGCCAAGACGGAGGCCGCTTGAACGATGGCCCCCGAAAAGAAACCGCCCGCACTTGGCTGTGCGGGCGATTTCGGAATGGTTCAGCTTGCCGGCGTGAACTGCTCCGAAATTAACCGCAGCCACATAGAAAATCAAGCCTTTCGCGCGGCCTGGCTCGCGCGCCGCGCCCGCATCTCTATCACTCTGGCCGCGACGCTCGCGCCGCTGGCCTTCGGGACGGGGGCGGCGTCATGAGCGGCCGCCCGCATCTTCAATTCTTGATCTGGACGCGGACAAAAATCGGAGCGGGCTCGCTGCGCTCGATCCACAACGTGTTCTCGGGCGAGGCCGAAGCCTGCTTGTTCGATTTTTTTGAGGCCCACAGCAATCCACCAGAGCATTGGCTCCGGTGGGTCCAAGAAATTCGCGCTGCTGGGTTCCCGGTTCGCTTTGTCGCCATCGGCGATCGTATCGAAGCCATCGCGCCGCACGCGGCAATCGCGCATCTTCTCGACACCCTCGCCGATCCGTCCCACCGGCGCCGCGTCGCCTATTTGCAATTACGCCGGGCCGAAAAAAAGGCGCGCATCAATGGCTGACGCCTCCAACCTCCGGAAGGGAGACGACCGCGCATTCGCGTCCGCGAAATTTCAGTGGCTAAATGCCATCGCACTCGACGGCGCGTTTTCCGACACCGCGCGGCGGATCGCCATTCGGTTCGCCGCCCATTATGTTCGCCGCCGCCCCGCAGATCCGTCCAGCGACCGCGTGGCCTATCCGGCCGTCGCAAGGTTATGCAGCGAGCTAAGATGCTCTCGCGCCTCAATTTTTCGCGCCTTGGACCAACTGGTGCGGCTTGGATATTTGCGCGAAGAGGCCCGCGCGGGCGAGACGACGCGCTACAGATTGTCATTCCCGACCGCGCGCGATTCCTCGGAAATTGACGATAGCGTGGCAAATAAATCGGCGAAAAAACAAGGCATTAAGACGAATGACCCGTCTCAAATTTGCGACCCCTCTACCCGTCTCAAAAATGAGACCCCACCCGTCTCATTCGTGAGACCCCACCCGTCTCAAATTTGCGACCCCACCCGTCTCAAAAATGAGACCCAATATCCGGGGAATGAATACCGGGGAATTAATACCGGGGAGATATTACCGTCAGCGCGTTCGGCTTCGCCTCACGCCGAAGCGACGAAGGGCGAAAAGGCTTCGCCACTCGAGCCGGAAGCTGGCGGCCTTTTCGGACAGGAGCCGGCGGCGGAAAGACCCGAGAGCAACCGAAAGGCGAGCGACAGGCCGCCCGCCTCACGCCCGAAATCGGCGCTCACCAAGCAAGAGGCCGAAGGATTCGCCGCCTTCCGCGCGGCATATCCGCCCGGCCGATACGTTCCGGTCGATGATGGCGGATGGCAGAAATCTGAACGCGCCTTCAAGGCGGCGCTGAAACGGGCGCCAGCGGCGACGATCACAGATGGCGCGCACGGCTTGGCCGCCAGCGGACGTCCGCCGGATCGCGTTCCGCGCCCGACCAACTGGCTCGAAAAATCCCTTTGGACAGAGACGCCCCTTTCGGCGGTTCGCGCCGCCGTTTCGCGCGGCCCATTTGGCGATGCGCGTTTCGATCGAGCCGCGTCAGCCCAACGCTCCCAACTCGAAAGCGCGGCCATCGCCATGAACGAGTTCGGGCTCACCCCCGAAGACATTTGGGGCGGAGGCGCGAAATGAGCGCGAACGAAGCGAATTTGCCGGCAATAAGCCGCGGCGCTCGCGCGCTGGCTGATAAGGAGCGATCGGCGCCACCGCCACCCTTGGCGCCGTTTTATGATGGCCTCGCGCCGCTCTTCCTGGCCCTCAAGGCGGCCGAAACCATTTGGAATATCGTGCTCAGGCTGAAATTCGACCTTGATCGACCGAACGGCCTCAGCCGCAATCAAGCGCTCCAAGCCCTCGATGACCTTCAGGCTTCGGGGCGGCTGTCCCGGTTCCACGAGGCTGTTGCGGGCGCGCGGGAAAGAGCAAACCCCGGCGACATAATCGGGACATTGACGGCCGCTCTGTCCATCCTCTCCCGCGCCTGCCCCCCAAACTTCATCACAGGGGCGACGTACGAACTCGGAATGATCGAAGCGTCGAAAGGAGCCGTCGCGCTCGCGGCGAGGGATTGTGTCCTCGCTGAGGATCGGCGCTTTCGCCCGCCCGAACTCTGCGAACTGATCGCGGCCGCGACAAAGCGCGAAGAGGAGCTTTCAGCCCTCGCCGGAAACCTCAAGTTCCTGATGGCGTGGAAGCGTCAACCGGAGAGCATGGATCGCTTGTCGGAATGGGAGTGAGAGGGCGCTCGGCCGTTCAAGACCCTGCTTTGATTCGGCGACCCTGTTGCGAGGCTCAAAAGTCGTCGCCACAGCGTGATTGAGGCATATTTTTTCCGTCTCAGAGCGAAAACTGAACGCGCGCGAACGCCTACAAACACTGTAAACATTATGATTTTTTCGGCTTCTCGGTTATCATGTCCAAGACTTGTCCAATACCTTAACGCCAGACAGATTCTGGCAACCCTCGGAGCCCGCCCCATGAGCCTCGCCGTCGTCAAAAACCCGCCGCCCGCCGATCCGCTCGCTGCGCTCCATTCGGAACGGGCCGACCTACAACGCCAGATCGCCGATAATGCTGCGACGATCACTCGGCTGAAAATCCTCGAGGGCGTGAAAGCCTCTGTGCTGGCGACGATCGGCGACATTGGCCGCCGGGAAATCGAGGCGATGACGGAATGGGCGAAGGCCGGTTGCTCTGGTGATGCGCCGGCGCCGCTGTCCGATGAACGCGCCGACGCCGCAAAGCGCTTGGCCGCTGCCCGGCTGCAAATCGAATCCGCTGAGGCAGTCCGCGGCGAACTCGAGGCCCGCCAAGCCGAGGCCAGCGCCAGCCTTGGCGAAATTGACGCGAGGATCGACGCCGCGATTCTCGACGTGCTCGAAACGGACTTTCACGCCGCCAACAAAAAATTCTCCCGCGCTCTTGCCGACGCCCGGCTCTTGGCCGCCGATGTTTTTGGCGCGCGGGCCGCGATTCTTTCGCAGGCCGAGACGTTGAAAATGCGCGGCAGGATCGAAGAGGCCGTGCCGATCTTTCGCCGCGTCGAGGAATTGGACCGGCAACCGATCGACGTTGACGCAAACCCCCTTGGCGCCGAGGTAGCCGCCGCCGCGGAAGCCGCCAGCCGCCGCGCCTTGGCCATGAAAGCGGGCGAAGCCGCGAGCGCGAAGGAATTTGCCCGATGATCCGCCCTGAAATGATCGCGCCGCTGGCCGCCGTTCACGCTGCTGGCGCCGATCTGAGCGCCCTCAGCAAGACCGCGAGCTTCGATCGGCACTGTGAGGGCTTGGCGAAGGCCCTGACGGCGCTGGAACAGGCCGTGGGGGCTTTGGAGCATATTCTCGCCGCCGAGGAGCCCCCGCCGTTCTACGGGCACGCTGATGGCGAGGAAGCCCGCGACGCCGCGCGCATCGCCGCGCTGGAAAGCGAACTCGCCAAGCTGAGGGCCAGAAGCTCACCGGGCGCTTATCCCGAAGCTTTGGTGAAAACGCTCAACCCTGGGCCTGCCGCCGCCGATTGGATTGCGGGCCAACATCGCGGCCGCTTCGGAGGGAATTGACCATGACCCGCAGTTCATTCGAGATCGCGCGGCAGATCGGGATGACCGCCGAGAAGCGGGTCGATCCTGCTGACGCCCTGCCTCAGCCTTTGCGGAAGGATTTTCTCACGGCCATGGCCGCGCTCGACAAGGCCAAGACGCCCGAGGAAGTCGAGAAGGCGCGCGAGTTCGCCTTCGATGTTCACGCAAAAATCTCGGAACTCCGTGACCACGAGCGCGCCACGGCTGAATTCAAAAAGGCGCTGGCCTCGCCGCGCGACTTCACGAAAGGGTTTGAGAAATGACGACGACGACCACCCAAACCGCGACCGGGGCGAAAACCGTCGTGACGATGGTGCTGGCGAATGGGGCCGCCGCCCCCAGCATCATTCACCTGAGCGATGCGACGACGGTTGCGCCCGCCGCCGATGGCTCGATTCAGGTGGATGCGAAGCACGTTCCCGCACTGATGAATGCCGGCTGGGCCTTCAAAATGAGCGGGACGAGCAACGTTCCCGCAATCTGAGCGAGTTTCGCGCCTGTGCTCCAATGCGGGCGTGGAAGGGCGGCGGCGCGACTATCGAGGGCGCGCCGCCGTTTTTTAGGGGAAAAGCAAGACGATGAAGCGTCCGCGCAACTGGAAAACCGGACCGGGCTGCAAGGTCTGCCTTCATCCTGAGCGAGCCCGGTTGGAAACCCTTCGGGCGGCCGGCGCGAGCTATGAGAGCCTGGCCAAAAAGTTCGAGGGCGTCAGCAAGGATCAAATCTTCCGCCACTGGAAAAAATGCGTTCCCGCCGAGCGCAAAGCGTCGCTTGTCGCCGGGCCTGGCGTGAAGATCGAAGAACTCGCCGAGAAGGCGGCGGAAAGTGGCTTGGGTCTTCTCGACAGCTTCGCCCATATGCGCGCCCGGCTCTTCGCTTCCTTTGACGCCGCGTGCGATGCCGGCGACAGGTCGGGCCAGAGCATGATCGCCGGCCGGCTCATGGAGGTCTTGCGCGAGGTCGGGAAATTGACCGGCGAAATCCGGCAACTCGCGCCGGGCGGCGTCACGATCAACAATAATCTCGCCATCATGAACAGCCCGGCGATTGCCGAAATGCAGGCGGCGATTATCCGAGCGCTTGCGCCCTACCCCGAGGCCAGGGCGGCGGTTGTGGCGGCCTTGCGCCGGCATGAAGGGGTGACGGCCCCGCCGCTTATCGAGGCCGTTGTGAAGCCCGCTATGGCGATCGAATGCGAGGCGATCGATGTTGCAGCCGAATGATCTTTCCATTTTCGGGCATTTTGCCGATGCGCTGGAAAATTCCTGGCGCTCAAAGGCTCTGCCGCATCAAATCGAGCCCGAGGGCGATTGGTGGACGATTTGGGCTCTGATCGCCGGCCGCGGCGCTGGCAAGACCCGCGCGGGCGCTGAATGGGTGCTGGAACAGATCGCGGCGGGCCGAAAGCGCCTCGCCCTGATCGCGCCCACGGCCGCCGACGCGCGCGACGTCATGGTTGAGGGCGAGAGCGGGATCCTCGCTTGCGCGCCCGAATGGAATTGCCCGGTCTACGAGCCCTCGAAACGTCGCCTGACCTGGCCGAATGGCGCGATGGCGACCACCTACAGCGCCGAGGAAAGCCAACGCCTTCGCGGGCCTCAGCATGACGCCGCATGGGCGGACGAATTGGCCGCTTGGAGCGATGCTCAAGCGACTTGGGACATGCTCAATTTTGGCCTTCGCCTCGGTACTCGCCCGCGCATCATGGTCACGACCACGCCGAAGCCGACAAAGCTCTTGCGCGACATCATCGCGCGACAAGGGCGCGACGTTGCGATAACTCGCGCCGGGACGCGGGACAACGCGGCAAACCTCGCCCCGTCCTTCCTGGCGACCGTCGAAGCCCAATATGCCGGGACGCGGCTCGGCCGGCAGGAACTCGACGGCGAGCTTCTGACCGATACGCCGGGCGCCTTGTGGTCGCTGGACATGATCGAGGCCGCGCGCATCCGGCGCGATGAGATTTCCCGACATGAGGCGCATCGTGGTGGCGATCGATCCGGCTGTGACCTCTAATGCCGACAGCGACGAAACCGGGCTGATCGTGGCGGGCGTCGGCGTGGACGGCAAGGGGTACGTGCTTGAGGACCGCAGCGGACGCTACAGCCCAACAGAATGGGCGCGCGAGGCCGTCGCCGCCTATCACAAGCACCGCGCTGATCGCATCGTCGCCGAGGTCAACAATGGCGGCGAGATGGTCGAGCATACTGTCCGCGTGGTCGATCCGAATGTGAGCTTCAAGGCGGTTCACGCGAGCCGGGGCAAGCTGACGCGCGCCGAGCCGATTTCAGCACTCTATGAGCAAGGGAGAGTCCGCCATGCTGGCGCTTTTCCAATTCTCGAAACGCAAATGTCTGAGTTTACAGCCGGCGGCCTGGCAGGCGGCGGCAGTCCTGACCGAATGGACGCGCTGGTTTGGGCTCTGACGGAGTTGATGATTGGCGCCGATGGGACCGCGATCATCGAGTTTTACCGACAGCTCGTCCAAGGGATGCGCCGCGGCGGCGGCCAGATCATCGAAGGCCGGGCGCAAGCATTGGTGACGCTCCGGGCGCCGGAAGGGCTATCGGCCGCCTACACGCTGTCCGGGGAAAGTCTGTCCATCCCGGATGATCGCCTTGTGCAGGTCGCCGAAAGCGATGCGCCGGGGCTTTTGGGGGCCGGATTTGAGAAGGCAGAACAGTAGCGAGTTTCAGACTCCTGAGAAGCTGCGCGCTGCCCGGCGGCAAAAGCACCAAGTCAGATCGCAACGGATCGAACGGGCATGGGGCGGAGCGACTACCGAGAGCCCAATCGAAGACGATTGCGACAAAATAGGACTTGACGTTCAACCGTCGGATTGGTTTAGTGACTTTTGTTTTTTGGAGGCTCTTATGCGAAAGTTCTTTTCCACGATTATCATTGCCGCTGCGCTTTCGGGCTGTACCGCTCAATCGATAGTCGAAGCAAATGGTGGCCCAACCCGCGAGCAGGCGACAAGCGCGCCAAGACGTCCGCTTTCACCTGAAGAGACAAAAATCGTCCAAGATGCCATAGCCTCAACACTCAAAGATCCGGCGGCGGCTCAATTCAAGATGCCTCTGCTCGTGATGTGGAAGCGCCCGAACAGCAGTTATGTCTATTGCGCCCAGGTCAACGGCAAAAATTCCTACGGGGGCTATGTCGGGTTCTCTTGGTCGTACAATGTCGTATTCACGGACGAAAAAGGCAAAATTACCGATGTGCGCCCAATCGGCGTGGATTCCGGCGAAATTCATCCGGACGCAGACCTTTGCGCCGCCAACGGGTATTGACCCTGGCCGATCGTCCTATTTTGACGCCGGCAGTCTCACGCCCGCCCCGCGCTTTTCTCGGGGATGAACTCGACGCCGGCCCTCACTCATCGTTCTCCGCGCTCAAATCCTCAAGCGGGATCATCTTGCCAGCGGAAATATCATCGTCGCTCTCAACGTCGGTAAGCAGCCGCGCAATCATTTGGGCGATCGCGCGCGCCTCGTCCTTCGAAAATCGGCGGGTTTGAGTGCGGCGGGAAAGCTCGTCTTCGAAATAGACGTAGGAGACGGTGCGGCCAGCTGCGTCGTCGATGGCGAACGATTCCGTAGAGCTGCGAATTTTCAGCGGGAGCGTGATCGGCAATTTCGGCATGGCCTCGTCCGCCTCGTCTCTCCGAATCCATTTGCGCCCGAATGTGGGGCGGCCAAATTTATCACGATGAGCCAAGGTTCAATCCTGCGCGTCGAGATAGGTAGGTGAGCTACATTATCACGGATTTCTTGAGCCTGACGCCTACGCCGTCGCCATTTTCCAAGATGAACTCGATGCCCTCCGCTTCAAGGGCGGCGCGCATAATCATCGCCCGATCCTCGCGCCGAATTGCGCGATTCGCCGAAATAAGCGGGGGATATTTCCCCGCGCCTCATCGGCAAGCCCAAGAAACAGGCGGGGGAAATTACCCCTTTGATTTTGCAGAAATAATTTGATCCGATCGCCCTGCGTTTCAACCAATGAAAGGACCATCGCCATGACCAAGAACGCCACCACCGCCGACCTCGGAATTATCCCTCTTTCGCAGCTTTCGAACGATCCGGCCCTCCGCGCCTTCTTCGACCGCGGCGAGCATTTCAGCGGCGACCAGTTCGCGCTTCCGGCGCCGAGAAAGCCTGACCTCAAGACCGGCGCCGCCGTACAGGCACCCGCCCGCGCCGTCGAATTCGCCTGACAGCCGAAACAACCCGCCGACGAAAGGACCACTTCCATGATCGAGAAAACCGCAACCGCCGACCTCGCCCGCCGCCTCGACGACGCCCTCGCCGCCATCGCCAGCGCGGCCGATGACGACGCGATCGAACGCGCCGCCGACCTCCGGGATGAGATAATCGACCAGATCGAACGCGCGCCGGGCTCGAGCCTCGCCGACCTGATCTTGAAGGCGCGGGCCTGCAAAGCCTTCTATCCCGATTGCCGGCCCTTTGATCCGGGTGAGGGCGCCAGCCAGGACAAGCGGATCGCGTCGGCGATTGTGGAGGGCCTGGCCACCCTGGCGCTGTGACGGCCGGCGCACCATATCAGCCCCTAGCCGAGGCTTCGCCCCAAGAGCCAAGGCCAACGGAACGCCCGCCACGGATGTACTGGCGGGCGTTTTTTGTTATCGGAAAATGGAATTTGTCACCGGCCGTCGCAAAGTTCGCCCGCATTCGGCAGGACCAACCTCCTCACCATCCCCCTTATGATCCGCAAGAAATCAATATCTTGGCTTAGGTGGTCCGCCAGCGCGCAAATCTGGTGGGTCAATTGCGGTTCCATTTAACTGTTCAACGGCCCAGACGGGTTTGGCCTCGGGTCGAAGGCGGGACCATATGGCCCTTTGCCTTTTTTAAGTGATTTGCGATAAGCTGCGACATCAACCCGCCAGTTCTTCGCATTCTGCGTGTCCAAAAATGACAGAAAAATTGTGGGAAGCGAACTCGCTGAGGCTGACGCTTTTTAATCAGGAGAATGTTCCTGCCGAGCGCAGCTTATTTAAGGAGATTTTTGGCGAGGAACCCGACATCAAAGAAGTCCGCGCGAAAGAAGGATTCGCGCGAGAAGAGGGCGATATCGGCGAATACCACGTAGGCGTTTTTTCCAGCCCGATACGCATCGATGTCATGTTATTTTTATCGGCCACCAAAGTCGAGGCCTCCGCGTTCGCGCCTGAGGTTAAAATTTCGATCGGTCCTTTTTCCGAAGTGCTTCCCCATTTCGTCGCGCCTATCCAAAAATGGCTTCCGAACGCTGGGATAAAGCTTAACCGCATAGCGTTTTCAGGCGTCGTTTTTGCTATGGCGGAAGACGCTGCTCAAACTTATGAAATTCTCCGCGCTCAGCTTAAGAGCGTGCGGGTCATGAAAGAAATGAGTGATCTAAATTTCCGGGTTAATTGGAGAAGGAAAACTAAAACGACCAAAAGCAAATATTTGAACAGGCTCGCTACGTGGTCAGCGAACCGATTTACGTTGGCCGCTGGCGCCTTTGGCGAGGTCAAGCTCGCCACGACGGAAACGTTTGCAGCTAGGCTTGATTTCGATATCAGCACGCCCGCGGAAGACACCGGCGCCTTGCGACCCAGCGTTCTTGTGCCAATCTTCCAGGAAATGGTCCATTTGGCTGGTGAGAACGTTATGAAGGGAGAGGTCAAGTGACGTATTCCCACGCTGGCTTGCTCGCCGAACGACTGCTCAAATCCGAGCCGGGATCAGTCCCCAATTCGGCTTTTGACGTCGATATCGAGAAAGGTGCGTCGTATGATTATCTGCTCCCGACGCTGGTTTCCGACCCGAGCAAATTCCGAGCCTATCTCGGCATATTTGAAATTTCCGATGCGACCGCCTTCGCGCCGGCGGGAGAAATATTTTCGATTGCGTCGCCAGAGCTTCCCGTCCTGCCGCATGCCTTTGCCGTTGTGACAGAAGGGAGAGCGCCCGAAAGGTTGCCGTACGGCAATTTTCCGTTGTTACTCCGCCGACAACAAGTCGCGCTTTTGAAGAGTGAAGCAGAACTTTTGATTGCGTCCCGCGCCCAATATTTGGTGGAGGGCCAGGCGGCGGCGCTCCTGCGCCAGATTGCCGTACTGTTCGCAGATGAAGAAGAGTTTTGTGAGAGCGGGATGTTTCCGTCGATGGCGTCGCTTGCAGCCTTCCTGGACTTTTTGATAGCTGCACGCCCGTCACGGTTGCCGAGCGTCGCAATAAATTCTGAAGGAGAATATATCGCCTCTTGGTCGCCATCCAAATTCGCGAAGCTTTCGATTACCTTTCGCGCTGGTGCGGGTCAACGCTGGGTTGCCGTTGACGTCGATAATAAACGTACCGAGAAGGGCGAACTCGTTGGAGGCGGTTTTGAGCCTCTTCCCACCCCTTTCGATCAATGGTTGCGATCTTGAAGGGCGACAGAGTTCCGGATCAACATCATGTTGTTATGCACATATCGCCTTCTCACGCATGGGAAGTGCTTCCGGATGGAACGAAGGGGGGCGTTTCATACGAGGCGATAAGAGTTGATGACGATGGAATTTCATGCAATTGGCTAGAGTTCTTTAAGGGATCAGAAGAAGAACAATATCAACAGACTTGTCTCGCCCTTTCTAGATGCCGGACCGTGCGCCGAACCCATCTGACAGGAAAAATCCGCGTACGAAAAATAATTGAAGCTGGTGAACTTAATAAAAAGCAGTTGTCCGTCGAACACGACCCCATCGAACACCCGGAACCAAATCCTGCGCATTCATTGACGAAGGGTGCGTGCCGCGACGATGTCGAAATTCGACAGGCGATAGCGGTTCAATTGGCAGTGGAGAAATATTGGTCGGGGTCGAATTTTCCAAAATGAACTTCGCCGGCCTCATCCCTCCTTTTTGGGCCGCGCCAGTAGCTTGCGGGCGTGGTGGGCCGGGCCTTCCTTGATCCGCTTCGCGCATATAGGCTTCAGAGCTGCCGATGATGGGCTTATAAAAAAATACTCGCGCAGTAATATGATGCGTCACGGTTCTTTCGCGGCAGATTGCCGCTGAGTGGCCACGCTCAATTCCCACCCATTCCCGGCGCGCGGTAGCCCGCCCAATCCGGCATAACCGCACAGTCCCGCGCCCCGCAGGCCGAGCACCGGAACCGCCGCGCCCTGGCGATCTTCGGGAACAGCGTCGAGTTCGGGAAACCCGATTGCATCGAAGGTGACAGCGCCGGAATGACCGCAGGCGCGGCAGAACGTGCAGACGCCCGTCAGGCCCTGCGTCTTCAAATGGGCGATCGAGGGCGGCGGGGCGGAGGGCTTGGCAGGCATCGTCGGCGCCCTCGCAAAGCGGTCGCAATCGTTCGCAAAAGTCCGCCCTAATCCGCTCCCGGATATTGGACGAATATTGGACACGAGGCCGGATGTTTTCGCTAACTTATTGATTTTGCTGGCGCGCCCAAGGGGACTCGAACCCCTGTTTTCGCCGTGAAAGGGCGACGTCCTAGACCGCTAGACGATGGGCGCTTTTTTGCGAAACGGCGGGGCCGCTCGCAAAGTGGGGCGACCTATAAACGCGGCCGATCAGGCTGGCAAGCCTTTCATGGTCCGGCCCGGGCATTTTTCCTATCCGCCCAGGCCCGGATTGCAAAAGGCGAGATCGACCAGCCTGGCGCTGACTTTCGTGCGCCCGCCCCAATGGTCGAGGGTCAAAGAGCAGGCGAGATGGGCGCGCTCGCCGCGCGCCTTGGCCAGCGCCGAACCGAGCGCCGTATGGGCGGCGCGGAAAGCGGCGATTTCCATCCGCGCGCCGTCGCCGGCCTGGACCCGCAGCCGCAGATGATCGCCGCCGAAGGGCTGGACATCGGCGATTCTGTGTTCCGGCAGGACGAAGACCGGCTCGGGATTGGCGGAGCCGAAGGGGCCGGCCTTTTCGATCTCCTCGACCAGCGCGGGCGCGCAGGCGCTGGCGGTCAGCAAGCCGTCGATGGCGAGGCCGACCTCGGCGCGGGCGCGGGCGACCGGTGCGGCGAGCGTTTCTTCCAGAAAGGCCTGGAAAGTTTCGATCTGATCGCGGCGCAAGGTCACGCCGGCCGCCATGGCGTGGCCGCCGCCCTTGACGATCAGGCCGCGCTCGACCGCCGCGCGCACGGCGCGGCCGAGATCGACGCCGGAAATCGAACGCGCCGAACCGGTGGCGACATCGCCGTTCAAGGCGAGGGCGAAAGCCGGGCGGCCGAACATTTCCTTGAGCCGCGAGGCGACGAGGCCGACGATTCCCGGCTGCCAGTCCTCCCCCGCCGTGAGCACGAAGGCGCCCTGCTCCGCCGGGCCAAGCTGTTTATAGGCTTCGGCCAGGGCCTCCTGGAGCATCTGCTTTTCGAGGATCTGGCGCTCGCCATTGAGCCGGTCGAGTTCGGCGGCGATTTCTGCGGCCTCGATTTCGTCCTTGAGCAGCAGAAGCCGGGCGCCCAGAGCCGCGTCGCCGATGCGTCCGCCGGCGTTGATGCGCGGCCCGAGCAGAAAACCGAGGTGAAAGGCGCGCGGCGGGCCGTTGAGCTTGGCGACATCGGCCAAAGCCCTCAAGCCGACGCGGCCGCGCGATTTCATCAGGGCGAGGCCCTTGGTCACGAAGGCGCGGTTGAGGCCGGTGAGCGGCGCGACATCGGCCACGGTGGCGAGCGCGACCAGATCCAGCGAGCCCAAAAGATCAGGCTCCTGTCGCTCGCGGAAAAAACCGCGCTGGCGCAGCGCCCGATTGAGCGCGACCAAGGCGACAAAGGCCACGCCGGCGGCGCAGAGCGCGCCCTGCCCCGAAACGTCGTCCTGCCGGTTGGGATTGACCACGAATGGCGTCGGGCAAGGCTTCCGGCGCCTGATGGTGGTCGAGCGCGACGACATCCATGCCGAGCCGCCGCGCCTCCGCGAAAGGCTCGAAACTGGTCGTGCCGCAGTCGACCGTAACCAACAAAGTGGCGCCGCGCGCGGCGAGCGCGCGGACCGCCTCGACATTGGGTCCGTAGCCCTCGGTGATGCGGTCGGGAATATGGATCAGGCGGGGAACGCCGCAGAAATCGAAAAATTCCGCCAACAGCGCCGAGGAACAGGCGCCGTCAACGTCATAATCGCCGAAAATGGCGATGGTTTCCTGGCTTTCGACGGCGCGGGCGAGCCGTTCCGTCGCCTCCTCCATCGCGGTGAGGGAAAAAGGCTCCGGCAGCAGCGCGCGAAGAGTCGGGTCGAGATGGCCGAGCGCGCTTTCTGGCGTCACGCCCCGGCCCGCCAGCACGCGGGACAAAAGGTCGGGCAGGCCGTTCTGCTGGGCGATGGCCAGCGCCCGCGCGTCGCCAGCGGCGTCGAGCCGGCTGCGCCATGGGCGGCCGAGAACGCTGGACTGAACGCCGAGCAGGACGCGCCGGTCAAACTCCATCGGAATTGATTTTCGCCGCGCGCTGAAATGCCGGACGCGACTGGCAGCGCTCCAGATAGGAGGCGAAGACCGGGCGCGGCTCCAGCATCTTGAAAGCATTGATGACAAAATGGAGGTCGGCGCCGATCAGCACGTCGGCGGCGGAAAATTTTTCGCCCAGCAGATAAGGCGTCGAAGAGAGAACTTCTTCCAGCACATTGAAAACCCTGTCGAAAGATCCAAAGCCCGCCATGTGCTCCGGCATCTGGGCCTTGGTGAATTTCTCGGCGATCGCGCCCTCGATGCAGGAGCCCGAAAAGAACAGCCATTGCAAAAAACGCCCGCGCGTCGGCGCGCCGATCGGCGGGGCCAGCCCGCTTTCCGGGAATTTCTCGGCGAGATAAGCGATGATCGCGCCCGATTCCGCGACGCAAGCCGCGCCGTCCTGAAGCGCCGGGACTTTTTCCATCGGGTTGATGGCGTGATATTCGGGCGTGTGATGGGCGCCGGATTTCAAATCCACCCGCACGCGCTCGTAAGGCGCGCCGATTTCCTCCAGCATCCAGAGAGCGCGCAGCGACCGCGTATTGGGCGCCCAGAACAGCCGCATGGAGTCCCCCGGTGGAATGGAGCGAACAAATTAGGAACAAGCCTGCGCCGCGTCAAGCGGGAAAATTGACGCCCGCCGCCCCGCCTTGTGCGGAAATCCTGATTCCGGCATCCTGCCGTGGATCATATACTGATCGAACCGCAGCGACGACAGGAGAGAACTTCCGATGACGGCCACTTCCGCCCATCAGCCCGCCTCTGTCGCGGCCGCCTTGCAGCGTTGGCATGAGTTCGTTCGGCGCCGGGACATGAGCGAACTTCACACCATTGTTCATCCCGAGGCGATCTTCCGTTCGCCGATGGCTTTTGCCCCCTACCAGCCGGCGGCCGCCCTGATCCTCGTGATCAGCACGGTGATGACCGTCTTCGAGGACTTCGAATATCATCGGGAATTCGCCAGCGGCGACGGGCTGAGCGTCGTCCTCGAATTCAGCGCCCGCATCGCCGATAAAAGCCTCAAGGGCGTCGATATCATTCGTTTCGACGCGGACGGCAAGATCGTCGAGTTCGAAGTGATGGTGCGGCCTTATCTCAGTCTTCAGTTGCTGGGAGCCGAAATGGCGGCGCGCATCGGCGACAAGCTCCCCGCCTTCAAGGGCAAGGCGTGAACGCTCCGGACTGGCGAACGGAAAATCCCTCGATCGTCGGCGCGCCTTATTCCCGCTCGATGCGGATCACCTGCGGCTTGTCGGCGACAGGGCCGTCCTTGACAATGGCCGCCGCCGCGCCACTCTGGTCGCGCGCAGCAACGCGAAAAAATTCTGCGCCCCGCCATTGCGCGTTGCGTGACATGATGGGAAACCCTACGCGGGCGACACGGCCGCTGTTTGAAAGCTGATGCATTGCGCAATCTGCGTCAATTAATGCACTGTCGCCGTAACCCCTGTCACCGTAGCCCCACATTAGTAGCGGCAAATTAGTTCGAACGGTGGGCCCTCGGTCTTGATTTTAGCCCGAATTAGACCAACCCAACCGAAACGCGCATCGGAGGAAACGGCGGCTACGTCGGCACTGTGGCTCATTGGAACCCAAAATACGAAATCGCCGGGAGCCAATAGTTCGCCGCTTCCAGCGGTTTTCGCCATCACAAGAAAACCACCGTCATCTGACGTCACGCGGAGAACCGCCGTCTGCTTGCCGTCGGCCTCGACCTTGACTGCTGCTGGTGCGTCAAATTCTCGTTGCGCATCAAGGACCATCGCAACAATCGCCTTTTTCGTCTCAATGTCATTATCGCCGTATTTGCATTGAAGGCGGAAAAAGGCCGAACGCCCTGCTTCGTCATTCGTGAACACGAAAACCGGATGGGGCGGTTCCTCATTGATCAATTTACGCCAAGAGGGGATCGTCCGAGGCGATGTCGGTAAGAGGTGATCACGTTTGGGTGCGTCTGTGGACTTTTTGCCCTTTATTTGTAGTAATGTGAAATGGGGAATTTCATCCGGGGTAGGAGGTCGCGGATTTGCATCGCCCGCCATTCTGCGTAGGCGCGTTGCTCCTCCGCCGAAGGTTGCCATGTTGAAAACCCTTCGAAGCCTTTGACGAGCCTCAGTTGTGGTGACGTAATCCTCCGGGCTTCGCCCCAGGAGACGAAGGGTAAGCTTCTGAAAAAAATTCATATTGAGCACCTTTTTCGAGTCTGTTGAGATTTGGGTGCCACACTTGTGACCTGAGCTGGAGTACCAAACCCGAGGTTACGATGGCGGCCAATTTTGCGCATGGCGCACGCCGCATCAATGATAAGGCACTGTAACCATCATCCCGGATCAAATCCTTCGGCGCAAAGACGAGAACAAATTAAGAACGACCTCGCGCCGCGTCAAGCCGGAAAATCACTCCCGTTCGATGCGGATCACCTGCGGTTTTTCCGCGACGTGGCCGTCCATGACGATCTGCGCCAAAGCCTCTCGCACGCAGGCCTCGGTGGTGGCGTAGGTCACCAGCACCACCGGCGCGACACTCGCGTCGCCGTCGCTGGCGCGGCGCTGGACGATGCTTTCGAGCGATATGCCGTGTTCGGCCATGCGGGTGGCGATGGCCGCCGCCGCGCCAATGTGGTTGCGCACCGCAAGCCGAATGTAATAGCCGCCCTCATGGCGCTGCATCGGCGATTTGTCGGCCGCGGCCAGATGTTCGACCGGCAGGCCGAAGGGCGCCGAGCGGATGCCGCGCGCGATGTCGGCGATATCCGCCACGACCGCCGAGGCCGTCGCCATGCCGCCGGCTCCGGGGCCGACCAGGGTCAGTTCGTTGACCGCGTCGGCGTCCACCGTGACCGCATTGGTCACGCCCATCACCTGGGCGATGGCGGAAGACAGCGGAACCATGGTCGGATGGACGCGCTGTTCGACGCCATGCGGCGTGCGCTGGGCGACGCCGAGCAGTTTTACGCGATAGCCAAGCTCGGCGGCGGCCTGGAGATCGGCCAGCGAAATGTCCTGGATGCCCTCGACGCTGATCGCCTCGGCGTCGAGCTTCACCCCGAAGGCGAGCGAGGCGAGGATGGCGAGCTTGTGGGCGGTGTCGAAGCCGCCGATGTCGAAGGTCGGATCGGCCTCGGCATAGCCGAGTTTCTGGGCGTCGGCGAGGCATTCGGCAAAGGACAGGCCCTCCAGCTCCATCCGCGACAGGATGTAATTGCAGGTGCCGTTGAGAATGCCATAGACGCGTTCGATGCTGTTGCCGGCAAGCCCCTCGCGCAGGGTTTTCACGATGGGAATGCCGCCGGCGACCGAGGCCTCGAAGGCGAGCGCGGCGTGATGCTGTTCCGCCAGCCGGGCCAGGGCGACGCCGTGCCTGGCGAGCAGGGCCTTGTTGGCGGTGACCACCGATTTGCCCGAAGCAAGCGCCGCCTCGACGCTCTCGCGCGCCGGGCCTTCGTCGCCGCCGATCAACTCGACGAACAGGTCGATTTTTTCGGAAGCGGCGAGTTCTTTCGGCGTGGCGAACCACGTCGCGCCGGAAAGGTCGATCCCGCGCTCGCGGGCGGGGTCTCGCGCTGAAACGCCCGTGACCACGATTTTCTTGCCGGTGCGGGCGGCGAGATCGCTTGCCTGCGCGGCGAGAAGGCGGACGACGGCGCCGCCGACCGTGCCCAGACCGGCGATGCCGACGCGCAAAATCTCACTCATGTCCCGGCCCCCGCGAAAATTCTGAATTCGCGGGCGTTGTGCCTCATTTCGCGCGAACGATCAATGTTTGGAAAAGCGCGCGGCTTTTGCCGCGCCACGCCCCGAACATGGGCTGTGTACAGGCCCCTGGACGCGTTGTAAGACGGAGCGCCGAAATCGGGCCAAGCGAGGCGACGCCGTCCCACCGCGGACAACTCCTCGGATGACTGGAGCGCATGGATGAAGCGGCTGCTGTTCTTCTGGCTCGCGCTCGCCATTGCGCCGCTCGCGGTCATCGGTCCCGCAAAGGCCGCCGAATTGTTCGTGGCCCAGGGCTGCGACCTTCCCAAGGGACCGGGCGGCGGCCACAAATTCTATATCGACCCCGTCCACGGCAGCATGAGCAACGACGGCTCCGAACAGCATCCCTGGCGCACCCTCGCCGAGGTCCTGGCCCCGTCAAGCCACCTGATCTCCTCGTTCGCCTATGTGAACTACGCCAAGGGCGGCCGCGACCTGCGCCGGTCAATCCCCAAGGCCCGGTCAAAGCCGGCGACACCCTCGTCCTGATGACCGGCGACCATGGCGACGTCGATCTCAGGCAATATGAAAACAAGGATTTCATTTATGTCGTAGCGCGGGAAGGACCAGACGCCGGTGATCCGTTCGATGCGGGTGTTGTCGTCGTCGCATTGGTTCTTCAAGGGCTTGAAATTCCAGGGCGTGCGGCCCGAGAAAAATCTCTACGGCGCCATGGTGGAGGTCGGATATACTGATTTCTTCGGGTCTACCGACAATATTGTCTTCGCGTCGAATTCATTTACGACCCAAGGACGATGTCGCGCAGTTGGACCGACGCCGATTGGGTGAACAAGCCATATAATTCGCGCATTTCGTACGACGCGCCCGCTGCACGACCCTGTTTTCAAATCATTTTTATAATGTTCGCAACGCGATTACGATCTGCGGGCGACAATGCCGTCGCCGCCGACAATCTGATCGAAAACATGGGCAATGACGGTTTCGATCATTACGGCGAGCAATCTCACGATCCGCCATAACATCATCCGTTCAGGGCATCATTCTCCCACAGAAACGCTTCATGCCGACGGAATCCAGGGCTGGACGCTCAAGGGCGCGACCAATCGGAACGTGCGGATCGAAGGCAATATCGTCACCGACTTCGACCAGTCGGACAATAATTACATGCAAGGGATTTCGATTTTCGACGGCAAATGGGACGGCGTCGAAATCATCAATAATGTGGTCGTCACCAACACATGGCATGGCGTTGCGCTCTATGGCGTCGAAAACGCCAAGGTGATCAATAATACGGTGCTGCCGTCGCGTCCCGAAAAATTCATGACCTGGATCATGGTCCATCCGGGAAAGGACAAAAGGCCGTCGTCGAATGTCGTGGTCCGCAACAATATCGCCGGTCAGATCATTGTTGGCGGTCTCAACGTCGAGGCCGACCATAACATCGCCGTCGGACGCATCCACGGGCTGCAACTCCGCAACGTCGATCCGGCCACGATGAGCGCGACATTTTCCTCCAATCTCGAAAATGTCCCGCCGGATATGCTATTCAGGAACTTCGACATCGTAGGGGGCGCTTTGGACCTCCGCCTCGCGCCAAAAAGTCCGGCGCTGAGAGCCGGGTCCGCCGAGGGCGCTCCCGCGCTCGACATTGACGGACGCCCGAGAAAGCCGCCAATCGATATTGGCGCTTATGCACGAGAACAATGAAAACTACTTTGGAATGTCGCGGTTGCGAACTGCTTCCGCGAGCTCTTGCATGAACGGAAATGGTTCGTCCGACAAATAGTCGGGCGTCAGAGACTTGGCGCGCCAGCCTGCCGCCGGATTGGCGAGAAAGGCGCGGCACTGCTCGGCCAAGGCAGTTGCGATGGCTTCAGGAAAAATATTGTCGAGAGAAACTATATTTTCGTGCACTTTGGATAGATCTTTGCATGTATAGCTATTGGTGATTGTGCGCACCCCGAAATGCGCCATTTCCAGAGGCGGATAACTGGGATGAGGCGACGCCATGAGCGACAAACCGACCGCCGCCGTTTCGAGCGTGTGCGCATATTGTTCGATCGAAAGTTTTCCTAACGGCGCCAGCACCCTGCCCGGCCGCTCCTCCGTTTACTATATCCATCTCTCTTGCAGCCATGACAGGTTTACACATGTTGGAGCCGATCAGACGTACCTCGCATCGCCAAGAACAACAATTGCCATCACCATTACGACGGGCAGACCCAAGACTGGTACAAGTTTCGCCGGCCACTGCAGCTAGAATTTGAGTTGTTAATCAGCCTGATCGCCTTGTAGGTCGCAGACAACGACGTTCGTACCTTCACGATGACAAACGCGCGCATTGCCTTCGCCCAATCCTCCTCCCCCGCCTGTAATCAATAAGGTCTTGTCATTAAACATTCGAGGTCCCAGGATTCAAGTGCGCGAGAATTATGTTTTCGAGAATCATATCCGCAACAGGGTCCTTGTCGAGGCTCTGCGCGATACGCAATGAGGTGAGCACGAGATGGCCATCGCCGACCTTTACGGAAAATAGGTCTGAACTGTAGGGCATGTCCACTGCCAGGCTGCTTTCCATAACAGCGTGGCTTAGTTTCGTGCCTTGGGGTGGCTTCTTCAGAACCCAGGTATAGACCGGCGCCACTCTTTGGTACTCCGGTTGCGCTTCGAGAGCCGTCCCTTGCGGCAAGCCCGCAAGATAATTGTGTCGAAGCGCAAGGGCAGTCCGTGTGTATCCCCAGGCGCTTGGTGCGCCCCACCAATCGATTTTCCTTAGTTCGGGCTTCCACCCGCCTTCCAGCGGTTCCAGCATCTCGCTGTAACTCGTCGGCACCGAAGTATCCAAATCTGAAGTATCCAGAGCCGTGCCTGCCGATGGCGGCTGGTGGAAGGCTAATTCAGGCTGAAGTATCACGGCAACAGCGCCCGCCCTCACGGCCTTCAGGACCACGGATCGTTGCCGGTCGTCCAAAGAATGCACCAAGATCAAATCGCCACTGTGAACCGAGCCTTCCTCCAGCGGATGCGGATCTGCCGAGCGCGAAGAAAGCCAAGGAAGCAGCGGCTCCCCCCCGTCGGAAACCAAGACGGAATTCCGGTGATGAATAGTCCTGGGCTTCCGCTCAAAGATGACCACCGGGCGCTCTGCATGCAGCGACTGTGCGCCGCCTTTGAGATCAAGGACCAGACGATACTTCCCTGCCGGCGCATTCACCAGAAACGCCTCCGTGACGAGGTGTTCAATCGGATCCGTTCCCGTCACGTGCGAGTAATCCTTCTGGTAGGCAACTCGGCCTTGTTCATTCAACAGAGCGAGTTTGAGCGCGAGCGTACCTGTCGCCAGTCTCTGTCGCTCATTGACGAGAGTTGCATCTACTTCGAGAGAATCTCCCGAATACAAGCAACTCGGGCGAATCCAGAGATTTATCTGGAGAGGTTGATTCAATTCTGAAATCGTGTCGAATACGACTGGCTTCGGGTTGCGCCAGTTGTCGACAACTCCGGAGAGTTCGTAGCTGCTGTCTTCCAAAGAAGTAAGCCCATGTCCGACAGAATGCAGGTTGCCCCAATAAAGAGCCATCTGCTCGCGATAGCGCCAGGCGACGTGCTCTCGATTTGCTTCCTGCACACTCTCAAATGTCGGAAAGCCCTGCTCTTTGACTCCAGACTCCTCATAGTAATGAAGGTTCATATCGCGCAGCTTTCTATAGAGCGCGTAATCTTCTGCATCCTCCGGCAACCCTGAATCTTCGTAGCTCTTCAGAAGCCTCTGCCAATCCGGTGATGAGTTCACTCCCCACTCGGTGATTGCCTGAAAAGCGGCCGCAGGATTCGCCGCCTCTCCCCATTTACGTTGACGTATTTTCTCCCACGAGCCCTCATTGTTCTCCAGCGCCGTAAATTGGTAATAGTGATCCTGCACAAGGGGAAGTGTCGGTTTCGATTTCCCGGACTCCCAGACATTATCAACATTTTGCCACACCGGATCATTCGCAATGGCGGGCCGCGTCGAATCGAGCGCATGAATCTCACCAAGGACTGTTTGCAGCACATAAGGTCCAAGGGTCATGTCGTCGCTAGGATAGAACCGCTTGGGATCGAAGTTGGGAGCATTCTCGTTCAGGACGTTCCACCACAGGATGCTGGGATTGTTCCGGTACGCCAACACAGCCCGCAGAGTAATGTTTGCAAGCCTCTCTTTCTCGGCCGTCCCGTTTTTCAGATACCATGAACCGAGGCTCTCATGCTGCAACAGCAAGCCAAGCTCGTCCGCAGCTCGAACGGTTGCAGACAGCGGAGTCTTACTGAAACACCTCAACATGTTGGCATTCGCCTTCCGTGCCAACTCGATATCCCTTCGCGCAAGATCCCGATACGGAGCACCGAGTGTACCCGGCCAGATCTGGTTGTAAAGAAATGATCGCTGCAGAATGGGTCTTCCATTTACAGCAATGCGTCCGTCCGTGATCGATACTTCGTAAGCGTCAGACCAAACGCATGGATGAGGTCTTTGCGGCCCAGGCTGGCAGGAGTAAGGTCTGCGATGCGCTGAAGCGGTGCGTTCGCAAGCCCGGGCAGGATGTCGGCGAGGTAATCGCGCACCGGGATTTTGAGGCGGCGGCAGCTTTCGATCACGGAGAGGATGGCGGCCACGCGCGGTCCGGCCGTGTTCGCTCCCGATGTGGATCCAGTTGCCGCGGCCGAGGGCGATAGGCCGCATGGAGTTCTCCGCAAGGTTGTTGCTGAGCTCCAGTTCGGGATAATCGAGGAAGCGGATCAGCTTTTTCCAAATGGCAAGCGTGTATCTGCAGGCCTGGCCGGCAGCGCTGCTGGGCAGCACCGTCTTGCTCATCTCGAGGATGTGAGTGCGGATTTCGTCGAGCAGCGGCGGAGCCTTCTCGTGGCGCAGAGCATGGCGTGCGGCATGGTCCATCTTTTCGTTCCGCGCTTGAGCATCGATGGCGAATAACTCGTTTATCAGTTCAACTGCGCGGATGGACGCGGCATCCTGTTTATTGAGTTTGACCGCATCCACGAAGTATCTTCTGGCGTGGCTCCAACAGGCTGCATGCACCATCTTCGGACCGCCCACGCGATCATATGCGGCGTAGCCATCTGTTTGCAGAAGTCCTTCGAAGTTGCCGAGGAAGTTCAGCGGGCCCTCGCGTTTGCGGCTCATGCGGAAATCAAAAACCGTCATGCCCCCCGGCGTTCCGTACTGCCAGAGATAAGCCTGATGGTTTGTGCCGCTTCCGTCATGCGTCTGTACATCGACCGGAGTTTCATCCGCCTGGATGTAGGTGCCGGCAAGCAACTGGTTCCGCATCGCTCCGGCTACCGGCATCAACATCTCTCCGATGGTCATCACCCAGCCGCACATCGTAGCCCTGCTGATATCGATGCCCGCGTCGCGCAACAAGGCTACGCTTTGCCGAAACAGTGGGCTGTGGTCACAGTATTTGTTCACCACCGTATCGATGATCACTCGATCCGACACCAGGCTCTTATCGATGATCCGGATGGGAAGAGTCGCCGCCGTCACGCCTTGCTCGGGACAGGATTTGCAGGCCCGCTTCTCGCGCTTGGTCACCTGCACGAAATACCGCGCCGGCTCGACATCCAGCACTTCGCTGACTTCGTAGCCGATCACCGTGGTCTCAGCGCCGCAGTTGCCGCATACGCACTGCTCCGGCGTGCAGGCAATCACCCGTTCCACACGGGGAAGATTCGCGGGCAGAGTCTGACGTCCGGGATGCTTGCGTTTCTTTTGTTCACGTAACAGGCGGCGGGGCTTTGCGCTCGCTTTCGGCGACTACTTCTTCCTGGCTGACCCCGGGCTCTTGTTCCAGCAGCTCCAGTTGCAAATTGCTTAGCTTCTCGCTGCTCGGTCCATATTTCTGGATCCGCTGCAAACGAAGACGCTCTTCGAGAACCTGGATCTTCAACCGTGCGTACTCGAGCTCTCTCTTCTGCGACGCAACTTGCTCCTTCAGCTGCGCGATAACCTCAGCCATGAAGGGTTCCGAATGCGGAGGAAGAGTGGGCTCAGAAGGCGTGCTCACGATGTCTTTTTAATAACAGACTTTCTTGTGGATAAGTGTGCGAAATATGCAGTGTTTATGCGGTCTTCAGTGACTCTGTTGGTTCTTCCACCGGAGGCTTGCGATACCACTTCCGCCGCTCGGTCTGCGCCAGATCAATGCCTCCCAAAAGCAGCGCCAGTTCCTCGTAACTCAGTACGATTTTCTTCACGCCGCTGTCTCTCTGCGGCCACCGAAATCTTCCTCCGTCCAACTTCTTCGCACATACCCAAAGCCCGCTTCCGTCATATACGAGAAGCTTCAGGCGATTGCGTCGCGCATTCGTGAAAACAAACACATGGCCGCTTTCCGGATCGCAGCCCAGATGATCGCGCACCAGGCCGTAGAGGCCATTGAAATTTTTGCGCATGTCCGTCGCGCCGGCTGCAACATAGATCCGCGTCGCCGGTCCAAACCCGAACACCGCCTACACCTTGTCCAATATGGTCAGCAGACGTTCCAATGTTCCCGCATCAAATCCACGGCATACTTCGATCCGACGTCCGCTT
>CAVVIQ010000016.1:0-134661 GCA_963748385.1 uncultured Pseudomonadota bacterium
CGAGCCAAAACCCGCGCTCCAGCGGTTTCGGGCGAAAATCGCGGCCGAGCAGGAAATGCATTGCAGTCGCAGTCACGAAAGGCAGTCCGGCCGAGCGCGACGGGCCGAGCGCGCCGATTCCACATAGGCGGTTACGCTGAGATGACGAATGCGGCCCGACAGATTGCCCAGTTTCAGCCGCGAAATTTTGATCGAGGCGTCGATCGGCACAATCCCAGGAGATCCAACTCGATGTCGTGGCTGGTGTGCTCGAACCGGCTGTAGCCGCGACCATGGCGGGCGAGATAAGTCGCCGTCTCGATGCGGATGGGCAGCGCCGTCGGGCCCCATAATTCGCCGGTATCGTCGTCGCGCAGGTAAAAGGCCTCGCCCGGGCGATCGGCGACCGGGTCGTTCGACCAGGGCGTGAGCTGGTTCTCGCGGCTGTTGACAGACCAGGTGTAGCCGCTGCCTTCGGTGGCCGCCTGGAAGCCGAAATTTTCGTTGGCGACGACATTGATCCAGGGAGCAGGCGTCGCCTGGCCAGGGCCGAGAATTGTCACATATTCCTGGCCGTCCTTGGCGAAGCCGCCGAGCCCGTTGAAAAATTCCAGTTTTTCCGCGGGCGCCGCGGTGGGCGTCCGATTCGGGGCGTCGGCAGACTTCGCCGGCACGCTGGCGAACGGCTTTATCGACGCTGGCGTCTCGACGATCCGTTCGATCTGAGCGAACAGCCCGCCGCGCTGCGCCACAAGGACGACCCGCGCGACCGAAACAAGCAGGGCGGACGTCTCGGTGGGAATGAGGTCGCCGCGCAGCACGAAAACGCCGCCGGCTGAAATCCTCGCCGGAAATCTCGGTCGCATCTGGCGGGTGCGGATCAGGGTTTCGAGCGCGACCTGAAGGTCCTGGACATAGGAGGATTGGCGCTCGTTGAGGATCACCAGATCGACGGCGAGCCGTTTCATCCGCCAATATTCATGGGCTTGCAGCAATTCGCGCGCGATATCCAGATCGTCGGCGTCGGAAATGCGCAAAAGCACGATCGGCAGATCGCCGGAAACGCCGAGCGCCCAGAGCCCCGATTGCGCTCCGGCGCCACGCAGGATCGTCTCGGACGGCGGACGCAAGGCCGGGTTGGCGTAGATCACGTGACTGGCCAGACGCTGGAACAGGCTGGCCTCGCCGGCCGTGACGCCGAGGTGATGCAATTGCACTTGCGCCTGCGTCCAGGCGAGGGTCGTGGCGCGCGAAAAAGCTGTCGCGTCGCGATGCCTGTCGATAATGTCGAGCAGGGTTTCGCGCGTCGAGGCCGCCATCGTCCAGAAGGAAATGCGCGCCACGGCGCCCGGCGGGATCCGCACGCGGCGGCGCAGGGCGAAAATCGGGTCAAGCACGGCGCCGACCGTGTTGGAAAGTTTTCGTCCGTCGCTCATGGCGATCGGCGTCCGAACGCTTTGCCCGCGTCCCAGAAAGCGCGCGCGGTCGGTCTCGATTTCGGTCTTGCCGACGGTTTCTCCATCGACGACGGCGAGCTGGCCGACCCAGATTTCCGGCTCGCCCGGATCGCGGCGGCGCCGTGTGGCGACAAGCGCGCCGACTTCGCCCAAAAATTCCGTCTCGACAAAAAGCTTGGAAAAAGCCGGGTGGGCGACATCCGCCGCCTGTGGGGCGAGCACAAGTTCGGCATAGGAGGTGATTTCGATTTCGCGAACGCGCGGGCCGGCGTTCGTCACCGAGACGCGCCGCACTTCGGCGTCGTCCTCGGAGGAAACCACGACATCCAAAGTCGTCGTCAGCATTCCGTCCTGGCGCGTGAACTCGGCGCGATCCTCGTTGAAGGCGACATGATAATCGTCGGGTTCGCGACCGCTCGGCTGAAAGCCCGCGGACCAGACCTCGTTGCTGTGCACATCGCGCAGAAAGATATAGGAGCCGAGATCATCGCAGGCAGAGTCTTCGCGCCAGCGGGTCAGGGCGAGTTTTCCCCAGCGGCTGTAGCCGGAGCCCGCGCTGGTCAACATCGTGGAATAAAGCCCGTTGGAAAGCAGGTGCGTCGCCGGGGTCGCCTGATGCGCGGAGGAATAACGTCGGCCGCCCGATGGTTCGGCGTCGCGCCCTTTTTTGGCGGAGGATTTCATTTCCGACGCCCAGGGACGGATGACGGCGACCTCGCGCGGCATGCGCTCCTGCAACAGGAGTTCGGTCGCCTGCACCATCGGCTCGGCGTGAAACCGCGCCCGCATCTTGGCGTCGAGCGTGGCATTGGCGATGGCGACGATGGTCATGCCCTGATGGTGGGCCATGAAAGCGCGCACGATGGCGCGCTGTTCGCCTTCCGGCACACGTGTCGGGGTATAATCCAGCGCCTCGTAAAAGCCGTAACGGCCGAGCGCGCCGACGCCGGCGAGGCGCTCCAGATTGGCGCGCGCCGCCGCCGGATCGACCATGGCCGCCAGGCCGGTCGCATAAGGCGCGACGACGAAATTGTCGGCCAATCCGCGTTTCAGCCCGAGGCCGGGAATGCCGAAGTTGGAATATTGGTAGGTCAGTTCCAGATCGCGCGCATTATAGGCCGATTCCGAAACGCCCCAGGGCAAACGCTGCTTGTTCGCAAAGGCGATCTGTCCCCCCACGGCCAGGCGGCTTGTCGCTTCGAGCAGACTTCCCGCCGGCGCCCGCATGACCAGCGAAGGCATCAGATATTCGAACATCGATCCCGACCAGGAGATCAGCGCGGCGCCATGAGCGATGGGGGTCGCCGTGCGGCCAAGCTGAAACCAGTGGCGGGCGGGAAGATCGCCCTTGGCGATGGCGAAAAAACTCGCCAGCCGCGCTTCGGAGGCCAGAAGGTCGTAGCAGTTGGAGTCGAGCGCGCCTTCTGTCGTCAGATAGCCGATCGAGAGGAGGTTGCGCTTGCGGTCCATGAGAAAGCCGAACTCCATGGCCATCGCCATTGAACGGGCGATTTCCTCCAGTTTCCCCAGCCGCAATTTCAGGTCCTCGGCGGCTTCGGGGTTGCGCGAAAAGTCGGCGCGATGCGCCGCGATGGCGTTCACCGTGGCCTGCGCCCAGAACAGCATGTCCGCGCCAGTCTCGTCGCCGCGCTCGCTGGCCAGCGCCCGCGCCATATCGAGCATCGTCTCAGCCTGGAGGCCGAGATTTCCAAGCCGGGCCCCGAAATCGTCCATCGCCGAAAGAGGCTCGCGCGCGGCCAGGGCGAGCGCGCACAGCGCATCGTCGAGTTGCCGCCAGGTGACGGTCTGCGTCTTGCGGCCGTCACGCAGGCGCGCCGCGTCTTCCCGGGTCAAGTCGAGCGCGTCGGCGATCCCTTCGAGGCAAGCCTTTCGTTCCGTTGGCGCCGATTGCCATTCCCGGCAGGAATTGGCCAAGGCGATCAGGTGCCCGGCAAGATTGCCGCTATCGACCGAAGACACATATTTCGGGTCGAGCGGGCGCAGGTCGCCGGTGTCGTACCAATTGTAGAAATGGCCGCGGAAACGCTCCATGCCGCTCATGGTCGCCAGAGTGGCCTCAAGCCGTTCGATCGTTTCTTGCGCTCCAAGCCATCCGAAGTCGCGGGCGCTGGCCAGCGAGAGGAGGTAGAGGCCCAGATTGGTCGGGGATGTGCGACGCGCCACTTTCGGCGCAGGATCCTCCTGAAAATTGTCGGGCGGCAGCATGTGGTCGGCGCTGGTGACGAAGGTCTCGAAGAAGCGCCAGGTGCGGCGCGCGGTGAGCCGCAAGGCCTGCGCGTCGTCATTGGACAGGGGTTTTCTGCTGGCGCGACGCGGCGGCAAGCTGACCCAGCGCGCCACAGCGGGCGACGCCAGCCAGAGCGCCGCGAAAGCGCCCGCCAGCAGCGCGTTCCCGCCTCCGTTGATCCAGCCGACGATCACGGCCAGCGCGCTGATCACCAGAGCGCCAGCCATGCGGCGATAATAGCCGGACATATCGAGGCGCCGGGTCATGGTCGCCTGCGCCGCGGGAACCCATTCGAGCAAATTCCTGTGGCTGACATAGAGGCGATACAGCGTGCGAATGATCGCGTCGCCCATCAGCCAGGCTTGATGGGCCAGGAAAATGATGGTGAGCGAGGACAAGGTCAGCGCCAGCTTGAGATCGCCGCCGAGAGCGCGAAAATGACTGGCCAGGGTGATTCCGGGGCGGCGCGGCGGCATGGCCGCAATGACGGGAATCATCGGCGGCAAGGCGATCGTCGCGAGCACGAAGGCGGTCCAGACCAATGCCGCATGGAGCGGCAGGAGCCAGCCCGCGAGCAGGGCGAGTATCGCAAGCGGCGCGGAGAGGGTGCGGCGCAGATTGTCGAGCATTTTCCAGCGCCCGATGGCCGGCACAGCGGCTGACTTTTGCGGCGCATGGGCGGGGTTGGGCCCGCGACCGAGAATCCACGGCAGGAGCTGCCAGTCGCCGCGCGCCCAGCGATGGTGGCGCAACGCGCCGACGTCGTAGCGCGCCGGAAATTCCTCGACGACTTCGACGTCGGAGGCGAGGCCGGCGCGGGCGAAAACGCCCTCGAACAGATCATGGCTGAGCAGCGTCGAATCGGGCACGCGATCGGCCAGGGCGGCCTCGAAAGCGTCGACGTCGTAAATGCCTTTGCCGGCGTAGGAGCCTTCGCCGAACATGTCCTGATAGACGTCGGAAACCGCCGAAGCATAGGGATCGATGCCGCTCAGGCTTGAAAAAATGCGCTGGAACAGCGAGCCTTCGAGCCCCACCGGCAGCGAAGGGGTTACGCGTGGTTGCAGCACCCCATAGCCTTCGACGATCCGCCCCGTCGCCTTGTCGAAACGCGGCTGGTTGAGCGGATGCGCCATTTTGCCGATCAGCCGGCGGACCGTATCGCGCGGCAAGCGCGTATCGGCGTCCAACGTGACGACATAGCGCGTATTGGGCGGCGCCAGCGGCGGCGCGTCATCGACATAGATGAAGCCGGTATCGGTCGCGCCACGTAAAAAACGGTTCAGTTCGTGCAGCTTGCCGCGTTTGCGCTCCCAGCCGATCCAGCGCGATTCGCTCGGGCTCCAGACGCGGTGGCGATGCAGCAGCAGGAAACGCGGGCCGCCGGGAGCGGGTCCGTAAAGCGCGTTCAGTCGCGCGACGCCTCTCGCTGCGACAGCCAGCAGCGCCTCGTCGCCTTCGATATTCTTGGCTGCGGCGTCCCGCCAGTCGGAGAGCAATGCAAAATGCAGGTCGCCTTCGGGACTGGCGAGATGGTGGATCTCCAGACGCTCGATCTGCTCCTCGATGGCGTCCGGCGTGGTCAAAAGCGTCGGTACGGCGACGAGGGTGCGCAAATGCGAGGGAACGCCGTTGGCCAGCTCCATGGCCGGCAGAAGGTTGGCGTGGAAGCCGAAGCTGACCGCGCGATTGACCAGCGCGACCGCGGCGTCAACGGCGGGGATCGCGCCCAGCGCCGCGAAAATCCCGAGCGGCCATGCGGAAAAGCCCATGGCGGCGAGAGCGACAAGCGCGACGGCGAGCAGGATCAGGGTGACGGCGGCGATGGCGATGGCGTAAAAACCAATGCCCGAAGCCCGATGCAGGCGCACCCGCCACTTGTGCTCCCGCGGGTGATAGCCGATCTCGTTTTCAAAATCCTGGCGGCCGCCGCCGATGAGGTGATAGCCGGGATCGCTTTTTCGCGCGTCCGCCGGGGCGGACGCCTCATTATGAAAGCGTTTGGCCGCAGCGATGGCGCAATGCGCAATGTCGAGTTCGGCGGTCTTCGAACCGCGCGCCAATTCCTCGATGGCGGTGCGGTAGAGATTGCGCGTCGGGAAATCCATGTCCTTGTGGGCGCCGTCGATTGCGAGCGCCGCGTCGACCAGGCTGACCTCCTCGAACAGGTCCTGCCAATCGACATCCGAGATCAAGCGCAGGCTGGTGATGATGTTGCGCACGGTGACGCTGGTCGCGCCCTGCCGCCGGTGCACCTCGCGCACGACATTGTCGGCGGTCGTGTGCTGCGCCGCCAGACGCTGGTCGAGCCAGGTCAAGGCCGGCGTGATTGTCGGGTCCTGGTCGCGCAGCCTATGGATGAGCTGGACGGCGAAGGCTTCCGAACGCGCATCGCCCTCGTGCTCGGCGAGCGCGACCTTTAGCGGCTCCGCTTTTTGCCCGGCTGCGCCCAGCAACCGGTCGGCGAGATCGTCCGCCAGTTGACGCGCCGCGCGGCCTTTGACGATCTGGTCGGCAAGGCGGCGCAGATTTTCGATCATCACGATCCGCAGCGTGATTGACACCGCCCATAATTCGCCGATCGTCAACGGCTGCACCTCTTGATAGGCGCGCACGTAACGGACCAGAATGTCGGAATCGAACCGGCTGTCGGTATGCGCGACAAAGGCCCAGGCCATGCCGAACACGCGGGGGTATCCAGCGAAAGGCCCGACGGCGAGTTTCGGCAATTGCCGGTAATAGCCCGGCGGCAGATCCGAGCGAATTTCGCGAACCTGTTTTTCGATGAGATGATAATTGTCGATCAGCCATTCCGCGGCCGGCGTGACCGCGCGACCCTCGTCGGCTCCTTGCAGCAGGCTCTTGTAGGCGGCGAGCAGGCTGGCTCCGTTCTCGGCGAGGCGCCCCGCCAGCGGATGCCCCCTCTCTGGCTTCGGCGTCACTTTCTGGGCCGTCGCCAGACTTCGCGCATGTTCCTCGATGCGTTCGGCGCTGAAAAGTTCTTCCCGAACGGGCTCCGGATTATCCCAGGGCGAAGGCGCGCGCGCGAACAGGCTGTGCAGAAATATCGTCAATTGGGCCTCAAGTCCGAAATCGAGATGGGCGCAACATCCTCGGTCGGAGGCGGGACGTTTGCATTCTTGGTTGGATAGTCATCGAGGCCAAGGTCGGAAAACAAACCGCGCCGACGGCCAATGGCCATGAAAAGTCAGTCAACTTTTCGGGGATAAGCTGCTCTTTCAACAGCGAAGGGCTGGGGCGCCGGCTCTGCGGGCATGGCGAAACGATCCGGCAATCCGCGGTCGTCGTTCTCGGCGTGCGAATCGTCGGGATGGGCTTCTCCAGTCGCGCGCGGCCCCGCCTGGGCGGCCGCAATCAGCCGAAAATAATGCTCGGCGTGCTGGAGATAGTTCTCCGCCGACACCGGATTGCCGGCGGTATGAGCGTCCCTCGCCAGTTGAAGGTATTTATCAGCGACGTGCCGCGCGGTTCCGCGTATTTTGACGTCCGGCCCATTCGATTCATAGGTGCGCGTCAGCGGGTTGGAGTCGCGACGCGCGCCCATCGGGCGGCTCTGCAACCGGCTATTCTGGTATGGTTTCATTCATTGTCCTCAAATTGTCAAAGCTCATGTTCGGAGAGCGGTCGTTTCATCGGTTCAAGCCTCCCGGTCACCGATCGGCCTTGTCGGCGACTGGCGCGGACGAAAGCGTTTCGTGCTGACCGGCGTCCCCATGCGCCGTCTTCCTGAAAGCGGAAACCAGCGCCAGACCGATGAGCAGCGCGAGAAGCGCAGGGACGAGGGGGCTCCAGCGAGGGGCATTGGCCTTAAGGGCGCTGGTTTTGGCGCCGACGAAGGGAATGTTCGTGTTTGCGCGCGCGACGGGAAGAAGGGCGAACAGGCGGTTGGCGATGGCGGCGCCATCAGCGCCGCTGCGCTCCGGGACCATGCGAGCCAACACGTCAAGGGCGACGGTTTTCGGCAATTTTGCGATGCGGGCCGCTTCTTTCCAAGGATCGGCGCCAGTGCGCGCAATCGCTGAAATGGTCGTCAGCGACATTCCGTTCCCATCGTCGCACACGATGGCGTAAAGGAAAGGCTCGAATTCCGGGCCAAGCGGCGGGAAGGCTTGCGACACGCTCACTCCAATCCTCAAGTTCCACTTGCTGTCGACAGGCTGTCAGCGCCGCCGATCAGCTGTCGCCAATCAGTGTCGCCAATCTCCTGGCGCCGTCGGCAATTCTCCGGACACATCGACATGGGCGACGTCGCCTGCCGGAGGCGACGCCGGGTCTGAAAAACTGAGATCGAGGAGGCGACCTTGATCGGTCACGAGTTGAAGGTCAGAGCGACCGAACAGACTTTTCAGGACATCAGCCGGCATTTGGATTTCGCCACAAGCCGTAACGCCTGCGGCCGCGCGAAAATAGCCGTCGAAATCGAAGGTCGCCGGCGCGATCTTCGCGCCATTCTGGGTGACGACCCCGTGTCCGGAAATTCCGCCGAGATAGCGCAGCGCTGTTGTTTTAAAGGCCATGGTCTCACCTGTTCTCCCCATCTGCCTTCAGGACGTCGGCAAGGTCGTCCACGTCGATGGAGTTCATTCGTTCCGATCCGCCGAACGCCGCCACAGACGGGCGCAACAACTTCGCGATGCGGCGAAGGGCGAGAAACGACCGCCCTGAAATCTCCTCTTCGTCGGTCGCCAGACGATAGGCTCCAGCCGGCTGCGGACGTTCCAATTCGGGCAGTGTGAAAGGCCGCCTGAACGGCACGGTCGTCTCGGTGGTTCGATCGGGCATGCGTTGTCCCTCGAAGACAGCTCCATCTCTCGGTTTTGACGGGGATGCGCTTCACGGATTTTCGGTCCTTCACGCGAACCGCATTCCCCTTTGCCTCAATCAAAAGTCCGCGAAGCGATGACGCTTCAGCGAGACTTCTTCGGCGGCCTGATCGGCGTAAGGCTGCCCGACGCAAACAAGGACGGGGTCGCGGTCGGATCGGCGGCCGGCTTGATCGCCTTCGGCTTCTTGGCTTCGCGGTTGCCGCGTTTGCGTTCCTTGGCCATGACAAACTCCTGTCGCGCGCCTCCAGACGGCGTGTTCGTGTGATAGGGAAGCCCCACAACCCTTTCCAGGCGCGGGGCTTCGCAAGCGCGGGCGGGGTGAAGTCGCAACGTGCGCTGGATTCCTCGTCTTTCGCGAACCGAAGGTCCGCGTCAGCGAATAACCGGTGTCCACTTTTTCGCACGCCGCTCCAGGAAAATCGCTGGCCAGGCCGCCAGTACATCCGTGGTCGACCTGAAAAGACACCGGCGATCGCCGCCGATTTTGCGAGCCAAAACCCGCCAACGGAAAACTGTCAGAGCACGATTTCAAGCCGTTCGGCCGACATCTTGCCAGTCTTGCTGTCCGCGACAAGCTCGAAGGACACTTTGTCGCCCTCGCGCAATTGATTGAGCCCGGACCGCTCGACGGCGCTGATGTGGACGAAGGCGTCCTTGCCGCCGTCATCCGGCGCAATGAAGCCGAAGCCCTTTTCGGAATTAAACCATTTTACGGTTCCCTGAGACATGGAAAACCCTTTCCAGAAACGCTATAAATGCTCGCCAATAGGCGGTCGAAATCGCATTATTTAGCAAAATAATTCTAACGCGATGCGGAGTACTTTCGGTAGAAAACTACATTTGCAGCGTACATCTCGACATTCGATATATAGGTTGTTTTGGAAAAATTACAAGTGATAAGGGATCGTATATTTAAGAGGTGACGGGCATATGAGCCATGGGTATTGCCGGAAGGCGTTGTGGACGGTCATGCGGCTCATTTGTCGTCCTGTCGCGCGCCAAGGGCTGCGCGTGTCATCGAGGGGATGTTAATATCGACCGTTCGCCTGCCTTTCCCACTGGAGACTTGGTTGATCACATTTCAAATCCGACACAAGACGACCTATCGATACCGGCGGCCGGTGAGCCTCGGGCCCCATCGTCTGATGCTGCGGCCGCGTGAAAGCCGCGACCTGCGTCTGATTTCCAGCGAAGTGAAGATCAGTCCGACCGCAACGCTGACCTATTCGCAGGACGTGTTCGGCAACTCCGTCGCGGCCGCAGTCTTCGGCGCAAGCTCTGACACGCTTGTGATCGACAGCGTCACACAACTTGAACTCGCCGCCGAGCCCTGGCCGGTCTTCGATGTCGCGGCGTCGGCCCTGGTCTATCCATTTCGGTACGCGGATGACGAGCGGATCGATCTCGGCGCCTTGATGTTCCAGCAATATCCCGATCCGACAGGGCGATTGCGCGATTGGACATGGGCTTTCGTCCGCGGCGTCCAGACGGACACATTGGCGCTGCTCAAGGACCTCTGCGCCGGCGTGTCGCGATGGATCAATTATCAGAGCCGAGATGACGAAGGCGTCCAATCTCCGATCCAGACCCTCGATCGCGGCTGGGGCTCCTGCCGCGATTTCGCGGTCCTGTTCGTCGAGGCGGCGCGTTGTCTCGGCTTTGGCGCGAGAATCGTATCCGGTTATCTCTTTGTTGCGGATGCTGGGACCAACGGGTCGGCCGGCGGCGGTTCGACACACGCCTGGGCGGAAGTTTACGCGCCCGGCGCCGGGTGGGTCACCTTCGATCCCACCAATCGCAGCGTCGGCGGCTTTAACCTGATCCCCGTGGCGGTCGCGCGCGACATCAGGCAAGCGATGCCGGTGACTGGCAGTTTCGTCGGCACCACGGACGCCTTTCTTGACATGTCGGTTGCGGTCGAGGTCACGGCTCGCGCTTGAAATCGCAAAAGCGCGGACAGCATTTGCAGTCCCCGATCATGGCCCTCCGGCGCAGGTTCCAGAATCTTCATCCAGACGAAGCCGCCCGTGCGCAACGATTTTGTTCGCGCCTCCATGGCGCCGCCGCCGAATGCGCTTATCTATTGAAACGAACAGCACCAGATTCCCGATGGCGCGTGTGGCCTGCGGCCAGGGGAGAGCATTCCGCCAGGGCGCGGCGGCGAGCCGCGGCACAGGCCGGGAGATGGAAAATGAGGACAAACAGCGCATTGCCAGGGTTGATCTTTGTCGTCATCGCCGGCCTTGGCGTGGGTTTCGCGTCGCTGGGCTATAATGGCGGAAATTATGACGAAACCCTGGCGAAGGCTGTCATCGCTGTCATCCTCGCCAGCGCGGTGGCGTCCTCGATCAAGATCGCGGATCAGTGGAACAGGGTCGTGGTGCTGCGGCTGGGGCGCTTCCGTTCGCTGGAAGGGCCGGGACTGTTTTTCATCATCCCGATCATCGAAACCGCGCCGTACTGGATTGACACGCGCGTGATCACCGCCTCGTTCAAGGCCGAAAAGACGCTGACCAAGGACACGGTGCCGGTGGACGTCGACGCGGTGCTGTTCTGGAAGGTCATTGACCCGAAAAAGGCGGCGCTCGACGTCGCCGACTATGGCGGCGCCATCAACTGGGCCTCGCAAACGGCTCTGCGTGACGTGATCGGGAAGACGATGCTTTCGGACATGCTTGAAGGCAGAGAAAAAATCAGCGACGAGCTGCAAAAAATCATCGACGTGCGCACTGAGCCATGGGGCGTCAACGTCATATCGGTCGAAGTCAAGGACGTTCTCATTCCCGCGGCCCTCGAGGACGCGATGTCAATGCAGGCCCAGGCCGAGAGAGAACGGCAGGCCCGCGTGATTCTCGGCGATTCCGAGCGGCAGGTGGCGGAAAAGTTCGCCGACGCCGCGCGGACCTATGTCAATGATCCCGTCGCCTTGCACCTCAGGGCGATGAATATGCTCTACGAGGGTCTGAAGCAGAATTCGACGATTGTCATCGTGCCCAGCACGGCCGTCGAACTCGATGCAACTCGGCGGCCTGGCCGGATTGACGGCGCTCACCATGGGACTGGGCCAGGACGGCGTGAATCAAGACAGGCGCCCGACGCAGCCCGGTCCATCGTCGGAACCGAAGCCCGTCTGAATTGGCCCGGTGTCGACGCCATGAGCCGAAGCATGACCTGCTCATCGGAAACTCGGGGCCTTCGAACTGGAATTTTCCAATCATGGTCTGACGGGGCGGCGACACATTGACGGTCGGCGGCCGCGTGACCGCCGTCGTGGGGCCCTATGGCGGCAGGTTTTGCCTGATTTGCGCGCCGGCGCGACAAGAGATCCGACCTAGGGTAATTTGACGTCCGTTGGCGACGAAGGCGATGGAAGCCGGCTCATGGTTGCAAACGGGCTCGTTGTGGTCACTGGCGGATCCGGGTTCGTCGCTGAATACTGCATCGCCCAATTACTCGAAGAGGGCTGGCGGGTTCGTGCGACCGTGAGGAGTCTCGCCAAAGCCAGGTCGGCGCGAGCGGCGATCGCCAGGATCGCCTCCGAGGCGGACAGGATTGAGTTTGTGAAGGCGAATCTCAATGCCGACGCAGGGTGGGACAAAGCGTTCGCCGGAGCAGACTATGTCCTGCATGTCGCTTCTCCCCTCCCCTTGACCAATCCGCAGTCCGACGACGAATTAATCCGACCGGCGCGCGACGGCGCAATTCGCGTGCTCAGGGCTTCGCGTGACGCAGGGATCAAGCGTGTCGTCCAGACTTCATCGACCTTCGCCATCACTTACGGCCGGGGCGGACGACAGAAAGCCTTCACGGAGACCGACTGGACCGACGAGACGAACCGACAGGATACGGCGGCCTATCATCGGTCCAAGACCATCGCGGAGCGCGCCGTCTGGGCGTGGCATGCCGCGGAAGGCGGCGCGCTCGAGCTGACGACCGTCAATCCCGGCGTTATTTTGGGGCCAGTCCTTGGTCCGGATTTTTCCACGTCGATTTTGCTGATCAAGAGGCTCCTCGACGGCTCGATGCCCGCGCTGCCGCATTTCGGATTCAACCTGGTCGACGTTCGCGACAATGCAAATTTGCACCTCCTGGCGATGACCAGTCCCAAAGCCGCCGGCCAGAGGTTCATCGGGTCTTGTGGGTTCTATTGGATGGACGACATCGCCAAGGTCCTCAAACAGGGGCTTGGCGTCAACGCGCGCAAAATCCCCTCTCTTGTCCTTCCCGACTTTTTGGTCCGGCTCTACGCCAATTCCGACGCCGAACTTCAAGAGGTCTTGTTCGACCTTGGGCAGCGCCGGCGCGTCTCCTCGGAGAAGGCGCGGCGTGAATTGGGCTGGACCACGCGACCAGTAGAGCAAACCATCCTGGACACCGCCCGCAGCCTTCTGGCGGCAGGGTTGGTTTAGCTCGCAAGAGCGAACGGTTTAAGCCGGGTCGAGACACAGCGGATGGGTCGTGCACCGACGCTCCGCCTGTCCACGACCTCGCTGCTGGCGGGCGTGGCTCCCAGCGCCGTCTCGTCGCCACCGAAGCGTCTGTTCGGCGTGCGTCCGCCTCTTGCCGCAGGAAGGCCGCGGCGTCGGCCTCACCAACGAGATTCGAGCCTATCGCCTGCAGGAGCGCGGCGTCGACACCTACACGGCGAACAGCGCGCTCGGCTTCGGCGAAGACGAACGTCTTTTCGACGCCGTCGGCGCATGCGCAGCAGCGACCATCATCGGCGTCGGCCTTGGCTGCAAGGCCGACGCCGAACGACCATTCACCCTGGACCATTCATCGGGGGGCTGATCACAATCAAGTCGAAAGCTTTTTTTTCTCCACCATTCGTTTGGGAACGGTCAGGTGAGGCATAATTGTTCGTCGTCCCGTTCAATCGATAGAGCGGCAAAGATGCGAAGCGAGGGCGCGCGCCCGGCAACGTGGGATCGTAAAAGTCAAACCCGCACACGCGCCGCATGAAGAAGCTGAATTAAGCATTTGCCCTGTAATCGCCTTGCGAATCAGCACAACGCCGTGCATCTCGACTTTGGGCGAGCCGTTGAGATATTCAACCTCATAAATCTTAAGCGCTGACAGCGCATTGACAGATTAGCTCTGTTATCCAGGGCGTCGATCCAAATGGAGATCGGCGTCCAGCCCCGACAAGGGCCGTGAGGCGTCGTTCTCGGGTTCTTTTGGCGTCGCTGGTCAATCACGGCCCGGACACGTTGTCAGTCATGACTTTAGCCAATGATCTTGCATTCCAGGAGTTATTGATCGCGGGCCGTGGCGTTTCGACGCCGCGGTTCCTGTCTCAACATGCGCGGGAGCGAGGCATGCGGCCGGCCTGCCGCCTGGGTTTCAAGGCTCTGCGGCGGCCCAACATGTTTTCCGCCTGGCTCGCTGAACTCGAGAGCTTCCGCGTGCGGTTCGGCCTCGCCGAGGCGGGTCTGCATTCTTATGTCGGAGAGCCGCTGCGGCCGTTCATGCGGGCGGGACTGACGGTGGAGCAGCGCCTGCAGATCTCCCGTTCCCATCACGCCGTTGTCGGATCCCTGCTTTCGCTCCACGTCGTCAGAAACGTCTGGGCGCGTCGCCTGACAAAACTTGGCGTTATCGAAGGCCGCCGCAACTCGCGTTTCGCGCTTTGGCTTGGCGCGGCGGAATATGTGCGCGAAGGCGGCCTCGAGATCATTCTCGCACGCGAAACCACCGATGGATCGGCGCCAATGCCCCTGGCGCGCACGAGCTTTTCGCTCGCAACGACGCGCGAGACAAACAACAAGAGAACATTGCTGATCGGCGGACTGCAGGGCGGTCCGCGATCAGCCGGCAAGCGCGCGATTATCGATGCGACGCGCGATTTGCGCGGCATGCGGCCGAAAACGGCTGTCGTCGTCGCTGCGCAGGCTTTTGCCGAATATGCGTGCTGCGAGGCGATCTGGGCCGTCTCGGATGAAAACCACGTGATCAACGCCCGCGGCAAAAAGAAGCGCGAACAGAAGGCCGCGAGTTACAATTCGTTCTGGCAGGAGCGGCAGGGCAAGCAGAAAGGGTTCCTCGGCTATGAATTGCCGATGGGCGAAGCCGACAATCGGTCTGAACGGCGGGCGGTCTTTGATTGCGTAGCATCGGCGTTCGCCGCCTCGCGAAAAATCGCAAATCGATAAGCGCCGGACGAAAGCTACAGCTGGGTCGTGCGGTTGACCGATCGTGGAAATGTTTCCTTTCTTCGCGACATTTCCATGCTCACGAACGACGTTGATGGAAGCCCATTCGCGGCATCGGTCGCCGCCGGGATCGCCCCTCCGCAGGATTTCACGACGCGACAGGAAATTGACAGCAACGCCCCTTCATAAGGGCCACGATGGCCATAAGCCGTCGATAACAGCCTGCGGAATTGGAGAGCCCCATGTCGTCCCCCTGGATCGGGCAGAAGATCACCTCGCCCACGACGCGACTGGTCAAAGGGACGTGTGACCCACATGTCTTCTGGCTGAATGAACTCAGAGAGATCGGGCCGACTCTCGACACCGCCGACGCCGTCCAGCACTGGAACCCCCTCTCCGGCATTTACGCGTTGACCGAGGAAGAAAAAGTGAAATTGCGCGCGACCGACGCGTATGCCTTCGCCGGAGGCAGCGCGACCACGGGCAAGCGCAAGTTTGTCGCGCTGGTCAAGGCTGGTCTCGTCCTGACAGCCAAGAACCCGGGGCGGCGAAACGAGAAATTTGTTACGATTTCCGAAGCGGCGCGGCGCGCCGTGCTGCGGACGCTGGACGAATGGGCCGATCATTTCGAAACCCACACGTCCGCCTATCGCAAATACCGGTCGGCCAGCCGCAGCCCATGCGCGCGTCGCTGACGGCGGAGTGCGTCTCATTCGAGGCGCGCAAGAATTTGCGGAACGTGCAAGAATTTGATCTTGTCGGTGAAAACGGGCCGAAACCGGAATGAGACTGCTGCTGATCGAGGACACGCCGCGCCTGCGCGAATTGCTGACCGAGAGCGTGCATTCGGCGGGATGGCGGATCGACGCCTTCGGAACTTATGTCGAAGGTGAAGAAGCGGTCGCGACGACAGCCTATGACTTGCTGCTGCTCGACCTCGGCCTGCCCGACGGCGACGGGTTGGAGCTCATCCGCACCTTGCGCCGTCGCGGCCATCGTACGCCGATTCTTGTCCTGACCGCGCGCGCGGCCGTGGACGAACGCATTGCCGGCCTCGACGCGGGCGCCGACGATTATCTCGTCAAGCCCTTCAACCACGGCGAATTTCTGGCCCGCTGTCGGGCGCTGCTGCGCCGTTCGCCGGAAACGGCGCCCCGATTCTGACCGCCGGCGGCCTCGTCTTCGATCCGGCCGCCGGCGCCCTGACCTGCGCGGGCCAGGATCTCGGTCTGACGCCGCGCGAACGCGCGGTGATGGAAATCCTGATGCGCGAGGTCGGGCGAGCAGTGCCGAAGCGCAAGCTGGAACATGCGCTCTCCGAATTCGGCGACGACGTCTCGACCAACGCGGTGGAGCTCGCCGTCTCGCGCCTGCGCAAGAAACTCAACGCCATCGAGTCCGGCGCGGCGCTCGAAACGATCCGGGGTCTTGGCTACCTGCTGCGCGAGCCGAACGGATGACTCGCGCGGCGCCGTCCCTGATTTCCATCGTCGTGCGGCGGATCGTGATCTTCGCGGCCCTCGCCATGGTCGCGCAACTCGCCGGCGTTTTTTTCGAATATTGGAGCGACACGACGAATCTCGGCCGGTTGGCGATCGAGATGGAGACCACGTCTCTGGCGCCGGGCGTGCGGGTCGTCGACGGCAAGCGCCTGTACAAGGTTCCCGAGGACATGCGCGACCGCTACGGGCGTGCGGGCAGCGGTTACTTCATGCGTGTCCTCGATCCTTCCGGCGAGATTCTCTATTCCAATTGCGCGCGTGACTGCGACGCTTATTTCCCCACTCGCGAAACGCGGCGGCTCGATTTCTGGATGATGGAGCTGCGCCCCGGCAAGCCCCTGAATATTTCCGGCGGCCGCAGCGTTTCAGACGATCCCGACGCCGCCACCATCGACGTCGCGATCGTCGGCGACCGTGACAGCGTCATTTACAGCGTGCTCGGCGACGAGATCAAAGACCATATGGTGCTGCCGATGAGCCTGATGCTCATTGTCGTCCTGGGAGCGTCGAGCCTGTCCATCGCCCAGGCCCTGCGTCCGGTGCGGGAAAGCGCGGCGATGGCCGCCAAGCTCGATCCGCTCGCGCCTCTGGCGCGCCTGCCGGTCGCGGGCATGCCCCGGGAGATCGCCGATTTCGCCAAGGCGGTGAATGGCGCGCTGGAGCGCGTTTTCGCGCTGATGCAGTCGCAACGCGTCATGACTTCGGCCATATCCCATGAGGTCCGCACGCCGCTCGCCATCGCGCGGCTGGAGCTCGAAAAGATCGCCGATCCCCGCGCCCGCAAGGTGGAAAAGGATCTCGAGGCGCTCAACCATCTGGTCGAACAACTCACGACATTGGCGCGGCTCGAAGGCGCTGGCGTCGCCACGCCTGAAAAAATCGATCCGGCCGATCTGGCCCAACAGGCGGTCGCGGCGCTGGCGCCGCTCGTATACGAATCGGGGCGGACCATCGCTTTCGAGGAGCGCGACGCGGCGCCGTCGCGCGGCCATCGCGCCCTGATCGAGAACGCCCTGCGCAATTTGATCGACAACGCCGTCCGCCACTCCGGCCCCGGCGCCGCGATCCATGTGACGGCCGGCCCCGGCCCGTCGTTCACGGTTTCCGACGATGGCGGCGCCAATGGGAAAGCGGCGCCGGCTCCGGGAGAGACCAGCGGGCTCGACCGCCCCGGACTCGGGTTGAAGATCGTCCGCCGCATCGCCGAAATCCATGGCGGCCGTTTCGAAATGGCGATCTCGTCGCAAAAGGGCGCTCGCGCGCGACTGAGCCTTCCGGCTCTTGACGGCGATGGCTCATCCACTTACTCGCCGCGCGATCCCACCTCTTGAGCGAGCGCGTCGCATGCCTTCGTCGCCATGCTCCGCAGCGCGGCGCGCATGCGTTCGGCTTGCCCCGGGCGCGGAACCGCCCAGCCGATCTGCCGCGCCAGCGCCGCCAGAGATCGGGCTTCGAGCCGCGCCTTTTCGATCCGCGCGCTCAGCGCGTCATGATCTTCCGCGCTGACGAAATCGCCGGTTCGCCGCACGCATATGCCGAGACAGTCGCGCGGCGCCTCGACCATGCCGCAGGCGGCGCACAGCCAGATTTCCGCACGCTCGTCCGGCGGCACGGCGAGCGGCGCCTCCTCGGGCGGCGCCTGCGCCAGCGCCTCTTTCGCGCGCGGGCGCAAATCCGTCAGGGCGCGCTCAAAACGCTCGGGGGTCTCCGTTTGCGCGACAATTTCGCGGGCTAATTCTCGCAAGCGCTCATTGTATTCGCTGACGTCCAAAAAATATTCGAGGAGATCGGCATGGCTGGCCGCGTCAACGACGACGGCGCGCTTGAAATCGCAAGTCGCGACACATTCTTTGGCGTTTCCCATGGCGCCGCAGCCGACGCATTGCCACAGGGTCAGGGTCTCCGGCGCTGTTTCATCGACCTCGGCCATGTTCCGTCCCGCAGGCGAGCCGCTCGATCGCCTCGTCGAGCGCAGGGCCGGAAAAGGCGAAGCCGAGCAGGGCGTCGTCTCCCTGAACCGATATCACTTCGGCGTCGAGGAAGGCCAGCAGGCACGCCATGCTTTCCGAACTTTCGCCAAAGCGCAGCCGGTCGCCCGCGCGCACCCGCTCCGCCGGCTTGATCCGCGCCCGCCAGCGACAGTCGTCCACCCTCTCGACCAGCGCCGCCTCGACCGACGCGCTTTCCTCGCCGCGAAATCGCAGGCCACGCAATCTGACATGTTCACGCATTCGGCCTCTCCCCGCGCTGCATTGAACACCAAGGCGCGCACCGGTCAAAGGCGCGCGCGAAACAGCGCCGGCCCATAGACCAGAGCGAAGCCGAGGAAGGCCGCGAGCCAAGCGAAGGCCGCGACATGGAGCAGAATGAAACTCCATTGCGGCGCCAGGGCGGCGGCGATCCTCGCCAGAGCGGCAAGAAGAATCGAGACATAAAGCAGTTTCGTTCCCGGCCCCGCCCGCAGCGCGTAGCCGGTGTGGCCGAGGCTGGCGCGGGTCATCACCGCGATCGTCATGCCGCCGACGCCGCCCACCGCCCAGGCGTGCAGCCCGGCGCTCGGTGAAATCGCCGGAACCCAGGCCGCCAGCCCGCTCAGCAGAAAACCGATCGGGATGAAGGCGAAGGCCAGATGGAGGATCGCCACCAGCGCCTCGCCTGACGTCCTTTCGCCGGCCCAGCGCGCCAGACGCGCGACATTCAGCAGGCCGGCGGCGATGAGGGCAAGGCCGACCGCTTTATCGTCCGGCGCGGCGACCCAGCCGGCGAGCGCCGCGATCGAAACCGCCATGCATAAAACGTCGAAACGGCCGAATTTCTGCGGCAGCCGCCCCGCAACGCGCCGCTGCAACAGAAAAGTATGGGTGAAGCTCGGCACGATGCGGCCGCCGACCAGCATGATCAGAGCGACGAAGACGGCGATGGCGAAGCGCCGGCTGAAAGCCGCATCGCCCGTGAAATGCGCCTCGACATGGAAGGCGACATTCGCAGCCCCCAGGAAGACGACGACGATCAGCACGCGCAGATTGCGCCAGTTCTTTCCCGCCACGATTTCGCGGGCGATGAAAAAGGAAAACGCGAAAAGGAACGCGCAGTCGACCAAAGCGGCCGCCATCCAGCCGATATGGCCCGAAAGCGCCACGGCGAGCCGGCCTGCGAGCCAGACCAGAAACAGGAAAAGCAATCCCTTGCCGCGCAGGGGAAAGCGACCGGTCCAATTAGGCACGGCCGTCAGCAGGAAACCGGCGACCACGGCGCCGCCGTAGCCGAACAGGGCCTCGTGCGCATGCCAGTCCATCGGCTGGAAGGCGCTGGACAGCGTCAGTTCGCCGAAATATTGCGGCAGCCAGAGCATGACGGCGACCACCGCCCACAAGGCGCCGGACAGGAAAAACGGCCGGAAGCCGTAGCTCAAAATGGCTGGACCGCCGTCCCTGCGCCGGATTCCGAGGTCGGACATGATCGGCTCCCTGTTCCCCACTTTCCGTCCCTCGGCTACACCCCGCGCGAGGCGGCGACTTTGCCCGGGAGCAAGAAGCGGCGGAAAAGGCGGCGCCGCGACGATCCATAGCCTGTCGGCAGGGGCGGCGGCGCGGACGCGCGGGGCTGGCCCGACTCTCGATTGCCAAAGCCGGTTCGGTGAATCAGAATTCACCGAACCGGCTCTACTCATTTTAGTTAGGCGTTTTCTTCACGCGAACCGGCATCCACTTCGCTCGAACAGGCTTTAGTATTCGGTCGCAATGAGGCTGTCGGCGAATTCCTTCAGTTCCGCCTGCTTCTCGTCTACGTCCGCCTCGGCGTCGCCCTTCACGACCGGACAATAGGCGGCGACGAGATAGTCGACCAACTGCTGTTTCGAGGCGCTGGGATATTGTTGATGAAGGGCGCCGAGAATGCCGGGAATCTGTTCGAGAACGTCGTCTGACGCGAGCTGACGGGTCAGGTCGGGCGGGACCGTCGCGCTGTCACCGAGCTGTTGCGGCGCCGGGCATTCCAGCGCCCACGCGCCGGCGGGGGCGAAGCCCAGCGAGGCGCCCAAAACCAGGATCGAGCCCAAACCTGACTGGCGAAGCGATTTCATGGTCATGTTTCCTTTCTTCAATTTGCGCGACTGGCGCCGACTTCGATGTTTCAGTCTCTTTCAGCGCACAGCGCGCACGGGCGTACCGCTAGCTTAAATCCGGATTTTCTCCCCTTCCGCCTGATGGAACTTGCGGCGGATCTCATCGAGGTCGACCTGTACGGGCGGCGTCTTCAATTTCATGTCCTCGAGCGTCTGCGCGATGATCTGCGAGATCGCCAGATTGCGGAACCATTTGTGATTTGAGGGAATCACGAACCACGGCGCGTGCTCCGTGCTGGTTTCCTCCATCGCCTGCTCGAAGGCGGCGATATATTGCGGCCACAGCTCGCGCTCGGAATAATCGGATTCGCTGATCTTCCATTGGCGCGCGGGATCGTCCAGCCGCTCCTTGAAGCGGGCCAGTTGTTCCTCAGGGCTGATGTGGAGATAGAATTTCAGGATGCGCGTTCCATTGGCCGCCAGCATGTTCTCGAAATCGTTGATGAGCTTGTAGCGCTTCGACCAGACCGATTCCGGGACCAGATTGTGCACGCGCACGACGAGAACGTCCTCATAGTGCGAGCGGTTGAAGATCACCACCTCGCCCTTGGCCGGCGTCTTCAGATGCGCCCGCCAGAGAAAATCGTGCGCCGCCTCCTCCTTGCTCGGCTGCTTGAAGCAGACGGACGTCGTCCCTTGTGGATTCATCCCGCTGAACAGGTGACGGACGACGCCGTCCTTGCCGGCGGCGTCGAGCGCCTGAAGCACCACCAGCAGCGACTGGCTTGCATCGGCGTAGAGAAGCGCCTGCAACTCATCCATGCGCGCGACAGATTCCGCGATATGCGGCAGGGCCTCCTCATGCGAGCCATGCGCTCCAGAGAAGGCCGGGTCGATCTTCGCAAGACGCACCTTGGCGCCGGGCGCGACGACGAATTGCTTCTGGTAGTCCATGCCAGCCTCCTACGACCGCCGCGCGACTGCAACGCCTTGACGATGGCGTATTTATGTTCAAGAAACACCGGCGCGAAGCCGTCGACGCGCTCGATCGCATCGACAATCGGCGACGGGACATTGTCCGGGTCCATGTCCTTGGGAAAGGCGTCGGCGGCGGGAACTCATGTTGGTCCCCATTCCGAGCTTGCGCGCTGTTTCGATGGCGAAGGCCGTCGGGCCGCTCATCGCCCCCGCGGCGCGCCGTCGGACCCGGTCGTGGCGGATGCGGTGATAATTTTTTCGAGACGAGCTCGCGCCCCGGGTCCCATCGGGCCGAGAAAATCGTCGACGATTTTGCCCGAGGAATCGACGACGAAAGTGTGGGGAACGCCGCGCGCGCCCCAGCGCGCCGCGAGATTGCCCAAGGGATCGACGCCGACTTTTCCGAACGGGTCGCCGCGCCCGGCGAAAAAAGCTTCGACATCCGCCGCGCGATCCTTGAAGGCGACGCCAAGCAGGACCAATTCGCCCTTGAAACGCTGATCGTTCGCCAGCGCCATCAGCACATCCTGTTCGGCGCGGCACGGCCCGCACCAGGAGGCGAAGAAATTGACCAGCGTGACATGGCCGCGCAGGTCGTCGTCGCTCAAGGACGGCGATGCGCCCAGACCCGGCGCGGCGAGCGAGGGCGCGATTGAACCGATCAGCGGCGACGATCCCTCGACCGCCTCGCCGTCTTCATGATGTCCGTAAAGAAAAGCCGAGGCCAGAACGAAGACGAGCAAGGCGATGAGCGAACCCCATCGCCCGCTCGGCCGCGCCGACGAAGAATTTTGTCTATCGGTCATCTCGCCGCTCAGGAAAAAGTCTCCCGCCTTTGCGCCGCGACCGGAATGGACGCGCGCACCTTGGCGATGAGCGCCGGATCGAGCCGCGCCGTGGCGAAACCCGGCGCGTCGGAAACCATGGCGATCGTTTGCCCCCACGGGTCGCAGATCAGCGAATGGCCAAAAGTCAACCGGGTTTCGCCCTTGATCCGATGCGCCCCGATCTGCGCCGGCGCAAGGAAATAGCCTTGCGTCTCGATGGCGCGGGCCCGGCACAGAACCTCCCAATGGTCCTTGCCGGTCTGGAGGGTGAAAGCCGAGGGCAGGACCAGCACTTCAGCGCCGCGCGCGGCCAGCGCCTGGAAAAGCGCGGGAAAGCGCAGATCGTAGCAGATGGCGCAGCCGAAGGTCAGGCCCTCGGCCCGATAGGTCACGACGTCGGTTCCGGGCCTGAAAGTCGCGCTTTCGCGATAGGCGGCGCCGTCCGGGGTGGTGACGTCGAACATGTGAATCTTGCGATAGACCGCGATTTCCCGGCCCTGGCGGTCGAACACGACAGAGGTGTTGGACAGGCGGTCGCCGTCGGCGTTTTTTTCGAGCAGCGAGCCGGCGTGAAGGAAGACGCCATGTTTTTTCGCCAGCTCGGCGCCAAGCGCATATGCCGGCCCCTCGCGCAAAATTTCGGCGGCCTCGAATTTTTCCGACACGGAGCCGCCGAGAAAATCGAACACTTCCGGCAGCCCGATCCAGTCCGGCCTTTCCTGCGCCACGGCCTCCTCGACCAGCCGACGCGCCTGCGCCAGATTCTTCGCCTTGTCGGCGGTCGAATTCATCTGGATCACGCAAGCCTTCATGTCGCCCCGCCCGTCTCACGCCAGCAGAGCAAGTTTTGCGTGACGAAACAAGCGAAGCGTTATCCGCTCCCGGCGCCACGCGCCCGCGACCCCAGCGTTTGCCATGAACCGATCGCGAAAAAGGGTGGGACAGGCGCGGGGCCTGTCCCCTTTTTTGCTTCCTATTGCGCCGCGACCGACGGAAGGCCGGCGAGCGCCATGGCGAGTTCGCCTTCGTCATAGTCCTGATCGACCAGTTTGCCGGCGAAATAGCTGATGTAGGCGCCCATGTCGAAATGGCCGTGGCCCGACAGGTTGAAGACGATGGTTTCCGCCTTGCCCTCGGCCTTGCAGCGCAGGGCTTCATCGATGGCGCAGCGCACGGCGTGGGTCGATTCCGGCGCGGGAATGATTCCTTCCGCCCGCGCGAATTGCACGCCGGCCTCGAAACAGGGAATCTGGTGATAGGCGCGCGCCTCGATCAGGCTGAGGTCATAGAGGTGGGACACCAGCGGCCCCATGCCGTGATAGCGCAGACCGCCGGCGTGGAAGCCGGGCGGAATGAAGGTCGAGCCGAGGGTATGCATTTTGACCAGCGGCGTCAGATGCGACGTATCGCCGAAATCATAGGCGAATTTGCCGCGCGTCAGCGACGGGCAGGCCGCCGGCTCGACCGCGATGAAGCGGCGCTTGCGCCCGCCGCGCAGCTGAAGGCCGAGGAAGGGAAAGGCGAGGCCCGCAAAATTCGAACCGCCCCCGGCGCAGGCGATCACCACGTCGGGGTCGTCCCCCGCCAGTTCGAACTGCTGGATCGCCTCCTGACCGATGATGGTCTGGTGCAGCATGACATGATTGAGCACCGATCCGAGAGCGTATTTCACGTCCGGATTTTTCGCCGCGACTTCCACCGCCTCCGAAATGGCGATGCCGAGCGAGCCGGGACTGTCGGGGTGTTCCGCCAGCACCGCGCGGCCGGATTCGGTTTCATCGGAAGGCGAAGGAATGCAGCGCGCGCCATAGGTCTCGATCAGGGCGCGGCGATAAGGCTTCTGGTCATAGGAGACGCGCACCTGAAAGACGGTCACGTCGATGTCGAACAACGAGCCGGCGAAGGCGAGCGAAGAGCCCCATTGGCCGGCCCCGGTCTCGGTCGTCAGCTTTTTGACGCCGGCCTCCTTGTTGTACCAGGCCTGGGGAACCGCCGTGTTGGGCTTGTGCGATCCGGCGGGCGAGACGCCCTCATATTTGAAGTAGATCTTCGCCGGCGTGTCGAGCGCCTTTTCCAGGCGGCGCGCGCGGATGAGCGGCGAGGGACGCCACATGCGGAAAATATCGCGCACGGGTTCGGGAATTTCGATCTGCCGCTCCGTGGCGACCTCCTGGAGGATCAGCTCCATCGGGAAAAGCGGTTCGAGATCCGACGGTCCGACCGGCTGTTTGGTGCCGGGGTGCAGGACGGGATGCGGCGCCGCGGGCAAATCCGCGACAATATTGTACCAGAATTTCGGGATCTGGCTTTCCTCGAGCGTATATTTGACCTGGCCGGACATGGCTCCCCCTTGCGTTTTTTTCCCAGACAAGAACAAAGACGCTCCCGGGTCCTTGATCTGCGTCAGCAACGGAACGCGAAACGCGCTGCGATCGAGATTCTGGCATGTTGACCGAAAACCGCGGCCGATCAAATTCGTCCATTGTCCGAGGACAGGCGCGCGGTCGGCGGATCGAACCGCGAACTTTTCACCAAACCCTTCTTCCCCCGCCCCGCCCGGCTTAGACTCGGCGAAACGAATCGACCTCGCCCGCCATGCGCTTCACTTTTCTCCACGCCGCCGACCTTCATCTCGGCAGCCCGTTTCGCGGCTTGAGCCTGCGCGACGAGGCGCTGGGCCAGCGGCTGGCCGGAGCCAGCCGCGAGGCCTTTGTCGAATTGATCGACCGGGGGCTGGCGGAAAAGATCGCCTTTGCGATTTTCGCCGGCGATATTTTCGACGGCGACTGGCGCGACGCCTCGATCGCTTTGTTTTTCAACCGCCAGATCGCACGCCTCGCCAAGGCGGGAATTCCGATCTTCCTGCTCAAAGGCAATCACGACGCCGATTCGGTCGTCACCAAAAGCCTGATCCTGCCCGATCTCGCCCAAAATTTTCCGACCGCCCGGGCGGGAACTTTCGAACTGCCCGAATTGCGCGTCGCCTTGCACGGGCGCGGCTTTTCCCATCGCGCCGAAAGCGAAAACCTCGCCCGCGCCTTGCCGGCGCCGAAGGCAGGTTTTTTCAATATCGGCGTGCTGCACACGTCGCTCGACGGGCGCCCCGGCCATGCGGCCTACGCCCCGTGCAGCCTCGACGATCTGCGCGCGAAGAATTACGATTACTGGGCGCTCGGCCATGTCCACGCTTTCGAGGTGGTCAGCGCGCGATCCCATGTCGTCTTTCCCGGCAATCTTCAGGGCCGCAGCATCCGCGAGACCGGCGCCAAAGGCGCGGTTCTGGTCGATGTCGCCGATGGGCAGGTGAAAGACGTGCGCCGGCTGATCGTCGACCGCGCGCGTTTTTGCGAAATCGCCGCTCGACGCCGCCGCTCATGAGGACATGGCCAGCCTGCTGCGGGCGCTGGAGGCCCGCGCCGGCGACGAGGTTTTGCTGGCCGAGGGCCGGCCGCTCGCCCTGCGCGTCCGTGTCAAGGGCGCGAGCCCGCTGCACGCCGAATTCGCCGCCGATCCGGCGCGCTGGCGCGACGAGATCGAGGCGGCGGCGCAGCGCGCCCAGGAAGACATCGCCATCGAGCGGCTTCTGCTGGAAACCGAAGCGCCCGTCACGGCCAAACGCCTCGACCAGGAATTCGATTTCGCCGGCCTGCTCGACGCCTGTCTCGCTGAGCCCGGCCTGCGCGAGGCGGCGCTCGCCGCGTTGGCGAATGTGGAGGCGAAAATCCCGGCGCCGGGCCTCGATCTCGGCGCCGAGCTCGACGCGCTCTTGCGCGAGGCGCGCGATCTCGCCGTGGCGCGCGCCGAAGGCGGGGCCGGATCATGAGGCTCCTCGACCTCGCCCTGGACGTTTACGGCCCCTTCAAAGGGCTGCGGCTCGAATTCGATCCCGACGCAAAAGTCCATATCGTCCATGGCGCCAACGAGGCCGGCAAATCCTCGGCCCTCGCCGCCATCGGCGATCTTTTCTACGGCGCGCCGCGGCGGGAAAAAATTTCCTTCCTGCGGCCCAAGGACATGCGGCTCGGCGCGACGATAAAAGGCCGCAACGGCCAGATGCTGCAATTTTTTCGCCGGCGCGGCGATAAAAACACTTTGCTGGACGCCGCCGGCAGCCCCTTGCCCGACGATGCGCTTGCGCCTTTTCTCGGCGCGGCGACCCGCGAAATTTTCCACCGGGCCTTCGGCCTCGACGCCCAAAGCCTGCGCGAAGGCGGCGACGAAATGCTGCATGCCGAGGGCGAGATCGGCGCCAGCCTGTTCGCCGCCGCTTCCGGCCTGCGCGGCCTGCTCGACCTGCGCAAGGGTCTTGAGGAGGAAGCGGACAAAATATTCGGCGACCGCCGCGCCGGCCATCGCGCCTTCTATCAGGCGCTCGACCGTTATGACGCGGCGCGGGCGCGGGAAAAATCGGCGCTGGTTTCGGAAAGCCAGTTGAAAGCGGTCAATGAGGCCATCGAAACCTCGGCGGAGCGGATCGCGGAGATCGAGGCCGCCGAAAGGCAGGCCCAGGCCGAAAGACGGCGGCTGGAGCGGCTGCGCAAGGCCGCGCCGATCCTGCGTCGGCTCGCGGCCCTGCGGGCGGAAGGTGCGGTTTTTTCCGATCTCGCCGCCATATCGCCGCAAGCCGCGGCGAATTTTTCAGAAAAAATCGCCGCTCGCGACCGCGCTCGCGAACAGGCGGAACAGGCGCGCAAGAAAAGCGAGGCGGCGCGCGCCGAACGGGAGGCCGCCCAGCCCGACGCCGATGTTCTCGCGCAAGGCGAAGCCATTGAGGCGTTGATCCGGGCCAGCGGCGCGTTCGAAAAATCGTCCGGCGATCTGCCCAAACGCGAAACGGCCTGGCGGGAGGCGCGGCAAAAGCTCGATCTACTGGCGCAGGGCTGCGGATTGGCGACGCTCGACGAAATGCGCGCCGCCGCGCCCGATTCCGCGACGCTCTTGCGCGCGGAGAGGCTGGCCGCGCGCGGCCGGGACTTTGCGCTGAAAAGACAGCAGCCGGAACGCGATCTCGCCGAGGAAGAAAGCCGGCTGGCCGCGCTCGGCGCCCAGCAGGGCGAGGCCCTGCCCGAGGCGGAAGCGCTGCGGGAAAAATTGCGCGCTTTCGGCGAGGTCGAAAGGCTCGACGCCGCCTTCAGGGATGCGTCGCGCCTGCGCGACGACAACGCGCGACAGCTGGCCGAGGCGCAAGGCCGGTTGTCGCCGCCGCTGCCCGACCTCGACCTTTTCGCCCGCCGCCCCAGCCCCGAGGCGAGCGCGATCGAGCAGGCGGCTCGCGCCTTCGACGATTTTTCCGCACGCGATGCAGCGCAGCGCGCCAAGGCGCGGCAGGCGACTGAAAAGCTGGACCTGGCGCAAGGCCAGCTGCGGAAGCTGGAGCTGCAGGGGCCGATCGCAAGTCTGGCGGAGCTGCGCGCCGTCCGCGCCCGGCGCGACAAGTCGTGGCGCGATCTGCGCGGCCTGTTCGCCGCGCCGCCGCCCGAGCCGGCCCGGCTCGAAGATCACGCGCGCGTTTTCGAGACGTTTTCCGCCGAGGCCGACCGGAACGCCGACGCTTTGCTGGCAGGCGCCGCGCAAGTCGCTGCGGCGGAGGCCGAGCGCGAGAAGATCGCGGTTCACCACAACGAAAAGAATGGCGCCGAGGCGGCGCTCAGGGAACTGGAAAAGGAAGGCGCGCGGCTGCGGGACGATTGGGCGGGCGCCTGGCAGGCCAGCGGCGTAACGCCGGCCGCGCCGCGCGACATGCTGGCCTGGCGCGCCAAAGCCGACCATCTGCTCGCCGCGCGCGAGGAACTGGCGCGCCAAAAAGCCCGCGCCGAGGAATTGCGGCTTGCGCTCGACGAGGCGCGGCCCGGGCTGGAGGCTCTGGCCGGCGAATGCGGCCTGCCTCCCTTGACGCTCGGCCCCGGCGCGCTGGCGCGCCGGATCGCGGCGCGGATCGGGGAAATCGCCCAGGCGCAAGGCGCGGCGCGCGAGGCCCGCGTCCGTCTCGCCGACGCGCCAGAGCGCATAGCCCGTCTCAAGGTTCAGCTCGCGCGGCTGGCGGAGGAAGAGGCCGTATGGCGCAACGACTGGCGCGAGGCGCTCGCCCGTCTGCGTCTCGACGCCGACGCGACATTCGAGGAAGCGCGGGAGCGGATCGCGCTTTTTCGCGCCTTGCCCGCGGAACTCGCCGACGAGGAACAAAAAGCCCGGCGCGTCGCGGCGATCCGCGACGATATTCTGTCCTTCGAGCAAGGGCTCGACTCCCTGCTGGCCCTTTGCGGCCGCGACATTCCCGCGCGGCCGGCGGAAGCGGCGGCGGCGAAACTGCGCGACAGGCTGGCGCGCGCCAGAGAGACAGCCGCTTTGCGCGCGCGCGCCGAACGCGCCCTGCATGAAGCCGAAGAAACGATGCGCCAGGGCGACGAGGCCCTGGCGCAGGCCGAATGGCAGGTCGAAAATCTACGCGCTGAATTCGGCGCGGCCGGCGATCCGGAATTTTTGGCGGCGCGTTTTTCCGCGCGCGAGGCGGCGGAACGGGAAATCAAGGCGCAGGCCGAAAATCTCGCTCTGGTCGCGGATGGGCTCGATGAGGCGGCGCTCGCGCGTCAGATGGAAGGTTTCGAGGCCGACGCAGCGGAAATCCGGCTTGCCGAGATCGCCCGCCAGAGCGAGGAGCACACTGACCTGGCGCGGAAAGTTTTCGCCGAGCAGAGCGCAAAAAAGGCCGAATGGGCTGCGCTGCAGGAAAGCGCGGGTGCCGAGGCTGCGATCTTCGCCCGCGAAAGCGCGCGCGCCGATATCCACGAACAGGCGCGGCGCTGGGCGACGCTGAAACTGGCCGCGCTGCTGGTCGACGCTGGCCTGGCCCGCCACCGCGCCGAGCGCAAGGACCCGCTGCTCGCCCGCGCCGGCGCCTTGTTTTCGTCGCTGACGGAGGGGCGCTATTCCGGGCTCGACCAGACTTTCGGCGAGGACGGCGAGCTTCACTTGAGCGCGCGCCGCGCCGACGGGCAGGATCTCGAACTCCGATTTCTGAGCGAAGGCGCCCGCGACCAGCTTTATCTCGCCCTGCGGTTGGCCTTTCTCGAGGATTACGCCGCGCGCGCGGAAGCGCCGCCCTTCATCGGCGACGATCTTTTCGCCAGTTTCGACGACCGCCGCGTCACGGCGGGCTTTCACGCCCTGGCGGCGGCAAGCGCGACAATTCAACCCATCCTGTTCACCCACCACGAGCATATATTGAGCGTCGCCGAGGCTGCGTTGGGGCGCGCCGTGCAGGTCTTGCGCCTCGATCCGGCGGGCGCGTGAAATATCCGCTGACGCGAATTCGCTTTTGAGCTAGAATATCGAGGTTCAGAAAAGTCGGGAAATGCGCCATGGTCCAGAATCGCAATCGCGCCAAGCCGAATCGGCTGGTTCGTCTGATGATCGCCAATTGGGCCCTCGGGTGGGCGGTGGGCTTTGTCTGCGCGTCCGGCGTTCTTCTCTCGAACCTCTCCGGGCTGCGCGATCTGATGATGTCGTCGCAGCTCATGCTGCAAGGTCTCGCCCTGCTCTATGGCGGCTTCGGCATAACCTTCGGCGGGGTGGTCTGCGCGACCGCGATCATGCTGCTGCCGAGCGACGAGGATTCCTGGGAAGGCGGTGGCGGCGCGCGCGCGCCGATCCTGCTCCCGGCCTATGCCCTCGCCAAGATCCGCGCGGCGCGCGCCTGATTTTCCCGCCGCCGGATCGACATTCGGCGACTGAACGGCTACACAGCGGAAAACCCGCCGGAATTGTTCTTCGGGCGGGTCGCTGTGGAAGCGTTTCATGGTTGTTCATTCCCGCGCCCCAAAGCCCAAATCCTCCGACAAAGCCAAGCCGGGGATTTGCGCCTCGGCGCCGCCTCCACCCTCGCCCGAAGCGCAAATCTATCGGCTGCTGTTGAGCTGCCCGAATCGTCCCGGCATCGTCGCGCGGGTCGCCGGCCATATCTTCGAGGCCGGGTTCAACATCGGCGATTCGCGGCAGTTCGACGAACTGGACACCAACCGCTTTTTCATGCGCATCGAATTCAATCCGGTCCGCGCGGACGCCGATGTCGAGGCCTGGCGCGCCAGTTTCTCGCGCCTCGCCGAGGAATTCGGCATGGACTGGAATCTCTGCGCCGCCTGGCGCCGGCCCAAGGTGCTGATTCTGGTCTCAAAGTTCGACCATTGTCTCGCCGATCTGCTTTATCGCTGGCGGATCGACGAATTGCCGATCGATGTCGTCGGCATCGTCGCCAATTATCCGCGCCAGACTTATCCCCATCTCGATTTCGGAAAAATCCCGTTCCACTATCTGCCGGTCACCCGCGAGACCAAGATGGAGCAGGAGGCGCAAATCTGGGCCCTGGTCAAGGCGACGGGCGCCGAACTGGTGGTGCTCGCCCGCTACATGCAGATCCTCTCCGACGGCCTCGCCGCCAAGCTCGCGGGGCGCTGCATCAACATCCACCATTCCTTCCTGCCGGGCTTCAAGGGCTCGAAACCCTATCACCAGGCCCATGAGCGCGGGGTGAAGGTCATCGGGGCCACCGCCCATTATGTGACTTCCGACCTCGACGAGGGCCCGATCATCGAACAGGACGTGGAGCGCATCTCACACCACCACACGCCCAACGACCTGATCCGCAAGGGCCGCGACATCGAGCGCCGGGTGCTGGCCCGCGCCGTGCGCTATCACATCGAAAGCCGCGTGCTGATCAATGGCCGCAAGACCATTGTTTTTACGGAATGAATTTCAGCCGCGTGGCCTCGGAGCGCCGTCCGTTCCGGCGCTGACTCGAGACCTTCCTGGGCCGCGCAGGGCCTGTTCGTATATGGCGCTCAGGCCGGCGACATGAGCTTCGAGAGTCAGCGGATCGCGCCAATAATCGTCATAGGCGGCCTGCGACAGTTTCGCGACGAAAGCGTCGTCGTCGATGCGGCGCAGGGCGTTGGCGAGGGAAGCGGCGTCTCCCGCCTTGAACCACAGGCCGCTGACGCCGTCTTCGATCGATTCCCGCGCGGCGCAGCCGTCGGAAACGATAGCCGGCGTGCCCATCGCCTTGGCCTCCAGCACCGTGAGCGGCTGGCCCTCGAACCATAGCGAAGGAAAGACCAGGACGCGGGAGTTTCGCATCAGAGCCTTGACCTCGTCAGGGGATTTCCAGCCGAGTTGCCGCGCCTCGGGATATTTCTGGCGCAAAGCCTCCAGCGCCGGACCGTCGCCGGCGAAGACCGGCGTCACTCCGGCCAGCCGCGCCGCTTCCGCGAACAGGAAAACCCCTTTTTCCGGCGAGAGGCGGCCGACGAACAGCAGATCGCCCGAGGCCGGGCTGGGTTTATGGCCAAGCGCTTCCGCGCCGATCGGATTGCTCAGGCGGTGACGCCGGGCCGAGGCCGGCAGATAGGGCGCGAGCGCTTCCTCCTGAAGCTGCGAAATCAGCACGATGTCGCCGAACAGGGAATCGAGCCGCGCCACCCCTTTGGCCACCGCCAACCGGGCGTTGCGCCACAATTTGAAGGGATAATTGCGTGAATCGCAGTTGCGCGCCCAGCAGGACGCCGACATCGGCCGCAGATTGCAGACCCGGCCGCTCTGGAAATCGTAAAAGCCGCCATTGCCGCAGAACATGAAATATTCATGCATCGTATAGACGCATGGCAGGCCGGATTGTCGGATCGGCTGCGCGATCGACGCCGACAAGGCCTTGGCCCAGCCGTGGACATGGACGATCGTGCGCTCGGACGGCAGACGGGAGAGCAGGCGGCGCAGTTCCTTTGCGGCGCGGAAATTCCAGGCTCCCTGAAAGGCGGCCACGAATTTGGACGAATTGCCGAGAAGATCGGCCTGGTCGAGGCAGACGACCTCCACCCCTTCCTCGATGAGGCGCGGATCCACCGGCGCGACGGCCGCGAAGACGATGGGATTGTAGCCGGCGCGCTTCAAGCCCAGCGCGCTGTCCAGCGCCACTTTGGCCTGCCCGCCGGTGATCGAGGCGTGATCGATCGCGATGACAATATTGATCTCCGACCCGTTTTTGCTCATCAATGCCGCTCGACCCAGGAAATGCGCCTGGCGAATCTGGCGCAAAAAATCTTACCGAGGGCTAACGGCGTATGAGAAAAGTCCTTGACGCGCTCAACGCCTGGGCCGGACTGCTCGGGGCTTGCGGCGTCGCCGCCGCGGCCGCAGCCGCCCATCTCCCCGGCGCGGACAACCTGCGCTCGGTCGCGCTGATCCTGCTCGTCCACGCCGCCGCGCTGCCTGGCCTGACCGCCCGCGCGGCGGAAAACACGCCCGGCGCGCGGCTCTGGCTCGCCGCCGCGCTGGCGATCGCTCTGGGCGCAGCCTTGTTTTCCGCCGATGTCGCGCTGCTGACCCTGCGCGGCGCCCGTCTCTTCCCGTTTGCCGCCCCGACCGGGGGATCGACCATGATCCTCGGCTGGCTGGTCGCCTGCGCCGCCGGCCTTTCCGACCTTTTCCGGCGCTACCCTTAATTAACGCCAGGTCCCTATCCTGCAACGCAAAATCGGCGCAGGACCGTAATGAAAGTCGCAATCGTTCACGAATGGCTGGTGACGCGCGCGGGCTCGGAAAAGGTCGTCGAGGAGATCCTCGGCCTTTATCCGGACGCGGATCTCTTCACCTTGATCTGCGCCCTGCCGCCTGGCCAGGACGGCATGATCCAGGGCCGCAAGGTCACGACCTCCTTCCTGCAAAATCTCTGGGGCGCGAAGACGAAACACCGCTCCTTCATGCCGCTGATGCCGATTGCGGTCGAGCAGTTCGACGTCTCGGGCTACGACCTGGTCATTTCCTCGTCCCATGCGGTCGCCAAAGGCGTGATCACCGGGCCCAACCAGGTGCATATCTCCTATATTCATTCGCCCATGCGCTACGCCTGGGACCTCCAGCACACCTATCTCGCCGAATCGGGGCTCGCGCGCGGCTTCCGTTCGGCGCTGGCGCGGATCCTTTTGCATTACCTGCGCATCTGGGACATCCGCACCGCCAACGGACCGGACCGCATGCTCGCCAATTCGGCCTATATCGCGCGGCGCGTCGCCAAGGTCTATCGGCGCGAGGCGGAAGTGGTCTTCCCGCCGGTCGACATCGCCGCCATGCCCTTTTCCGCCGAGCGCGAGGATTTCTACCTCGCCGCCTCTCGCATGACGCCTTACAAGCGCATGGCGCTGATCGCCGGCGCCTTCGCCCGCACGCCAGACAGGAAGCTCGTCATCATCGGCGACGGGCCGGAGTTGCCGCTGGTGCGGCGGATCGCGGCCTCCGCCGGCAATATCCAGGTGCTCGGCTATCAGGGCGACGCGGTCCTGCGCGACCATATGCGCCGCGCGAAAGCCTTTGTTTTCGCGGCGGAAGAGGATTTCGGCATCATGCCGGTCGAGGCGCAGGCCTGCGGCACGCCGGTGATCGCCTTCGGACGCGGCGGCGCCCTGGAGACGGTCAACGCCCCCGAAAGCGACCGGCCGACCGGCCTGTTCTTCGACCGCCAGAGCGAGGATTCGATCGTCGCGGCGGTCCGGCGTTTCGAGGCGGAGGCCGCGCGTTTCACGCCCCAGGCCTGCCGCGCCAATGCCGAGCGTTTTTCACGCGAGGCCTTTCGCGACCGGTTCAAGGCCATCGTGGACGAGGAGATGGCGCGGGCCGCCGCCTGGCGTCCTGGCCGCGCCTGAAAGATTTGCTGTTTGCCCCGAAGGCGCGGGCGGCTATTCTTCGGAAATGAAATTCAACCCCAAATGGATCCTCGCCGCGATCGCAGCCACGCTGTTCGCGCTCGCCGCCGCGCCCTGGACGGTGTCGCAAAACGCGCAGATCGACGCCATCGGGAAGGGCCTCCGTGATTCCCTGGATCTGCGGTTGGCCGCGCACGGTCGCTCGGTCTTCGCCGTGCTGCCGCGCCCCCATATTCGCATTTATGACATCAATCTCGACTATCGCAACGGCGCCGCGACCGTCACCGCCTCCAGCCTGAAGGTCGATCTCGGATTTTCCGGACTTTTCACCGGCCGGCTCGACCTTGCGCGCGTCGTTCTCGCCGACGCGGTGATCGCCATAGATCCCGCCCGCGCATGGATCGACAGGCCGTCCGGAGCCGGGTCGCCGCGATGGGACGAGGCGCCGGACGAGATGGAGGCGACCAACGCCAAAGCCATTCTGAAACAGCCCTCCGGCGAATCCAGACCGATCGCCGAACAATGCGACGCGCGGCTCGACATCGGCCGCGCCAGCGCGCCGCTCTCGCTGATCGGCCATTGTGTCGTTCCCGCGCTCGCCGAAGGCGACACCGCGACCCACTTCGCTCTGTGGCTCGCCAAGCCCGTCGATCTGCGCAACGGCCAGGACAGCACGATCGACCTGCGCGCCGAGGGCGAAAATTTCCAGCTCAGCCTTGGCGGCGGCGTCTCGCTGTGGCCCAAACCGCATTTCCACGGCCAGTTCGCGGGGCTCGCGCCTTCCTTGCGCCAGGCCGCGGAATGGTTCGGCCTGACCATGCCGCTGCCTGGCCGCTATCGCGATGCGACGGTGAAAGGCGACGCCTCGATCGACCCCGGCGCGCTGGCGTTCTCCCAGCTCACGATCACGATCGACGGGAATGCGCTCGAAGGCGCGGCTTCCGTGCGCCTCGACACGCCTCGCCCCCAGATTTCCGCCACGCTGGCCGGCGCCGACGTCAATCTGAACCCGATGTTCGAGGACACGCCGGCGCCCTCCTCCAATGGCCAGTGGAGCCACGAGGCTTTCGCGCCCTCCAGTCTCGCGGCGACCGACCTCGACCTGCGGCTTTCCGCCAGCCACGCGCGCCTTGGAGAGTTCCAGGCCGAGAACGCCGCCGTTTCGGCGATTCTCCGGAACGGGCGCCTCGACCTGTCGGTCGCCGGCGCCTCGGCCTATTCCGGCCAGATCCACGCGCGGGCGATCATCGCCCAAAGCGGCGAGAACCTGGACATGCGCGGATCGGCCTCGGTGGAAAAGATCGACGCCGCCGCCTTCCTTTGGGACATGTTCCGCCGCCAGACGATCTCGGGCTCCGCCAACGCCTCGGTCAGCTTCGAAACCAAAGGCCAGTCGTTCTACGATCTCGCCAACAATCTCGACGCGCGAGGCGAATTCAGCGTCACGAATGGCGAGCTTTACGGCCTCGATCTCGACCTTGCCTTCCGCCGGATCGAACGCCAGCCGCTGACGGCGGGCGTCGAATTGCGCTCCGGGCGCACCGCCTTCGACGAATTGTCCGCTAAATTCAACATCGTGCAGGGACAGGCCGAAATCATCGAGGGCGCGGCGCGGAGCGAAGGCCTCGCTCTCGATTTTTCCGGCGGCGCCCAGATCGCCGAGCGCACTTTGGACCTGCACGCCGTCGCCGCCCGCGTCGCGCCTACGCCCGCGCCCGGCGCCAAGCCGCCGCAGATCGGCTTCACGCTGTCGGGAGGGTGGGACGACGCCGTTCTCGCGCCCGACGCGCTCGGCCTGATCCAGCGCTCGGACGCGGCGGCGCCCCTGCTGCCGAAGCCGCCTCAGAATTAGAGCCGAAAGCATTCTCGTCGCATGGCCGCCACGATTCAACATAGCGAAGTCGTCCTGGGGCGCCATGCCCTGCCCGGCCTGATCGCCGCGCCGCCAAAGCCGCGCGGTCTGATCCTGTTCGCCCATGGCTCGGGCTCGAGCCGGTTCAGTCCGCGCAACGTCCAGGCGGCCGACGCCCTCAATGCGGCGGGCTACGCCACCTTGCTGTTCGACCTGCTGACCGAGGAGGAGGCGCGCGACCGGCGCAAGGTCTTCGACATCGAACTGCTCGGGGCGCGTCTGGTCGAGGCCATCGACTGGGCGCGCGAGGACGACCGCGTGTTCGCCCTTCCGTTTGGCCTGTTCGGAGCGAGCACCGGCGCGGCGGCGGCCATTCTCGCCGCGGTCGCGCGCAGCTCAGACGTCGCCGCGGTCGTCTCGCGAGGCGGACGTCCCGATCTCGCGGGCGCCCGCATCGCCGCTCTGGCCGCGCCCATCCTCTTGATCGTCGGCGGAGACGACCGCGAAGTTCTGGCGCTCAACCGCGCCGCGCGAAGCCAGTGCCGCACGACGGCTGAACTGAAGATCGTTCCCGGCGCGACCCATCTATTCGAGGAGCCGGGCGCGCTGGAGCAGGCCATTGCGGCGGCGACGAGCTGGTTCGACCTCCATCTGCCGCCCCGAGCGATCAGGTTCCCGGATCGCTAGACCGCCGGCCTCTTCTGCCCGCGCCGGCCGTGCGCCGCGAAATCCCGTCGTTTACGCCTTGCCCCGTGGCGGCGTTCCGGTCGCCGCGCCCACCGCCCGCGCCCTCGACGCGCCGCTCGACCTCATTCTGACGCGCAAGATCGGCGCGCCCGGCCATCCCGAGCTGGCGCTCCGCCGCCATGGACGGTTCTATCTGGACTTCCACCAGTTCGACAATCTCGAAGTGGTTCGGACCTGGCGGAATTCAGGACCCGGCGTTGACCTCCGCCCCGCGCATTCCTGGACCGTTTCCTCCGCCTCCCTGGCTTCCGGCGCAAGCGGCAGCTCCAGTTCGAAGATCGAGCCGCGCGGGACGTTCGCCCTGTAGGCGATCGTCCCGCCATGCCTATCGATGACGCCCTTGCTGATGGAGAGGCCGACCCCCATGCCATTGCGCTTGGTGGTGAAAAAAGGCGAGAACAGTTTCGCCGCCGCGTCGGCCGAGACGCCGACGCCATTGTCGGCTATGGCGACGCGGACCCGCGCCGGCCCCGCAGCGCTTGTCTCGACGACAATCTCGGGCGCTTCGCAATCGATCACCGCATCGTCGGCGTTGCGCAGGAGATTGACGAGAACCTGCTCGATCTCGATCGGGTCGGCGAGGACGCGGGCGCCGGCCAGTCCGGCGGGGACGCCCGCCCGGACGATCCTGGCGTGCGAGCGCAAGGGGACCAGCTTGAGCGCGTCGGCGATCAGGTCGTCGAGCACGACCATGCGCCGCTCCGGCGGCCGCTTTTCGATGAAGCCGCGCAGCCTCGTCAGGATTTCACTGGCGCGCCGCGCCTGTTCCTCGATCTTGCCGATCAGGTCGGTGTCCGGCGGCTTGCCGGCGGTCGGCCGCGCCCGCCGATAGGCGGCGGAGAAATTGCGGATCGCGGCGAGGGGCTGGGCGACCTCATGCGCCAGGGCGGCGACCATTTCGCCCATGTCGTTCAGGCGGCTGACATGCGCCAGCTCTGCGCGCATCAGGTTGACGCGGCGCCGCTCCGCCTCGATCGGGCTCAGGTCGCGCATGATCCCGACGAAGAGCGGATCGTCCTCCGCGCCCGCCTCGCTCACCGTTAGTTCGAGCGGAAAGATTCCGCCGTCCTTGCGGCGGCCCCTGGCCACGCGGCGCAGGCCAGCGATCCGGGACGATCCGCCGCGGCCGAATTCGGCAGGAAGGGAACTCCTTGTCGGACGGGCAGGGCTTCGGGAGCCAGACGATCGACCCCGAGACCAATCAGTTCCTCAGCGCCATAGCCGAAAATTTCGCGCGCCGCCGGATTGGCCGAACGGATCGCGCCTTCGCGGCCGAAAGTGACGATGGCGTCCATCGCGGTTTCGAATATGGCGTTCAGCCGCGCTTTCGTTTTCGCGCAAATTGCGCTGGATGCGGACACGCTCCGTGACATCCTCGACGAAAATGACGACGCCGCCGATGCGGCGACTCGCCGAGGCGCCAGGGCTGGGTTTCCCATCTCAGCCAATGTCGGTGGCCGTCAACCCGCACATACAGATCGTGCTCGCTGCGAACGTTCTCGCCGCCGAGCGCGCGGCGGAAACGCCTCCCGCCATTCCTCTGGAACGCCGGGCGCGACGTCGAAAACGGATTTTCCGACAATGTCGCGGCCGAGTTCGAAAATGCCGCGCCATCTGGCGCTGGTCGCAAGATAAAGGATGTCGCGGTCGAACATGGCCATGGCCGCTGGGGCCTGTTCGACGAAATGGCGCAACTCCTCCGCTTCGGCGCGCAGCAGGGCCTCGCTGGAGCGACGGGCCCGGATCAGCAGGAAGGGCAGGCGCGCCAGCGCGATATAAGCCGCGGAATCGAACAGGAAGTCGAAATAGGCCGACGGGTGAACGACGGGCGGGACCGGCCGCGAAAGGAGCGCCGCGGCCAAGCCGAGATGGCCGAACAGCAGAAAGAGGGCGGCCGCCGCGGCGCCCCAGGCGACGCCGCACAGCAAGGCTGAAACAACGATGGCCGAATAGAAAATGTCGCGCCACGCATAATGGTCGACGGGGGCTGGCAGGGTTTCGACCAGAACGAGGGCGCCGACGATGGCGAAAACGCAGATGAAAGCCCTCACGCCGACCGGCGTCGCGGCGAGCGAGTCGAAAAATCCCGCTATGCGCGCCTCGAATCCCGAAGGCGCGCGCGGCGCGGTCTTTCCCGCCTCGACGAGTTCACCCACCTGACGCCCTAGCCCCTGGAGCCTTTCGCGATCGCATCCTTTCGCGAGCCATTCTTGTCTCGCCTGTTTTCGCGGCGGATTTTCATGTTTAACCCATTTCGGGATCGTCTCCAACGCCGCGTCACGAGCCATTGCTCCAGATCAAATCTTTCGGCTGAGTTCGGACGCATTGTGACAGTGGAGACACGATCCGCGCCGCTTCGGACATGATCGTTGGGGCCGAACCGGAACAACAACCGAAGCGAAGCCCGATCCCGGCGTAAAAGGAGCTTGCGCGAGGACCATGGGGCAGATGGTTCACATCATCGAGGACGACGCGGGCATGGGCGATTCCCTTGCCCTGCTCCTGCAAAGCGCCGGGTTCGAAACCAGGCTGTACGGCTCGGCGACGGATTTTCTCGGGTCCGGCCCGCCATCCTCCGGCTGCGTGGTCAGCGACGTGCGCATGCCCGCCATGAGCGGACTTGAACTGCTCGACGAGATGAAAAAGCGGCGCATGCCCCAGCCGGTCGTGCTGATGACGGCCTTCGCCGACGTGCCGCTGGCGGTCAAGGCGATGAAGCTCGGCGCCGTCGACTTCATCGAGAAGCCTTTCGACGACGAATCCATGATCTCCTCGGTGCGCGCGGCCCTCGGCAAGCGTTGCGGGGACAATTCGGCCGCCGATCGGGAAAAGCTGGAAAAGCTCACCGCCCGCGAAAGGAGCGTCCTCGACGGGCTGCTCAGGGGCAAGCCGAACAAGACCATCGCCCATGAGCTTGGGGTCAGCGTGCGCACGGTGGAATCCCACCGCGCCCGTCTGATGGCCAAGACCCAAACGCGAAGCCTGTCGGAATTGATCCGGATATCGCTGCTCGCCGAAGGAGCTGATTACGCGGTCTGACAAGGGTTCCGCATCGATCATGCGGAACGCCGGCAAAGCCGTGGCGCCCTATTGGGCGCGGGACGCCGCAGCCCGCCCGCCCGCGCCGGGGGAGGTGTGTTTCGCGCTCTGTTGCGCGGCCAGCCCCGGGATGGGATCGCCGGGAATGTCGGCCAAAGCCATGGTGTCGTCCGGCAGGCGCGTCCATACCCGGGTCTGGCCCAACAGCGGCGTGGCGACATAACCGCGCAGATTGAGCTTCTGATTGTCGGGCGTCACTTCGATCTGGGCGCTCCACACCGATCCGTCGCGCGGATCGAGAATCTTGCCGTCCTCGTATTTCGCCGCGCCATGCCTTTTCATGCCCCAGACGATGACGAGACCGAGCATCGGCTTGTCCTTCTTCTCGCCGGGACAATGGGCGCAAAGCGGATTTTCCGGTGGGTCTTCCGGGTAAGTGATCTGCTTGACCAGCCGGCCCTCGTAGGAGCCATCGTTCTCGTAAAAATAGAAGACGCCGCCCGGCCTGCCGTCGCCGTCGTCATAGGCCATCCAGAAGCCGTCGAGAACAGGAGCGGAATGAGAACTCGCCGGGGGCTGGGGCCCGGCGCCTTGCGCGCGCCCCGCCGAAATCAAAGCCGGCGCCGGCGCCAGAAGGGCGACGCCCAGCAGCGCGAGCCGAAGCCGCGACATTGAAAAGAAACGAAACTCGAAACGCATCCGTTCTCTCCCCGCTTGCAGACATCGAGCAGGATAAGCCATTTTGCGGGTTCTCAATGAAAAAATTGGGACAAAATCGGGAATTCGCCGTCAAGATCGAAGGCAGGCCTGGAGTCCTGCGGTCGCCGCCGCCAAGGACGCCCCAACCGCGCGCAGGGCGCGCGGCAAGGATCGCGGCGAAGAAAATGTGCGGCGAAAAAGGCGGAGAAAATCCGGAAGCAGAAAAAATTAACCATTTTTCAGCACCCGGGCGGTAGGAGGGAAGCCGGGCCGCGCGCCGGCCCGCGGGTGAATTTCGGTGAGCAGACCCTTCGCGACCTTTTCTTTCGCGCCCGGCCCGGCGCGCGCCGCCGCGCCGCCGAGGCCCGATCGCTCAACCGGGCGCGGCGATCGGGACGCCGTTCTCGACCTTCTCCTGTTCGGCGCCGACGAAAGATCGGGCGCAACCCAGCGCGACCGCCGCCACGCCGCCGATGAAATCTGGTTTTCGTCCTGCGAAGCGACCGCGCTTTCCGGACGCGCCCGCCGGGCCGCCAGCAACGCCTACGCCCGCGTCTTCGGCGCGGGAGCCGCCCCTCCGTTGCCCCTCTGGTTCGACGAACTGCGCCGCCGTCTTGCCGGCCTGTTCAACGCGCCGGAATGCCAAACCGCGCTTGCCGCCTCGGCCGCCGAGGCGGAATTCCTTTTCGACGCGCTGACCCGGGCGGCGTCACGGCGCCCGGTCGTCCATGTCGCCGCCGCGGCGCCCGAGCGGCCGGAAGGCGCCGGAATACTGGCGCGATCCTTCCCGCTGCGCGACCGTTATGGCCTCGCCTTGCCGATGGACGAGATCGACGCCGAGGCGTCGCGGCAAGTCGCCGACGCGCTCGCGGCCGGAGCCGATGTCGCGCTTCATCTCGCCGATTGTTCCGAAACCGGGCTTTCCGGGCCGTCGCGCGCCTGCGTCGCCCGCCTGGAGCAGGATTTTCCCGGGCGCCTGACCGTCCTGATCGACGCCCGGCAGTTGCGCGGCGCGCGCCAGACGATCGCCGCCGATCTCGCGGCCGGCCGCGCCGTCCTGCTGTCGGGCTCGACCTTCGCCGGCGGCCCCGAAGGCGCCGCGGCTTTGCTCCTGCCCCCGGCTTTTGTCGAACGGATCGGAGCCTTCGACCTGCCGGCCCCGCTCGCCGCCCAATGCGCCGCGCTGGACTGGCCGCCGGCCTTGCGCGAGCGCCTTCGCGGCGATTTTGCCCAGATCGCCGATCTTCGGCTCGGGCTGCGCTGGGAGGCCGCCCTGGCCGAAATGGAGGCCTTGTTCGCCATCGACCCCGGCCGGCGCGCCGTGATCGCGGCCGCTTTCCTGCGCGAGGCCCATCGCCATCTCGCCGCCTCGCCTTTCCTGAAAGCGGCGGATTTCCAGGTCGCAGGGAACGGCGCGCCCCTGCTCCTGCCGATCCTGACCTTCGACGAGCGCGGACGCGCGATCAAGGCGGACAAGCTGCGTCGAGCCCTCGCCGATCCGGCGGAGCGCCTTGACCGCGGCGCCGCGCGCCGCCCGATCCACCTCGGCGGCCCCATCGCGATCGGCGGCCGCAAGGCGCTCCGCCTCGCGCCGGGCGCGCCGCAAATCAACGGCGTCGCCGAGCGGCTCGCCGAGGGCCAAAGCTTCGCGGAAGCCTTCCGGCCGCTCGCCGACGACCTGCGGGAAACCTTCGCCCGTTGGAGCGAACTCGCCCACGACGGGTTCTAATCGGCTAATTCAGCAGCTCCAACCCGTTGTTTTCCTCGGTTTTCTTCGGGCCGTGCGTCTCTTCCCGCGCGGCCGACGACTGCCGGGGGATCGAGGCGTGAATGCGCGTCGGCTTGCCGTCCTCGGGCCAGAAGGTGAAGATCAGCTTGCGGGGACCGGCGTGGAGTTTGAACCGTCCCGAAAAGCCTCTGGCTTCGCTGGCGCCAGCGAAGCCCTGCCCCGCGATCCGCCCTGAAACGGCGCCGGAGGAGCCGCGCGTCGCCTCGCGCCAGAAGCCGCGCGCCTCGGCGCCGTCGGCTACATATTGGGCCCGAAGGTCGAATTCATAGGAATCCGATTCGCAAGCGATGTTCTGCGACAGGACGCCGCCGTCCTTCGCGGTTTCGCCGGTCGCGCGGCAGTCCAGATCCTTTCGCGCGCCATTGTCTTCGACCATATAGCCGGGGCCACGGAAACTGCCGGAAAAATAGGAAAGATCTCCCGCCCGCCCCGGCGCGGCGCCAAACGCCGCGAGCCAAAACGCCGCCGCGCAGGCGACCCGCGCCGCGCGTCCGCCATGCGGCAGGAAAAACGCATCGCTTGCGGTCATCGGCGTCTCCGGCAAAAGGCGCCGCACTATGAACCGCGGCCGCGCCTTTGAAAAGCAAGGCCCGGTCAGATCAACGCGCCGATCAGCCAAGGGAGCGCATAGAGCGCCTGAACTTGCGCCCTGCTGGCGCGCACGGCGCAAGGTCGGGCGGCGATCCGGACGGAAATTTCGGCTTGACGCTCACGCCCGCCCCCTTTCCTTCGCCAGAGCGGCGGCGCGACGTTCGAAACCCGCAACGACCCTGCGCTCGAATTCCGGCGCCGCCAGAACCGCCAAGGCGTCGAGCAGGCGCGACTCGAGTTCGAGCGTCAGGTCGCAGGTCAAAAGACAGCCCTCGCCCCGGGGCGCGAAACGCCACAACAGGTGGAAATCGCGGATCGGACCGTCCTGGGATTCGACGACGATTTCGCGCGGCGGGTCGGCGCGGGCCTCGCTGACAAAGACGAAACGCAGCGCGCCGAAGCCGAAGACATTCTCGACCCGCCGCCATGTCCCCTCTCGGCTCAGCACCCGCGCGGCGCGGCAGGCGGGAACGAATTGGGGATAGGCCTCGATTTCGTACGCCAGGGCGAACAGATCCTCCGGCGAATGACGCGGAAAAAAGACCTCGAACCGCCTCCGCATCCCTGTTCTCTCTCCGCCGCTCCCGGCTGCATTTCGACCGCAAACCGATTGGAAGGCAAGGCAAAATCCATCCGGCGCGGCCTTGGCCGGCGTCGCGCGGAGCCGCCGTTTCAGGCGCGGCAGGGCCCGGCGGCGAAATCGTCGATTTTCTCGCCGAAAAATTCGGACGAAATCCGGTCCGGGCCGGCGACATGATTGGCGACGAGTTGCGCCAGGTCGAAGGCGATCAGGCGACGCCGGACTCGCGGCTCGGCGTTGGAAAAAGACGCCCGGATCGTTGCCGCTTCGTCGAGCAGCGCGGCGTGCTGGATGCGGTGACAGGGAAGGATCGGCACGCCGACCCGCTCCATTTCCGCCTCCTCGCGCGCGAAATGGGCGGCGATTTCGGCAAGAATCGCGTCGAGATGGGGCGCAAGGCCGGAGTCCGCAACCTGCGCCGTTTGCGCGAACATCTGCTCCAAAGCGTAATGGTCCTCGTCCATCACCCGGACGCCCAGCGGCAATTGCGGCAGATTCATCTCGTCCTCGCGCGGTTCCGACTGGCCGGCGGCCCTTTTTAGACGGCGCCTGCCGGCGAGACTTTGCGCGGGCGCAAAAGGCGAAAGGAAAAGAATCTTTTTACACGCCTCCGGTCACCGGCAGGAGCGCGCCGGTGATGGCCCGCGATTTTTTCGACGCCAGGAACAGAACGGCCTCGGCCAGTTCCGCCGGTCGCACCCATTTGCCGAAATCGGCGTCCGGCATGTCGGCGCGATTGGCCGGCGTGTCGATGATCGAGGGCAGGACGGCGTTGACCGTCACCCTGCCTTTCAATTCCTCGGCGAGGCTTTCGGTCAATTTGGCGATTCCCGCCTTTGAGGCGGCGTAGGCGCCCATGCCGGCGCCGGCTTTCACTGCGCCAAGCGCGCCGACATTGACGATGGCGCCCGAGCCGCTCCTTTCGAGGAAAGGCAGCGCCGCCATGCAGGCGGAGACCGCCGTGCGCAAATTGAGATCGTACATGCGGTCCCAGGCGGCGAGATCGCCCCCGCCGACTTTCTGCCAGACGAAGCCGCCGGCGATATTGAGCAATGCGTCCATGCCGCCGAAATGCGCGCCGATGCGCGCGAAGGCCGCGCGCGCGGCCGCCGGATCGGCGAGATCGACGCCGCCCACGATCAAATTCCGCGCCGCGTCCGCCGCACCGGGCGCGGAGTCGCTCCTGTCCACCTGCGCGACCGAAGCGCCCATTTCAAGCGCGCGCTGGACCACCGCCCGGCCGAGGGCGCCGAAAGCGCCCGTAACGACGACGATTCTCTTTTCCATGACGTCTCCTCGCGCTGCGCTTGGTTCAAGCGCCAGAGTGGCCGGATCGAGTGGCCGTGACAAGGCCTGAGCCCGCGCCGTATCGTCGCTCCGATCGCAATCGTTTTCTTAACCGCGCCGGGGCCTAATCGCGGGACCCCCGGGAGAACCTCATGTTCGCGCTTCTGGCCCAGAAACGTTTCGCGCCTCTGTTCTGGACGCAGTTTCTTTCCGCCTTCAACGACAATTTCCTGAAAAACGCGCTGGTTTTTCTCATCATGTACAAATTGTCGGGGCCGAACGCGGAATCCCTGATCACTTTGGCCGGCGCGATCTTCATCCTGCCCTTTTTTGTCCTGTCCGGCCTGGGCGGCCAGCTGGCCGACCGCTACGACAAGGCGATGATCGCGCGCCGCCTGAAGCTGACCGAAATGCTCGCGGTGCTGGTGGCGGTCGCCGGTTTTTATTACGGCTCCGTGCCGATTCTCTTCGTCGCGCTCGCCTTGTTCGGCGTCATTTCGACCCTGTTCGGGCCGATCAAATACGGCATCCTGCCGGACCATCTGCAAAAATCGGAACTGCCCGCCGGCAACGCCCTGATCGAGGGCGCGACCTTCATCGCCATTCTGCTTGGCGCGATCGTCGGCGGCCTCGCCTCGCGCGAGGGCGGCGACCCGTCGAAAATCTCCGGCTTCATGCTGGCGGTGGCGCTGGCCTGCTATATCTCCAGCCGTTTCATTCCGGGAACCGGCGGCGAGGCGCCGGACCTGAGAATCGACGCCAACATCTTTCGCTCGACCAGATCGCTGCTGCTCGACCTGTGGTCCGACAGGAGGCTGTGGATCACCGGGGTCATGGTCAGCCTGTTCTGGATGTTCGGCGCCATCGCGCTTTCCGTCCTGCCGCCGATGATCAAATTGCGCATGGGCGGCGAGGAAATGGTGGTGACCGCCTATCTCGCCGTCTTCGCTATTTCGGTCGCGATCGGCTCCGGTCTCGGCGCCTTCTTCTGCGCCGGACGCATCGTGCTGCTGCCGGCGCCGGCCGCGACGCTCGTCCTCGCCTTCTTTTCGGCGGAGCTGGCTTTGGCGCTCCATTCCCTGCCGGCGGCGGCGGCGCAGATCGCGGTCGGCGATTTCTTCAAACAGCCGGCGGCCTGGCGCGTCGGCTTCGATCTCGCGGCCATGGCGGTCGCCGGCGGCGTTCTGGCGGTGCCGAGCTTCGCCGCCGCTCAGGCCTGGGCGCCGGCCGAAAAACGCGCCCGCGTCGTCGCCGCGATCAATGTGCTCAATGCCGCCTTCATGGTGGCCGGAACGCTCGCGGTCGCCGCGCTCCAGAAGGCGGGTCTCGGCCTCGACGGGGTCTTCGCCCTGATGGCCCTGGCCGCGCTGATCGCCGCGGCGTGGATGTTCGCCCGCCTGCCGACCAGCCCCATGCGCGACTTCCTTTCGATCCTGTTCCGCGCCTTCTACCGGCTGGAGGTCAAGGGCCGCGACAATATCGCCAAGGCGGGGCCGAACGCGATCATCGCGCTCAACCACGTGTCCTTCCTCGACGCCGCTTTGGCCCTGTCCCTCCTCGACCACGATCCGATCTTCGCCATCGACACCGGCATCGCCGAACGCTGGTGGGTCAAGCCTTTCCTGCGCTTCGTCCGCGTCTATCCGCTCGACCCGACCAAGCCGATGGCGACGCGCGGCCTGATCCACGCGGTGCGCGACGGCGAGACCCTGGTGATCTTTCCCGAGGGCCGCCTCACCGTCACCGGCTCGCTGATGAAGGTCTATGACGGCGCGGGCATGATTGCGGACAAGTCGGGCCGCAAGATCGTTCCCACCCGCATCGACGGACTTGAAGCTTCGGCTTTTTCCCGCCTGTCGCGCGATCAGGCGCCGCGCCGTTTCCTCAACAAGGTCACGGTGACGATCCTCGAGCCGGTGGAACTGGAAGTCGGCGAGAGCCTCATCGGCAAGGCGCGGCGGCAGGCGGCGGGAGCCGCGCTCTATCAGATCATGTCCGATTTGCTGTTCCGCACGACCGATGTCGAAAAGACCCTTTTCGCAGCGGTCGCCCAAGCCGCGCGCAAACACGGCATGGGCCGCGTGGCGCTGGAAGACCCGACTTCGCCGGCGCTCACCTATCGCAAGCTTTTGATCGGCGCCCGACTGCTCGGCAAGCAGTTTTCCCGCCTGGGCCCGGTCGGCCAGCCGATCGGCCTGATGCTGCCCAACGTCAATGGCGCCGGCGCCGCCTTTCTCGGACTGCTTTCGGCCAACCGCCCGCCGGCGATGATCAATTTCACCGCCGGCCCGGCCAATATCGCGGCGGCCTGCGCGGCGGCCGAGGCGGAAATCATCGTCACCTCGCGCGCCTTCATCGAAAAGGCGCGGTTGGAAAAATTGGTCGAACGCGTCGGGGAAAGCGTCGCCTTCGTCTATCTCGAGGATTTGCGCGACAGGATTTCAGGTCTCGACAAGCTGCGCGCCTTCCTCAATTGCCGCGCGCCCCTCGCGAAGGCGAAGCCCGACGATCGCGCCGTCGTCCTTTTCACTTCCGGATCGGAGGGCGCGCCCAAGGGCGTCGCCCTCTCCCACCGCAATATTTTGTCCAATGTCGCGCAAGTCGCCGCCCGCATCGATTTCGGCCGCAGCGACCGGCTGTTCAACGTGCTGCCGATCTTCCATTCCTTCGGGCTGACCGGCGGCCTCGTCCTGCCGCTGGTTTCCGGCGTCCCGACCTATCTCTATCCGTCGCCGTTGCATTACCGCATCATCCCCGAGCTGATCTACGCCAGCAACGCCACGATCCTGTTCGGCACCGACACTGTGCTCAACGGCTATGCGCGTTCGGCCCATCCTTACGATTTGCGCTCCTTGCGTTATGTCATCGCCGGCGCCGAGGCGGTGAGGGAATCGACCCGACGGCTCTACGACGAAAAATTCGGGCTGCGCCTTCTCGAAGGCTATGGCGTCACCGAGACCTCGCCGGTGCTGGCGCTGAACACCCCGATGTTCAACCGTTTCGGCACGGTCGGCCTGTTCTGTCCCGGCGTCGAGGCGCGGCTCGAAAAGGTCGAAGGGATCAAGGACGGCGCGCGGCTTTTTGTGCGCGGTCCCAATGTGATGCTGGGTTATTTGCGCGCGGAGCATCCCGGCGTGCTGGAGCCGCCGCCCGACGGCTGGCACGACACTGGCGACATCGTTTCCATCGACAGGGATGGTTTTGTCGCCATCAAGGGCCGCGCCAAGCGTTTCGCCAAGGTCGGCGGCGAGATGGTCTCGCTGGCGGCGGTCGAGAACCTCGCCGCCCTGCGCTGGCCGGACGCCAGGGTCGCGGCGGTCGCCTTGTCTGATCCGCGCAAGGGCGAGAAAATCGTGCTCTGCGCCGAACATGAGGGCGCAAACCGCGCCGAATTCATGGCTTTCGCCAAATCGCACGGCGCCTCGGAACTGATGTTTCCGGCCAAAATCCTGGTGATGGACAGCTTGCCGCTGCTGGGCTCGGGCAAGGTCGATTATCCCGCCTTGAGCAAGGCGGTGGCGGAAAGCGGGAGCGATGGCCCCGCGGCGCCGGAGGAGGAAGGCGACGCCGGGTAACGAGCTCAAGGATCGCCAGGACGCCATACGAAACGGCTGTTTTCCTGGTACGGCTGCAGAGCCGGGGGGCGTGATGTGGGAAATGGCGGTTTCGCATCGCCGTAACCTGATGTCGCTGCGACCGCGTGGTTGCAGAAACGGGTGACCCATTTTAACGCCTTGCTCTGGACTTTCCGCCGGCGCCAGCCTAATCGGGCGCGAACGGGGAGATTTGCATGTCCGAAACGCGCGATTCCAACGGAACCCTTCTGAACGAAGGCGATAATGTCACCGTCATCAAGGATCTCAAGGTCAAGGGATCGTCCAGGCACCGTGCTCAAGCGCGGCACGGTGATCCGTGGCGTCCATCTCACCGACGACCCCGAGGAAATCGAGGGTCGCACGGACAAAGTGAAGGGCCTGGTCCTCAAAACCTGTTTCTTGAAAAAGGCGTGAGGTTTCGCGACGCCAGCGCCAACTACAACCCCAGCCGCGGGATTTCGATCGCCGGGCAGCGCTCCATGACGACCGTCAGCCCCGCGGCTTCCGCCTTGGCCGCCGCCGCGTCGTGGCGCACGCCGAGCTGCATCCAGACGGTTCTGGCGCCTTTGGCGATGGCCTCGTCCACCACAGGCGGGACGGCTTCCGAGCGGCGGAAAATATCCACCATGTCCACTGGCTCTTCGATCTCGGATGAGGCTCGCGCGCACCGTCTCGCCGAGCAGGATCTGGCCGGCAAGGCCGGGATTGACCGGAATGACCCTGAAACCCCGGCCTTGCAGATAGCGCATGACCGAATGACTGGGGCGCATCGGGTTCTTGCTCGCGCCGACCAGCGCGATCGTCCTGGCCTCGCGCAGGACGCGGGCGATGGTTTCGTCCGAAATTTTTGCCGCCATTTCATTCTCCGGTCCAGCAGGGCGGCCGCTTGTCGAGGAAGGCGCCGATCCCTTCTCGCGCGTCGCGCGCCTTGAGATTTTCCGCCATTGCGTCGCTGGCGTAGTCATAGGCCTCGGCCAGCGGCATCTCGGCCTGACGATAAAAAGCCTTCTTGCCGATCGCCAGGGTCAGGGGCGATTTCGATGCGATTTTTCTGGCCAGGGCGAGAGCGCCCGCCTCCAGTTCGGCGGCGGGAGCGATGTCGTTGACGAGGCCGAAGCGCAAAGCGGTTTCCGCGTCGATCAGATCGCCGGTCAGCAGCATCTGCATGGCGTGCTTGTGCGCGATATTGCGCGACAAGGCGACCATCGGCGTCGAGCAGAACAGCCCGATCTGGACGCCCGGCGTGGCGAAGCGGGCGTCCTCGGCGGCGAGCGCAAGGTCGGCGCTGGCGACGAGTTGCGCCCCCGCCGCCGTGGCGACGCCGTGGACCCGGGCGATCACCGGCTTGGGCAAAGCCACGATCGCCTGCATGACCTCGGCGCAGAGCGCGAAGAGCTCCTTGACATAGGCGGGATCGTAATCGCGGGCGCGCATTTCCTTCAGGTCATGCCCGGCGCAAAAAGCTGGCCCCGCCCCGGCCAGAATGACCACGCGGGCGGAAGGATCCGCCTCGATCTCGGCCAGGGCGGCGCGCAAGGCGCCGAGCATGCCCAGCGACAGGCCGTTGCGCGATTCCGGCCGATTCAGGGTGAGCGTGACGACGCCCTCGTCGTCATGGCGCAGCAGAAAATGGTTTTGCGTCATCTCTTTCCCCAGGGTTGAAGCCGGATTCGCGCGCCCCTCGCGCCCCGCGCCGGCGCACTGGCCATTCTGGCGCGGAACTTGCTCCGCCACAAAGGGGGAATGAGCGAATCGCAGAGGGTGAAGACCATGTGCGAAATTATCGACTTCCAGTCCAGAAGACGCGCCCTTTCGCGTCCGGGCGCCGCCAGGCCGACGGAAAATTCCGGCCTCGCACTCGCGCAGGTCGCCTGGCTCAGGCCCGAGGCCGCGCCCGGCGCCCAGGAAAGCGCCGGCGCCTGCCGCGAAATCGGGCAAGGCCTGACCAAGGACGCGCCAGACAATCGTCCTTCCTGACCTTCGCCTTCTCCTGTCTCTGGAACATATCGCCGCCAGCGAATATATATCGCGAGCGGAGCCGGTTTTGCGGGTTCCGGCGACGGGCGATGGAGGCCAGGGGTGGACGAGGTTCATGTGGTTTGCCCGCATTGCGGCAAAGTCAATCGCGCCAGCGGCGAAAAGCTCCAAAGCGGCCTGCGGCCCGCTTGCGGCGCCTGCGGCTCGGCCCTCTTTCCCGGCGTCATCGAAATCCATGACGAGGTGGAATTCGATCGCCATATCGAGCGCACCAACCTCCCGATCGTCGTCGATTTCTGGGCCGAATGGTGCGGCCCCTGCAAGGTCATGGGTCCGCACTTCACGGCGGCCGCCAAGAAAATGGAGATCGCGGCGCGCTTCCTCAAGGTGGACACCGACATGTTCCCGCGCATCGCCGGCCGTTTCAACATCCGCGGCATTCCAACCCTGGTGATCATCGCCAATGGCAACGAAGTCGCGCGGCAGGCCGGCGCGAGCGACGCCAACGCCATCGTGCGCTGGGTGACGAGCCACGGCGCGATGGCGTGACCGCCGGCGACGGACACGAAAAACCCCGGACCGATCCGTCGCGGGTCCGCAAAATCATTCATATCGACATGGACGCCTTTTATGCGTCGGTCGAGCAGCGGGACAATCCCTCCCTGCGCGGCCGGCCCGTCGCGGTCGGCCATGGCCGGGCGCGCGGGGTGGTGGCGGCGGCGAGCTATGAGGCGCGGGCCTTTGGCGTCCATTCCGCCATGCCCTCGGTGACGGCGCTGCGCAAATGTCCGGAACTTGTTTTCGTTCCCCCGCGCTTCGAGGCCTATCGCGCGGTTTCGCAAAAAATCAGGGACATTCTCGCCCGCCGCACCCCGCTGATCGAGCCGCTGGCGCTGGACGAAGCCTATCTCGACGTGACCGATCTTCTCGCCGAGGGCGAAACCGCCGCCTCGGCCGCCGAGGACATAAGGGCGGCGATCCTGAATGAGACCGGCCTCACCGCCTCGGCCGGCGTGTCCTACAATAAATTTCTGGCCAAAATGGCCTCTGGCCAGCGCAAGCCGAACGGCTTGTTCGTCATCACGCCGAAGATGGGGCCGGCCTTTGTCGAGGCGCTCCCGGTGAAACGATTTCATGGCGTCGGCCCCGCCACCGCCGAAAAAATGCGCCGACTCCGGATCGAGACCGGCGCGGATCTGAAAGCTTGCGCGCCGGAGTTCCTGCAGAAACATTTCGGCAAGGCGGGAAGCTTTTTTTACGCCATCGCGCGCGGGATTGACGACCGCCCGGTGCGGCCCGATCGCGCCCGCAAATCGATCGGCGCGGAAAACACCTTTCTGGAGGATGTCTTCACCCTCGACGCGGCGCGGGAGAAAATCGCGCCAATCGTCCAGAAAGTTTGGGCCGCCTGCGAACGCGCCCGGATGAGCGGACGAACCGTGACGATCAAAGTCAAATATGCGGATTTTCAGCAGGTCACCCGCGCCCACAGCGAGCCCGAAGCGGTCTCGTCCGCCGCCGACCTGCTGCGCCGCGCCCTGTCGTTGCTCGCCCCACTCTTCCCGCCCCCCAAAGGCATCCGCCTGCTCGGCGTCACGGTCTCCGCCTTCGACGCGGGCCAGGCGACTCGCCAACTCGATTTCGACTTCTCGCCGTAGGAAGCCTGAGAATGGAGCCGGCGCAAAAACATTCCAGCGGTTCCGAACACCCCCTCGCTCCGACCAGAAGATCTGGCTGAAAGCGCGGCGATCGATCTCACCGGACTTGCCGCACGGCGACGTCCTCGTCGTCGTCGCCATCGACATGCATTCTGAAACCACCCGCCGATGGGTAGATGACCACCTTCGGGGCATATGCGTAATGATAATGATAGTGATCGGCCGATTGCCGCCAGACTTGCCCGTTCATCAATCTATATATGGTATCCCCGCTCCAGCCCCTGTATTCCCCATCGATGTTGCTTTCGATATTCGCGTCGGGAACAGGTTCAACGCCCTGCGTCTCTCGATGTCTGAACGCGGGCGCAATCGCGCTAACCCACCGGTCGAGGGCTTGCAATTCTCCCGGCGTAAGCTTTTGCAACCCTGAAGCCTGGAACGCATCGGGCGGAAGGATCTGTTCGAGCCGAATTGCTGGCTCCGCCGCGGATTGCGCCCAGCACGCGCCGGTCCAGCCGCCAAGAAACGCTGCGAAGAGCCATGTCGGCCGCATTGTCCAACCGCCTGTGAAACCGGCCAGGTCCTCATCCGATCGTAGCCGTCGTCGATTGCGCCAGCTTGCCTCTCGGAAATGGACAGATCAAGGGGCCTGCCCGGCGATGCGCCTTGCGGGCGGCGGCCCCTTTGCCTGACCATTGTTGGACGTGCGCGTCGTCGTCAGGCTTCTGGACAATCGCCGGCGAACAGGCATGATCCGGCAGTCGGCACGCAGAACCCCGAGTCAGTCCTTGGCCATCGATTTCGCCCAACGTCCCAACCGGATTCCCTGGCCGCCGATTCTATACGTCGTGGCGGGCGGCGTCGCTTATCTGCTGCAATACGCCGCCCCGACGGGAAAGCTCCTGCCCGATTGGGTCAGGATGTGCGGCGACGTGTTCATCGCCTTCGGGCTCGCCTTCGATTTCTGGGCCATGGGCGCGATGCTGCTCGCGCGCACGAACATCCTGCCCAATCGCGGCGCCGGGCGGCTCGTCACTTACGGGCCATTCGCTTACAGCCGCAACCCGATCTATCTCGGCAACACCTTGCTGTTGATCGGGATCGGCCTCGCTTACAGCGCCTTGTGGTTTGTGCCGATGGCTTTTGTCGCCGCCTTTCTCGTGGACCGGCTGGCGATCCGGCGCGAGGAAATCCACCTCGCCCTGCGCTTCGGCGACGGAATGGACAGCCTACGCGGCGCGCACGCCGCGCTGGCTGAGAAAGCCGTTCTGATCGGCCCGCGTCTCGGCGCGCCGCTTCAAACCACCCGGATCGACGACATTTCCTGGCCGTCGGGATCGACCACATGCACCGCGCAGGCGATGCAGGGGTCGAAGGAATGGATGGTGCGCTGGATTTCCAGCGGCTGGGTCGGAACCGCCAGAGTGTGGTGGTCCTGGAGCGCCGCTTCATAGGCGCCGGGCTGCCCCGTCGCGTCGCGCGGGCCGGCGTTCCAGGTGCTCGGCACCACCGCCTGGTAATTGTCGATCTTGCCGTTCTTGATGACGATCCAGTGCCCGAGCGCTCCGCGCGGAGCCTCCATGGCGCCGAAGCCGCGCGCCTCCGAAGGCCAGGTCGAGGGATCCCACATCGCCTCGTTGTGCACCGCCACGTCGCCGTTGCGGATATTGGCCATGAGCGCGTCGAGCCAGCCCTCCATCTGATCGGCGATGATCTTGGATTCGAGCGTACGCGACGCGGTGCGGCCGAGCGTGGAGAACAGCGCGGTCAGCGGCAGGTCGAGCTTCTTCAGCGCCATGCCCGCCAGCTCGCGGGTCTGTTCGTGGCCCTTCGCATAGAGCATCAGCACGCGCGCCAGCGGCCCGACCTCGATCGCCTTGCCGCGCCAGCGTGGCGACTTGAGCCAGGAATAGGATTTTTCCACCTCGAGCTGCTCGAACGGCGGCTGCGGGCCGGTATAGGCCAGATTGGTCTCGCCGTCGTAAGGGTGGAGACCCGCCGTCTTGCCCGCGGAATAATCGTACCAGCTATGGGCGGCGAATTCCTGGATCTGCTTGGGATCGTTGAGATCGACCGGCTCGATATGGGAGAGATCTCGCCCGACGATCACGCCTGCCGGGATCAGCAGGTTATTGCTGTTGGCGCGGCCGTCGGCGGGGAAGTCGCCATAGGTCATGAAATTGCCCAGGCCCTCGCCGCGCGTGAACCAATCCTTGTAGAAGCCCGCGATCGCCAGGGTGTCCGGCAGATAGACCTGATCGACGAAATCGCGCATCGACTGGATGATGCTGCGCACCTGGTTGAGCGTGACGATATTCACCGCGGTCGCGGCGCTGCCGCTGCCAATTTCTCCCGGCCCGGCGCTGATCGGCGACGGCGCGCCGCCGACCAGGAAATTGGGATGCGGGTTCTTGCCGCCGAAGATCGTGTGGATCTGGACGACGGTGCGCTGCCAGGCGAGCGCCTCGAGATAATGCGCCACGGCCATCAGATTGGCCTCGGGCGGCAGCTTGTAGCCCGGATTGCCCCAGAAGCCATTGGCGAAAATGCCGAGCTGGCCGCTGTTCACGAAAGTCTGCAGGCGTTTCTGGACATCCGAGAAATAGCCGGGGCTCGACTTGGCGTAGGAGGAAATGCTTTGCGCCAGGGCCGAAGTGGCCTTGGGGTCGGCCTTGAGCGCCGAGACCACATCCACCCAGTCCAGGGCGTGGAGGTGATAGAAATGCATGACATGGTCATGCACATATTGCGCGGCGATCATCAGATTGCGGATCAGCTGGGCGTTGGGCGGAATGTCGTAGCCCAGCGCATTTTCCACCGAGCGCACCGAGGCCAGGCCGTGAACCAGGGTGCAGACGCCGCAGATACGCTGGGCGAAGGCCCAGGCTTCGCGCGGATCGCGCCCTTTCAGGATCAGTTCGATGCCGCGCACCATGGTGCCGGAGGAATAGGCCTGGCGGATGGAATTGCCTTCGCCCAGTTCGGCTTCGATTCGCAGGTGGCCTTCGATCCGGGTGATCGGGTCCACGACGATGCGGTTGCTCATCGCATTTTCCTCGGTGCGGGTGTTCCGTCAGATTTCAGTCTTCGAGATGGTCGGCCACAAGCTCCAGCAGGCTTTCGACCTTCTGGTCCCATTTGTCGTGCTTGGCGCCGAGCGTCAGAGTGATCCGGCACTGGCCGCAGGCGGTGACGAAATGCTGCGTCTTGGCCTTTTCGACCTGCTTGCGCTTGATCTCGAAAGCCTTGAAGCGCAGCGGATCGGCGCGGACGTTGGAGACGACGCCGCCGCCGCCGCCGCAGCACCACGCCAGTTCGCCATGGTCTTCGAATTCCGTGAGGTCGAGGCCCAGACTTTTGAGCACCGCGCGCGGCGCCTCCGTGACTCCGCCACGCCGCGCCAGCTGGCAGGGATCGTGGAAGCAGGTGGTCTCGTCCATCTTCTTCAGCTTGATCCGGCCGCTAGTGACGACTTCGGCCAGGAATTCGGTCATGTGGATGATGCGGAGCGGCAGCTTCTTGCCATACCAGCGCGCCGCCTCCCAACGCGCCGCGCCATAGGCGTGGCCGCATTCGGGCAGGATCAGGGTGTGCGCGCCGATGGCTATGGCGTTGTCGATGATCTTGCGGGTCATCTTCTCCTGAAGCGGGAGGTCGCCGTTGATGTAGCCGATGTTGGAAGCCTCGAAGCCCTCGGTCGAATAGGTCCAGCTCACGCCGATCTTGTTGAGGATCTTGGCGACGTCGGACAGAGCCTTGGTGTGCTCGGTCAGTTCGGCCGGGGCGACGGTGACGACGTAATCCGCCTTGGGCAGATCGACATTCATCGGCACGCCGTGCTCCTCGCCCGCGTCGCGGATGATGTCGGCGAAATCTTCCGAGGGCGAGGCCGGGCTGCCCCAGGCCTTGGTGGTGCGATCCATCAGCTCCAGGCGATCCGGCACCAGCCCGGCTTTATACATGCCGTGCCGCGCCTCCTTGATCAGTTCGGCGATGTCGATGCCCATCGGACAGGCCAGGGTGCAGCGCCCGCACAGGGTGCAGCCGTCATAGATCAGCGATTCCCATTCCTGCAGCATCTCGGCGGAGACATTGGATTTCAGGCCGAACAGCCGATAGACCGGGGCGAAGGGTCCGACATGGCGGTGATAGGCCTGTTCGAACGGCCTGAGCTTGTTGATCGGCGTATATTTCGGGTCGCCGGTCGTGACATAAAAATGGCAGGCCGTGGAGCACATGCCGCAGCGCACGCAGGATTCCATATGGATCGCCGCGGTGCGCGCGAAGTCGCGCACGAAGGCCTGCATGGCGGCGTCGCGGCGGTCCGAGTCGGCGCGTTCGCCCTGCACGTCGTAAGCGACGCCCGAGGCTGTCGTCTTGGCGGTCATAGTTGCGCTCCTCTATGTCCGAAGCGAACGCCCGTCGCTCCGCGCGACAGAACGAACAGGAAGGCGTGCATCAGCTTGCCGAAGGGGAACCAGATCAGCATGGCGCAGACGCTCAGGATATGGAGCGACAGCATGGTCTCGTAGCGCGCGCCGATATGGGCGGTGGCTGCGAGCCCGGTGGCGACCGGCAGGAAGGTCAGAAGCCAGCTGATGTAATCGTTGGGCCGCGAGATCAGCTTCAGCACCGGGCTGGTCAGGCGATAGACGAGCGCGGCGACCAGCGAGGCCGCCGTAAGCGCCCCGACGCCGGTGATCATGCCGCTGGGAAGGCCGGGCCAGGAGACGCCGAACAGGCTTTTCAGCAAGACGATGTGGGGCACGAACAGGAACACGACGATCGCGAGGCCGATGTGGAAGACGTAGCCGTTGACGGTCGTGAACATCCCCTCCTTCAGGAAGGTTCGGTGCGGGATCATCTTGCCGAAGACCGCGCGGATCGCAGAGAGCCAGTTCGGAGCCGAGCCCTCGCGCGGCGGAGAATAGTCACGCCAGGGCGGCAGGGCGAGCAGGCCGACGAGGCGCCATACGACGCCCAGGACGAATATCGCCAAAGAGAAGGTCAGCGCCGGGCCGCGGGCGAATGCGAGCAGTTCCATGGCTCACTCCTTCTCTTTCTCTTTTTCAAGCGAGGCGAGGTAAGACTTCTGATGGGCGCGGGCGGCGAGCCCGGCCCCGGCGCCAAGGGCCGCGCCGGCGAGCGCCGCTCCGGCCAGCATCGGCCCCATCGCGCCGAGCGGCGTCGACAGCGGCCGGTAGAAGCCGCCCTGGTCCCAGAAATCCGGCTCGGAACAGCCGAGACAGCCATGCCCGGACTGGATCGGGAAGGACACGCCGCCGTTCCATTTCACCGTGGCGCAGGAATTATAGGTCACCGGCCCCTTGCAGCCGACCTTGAAGAGACAGAAGCCCTGCCGCGCGCCGGCGTCGTCGAAGCCGTCGGCGAACTCGCCACGCTCATAGAACGGACGGCGGTAGCAGCGGTCATGGATCGTCTCGCCAAAAAAGGCCTTCGGCCGGCCGAGGTGATCGAGTTCGGGAATTTTCCCGAAGGAGAGAACATAGGCGAGGGCGCCGGTCATGGCCTCCGGGATCGGCGGGCAGCCGGAAATATTGATCAGCGGCTTGTCGCCGACCAGCGTGGAGATCGGAACCGCGCCGGTGGGATTGGGATTGGCTTTGGGAATGCCGCCGAACGCGGCGCAGGTGCCGACCGCCACCACCGCGAAAGCGTCCTTCACGGTGTCTGCGAGAATCTGTTGATTGGTCTTGCCGGCGATGGTCGCGTAGACGCCGCCGTCCTTCAACGGCACAGAACCGTCCACGACGACGATATATTTGCCCTTGTTGGCGGCCATCGCCGCCTTGCGGGCCTCCTCGGCCGCCTCGCCCGACACGGCCATCAGGGTCTCGTGGTAATCGAGCGAGATGAAATCGAAAATCAGGTTCTCGAGCGTCGGCGCAAAGGAACGGGTCAGCGACTCGGTGCAGCCGGTGCATTCCTGGAACGACAGCCAGATCACCGACTGGCGCCGCGCCGCCGCGAGGCCCTCGGCGAGGGCTTCGGCCGCGGAAGGCGGAAGCGCCATGAGCGAGGCGATATAGGAGCCGTATTTCAGAAAGGCGCGCCGCGACACGCCGCGACTTTGCATTTCGCCGGCAAGGGTGTCGTCATGTTTCATGCGGCGTCTCCACGATCCCGTGTTTGAGTTCGAGCGCTTTCGCCATGTCGCGCGCCGCGCTTTCGGCGTCGCGCCGGTCCGCGAGCAGGATTTTGGGGCAGGCGGAAATTTCGATCAGGTCGGTCGCGATCGCGTCCGCGCCGAAATGGCGCACCCGCCAAACGCCTGAAAATTGCGTTTCCCAGACCTCGGTGCGGCCGATGACCTCGATGGTCGCGCTGACCTCGCCGCGGCCGAGGAAATCGTCGAGCGCCGCGCGGTCGCCGTTCGACATCGGCAGGCCGCCGAGATCGATCGTCGCCGTTTCCCCGGTTTCCGCGAATTGGGTCAGCCTGGCGAGCGTTTCCCAGATCAGGGCGGCGGCGAAGCCGGCGTCCGGCTCCATTGGTTCGGTCGCGGCGCAAGTGGAAGTCATGACGCCCAGCCCTCGATCAGAGCGCGCGCCGCGCGCCGCATCTCGGGAATGGCCGAGGCGACGGCCGTCGTCGGCTCCAGCCCCCATTCGATGCGGTCCGGCTCGACGCCGATCAGCGCCCGGCGCTCGGGCTTGCGGCCGAGCAGTTCCGCCGTGGCGAGAAGGTCGAACAAGGCGACCTCATGCGCGGTTTTCTTCTTGCCGGAAAGCTGGGCGTCCATTTCCTCGCCCATGAAGGTCCGCACCGAACCGGGCTCGGCCCCGAAGCTCGCGGCGTCGAAAACGATCAAGGCGCCGCAGGACTCGACCTCCACCAGCAGGGACAGGCCGAGCGTACCGCCGTCCAGCACTTTCAGGGCTTCATCTTCGAGAGGATCGAACCCGCGCGCCGCGTGAACGCCGGCGCCGTCGTCGGACATCAGCACATTGCCAATTCCCAGCACTAGGACAGGATGCGTCATGAGCCCTCGTCCCCGAACGTCCATTTCAGACAGTTTATTGTCGAGCTGCAGGATTCGCGCCTTGACCTGGATTAATAAACGGCATGGCGCCTTCGGCCAACATCGATTTTCGGAATGAGGGCGGCAAAAAAACAGGGCCGGCGCGGAGCCGGCCCTGACGCAAAGCGCTTAGGCTGCGCAGATCAATATTTGGCGAGGACGGCCTTGGGCTGTTCCCAGTGATAGGTGTAGCCGAGGGTGAGCTGGAGCTCCGAGAGCCAGATGTTGATGTTGGAATATGGGTTGTAGCCATAGCCAAACAGGTACTCCTGCCCGGCGACGGCAACTCGCGGCGAATAGAGCGCCGAGAAGTCAACTGACGAATTCGGGGCGCAGAAATAGGAGAAGCCGGCGCCGATGTGGCTGGTGGTGGTCCCCGGCGCCAGAATGTTGAACATCACATTGGCCGCGCTGATCGGCTGGGTGCTGTAGGCGTAGCCGGCGCGCAGGGTCAGGCGGTCGCTGTAGGCCCACTCGAAGCTGATGCCGACCACGTCGACATCCTTCCAGCCGAAGCCGGGACCATTCGCCGAGCCCAGCGGGAAGGGCCCGCTGGGAACCATGGGATTGTTGATCGAAGCCACGCCCGAATAGAAGATGTGCTTCCAATCCACCATCACGGCCAGGGTCGGCATCACCTTGTACGAGGCGCCGACGCCAACCGTGCCGGGAACGTTGAAATTGCCTTGCTGGGCGAACAGGCCCTGGTAGTTGCCGAAACCGGAGGACCAGATCGGCGTCGAGCCCTGCAACGAGAACGAGAGCGCGTCGTTGACATGATAGATCGCGCCCGCGCGCACGCCCGCGCCGACCGACCAGGACGGCGAATGGTTGGTCACCAGGGCGGGGTCCTCCGACAACGCCTCGAAGGCGGTGAGGCCGTAGGCCGAGAACATCTGGATGGCCAAGACCGGCGCGATGCCGACCTCGAAATTGCCGAAGCGATGGGCGTAGCCGATGGAAATCAGGCCCTGGTTGAGATCGACGCCGGTGCGGCCGCCGCAGAACACGCCAGTATAGGGTCCGCAGTGGGGATTGTAGAGACCGCCGGAGTAGGTGGTGTTCATGCCGCCATTGCCGACCATGGTGACGCCCCAGGCCTGATCGGCGTCGATCTGATGCGAATAGCCCAGCGAGGGAAGCACGAAGGCGTTGCGCTCGCTGTTCACGTTCCCCGGAGCGACAAACTCGGTGCCCGACGCGTTATAGCCGCGCCAGGGCATGAACAGGGAAATGTCGCCGTTGAACTGATCGCCGACATCGACGAGGCCGGCGGGGTTATTGGCGTTGGTGAAGGAATCCCCCGGATTGGCGGAATCGATGCCGGCGAGGCCCTGGTCGCGGGCGCCCGCGCCTTCCAGGAAATAGCCTTCCGTCGCACGGGCGACGCCCGCCGAAGCGGCCAAGGACAGCGCGGCCAGGCTCACGCCGAGCAGATGACGCCATTTTTGCATTATTTCCCCCTCGATGGATGTTCTGACGGAATGTTTCGAATGATTTCCGCGGCCCGGCCAAATCCGTGTGACGCGTTGATGTCGAACGATAACATCGGAGAAGATGAAAGAATGTCGCGTTTTTGCAACACCGCCTCATATTCGCTCAATTTCGGCCAAAAAGCCGCCCGCGGCAGGCGAAATGTCTCGCGTCCCGAATGTGATCGCCTCAAGTCCGCACGGCGAAACCCCGCGCCTGAATGACTTGACCACATGGTTTGACTGCATATATTCGATATTCTTAATATATTAACGGCGCGAAACGGAGCGGAACTTTTGGTCTTTTCTTTCGCGGACGGCGCCGCCCTCCTCTCGGGCGCGATCGTCGGCTTCGTCCTTGGCCTGATCGGGGGCGGCGGGTCGATCCTCGCCACGCCGCTGCTTTATTATTTCGTCGGCGTCGCCGATCCGCACATCGCCATCGGCACGGGCGCGGCGGCGGTGTCGGTCAGCGCCCTGGCCAATCTCCTGAGCCATGCGCGCGCGGGCCGCGTGCGTTGGGCCAGCGCCCTCGTTTTCGCCTTGGCCGGCGTGATCGGCGCGTTCATCGGCTCCACGCTCGGCAAGATGGTCGACGGGCAGAAGCTGCTCGTTCTGTTCGGCGCGCTGATGCTGGTCGTCGCGGCGCAGATGGCCTTCAAGGGCGCGACGCCGGCGCCAGGAGACGCCCGCCCGGCCGCGCACAACGCGGCAAAGCCGCTTCCCGCCTTGCTGGGAATCGGCGCGGTGGTCGGAATTCTGTCCGGCTTTTTCGGCATTGGCGGCGGTTTCCTGGTCGTTCCCGGCATCCTCGCCGCCACCGCCATGCCGATGATCAACGCCATCGCCTCGTCGCTGGTCTCGGTCGCCGCTCTCGGCGCGACGACCGCCGCCAGTTACGCATGGTCCGGTCTGGTGGATTGGCGGTTCGCCGCCCTGCTTGTCGTCGGCGGCCTTTTCGGAGGGCTGTTCGGCGCGCGGCTCGCCGGGCTTCTCGCCGTCCGTCGCCGGCTTCTGATCGAAATTTTCGCCGTCGCCGTCGCCGGCGTCGGATTATATGTCATCGCTCGCGGCGCCTCGGCGCTGATGAAGGCGTGACGCCCGCGCCGCCTTTGCTAATATAGAACGAACCATCAGGGAAAAAACGCCATGCTCCAATCGCCCCATCCTTTCGCCCGCTTTATCGCCATTCTCGGGCGCGGCAGGAATCTGACGCGCTCGCTGACCGTCGAGGAGGCGGAAGAGGCGATGTCCATGGTCCTCGCCGGCGAGGTCCTGCCCGAACAGCTCGGCGCCTTTCTCATGCTGCTGCGCATGAAGGAGGAGAGCGCGGAGGAAATCGCCGGTTTCGCCAAGGCCGCGCGCAAGACCCTCCCCGCTCCCGAGCCCGGCCTCGTCTCCGTGGACTGGTCGTCCTACGCCGGCAAGAAGCGCCAGTTGCCCTGGTTCCTGCTCGCCGCGCTCTGCCTCGTCCAGGCCGGCCATTCCGTCTTCATGCACGGTTTCGACGGCCATACCCCCGGCCGGCTGTATACGGGCGAGGTTCTCACCGCGCTCGGGCTTCCGGTCGCATCGGATTTTCCCGAGGCGACCCGGGCGCTGCGGCAAAACCGCTTCGCCTATATGGATCTTGCCGCCATCAGCCCGCCGCTCGCGCGCATGATGGGCTTCAAGCCGATCCTCGGCCTGCGCTCGCCGATCCACACCCTGGCGCGGATGATCAATCCCTTCGGCGCGCCGGTGCTGCCGCAGGGCATCTTCCATCCCAATTACATGAACACCCACCGCAACGCCGCGCTGCTGCTCGGCGAGAACAACATGATCGTGTTCCGCGGCGAGGGCGGCGAGATCGAACGCCGCCCCGGCAAACCTTGCGAAACGCTCGGCGTGCGCGACGGCGTCGCCTTCGAGGAGCGCTGGCCGCCGATGATGGAGGAGCCGCGCCAGCTTCCCGACGAGACGATGGACGTGTCGCGGCTGCTCGGCGTTTGGCGCGGCGAGGCGCATGACGTCTATGCCGAGGCGGCGGTGACCGGCACGCTCGCCATGATCCTGCGCGCGATGAAACACGCGTCCGATATGGAAGACGCCCAAATTCAGGCCGAGGCGCTGTGGCGGGGCCGCGACGGCGGCCGCCTGCTCGCCGCCTGATCGGGACACGCGCATGAATCGCCTGCCCATTTTCCTCAACCTCCGCGGCCGCCCGGTCGCGGTCGTCGGCCGTGGCGCGCTCGCCGCGCGCCGCGTGGACACGCTTGCGCGCGCCGGCGCCGAAGTCTGGCTGTTCGCAGAAAATCCGAGCGACGAATTCGCGCCGCTCGCAGGCGGATTTCGTCGCGGCGACCTCGCCGCGCCCGATGCTTTCGCGGGGTTCGGACTCGCCTATTTCGCCTATGAGCCGGGCGAGAAGCCCGACGAGGACCTGATCGCGCGGGTGCGGAAATCAGGGACTTTGGTCAATGTCGCCGATTTCCCGGCTTTCAGCGATTTCATCACCCCGTCGGTGCTCGACCGCAGCCCGCTGGTGGTCGCCATTGCGACCGGGGGCGACGCGCCCCTGCTCGGCCGCATGCTGAAGGCGCGGCTCGAAACCCTGATCCCGGCCAATTACGGCCGGCTCGCCTCGCTCGCTGGCGCCGCCCGCGCCGCTTTGGCCAAGAAGCTTACCAGCCAGCAGGCGCGGATGCGCTTCTGGGAGCGCGTCTATGACGGACCGATCGCGGAAATGGTGCTGGCCGGCGACGACGCCACCGCGAAAACCATGCTCGATCACGAGATCGACTTCTGCCTCCCGGACGGCTCGGCCTCCGGGGAAAAGTCGACCGGCGAGGTCTATCTGGTCGGAGCCGGCCCCGGCGACCCGGACCTGTTGACCTTCCGCGCCTTCCGCCTGATGCAGAAGGCCGACGTGGTGCTGTACGACCAGCTGGTCGAGCCGGCGATCATGGACCGGGTGCGCCGCGACGCCGAGCGCGTCTATGTCGGGAAAAAGCGCGCCAACCACGCCGTGCCGCAAGAGGAAATCGGCGAGCTGATGGTCAAGCTGGCCAGAGAAGGCAAGCGCGTCCTGCGGCTCAAAGGCGGCGACCCCTTCATTTTCGGGCGCGGCGGCGAAGAGATCGAAAAGCTCGCCGCGCATCGCATTCCCTTCCAGGTCTGCCCGGGCGTGACCGCGGCTGCGGGTTGCTCGTCCTATGCCGGCATCCCGCTCACCCACCGGGACTACGCCCAGTCCTGCCTCTTCGTCACCGGCCATGGCCGCGACGGCCCGATCCAGCTCGACTGGAGCTCGATCCTGCGCCCCCGCCAGACCGTCGCCGTCTATATGGGCCTCGCCCATCTCGACTATCTGACCAAGGAGTTCCTGCGTCACGGCGCGGATCCGGCCCTGCCGGTCGCGATCGTCGAGAACGGCACGAGGCCCAACCAGATCACCGTCACCGGAACCATCGCCGACATCGCCGCCAAGGCCGCCGCCCACGGCCTGCGCGGCCCGACGATCATCATCGTCGGCGAGGTCGTGGCCCTGCGCGACAAGCTGAACTGGTACACGCCGCATCCCGAGCAGGTCTGACCTCGTCCCGAAGCCCTCGCCATTCAGCCGGCGTTCAGGCGTCCGGGCGCCCCATGCCATGGTTCGCGCGAGCGCCTGGCGCCGAGATTCGACGCACGAGGGAAGGAATCATGAGGGTCAGGACCAGAATATTCAGGCGGGGGCTCGCCGGCGTCCTGTTCGTCGGAGCGATCGTCGCCGGGGCGGCGCCGGGCGCGGCCCAGCCGGCGCCCGGCGGCGCGCCCCGCATCGCCCTCGTGATCGGCGAATCCAGTTACAGGACCGCCCCCCTGCCGACGGCCGCCAATGACGCCGGCCTGATCGCCGACACCTTGCGGCGCGCCGGCTTCGACGTGACCGGCGCCGCCGATCTCGACCAGGACGGCTTGCGCAAGGCGCTGCGCGAATTCGTGGACAAGGCCGCCGAGGCCGGCCCCAACGCCATCGCCTTCGTCTATATTTCCGGGCGCGGCCTGCAATACGCCGGCGAAAACTACATCGCGCCGATCGAGGCCAATATCCCGCGCGCGGCGGACGCTCCGCTCGAAGCCGTGCGGTTGAGCGATTATCTCCAACCGCTGGCGCAGATGCCGATGCGGGCGAAGATCGTCGCGCTCGACGCGGCGCGGACCAATTCCTTCGCGCAGAGCGGCGATCCGCTCGCCGGAGGACTGGCCCTCGTCAATCCGGCGCCGGGCGAGCTTTTGGCCTTCAACGCCGCGCCGGGCGCGGTGGCGCCGGACGCGCCGGGCCCCTATGGCGCCTACGCCCAGGCCCTGGCCGAGGCCTTGCGCGAGCCGGGGCTGCCGATCGACCAGGCCTTCGGCCAGACCCGGATGAGGGTTGCGCAGGAGACCAAGGGCGCGGCGATCCCGTGGGACGAATCGAAACTGACCGCGCCGCCGGCTCTGATCGCCCGCGCGCCCACCTCCCCTCGGGTCGCCGTCGAGAGCGTGACGCGGCTGCGCGCGCGGCCGATCCGCGATTATTCGATGGACGACGCCTTCACCGCCGCGCTCGACCGCGACACGATCCAGGGCTACATCGACTTCCTCGCGGCTTATCCCGACTCTCCCTATGCGTCGCGCGTGCGCGCGATCGTGGCGGTGCGCCGCGAGGCGATCATGTGGCGGCGCGCCCACCTGCGCAACGCGCGGGAGTCCTACTGGACCTATCTGCATTACTACCCGCATGGGCCGCACGCCTATGACGCCCGCCGCCGGCTCGCGGACCTCGGCGCGCCCTACGAGGCGCCGGCCGATTTCACCATCGTGGACCTCGACGCGCCGCCGCCGCCGCCTTCGGATCATGCCGTGTTCGCGCGGCCTTATGTCGTGTTCGACGATCCCGGTTGGGCGCCGCCGCCCCCGGCGCCGGTCGGTTTCCTGCCAACGCCGGCGGTCATCGTCAACGAGGCTCCGCCGCCGCCGCCTTACGCCGGCCTGCTGCCGCTGCCGCTGGTCGTCGCGCCGCTGGTCGGCGCGGCCATCGCGACCCAGACGGGCGTGTTCCACGCCCCGGCCGTGGTCCAGGCCCGGTCGCCTGGCGCGCAGAGTTATTATTACCGCTTCAACAACCAAAACGGACCGCGCGGCGGCGGTCCGGTTTGCGGCGGGCCGGGCGAGCCGCCCTGCCGCTGACAAAAAAAGCCCGCCGCGAGAAATTGCGGCGGGCTTTTTCATTTCAAATCTGCATGGCGTCACTCGGACGTCGGCGCCGCTTCGACGATCATGCCGTCCGAAAACCATCGGGCGAGGAAGCCGGCGGCGGCCTGCGCCGTCTCGGAATCGTCGCGGCCCGGACGCGCGAAGGCCAAAGACGCACAGATCTCCGCGAAGGCCGCGCCCGCCATCGCCTCCGTCAGGGCGATCCTTTCGAGATCGTCGAGGACGCGATAATGGACATCAAGCTCGCGCCGCCAGACCACCAGCGTGACATTCTCTCCATGCCGCGCCTGCGCAGCCGGGTCGCCCGCCTGAACCGCCTCGTAGGCCGCGAGCGCGTCCCGCGTCGTCTCGACCACAATAACGCTCGGGTGGAAGCCGAAGCACAGCCGCGGCCAATCCTCCTCGCCGGTCACGCCAAGACTTTCGATCGGCAGTTCGGCCGCGTCGGCGGCGTCGAAACTCTTGGCCAGCGCCGCTTCCAGCGCCGCCAGCCCGCAAGTGAAGCGATCGTCGGCATGGGGCGGGGTCGCGCGCAAAAAAGCGGGCAGACCGGCGCCGACCCAGCGGGCGTTGCGGAAGGTCGACGGGCGGGCCTTGGCATAGGCTTCGACCAGCGCGCCGAAAGCCTCGTCGCCCATCGCCTCGCGCAAGGCCGGATAATCATTGCTGAGATATTCCGCCATCCTGAGCCTGAAGCCGTCGTGATAGACGGCGAAAGTCCCGGCGATATTCTCCGCGCGCACTGGCGGGCGCAAAAGCGCCAGCAGGCGCGGCGACGGCTCCTCCGCCAGCACGCTCTCCTGAAACAGGTTTTGGACCTCGGCCAGTTTCATGCCAGCGCCTTTTCCTCGGCCTCGGCCAGCGCCCTCATGTGGCGCAGTTCGTCGAGCAGTTCGGAGAAAGGCGGAAAATGGTCGTCGCGCTCGATCATCGCCGGGATCGGCCCGAATGTCCGCCAGACATGAGAAAACAGCGCCCAGACATCGTCGCAGACGGGATGGTCGTGGGTGTCGATGATATGCGTGCCGGCATGGGTGTGGCCGGCGATATGGATCTGGGCGACGCGCTCCTTCGGAATCCGGTCGAGATAGGCGCGGGCGTCGAAACCATGATTGAACGCCGAGACATAGACATTGTTGACGTCGAGCAGCAGCAGGCAGTCGGCGCGCTGCGCCAGTTCGGCGATGAAATCCGCCTCGCTCATTTCGTCGCCGGCGAAGGCGACATAGGTCGAGGGATTTTCCAGCGCGATCCGGCGGCCGAGAAAATCCTGCGCGCGCGACGCCCGCTCCACGCAATGGTCGAGCGATTCACGCGTCAGCGGCGCCGGCAGGAGATCGTGGAGGTTGAGGCCATGGACGCCGGTCCAGGCGAGATGGTCGGACACCAGTTCGGGCTCGACCCGCGCGACCAGTCTTTTCAAGGCGCGCAGATAATCGAAGTCGAGCGGATCTGTGGAGGCCAGCGACAGCGACACGCCATGCATCCGCATCGGATAATCGGCGCGGATGCGGTCGAGCATGGCGAGCGGGCGGCCGCCGGGAACCATGTAATTTTCCGAAATGATCTCGAACCAGTCCACCGGTTGCGGCGATTCGAGAATCTCCGGATAATAGACGGGCCGCAGGCCTAGCCCGAAACCCTGCGGATCGTTCGCTGTCATCGCTTTTCTCCGGGCCGCGGGAGGCTCCCCGCGCGAAAAAAATCGCGCGGGGAGGAAAGGTCGCGCGATCAGCCGACCTTGCCGCCGAGCTTGGTGCATGCCGAGGTGGATTTTTCCGGCAGCCAGCCCATGCCCTTACAGGCGTTCTGACCCTTGCAGGCGTTGCTGGCGGATTTGCAGGCGCCCTTGCCTTTGCAGGCGTTGACGCCCATGCAATGAACCATGGCCTTCTTGGCCTGCGCCTGGGTGGGGGCGAGGGCGGCGCCGGAAACGGCGAGCGCAATGGCGGCGGCGGCGAGGCTCGCGCCGGAAACGACCTTGATCTGCATCGTCATACTCCCTGAGATCGCGCCCGGACGCGGGCGCGTCGCGCAAGCGTCACTGGCCTGCGGAAAGGGATACGGCGCGGCGGCGGGAAAGATTACATCGTCGCGAAAATAAATTTCCGTCGCCGGCGCCGAAGCCGGAAATCCAGCGGCTTCAGCCTATCGTCCTGCCTCGCCGCGCAGCAGATCGCGGAAATCGCGGCCCTGGTCGCCTTTTCGGCCGCCGTCCGATTCCGCGTCCGGCGCCGGGCGCTTTTTCCTGAGTCGGAACGGCAGGGGCAGAAGCCGCAAGGCGAACAGGGCGCCGACAAAGCCAATGGCGGCGCTGGCGGCGCCGTCGGCGGTGAGCGGCAGCGCCGGTTTGAAATCGTCGAATGCGCCGCGCGCGACCTGCGGGTCGGCGTCCAGCGCCAAAGCGAGAATCTTCGACAGGGGCAATTCGCCATTGAGATCGGCGGCCTGGCGCTTGAGGCGCGTCAGCCGCGCCGTCTCCTCCCGGACCCGGCCGCCGCGCTGGCGCACGAAGGCGTCGGCCAAATCTTCGAGGCGCGCCACGCCTTCATCGTGAGTCAGGCCCGACGCGCCGCTATCCGCGTCGAAAGCCGAGACGGACGCCTGCAATTCGTCGATCGCGCCGCCCAGCCGCTGACGATATTGCTGGGCGAATTCCGGCGCCTGCGAAAAGCTCAGGCCAGCAGCCAGCGCCGCGGCGAAACTCGTTCTGCGCCACAAGGTTGTCATGCCATCAAACCCGATCAGGCGCTGAGTCGCTCCGCCCTCGGGGCGGCGCTGGAATGATCGACCAGACCGAGGGCGTCCTCGACCACCCGGGCGCCGGCGCCCCGCCGCACGGCATGGGTCGCGAGATGGCGTCGGAAGGCCCGCGCGCCCGGTCGCCCGGCGAAAAGGCCGAGCATGTGGCGGGTGATGTCGGCGAGACGCGCGCCCTCGCCGAGCTTGTCGTCGATATAGGGCAGAAAGGCCTCGACCGCCGCGCGGCTGCTCGCGAAAGGCGCCGCGAACGCCGAACAGCAGCGGATCGACGTCCTGTAGCATCGACAGGTCGTGATAGGCGGCGCGGCCGATCATCACGCCGTCGACCTTTTCCAGTTGGGCGGCGGCGGCTTCGATCGTGGCGAGGCCGCCGTTGATCGCGATCGGGACCTCCGGCATGGCTTGCTTCAGCTCATGGACCAGGCGGCGATCCAGAGGCGGGATCTCGCGGTTTTCCTTGGGCGACAGACCTTCGAGCCAAGCTTTCCGGGCATGGACGATCAGGGCGTCGGCTCTCGCCGCGACCACGGCCCGCGCCAGCGCGAATAACGCCTCGCGCGGCTCCTGGTCGTCAACGCCGATGCGGCATTTGACGGTGACCGGCAGACCGGAAGCCTCCTTCATCGCCGCGACGCAGCGCGCGACCAACGCCGGATCGCGCATCAGGCAGGCTCCGAAAGCCCCGTTCTGGACGCGGTCCGAAGGGCAGCCGACATTGAGATCGATCTCGTCATAGGCGAATTCGGCGCAAATCTTCGCCGCCCGCGCCAGCTCTTCAGGGTCGGAGCCGCCAAGCTGCACGGCGAGCGGATGTTCGTTTGCGTCATAGCCGAGCAGCCGCTCGCGGTCGCCATGCACGATCGCGGCGGACGTGACCATCTCGGTGTAAAGCCGCGTTCTGCGCGAATGCAGCCGGGCGAGAACCCGATAATGGCGATCGGTCCATTCCATCATCGGCGCGACGGAAAAGCGCCAGGGGCTGAAATTCCCGAAATTCTCCCGATTTTCTGCGTTTTCAGCCATTCTTGCCCTGTTCGCCGCCCTTCGCGCCCTGCCGCCTATGGTTACAACACCTTGTCGAGATTGCGAAACTCCCGGGCTGGCGCGGCGAACCGGAGCGGCCCGGTCGCAAAAACGTCATGGCGCCGAAATATTTATCGCCCCAAGACTCGCTTGAGCTCCGGGGCTGCAAATCCCGCTCCGTCATGTTAGAGGGCGCGCGCGGGCCGCCTCGACCGCCGCGCATCCCTCCACTTTTCGGGAAAGAGAATTTCGCTGATGAAAATCGCCATGATCGGCTCGGGCTATGTCGGTTTGGTCTCGGGCGTCTGTTTCGCCGATTTCGGCCATCAGGTCGTCTGCGTGGACAAGGACCCGAAGCGCACCGAAGCCCTTTTGCGTGGCGAGATCCCGATTTTCGAACCTGGTCTCGACGACCTGGTCGCGGCCAATGTGCGCAACCGCCGCCTTTCCTTCACCACCGACCTCGCCGAGGCCGTCGCCGAGGCGGAAGTCGTCTTCATCGCCGTCGGCACGCCTTCGCGGCGCGGCGACGGTTTCGCCGACCTTTCCTATATCTACGCCGCCGCGCGCGAGATCGCCAAGGCGATCAAGGGTTTTACCGTCGTCGTCAACAAATCGACGGTGCCGGTCGGGACAGGCGACGAGGTCGAGCGGATCATTTCGGAAACCCGCCCCGACGCCGAATTCGCCGTCTGCTCCAATCCGGAATTCCTGCGCGAAGGCGCGGCGATCGACGATTTCAAGCGGCCCGACCGTATCGTCGTCGGCGTCAGCGACCCGCGCGCCCGCGAGGTGATGAGCGAAGTCTATCGGCCGCTCAACCTCAACCAGCCGCCGCTCTATTTTGTCGATCGGCGCACTGCGGAACTGATCAAATACGCCGCCAATTCGTTCCTGGCGACCAAGGTCGCCTTCATCAACGAAATCGCGGACCTGTGCGAGAAGGTCGGAGCGAACGTGCAGGATGTCGCGCGCGGCATCGGCATGGACAATCGCATCGGCGCGAAATTCCTGCACGCCGGACCGGGCTTCGGCGGCTCGTGCTTCCCCAAGGACACTTTGGCCCTGGTCAAGACGGCGCAGGATCACGACTCGCCCCTGCGCATCGTCGAAGCGGTGGTGGCGGTCAATGACCGGAGAAAGCGCGCGATGGCGAAAAGGATCGTCTCCGCCTGCGGCGGCTCGGTGCGCGGCAAGACCGTCGCGCTGCTCGGGCTCGCCTTCAAGCTCAATACCGACGACATGCGCGACGCGCCCTCCATCTCCATCGTGACGGCGCTCGAGGACGCCGGCGCGAATGTGCGCGCCTATGATCCGAAAGCCATGGATCAGGCGCGGCGGATCATGCCCGACGTGACTTTTTGCGACGACCCTTACGACTGCGTGACCGGGGCCGAAGCTTTGGCCATCGTCACCGAATGGGACGAATTCCGCGCGCTCGACCTGGCGCGGATCAAATCGCTCATGGCCGCCCCGAACCTCATCGACCTGCGCAATATCTACCGCCCCGCCGACGCCCGGAAACTCGGCTTTTCCTATTCCAGCATCGGAAGGCCGTGATCGCCCGACCGCCGGTCCGCTTTTCGGCCCGTCGGCGGAAAATGGCGGCCAGGCGCAAAATGAAAAACCGCCCTCGGGCGGTCGCATTCGCGTACAAGCTATTGATTTCAAATGGTAGCGGAGGAGGGACTCGAACCCCCGACACAAGGATTATGATTCCTCTGCTCTAGCCGGCTGAGCTACTCCGCCCCAGAAGCGCGGCAAAGCCGCGCCTCAAGTCCTCAAAGCGCAGACGCGCCGCGCTTCAAGTGGGGCGGTCTATAGTCCGCGGCCAACTCCATTGTCAAGGAAGCGCGGCTATTTAATCCGCTCGATCCGCGCCAGGGTGAAGAGCCCGAGCGGCGCGATCCGGCGGCGCTCCACGAGACGCATGTCCGGGCGGGCGGCGATCCAGTCGCCGAGGATCGCCCAGGGGAATTCCGGGCGCCAGCCAAGCGAGGCCGATTTCTTGCCGAGCCAGGATTCGATCCAGGCGATCGGCCCTTTCTCCGCCCCGACATGATTGACCAGGACGACCTCGCCACCCGGCTTCACCACCCGCGCCAGTTCGTCGAGCGTCGCCGCCGGGTCCGGGACGACGGTCAGCACATAGGGCGCGACCACCGAATCGAAATGGCCGGCGGGAAAAGCGAGGCGGGTCGCGTCCATCACGCAAAGCCCGGCGACCTGCAGCAATTTTTGGCGCGCGGCGCGTCCTTGAGCCCGCCGCAGCATCGGCTCGGACAGATCGACGCCGACCACCGACGCTTTTCGGTCGAACATCGGCAGTTCGAGCCCGGTGCCGACGCCGACGTCGAGGATCAGCACGCCCCGCCTTTGCGCGGCCGCGACCGCCGCGCGCCGCCCCGGCGCCATGACCGCCGTGAAAACAAGATCGTAGACCGGCGCCCAGCGGGCGTAGGCCTCTTCGACATGCGCATTTTCCAGCTGCGCGATTTCGCGGCGGATTTCGGTCATCCGGCGGCGGCGCGCGGGGTGGGCGCGGCCGGCGTCGCCGCCTCAGCGCCGCGGATGAAACCGCCGCCGAGGACGCGGGCGCGCGGCTCGACGTTATCATAGAACACGCAAGCCTGGCCTGGGGCGACGCCGCTCTCGTCGTCGACGAATTCGACACAGATCTGGCCGTCGCGCAATTCCAGCAGCGCCGGCGCCGGCGGACGGGTCGAGCGGACCCGCACCGCGATCTCGCGGCCCGAACGCGCGGCCTGTTCCAATTCGCCGGGGCCAATCCAGTTGACGTCGCGCAGCGCCACGCGCCGGGTGGCGAGCGCCGAGCGCGGCCCCACCGTGACCCGCGCCTTCGCCGCGTCGATCCTGACCACGTAAAGCGGTTCGCCCGCGCTCGACGCCGCCGCGCCGAGGCCGAGGCCGCGCCGCTGGCCGATGGTGAAATGCATCACGCCGGAATGGCGCCCCAGCACGCGGCCGTCGACATGAACGATCTCGCCGGGCTGGGCCGCCTGCGGCGCCAGTTTTTCGACAATGTCGGAATAGCGCCCGGTCGGCACGAAGCAGATGTCCTGGCTGTCCGGCTTGTCGGCGTTGGGCAGGCCGAAACGGCGGGCGTGCTCGCGCACCTCGGGCTTGGTCATTTCGCCGAGCGGAAAGCGTAGCATGTTCAATTGTTCGCGGGTCGTGGCGAACAGGAAATAGCTCTGGTCGCGGTCGGGATCCCGGGCGCGGAAAAGCGCGCGGCCGGAGCCGTCCTTGCGCGAGGAAATATAATGGCCGGTGGCGAGCGCGGCGGCGCCGAGGTCGCGCGCGACGTCGAACAGATCGGTGAACTTGAGCTCCTGGTTGCAGGTCACGCAGGGGATCGGGGTTTCGCCCTCGGCATAGGATTGCGCGAAGGCGTCGATGACCTTGTCGCGAAACCGCAACTCGTAATCCAGCACGAAATGCGGAATGCCGATCAGGGCCGCCGCCTGGCGGGCGTCGAAAATGTCCTGGCCCGCGCAGCACGAGCCCGGCCGGTGCTCGGCCGCGCCGTGGTCATAGAGCTGCATGGTGACGCCGATCACGTCATAGCCCTGTTCCTTGAGCAGGGCCGCGACCACGGAAGAATCGACGCCGCCGGACATCGCGACGACCACGCGACAGCTTCCCGGCGCTCCCGGCAGATCGAGGCTGTTGAGAGGCTCCGAACCAACGCTCATCAAGGCAGACTTTCGCGAAACTCCCCCGGCGCCGTCGTCCGGCGACGCCAATGCGCCGCCCCCGGGCCTTCCCGATCTCGCGCGCCGGGTCTTTCAATAGGCCGTCGCTTGCCGCTTTTCAATGAATTTGGCGTCGAAGCGAAATCCGGTTTGCAGAAAAGCTCTGGCTCGACCGCCGAATCGCGCCGGTCTCGTTCTCCGGGATTGACGATCGCGGGCGGACTTCTCGCGACGTCAGAATGGTTAACGCCCCCTTCGTTCCTGTTCCGAAGCAGGACATTTTAGTCCCGGCGCTAAGACTTTGGCAAGAAACTTACGCTCGAACAACGATTTACTGACCGTTCGCTTAGGCGTTTCTTAAATCCGGCGCGCTACTGTTCACCCATGGAGCAAAACGCCCCGTCGCCGGCGCCGGACGCCGGACCCGGGGAGGTCGCGCTTCAGCCAGGGTTCTTCGCGTAAGTGAGTGTTCAGCATGACCGAGCCCCACCGTCCGAGGGTCAAATATGTCATCGGGCCCGATGGCAGCCCGTTGACCGTCGCCGACCTTCCTCCGCCCTCGACCAAAAGGTGGGTTATCCGACGCAAGGCGGAAGTGGTCGCCGCCGTGCGCGGCGGTCTGCTTTCGCTGGAGGAGGCCTGCAGCCGCTACACTCTGACGGTGGACGAATTCCTGTCCTGGCAGATGTCGATCGATCAACACGGCCTCGCCGGCCTGCGCACCACCCGACTTCAGCAATATCGCATGTAGTCGGGCGCGTCCCCTCGCCTCTTTCTCGATCTGCGCCGGCCTTCGGGCCGGCGTCGCTATTTCAGCTTCCCGCCCGCCCTGGCCTCGATTTTTTCCCCGGCCAGGCTGTGGTGGTGTTCGATGGCCTCCGCAAGCTGCCGCCGTTCGAAGCCCAGAACGATGAAAACCGCGATCACCAGCGGGATGAGCAGATAAAGCAGGCGAAACAGCAGCAGCGCGGCGAGAACCCCGTCGTGAGGCGCGCCCGGCATGCTCTTGAGAAAAACCAGCTCGAACACGCCGATCCCACCCGGCGCATTGGAGGCCAGAGCGGCGGAAAAGGACATGATGAACACCGCGACGACGACCAGGAACCCCGGATTGCCGGCATCCGGCAAGGCGTAGAAAATGATGCCGGCGGCCCCGAGGATCTCGGCGGGCGCCGCGATCAGCTGGCGCGCGATGATCCCCATTCTCGGATACGAGATTCGCACCCCGAAGAAGGTCAGCGACGGCAGTTTGAACAGCGCGCCGCCGACATAGAGCGCGACCGCGCCAAGACAGGCGAGGCCGATGACCCGCCCGGCCCAGGGATAAGTGAGGAACGCCGGCAGCAGGTCGCCGAGCTGGGCGAGCGCATGAGGCCGCGCGATCAGCGCATAGCCGCCGACCAGCAATTCCCCGAGCACGAAAGTCAGCGCGCAAATCGCGACGAGCACGGCGACCTGCGCGGCTTTCAGCCCCTTGGTCGCATAACCGCGATAGCGCACCATCGCGCCCGAAACCACCGAGGCGCCGATATTATGGGACAGGGCGTAGGTGGTGAAGGAACAGGCGACGATGAAACGCCAGGAAATGTGGCGCACGTCCAGATGCAGCAGGGCGATCCAGTCGTAATAGGCCAGGGCGACATAGGCCACGATCGTCGCCCCGAAGGCCAGAAAATAACGGTGTGGCGGAATCGCCCGGAAGGCGGCGATCAGACCGGGGCCGAGCGATTGGCCGCGAAATTCACGGTACAGCAGCCAGAACGACACGAGGACCGCGATAAGACCGAGGGCGGGCCAGAAATAGTCGAGATTGCGCTTGATGAAATCCATCCGGGCCCCGCGACGCTCGAACGCCGACGCCCCCTCAGGCGACCGCCTGCCCTTTCCTTTGCAACAGGCGGCGGTCAAGCGCAAGCCCGGATTGGCGGTGTGGGGGCGGAGCGGTCAGGCCCGCGCCCCGCGCAGTACGACGAAGCCCGAAACCTCGCGCGCCAGTTCGCCCGGCGAAGGGGTCTTGTCGCGTCCTTCGAGCGCCTGAGCCTTGTTCAGCTCCTCGCAGGCCTGATCGTAGATCGCCTTGGCCTCTTCAAGCTGGCCCTTCAATTCCTGGGCCGAGTGAAGAAGATTGTCCCGCCGCGCGCGGGCGGCGCGGGCATAGGTCGAATAGGCGTAATGGGCGATGTCCTTGATCCCCGATTTCTGCTCCTCCGAGGCGATCTCGCGATCGAGCTCGGCGGCCATGCGATTGAATTCGGCGATCATCATTTCGATCTGATTGAGGCGGCGGCGCTTTTCCTCCACCTGGAACCGTTTGAGACGGACGAGCGTATCCCGCGACTTCATCACGCTAAACTCCAAGAACGCAGGCTGAAAGATTCCTTCAACCACCACACCAATTTTCCGCGAGACGGTTGCGACATTGCCTCATGGAGGTTGCCTTTTCGTTACCCGAGAGCCCGGCGAACGCGATTTCGTCAAAATTCTTTATTTTCGGGGCGATTTGGCCGATCGCGATAAAGCTTCGTTAACCGCTGTGATTAACACTCCCTTTCAAGCCCCCTTCCTGCGCCGTCCTGGCGCAAAGGGGAGCGGAGAGGCGCGCCGCTGGCGCAGGAGCCGTCGGGACGCCTTTCCACCGGATTTTTGACTTGTGATCGATGAGCTTGCGCAAATCGACGAAAATCACGCCGAAGTCCCCTTGCCAGAGGGAATCAGACTTTGTTAACCATTCGGCGTTAAGCGTTTTCGGAAATGATTTGCGTGGGCGCTCGTCTTGGATCGATGCTCGGCCGCCAGCCCGGCCGCGCTAGAGATCCGCGTCGCAATTCCTTGGGCGGGTGAGGACTTCACATGCGCGTATTATTGATCGAAGACGACAGCGCCACCGCGCAAAGCATCGAACTGATGCTCAAGTCCGAGAGTTTCAACGTCTATACGACCGATCTCGGGGAAGAAGGCATCGACCTCGGCAAGCTCTACGACTATGACATCATTCTCCTCGACCTGAATTTGCCGGACATGTCGGGCTATGAAGTTCTGCGCCACCTGCGCGTGGCCAAGGTCAAGACGCCGATCCTGATTCTCTCCGGCCTCGCTGGCATCGAGGACAAGGTGAAGGGCCTCGGCTTCGGCGCCGACGACTATCTCACCAAACCCTTCCACAAGGACGAACTGGTCGCCCGCATCCACGCCATCGTCCGCCGCTCGAAGGGCCACGCCCAGTCGGTGATCGCCACCGGCGACCTGGTCGTCAATCTCGACCAGAAGACCGTCGAGGTCGGCGGCGTCCGCGTGCATCTGACCGGCAAGGAATACCAGATGCTGGAGCTGCTTTCGCTGCGCAAGGGCACGACCCTCACCAAGGAAATGTTCCTCAACCACCTTTATGGCGGCATGGACGAACCCGAGTTGAAGATCATCGACGTCTTCATCTGCAAGCTGCGCAAGAAACTCGCCAACGCCAGCGACGGACGCAACTACATCGAAACCGTCTGGGGCCGCGGCTATGTCCTGCGCGAGCCGTCGGACGCCGACGAGCAAATCACCGCCTGATCCCCAGGCCGTTCCCCGAAAAAGAAACCCCGCCTTGCCGGCGGGGTTTTTCATTTGGCGCGAAGGCGAAAGGCGGCCGCGTCACGACAGGAGGCCGACGTCCTCGAACTTTTCCTGCATCGAGCGACGGTCGAACGGTTTGAACAACACATCGTCCGCGCCGGCGCGCAGCGCCCGGCCGACCGCCATCTCGTCGTTTTCCATTGCGCAATAGATGATCCTGGCGTCCTTGCCGCCGGGCATGTTGCGAACGGTGCGAATGAAATCCAGCGTCGAGCCCGAGGGTCGGGCGCCATCGAGCAGAATCACGTCGGGCATCGAGGCCTCGCAAACGGCCAGGGCCTCCTCGCGATCGCCGACTTCCACGCTCTGGAAGCGCAGCATTCCGAGAATGCGGCCCGCGACCATGCGGATCATCGACGAATTATCGACGACCAGTCCTTGTTTCATCGAAAATCCCCCGAACTCTTCGCGCGCGACCTCCAGGGAGGGGATTATGCCCCCCGCCCCTCAACAAAACGCTAAGAAATTCCGAATCTTCCGGGGCGTCAGGCGCCTTTTTGCCCCGCCAGCCAGCGCTCGGCCTCGAGCGCGGCCATGCAGCCGAGCCCCGCCGCCGTCACCGCCTGCCGGTATTTGTCGTCGGCGACGTCGCCCGCCGCGAACACGCCCCCGATATTGGTCGCGGTCGAATCCGGCGCGGTTTTGATGTAGCCGTTGCTCTTCAGCTCGATCTGGCCGGCGAAGAGTTCGGTCTGGGGCTTGTGGCCGATGGCGATGAAGACGCCGTCCACCGGAATCGTGTCCAGCGCGCCGGTCTTCACATTCTTGACCCGCACGCCCTCCACCGAGCGCGGGTTCTCGCTTCCGGTGATCTCATCGACCACGCTGTCCCAGCGGACCTCGACATTGTGCCGCGCGAACAGGCGCTCCTGGAGGATGCGCTCGGAGCGCAGAGAATCGCGGCGATGGATGAGCGTCACATGCGAAGCGATGTGGGAGAGGTAAAGCGCCTCCTCGACCGCCGAATTGCCGCCGCCGACCACCACGACCTTCTTGCCGCGGAAGAAGAATCCGTCGCAGGTGGCGCAGGCCGAGACGCCAAAGCCCTTGAACTTTTCCTCGCTCTCTTCGCCGAGCCATTGCGCCTTGGCGCCGGTGGCGACGATCAGCGTGTCGGCGGTAAAGACCTGCCCCGAATCGCCGGTCAGGCGGAACGGCCGCTGACCAAGCTCGGCCTTGACAATATGGTCGCTGACCAGCTGCGCCCCGACATGTTCGGCCTGGGCGCGCATCTGCTCCATCAGCCACGGGCCCTGAATCGGCTCGGCGAATCCGGGATAATTCTCGACATCGGTGGTGATCATCAATTGCCCGCCGGCGTCGAAGCCCGAGATCAGGATCGGCTTGAGCATGGCGCGGGCGGCGTAGATGGCGGCGGTATAGCCTGCCGGCCCCGAGCCGACGACGATAACCTTGGCGTGAAGGGGCGACATTTCGTTCGACATGGGGTCTCCGGGACGGGCGCGATCAATCTGGGCAGGAAATAAGCGAAAGCCCGGCTTTCCTCAAGCGCCGCGCAAGCGAGAAGCGCGGGCGGCGGAAACGGGACGGCTCCGGCCAGCCTGCGCTCGTCGACGGGACGTGAACATCGCGGCCAAGCTCAACCGATCACGATGAGCCGCCTCAACTCAAAGGTCCAATGTTCAGTTCGGGATGAAAACGATCGAATCGGATCGAAACCCTCGGTTGGCGCGCCTGGCTCTCAGTCAGAATAGCCGGGCGCGCCGGTTGTTCAATGCTCGGTCAGAATGCGGCGGCTTACCTCGGGCACACTAACGTCCCGTCAGGCATGCGAACGGCGGGATGACCCGTGTGCCTTATGCACCAACGTTGATTTTGGCCGCCCCACACGCAACGGCCCCAATGATTCCGATGGCCATTCGGACCACAGCCGCCCAGTGCAAAGGCCGGCGAAACCGACGTGAGCGCCGTAACGGATATAACGACGCCGAGCAGCGTGGCCTTGAGCATTTTCATGAAGATCTCCCATGTTTGGCGCGCAATATGAATCGCGACGCTGAAATATTTACGACGGATGATCGCGAAAAGATCGCCGCCGCAAATTAATGTAGCCGTTCGTGGCCCACATGGCGCGTCCAGCGGCGCCGCCGGCCGCGCGCATGATATCCCGCTCCGAGCCAGACGGACATGCTTTAGCGCCTGAACGCCCCATACCCGGCGCCTAGTCCACCCAGTCGAACGACCGCCGCACCGCCTTGCCCCAGGACGCGTAAAGCTTTTCCCGCATGCCTTCGTCCATTTTCGGCGACCACCTCCGGTCGGCGGCCCAGTTTTCCTCGATGTCTGCGGTCGAGCGCCAGAAACCGACGGCGAGGCCGGCGGCGTATGCCGCGCCGAGCGCCGTGGTCTCGATGATCTTCGGCCGCACCACCGGCGCGTTCAAGATATCGCTCTGGAACTGCATCAGCAGATCATTGACCACCATGCCGCCATCCACCCGCAGCTCCTTCATCGGGACGCCGGATTCCTTGACCATCACATCGAGGACGTCGCGGGTCTGAAAAGCCGTGGCTTCGAGCGCGGCGCGGGCGATATGGCGCCTGTCGGCGAAACGGGTGAGGCCGGCGACGATCCCGCGCGCCCCCGCCCGCCAAAAAGGCGCGTAAAGGCCAGAGAAGGCCGGCACGAAATAGACGTCGCCGTTGTCGGGCGCGCTCGCAGCCAGCGCCTCGATCTCGCTCGCCGCCTTGATGATCCCGAGATTGTCGCGCAGCCATTGCACAAGCGCGCCGGCGATCGCCACCGATCCTTCCAACGCGTAGACCGGCTTTTCGGCGCCGAGCTTGTAGCCCAGGGTCGTCAGTAGGCCGGATTGCGAGGAAAAGGGCTTTTCGCCGGAATTCATCAGCAGGAAACAGCCGGTGCCATAGGTGTTCTTGGCCTGCCCCGGCCGCAGGCAGGCCTGGCCGAGCAGCGCCGCATGCTGGTCGCCAAGCAGGCCGGCGAGCGGAACGCCGGCCAGAGGCCCGCCCGCCGCGCCGAAAATTTCGCTCGAAGAACGGATTTCCGGCAAAGCCGCGCGCGGCAGGTCAAAAGCCGCGAGCAAGGAATCGTCCCAGTCCAGCGTCGCCAGATTCATCAATTGGGTGCGCGAGGCGTTGGTCACGTCGGTCACGTGGCGCCCTGTCAGGCGCCAGGCGAGCCAGCTGTCGATCGTGCCGAACAGAAGCTCGCCTTTTTCGGCGCGGCGGCGCGCCTCGGGCAGATGATCGAGCATCCAGCGCCATTTCAGCGCGGAAAAATAGGTCGCGAGCGGCAGGCCGGTTTTGGCGCGGAAACGGTCCGCCCCGCTCTTGCGCGCCATTTCCGCGACCAGATTTTCCGTGCGCGCATCCATCCACACGATGGCGTTGTGAATTGGACGCCCCGTGTCGCGTTCCCAAATCACCGCCGTTTCACGCTGATTGGTCACGCCAACCGCCGCAAGATCGGACGGGCGCAAATCGGCGCCTGTCAGCGCCTCGGAAATCACCTCGCAGGTCGCGCGGAAAATTTCCTCCGGGTCGTGCTCGGCCCATCCGGGTTGCGGGAAAATCTGACGATGCTCTTTCTGGGCGCTGGCGACCAAAAGGCCGGCGCGGTCGAAGACGATGAAGCGCGTGCTGGTCGTGCCCTGGTCGATCGCGCCGACATATTTCGTCATTTTTCCTCCCCCGCCAGAAAAGCTTCGAGCGCGGCGGCCTGAGCGGCGCTGGCGCGAAGGCCGAGCTTGCCGCGCCGCCACAAAATATCCTCCGCTGTGCGCGCCCATTCCCGCTTTGACAGATAATCGACCTCCGCCTCGCTCAACCCCATGCCGAAATCCCGGCCAAGATCCTCTCGCCGCCGCGCCGCGCCAAGAAATTTTTGGGCGAGCGTTCCATAGGCGCGCGCGAGGCGCCGGGCTTCGGCCGTCGGAAGAAAAGCGTAGGACGCCGCGAGTTCCTGTTCGAAAGCGGCAAGATCGCCGGCGGAAAAATCGCCGCCGGGAAGTTTTTCCGACGCCGTCCAGGCGCCGCGGCGCCGGCCGAGACGGACGGCGGCGCGGTCCACGACCTGTTCGGCGACCTGGCGATAGGCGGTCAGCTTGCCGCCGAGGATCGTGATTAGAGGCCCGCCGTCGAGGCTCGTCTCGTCGAGTTCGTAATCGCGACTCGCTTTTGCCGCCTTTTTCGTCCCCTCATCCTTGAGCGGCCTGACGCCAGAAAACGACCAGACGACATCCGAAGGCGTCACGCCGCGCGCGAGAAAAACGCTCGCCGCCCGGCAAAGGTAATCGATCTCGTCAGCCGAAATTTCCGCTTTTTCAGGCGCTTCCTTCTGATCGACATCGGTCGTGCCGATGAGTGTGAAATCGTCGTGAAAGGGAATGGCGAAGACGACGCGCCCGTCCCGGGCCTGAAACAGAAAGGCTGCGTCGCCATCGAACAGCTTTGTCGTCACGATATGGCTGCCACGCACCAGCCGCAGGCGCGGCGGGTTTTCCTGCCCGATTGCGCCGCGCAAGACGCTTTCGGCCCAGGGCCCGGCGGCGTTGACCACTAGGCGCGCGGCGATTTCCCGCTCGGCCCCGGTGTTTCGGTCGCGGAAAGCCAGGCGCCACACGCCCTCCTCGACCTTCGCGCGCAAAACCTCGGCGCGGGTGAAAATGGCGGCGCCGCGGTCGGCGGCGTCGCGCGCGTTGACGACCACCAGCCGCGCGTCGTCCACGCGGCAGTCCCAGTAGGAAAAGGCCTTGCGCAGGCCGGGACGGAGCGCGGCGCCCTCCGGCGCCTTGCGCAGGTCGATCGCCGCCGCGCCGGGCAGTTTCTTTCGCGCGCCGAGATGATCGTAAAGAAACAGGCCAAGCCGCAGCATCCAGGCCGGCCGCGCGCCGGGCGCGACCGGCAGGATGAAACGCAGCGGCTGGACGAGATGAGGCGCGATCCGGAGCATGGTCTCGCGCTCCTCCAGCGCCTCGCGCACCATGCGGAATTCGAAAGTTTCCAGATAGCGCAAGCCGCCGTGGACGAGCTTGGTGGATTTCGACGAGGTTCCGCTTGCGAGATCGTCCTGTTCCGCGAGCGCGACGGAAAAGCCGCGTCCAGCCGCGTCGCGCGCGACGCCGCAGCCGTTGACGCCGCCGCCTATCACGAAAAGGTCGTAGATGCCCGTCGCGCCGCTCACGCCCTCCTCCGCCCGAATCATGCGTCGCCGATCATCGAACCGCCGCACGCCGCCGTCAAAGCAAAACCCCGCAAAGACCGAAGGCGCGTAATCGGCAAATCGCGACCGGCGCCCATCCCCCACTGGCGGCTCGAAGGCGTCGCCGACCCTTTCCAACAACGCGATCCGTGCGATCGGACGTTCGAAATTGCTCTCGCGCTCCAAGGGCCACGCCATGATCGGGAACGCATCGGCGCGGTCGCGCGCCCAAAAGTTTCTTGCCCGGCCGCCCTTGCGTTGAGGAAAACGCAAGATCCGCGTCCGGGCCGGTGAATTTTACTGTGTTTTGCGAATCATTTTCCGCCCGCCAATCACATGGCTTCACCATCCAAATTCCTCAGGCCTTTCGCCTTGACAGCGCCGCGCCGCGTCAAATAGCATTATAAAAACACGATATATGATCGTGAGTAAGTGTAGTCAGCGTTGGTTGTCGCCGGTCGACGGACCGGCGAGAGGGGGGAGTGGATCATGACCGAAAGAAAAATCGGCGGATCAGGTGTTTGTTTGGGCGTCATTCAGCCCCGGCATGGCGATGTCGCGGACAGAATCCGACGCCGCGCCCCCCACCCGAAATATTGAACTGACATCGACGTCCGCGCGGACGCCGGAGCGGCTTCGAGCGGGCGCCGAGCCCGCTTCTCGCCGTTTGCGGCGCGGGCGAAAGATTGCGCGCGAGCATAGACGAAATGAGGGAGGGACTGATGGCTGCGTTATTTTCTGACGACTGGATGGTTGATTTTGGCAATGCGTGGAATGACGAGGGGGATTTGGGGGACGCGTTGGCGAAGATTGGATTTAATAGTGTGATTGGGTATGGGTTTGACAACGAGGATCAGCCGCGCGGGATGATCAAGGTTGAGAACGGCTATGTTGTGGAGGCCGGGTCTTACAAGGGTCAGGCGATGAACTGGGATTTGCGTGCGAGCCCGGCGAACTGGGAGAAGTGGTGTTCGAGCGGGATCGGGATGATGGGGCTTGGGCTGGCCTATACGTCTGGCAAGATCAAGTTCAAGGTCGGCGACTATGGCGCGATGATCAAGAACCCTGCGATGGCCGGCCCCTTCATCAAGAGCTTCGATGTGATGGGCAAGGTGCCGCGCGGCTAAGGGCCTGAGCGGCTGCGGGCGGACCGCGGCCGTTTTGGCGCGCGTTGAATGTAAGGACGAGCGCGGCGATGCTTTCCCTCCTGGTGAGAACCCTGCCCATACTGTTTGCCGCCATTCTCGGCGGCCTGATCGCGTCATGGGTGAGCGGGCGCGCGCCGCCCGAGGAGGGCGCGTCGGGCTATCCGCCGATGCCGGTGGTGACGGCTCCTCTGGTTGACGCGACGGCGATGGAGACGGCGTCGCGCTACAAGCTTGGCGGCGTGGTGGAGGCGCGCGAGGCTGTGCATCTGACGGCGCAGCAGCCGGGCCGGGTTTCGTTCATCGCGGGTCGGGAGGGCGACCGGGTGGCCGCCGGGACGATCGTGGTGGCGCTCGACGACGACGCGCTGCAGCCGGAATACCGTTCGGCCTGGGCGTCTCTGGGCGGCGAGATGGCGGCGCAGCAGAACGCGCAGACCCAGCTTTACCAGAAGCTTTACGGGTTCCGCCAGCCGACGATGGGCGGGCCGGGCTATGACGCCTATGAGCGGGCGTTCACGCCTTTCTACAACATGTTCCAGAACTTCATGGGCAGCAATGTTCCGGCGGTGGGCTCGCCGCCGATGATGACCCAGGACCAGGCGGGCACTTCGCCTTCGGTGGTCAACAACGCGCGGGCTGATTACGAGCGCCAGCAGGCGGGGCTGGTGGCGGCGCAGTCGCGGATCGACTCGCTCGACCAGCGCCTGCGCGACCGGCGTTCGGTGGCGCCCTACGCCGCGGTGATCATGACGCGCCATGTGCGGGTGGGCGACGTGGTTCAGCCTGGCCAGCCTCTGGTCGATCTGGCCGATCCCGACCAGCTCGACCTGCGCATCGAGGCTCCGGCCGATCTGGCGCTGAACCTGAAGGTTGGCGACAAGCTGCCGGTGAGCCTTGACCGCGGCAATGTGTGGGCGGTGGTGTCGCAGATTTTCCCTGGGGCCAACCAGGCGCAGCACACGGTGACGATCAAGGCGGCCCTGCCGCCGGGGGTGGCGGCGGCGCCGGGCATGTACGGCCTGGCGTGGATCGCGGAGCCGGGCGGCGGCGGGGAGCAGGCTGTGGCGCCCGGGATTCCGCGCAGCGCCATCATCTATCGCGGGTCTCTGCCCGCGGCTTTCGTCGTCGGCCCCGACGGGACGGCGGAGATGCGCATCCTTCGGCTGGGCGATTCGGCGGGCGACCGGGTTGCGGTTCTGTCTGGCCTGAGGATCGGAGAGCAGGTGGTCGCGCGCCCGGCTCCCGACATGAAGTCCGGCGATCCCCTCACCATGCGGCGCTGAGGCGGAAAAGGCTTGAGTCAATGACCGAAACCGCCGCGCATGAAGCAGCCCATCCGAACGGGGAGCGTCACCCGCATCACAAGCTGGGCTTTGCCGGGCGGGTGGCGCGGGCTTTTGTCGAATCGCCGCTGACGCCGCTTCTGCTGATGGCCTTTTTCCTGATCGGCTTGCTCGGCATGGCGATCACGCCGCGCGAGGAAGACCCGCAGATCTCGGTGCCGATGGTGGACATTTTCGTCGCCTATCCGGGGGCGGCGGCGAGCGAGGTGGCCAATCTGGTGTCGGAGCCGCTGGAGCGGCTGATGTCCGAGCTTCCGGGGGTCAAGCATGTCTATTCGATGTCGCGCGACGGCCTGTCGATGGTCACGGTGCGCTTCGAGGTCGGCGAGAGGATGGAGCCTTCTCTCGTCAAGCTGTACAACAAGCTCTATTCGAACATGGACCTGATCCCCAAGGGCGTGATGCAGCCTTTGGTCAAGCCCAAGAGCATCGACGACGTGCCGGTGGTCACCGTCACGCTCAGTTCGTCGAAGCTTGATCTGGTTCAGCTGCGCAAGCTCGGGCTCGACGCGCTCCAGCGCTTCAAGGCGCTTCCCAACACCGGCCAGAGCTTTGTGACGGGCGGCAGCCGGGAGCAGGTGCGCATCGACGTGGACATGCCGCGCATGTCGTCGCACAAGGTGACGCTGAGCCAGATCGCGCAGGCGGTGGCGGCGGCCAACCAGCGCAATCCCGGCGGCTACGTCGTGGACGGGGGCAAGTGGTTCAACATCTATACCGGCGACTTCCTGGCCACGATCGCCGACGTGGAGAACCTCGTCATCGCGGTGGACGACAGCCGGCCGGTGTTCCTGCGCGACGTCGCCAAGGTGAGCCATGGCGAATCGGAGACCAAGAGCGTCGTGGACAACAATGTGCGCGACGCGGAGGGGGGCTTTGTGGCGGCGCCTGCGGTGACGGTGGCGGTGGCCAAGAAGTACGGCTCCAACGGCATTGTCGTGGCCAATGAGCTGATCCGCGAACTGGAGGCGATGAAGGGCCGGCTGATACCGGATTCGGTGACGGTGACGGTGACGCGCGACTATGGCGAGACGGCGCAGGACAAGGTCACCCATCTGATCATGAAGCTGTTCATCGTCTCGGGGCTGGTGACGATCCTGGCGCTGCTGACGATGGGCACGCGCCCGGCGCTGATCGTGATGGTCACCATTCCGGCGACTCTGCTGATGTCGATCTCGGTGGCCTATGTGCTGGGTTTCACCATCAACCGGGTGTCGATGTTCGCCCTGGTCTTCGCCATCGGCATTCTGGTGGACGACGCGATCGTGGTGGTGGAGAACATCTACCGGCGCTGGCTGGAGTCGGGACGCACCAGCGACCGGATCACGGTCGAGGCGGTGGACGAGGTCGGCAATCCGACCATTCTGGCGACCTTCACCGTGGTGGCGGCGCTGCTGCCGATGGGCTTCGTCAGCGACATGATGGGCCCCTACATGCTGCCCATCCCGGTGCTGTCCTCGGCGGCGATGATCTTTTCGCTGTTTGCGGCCTTCGTCTTCGTGCCGTGGCTGGCGGCGCGGGTGAAGCCGAGCATGTCGGCGCTCAAGAGCGCCGCCGACCGCGAGCACCGCCAGGCGGCGGCGATCGGGCGCTGGTACGGTTCGGTGATCACGCCGATCATGGACAACCCGGTGGTGGGCTACATTACTTTGTTCCTGATCTTCGCCGCCATGCTCGGCGCCGTCTCGATGTTCATGTTCAAGGCGGTGGCGTTCAAGATGCTGCCCTATGACAACAAGTCCGAGATGCAGGTCGTGATCGACATGCCCGAGGGCACGGACCTGTTCGTGACCGCCAATCTCGCCCAGCAACTGGGGGCGGAGCTGCGCAAGATCCCCGAGGTCACCGCCTTCCAGACCTATGTCGGGACGTCGTCGCCGTTCAACTTCAACGGTCTGGTGCGCCATTACTTCCTGCGCCAGGAGCCCTGGCAGGGCGACATCGCGGTGCAATTGCTCGACAAGGAGAAGCGCAGCCGCTCCAGCCACGAGATCGCGCTTTACGTGCGCCGGATCCTGACGCCGATCGCGGCCGCGTCCAGCGCGCGTCTGACGGTGGCCGAGGCGCCGCCCGGGCCGCCGGTGCTGGCGCCGATGGTGATCGAGCTTTACGGCCCGACGCCCGAGGTCCGCCGCCAGGTGGCGCGCGACCTGATCGGCATCCTGCGCAAGACGCCGCATCTGGCCGACATCAACACCTTCATGGAGGCGCCGCACGACAATATCGAGTTCGATGTCGACCGGCTGCGCGCGGCGATGTTCGGGGTGTCGGTGGAGGACATCAACCGCGAGGTCATCATGGCGACCGGCGGCTTCGAGGCCGGGCCGTTCCAGCGCATCCGCAATCTCGAACAGGCGACGATCGTCCTGCAGACGCCGATGGCGACGCGCGGCAATATCGGCAATCTTCTGGCGATGCCGGTGCGCAGCCGCGCCGGGGCGATGGTGCCGCTGGGCGAGCTGGGGCGCTTCGTCAAGCGCCCGGTCGATGCGGTGATCTACCACAAGGACCTGCGGGCGGTGGAATATGTCACCGCCGACGTGATCGGCAAGCTCGGCGCGCCGCTCTACGGCATGCTGGACGTCGAATCGGCGCTGAAGAAGTACACCACGCCCGACGGGGTCCATCTTTCCGGCAATTTCTTCAGCCGTCCGGACACCGTCAACCGCAGCGGCTTCAAATGGGACGGCGAATGGCAGGTCACCTATGTGACCTTCCGCGACATGGGCCTGGCCTTCGGCGCCGCCCTGGTGCTGATCTACATGCTGGTGGTCGCCGAGTTCCGCAGCTTCATGCTGCCGGCGGTGGTGATGACGCCGATCCCGCTGACCATGATCGGCATCGTGCCCGGCCATTGGCTGCTGGGGGCGGATTTCACCGCGACCTCGATGATCGGCTTCATCGCGCTGGCCGGCATCATCGTGCGCAACTCGATCCTCTTGGTGGAGTTCGCGCGCGAAAAGGTCGGCGAGGGCTGGGACGTGCGCGAGGCGGTGCTCACCGCCGGCCGGGTCCGCCTGCGCCCGATCATGATCACCGCCCTGGCGCTGGTGATCGGCTCGATGGTGCTGCTCTCAGACCCGATCTTCCAGGGCATGGCGGTGTCGCTGCTGTTCGGCTCGCTGGTCGCCACCTTCCTGACCCTGATCGTCATTCCGCTCGGCTGCATCTCGGCGCGCAAATATTTCAAGACGCGCAAGGTCGACGACGACGACGGCGACGATGGCGACAATGGCGCGCCGCCCCGCGGCCCAGGTCCTGGACAAGGTCCCGGCCCCGGCCCGGCTCCGGCCCCCGCGCCATCGGGCGCCTCTGGCCGCCCCGCCCGCCTCGTCCGGCCCGGCGAAGCGGCGGCCGCGCCGCCCGCGCCCGCCCCGGAAGCCTCCGGACGCCCGGCGCGCCTGGTGAAAAAAGCCGACGAGACGCCCGCCGCGCCGCCCGCCGCGCCGTCTCCAGCGGCCTCCGGGCGCCCGCCCCGCCTGGTGAAAAAAGCCGACGAGCCGCCCGTCGCCCAACAGCCAGAGCCCGAGCCTCAGCCCGCGCCAGAGCCTCAGCCCGCGCCTCAGCCGGCGCCCGCCGCGCCGTCCCCAGCGCCCTCCGGGCGCCCGGCGCGCCTGGTGAAAAAAGCCGAGGAGCCGCCCGTCGCCCAAGAACCAGAGCCGGAACCCGAGCCAGAACCGGAACCCGAGCCGCCGCCGGAGCCTCAGGCCCAGCCCAAGCTGGAGCCCGAGCCAGAGCCCAAGGCCCAGCCCAAGGCGGAGCCGGCGCCTCAGCCTGAAGCGGCGCCTGCGCCCGAGCCCGACGGGGAAAAATCGCAGCGTCAATTGTCATCGAAACGCGAACGCAGCTTGCGCGGCATCCGCCTTAAGGACATATCCTACGATCCGGGAGATCAGGGATGAAACGCGACAGGATCCAATCGACAGGGCTCGCGGCGCTGGCCGCGATGATGGCGCTGGCGGCGACGGCCGAAGCGGCGACCTTCGGGGATCTTGCCGGCGCGCGCGAGGCGCGGCCGCCCGAGCCGGTCATCACCCCGGACATGTTCGGCGCGCAGGGGGCCATTCCGCGCCCGCTCGACGCGCCCGCCGCCGCCCAGGTCCCGCCCGGCGGCTGGACGCCGCCCCAGGCCTATCTGCCCTTCGGCCCCGCCGGAAACCTGCCGAACGCGCGGCTCCAGACCTGGACCTTCGGCCAGGTCAATTCGACGACGGACCCGTTCAATTCCGCGGGTCTGAGCACGCCTTACATGTTTGTGCCGTGGAGCACGCCGCTGTCGGCCTGGTCCAATGCGCAAACATGGAACTGGTGGCGCGAACGCACAGGCGTTCAGCCGCCCTATTGGTAGGAACGCGGAAGAAACGCTTCTTCGGCCCGCCACCTGAGTAGGGGAGAGTAAAATGAAAACAGGAATGGCAATAGCAATCTTCCTCGGCGCCGCCGGCCTCGCCGGCGCCGCCTTCGCCGAGGATATCCCGCCGCCGCCGTCCGGCCCCTACGCCGCCGCACAGCAACAACCCGCAAACGCCAGCCCCGCTGACGCCGACGAATATGACCCGCAGGCCGAAGCGCAGAACCCCAACTGGGGTCGGCCCCCGCCCCCGCCCCCGCCCGCCTATGGCTATCCTGCTCCGCAGCAACCGGCGGCCAACAGCGGCGGCGCCAACACCGCGTCGAGCCAGCCCCCCGCGCCACAGGGCTGGGCCCCGCCCCCGCCGCCGCCCTATGGCGGCTACGGCTATGGCCCCTATCCCTACGACTACGACCGCGGCTACGGCTATGGCTCCGGACGCGGCTACGGACGCGGCTACGGCCATGGCCGGGGCCAAATGAGGGGCAACTTCAGCTTCGGCGGCGGCGGCGACTCCGACATGAACGGCCGGGGCGACAACGACTGGAGCGGCTACGACCGTGGTTACGGCGGCGACCGCGGCTGGTGATGAAACCATCCCGGCCCAACGCCTGAAACAAACGGCCGGCGGAAATCCCCCGGCGGCTGTTCATATTCCCGTTTCTCGGGCGGTTTCCCGCCGGGAGGTGAACAATGCGAAGAGTGAGAATGTGGCTCGCAGCGGCCGCCGCCGCTTCCGCGCTCGCCAGCTCCACGGCCGCCCACGCCCAATGGTGGGCCGGCACGCCATACACCGGCGGCCCTAATGGCGGCGGCCCGTGGGGCTATCCCTATAGTTACAACGGCTGGAATCGCGGACCCGGCTATGGGAACCCATCCACCAACCTCAGCAGCTGGGGGAACGGATGGAACAACGGATGGAACAGTCCGGCGGGGGGCGGGCCGTGGGGCGGAGGCCCTTGGGGCGGCCCCTATGGAGCCGGTCCTGGCGGCGGGCCGTGGTCGTCGCCCTATGGCGGCGGCGGCCCCTATGGCGGCAACCCTTGGTCGTCGCCCTATTCCGGCGGACCCTGGGGAGGACCTTGGGGAGGCGCCCCATACGGAAGTCCCATGGGCGGCAGTCCGTGGGGCGGAGGCCCCATGGGCGGTCCCATGGGCGGAGGTCCCATGGGCGGTCCCATGGGCGGAGGCCCCATGGGCGGCAGTCCGTGGGGCGGGGGGCCCATGGGCGGTCCCATGGGCAGTCCCATGGGCGGAAGTCCGTGGGGCGGAGGGCCCTGGCGTTAGTGACGGCGACGCCGACGGCGAACAGACCGCCGGCGCTCGGTCCGTTGGGTGAGACCTGCTCGTACTGTGAGGCTCGACAATGATTTCTTCGATCGCAACCCGGCTGTTCTACGCAATCGTGTTTTTCCTGCTCGGCGCCTGGGTGGCTTCGGTGTCGCCCCAGTTCCGGCACATGATGCACCATGCGTCCAAGGTCGGCGCCGTGGGCTTCGACAAAATGCGCGACTGGACGTCGGAGACGCTGGTGAAGGCGCCCGACATCACAAACACCAGTCCGGCTCCGTCTTCCGGGTCCGCGACGGCCCCGTCGCCATCGGGCGAGGCGAGCCAGACGCAGACGGCCTCCGCGCCTCAAGCGGCGGCGGCGCCCGCCTCCGCCGCGCAACCCGCGAGTTCGTCTCAACAGGCGTCCGCGCCCGAGGCGCCCCAACCCGCAGCGACGGCGCCCAACGCGAACGGCGCCTCCGAACTTCTGAACCGCGCCCGCCGGGCCTACGCGCACAAGGATATCGACGCCGCGATCGACGCCTATCGCGCCTTCATCGAGCAAAACCCGGACGCCATCGGCGCGCGCGGGGAGCTTGGCGACGTCTATTACGCGGCGGACCGCAAACACGACGCCGCGCAGATGTATTTCGAATGCGCGACCAAATATCTCGACGCCGGTAAGATCGCGAACGCGAAAGCCCTGGTCGGCGCGGTGCGCGAGGGCGACCCGGCGATGGCGGACGACCTGGAGCGCCGCGTCGCGGCCGCCTCAAGCAAGAAGAGTTGAACGCCGTTTATCGGCGGCGGGAGGTTCCGTGGCGATCGCCAGTAAATCGAAAACGCGCGGCAGCGCAAAGAACAAGGCAAAATTCGACCCCGCCGGCAAGGTGGTGGTCGTCGGCAATCTCAAGGGCGGTTGCGGCAAGAGCACGATCGCGTTCAATCTCGCGGTCTGGCTGGCCTCCGCCGGCGACCAGCCTCTGCTTGTCGATCTCGATCCGCAAAAGACATTGTGCGATCTGGTCTCGGTGCGTGAGGATATCGAGGCGACCCCGCAAGTGACCCCGCCAACCGACGCCTTGCCCCCGTCGTCCGAGGGACGCCGCGTCCTGGTCGATTTCGGCGCCTCCGACTTTGCGCGATTGGCGCAGGTTATCCCAAGGGCGGACCTCATCCTCGTGCCGGTTCTGCCGAGCCAGGCGGATGTCTGGGCGACCCAGCGCTATCTCATTCTGGTGCTCACGCGCCGCAAGCCCGGCGCCCGCATCATTTTTTTCGTCAATCGCGCCGAATCCGTCGAAACTTCCCGCGAGACCCGCGAGACCTTGGCCGCCCTCAAGGCGATGGCCGGCATGTGCGAAAACGCCTCGGTGCTGCCATCGGTCATTCGCCGGCGCGTCGCATATTGTCGCAGCCTCAGCGAAGGGCTTGGCGTTTTCGAGATGAAGGGCCAAAACAAGGCGGCGGAGGAATTCGAACGCCTCGCAGCCTCGGTCGCGGCTCATCTCTGAGCCTCGACCCAGACAGGGGAAACGCCATGCCTTCGACACATGATCCGAACACGGCCGAATTCATCAAGGATTATCCCAAACAGGTCTTCCCGCACCCGCCGGAACGCCCGCCGGAATATCTCGCCTATCTGGAAAAGGCGTCGATGGCGCTCCGCTCGCTACGGCTGTTCGTCTATGCCGGCATGGGCGCTTTCATCCTGCTGGCGGCCTATGGCTTTTTCCTGATTTACCTGTTGACCGGCGACGCGCAAACCATGGCGACGCAAATGCAGCGCATGACCCTTCAAATGGAGGTGATGGCGGGACAGATGCGGGTGATCACCACCACCATGGGCTCCATGCAGGCGGATATCGGCGACATGCGCGGCGATATGGCCGCCATGCGCGCGAATATCCAGGACATGGACGGCCATATAGCCGCGATGGACATGACCACCCGCCAGATGGCCTCGACCGTCGCCCTGATCCAGCATTCGGCGCGCAATCTCGACGCCAGCATCGGCCCCGCGGCGGGCGCGATGAACAAATTCATGCCTTTCGGCGCCGGCGGCAACAACTGGCCCGGCCCGACGCCCTTCGCGCCGTTACGATAGACACGGCCGCGACGAAGACTTCCTGGCAGGCGTTCCAATCCGCGCCTGCGCGCCAAATTGAAAGTTTCAGGCGGGCGGCTATGATCAGCGCCTCGAATCGAGGGAGGACCGGAACATGAAACAAATCATCCTTGCGACAACGGTGCTTTTGTTTGCGGCGGGAAGCGCATTCGCTCAGGCGACATGCGAAGCCCAGGCCATCGGGAAAGACGGGAAGCCATTGGCCGGCGCGGCGAAGATGAGCTTCGTCAACAAGTGCAAGACCGACGCCTGCGAAGCCAAGGCGGTCGGAAGCAACGGCAAGATGCTTTCGGGCGCGGCGAAAACAAGCTTCGTGAAAAAGTGCAAGGCGGGCGCCTGAAGCGCCGCGCCGCCGGAGTCCGCGCTCGCCAGGCGCGGGCGCCCGTCAGCGCCTGAACCTCCCGCTTGATGCGCCCCCGCGCCAAAGCCGGTTTTCTCGCGCAGAAAACCGGCTTTGTGGGGTTTTTTGCGCCTGGTGTGAAGGCTCATCGACGCATCGGTCGGCGGCGGCCGCCGAAAGCCGCTCTCTCATCAGTGCGCCATCCGGGAGGCGCTTCGCGAGCGACCTGTCTCCCGTTCTCGGACACTGCGCGCGGGAACACGACCGCGATCGCAACAAACAAGGCCTGAAAGCGAGGAACAGAGTGAATCGCAGCGCGCGCGCGCCGAGGCGTCGCCGCATTGAGCCGGCGGCATGGACCTTCATGCTTCTCGTCGCACTATCGCTTGCGGCGCCGGTTCCCGCGGTGGGCAGCACCGGCATGCGGCTCGCGACGCCCGGCCAGACTGTCGTCGGGAGACCGAAACTGACCTATCTCGAACTCCTACGCATGATCGTGACGGACCTCCAAATGACGAACGGGGCGGACGCCCGCGCCAAAGGCCATGAGGTCGCGTCCTTTCGCAACATCCTCGGCCCCGATGGCGGCGGCGACGCCCCCAACTCCATCGAAATCGACTCGTTCGCAACGCTCGAATTCAAAACCGGCGGCCGCTCGCGCCTTGCGCTGCTCGTCGATCTCGGCGAGAGCGAAGGACGCATCGAACATACGGCGCTGCTGGCCCTGTTCGATCTCACCGCGGCGCCTCGACTTCTCGATCTCGTGGACATCGGCATGGATCAATCCGTTTATTTCGCCGATACGCCGCTCGTCCGACTCGGCCGAAACGACGAGGCGCTGGTTCTTGTCGGAACGCATTCCAACTCCAACCAGAGCTATGCGAAACACGCGCTGGTTTTCGCTGACGGCGACAAATGGCGGCTGATCGACAGCTTTGCGACGCTTTCCGACCGCTATTGCGCTTTCGACCGTGACGAAACGCCCCATTTCTCGACGCGCCCCGGCCGCTCCCCAATCTTTTCGGACGTCGTCGTCACGGTGCGCGAACGACAAAAAGCGACCGGCGCGGATTGCGGCGTGGAAAAAGGCGCACAGGATTATGCGCGCGCTTATACCGCCATTTACCGGTGGAATTCCGCCAAGGGACGCTTTGTCGGCGACAGGTCGGCGCTAACCCGGCTGGAGGCGGTCAACAACAAACGATATTGAACCGCGGTCGGGGCGGAAGTGGGATCGGTCAGGGACAGGCGCGTGACGCCATTGGCCTTCTGGCCTCGATCTCCTTCGCCACGTTGGCCGAAGCCGCCTTTTCCGTCGCGATATGGACCGTGTCGCCGGAAATGGTCACGTCGCCTTCCCACCGGTCGCCGAGGGCGACGCTGCGGATCGTCGTGAGGTCGACGCGCTCGTAAGGCTTGCCGTCGCTGTCGAAGGCCTGCGCGACCGCCGCCTCAAGAATATGAAGCGTATAAAAGGAGCCGCTTCCGCCGCCGTTGTAAAAAGCGACGGCGACAAGCAGGCCATTGCGGGTCGCGCCTATGTAGCGGTAACCGGTTTCCTCGGCGCCGTTCATCGTCTCCGCCATCGGATGGCTCTGCGCGACCCAGCCCGCGCGCCGCCTGATGGCGTCGCCATAGCGGTTGGAGCCGATCGCCGCCCGCGCGTCCACCGTCACCAGAATCGGCCCGGAATCGCCGAGGTCGCCGTCGCCAAGATCGCGGAAGATCTCGGGCGGAACCGGTTTGCCGTCGAGGGTGAATGCGCTTCTCAGCTCGTCGAGCGGGCCGGCGGCGAAGCAAGGCCCGGCGAAAACGAACAGCGCGGCGAGGAAGATCGGCATTGGACGCATGGCGTTCATCTCGGCTTGTCATGTCTCGGCGCCCAGGCGGGAACCGGGTTGCGGTCGCTTTTCGGAAAATCGGCGATGGTTCCGGCGACTGCTCCCGGTGAGAAAAATCCGCCGCCGCCATGCATTCATTGATACGGGTCAAGAACCAGGACGCGAAGTTTATTGAGCCCGCGGCGGCGCCAACGAGCGTCAATGCGGAAATTCGAGGAAAGTGTGAAAATTTTGGCTGGAATTTTGCCCGCGCCGGTGCGGATCGTCGCCATTTGTGGAATGAATAGGCGATGGAAGGCCGGCGGACGGCGTCGGCGGGCGGTGAGGACTGGAGCGCGTTGGGAGATTCAGATCATGTCCGGCAAAGCCTTGGTTCTTTCCGTCGCCCTGAGCGCCGCTCTCACCGGTTCTTTCGCCGGCACGGCGCTTGCGGGCAAGCTCAAGGCCTGCCGCGAGCCGGAAACAGGAACGAACCGCGCCCCGATGTTGTCGCCGCCGCTCGCCGAAGTGGTCATCGGCGCGGGAAGGCTGCAATTCTATTCGGCGCCGGATTTTCGCTGCCCGTTGCGGGGGGTCTTCGTCATCCCCAGGGATGAACTGGTCGCCTACGCGGCGACAGACGACGGATGGACGTCCGTGATGTATCTGAATTTCAAAACGGAAGGCGATGTCTCCGGGTGGGTGAGGTCGGCAAGATTGAAGGCGACGGGGACGGTCGGGCCGCAGCAATGAGTTGAGCGCTTCGGAAAGACGTCCGCCGCCCGCGGGATTTCGGCCGCGACATCGGGCTGGCGTTTCAGGCCGCTCGATCGGACGCGGCGATGGGGAGGGCATGATGTCTGGTTCGAATTGGATGCGGGCGGCGATCGTCGCGCTCGGTCTTCTGGGCGCGCCGTCCGCCCTGGCGCAGGTGAACGCGCGCGAGCCCGATCCCGCAGTCTGGCTGCGTCAGGTCTACGATCTTTACCAGCGTGCAGAGAAAGAGCCCGCCCTGGAGAACGACGCGAATGACCGCGTGATCGTGCACCGGGCCTCCAGGTCGCTTGCGGCGCTGTTCAAGAAGAACGACGACTGCGAAGCGGAGCAGAACGGCGTCTGCGCGCTCGACTGGGATTTCGTCATCGACGGACAGGACGACGAACTGTCGAACGTGCAGGTTGGCGACGCCGTCATCGCCAACGACAAGGCGACGGTGACGGTGAAGTTCACCAACTTCACCACCGCCTGCGTCAATGTCTATCATTTCGTGCGCGAGGACGGCGCGTGGAAGGTCGAGGACGTCGAAACGACGCAAGGCGCCGACGCGCCGGTGAGCATCGCCAAACTCCTGAAGGACTACGACTACAAGCGTTAGGCGAACGGGTCCGGATCGATCCGACGGGCGGCGTTTTCCGATGCGGACGAACGTCGTCGCGTTCATCCGATTCTCCGGGCGCGCCAGGCCTTTGGCGGCATGCCGGCGCGCGATTTGAAGGCCCTGGAAAAGCCGCCGACGTCGGCATAGCCGAGCATGGCGGCGATGTCCGCGACGGTCGTGGAGCTCTGCTCCAGCAGTTGCAGCGCCCGCTCGTGCCGGGCTTCGTTGCCCAGCGCCTTGAATGTGGTTCCCGCGCTCGCCAGGCGCCGCGCCAGCGTCTTCGGATGAATGTTCAGCGCCAGCGCGACATCGTTCAACGACGGAAGGCCTCCCTGCGCGTTGGCGCGAAAATGGCGCCGGACATCGTCGCTCGCCGCCCGCGTCGGGTCGGGCTTGAGCGCGGCAAGATAGCCAAGCAGCATGTCGCGCAGTTCGGGTCTCGCCTCCGCCAGCGGATGGTCGAGCCAGGAAGCGTCGAAGATCAGAATCGTTTCCGGCGCGTCGAAATGGATGGCGTCGCCGAACAGCGCCCGATAGGGATCGGGATCGCGCGGTCGCGGCCTCGCCATCCGGACTTCGTTCGGCCGCCATCGCGGGCCGCCGATCGACATCAGAATCTGGGCGCCGATCGCTAGGGCGAAATCGAACGCCTGCGCGCTTCCCGGCGCGTCGCTCGCGGGAAGACTGTAGCCGATCGTCGCGACGGGCCGCTCCTGGCGAAAGATCAATGTCCCCTCGCCGTCGTGGCGCCGATAATGCGACGAAAAAAGCGCAAGCGCCTCGCCAAGATTGCAGCAATTCCGCATCGCCATGCCAAGAACGCCGATGGCCGCCATGCCGACCCGCTGGCCCGCGTGCAGCCCGAAATCCGGGCGCCCGGTTCTGGCTGCGCCGATGGCGAGCAGGCGCAGCGCCGCTGAGACCGGGATGACGTTTTCGGAACGGGAAAGCGCCGCATGGTCCAGACCCGACGCGGCGAGCACGGCCGCCGGGTCGACCCCCTCCAGGCGGAGCATGTCGGGGATCGCCGTGAACGGGCCGGACCGGATGAAGCCCTCGGGGACAACGCCGGCCGGCTCCGCCGAAACCTGATGGCCCGTCCCTGGCCCGATATCCCGTGAAAATTCCTGCGTCATCTTCTCGTGTTGCTCATTTGGCAAAAAAAGACAGCAAGTGTCCCATAATGCCAAATTTTATGCGAAAGGCCAAAAGCCGCCGCCGAGACACTACCCAGGACAGGTGAAAGATGGCAACTTTCGCGCGCCTCGGCGGTTGCGGGATCGGCCGGCGTCGTCAGGCGAAGCCAAAGGGCCATCGCCCCGCCGCGAGCTTGTCGTGAGAAGCGACGGAAGTCCTTGTCGCGAGCGCCCGACGGGCGGGCCATTTCGATGAGGGGATGGGGAGGATTGCCGTGAACGACAAGCAAGAGAGCCGGATCGCCGGCGCCGTCGCTTTCCTCGGCTTGGCCGTGCTCCTCGGCGCGACTTCCGCGCAGGCGCAGGCGATCCAGACCACCGGCGCTCCCGGAGCGCCCGACGCCACGACCACGATCGACGGCCGCTACCTCCCGCCGCCGCCCCAGCCGTTCACGGGCCATATCGAGCTCAACGCCGCGCAGTCCAGGCCCGCCTGGCCGGCGCGCGTCGTCCCGCCCAAGGGCGCGCCGAACATCCTGCTGATCATGACCGACGACGTCGGTTTCGGAGCGCCTTCGACCTTCGGCGGCGTCATCCCGACCCCGGCCCTCGACCGCATCGCCGCCAACGGCCTGCGCTACACCAATTTCCACTCGACCTCGCTGTGCTCGCCGACGCGTGCGGCGCTGATCACCGGCCGCAACCATCATTCGGTCGGCTTCGGCGTGATTTCCGAGGCCGCATCTGGCTTTCCCGGCTACAACAGCGTCATCGGCAAGGATTCGGCGACGATCGGCCGCATCCTTCTGGAGAACGGCTACCGCACCTCATGGTACGGCAAGGACCACAACACCCCGGGTTGGCAGGCCAGCCAGGCCGGCCCGTTCGACCAATGGCCGACCGGCATGGGCTTTGAGCATTTCTATGGCTTCGTCGGCGGCGACGCCAGCCAGTGGGAGCCCAATCTCTTCAACGACACCACGCCGATCACGCCTTACGTCGGCAAGCAGGGGAAATGGAACCTGACCACGGCCATGGCCGACGACGCGATCCACTGGATCACCCAGCTCAAGGACATCAACCCGGCCCTGCCGTGGTTCGTCTATTACGTTCCCGGCGGCACCCACGCGCCGCATCATCCGACGCCGGAATGGGTCGAGAAGATCCACGCCATGCATCTTTTCGACAATGGCTGGAACGCGCTGCGCGACACGATCTACGCCAACCAGAAAAAACTCGGCGTGATCCCGCAGGACGCCAAGCTCACGCCATGGCCGAACGATCTGCTCCAGCGCTGGGAAAAGACCACGGATGAAGAGAAGAAACTGTTCATCCGCCAGGCTGAAGTCTACGCCGCCTATCTGGCCTATACCGACCATGAGATCGGCCGCGTGATTCAGGCCGTCGAAGACCTCGGCGAACTCGACAATACGCTGATCATCTATATCAGCGGCGACAACGGCGCCTCCGCCGAGGGCTCGCCCAAGGGCACGCCGAGCGAGGTGCTGCAGTTCAACGGCGTCGAATTGCCCGTCAAGGACCAGATGAAGTTCTATGACGCCTGGGGAACCCAGTTCGCCTATAACCACATGGCCGTGCCGTGGGCCTGGGCGTTCGACACGCCCTATAAATGGACCAAGCAGGTGCCCTCCTTCTTTGGCGGCACGCGGCAGGGCATGGCGATTTCCTGGCCCGGCCATATCGCCGACAAGGGCGGGATCCGCTGGCAGTTCCACCATGTGATCGACATCGTGCCGACCATTCTGGAGGCGACCGGCATCCCGGCGCCGGTGATGGTCGACGGCATCGCTCAGAAGCCGATCGAGGGCGTGAGCATGGCCTATACGTTCGACAAGGCCAACGCCGACGCGCCCACGCCGCACAAGACCCAATATTTCGAAATGATGGGGCTTCAGGGGCTTTACAATGACGGCTGGATGCTCAGCGCCGTGCCGGTTCGCCCGCCGTGGCAATTGGTCGGAACCGCGATCCAGGATCCGGCCTCGGCCTACAAGTTCGAACTGTACGACGTGCGCCACGACTGGACCCAATACAGCGACGTGGCGGCGCAGAACCCGCAGAAGGTCAAGGAAATGACCGACCTGATGTTCGCGGAATTCGCCAAATATCAGGTGCTGCCGCTCGACGCCTCGGTCGCCACCCGGCTGGTGACGCCGCGCCCGTCGCTCAATGGCGGCCGCAAGGTCTTCGCTTACAGCGGCGAGCCGATCGCCGGCCTGCCGCGCGGCACCGGACCCGACCTGCTCAACACCTCCTATACGATCACCGCCGACATCGACGTGCCGCAGGGCGGCGCCGAGGGCATGATCGTGACCCGTGGCGGGCGCTTCGGCGGCTATGGCCTCTATCTGCTCGCGGGCAAGCCGGTCTTCACCTGGAACCTGCTCGACCTGAAGCGGGTGAAATGGCAGGCGCCGGAGGCGCTGGCGCCAGGCAAGCACACGCTCGTCTATGATTTCAAATATGACGGGCTGGGCTTCGCGACGCTCGCCTTCAACAACATCAGCGGCCTCGGCCGCGGCGGCACGGGGACCTTCAGCGTCGACGGCAAGGTGGTGGCGACCCAGAAGCTCGAACATACCGTGCCGCTGACGCTGCCGTGGGACGAGACCTTCGACATCGGCTCGGACACCGGCACGCCGGTCGACGACGCCGATTATCAGGTTCCGTTCGCCTTCACCGGCAAGATCGACAAGCTGACCATTGCGGTCGCCCCGCCGGTCCTGACCGACGCGGACAAGAAGAAGCTGATGGAGGCGGAGAAGGCGGCGCAGGACGCGAACTAGACCGCAATATCGCCACGAACCGGCGGCGTCTCTTCAAACCGGAGGCGCCGCGGTTTAGAACTATTTCCCGGTTCCTTCGCCCTCGTCGGAGGGGCGGCGTCAATCCGTCCCTGCCAAGCCCCGACGAAGGCGAAGGAAACCCTCAATGGCGCGTCCTGGCACGCGCAGCCCCGAGCGGAGTGCGCCTTTCATGCTGAGCAAACGTGATCTGTTGAAATCCGCGGCTGTCTCCATTCTCGCAACGCCCTCCGGCGCGGCGTGGGCAGAAGACTCCCGCCCCGGCTTTTTCGCGGCCAAGGACATCGCCGAGGCCGGCTTGATCTTCGGCCTGCCGATCGTGATGAACTACGCCGTGATGCACGATTTCGCGATCAACCGGGACTTCGGGCAGTTCCGCGCGCCTTTCAATGTCCTCGCCAGCGACCATCGCGTGTTCACCTACAAGGACACCGCCGTCGTCACGCCGAACAGCGACACGCCTTACTCCATTGTGACAATGGACCTGCGCGCCGAACCGCTCGTGCTTTCTGTCCCGGCCATAGACCCGAAGCGCTATTATTCGGTGCAGCTCGTCGACGCCAGCACTTATAATTACGGCTATATCGGCTCGCGGACGACCGGCAGCGACGCCGGCGACTTTCTGGTCGCCGGACCGGACTGGAAGGGCGAAACCCCTGCCGGAATCAAGAAGATTTTCCGGTCCGGCTCGCAGTTCTCCATCGCGATCTACCGCACCCAACTCTTCGATCCGGACGACCTGCCCAACGTCGTCAAGGCGCAGGAAGGCTACAAGGTTCAGCCGCTCTCCGCTTTTCTGAAACAGCCGGCGCCCCAGCCGCGCCCAAGATCGACTTCCCGAAGATCGACAAGGAGCTGGCCAAGAAGAACTTCTTCGAATACCTCGATTTCATGCTGCAATTCATCCCGGCGGCGGCGAATGAGGCCGACATCCGCGCCAAACTGGCGCAGATCGGCCTCGGTCCGGGCAAGAAATTCAGTTTCAAGGACCTGCCGATCGCAAAGAAGCTCGAAATCGCGCTCGGCATGAAGGAAGGCGACCGCAAGATCGACAGGGCGGTCGCCCAGGCGGGGACGAATGTCAACAACTGGCGGGTCAGCGCCGCCGGTGGCGACAGCGCCGCCTTCAACGGCGACTGGCTGTTCCGCGCCGCCGTCGCCCGCGCCGGAATCTACGCCAACGACGCCGTTGAAGCGACCTATCCGATGACCCGATCCGACGCCGACGGCGAGACGCTCGACGGCTCCAGTCACAATTACGAACTGACCTTCGCCGCCGACAGCCTGCCGCCGGTCAACGCCTTCTGGTCGGTGACCATGTATGACGGCAAGACCCAGCTTCTGATCAAGAACCCGATCGACCGCTACCTGATCAATTCGCCGATGCTGCCGAATTTGAAGCGCAACGCCGACGGATCGCTGACGATCTACATCCAGAACAAGTCGCCCGGCCCGGACAGGGAATCGAACTGGCTCCCCGCCCCTGACGGTCCGATCTACCTGGTCATGCGGCTTTACTGGCCCAAGGTCGCGCAGCCCTCGATTCTTCCGCCCGGCAAGGGCGAGTGGAAGCCGCCGGCGATCAAAAAAGCGGGCTGACCGCGATGGCCGGGAAAGCGGCCTGCCCGGCCGCTTTGTCGTCGTCGCATCTTTGCCACGGGCGTTGGAATTCGAATTCGCCTGCCGAGCGTTACATTTTATCGGCGCGGGAATTCTGCGAATATTGGCCCCATCGCTTTGGGCCTTGATTTGGGAGTTTCTTTTACGTGCGAAAATTCATGCTCGGCGGCGCCGCGATATTGTCTCTCGGCGCGATCTCTGCATCGACCGCCCTGGCGGCCGACCTCCCCAGCCTCAAGGACGCGCCCGCGCCCGCTCCGGCGACGATCGCCAGCGGCTGGGTTTTCGAGGCGACGATCGACGGCTTTGCGCCGAGCTTGATCGTCAATGCCGGGGTGCGCAATCTGCCGACCGTGTCGGCCAATGTCGGCTTCTTCACCGTGCTACGCCATCTCAACGGCGTGATCCCGCTGACCCTGACCGCGAAGAACGACAATTTCATCGTCGGCGTGGATGTGTTCTGGGCCGCCCTCTCGGCGGGCGCGCATATTCCCGCGTCGAACACGGCTTTGGGTCCTTATGGCGGCCTCGGCGCCAATCTGCGCCTGAGCGAGACATTTTTGACCGGCTTTGGCGGCGTGCGTTTGCCGACCCAGGGATCCGATCTGAGCGTCTACGCCATTGCGGGCGCCCGGTTCGTCGATTTGACCGCCACGATGGGCCTGGACACCGCGATTCCCGGCATTGGCGTTTCGGGATCGCAGACCAAGGACTGGGCCGATCCGATCATCGGCCTGACCGCGCATTACACGATCAACGACAAATGGTTCCTCACCGGCGAGGCCGACATCGGCGGGGTGACCAACAGCGCGACCTGGCAGACTTTCGCCGCGGTCGGCTACAACTGGACGCCCTCGATCGTCTCGACCCTGGGCTTCCGCGCGCTTTATGTCGACTATACCGAGTCCGTCAAACGCGACGGCAGCTTCCGCCTCCAGGAGACCCTGCTCGGGCCGCAGCTGACGATCAGCTATTTGTTCTGACAATTCTTTTTTGAGGCGAAGATTTTGCTTGAGCGCGATCTTCGCCGCCACCAAGGGAGCAAAGCAAAAATGTCGAGGAAACTGACAATCGGCCTTTGCATGGGCCTGCTGGCCGCCGCCGCGCCCGCGGCTTCGGCGCAGAACGCGCCGCCCCAAGCGGCGGCGCCGGCCGCGCCAGTACGGAACACGATCGAGCCCAAGGCCATCGACATTCTCAAGGCGGCGAGCGCGGCGCTGGCCGGCGCGCAGGATCTTTCCTTCACTTCCGTCGCGACTTACGAGCGCGCGGCGCTGAACGGCCAGCCTTTGTTCTACAGCACCGTGAGCAAGGTCACGATGCAGCGCCCCGACAAGCTCCGCGTGATCACGCTTGGCGATCAGACGCCTGACGAATTCTACTATGACGGCAAGGCGATGATGGCCTATGTCCCATCCGCCGATCTGGTCGCCATTGCCGACGCGCCGCCGACGATCGACAAACTGCTCGACGAGGTCTGGGAAAAGGCCGCGATCTATTTCCCGTTCTCGGACGTGCTGGCTTCCGACCCCTACGCCGCCCTGTCGAAAAACCTGCGTTCGGCCTTCTATGTCGGCCAGTCGATCGCCGTCGGAGGCGTCAAGACCGACATGGTCGCCATCGCCGGCGATGACGCCGCCGGCGAACTCTGGATCGGCGCCGACGACCATTTGCCCCGCATGATCCGCGTCGTCTACGCCAACGAGCCCGCCCACGCGCTGTATCAGACCGAATTCTCGGACTGGAAGCTCGGCGAAAAGGCCGAGGCGGCCGCTTTCACGTCGGAAAAGGCGGCGAAGGGCAAACGGATCGAATTCGCGCCGCCGGGCGGCCCGAAGCCGCCTGCGCCCGACACGACAGAAAAGAAATGACGTTGCGCAAGCGAAAGGCACAGGAGATTTGGCGATGAAGAAATCGATCATTGCAGTTTCGGCCGCGCTGGCTCTAGCGGTCTCGTTGCAACCGGCCGACGCCTTTTTCCGCGGCGGCGGATTTGGCGGATTCCGCGGTGGCGGATATGGCGGATTCCACGGCGGCTGGGGCGGCGGCTTCGCGCACGGAACCTATGCGGGGCCGCGCGGCGTCGCCCATGTCAGCGACGCCGGAGGCTTCTGGCACGGCACGGCCGCCGGCCCGGGCGGCGCCTATCACGCCAGCGATTACGGCGGCTATTATCACGGAACCGCCGTCGGCGCGGGCGGCGTCTATCACACCACGGGTTACGGCGCCTATTACCACCAGCCGGTGGTGGTCAACTCTTATGGCGCCTATTGCGCCGGGTGCGGCGCGGCCGGCTGGGGAGCTGGCGCGGTCGCCGCCGGGGCGATCGCTGGAGCTGCGGTGGCGACCGCGGCGGCGGCCAACGCCAACGCCTGGCCTATTGGCGGGACTTATGGCTATCTGCCGTCCGGTTGCGCCTATACTTATGCCGCGGGACAGGCCTACTACCGGTGCGCCGATGGCTGGCTTCGGCCCGCCTATGGCGCCAATGGCCTCTATTACCGGGTCGTCGCCGCTCCGTAACGCCGAAGCCTGCCGCTCCGGCCGCGCTGGCTGTTTTGTCGCCAGGGCCGCCGGAAGGCGAAAGGCCTGAACCCCGGGCGGGATTTAGGCCTTTTCCGCTCATTGGTTGCGGGACGCCGCAACCACCGAATGCCAAGGCTTTTGCGCCTCGCTCCCGCGGTTCTGATCGCGACGATTTGAACCGCGCCGTGTCATAAATTGTCAAGACCCTTCGCCTATTACCTGTTACAATTTAGGAGATTTATTGTTTCGTTTCAGCATCAAGAATCCGACTCAAGCTCGCCGAGCGCTCGCCGGCGAACCCGTTGTCCCGGCGCCCCACGATATAAAATGTCGACAGAGGGAGGTGGAAATGACTGTTCTTGAGGCCATTCTGCAAACTCGGGCCTGTTATTCTTGCCAAAGCCCGGGTCGACCGGAGCGGCGGGCGGATGCGCTTTGGCTCCAACCGGCAGCCGAAATTCTGCTCGAAAGCCCCCAAAGGTAAGACGTCGCGTGAGCCCTTCCACCGAAACGCCAGATGAACGATCCGCCGCCATATGAAAAGCGCCATCGTCTGACCTGGACTGGCGGCGCGCCGCGGTCTTCGGCCACAGGGTGTCGCCGGGTTCCGCCGCAACGTTGCGGGACGACATTGGAGAGAAAAGGCTTCGTTAAATGTTGGTTGCAGGCGATATCGGAGGGACCAAGACGCTGCTCGCGATTTTCGGAAACGGCGCCGATCCGCGCAGCCCCCTGATCCAGCGCGAATATCACAGCGCCGATTTTCAGAGCCTCGCCGAAATGGTTCGCGCCTTCTTCACGGAATTGAACATGCGAGCCGAGTTCGGCTGTTTCGACGTCGCCGGGCCGGTGGTCGACGGCCATGTCAAGACGACCAATCTGCCGTGGTCGATGAGCGAGCGGGAACTGGAGGCCGACACCGGGTTGCGGCGCGTCGCGCTGCTGAACGACCTCCAGGCGATCGCCTTCGCGATCCCGTTGCTGCGCGACGACGAATTCGAGACCTTGAACGAAGGATCGCCCCAGCCGCGCGGGCCGATCGCCGTGGTCGCGCCGGGAACCGGCCTTGGCGAGGCCTTTCTGGTTTGGGGCGACGGCGGATATGTGGCCTGCGCGTCGGAGGGCGGTCATTCCAGCTTCGCCCCGACCAGCGAACAGCAGGCGGCTCTCTGGCTCCATCTGACCCGCAAATACGGAACCGCCTCGGCGGAACGCGCCTGCTCAGGAATGGCGGTCGCCGATATCTACGATTTCCTTCGGGAGACGCGAGCCTATCCCGAGAACGCCGAGCTGGCGCAGAAGCTGGCGCTGGCCACGGACCGGACTCCGCTGATCGTGGAGGCGGGAATGAAAGCGTCGGCCCCGGACCCGCTGGCGGAGGCCGCGCTGGAGCTGTTCGTGCAGAACCTCGGAAGCGAGGCGGGGAACCTTGCGCTCAAGATCCTTTCGACCGGCGGGGTCTATCTCGCGGGCGGCATGCCGCTTCGGGTCGGTCCGCTGCTCAAGGGTCGATCCTTCCTCGACGCTTTTTCGTCGAAGGGCAGGTTTTCCGACCTTCTCAGCCGCATGCCGGTGCGTGTCGTCAAGGCGCCAGCGGCGCTTCTGGGCGCCGCCGCCTTCGGGATGCGGGCGTTCGGGGCGCCTGGGGATCCGAGGGGTGATGGAAGATGACTTCAGCCGAACTCGACATGCTGACGGTGAACACGATCCGCGTCCTGGCCGCGGACGCGGTTCAGAAGGCCAACTCCGGCCATCCCGGCACGCCGATGGGCGCGGCGCCAACCGCCTATGCGCTTTGGCGACGCATTCTGCGATACGACCCGGCGGCCCCGCAATGGATCAATCGCGACCGTTTCGTCCTGTCGAGCGGCCACGCCTCGATGTTGCTCTATGCGCTCCTTCACCTCGCCGGCGTAAGGGACGCTTCCGGCGGCGAGGCTGTGTCCCTGAAGGACATCGAGACCTTCCGCCAGGCTGGCAGCCGCTGTCCCGGACACCCCGAATATGGCTGGACGGCCGGCGTGGAGACAACGACGGGCCCGCTCGGCCAGGGCGTGGCGACCAGCGTTGGCATGGCCATCGCCGGCGCATTTCTCGCGGCGACGTACAACCGTCCGGATTTCGACCTTTTCGACTTCAACGTCTACGCCTTGTGCGGCGATGGCGACATGATGGAGGGAATTTCGAGCGAAGCCGCTTCGCTCGCAGGACATCTCAAACTCGCGAATCTCTGCTGGATCTATGACTGCAACCACGTGACGATCGAAGGCCACACCAACCTCGCGTTCACCGAGGACGTCGCAGCGCGTTTTCTCGCCTACGGGTGGAACGTCGAGACGGTCGCCGACCCGAACGATCTCGATCAGGTCGAAAAGGCTTGCAACGCCTTCCTCGCGACCAGCGACCGTCCCACGCTCATCGTCGTGCACAGCCACATCGGCTTCGGGTCTCCACACAAGCACGACAGTCCGGAAGCCCATGGCGAGCCGCTCGGCGTCGAAGAGCTCGCGCTCACCAAACAATTCCTTGGCTTCGACCCCGACAAGAGCTTTGTCGTTCCCGATGGCGTCCGGGATCACATGGCCAGCGGGCTGGGCGCCCGCGGGGCCAGGCTGCGACAGGAATGGGAAGCCGCTTTCGCGCGATATCGCTCGCTCCATCCTGATCTGGCGGACCAGATCGACCGCATGGCCCGACGGGAATTGCCCGACGGCTGGGACGCCGCGCTACCGCGCTTTCCTGCGGATCCGAAAGGGTTGTCGACGCGCGACGCCTCCGGCAAGGCGCTGAACGCCGTCGCCGCCGTCATCCCATGGCTCGTCGGGGGAGCGGCGGATCTCGCGCCGAGCACCAAGACCCGGCTGCTGTTTGACGGCGCGGGCGACTTTCAGGCCTATGGCGAACTGGGAGACCGCTCCGGGCGGAACTTCCACTTTGGAATCCGCGAGCACGCGATGTGCGCCATCGTCAGTGGGATGACATTGACGGGCCTGCGCGCTTTCGGTTCGGGCTTCCTCATCTTCACCGATTATGCGCGCGGCGCCATTCGTCTGGCGTCGCTGATGGATCTTCCGGTCCTGCACGTCTGGACGCACGATTCGATCGGCGTCGGCGAAGACGGCCCAACCCATCAGCCGATCGAGCAATTGGCCGCGTTGCGGGCCATTCCCGGCATGATCGTCATCAGGCCGGCGGACGCCAACGAAATGGTCGAAGCCTATCGCTTCGCCCTGCAGAACAAGAGCCGACCTGTCGCATTGATCTGCTCGCGACAGGCGCTGCCCGTTCTCGACCGGGACCGCTTCGCCCCGGCGGCGGGATTGGCGCGCGGCGCCTATATCCTGGCGGATGCGGAAAACGGCAGTCCAGACGTCATTCTCGTCGGGACAGGCAGCGAAGTGAGCCTTTGCCTGTCTGCGCGCGAACTTCTTGCGCGCGAAGGCGTTAGTTGCAGGGTGGTCAGCATGCCGTCCTGGGAAATCTTCGACGAGCAGGACGAGGCCTATCGTCGGAGCGTCCTGCCGCCTGGCGTCGGCGCCCGCGTCACCGTGGAGGAAGCTTCGCCGCTGGGCTGGGAGCGCTATGCCGGCGGCCGGGGCGTCACGCTGGCGATGCGCACATTCGGCATGTCCGCGCCCCTCAAGGTCGTCGCGGAACATTTCGGCTTCACGCCGGAAGCCGTCGCGCAGGCGGCGCGAAAAGCGGTCGCGCAGAACCGATGAAAAGGCGCGCCACGTAAATCACGGAGCGACAAGATGCAACTCGGCATGATCGGATTGGGACGGATGGGCGCGAATATGGCCGAGCGCCTGATGAAGGCCGGTCATGGTCTCGTCGTGTACGATTCTCACGCCGCGGCCGTGCAGGATCTGGCGGACAAAGGCGCCGTTGGCGCGGACAGTCTGAAGGACTTCGTCGCCAAGCTCGCCAGGCCCCGCGTCGTCTGGCTCATGCTCCCGGCCGCAATCGTCGATCCTATCCTGGCCCAGGCGACGCCGCTGCTGGAGGCCGGGGACATCATCGTGGACGGCGGCAACTCCTATTATCACGACGACATCCGGCGGGCCGCCGAGCTGAAGGCGAAAGGATTGCATTACGTCGACGTCGGCGTGAGCGGCGGCGTCTGGGGCAAGGAGCGCGGCTATTGCCACATGATCGGCGGCGAAGCGGAAGTCGTCCGCGCCCTCGATCCGATTTTTCGCGCGCTCGCGCCAGGCGTCGAGGCGGCGCCCAGAACGCCGGGCGCAAACGACGAGCCCGAACAGGCCGAATGGGGATATCTGCACTGTGGCCCCAATGGCGCGGGCCACTTCGTCAAAATGGTCCACAACGGAATCGAATACGGCATCATGGCCGCCTATGCGGAAGGGTTGAACGTGCTCCGACACGCCAATGTCGGCGACGCGAAACAGGAGATTGACGCCGAAACGACGCCGTTGCGCCATCCGGAGCTTTATCGCTATGAAATCGACGTTGCGCGCGTCGCGGAGGTCTGGCGGCGCGGAAGCGTGATCGGCTCGTGGCTCCTCGATTTGACCGCCTCGGCCCTGCGGGCGGATCCGCAGCTGGGCGGCTTCGCCGGCCGCGTGTCGGATTCCGGCGAGGGACGCTGGACGTTGCAAGCGGCGATCGACGAGGGCGTTCCCGCCCCGGTGCTGAGCGCCGCCCTGTTCGGCCGGCTCGAATCCCGCGGCGCCGCGGAATACGCCAACAAGATCATGTCGGCGATGCGGTTCGAATTCGGTGGCCACCATGAAAAGCCGAAGGGGGCGTGAATGAAGGCCGAAGCTTCGGATGCGATAGTTTTTTTCGGCGCGACCGGCGACCTCGCCTACAAGCAGATCTTTCCCGCGCTGCTCGGCCTGGTTCGCGACGAAGGCGTCGATGTGCCGATCGTCGGCGTGGCGAAATCGGGATGGTCGCTCGAGCAGTTCCAAGCCCGAGCGAAGGACAGCATTTCGCACCACGGCGGGTATGACGAGGCCGCCTTCGCCAAGCTGATCAGCCTGCTGAGATATGTCGACGGCGACTACGCCGACCCCCAGACATTCGCCAGCGTGAAGCAGGCGCTCGGCCCGGCGCGCCGGCCGACGCACTATCTGGCCATTCCTCCAGCCCTTTTTGGCGTCGTCGTCGCCGCGCTCGCCCAAGCGGGGCTCAGCGAAGGCGCCCGGCTCATCGTCGAAAAGCCCTTCGGGCGTGACCGGAGTTCGGCGCAGGCTCTCAACAGGACTTTGCTCGAACGCTTCCCCGAGTCGGCGATTTTCCGCATCGATCACTACCTGGGCAAGGAGCCGGTCCAGAACATTGTCTATACTCGTTTTGCGAATGCGATGTTCGAGCCGATCTGGAACCGCCATTTCGTGCGCAGCATCCAGATCACCATGGCGGAGGCCTTCGGCGTCGAAGATCGCGGAAGCTTCTATGACTCGATCGGCGCTCTCCGCGACGTCGTGGAGAACCACATGCTTCAGGTGCTCGCCAATCTCATGATGGACGCGCCGACCGGCGAGGAGCACGATGCGATCCGCGATCAGAAGGCAAGCCTTCTAAAGGCGGTTCGGCCGCTCGACGCGGCGAGCATCGTTCGCGGGCAATATCGCGGTTATCGCTCCGTTCCCGGCGTCCGGCCGGATTCGGACGTCGAGACCTTTGTCGCGATCAAGCTTTTCGTCGACAGCTGGCGATGGGCTGGCGTGCCGGTCTTCATCCGCGCGGGCAAATCGCTGGGGCGGACGGCGACCGAAATCCTGGTCAGTTTCCACGAACCGCCGCGCTCGGTCTTCGGTGAGAACGCCTCGGGAGCCGGCCATGTGCGGATGCGGGTAAGTCCCGACGTCCGCGTCGCGATCGGGCTCAAGGTGAAGCGCCCCGGCGAGAAAATGGTTGGCGAACCGACAGAGCTCGTGCTGACGGAGCAGACGGCGTCCGATTTGCCGCCCTATCAGCGCCTGCTTGGCGACGCGCTGCGCGGCGACGGCGAACTGTTCTCCAGGCAGGACGTGGTCGACGCGCAATGGCGGATTGTCGAGCCCGTGCTCGCCTCGCCGCCGCCCTGCCAGCAATATGAGCCGGGAAGCTGGGGCCCGGCCGGCGCCGACGCGCTTATCGGATCCGACGGGCCGTGGCGAAATCCCCAGCCGTCCGCGCCGGGTTGATCGCGATGGACGACATTGTCTTCCTGTTCGACGTCGACAACACGCTTCTGGACAATGACCGGGTCCAGAACGACCTCAGCGCGCATCTCGCAGCGGCCTTCGGCCCGGACGCCCGCGACCGCTACTGGGCGATCTTCGAGGCGTTGCGGGCGGAACTCGGCTATGCCGACTATCTCGGCGCGCTCGAACGTCACCGGCTCGACGATCTGCACGATCCGCGAATCCTCGGGATGGCCAATTGGCTGATCGACTATCCCTTCGCGGAGCGTCTTTATCCCGGCGCGCTCGACGCGGTGAAACATGTCTCGCAATGGGGCCGCGCCGTCGTGCTTTCGGACGGCGACGCCGTGTTTCAGCCGCGAAAGGTCGAACGGTCGGGCCTCTGGAGCGTTTTCCGCGACGGTGTTTTGATCTTCATCCACAAGGAACAGAATCTGGACGACGTCGAGCGGATTTTCCCGGCGCGGCGCTATGTCCTCGTCGACGACAAGGTGCGCATTCTGTCGGCGGTGAAGGGAATCTGGGGCGAGCGGGTGACGACCGTTTTTCCGCGTCAGGGTCATTACGCCAACGATCCCGCGGTCGTGGCGGCTTTTCCGCCGGCCGATATCCAGATCGAAAAGATCGGCGATCTTGTCGCGCTCGACTTCGCCGCTTTCCCGCGCCAACGCGACCCCGGAGTCCGCCCATGAAACCCACCGAGATGCTTCACGCCGCCGGGCAGAGCCTCTGGCTCGACAATATCACGCGGGACCTGCTCGCCTCGGGGACGCTCAAACGCTACATCGATGCGTTGTCGATCACCGGGCTGACGTCGAATCCGACGATCTTCGATCACGCCATCGCCAAGAGTTCGGCCTATGACGCGGACATTCGCGCCCTGAACGCGACCGGCCTGACGCGCGAAGAGATCTTCTTCAGGCTCGCCATCGCCGACCTGCAACGGGCCGCGGACCTGTTCCGGCCGATCTACGAGCGGACTTCGGGCGTCGACGGCTGGGTGTCGCTCGAAGTGTCGCCGCTGCTCGCCTATGACGCGAAACGGACGGTCGAGGCGGCGAAATCCCTTCACGCGGCGGCGGCGCGGCCCAATCTCTTCATCAAGATTCCCGGAACGGCGGAAGGAGCGCCGGCGATCGAGGAAGCCATTTTTTCCGGCGTCCCGGTCAATGTGACGCTGCTGTTTTCGCGCGAGCACTACATCGCCGCGGCGCAGGCCTATCTGCGCGGCCTCGAGCGCCGCGCCGCCGCGGGCCTGAGCCTCGACGTCCACTCGGTCGCCTCGCTGTTCGTCAGCCGCTGGGACAAGGCGACGATGGGCCGTCTGCCCGCGAATCTGCAAAACCGCTTGGGCATCGCGGTGGCGCAATCCGCCTATGCGTCCTACCGGGCGATGCTCGATTCCGAGCACTGGCAGCGCCTCGAAAATCTGGGCGCGCGCCCCCAGCGCCTGCTGTTCGCGAGCACCGGAGTCAAGGATCCGAACGCGCCGGACACGCTTTACATCGGCGCCCTGGCCGCTCCGAACACCATCAACACCATGCCCGAGGACACGCTGCTGCATTTCGCCGATCACGGCGAGGTCGGCGACGTCCTGCGCCGGGACGGCGCCGCGGCGGCCGGGACTCTGTCGGCGGTCGGCAAGGCGGGCGTCGATATCGTGGCGCTGGCCGCGGAACTGCAGTCGGCCGGCGCGAAATCGTTCGACGAATCCTGGAGCGACCTCATGGATTCGATCGACGCCAAAGCGCGAGCGCTGGCCTGACGCTGGGGAGATTGCACGTTGAGCGACACGACCGACCTCACCGGCATGGCGGAATGGAAGGCGCTGCAAGCGCATTTCGGCGCCGTGAAAGATCTGACCTTGCGCAGCCTGTTCGCCGACGATCCGCGCCGCGCCGAGCGGTTCACCGTCGAGGCGGCCGGTCTGTGCCTCGATTATTCGAAGAACCGCATCACCGACGAAACGATCCGCCTGCTCGTCGACCTGGCGCGGGCGCGCGGAGTCGCCGCGCGGCGGGACGCGATGTTTTCCGGCGAGAAGATCAATGTCAGCGAGAACCGCGCCGTATTGCATGTCGCGCTGCGGGCCCCTCGTTCGGAGAGCATTTTCGTCGACGGCAGGGACGTCGTCCCCGAAGTGCTTGAGGTCCGCGAGCGCATGGCGGCGTTCGCGCGAAAGGTGCGATCGGGCGAATGGCGGGGCCACAGCGGCAAGCGCATTCGCACGATCGTGAATATCGGGATCGGCGGTTCGTACCTCGGACCCGAAATGGCTTACCGCGCGTTGCGGTCGTTCCGCGACCCGGATATCGACGCGCGCTTCGTCGCCAATGTCGACGGCGCGGCTTTCGCGGAAGCGACCGCTGGTCTCGATCCCCACGAAACGCTGTTCATCGTCGCCTCCAAGACCTTCACCACGCTGGAGACCATGACCAACGCCGGCGTCGCGCGGGACTGGCTGGTCGAGGGGATCGGCGACGGTTCGGGCGTCGCCAAGCATTTCGTCGCCCTGTCGACCAATGCGCAAGCCGTCGCAGGTTTCGGCATCGACACAGCCAATATGTTCGGCTTCTGGGATTGGATCGGCGGCCGCTATTCCATGGACTCGGCGATCGGGCTTTCGACGATGATCGCCATCGGCCCGGAGAACTTCCAGCAATTGCTCGACGGATTTCACGCCATCGACCAACACTTCCGCTCGGCGCCGCCGGAGCGCAACCTGCCGATGATCATGGGTCTCCTGTCGGTCTGGCACAATAATTTCTTCGGCGCCGAGACGGTCGGAATCATGCCCTATGCCGCTGATCTCGCGCGTTTCCCGGCCTATCTCCAGCAATTGCAGATGGAGAGCAACGGCAAGCACGTCGATCTGGCCGGAAGGCCCGTGCGGTTCCAGACGGGTCCGGTCGTCTGGGGAGAGCCGGGCACCGATGGCCAGCATTCCTTCTACCAGCTCATCCACCAGGGTACGAAGCTCATTCCCTGCGACCTGATCGGGTTCTGCCAGCCGCTGAGCGCGAACGCCGCGCAGCACGACCTCCTGATGGCGAATTTTTTCGCGCAGGCCGAGGCGCTGGCCTTCGGCCGGACTGCGGAAGAACTCGCGGCGCAGGGTTCGCAGCCCTTCCAGACCCCGTTCAGGGTTTGCGAAGGCAATCGCCCGACCAACGTCATCCTGGCGGATCGGCTGTCGCCCTATGCCCTCGGCGCGCTGGTGGCGCTTTATGAGCACAATGTCTTCACGCAGGGCGCAATCTGGGGAATCGATTCCTTCGACCAATGGGGCGTCGAGCTCGGCAAGGCGCTGGCGAAGAACATCATCCCCGAATTGGCGCCGGGAGCCCCTCAGACCGACAAGCACGACAGTTCGACGAACGCGCTCATCGGCCGCTATCGCCGCCTGCGAGGCGACCCGCCTCAAGGCGAGAACGGAGGCGGCGCATGACGCTCGGATACGACCGTCCGCTCTATATCCTGCCGTTCGACCATCGCGCGTCGTTCGAACAAGGCCTGTTCGGCTGGTCGGGCGATCTGAGCCCCGAACAGACGGAGGCGGTCGCAAGGGCGAAAGCCGTCATATACGACGCCTTCAAGCTCGCGGTTGCGCGCGGCGCGCCGAAGGAGCATGCGGGCGTCCTCGTTGATTCGCAGTTCGGCGCGCCGATTCTGAACGACGCGCGCCAACAGGGATTCATCACCTGCATGCCCACCGAAAAGAGCGGGCAGGCCGAGTTTCAGTTCGAATATGGCGATCGATGGGCCGACGAGATCGAGAAATACCAACCCTCGTTCGTCAAGGCGCTCGTTCGCTACAATCCCGAAGACGACGAAGCGATGAATCGCCGCCAGACGGAGCGCTTGCGGCGGCTCTGCGACCATCTTCACGCGCACGGGCGCCTGTTCATGTTCGAACTGCTCGTGCCGATGACCCATCAGCAATCGGACCGTCTCGAAGGCGACCATCAGCTTTACGACCGCGAGCTGCGGCCGTCGCTGATGATCGCGGCGATCAAGGAACTGCAGGGGGCCGGCGTCGAGCCGGACGTGTGGAAGGTCGAGGGCCTCGACCTGCAGTCGGACTGCGTCAAGATCTCGGAAACGGCGCGTCGCGATGGCCGCGACCGGGTCGGCTGCATCGTCCTTGGGCGCGGGTCCGACGAAGCGAAGGTTCGGGCCTGGTTGCATACGGCGGCGCTTACACCCGGCTTCATTGGCTTCGCGGTCGGGCGAACGTCGTTCTGGGATGCGTTGGAGGCCTTGGAGAAAGGCCAGGCGACCCGCGAGCAGGCGGTCGAGCAGATCGCGAGCCGCTATGCCGAGTGGGTTCGGATCTTTACTGAAGGGAAGCGTGCGTGAGTCCATCCGCCTTCAGACAGATCTCGGCGCCGGACGGCGCGACGGCGGAACTCGCGATTTTCGCGGACAAGGCCGCTCTCGTGAACGGCGCCGCCGCGTTCATAGCCGAGCAGGCCGCCGAAGCGATCAGCCGGCGTGGCCGTTTCGCCCTCGCCCTTTCCGGCGGAGACACTCCGAAACCTGTCTACGAGCGCCTCGCGACCCTGGGCGGCGTCGATTGGCGGCGCGCCGAGGTCTTCTTCGGCGACGAGCGCTGCGTGCCGCAGGACGATCCGCGAAGCAATTTCGCGATGGCGAAGGCGGCGCTGCTCGACCGCGTCGACATTCCTTCGCAGAATGTCCATCGGATTCGCGGCGAGGATCCGCCCCGCGTCGCGGCCGAGTCCTACGCGGGGGAGTTGCGAAAAACGCTCGGCGAGGATGGGCGCCTCGATCTTATCCTGCTCGGCCTCGGCGAAAACGGCCATACGGCTTCGCTGTTTCCGGGGCTCGCCGCGCTGGAAGACAAACGACATGGGGTCGCGGCCGCTTATGTCGAAGTCGCCGGAATGTGGCGCGTAACCATGACTTTTCGGACGATCAACGCCGCGCGCCGGGTGGCGTTGCTGGTGTCCGGCGCCGGAAAGGCCGAGATCTTGCGCAGAGTGCTGCAAGGCCCGCGCGATCCATTCGTTTTGCCCGCGCAGGCGGTGCGGCCGGAAGAACGGCCCGCGCTGTGGCTTGTCGACGCCGAAGCGGCGTCAAAACTCTCATAACCGGCCGTAGACAATTGCGCCCGCAGACCGACAGCGACGCATCAGGAGGAAATCGCAAAATGGGAGAAGCGCCTGGATGGCCGGGAATCCCGGCAAGATGGACGTCTAGCGCGAAATCGGGCGTCGGGGCGGCGCTGTCGGACACGAGCCGGGTCTGGTTCACGATCAGTCACGGCATCCTCAACGAGGTCTATTATCCGCGCGTCGACCACGCTTGCCTGCGGGACCTCGGCCTCATCGTCACCGACGGGGAACAATTCTTCGCGGAGGAAAAACGCGATTGCGATTGCGCCATTTCCTGGCTGGAGGACGGCGTGCCCGCCTTCCTCCTGACGAACACCCACCGCGAAGGCCGGTTCCAGATCGTCAAGAAGGTGATCGCCGACCCCCGAAGCGATTCCGTGCTGATGCACATCCGCTTGCAGAGCCTGTCGGGAGAGGCCCTGCGCCTGTTCGCCATCGCCGCGCCGCACCTCGTCAACGCCGGCGCGAACAACAACGCCTGGCAGGGCGAGTACAAGGGACATGCGATGCTGTTCGCAAGCGGCGACGGCGTATTTTCGGCCCTCGTGGCGAATCCGCATTTTATCGCCAGGTCCGTCGGTTTCGTCGGCGTCTCCGACGGCTGGCGACAGCTCCGTCAAAGCCGACGGCTGACCGAGCCTTACGAATCGGCCAGCAACGGGAACGTGGCCCTTTCCGCTGAACTTGGTCTCGACGCCGACGGCTGCGCGGTGCTGTCGCTGGGCTTCGGCGTTTCGGAGGCGGAGGCGGCGTTTCATGCGCTGAGGTCGGTTCAGACGCCATTCGAAACGATCCTCGACGATTACGCCAGCGGCTGGCGGGCCTGGCAGGCGGAATTGCGCTCGATCGAACGGCGCGCGCGCGGACATAATCTGTATCGCGTCAGCACGGCTGTCCTGCGTTGTCACGAAACGCCGACCTTTCCCGGCGGACTTATCGCAAGCCTCTCAATTCCGTGGGGTTTCAACAAGGGCGATGACGACATCGGCGGCTACCACCTCGTGTGGCCGCGCGATCTCTGCGAAACCGCCGGAGCGCTGCTGGCCTGCGGCGCGCACACCGCCGTTCGACGGGTGCTTCGTTACCTGAGGGCGACCCAGGAAGCCGACGGCAGCTGGCCGCAGAATTGTTGGCTCGACGGCGCTCCCTACTGGCGCGGCCTCCAATTGGACGAGTGCGCGTTTCCCATGCTGCTTCTTGACGTGGCCTGGCGCGAGGGAGCCATAAAGGCGCCCGATATCAAGGCGTTCTGGCCGATGGTGAAAGCCGCCGCGGGCTTCGTGGCGCGCAATGGGCCGCGAACCAAACAAGACCGCTGGGAGGAGAACGCCGGATACACCCCGTTCACGCTCGCGGTGGCGGTGGCGTCGCTGCTGGGGGCCGCCGAATTGGCGGAACTGAGCGAGGAGCCGGATCTCGCGGATCTGTTCCGCGACACCGCGGACGCGTGGAACGATCAAATCGAAGACTGGGTCTATGTCGAAGGAACGGCCCTCGATCGCGAGGCGAAGGTCGCCGGCCATTACATCCGGATCGCGCCCGAACAGCCGCAATCGGGAGCGCCCGACGCGCACGCGATCGTGCAGGTGCGCAATCACGAAGCCGGCAGCGGCGCCATTCCGGCCCATGATCTGGTCAGCACCGACGCGCTGGCGCTGGTCCGGTTCGGTCTGAGGGCGGCGGACGATCCGAGGATCCTCGACACGGTCGCCGTCATCGACCACGCGCTCAAGGTCGACCTGCCTCAGGGGCCGGGGTGGCGACGGTACAATTTCGACGGCTATGGCGAAAAGGCCGACGGCAGCCCTTTCGACGGGGTCGGAATCGGCCGCGCCTGGCCGCTGCTGGCCGGCGAAAGGGCTCATTACGCGCTTGCCGCGGGACGCCGCCCCGAAGCCCAGGCGTTGCTCGAAACCATCGAAGCGCATTCCAGCCCCGGAGGCCTGATCCCGGAACAGGTTTGGGACGGGCCGCCAATTCCGGAGCGCGAACTCGCGCCGGGCGAACCCTCGGGCTCCGCCATGCCCCTGGTCTGGGCTCACGCCGAATATATCAAATTGCTCCGCTCGCTGGCGGATGGCAGGGTGTTCGACATGCCGCCGCATACGGTTCGCCGTTATCTGGTCGAGAAGCGGAAAGCGCGCTGCCGGACATGGCGAGAGGACGCCCCGGCGCCCGCCATTGCGCCCGGACAGGCGCTCCGCCTGGACCTGGTCGAAGACTCCATCGTTCTTTACACGCGCGATGACTGGAAAACCCAGGCGGAGATCGCAACCAGGGACACCGGTCTCGGCCTGCATGTTGCGGAAATCGCCTCCGACGGCGCAACGTCAACTCAACGCATTGTTTTCACATGGAGACGACGGCGCGACGAGACTTGGCGCGGCCAGAATTTCGAGGTCGCCGTCGTCCAAAGCGCCGGGACCGTTTGACCGAACGACCAGGATCGCATGTGATCAGCTGCAACAAGCTCGGCGCCGAGCAGCGCCGATGCGTCGAATCGACGAAAAGATTTGGCATGAGATACGCGCATTTTGGTTGCGGGGGCCCGCAACCACCGACAATCAAGCCTTTTGCGGCCGTGTTCCACCGATCTTGGTCCTGACGATCTGAAGGCGCGCCACGGCGCCTGAAGCGAAACTGTGACGCGAGGCGGCCGCGATCGGCGCTCAAGGGCGCAGTTCAACGAAAAACGGGACCGTGCTGAAAGCCTGGGTTTGGGGGGCGGCGCGTTCGAATGCGCAAGGCCGTCTTTTTCGGTACGAGAGCGAATTCCCGAAAAGTCGATGGACTTTTCGGACGGGAATATGCGTCAAAACAATGAAATAGCGGAGCGCGTTCGACACTGCGATATGCGAACGGGCTCCAGGAGGCTTCAAACCATTTCCTCGGCATGACGTCGAATGTCGATCGGGGCCGGCGCCGGCCTGTGTCCATGGCGGCGCCGAAAGCGGGCGCGAGCAAAGGCGCCTAGGGCTCATCGAGATGGCGCTCATCGAAAATTTTAGGCGCGCCGCGCTTTTTTCCGGGATGGATTATCTTATCTAAACGTCATGGGCCTGCATGAACCCGACGCCCGTCCTTTCGACGCGGCGACGTCCGCGGCCGGGCCGCTGATCGACGCGTTCACCCGGCGGATCAGCTATGTCCGCATTTCCGTAACCGACAGGTGCGATTTCCGCTGCGTTTATTGCATGGCGGAAAACATGCATTTCCTGCCCAAGGCCGATCTCCTCACGATCGAAGAGCTGGAGCGCCTTGGCGCGGCGCTGATTTCGCGCGGCGTGAGCAAAATTCGTTTGACCGGCGGCGAGCCGCTGGTGCGGCGCAATGTCATGCAATTGTTCCGCGCTCTCGCGCGTCATCTCGGTCGAGGGCTGAGCGAATTGACCCTGACCACCAATGGCTCGCAGCTCGACCGTTTTGCCGACGAATTGGCCGAATGCGGCGTCCGCCGCGTCAATGTTTCTCTCGACACGCTCGATCCGGACAAATTCCGGGGGCTGACGCGCCGGGGCGACCCTGCGAAGGTGCTGGCGGGCATCGAGGCGGCGCAAAGGGCGGGCCTGCAGGTCAAGATCAATTGCGTCGCGCTGAAGGGCGTCAACGACGACGAATTTCTTGCTTTGACCGATTGGGCGCACGGCCGGGGAATGGCCATTTCGTTCATCGAGGTGATGCCGCTTGGCGAGGACGCCGCCGGCAATATAGAACACTATCTGCCACTCGATCTGGTCATCGAGGCGTTGGCGAAAAAATACACGATGACGCCTTCGGCTTTCGCCAGCGGCGGCCCCGCACGCTATTTCGATATCGCCGAAACCGGCGGGCGCGTCGGCTTGATCACGCCGCTCAGCCACAATTTCTGCGAAAGCTGCAATCGCGTGCGCGTCACTTGTACGGGAATGCTCTACATGTGCCTCGGCCAGGAAAATCGTGTCGATCTGCGCGCGCCATTGCGCGCCTCTGCGGACGACGGCGCCCTTCACGCCGCGCTCGACGAGGCCATGCGGCGCAAGCCGCGCGGACATGATTTCGTCAAGCAATGGGCGGGCGAGATCAGCCCCCATCGTCGCCCGATGAGCATGACCGGCGGGTGATTCCACTTATACTGTGCGATCTTCGGCGGCCAGTTGGCGTCCCCGCCGTCGCCTGTCGTTCAGGGCCTCCGCCGTGTCGAGATCGGTGAATGCGCCGTCGCCAGCGTCGATTTCGCAGACCCATTCGGCATAGCGGCCGATCAGCTGTTTGGCGCCGGCGTCGCCGTTGGTCTGCTCCAGGATCAGCGGGAAGAAGGCCCGCCCCCACAGCACCGGATTTCCCTGCCGGCCGTCACAACGCGGGACGACGATGGCGCGGGACGCGGCCGGATCGAAGGCGGCGATCATGCGTGCGACCAGCGCGGGGGCGATGTCCGGCATGTCGCCGAGAAAGATCATCGCGCCGTCCAACTCTTGCGGCATGGCCGCGACGCCTTTTTTCAGCGAAGTGGAAAGCCCTTGGGCGTAATCCTCGTTGAACACGAACTCGACCTCGCTTCCGGCCAATGCGGCGCGAACCTGTTCGGCCTCATGTCCGACCACGGCGACGATTTTTTTGATTCCCGCCGCGCGCGCCGCGTCCACCGCATGGCGCGCCAAGGGCTTGCCCTCCAGCATCATGGTCAGCTTGTTCGCGCACATGCGCTTCGACTGGCCGGCCGCGAGAACAATGGCCGCGATCCGCGGCGCCGCCGGCCTGGTTTCAGACTTTGTTTTGGCGTTCCAGGGCGTGGCGGGGAGCAGGCCGCCGACGCCCATCGACATGATGTCGGCGCGGCCAACCGGCAGTCGGGCGAGAAGGCGCCGCAGGACAAAATCGAAGCCATTGAGCTGGGGCGTACGCGCGCAGCCTGGCATTCCGATCACCGGCGTCCGCCCCATCGCCCCCAGAAGCAACAAATTCCCGGGGTCAACCGGCATGCCGAAATGGAGGACGCGGCCGCCCGCTTTTTCCAGCGCGGCGGGAACCACGTCCTTTCGGTCGGCGATCGAGCAGGCGCCGCAGATCAGAATGAGATCGTCGTCCGCCGCGCCGCGCGTCGCGATTTCGCGCGCCAGCTCCGCCTCTTCGTGCGGAACGCGCAGATCGGCGCGAAGCGCGCTTCCCAGCGCCGCCAGCCTTTCCCGCGCGCAACGCGAGGTTTTCTCCAGCGTGCTCGTCTTCAGCCCCGGCGCGAGCGTCTGGATCAGCGAGACCCGGTGCGGCCGAAAGGGCAGGATTTCGAGCGCCGCCGCGGCGCGTTCGCAGGCGGCGACGATTTTTTCGGGCGCCGCGTAGGGATTGACCTTTATGGTCGCGATCATTTCTCCCGGCTCGACAATTTCATGCGGGGGCAAGGTTCCCAGTGTAATCGCCTCATCGACATGATTGAACGCATCGACGCCACGCCGGTCGAAATGCAGCAATCCGTGAAAGGCTGCGTGGAGATTGCAGCGGCCGTCGCGCGCCTTGCGGGCGATCACGCCGGAACCCGCCAGCGCCCGCGCCACCCGCGCCGCCGCGACGTCTTCGGCGACATCCTTCGGGTCGGGCAGCGCGACCTGCACCGTTTCCATACCGGCGTCGCGCAGGCGCTTTATGTCCTCGGGCGCGAGCTTGCGTCCCTTGGGGATGAAAAGATCGGGAAGACGTATCGCGTGGGCGAGCAGGCCGCCGCAGGCTTCCTCACGCTCGAGCGTCACAAATTTCATTCCGCCGCGCTCCTCAATGTTTGCGCTTGGGCGCAGCGCAGGACCGAGGTCATTTCCGCCGCGACGGCGATGGCGATTTCCGGCGGCGACGCCGCGCCGATCGAAAGCCCGATCGGCCCATGGATTCGCGCCAGATCGGATTCGCAAAAGCCTTTTGCGCGCAGGCGGGCGCGACGCTTTTCCCCCGTGCCGCGCGAACCGAGCGCGCCGATATAAAAGGCCGGGCTGCGCAAAGCGGCGATCAGGGCCGGATCGTCGATCCTCGGCTCATGGGTGAGCGCGACCAGAGCGCAGCGCGAGTCGAGATGGATTTTGTGGAAAAAATCCTCCGGCCATTCGGCGTGGAGTTCGACCCCGGGGAAACGTTCCGCGGTGGCGAAAACCGGCCGCGGATCCACCACGATCACGCGATAACCCGCCGCCGCCGCGATCGGCGCCAGGCCTTGCGCGATGTGAACGGCGCCGACGATGACGAGACGCAAAGGCGGACGCCAGAATTCGACAAAAAATTTTCCGCGCGGCGTTTCGACCACTGTTTCGACGCCGCGCGCGACGGCCGCGGCGAGGACGCGTCGGCTGTCTTCGCTGAACCCGGCGTTGTCGAGCCGATCGCCCTCCACCAGAAACCTTTCGCCGCTGTCGAACGCCACCAGCGCCGCCGTCGTCTCCCCCGCATCGAGTCGCGCCACAATCCGGCGAACGTCAGGCCCATCCTCGAGCCGTTCGACCAGAACGGCGATCCTGCCGCCGCAGGCCAGACCGACGGACCAGGCCTTGCCGTCGCCGACGCCGAACTCCAGCAGCGCCGGCCGGCCCGTTTGCATGACCTCTTCGGCGTTGGCCAGCACCTCGCCCTCGACGCAGCCGCCGGAAACCGAGCCGATCATGTGGCCGGATTCATCGGCGGCGAGCCGCGAACCGGCGGCGCGCGGCGACGATCCCCAGGTCGAGACGACCGTCGCCAGCGCGGCCTTTCGCCCGCTCCGCGCCCAGGAAAGGGCCTCGCGCAGAATATCGCCGCTGTCATCCATCACTTCGTCAGCCCGAAAATTTTCCGCAGCCACGCCCGGATCGCCGACGCCAGGCGGACGAACCATCCCTGCCGCGGCGCCGGCGGCGCAACGGAATCATTGGCGGCGGCGCCGACGATCACCGAAAAATTGCCGAAAAACTCGTCGGCCAGTTTTTTAGCGGCGCCATCGATCAACCGCCCGCCGAGCTGGGCGATCTTGCCGCCGACTTCCGCGTCCACGTCATAGGTCAGAAGCGTCGCGGCCGCGCCGTCGTCCAGATGCACGTCGTCCAGACGCACATGAGCGCCGCCGCGCGCAAATCCGGCCGCGCCGCCCGAGCCTTCGCCCTGAATCCGATATTCGCGCAATGGATCGAGGTCGGACAATTTCACCTTGCCGGAGAAATTCGCCTTGACCGGGCCGATGCGCACGACCACGCGGGCGTTCATGTCGGTGTCGGAAATCTTCTCGATGCTTTCGCAGCCCGGAATGCTTTGGCGCAAGATCTCGGCGTCATTGAGCGCCGCGAACACGCGCGCGCGCGGCGCGGCGATCTTCTGCGTCCCGTGCATATTCATCGCGGGCTCTCCTGTGCTGGTTCGCGTTGGCCGCGCCGGCGGATTTCGACCATTTCGGCGACGATCGACAGAGCGATCTCCTCCGGCGTGATGGCTCCGATATCGAGCCCCGCGGGCGCGAGGATTTTCTCCAGATCGGCGGCCCCGACGCCCTCTTCAGCCAGATCGCTCTTGAGCGCCGCGATTTTTTTGCGCGAGCCGACAAAGGCGAAATAGGCGGCCTTCAGCCGGATCGCCGCGGCCAGGGCCTCGTGATCGCCCGACCCTTGGGTCGAGATCACCAGGAAGGGATGGTCGCCGAGATCGGCCGGCGGCGCGAAACCCTCGACCAGCCGGTCGACTTCGCCGAAACCGCCATGGTCATGGACGGGCGCGCAGACGGTGACGAAAAAGCCCAGCCGCCGCGCCAGATCGGCCAAAGCGACGGCCACCGGCGAAGCGCCAAGCACGGCGAGGACCGGGCGCGGCAGCACCGGCTCGACGAAGACGTCCATTGCGCCCTGAACTCGGGCACATGTTGCGGGCATAGGAAATTCCGTCGCGCGTCTCGCCGATCGCGACATGCCGCTCTTGCAACGCGCTTTCCGGCTGGACGGAGATCAGGCGCGGCCGGCCGTCGGCCAGGGCCTGACGCGCCGCGCGCAGCACCGCGCCGCGCGCGCAGCCGCCGCCGATCCAGCCGCCCGATATGGTCCCGTCGGCCAAAATCACCGCTTTGGCGCCCGCCTTGGCCGCCGTCACCGAAACCGTGCGGACGACGGTCGCCAACGCGAAGGCTTCGCCTTTGGCCTTGACGGAATTGACGAGGTCGAGAATATCAATTGGACGATCCATGTCAGATCCTCGCCAGATAGGGCTCCAGCGCTTCCAGACTGGCCAGATTATGCGCGGGGGCGAAAAGGTCGACAAAAGGCAGCGCCGCACGCATGCCGGCGGCGTCGGGCGCATAATTGCGCCAGCCGATCATCGGGTTGAGCCAGGCGATGCGGCGGCAGCGGCGGCGCAGAGCCGCCATTTCCTCGGCCAGCCGAGCCGCCGGGCCGGTGTCGTAACCATCGGAAACGATCATCACGCAGGTGCGGGCGTGGATGACGCGCCGCGCGTGCCAGCGATTGAAATCGGCGAGGCTCGCGCCAATCCGCGTGCCGCCGCCGACGCCCGCCGAAATCAGCGTCAGCCGCTCGACCGCGCGCTGCGCGTCGCGCTCGCGCAAGGCTCCGGAAATATGGACAAGCCGCGTGTGGAACACATAGGCGTCCGCCTCGCGGAAATGGGTCAGCACGCCATGCACGAAACGCAGGAAAAGAGCCGAATAGAGGCTCATCGAACCCGAAACGTCGAGCAGCACGACGAGCCGCAAAGGCTTGTCCTTGCGCTTGCGGAAGGCGAGTTCCACCGGCGCGCCGCCGTGCGCGACGCTCTTGTGGATGGTGCGGCGCAGGTCGAGTTTCGGGCCGGTCCGGCGCGCCCGCATCCGCCGCGTCAACCGCGCGCGCATGGATTGCGCCAGTTGCGCCGCCAGGGCGTGAACCGCGGCGAGCTGGTCCGGCTCGGTCAGATGACGGAAGTCCTGCTGCGCCAGGCTTTCGCGTGACGCGGCGCCCCGGCTTTTGCCCCGGCCTGGAGCCGCCGCCTCGCCCTCGGTGGCTTCGGCCGGCTCAGCGGCGCCTGGTTGGCCGCCCGACATTCCGCCAGGCAGGCCGGAACGCGCGCGCCGCCCGGCGCCCGACGCGACGAAAGCGGTCTTCATGCCTCGTCCGCTCCAGAAGGCGTCGAAAATCTCGTCGAATTTCCTCCAGTCGGATTGACGTCCGCAGAACAGGGCGCGCAAGGCGGGACGAAGGGACGCCCGCCGGTCGCCGCACGGGCCTGCCAGAATCTTCAGGGCGTCGCGGGTTTCGCCGAGCCCGATGGCGTAACCGTTTTGCCGCAGGATTTTAGCGAAGGCGCCGAGTTTTTCGCGCGCCGCCCGGCCGGGATCCTTTTTTGTCGCCGCGTCCATTTCAGGCCACCATCCCCAGCAGGCGATCCGACACCTCGCGCGTGACGCGCGACTTGTCTTCGGCGGTCTTGATCACGCAAGCCAGCGTTTCGTGCACGAGTTCGGGCTCGTCGCGCAAATGGCGCAGGTCGAGCCCGGCGAGGGTCGCGGCCCAATCCAATGTTTCCGCGACGCCCGGTTTTTTCCGCAGATCCTCCTTGCGCAGCAGGCCGACAATTTGCGCGATCTGCGTGGCCAGCGCCGCGTCGATCTGCGGCAGATGCGACAGGATGATACGGGCCTCACGGTCGATCTCGGGAAAATCGACATAATGATAGAGGCAGCGGCGGCGCAAGGCGTCCGACAATTCGCGCGTTCCGTTGGAGGTGAGCACGACCAGTGGAATCGTCGTCGCCGCAATGGTTCCGAGTTCGGGAATGGTGACCTGGAAATCGGCGAGGAGTTCGAGCAGAAAGGCTTCGAACTCCTCATCGGCGCGGTCGACCTCGTCGATCAGCAGAACCGGCGGCTTTTCCTGCCGGATCGCCGCCAGCAGCGGCCGTTCGAGCAAATATTTTTCCGAAAAAATGTGCTCCTCGACGGCTTGCGCATCGACGCCTTCGCGCGCCTTGATCGCCAGCAACTGGCGCTGGTAGTTCCATTCGTAGAGCGCGGCGCTCTGGTCCAGGCCCTCATAGCATTGCAGGCGAATGAGCCTGGCCCCGCGCGTCCGCGCGAGAGCGCGCGCCACTTCCGTCTTGCCGACCCCCGCCTCGCCCTCCAGCAGCAGCGGCCGCGACAGGCTCTGCATCAGCCAGACCGCCGCCGCCAGGCCGCGGTCCGGAATATAGCCGACGCCCGCCAACTGCGCCGCGATGGTTTCGAACGGGATCGGCATCGGTCTGCGCCTATTCCTTCCAGGCGACTCAATGATGCAACCCGAGCCGCTCTCCGACCTGCCACAGCCGCCAGGCGTCATGCGGCATCTGGATATGCCCGGCGTTGAGGAATGCGTAGGCGTCGTTCACCGCATTGGAGAAACAGGGCGCGCCGCCTACATGCGGGCTTTCGCCGACGCCCTTGGCGCCGATCGGATGATGCGGCGACGGCGTCACCGTATAATCCGTTTCCCAGACCGGGGTTTCGACCGCCGTCGGCAGGAAGAAATCCAGGAAACTGGCGCCGAGCACATTGCCCTGCTCGTCATAGCGGATTTCCTGGCCCATGGCGCAGGCGAAGGCCTCGGTCAGGCCGCCATGGACCTGCCCCTCGATGATCATCGGATTGATCCGCGTGCCGCAATCATCGAGCGCATAGAAGCGGCGCACTTTCGCGACGCCGGTATCCACGTCGACGTCCATGACGCAGATATAGGCCCCGAAAGGAAACGTCATGTTGGGCGGATCGTAATAATTCACCGCCTCCAGGCCCGGCTCCATGTTCGGCGGCAAATCGTGATAGGCCGCCCAGGCGATCTCCTTCATCGTCTTGAATTTTTCCGGCAGGCCTTTGACGCGGAACCGGTCGACGTCCCATTCGAGGTCGCCCTCGTGCACCTCCAGCATATGGGCCGCGATCATCTGAGCCTTCTGCTTGATCTTGCGCGCGGCGACCGCCGTGGCGGCGCCGGCGACGGGTGTCGAACGCGAGCCGTAGGTGCCGAGTCCATAGGGCGCGGTGTCGGTGTCGCCCTCCTCGATCATGATATTGTCGGCGGGAATGCCGAGCTCGGTGGCGATGATCTGGGCATAGGTCGTCTCATGGCCCTGGCCCTGGCTCTTGGTTCCCATGCGGGCGATCACCGCGCCGGTCGGATGGACGCGGATTTCCGCCGAATCGAACATGGCTATGCCGAGAATGTCGCAGTTCTTCGAGGGACCGGCGCCAACGATTTCGGTGAAGAAGGACACGCCGATCCCCATGATCTCGCGTGTCTCGCCGCGCAGAAAGGCCTCGCGTTTTTCCTTCTGTTCGGCGCGCAGCTTGTCGTAGCCGACGGCGTCCATCGCCTTGCGCATGGCGGTGTGATAGTCGCCGCTGTCATATTCCCAGCCCAAGGCGGACGGATAGGGAAACTGCTCCGCCTTGATGAAATTCTTCATCCGCAGTTCGACCGGGTCCATGCCGAGCTTTTGCGCCAGCACGTCCATCGCCCGCTCAATGGCGAAGGCCGCTTCGGTCACCCGGAACGAGCAGCGATAGGCCACGCCGCCGGTCGCCTTGTTGGTATAGACGCCGTCCACCGAGACGAAGGCGGTCGGAATGTCGTAGGAGCCGGTGACGATATTGAAGAAGCCGGCGGGGTATTTGGTCGGCGCCGCGCACGCGTCGAAGGCGCCATGGTCGGCGATCACCTGCACACGCAGCGCGGTGAGGCGGCCGTCCCTGGTCGCCGCCAATTCGGTGGTCATGTGGTAATCGCGGGCGAACGAAGTGGTGGAAAGATTCTCCATTCGGTCCTCGACCCATTTCACCGGCCGCCCGAGGACGATCGAGCCGACCACCGAGCAGACATAGCCTGAATAGGCGCCCACCTTGTTGCCGAAGCCGCCGCCGATGTCCGGCGCGATGACGTGGATCTTGTGTTCTGGCAGGCCGGAAATCAGCGACACCACGGTGCGTATGACATGCGGCGCCTGGAACGTGCCCCAAAGCGTCAGTTCGCCCTTGATCTTGTCCATCGAGGCGACGCATTGGCAGGTCTCTAACGGCGAGGGATGGGTGCGGTGATCGACGATCAGCTCCTTGATCGTAACCTCGGCCTTTTCGAACGCCTCGTCGGTGGCCTCTTTGTCGCCGACCGACCATTCGAAAATATGGTTGGGATGTTTGCGATGACCGTGCGCGGCCTCCATCTTGTCCTTGATGTCCTCGCGCAGGATCGGCGCATCCGGGGCAAGCGACTTGAACGGATCGACGATGCAGGGCAGAGGCTCGTAATCGACCTCGACCAGCTCCGCCGCGTCGGCGGCGACATAGCGGTCCTCGGCGATGACGAAGGCGACTTCCTGGTTCTGGAACAGAACCTTGTCCTCGGCCAGCACCGCCTGGACGTCGCCCGCCAGCGTCGGCATGTAATGCAGACCGAGCGGTTTCAGGTCGGCGGCGGTCAGGACGGCGAGGACGCCGGGCAGCGCCTTGGCGCGGCTGGCGTCGATGCCGCGGATGCGGGCATGGGCGTGCGGCGAGCGGACGAAATCGCCGAAGACCATGCCCGGCAATTTCAAGTCGTCGACATAATTGCCCCGCCCTTGCGTGAAGCGAATGTCCTCGACGCGTTTGCGTTTGCAGCCGAGACCTTCGAGTTTTTCGGCGCGTCCGGCGCGCTCGGATTCAACAGTCTGGACGGTCATTGCGCGGCCTCCATCAACGGAGTCTCATGCAGTTTCGCCGCCGCATACTGGATCGCCTTGACGATGTTCATATAGCCGGTGCAGCGGCACAAGTTTCCGGAAACGCCCTGACGGATTTCCTCCTCGCTCGGATTGGGATTTTCCATCAGCAGGCGCGTGGCGCGAAGGATCATGCCCGGCGTGCAATAGCCGCACTGCAGCCCGTGCATCAGGCGGAAGCCCTCCTGTACGGCGGAAAGCGTCCCGTCAGCGTGGGCGATCCCTTCGATGGTGGTGATATGGGCGCCGTCGGCCTGAACGGCGAAACACATGCAGCTCTTGATCGACATGTCGTTCATGTCGACGGTGCAGGCGCCGCAATGGCCGGTGTCGCAGCCGATATGGGTTCCGGTGAGATTGAGCTGCTCGCGCAGGAAATGAACGAGCAGAAGGCGCGATTCGACGTCGGCCTCGACCGGCCGGCCATTGATGGTGAGGGCGATGTGGTGTTTCGACATGCGCGTGATCCTCGATCTTTCAGGCGCTGGCGCGGTCGTTTATGCGCTGGCGCGGGCCTGGGCGCGCATCACGGCGCGGCGCAACATGACGCCCGCCATTTTGGCGCGATATTCCGCCGGCCCGTGCAGGTCGGAAGCCGGCTTGGTAATCGCTTCCGCAGCAGCTGCGGCGCGATCGAGCGCCGCCCTGCCGAGATCGGAGCCAGCCAGAATCCTTGAGGCCTCTTCGGCCCAGAGCGGCGTGTCGGCGACATTGGTCAGCGCGACCGAAGCCGTCGCGCATCGACCGCCATCGAGCGTAAGGATGACAGCGGCGGCGGCGGTGGCGTAGTCCCCGGTCTTGCGTTTCAGCTTTTCATAGGCGAAGCCGTGGCCGCGCTGCGGCGCCGTGATGCGGATTTCGGTGATGATCTCGTCCGGGCGAAGCTCGGTGTCATAAGCCCCGTGGTAGAAATTCCGCGCGGAAATCTCTCGCGTTCCGTCCGGACTTATGATCCGGAATCGGGCGCCGAGACATTGCATCACCGCGGGCATGTCATTGCCCGGATCGCCGTTGGCGACATTGCCGCCGATCGTGCCGCGATAGCGCACCTGCGGATCGGCGATCTGGCTTGAGGTTTCGCGCAAGATCGGCAACGCTTCCGCCAGCATCGCATCATGGATGATGTCATGCTGCGTGGTCATCGCGCCGATGAAAATATCGTCGCCTTCGCGCCGCACGCCCTTCAATTCGGCCACGCCCGAAAGATCGACGAGATGCTCAGGCGCCGCCAGTCGAAGCTTCATCAGCGGTATGAGGCTGTGGCCGCCGGCGAGCGGCCGCGCGTCCTCGCCAAACTGACGCAGCATCAACGCCGCCTCGTTCACGTTGGTGGGCCGATGGTAATCGAATGCTCCCGGGATCATGGGGGCTCCTCCCAGAGCTGAAAGACCGTTTGCCCGGTCCTTTTCTTGAGCGGCGCCATTAAATCGCCCGCTCTATATGGGAGATAAGAAGCGCCATCGCGCTAAACCATTGAAACGCTCCAGACGTTTCCTCAAAAATTCGTGATGTCACACATTGAGAGCCACGCCATCGACTAAGGCTTAAGCATTGTGAAACAGCTACAGCTTAAGTGCCAAAGCGCATGTAACTCGCCTCTCCTTGAAATACTCTGGTTTCAAAATAGACCCAAGCTGATACCGTAGCGGCACGGCGTCGCGCAAATGAAGCCAGGCGCTCGCCGCGGTCCGTTGCAGTCGTCGTGACGAATTTCGCGGCGACCTCGCGGCGATCCTTTCGGCCTGCACGGGCGCGGCGCAAAAAGAAAACGCCCCGGATCTTGCGATCGCGGGGCGTCGATTGTCGGTGGTTGCGGGGGCCCGCAACCACTTGTATCGAACTCGATTTAGGCGAACACGATCGCCAAATTAAGCAGACGACCAATCCTTCCCTCCCCGCAAACCGGCGCATTCCGGGCGGGTTCGATGAAGCAGCGGGCACGACCCATCGTCCCGTCTCCTTCCCGCAATTGCAGCCGACAGCCGCCAAGACCGCCGGCGCAGTGAGCGATAAGGTGGGGCTCTCGCACAATTCAGATCTAGTTTTTGGGGAATTTTCCAGCTGAATCCGGTCTTGGGCCGAAGGTCTGGTTCGGAACAGCGAACGGTCAGAGGCGCGACGGCAACGATGCGCCATGAGCGGAAGTTCCGTGACGGATGAATGAATCCGTGTCTTCAGCACGAAGCCGCCTTCTCAATCACGCTAAGTTCGAATGGCCGACTGTAATAACACATTACTTGGGAGCACTGGGCGTCTCGGGAGCGCTGGGTTTCTCGGGAGCAGTGGACTTCTCAGGAGCAGTGGGGGCCTCTGCAAAGCTGCGATATGCGGCCGCCGGCCAAGACAACGCTCTCGGCAACGCTGCTACAACGCTCTCAACGAATTGTGACGCGGGAGCGGTGCTCCAGCTTGCTTTGATCGTAGGCGCCAGCGTGACGCCAACGCCGACAAGATAAGCAATCACTAACAGGGCGATAAGTCCGCGCATCACGTCCCCCTCCACGGCGTCAGTCAGTTTCAGCCGAACCAGAACTGAAACTCTTGGGCTGCCAATGCCCTTGAATGATACCGTCGTTCAATCGACGCTCGATAGAATTGGAATATACTTACGGCCCTTTGTCAGACGAAGCATCGGGGGTTGCATCTCAATCTCAACGAGACGGCAGCCTTGATCTCCGCCAAAAACGCAAATGGACGATCCGCCCGACTGGCCTCGAAATTATCATCATGCCGATCGTCGAACCGGGTGTTCCGCGCTATTTGGTTTCAATTGACATCCCTTTTGGGCCGACCCGAATTTCTAAGCCCTGTGGCTGCTTCCGGGCCTGGTAAAGCTGGTAGCCAAGCACGCTGGCGATCACGACGAGGGCGCCGATGACGAGATAAATCATGTTGCCGCGGTTCATTGCCTGTGATCTCGGTACGGGAAGGCGCGTGCGAGCGATCTTCGTTCAGATGGCGAGCCTGTTTCGTTTAGACTTTACGAAACGCTCACGCAAGATGGCGCCCATGGAAACGACCCGGATGCGAAAATCAGGTTTGGCGTGACCGACGGCTTCATTGGGATGTCGCATCGGTCGCCGTTACGCCTCAAAGTTTCAGCGTTGAGTATTTTCCGATTCTTACGTCAGGCATTTCCTTCAAGCAAAATACGATTGCCGGCAAGACACCAAAAAATCCTTCGCCCGCAGTGATCGGCGGGCGACGAGCGGGGAATTCTGCGCTTCCGACAACGAACCTACGGCCCAGTCAACCATCTCATTGCGAAGGCGGTCCAATGAACATCATCCCGGTAATCATCTATGCTGCGGAGTTGGCGCTGGCGGCGATCATCCTGTTCTACGTCATCGAGATGCTGACCATGCCCGCGAACATGAAGCGGGTCTGTCAGGCGCTGATCGTTCTGATCGCAGCGCTTTCGGTGATCGGATTGCTGCTCGGCTCCGAGCCGGCGCGGGGGGCGCGCATCGGACCGATATCGCCGAATTCGCTGACCAATCCGAGCATCATCCCGTAGGGTTTTTCCGCTTCACATGACTGGGTGGATGCCGGCAATGCAGGGCGGCCGTCTTCTAAAGCGAATGTAATTAGTCGATCGACAACAGCTTCGAGCCAACCGCCGAATTGAAACTTCCATGAAATATGTGAATGCGCTCCTTGCCTCCGACGAAACCATCCGTTTCGAAACGCGGCAGCATTGGCTCGTCTATGGCTACGCTATCTTCATGCTCGCATTGCTCGTCGCAAGCCTTGCTCTGTCCCAGAGCCTCCACGGCGAAAAATTCCTCATCGCTATGTTCCTGGTCCCGCTCTCCGGCATAGCCGCTCTCTTCGGCTGGCTTCGCCGCGCGGCGACGGTCATCGCCGTGACCAACCATCGCTTGATTTGCAAGTACGGCCTTATCTCTCGTCACACTGTCGAAATGAACCTCGACAAGATCGAGAGCGTCGACGTGGACCAGACCGTTCCCGGTCGAATTTTTGGCTTCGGAACGGTCACCATTCGCGGCGTCGGCACAACTATTGATCCGATCCGCGGCATCGCCCGATCCTGTCGGCCTTCGGCAGGCAGTCCTTGCCCGTCCTTGACGCCCGACGCCGCGAAATGATCGCAGGGAGCAGGAGTCTAGGCGTGCAGCGAAAATCGCGCCGCGGACCCTGAGAGCCGGGCGTGACGACACAGCTTTGGACCGTCGGCGTGGCGGGGCGGGCGACAGGGGTTTGACGAATGGCCATGCTCATTTTTTGGCGATGTCACGGTACGCAATGACAACCTTGCGGACGAAGTCCGAGAGACTGCCAGCGGGCGTCTTGTCCATGAGTTTGAGCCGATTCGTCGCGACGGTCGGCGCTGCTGTCTTCATGTTGTTTGTCTATGGGTTCCCCGCAATTTCGGGAGACGTCTCTCCGTCGCTGCGACGATCGCCAGCCGCCCTGGAACCAGGCGCCGACATTCCGACGCCCCCGCCGCGTCCGACCGGGTTTGGTCCTCCTCAATCCACCGGAACACGTCCGCAAGAGGCCGCCCCTCCGCCCGAGGCGGCTTGCGCGCACGCGATGACAAGCGGGCGCCTCGTCGCGGTGTTGGTCGCGCCCGTGGTCGGACCGGGTCAATGCGGCATCGCCGCCCCGTTGCAGCTCAGCGCCATCATTCTTGCCGACGGCGCGCGCGTTCCCATGGAGCCGGAACCGCTGCTGCGATGCGACTTCGCCGAGGCGCTCGCAGACTGGGTGCGCAAGGACATAGCGCCGCTCGCCCAAACGGCCGGCGGCGGTCTTACAAAAATCCTCGGGTCCGATGGCTATGAGTGCCGTGGCCGCAACCGCGAGATCGGCGCGATCATCAGTGAACACGCCACGGGAAACGCCTTGGATCTACGTGGTTTCAAGCTCCATGACGGGCGGACTTTTTTGATCGAAAGCGCGAACGAAGATCTCGATTCCATGACGCAGATACGCGACACAAGCTGTGCGCGCTTCACCACCGTGCTTGGGCCGGGCTCGGACGGCTACCACCAAAGCCACATGCATGTTGATCTCGAGGTGCGGCACAACGGCTATCGCATCTGCCAATGGGATATGGAATAGCAAGCGCGAAGAGCCAATTGGGCGACTCCTGCGCCAATTGACCTGCCCCCGGAGAACTCGGCCATTTTGAACTGGAATTTTCCGATTATGGTCCCTGATCGGGACCAAGGAGAGTTGGCGCGCGCCCTGGGCTTCGCCGCCCGCTTCGTCTCGGGCTATATCTATGTGCCGGATCGCGACGTCGACGAACGCCATCTCGGCGGCGGCTCGACGCACGCATGGCACCAGATCTATCTGCCCGGCGCGGGCTGGGTCGAATTCGATCCGACCAATGGCATCGTCGGCGGCAGGGATCTCATTCGCGTGGCCGTGGCAAGGGAGGCGCATCAGGCCATTCCCCTTCACGGATCCTATTTCGGCGACCCCGCGGACGACGCGGGAATGGAGGTCTCCGTCCTTCGACGCCTCCCCGAAAGCGCGCCTTTGGCCACGGACGATCGGAACCTTTCGCGACAGGGTGGAATTTCCGACAAGGCGCGCCTCTCGAACGCGTCATGGGGTGCGGACAAAACGGCAGAGCAACGCAAACACGAGGAGCGCTAGAAGATGCTTATCCAGGCTGGATTTGACATCGCATTCGAATGTCCGACGCGGACGCCGATGTTGCTTCAGCTCAACGTCCATCCGTCGCGCGAAGCGGATCTGCTTTCGTCGGATCTCATCACCTCGGTTCCGCCTCTGCCGATGCGGTCCTATCTCGATCTTTTCGGCAATCGCGTGACACGTCTGGAAGTCCCGCCGGGCCTGGTCACCTTCAGCGACCGCTTCGTGATCCATGATTCCGGCCAGCCCGATGAAACGCCGCCCGACAGGGATTTGACGCCGATCGTTGATCTCCCCGACGAGGTGTTGCTGTTTCTCGTTTCAAGCCGCTATTGCGACAGCGACAAGCTCGCCGATTTCGCGTGGTCGACGTTTGGAACAATTGGCGGCGGCTACAGGCGCGTTCAGGCGATCTGCGACTTTGTTCATTGGAAAATCCGCTTCTCTTATCCCGATGCGCGCCCGACGCGTTGCGCCAGCGATTCCATGCATGAAGGTGTTGGCGTCTGTCGCGACTTCGCCCATCTCGCGATCGCGCTTTGCCGCTGCCTGAACATTCCCGCGCGCTATTGCACCGGCTATCTGGGCGACATTGGCGTGCCACCCGATATCAACCCGATGGATTTCAGCGGCTGGGCCGAGGTCTTTCTTGACGGGCGGTGGTGGACCATGGACGCGCGTCACAACCATCCGCGCATCGGCCGCATCGTCATGGGACGCGGCCGCGACGCGGCCGACGTTCCCATCTCGACAGCCTTCGGCGTCGCCAATCTCGTGCGCTTCGAGGTGCTCACCGACGAAGTGGCGCCATCTCACATCCCGTAACGTGGATCGACGCGTCATCGTGATGCGGCGACTTGAGCATATTCCCAAAAAGTTGCAGACTTTTTGGACACGAATATGCGTTACAACAATGACTTATAGACTTATTCCGATTCCGAAGGAACGGAAAAGGCTCTAGTGTCACGCCGCCCAAACCTCGCAGGAGCCGACATGAAAATTCTGATGGTTCTGACCTCCCACGACAAACTTGGCGCAACCGGCCAGAAGACGGGATTCTGGCTGGAGGAGTTCGCTGCCCCCTATTATGTGTTCGTGGATGCGGGCGCCGATGTCACGCTCGCTTCGCCCCTCGGCGGGCAACCGCCGGAAGATCCGAAAAGCGACGCGCCGGAGTCGCAGACCGACGCCACCCGGCGTTTCAGAGCAGACCCGGCGGCGGCAGCCGCGCTGGCCCACACGCTCAAACTGGGCGACCTTTCCCCAAAAGATTTCGACGCGATATTCTATCCCGGCGGCCATGGCCCGCTCTGGGATCTCGCGGAAGACAAAACGTCCATCGCGCTCATCGAAGGCGCGCTTGCGGCGGACAAGCCGGTCGCCGCGGTTTGCCATGCGCCAGGCGTCCTCCGACATGTGAAAACGCCGCGGGGGCGATCCGTGGTGGAAGGCAGGAAGGTCACCGGCTTCACCAACAGCGAGGAGCAGGCGGTCGGGCTGACCGAGGTCGTGCCTTTTCTTGTCGAGGACATGCTTCGCGCCAACGGCGGAGATTATTCGA
>CAVVIQ010000017.1:0-63623 GCA_963748385.1 uncultured Pseudomonadota bacterium
GAAGGTCGGCGGGATCGAGAATGACCGCCGCGACGCAAACCGGCCCCGCGAGCGGCCCGCGTCCGACCTCGTCGATCCCCGCGACCCGGCCCCATGCCTTGCGCGATCAGTTCGGCCTCGAGCGCGAAATGCGGGGCCATCGCGAAAGCCGGGGCAGGTCGGCCCATATTTCAAGTCGAGCGCATGTTTCAGGGTGCGCAGATCGCGCCAGGCCTGGGCTTTTTTGAGCGGCCGCGCAGCAGATAGGCGGGATCGAGCATGGGCAGGGCGCGGATGGTCCTGTCGCCGCAGCGATAATCGCGCCAATGGCCGCGCAGCCGCGTGATTCCCTCCTTGTCGTTGAGCAGGGTCTGCGCCGCCGCGGCGCCGAGCAGGACCAGGAAATCCGGCGAGACCAGCTCGATCTGGCGGCGCACGAAGGGAAGGCAAAGCGCCAGCTCCTGCGGCGTCGGCGTGCGGTTGCCGGGCGGGCGCCAGGGCACGACATTGGCGATATAGACCCTGGAGCGGTCGAGACCGATCGCCGCCAGCATCTTGTCGAGCAATTGCCCGGCGCGGCCGACGAAGGGCCTGCCGATCCGGTCTTCTTCGGCGCCCGGCCCCTCGCCGACGATCATGATTTTGCGTCGGGCGCGCCGTCGGCGAAAACCAGCTGGGTGGCGGAGTTTTTCAGGGCGCAGCCGTCGAAAGCCGCGAGGCTGTCGCGCAATTCGTCGAGGTTTTCCGCGCTCGCCGCCCGATCGCGGGCGCCGGCCGCCGCCGCGTCGTGCGACATTGCGGCGGCTGGCGTCGGCGCGCGCGGCGAATACGCGGTCGGCTGGTTTTGGACTTTCCTGGGCGCCGGCGGGTCGACCGGCGCGAAATCCTGACCGGCCGGCGCAGCCTTTTGCGCGGATTGGGCGAAGCGGTCGACCGGCTCCTGCGAAATCGCGCAATCCACGCCCGTGGCGGCATACCAGCGCAAGAGCGCGGCCAAAGCTTCGCGATCCATGGCGCCGGCGTCGATCATGGGGATTTGTAACCTCGTCCGCTTGCCGCGGCAATAGTTTATATGTAAACTATTTCATTGGCCCTTCGCCTCGGTGGACAGCGCCGTTTCGCGCGCTATGAAGGGGTTAAAGATTTTGCCGGTCCGCACAGGTCCGGCCCCGATTCGGGAGACACAGATGAGCGAAGTCGAACTGGAGCCGCGCGAGGCGATGGATTACGACGTTGTGGTCGTCGGCGGAGGGCCGTCGGGACTCGCAGCGGCGATCCGGCTCAAGCAGATCGATCCCGGGCTGTCCGTCGTCCTCGTCGAAAAGGGGTCCGAAATCGGCGCCCATATCCTGTCCGGAGCGGTGATCGATCCGGTCGGCCTCGACAAGCTCCTGCCCGGCTGGCGCGAGGACCCGGCCTGCCCTCTGAAAGTGCAGGTCACGGACGACCATTTCTATCTTCTCGGCCCATCGGGCGGCCTTCGCCTGCCCAATTTCTTGATGCCCCCGCTGTTGAACAATCACGGCAATTTCGTCGGCTCGCTCGGCAATGTCTGCCGCTTCCTCGCGACCAAGGCGGAAGAACTCGGCGTCGAAATCTATCCCGGCTTCGCGGCGACCGAGGTGATCTACGGCGACAAGGGCGAAGTCCGCGGCGTCGCCACCGGCGACATGGGCGTGGGGCGCGACGGCAAGCCGAAGGATTCCTTCACCCGCGGCATGGAGCTGCGCGGCAAATACACCCTGTTCGCGGAAGGCGCGCGCGGTTCGTTGACCAAGACGCTGCTCGCCAGCTTCGGCCTCGACAAGGGCCGCGAGCCGCAAAAGTTCGGGCTCGGGATCAAGGAGATCTGGCAGGTCGATCCGGCGAAGCACCGACCGGGCGTGGTGCACCATTCCTTTGGCTGGCCGCTGTCTTCGAGCACCGGCGGCGGCTCCTTCCTCTATCATATCGAGGACAATCAGGTCGTCGTCGGCTTCGTCGTCCATCTCAATTATTCGAATCCGACTCTTTCGCCCTTCGACGAGTTCCAGCGTTTCAAGACCCATCCGATGGTGCGCGAGACCTTCATCGGGGGCAAGCGCCTCGCCTATGGCGCCCGCGCGCTGACCGAAGGCGGCTGGCAATCCGTGCCGAAGCTGGTGTTCCCCGGCGGCGCGCTCGTCGGCTGCGCCGCCGGCTTCATGAATGTCCCGCGCATCAAAGGCTCGCATAACGCCGTGCTGTCGGGAATCGAGGCGGCGGAAGCGGCCGCGTCGGCGCTCGCCGCGGGCCGCGCCCATGACGAACTCGCCGATTACGAGAACGGCTGGCGCGCCGGACCGATCGGCGAAGACCTGAAAAAGGTGCGCAACGTCAAGCCCCTGTGGTCGAAGCTCGGCACCTGGCTCGGGGTTCCGCTCGGCGGGCTGGACATGTGGCTCAACACGTTGTTCGGCGTCAGCTTGTTCGGCACGCTGAAACACGGCAAGCCGGATTACGCGACCCTGCTGCCGCTCGGCTCGGTCAAGCCGATCGTCTATCCCAAGCCCGACGGCGTGATCTCCTTCGACAGATTGTCGTCCGTCTTCCTTTCCAACACCAATCACGAGGAAGACCAGCCCTGCCATCTGAAACTGGCGGACCCGTCGATCCCGATCGCCAGGAACCTGCCCGCCTATGGCGAACCGGCGCGGCTCTATTGCCCGGCCGGCGTCTACGAAGTGGTTCATGACGACGAGGCGGCGAAGACGGAGCCGCGCTTCGTCATCAACGCGCAGAATTGCGTCCACTGCAAGACCTGCGACATCAAGGACCCGGCGCAGAACATCACCTGGGTCCCGCCTGAAGGCGGCGGCGGGCCGAATTATCCGAATATGTGACAATAGGCCTTAATCGTTTGGATTTATGTTGCTTTTTATGTCATGCCGGGTGCGCCGGATCGCCCTCATCATGACCGGCGGCCGCGGCCTCGCATTGCGCCAGCGCCTCGCGCATGGGGGAATGAACCGGGCGAGATGAAAATTGTTCATGGCCTGACGACAGGACTTCTCGGCCTATTTCAGCAGTTCGCGATGTTCCGGTGATCATTCGGTTTGCGTGCTCACCTTGCGCACGGCGAACAGGATCAGGCACATGCCTGGCGCCCCACAGCGACGACCGCGTTCGGCTCGAAGCGGTCCTTGCCCGCATTGTCAGCGGTCGCCTCATGTCGACCCTTTTTCAGACCCGCGGTAGGGTGCGATCAATGTCGGAAATTGGCATTAGACCAGACTTTTTCAGCGTCCAGCGTCTGGGCGATGCGCGAGCCGCTGGCGCGGCCGGCGCTTAATCAACCGGCGCTGAATTTCCTCCGCTTCATGCTGGACGCGGCGGGATTCAACAGCGAAGACCCGCTCGGCAGGCGCCGCGGATCGCCGCGCCTGCCAAAACATCGTCAGACGGCGGATGTCCGCACATAGGAGCCGGGGGCGTCCTCGATGACCTTGAGCTTGCCGTCCCCCGGCTGGCGCGCCGGCGCGCGTCCGCCGTCGAATTTCGTCACCCATTGGTCCCAGTAGGGCCACCACGAGCCTTCATGCGCCGTGGCGCCGGAAAACCATTCGTCGGGTGTCGCCGGCAGGTTGTCGTTGGTCCAATGGCCGTATTTGCTGCCCGGCGCGCTGATCACGCCGGCCAGATGGCCCGAAGCCGCCAGCACGAACGTCACCGGCCCTGAGTAGAGTTGCGTCGCCGCGTAGGTCGATTTCCATGGCGCGAGATGGTCTTCGCGCGTCGACAGCAGGAAGATCGGCGTCCTGATCTTCCTCAGATCGATCGGCGTGCCCGCGAGCGTAATTCCGCCTGGATCTTTCAGCAGGTTCTTTTGATACATGTTGCGCAGGTAGAACGAATGCATCGCCGCCGGCATGCGGGTCGCGTCGGCGTTCCAATAGAGAACGTCGAAGGGCGCCGGATCCTTGCCGAGCAGGTAATTGTTGACGACGAAGGACCAGATGAGGTCGTTGGCGCGCAGCATGTTGAAGGACAAGGCCATGTCCTGCGCTTCGAGATAGCCCTGCTCCTGCATTCGCTTCTCGATCGAGGAAATCTGTTCCTCGTCGATGAACACCTCCATGTCGCCGACGTCGGTGAAATCGACCAGGGTTACGAAAAAGGTGGCGCTGGCGACGCGGTCGTCGCCATGGGCGGCCAGATAGGCGAGCGTCGTCGCCAGCAGCGTGCCGCCGAGGCAATAGCCAATGGCGTTGACGCTTTTCTCGCCCGTCGCCGCCTCGACGGCGTCGAGCGCAGCGAGCACGCCGCGGATCATATAATCTTCGAAGGTCACCTGCGCGAGTTTTTCGTCCGGATTGACCCAGGAGGTGACGAAAACGGTATGCCCCTGATCGACCGCCCATTTGATGAAGGAATTTTTCGGCCGAAGATCGAGCACATAGAATTTGTTGATCCAGGGCATCAAAATCAGCAGCGGGCGCTTCCGCGCCCCGGCTGTCGTCGGAGAATACTGGATGAGTTGCAGCAATTCGTTCTGGAAGACGACCTTGCCGGGAGTCGCGGCGATGTTCTCGCCGAGCCGGAACGCCTTCATGTCGGCCATTTCGATCGTCAGCCGGCCATCGCCATGTTCGAGATCGGCAAGCAGATGTTCAAACCCGCGAAGCAGGTTCTGGCCGCCGGTCTTCAAAGTCGCGTTGAGCACTTCCGGATTGGTGGCGATGAAATTCGACGGCGACATCGCATCGACGAACTGGCGTGTATAAAAATCCAACTTCCGCGCGGTATGGGGGTCAAGGCCCTTGACGTCGCGGACCGTGGAGAGCAGCGCCTTCGAGGCGACCAGATAGCTCTCCTTGACGAAGTTGAAGACCAGATTCTCGGTCCAGTCGGGATGTGCGAACCGCTTGTCCTTGGGCTGGTCGGCGTCGTCGTTTTCGATCTGCAGCATGCGTTCGGCGGCATGGCGCCAGACGTTGAGGCTTTCGTTGAACAGGTCGATCTGCGCGGCCGCGACGGCGGCCGGATCATTCATCATCCGGGTCGTCAATTCGAGAAAGGCGCCGCCGAGCGACGAGGGGTCGTTCATGCCGACCTGGGCGCCATCGGGCCGGCGGGTCAGGAAGCCGAGCATGAGATTTCGGCAATGCTCGGCAATGGACTGGAACTGAGCGGCGAGCGCTATGGGATCGTGAACGGGCGCCGTGTCTTCTGACTTCATTCCTTCCTCCCCTGCTTGATGCATTTGGGCGTCCATTCTTGCCGGATCGCCCCTTCCCGGCTTTCGCATATCCGGGTCTTGTCGCCGACAGGCTATCGCGTCGCCCCGCGGGCGGCTATAGAACTCCGATGGCGATCGAATAGAATCTTCGGCGCAAGGACGCCCACGCCGACCTTGGCCACACCAGACTGCACGGCCCTTCCGAAAGGTCACCGAGCCACATCAATTCGGATCCGGCGAATGCGGAGCCCCAGCGCGCGAGGGCCGCACTTTTCCTGCGCCGTTAGCTCCGATCCTACGCCGTTAGCTCCGGCTCATATTGACGTGAATGCATCTCAGCGCTTGACGAAAACATGCCAAAAGGCCTCGTCCCCTGTCCTGCCTACTCTTGCCATTTAGCGTTTGCCCGCTGGACGCCCAACTTCTCCGTTGCCAGCCACATCGGCCGTTGTCCGCTGCCCGCCGATTGCCGCTGCTTGGGACGATGACGACGGCTTCCGGCTCGAAGCGGAAGTAGCCACGGTCGTCGGCGAAGGTCTCAAATTGACCCAAGGCGGACATTGCGGCGTCCTTCCAGCCCCAGCATGACCGACAGGCGCCGCGCGGCTTCGACTTGCGACAGGCCACTGACAATGGCGGCCAAGGAAATCGAATCACCGCCCTTGGCGGCGTCGGAAAAATCGCCCCATCGCCCGGTTCGCATATTGATCTTGAAGGAGCCGGGCTTCTTGTCATCGCGGCGCGGATTGCGCGCGATATATTCCGTTCCTTGGCCATGGCCCTCGCGGAGGAACCGGCGCAGCACGTCCGGAAACACAGCCAGCGGGAGAGGGGAAATGAGGGGGGATGCTGCTTTGCGGTGGACGGGGAGGCCATTTTGCGCTCAATCGTTCTGCGGTTGAGCGGTTTTGCCTTGAATTTTCCCGGGATCGCGCGCGCGCATTATGGGGGTTACGCGCCGTCACGGTGGCAAGACCGCGATGGAATTAGTCGCCGGGATTAACTTCTCGGCGGCTTTTTGTTGGGTGGCGCGTTCGCCGCAAGCACGGCTACGGCCTTGGGATATGCGCCCTCCTTATTTTCCGGGCGATACAGGCCAGCCGGCGCGTATTAACCGAATATGTGATCACATTTTGCGCGGGCCGCTTTACGAAGTCTCAATCGGGCATGGATAAGCTTCTCCGCCGATAGGTCGATCCTTCGGCGGAGAGGCGTGGACATGCCGACAAGATTTCCAGACCGGGCGCTTTCGCTCTTCGCGCTGGCGGGAGCGAGTCTGGCCCTTCTCCTGCTCGGAGCCGGCCCCGCCCTGGCCGGAAACTATGGGGACAACTCCTACCTGGCCTTCCTCGACCCGCTCATCGAGTGGACCGGCGTGAAGGATCTGGACGACGACAACCTCAACCTGCTCGGCGTCGTCCTGGCCGTTTTCGCCGTCGTTTTCGGCTATCTCAGCCATCTGGGCCTCAAGGAGCGCAGTCTGGGCATGGTTCTGAACGGCGTCATTGGCGTCGCCGGAATCTGCCTCGCGCTTCACTTCGTCTTGCCGCGCCTGCCTTTTGTGCCGGGCTCCTCCGAACAGGCGCGCTTCAATCTGGCGCTGATCATCGGCGCCTCCGGCGCCCCGCTGCTTCTGCTCGTCGCGGCCCTTGTCAAGAACTTCGTCACGCGCCGCGTCAACGGCGTCCTTGTCCGGGTCGGCGCGCCCACCCGCCCCCAGCCGATCCGGCCCGAACCGGATCTCGACCCCCGCATCGCCGCCGTCCTCCGCAAGAAAGTCGAAGGGTAGGCTTTTTGTAGCGCCCGGTCAGACCCGAAGCGATCGGCGGAAGCTTTTTCCCACAGGGCCGAGCGCCGCGGGTCGCGTGCGCCGCGCAACAATTCGCCCTCGCCGAGGGGCGGATAAAGGTCGGCGAAATTCGCCACCCCGCTTTCCGCCATCCGCCGGCGGAAGCGATCGAGCGTGAATTCGTTGGGATGGTCAAGCCCCGCCGTCGCCGTGAAACGCTCGGCGCTCAATGCGCCTTCGAGCGTGCGGCAGCCGAGATAGCCCGAACCTATCTCCCCGACGATGTCGCCGCCTTTTTCGGCGTGATAAGGCGAAAATCCGCGTTCACCGGCGTCATGAGCGAAATTCCCCGGACGCGCCCCGCCGTTCAGGGCGCGAATGGCGTTCGCGCTCGGCACGCCGAAGCTCATAGCCGAAATGTTCAGCGCCGAGGCCGAATAGGGTTTCGTGCATTCGGGCCCGCTGGAGCGCGGAGATGTGCTGGTGGGCGAGCGAATGCAGCATCCATTCGAAACCGTCGGAATAAACGGCGAGCTGGGCGCCGAACGGCCTTTTGTCGATCTGCGTCTTGGCGCGCTGATAGACCAGGGCGCGGACGTCGCGGCTGAACGGCGCGCCGTTGGTTTCGCTTTCGAACAGATATTGCCGGATCTCGGGGCGGATTTCCTCGATCAGGAAACGCAAATGGGCAAGAATTGGGTAATTGCGCAGCAGCGAATGGCGCTTCTGGATCAGGTCGCCCAGGCCCAATGTGGTCAGGCCGCCGAAGATCACCAGCGGGATCGCCAGCAGATGGCTGCGTTGCGGGTGAATCGACAGTATGAACAGGATCCAGACGAAAAACAGGACGCTCAGCAGCAGGACGGAGTAACGGGGCGCGAAAATCAGTCGGATCAGGCGCATGTGCGGTTCTTTGCGCGGATCGGCAGCCGGTTGGAACGAGCATATGTCTATATTTCGGCGACGGCGGGATGAAGTTACCTGCGGACGCCGACCGAAAAACCGATTCCGAAAAACCAATTCATGGAGCAGAATGATGAGCGATTATGTTTTTACGCCGGCGCCGCGTCCCGCCGCGCCGGTCGAAGGCGGCGGATTGTTCCCGCTGCGCCGCATCTTCTGCGTCGGCCAGAATTACGCGGCGCATGCCCGCGAAATGGGCGGCGATCCGAGCCGCGAGCCGCCGTTCTTTTTCTCGAAGCCCGCCGATACGCTGGTGACTGGCGGCGCCGACGCGCCCTACCCCAGCCTGACGCAAAACCTCCATCACGAAATCGAACTGGTCGTCGCGATTGCAAAGGGCGGCGCCAATATTCCCGCCGCGCAGGCCGTGGATCATGTCTATGGTTACGCCGCCGGCCTCGACCTGACCCGCCGCGACCTGCAGGCCGAAGCGCGCAAGACCGGCAAGCCTTGGGACATGAGCAAGGGTTTTGATTTTTCCGCCCCGCTCGGGCTCATCCATCCTGCCGAAAAGATCGGGCACCCCGCCAAAGGCCGGATCGTGCTGAAAGTGAACGGCGCGGTGAAACAGGACGGCGACCTTTCCGACCTGATCTGGTCCGTCCCCGAAATCATCGCCGCGCTCTCGACTTATGTCGCTTTGGCGCCCGGCGACCTGATTTTTACCGGCACGCCATCGGGCGTCGGCCCGCTGGAGCGCGGGCGATGTGCTGGTCGGCGAGATCGAGGGCGTGGGCGAGGTGCGGACGAGAATCGTGTGACCCGCGTTGCGGCGTCACCTCAGTTCGCGCGGATCACCATGGAATCCGGGCCGAGGAGTTGCTCGACGCGCGATTTCGGCAAATCCCGCTTCGCGCTTCCAGCGCTGCAGTCGGCGCCGGTATAATCAGAACCGCCCGGCGTCTCGATCAACATGTTCAGGCTCCTCAGCAGGCCAAAGGCGCTCTCGCGGCGCTCGTCGTCGATCAACGCCTCATAGACGACCAGGAGCCGCCCATGGGCAGCGCCTGATGCGCCTTGGCGAGCAGGACCGCTTCTGGTCCATGTCCCAGTCGTGAAGAATGCGGCCCATGATGATCACATCGGCCGAGGGAAGCTTGTCCCTGAAGAAATCGCCCGGAAGGAAACGCAGCCGGTCCGACAGCCCCTGGGCGTGACGAATTCTTCGAAAATCGGCCGCACCGCGGGCAGGTCGAAACCGGCGCCGGTCAGATGCGGATGCGCGCGCGCGATCGTCGCCGGGACCAGCCCTGCGCCGCGCCGACATCGACAAAGCTCTTGTATTCCCCCCACGGAATTTTCTCGGCGATCGCGGCGGCCGGTCCCGCGCTGACGCCGCTCATGGCGGCGAGAAAGCCGCGCAGCCGATCCGGATCGGCATAGAGCGCGCCGAAAAAATCGGCCTCATCGGCGTTCTCGCTCTCGCGCCGCCCCGTCCGCAAGGCGTGGGTCAATTTGCCCCAGCTCGGGTAAAGCCGGCGTTGGCCATTTCGAGCAGGCCGCCGACATAGCTCGGCTTGGCGCGATCGAGAAAAAGATCGGCGTCGGGCGCATTGGCGTAGAGGCCGTCCTCGCGTCCGAGCAGCCCCAGGGCGACCAGCCCGTCGAAAAAATCGCGCGCGCCACGCTCATGCAGACCGAGATCCCGCGTCAGTTCGGCCAGAGTGGCGCGGCGGATGGCAAGCCGGGTGAAGACGTCGAGTTCAACGGCGGACAGCAGGGCCTTGGCGCCCCAGAAGCCCATGCCGAGGCCAAAAAGCCTTTCCGGAGAAAGTTGCGAGGTCATACGAGGGCGGCTCCGCAGCGAGGCCAGAACCCGCCACGATAGCGCCATGCCGATCGCCAGGCAACTCGGTGGAGGCGGCTTTCATCTGTTCAATCCCCCCAGCAGCACATATTTGATCTCCAGGAATTCCTCGATCCCATGGTGCGAGCCTTCGCGGCCTATGCCGGATTCCTTCACCCCGCCGAAGGGCGCGACTTCGGTCGAGATGATGCCGGAATTGACGCCGACCATGCCATATTCCAGGGCCTCTGCGACGCGAAACACTCTTCCAAGATCGCGGGCGTAAAAATAGGCGGCGAGGCCATATTGGGTGGCGTTGGCCTGGGCGATGACGTCGGCCTCGTCCTTGAAGCGGAACAGGGGCGCGACCGGCCCGAAGGTCTCTTCGCGCGCCACCGCCATGTCCGGGGTCACGTCGCGCAAGACCGTGGGCTGGAAAAACGTGCCGCCCAGTTCGTGCCGATGGCCGCCGACGGTCACCCGCCCGCCTTTCGCCAGCGCGTCGGCGATATGGGCCTCGACCTTGGCGAGCGCCTCGGCGTTGATCAGCGGCCCCTGCTGCACCCCCTCCTCCAGCCCGTCGCCGACTTTCAGTTTCTTGACCGCCGCCGCAAGCTTTTCGGCGAAGGCGTCATAAACGCCCTCCTGCACATAGAGGCGATTGGCGCAGACGCAGGTCTGGCCCATGTTGCGATATTTCGACAGCATGGCGCCGGCGACCGCCGCGTCGAGATCGGCGTCGTCGAAGACGATGAAAGGCGCATTGCCTCCCAGCTCCAGCCCGACCTTTTTCACTCCCGACGCGGCTTGGCGCATCAGCAGTTTTCCCACCTCGGTCGAACCGGTGAAGCCGACGAAGCGCACCGCGGGATGTTCGCAGAAAACCTTGCCGATGGCGGGCGCGTCGCCGGTGATCATGTTCAGCACGCCGGGCGGCAGGCCGGCGCGCGCCGCCAGTTCGCCGAGCGCCAGCGCGGTCAGCGGCGTCTCGGGCGCGGGCTTGACCACGCAGGCGCAGCCGGCGGCCAAGGCCGGCGCGCATTTGCGGGTGATCATCGCCGCCGGGAAATTCCACGGCGTGATCGCGGTCATCACCCCGATCGGCTGGCGCAGAGTGACGATGCGCGTGTCGGGCCAGGGCGAGGGAATGGTCTCGCCATAGACGCGTTTGGCTTCCTCGGCGAAAAATTCGATGAAGCTCGCGGCATACTCGATCTCGCCGCGCGCTTCGGCCAGCGGCTTGCCCTGCTCGCTGGTCATGATAACGCTGAGATCGTCGCGCGAAGCGACCACCAGTTCGAACCATTTGCGCAGCAGATCGGCGCGCTGCTTGGCGGTATGTCCCGCCCAGATTTTCTGCGCCCGCGCCGCGATCTCGACGGCCTCGGTCGCCTCCGCCGCGCCACCGTTGGGCACGCGGCCAAGCAATGCGCCATTGGCGGGATTCCTGATCTCCAGCGCGCCCTCGCCGCGCCATACGCCGCCGAGCAGCATCTGGGTTTTCAGGAGGGAGGGGTCAGCGAGCCGCATCGGAATGTCCTTTCCGCGCCGCAAGATAGCGCCGCAGCGCCACCAGGGACCATATGGCCTCGACCAGACCGAAGGGCCAGGCGCCCTGCAGGAAGCCAGAGGCCGAGCCAAGGGCGCAGGACGCGGCGAAGCCGAGAATATAGATAGGGCCGCGGGGCTCCAGCGCATAGAAGACGAGCATGGCGCTGACCGCGAAAAGCCCGAAATAGGTCGAGCGTAGGGGTCCATCATTTCGCTGCTGGAGTGCAGACCACGGCGCCTTTCAGCACATAGCAGACCGACATTTCGCCGGTGCGCTGATTGACCCGGAACACGCTGGCTTCGCGCTCGTGCCTTGTGGCGACGAGGCCATATTCGCCCGCCGGCTGCGGGCCAGCCCCCTCGCCGACGGAATAGCACAGGGTCACGCCCACCGGCGCGCCGTCCTTGAGGCCGAACTGGCAGGCGCCGACCTCTCCGGTCGTCTTGTCGATCCGATAGACCCGGTTGAGGTCAATCTGCGGCGCCGCGAGAAAATCGTAATTCGCGGCTTGCGCCGCGACATCGGTCGCGAGCAAGGCCAGAACAATCCATTTCAGCATGGCGGCTTCCTCCCCCGGCGCGCCCGCAAAGGCGAATCACCTCGATCCATCGGCGAGTTTAACGGCAAAAACGGCAAGACAGCACGTTTGCCGACTTTCGCCCCGTACTCATGGAAGAACAAAGGATTCCAAAAGTGATCCTGGAAAAACTCCACCCGCGCGCCGGCATGACATCGGGCTCGGGACTGCTTATATGCTGCCTGCGCGACAGGAGGACTTGATGACCGCGACTTCGGACCCCGTGCTGTATGTCTTCGATCTCGACGGCACGCTTGCCGACACGGCCGGCGACCTGATGGGAACGCTGGATTACATCATGGTCGAGGAAGGCTTCGAAAAAACGCCGATCGAGGACGCCCGCTCCCTCCTGGGCGCCGGCGCGCGCGCGCTCCTCGTCCGCGCGCTGGACTCAGCAAGGCCGGGATGTCACACCCGAGCGGCTCGATGACATGTATGCGCGCTTCCTCGTCCATTACGAAGGCCGAATCGCCGACGCCAGCCGGCTTTATCCCGGCGTGGTCGAGGCGCTCGACGCGCTGGAACAGAGCGGCGGCGTTTTCGCGGTCTGCACCAACAAGGTCGAGCGCCCGGCGAAACTGCTGCTGGAAAAGCTCGGCGTCGCCGACCGTTTCGCCTTCGTCTGCGGCCAGGACACTTTCGGGATCGCCAAGCCCGATCCCAGACCGTTGCTCAAGACCATCGAGGCCGCGGGCGGAAAAGTCGGGCGCTCGATCATGGTCGGCGATTTCACAGACCGACATCGCCACCGCCCGCGCCGCCGAAATTCCGGTGATCGCGGTCGATTTCGGCTATACCGACCGCCCGGTGAGCGAATTTGGCCCGGATCGGGTCATTTCGCATTTCAACGAACTGGCGGCGGCGGCGGCGGAGTTTTACTGATCGGATTGCCGGCGCTCCGGCGGATGCGCGCCCGCAGGCGGCCGAGCGCGGCGAAAAGACCGTCGTCGCCCGAGGCGTCGCCGAACATGGCGGCGACAAGCGCCGTGGCTTGCGCCTTGATCGCGGCGAGGCGCGCCTTCACCGCCGCCTTGTAGGGCGCGATGAAATCATGCGCCTTGTCGCGCCACATCAGCACCCAGCGGTAAAAGCGCGCGAACCAGCCAATCTCCAGCACCTTGTCGCGCGTGAGGTCGAAGACGAAGGCGAAAACGCCGACGCCCACGAATTTGAGCGCGGCAAGACCAAACAGCCCCTTGAACCAATGGCCATGCGCCATCGCGCGGACCGCGAAGACTTTCAGCGGTTCGACAACAAAAAACGGTATGACGAAGAACGCCAGCGCGCCATAGGGCGGCAAGCTTGCGATCATCCGGGCGACCGCGTCCTTGAACGCCTGCCAGGGCAGCAGCGCGACGACGGCGCGCCCCAACGCCAGGGTCCAATCCCACAGCCAGGCCTCGATCAGGAAGACGATGGCGGCGAGGGTCAGCAGAAAATTTCTCAGGCGATGCGGCATCGACGGGTCCGGAGGTTTCCGATACGCGGAATTGCAGCAGCCTTCTTTGGCGGAATCAAGGTGCGCCGCGGGGAAGCCGCCCGAAGGGACGACCGCCAATATGGCCTTGAATCATGTTTTTATTCAAATATCTGATATAGGCCATCGTGATGCGGCGCCCCAGGCGCCGGCGCCGCGTCGCCTGCCCTTCTCGCATGGCCGGAAACGGGCTATTGCGGGCAATGAGGGGCGGCTGAGCCGCTTGAACCGGCGATTGTCGGCTCGCGTATGTTTGGTTTTGCGACGGGCGGCCCCTGTTCGGGAAGGGGCGATCCGCCGCGCCGGACGGGGAGAATGGTGGAATGGCGGCCAAGACGGAGCAGCGGGCGAGAGCGGCTGGAGAAGCCGCTTTCGGGAGTGACCTCGCCGACCGAACTGGCGCGTCAGTTCACGCCCAATTGGTTCGCCACCACCATGGGCACCGGCATCCTCTACATCATCATGCTGATGTCGCCGGTGCAGCTCCCCCACCAGCGCCAGGTCGCCGAGATTCTGTGGATTTCCGACACGGGCTTCTACCTGCTGTTCCTCGGCCTGCTGCTCGCCCGGCTGTTTTTTTTCCCCGAAACGATCGGGCCGCTCCTGCGCCATCCGGTGCAGTCCATGTTTCTCGGCGCCATACCGATGGGCCTGATCCCCATCATCAACGCCAATCTGACCTTCGGCCCCGATCTGTTCGGCCCGGAGCGGGCGGTTCTCCTGTCCCACGTGCTGTGGTGGTTCGACGCCGCCCTGGCGGTCGGCGTGGCCTGGCTGGTGCCGTTCTTCATGTTCACCCACCAGATTCACGCGGCCGAACAGATCACGCCGGTCTGGCTGCTGCCGATCGTGGGACCGGAAGTCACCGCGGCCTCGGGCGGGCTGCTGGCTCCCCATCTGGGCGCCGGCGCCGCGCAACTCATGGTCGCGACGGGCTATGTCCTGTGGGCCGTTTCCGTGCCGCTCGCCTTCAGCATCATCACCATCGTCTTTCTGCGCCTGGCGCTGCACAAGCTGCCGCAAAAGGGCATGGCCGCGTCGATGTGGCTGATTCTCGGACCGATCGGCACCGGCAGCCTCGGCCTGCTGACTCTGGGCCAGGCGGCGCCGGCGGCTTTCGCAGGCTCGCCGCTGGCCTCGGCGGCTGTTGTCGCCCGCGACATGGGCATCATCGGCGGATTGATCCTGTGGGGCGTGGGATTCTGGTGGCTGGTGATGGCGCTGGTGCTGACCGTCCGCTACCTCCTTCAGGGCCTGACCTTCAGCCTCGGCTGGTGGGGCTTCACCTTCCCGCTCGGCGTTTACACCGCGGCGACGCTGATTCTCTATCGGCTGACCGGCTTCGCCTTCTTCGGCGTCGTCGGGACGGCGGAAGCCCTGCTTCTGCTGGGGATCTGGCTGACGGTCGCCAGCCACACCATGCGCGGCATGTGGACCGGCGACCTGTTCCACGCGCCCTGCCTGTGCGAGGAAATGCTCGAACCGGAAGCCGAGGCCGAGGTCATCGCGGCGGGCGGCTGAGCTTTCAGGCGAATTCCCGGATCGCCCCGACCAGGCCAGCCATCGAACCGAGCCGGCGTTTGGAAGCGTCGCCGACGCTTTTTCTTCGGCATGCGCGCGAAAAGCCGGCCTCGCGCCGGGCGAAAGCCCCTGGAGCCCGCCCGAAGGTTCGGGCCTCGGATCCGAAAAACCAGTAATCTCAGTATATTGATTTTTGAATGGTGGGCGATATAGGGATCGAACCTATGACCCCACCCGTGTGAAGGGTGTGCTCTCCCGCTGAGCTAATCGCCCGGACGCCGAAACGTCGGAGGCCCTCTTTAGAAAACCGGCGTCCCGGCGTCAAGGCTGGTTTCACGTCAGGCGCGCCGCCGCTGGCGGGTTTCGGCCCAGGTCGGATTGAGGGTTTCGAGCACTTCCGCGCGATTGGCGGAAATATCGGCGATCGTGGTCGTGTCCAGCACCTGAAGGAAGGCGTTGCAGGCGCGCTTGAACGTCTTGCCGAGGCCGCAGACGCCGATCAGCGGACAGGTGTTGGTCACGGCGTCGAAACATTCGACCAGATTGAGGTCATCCTCGGTCTTGCGCACGATTTCGCCGACCGAGATGTCTTTTGCCGGCTTGGCGAGCCGAAATCCGCCATTGCGGCCGCGCACATTTTCCAGATAGCCCCACAGCCCGAGTTGATGGACGCATTTGACGAGATGGGCTTTCGACACGCCGAAAATCTCGGCGACCTCCTGGACGGTGACGAGCTGGCCGTCGCGCATCGTCGCGATCATCAGGACGCGCAACGCATAATTGGTGTAGCTGGTCAATCGCATGAAAAGGTTCCGCGCCGCGCAGGCCTTGCGCGGCGCGAATTCTTACATCCTTTATCTATTTTTTCCAACGCCGATTTCGGCGATCAATAGCCGCCCTTGCGCCGGCTCTCCGCGACGCCGGCGATCCGGCCGCCCTGCTTGGAAGGATCGAGCGGGAACAGGTCGTAGATCGTCTTCTGATCGACCCTCCCCCCCACTTGTCGGACATGGCCTTGAGGATCGTCCGGGTGTTGGGCGTGCTCTGGTTGTTTTCGAAGTACTCCTCACGGAGAAAATCGATCACGTCCCAGTGGCGATCGCTCAGGGTGATCCCGTCGAGGCCGGCGATATGTTCGGCCAGTTCGCGGCTCCAATCCTCGTGATTGACCAGATAGCCGGTCGCCGTGGTCTCGATGTCCTTGCCTTGGAATTGATAGCTCATGGATTTGCCTCTGTGCGGTTGGTTAACTGGCCTGCCGCCGCGTCAGCCCTTTGCCCGCCGTGCCGCCGGACCGGGTGGCCTGGCGCTTGCGCTTTTGCCTGACGAAAGCGACGAATTGATCGGTCCAGCGGTCGCGAGAGGTCGCGCGCCGATGGGTGAAACTGGCGAAAAGATTTCTTATCACGATCCCGTCGCGCTGGCCGTCCACGCCGTAACCCCGTTGCACGCGCCAGCCATAGCGCAGGTCCGGCGCGACATTTTCCAGCCGCGCGTAGTGAAATTCGTGGGCGGCGACCGGTCCGGCCTCCGCCTCCGGCCAGGGGAAGTCGGCCGTGGGCTCGACCCGCACCAGCCCTCGCCCCTGGGGCCGCGCGTCCATGACCGAATTCCGCCGGGATGACGCCGACCATTTCCTGAGCGGAGCCTTCGGCTTCGCCCCGATACGAGATCGAGCGGGTCAGATACATCAGGCCGCCGCATTCGGCGTAAGTCGGCAAACCGTCTTCGACCGCGGCGCGAACGCTCTCGCGCATCGACCTGTTCGCCGCCAGCGCCCGGCTTTGAGTTTCGGGAAAACCGCCGCCGATGAACAGGCCGTCGCAGGCCGGCAGCGCGGCGTCGCGCAGCATGTCGACGAACACCAGCCGCGCGCCGGCTTCCTCTAACGCTTCGAGATCGTCGGCGTAATAGAAGCCGAAAGCGGCGTCACGCGCCACGGCAAGGGTGACGTCGGGCGCGGGCAAGGCGCGCAGGGCGCGCGTCGGCTGCGGCTCCTCGCGCGCCGCCGCCGCCAGCAGGGCGTCGAGATCCACCCCCTTGGACACCGCGTCCCGCGCCTGAGCGATGACTTCGTCGCATTCGCCGGTCTCGCTCGGCGTGGTCAGGCCGAGGTGTCGTTCGTCGATATTCAGGCCGTGGTCCCGCCCCAAGGCGCCGAGCACCCTGAAATCGGTGTAATTCTCGATGGCCTGGCGCAATTTGCCTTCCTGGCGCGCGCCGCCGACCTTGTTGAGGATAACCCCCGCGAATTGGACGTCGCGGTCGAAATCCCGGTAGCCAAGCAGGAGAGGAGCAATCCCCCGCGCCATGCCGTGCGCGTCGATGATCAGGACCGCCGGCGCGCGCAACAGCTTCGCCAGAGCGGCGGAAGAATCGGCGCCATGCGGGTCGACCCCGTCGTGCAGACCCTTGTTGCCTTCGATCAGGGCGATATCGGCGTCGCCATAGGCGCGCGCATACAAGGCGCGCATTTCGTCAGGGCTTTGAGTGTTGAAATCGAGATTGTAGCTGGCGCGCCCCGAGGCGCGCGCCAGCCACATCGGATCGATGTAATCCGGCCCCTTCTTGAAGGTCTGGACTTTCACGCCGCGCGCATGGAGAGCAGCGGCGAGGCCAAGGGTAATCGTCGTCTTGCCGGAGGATTTCGCCGCCGCCGAAACGAACAATCGCGTCATGCCGCGGCCCCGGCTTCGACAGCGGCTTCCTCGGGCTCCTGCGCCACGCCGTGGACGTCCAGCGGCACGCCCACCGGCAGGAAGGGCAAGAAGCGGAAGGCGGCGGTGGCGATGAGCATGGCGATGGAAATGCCGCTCAGGCCCAACAGGATTTCGGGCAGGCTCGGCGCATAGGGGTTGATCGCGCCGTCGCCGAAGCTGCTGGAAACCTCATAGCCCGGGAAAATGCTCAGCGGGAAAGCCTGCGTGCCGATGATGACCACATACATCTGCGCGAGGCCGCCGATGAGGAACAGGACCGCTGCAAGGCCGAGCGTGTTGCGCTTGCTGTGCGCGCGCGGCATGTAGGCGAGCAGGATCAGGGGCAGTATGTTGCCGACGATGATCTGGCCGACCCAGAAGACCAGCGGATAGATTCCGCCATCCCGCAGGATGAAGGCTTCGACGGCCCGGGTCGGCGCGGCATAGAGCTTGCTGACATGCAGGATCGCCGTCAGGAACAGCGCCGTCAGCGAGAAGATGATCAGCAGGCCGCGGAATTTGGAAATCATTTCGCGCGTGCACAAGGTCTCGTTGGTCTCGATCGACATCATCATCAGCACGAGCACGGTGAAGGCGAGGCCATAGACCAGCGACGAGGCGATGAACAAAGGCGCCATGACGCCGCCGGAAACCGCGTCGCGGGCGACCAGAAAGCCGAAAATCGAGCCCGTGCCGGTGGTCAGGATGAGACGCCATGTGAAGGCCGCCCAGCCGAAGGTCTTGTTCACCGCCGTGATCTTCGACACGCGGCGATCCATCATGGAAAACAGATAGGCCAGGACGATCGCCATGAAGCCGGTATAGAGATAAATGTTCCAGGCGAAAATCGAGCGGAAATTATAGGTCGTCATCGCCACCAGCAGCCGGTCCGGCCGGCCAAGGTCGAGAACCAGCACCGCCAGACCGCCGGCGAGCAGCGATATGGCAAGGATGCCGGAAAGCCGCGCGAAGGGCTTGTAGGCGAGACGGTTGAAAACCGAGGACACCGAAGCGACGTTGAGCGCGCCAGAGGCCGCGACGATCAGGAAGACGGCGAAGACATGCGGCGTGCCCCAGACGATCTGGTTGGTCATGCCGGTCACATGGTGGCCGTTCATTTCCATATAGAGCGCGGCGCTCAAACCCGCCGTCACCACCAGGACATGAGCCAGGATCAGCGCCCAGAAGGCCGGGCTGTGCGCGGTCAGCCGTTGAAACTTGATCTGCGCCATCGGCGCTCTCCCCTTCGCTTCTGTTGGCGGCGGCCGTTCGGACGCCGCCCGCGGAAGAATTACATCAGGTTGGCGTATTGGACGCCCGGGTCGACGGCAAGGTCGGCGCGCAGCTTCATCGAGGGCGACTGGCGCAGCGCCTGCGAGATTTCGCTTTGCGGATCCTTCAGATCACCGAAAATCAGGGCGCCGCCTTCCTTCGCGCAGGCCTCGACGCAGGCGGGCCTCTGCCCGGCGTCAATGCGGTCGACGCAAAGCGTGCAGCCTTCCACCGTGCCCTTGCCGCTCGGATTGTTGACCTTCTGATCGGTCTCCTCCTCGTGGATGAAGGAGCGCGCCTTGAAGGGGCAGGCCATCATGCAATAGCGGCAACCGATGCAGATATGCTTGTTCACCAGAACGATGCCGTCGGCGCGTTTCATCGAGGCGCCCGTCGGGCAGACGTCGACGCAGGGCGGCGAAGCGCAATGCTGGCACATGACCGGAGCGGCGCGTTCGACGCCCGTGGCCGGATCCTTGAGCGTGACCTTGCGGATCCACTGCGGATCCACGTCCTGGCGCCCGGTGTCCTGCCAGCCGTTGTAATCCTTGCAGGCGGTCACGCAGGCGTTGCAGCCGCTCGCGCATTTGTTGACATCGATCAGCAGGCCCCAGCGCTGCGCGGGCGAGGCGGGATCCTCAGGCGGACGCGCCTGAAAATGCGCCTCAGCCTCGCCGCCGCCGAAAGCGTACAGCGTCACGCCGGGCGCCAGCACCGTGGCGGCGAAAGCGCCCGCGGTTTGCAGCAGGCCCCGGCGATCCATTCCGGCTTTATCGTCGCCGCTCGAATTCGAGCTCATTTCTTCGTCTCCCGGAGAAACGCCGTCATCTTGGCCGCGTCCGCTCTGTCCGCGCCCAGGGCGGCGGATTTGTCGGAGGATTGCGGCTTCGAATTATGACACTCGAAACAATCGATCTGCACCGCCGCATAGCTGTGGCAACTGCGGCAGAAATGTTTCGGGTTGTCGAAAGCCACGGGCTGGCCGTCCTCGCCCTTGACCGCGTGGCAAGTGACGCAGCCCGAGATATTGAACTGGGTCGTCCTGATCCCCTCCGCCAGAACGTCCTTGCGGTGCGCATACATCATCAGCATGTGGTTGCGCCGCATGAATTCGGTGGGCATGACGCAATGGTCGCCCTTGCCATGCGGCGGGTGCGGAACCGGCGTACGCCCGGCGCCCTCGGCCGCCCAAGCGGCGGAGCCGCCCAGGAGGAAGCCGGCGGAGCCGCCCGGAAGCGCAATCGCGGCCCCGACGAGGAGCAGAACCGTGACCAGGATTTTCCTCAGGAAGCGCATTTCACTCCCCGAGGCCCATCTGGATGTAGCCGGTCGGGCAGACATCGGCGCAGATGTGGCAGCCGATGCATTTCCCGTAATCGGTCTGGACGTAGCGGCCGACCGCGCGATCCTTCTTCGGCACGCGCGACACTGCGGTCTGCGGGCAGTAGATCACGCAATTGTCGCATTCGAAGCACATGCCGCAGGACATGCAGCGCTTGCCTTCCTGCTGCGCCTGCGCCTCGGTGAACGCGACGATGCGCTCGGCGAAATCGCCCATCACATGCTCGGCGTCGACATGGCGCTCGTCGCGCTTGTTGCGGGCGACATAAGTGAAATGGCCCTTGAACAAGGCTTTGTGCGGGATGATCTGGGTTGCGCCGCGATCCTCGAAATTGTGGACCGCATATTTGCCGGCCGAAGTGCCGCGGCTCTGCGTGTGATCGTAGGGGGCCGGATCGAGATTGCGGTGGTGCAGCTCGTCCAGAAGGTTGAACTGGTGGACGTCCACCTTCGGACGCTTCTCTTCCAGCGCGCCGCCGAGAAAATGATCGATCGTTTCCGAAGCGATGCGTCCGTGGCCGATGGCGGTGGTCAGCAGGTGCGGACGGATCGCGTCGCCGCCGGCGAAGTGCTTGGTCGTGCCCTTGACCCGGTAAACATTGTCGATGGCGATCGCGCCGCGACCATTGTCGAGCTTTTCAAGACCGTCCGCGAGATCCGCCATCTGGCCGATCGCCGAGATGATCATGTCACATTCGAGCGTGTATTCCGTGCCTTCGATCGGCTGCGGAACCATGCCCTTCATCGTGCACTGGCACATCTTGAGGCCGACCGCGCTGCCGTCGGGCCCGAGCACGACTTCCAGCGGCATCACGCCGCCCTGGATGTCGATGCCTTCGCGCTTGGCGTCTTCGCGCTCGCGCTCGGCCGCGGTCATCTTCTCGATCGGGAACAGCGAAGTCAGCGTCGCCTTGACGCCTTCGCGGGCGAGCGCGCCGCCGACGTCATGGGCCGTGTAGCCGGCCGCGGCCGCCATCGGAATGTCGTGCTCGTGATGGGTCTTGATATGGCCGATGCGGCGCGCCACCGACGCGACGTCGATCGAGGTGTCGCCGCCGCCGACGACCACGATGTTCTTGGCGGTCGAGAGCGCCCAGCCCTGGTTGAAGGCGTCGAGGAACTCGACGCCGGTGATGCAGTTGACCGCGTCGGCGCCGGGGACCGGCAGCGGGCGGCCCTTCTGAGCGCCGATCGCCCAGAAGATCGCGTCGTAGTCGCGCTCCAGATCCTCCATCTTCACGTCGGAGCCGACCCGCACGCCCAGGCGGACCGTGACGCCGTCGAGCGAGGTGATGCGCGAGATTTCCGCGTCGAGCATGTCGCGCGGCGTGCGGTAGCCGGGAATGCCGTAACGCATCATGCCGCCGAGATGGTCGTGGGCCTCGAAGATCGTGACCGCGTGGCCCTTGCCGCGCAGGAACCAGGCCGCGGCGAGGCCGGCGGGACCGCCGCCGATGACCGCGACCTTCTTGCCGGACAGCGGGGCCGGAGCCGGCAGCGCCAGCTTGTGCTCGATCGCCCAATCGCCGACATATTGTTCGACGCCGTTGATGCCGACGAAATCATCGACCTCGTTGCGGTTGCAGCCGTCCTCGCAAGGCGCCGGGCAGACGCGGCCCATGCTGGCCGGGAAGGGATTGGCCTCGACCATGCGGTGGAAGGCGTATTCCTGCCAGGCCTGGCCGGCGACCGGCGGCTTGTCCATGCCGCGCGCGATGGCGAGCCAGCCGCGGATGTCGTGGCCCGACGGGCACGAGCCCTGACAAGGCGGGGCGCGGTGCACATAGGTCGGGCACTTGTAGCTCTTGTCCTGCTGGAAGATCTTGGCCGTCAGATCCGGCCAATCCCACATGGATTCGCCGCTCTTGAATCGACGAAAGGTGAGGTCCTTCTTCGGCGCCGTTTCATTCATGGTGGGACTCCTCCAATTCCTTCTCCTGCACCGATCCGGTCAGGATGATCGCGTTCGAAACCATCTGGTGGACGCTGACGATCGCCTCGCGATCGAAGCCATATTGCGGAAGCACTTTCGAGAACTGCGCCTTGCAGATGGCGCAGATCGCCGCCATGTGGGTGACGCCGTGCTCTTCGGCGACCTCTTTCAGCGCCCGCATGCGCGGCATGGCGCCCTTGGTGCGCACGTCCATCAGTTCGTCGGTGAGCAGCCCGCCGCCGCCGCCGCAGCAGAAGGTCTGATCCCGGATCGTCTCGGGGGCCATGTCGAAATAATGATTGCAGACCGCGCGCAGGATGGCGCGGGGAATCTCGAACTGGCCACCGGGCTTGTCGCCCATGCGCGAGGCGCGGGCGACATTGCAGGAATCGTGGAAGGTCAGCCGGTATTCGTCGTTCTTCGACTTGTCGAACTTGAGCTTGCCCTTCTCGATCAGGTCGTTGGTGAATTCGCAGATGTGCTGCGGCATCGGGTAATTGGGATCGAGGAAGTCGAACGGGCCCGCGAGCGTGTTCAGGAACGAATAGGCGACGCGCCAGGCATGGCCGCATTCGCCGATCACGATCCGCTTCACGCCGAGCTCCAGCGCCGCTTCGCGAATGCGCATGGAGACCTTCTGCATGTTCTCCTGCGAACCGATGAACATGCCGAAATTCGCCGCTTCCGACGCATGGCTCGACAGCGTCCAGGAAACGCCCGAACTCATGCAGAACCTTGGCGTAGCCGATCAGGCCTTCCATATGGGGCGAGGCGAAGAAGTCGGCGCTCGGGGTCACCAGCAGGATATCGGCGCCCTTGACGTCGATCGGAAGTCTCACGGGAACGCCGGTTTCTTCCTCGATCTCCTCCCCGAGGCCTTCCAGCGTCGCCTTCAAGGCCTTGGGCGGCAGGCCGAGGTTGTTGCCGATGCTGAAGACCTTGCCGATGATCTCGTTGGAATATTTCTGCCCCATGCCGATCGTGTCCATGATGTCGCGCGCGGCCATGGAGATTTCGGCGGTGTCGATGCCATAGGGGCAGAACACCGAACAGCGGCGGCACTGGGAGCACTGATGGAAATAGGAATACCAGTCGTTGAGCACGTCCTGGGTGAGATCCTCGGCGCCGACCAGCTTCGGGAACAATTTTCCCGCGAGGGTGAAATGGCGGCGATAGACCTTGCGCAGCAGGTCCTGGCGCGCGACCGGCATGTTCTTGGGGTCCGACGTGCCGAGGAAATAATGGCACTTGTCGGTGCAGGCGCCGCATTTGACGCAGGAATCGAGGTAAACCCGCAGCGCCTTGTTGCTGTCGAGCAGTTCGCCGAGGCGCTGAATAGCCTTGTCGTGCCAGTCGGCAACCAGTTCGCCAGGGAATCCCAGCGGAGCCTGATGATTGGGCGCCGCGACATAGGGTTTCGACCCCGCCATCGCCCCGCAGGCCAGATGGGGCATTTCGATCGGGTCGCCGTGAACCTTTTCACGCGGATCGAAATTGCTGGACGCCTCTGCCATGTCAACAAACCTCAAGCGCGACGCGGGGTGGATTCAAGCTTGGCGCTACGCGCATAGCGATGCTCGCGCGTATCGTCGGCCTGCATGCGACTGGGGCTGAAGAAGACCCCCGGAGCATGCAGCAGTTTCGAGAACGGGAACACCACCATCAGAGCGAGCACGAGCGACAGATGGAGGAGCAGCGCCGGATCGGCCGGCAGCGGCCGCCAGTCGAAATACATCAAGCCGAGGAAGAATTCCTTCACATCGACGACGTCGGTCCGGTTGAGGAACCTGAGATTCAGGCCGCTCAGGCCGATCGCGACCAGCAGCGCCAGCATGAGATGGTCGGAGGGGCCGCTGATGTAGCGGATGCGCTCGACCACCAAACGGCGCGCCCACAGGGCGAGCAGACTGCCGACCATGGCGAAGCCGGCGATGACGCCGAAAGGCTGGATCAGCACGATCGGCAGCGGAACTGGCTGAAGGAAGATAACGCAGGTGGCGCAGAAGCACGACCGCCAGCGAGAGGTGGAAAATCCACCCGAACAGCCAGATCCATTTATTGGAGCGAAACAGGCTTTCGAAAAAGGCCACTTCGCGGAACATCCGCAGGACGACCCCGCCCTTGGTGATGGGAGCGGGAGTCGTCGGAATCTTAAGCGGAGCGGGAGTCGTCGCATATAGCCATATGCGCCTTCCGAGAGCAATGACCAACAGGAGCGACACGGCGTAAAACGCCGTCGCGTAGATAATCGTTACCATCGTTTCCTCCCGATCCGACGCTCTTTCCGGCGCTGCGGATCACGAACCTCGATCAGATGCAGCCGGTCGGCTTGGGCAGACCGGCAATCTTACAGGCCTGCTTCGCCGGACCATAGGGGAACAGGGCGTACAGCGCCTTCTGGTCGCCCTTTTCCTTGCCGTACTTCTTGGTCATTTCCTTGACCAGGATACGGACGGCCGGAGCGATCTGATATTCGTCGTAGTAATCACGCAGGAAGTTGACGACTACCCAGTGCTCATCCGTCATGTCGATCTTTTCGGCCTTGGCGATGACGTCGGCGACGTCCTTCGTCCATTGTCCGATGTCCGTGAGATACCCTTCTTCGTCGTGATCAACGACGGCGCCGTTCACATCATAACCAGCCATTTTGTTCTCCGTTTTATGTTCGCAGTTCAGAGCCAGGCGCAGACGCGAGTCGCGCCCGCCGCCAAATCGACGAAACCGGCGTAGTCGACGGTTTCGATTCCTTCCAGGACCTCGCCGGCGACAATGCCGCGCGCGGCGAGGTCGGGACCCAGCGCATAGATCTTGCAGCCGCCCTGGGCGGCGGTCAGAGCCGGGGCGATCGAGCCGCCCTTGCGCGCGGCGTAAACGCCATCCTCGATCAGGAGAATGGCGTCGCCAGCCAGGGCGTGGTCGATGCAGCTTTTCAGAGCGTTGCGCTCGTAGGCCGATTTATTGACAGTGTGCAAAGTGGACATGGAAACCGCCTCAGAAGCTCATGATGACGTCCTGATCGGCGATGATTTTCGCCAATTCGGACTTTCCGACCACGATGATCGAGGGCTTCTCCGCATAGTCCTCGTCTTCGTCCTCATAGGTGAGCGCCATGAGGTCTTCGACCGAGAGCCCGCGGGTTTCGAGCAATTCCTTCTCGACATAGAGCTTGCGCACTTCATAGTCGCCGAGCGCCCGGTAAATCTTCGAGAAGCCCTTCATTCCGGTTCCGCCGGCGTCCTGCTTGTCCATCAGCTGGAACACGCCGTCGTCAACGAAGCCGAGGCTGACGTCCTGCTCGAAGGCCGCGCCGATGAGCACGACTTCGAGGGATTCCAGCGCATAGATGGTGCCGTAGGGCGCCTTGCGGTTGAGATAGAAGAATTTCTTTTTTGCCTGTTCGTCGCTCATGACGCTCTCCTCAATCGCCGAAAACGATCAGGCGGTCGGCTTGAATGCCGGCCTCGATCAATTGGCCAAGGCCGGAAATGCGGAAGAAGGGCGCGATATTGTCGCCGTCCTTGCCCTGCCTTTTCGCCTCGTTGGCGTCGAGAATGCCGCGGCGCTGGGCCGCAGCGATGCAGACGACGAGGTCGAGTTTGTGCTTCTCGGCCAACTCGCTCCACAGTTTCTGCAGGTTTCGGTCGTCCTGCGGCGGCACCGTATAGCGCGTGCCGTTGTTGACGCCGTCGTGGTAGAAGAACACGCGGAAAATTTCGTGGCCCTTTTCCAACGCGGCCTTGGTGAATTGGTAGGCCGTGTCCGACGCTTGGTGCGTGTAGGGGCCTTCGTTGATTTGAATGGCGAAGCGCAAAGCGACCTCACTGGTTAAGTGCCCGAGTCCTGCTCGCGGCGACACATATTCGAATATTTATGTTCGATCGGCAATGAACTGGGTCAAACCCGCTCATTGACGGAAAGTTTTTTCCAAGGCGACCGCCGCGCCGCGATCGGCGCGGCGGCGACCGCTTTAGAAGTGGACGTGCGCCGACATGTTCATCGACTTGCGCGCGCCGACCCAGGTGTCCAGGTGGTGCTTGGTGAAGGCGAAGCCGGTCAGTTCGAAGAAGCGCGGCCAGCCGATGCGGTCGATCCACTCGCCGAGGCGCTCCCAATCCTTGGCGTTGTCCTTGTAGGCGTAGAGGATCTTGCGGACGACCTCTTCGACCTCCGGCCAGCGCGGCGGATTGTTGGGCAGGTTGGCGACGACCAGCTTGTGGAAGGTCGGCTTGGAGCGGGCGTTGGAGTGCTTGCCGCCGACCCAGACCGCGATCTTGGTCGAATCCGCGCCATTGATCTGCATGGGCGGACAGGGCGGATAGCAGGCGCCGCAGCACACGCATTTCTGCTCGTCGACTTCCAGCGACGGCTTGCCGTCGACCAGAGCCGGACGGATCGCGGCGACCGGGCAGCGCGCGACGACGGCCGGGCGTTCGCAGACCTTGGCGACGAGATCGTGGTTGATCTTCGGCGGCTTGGTGTACTGGACGTTGATCGAAATGTCGCCCTGGCCGCCGCAGTTGATCTGGCAGCAGGAGGTGGTGATGCGCACGCGGTTCGGCATTTCCTCCTTGATGAATTCCTGATGCATCATGTCCATCAGGCTCTTCACCACGCCGGAGGCGTCGGTGCCGGGAATGTCGCAGTGCAGCCAGCCCTGGGTGTGGGAGATCATCGACACCGAATTGCCGGTGCCGCCGATCGGGAAGCCCTCGGCGTTCAGCGCGTCGATCAGAGGCTGCACCTTGGCCTGGTTCGCCACCATGAACTCGATGTTCGAGCGGGTGGTGAAGCGGACATGGCCCTCGGCGAACTTGTCGGCGATGTCGCAGAGCTTGCGGATGGTGAACACGTCCATCTGGCGCTGGGTGCCGGCGCGCACCGTCCAGATTTCTTCGCCGCTCTTGGCGACATGGTGAAGAACGCCGGGACGGGGGCGGTCATGCCAGGCCCAGTTCCCGTAGTTCTTCTTCATCAGCGGATGCATATAGGGGAAGGGATCCGGGACGCCCGTCTCATCGGGGCGGCGCATAGTGGGGGCGCTGCTCATACGTTGTCCTCCGAGAAAAAATTATGGTTGTCTGGCCCCGCCTTGCGGGCGGGGCCTGATTGCTTTTGCGCCGGCGTCAATCGGCGGCGACGTCGAGGCCGGCCTCGCGGGCCTTGCGCTCGAAATATTTCTCCGCCTCGTCGGTGAAGTCGTCGGTGCGGACGTAGCACGACGTGCGCGGATGGTTGACCATGTTCGGATCGGGCTCGATCTCCATCGCCTCCAGGAACGCCGGCAGGCCGATGCGGTCGATGGTCTCGCCGATGCGCTCGTGCTCCAGCGCGTTGTCGGCGAAGAACTCCATCATCCGGCGCGCCAGATCGACGAGGTTCTGGTAGTCCTCGTCGGTCGTCAGCTTGAAGAACGGGATCAGGTTGATGCCCATCAGGTCGCCGACCTTCAGCGCGCGCTTGCCGCCGACCAGGATCGAGGCGCCGCGGTCGTCGCCCGGCTGCAAGGCCTTGCCGCCCATGACGTTCAGGCAGTGCATGCAGCGCACGCAGCTCTTGTTGTCGACCTCGAGCGTGTCGTCGTCGTTGAGCGACAGGGCGCGGGTCGGGCACATGGCGATCACAGAGTCGATCGCATATTTGCGGCCGACGCGCGCCACATAGGCCTTCACGCCGTCCTGGTTGACCTTCATGTCGTCGCGCCAGGTGCCGATCACCGCGAAATCGGCGCGATGGATGGCGTTGACGCAATCGTTGCCGCAGCCCGAGAACTTGAACTTGAACTTGTAGGGCAGCGCCGGACGATGCATCTCGTCCAGGAACTCGTTGATCACCTCGCGATGCGCCTTGACCTCGTCATAGCAGGACAATTCGCAGCGCGCATGGCCGACGCAGGACATCGAGGTGCGCAGCGCCGGGCCGGCGCCGCCGAGGTCGAAGCCCATTTCGTTCAGCTCGTCGAAGGCCGGCTGGACGTTCTCGCTGGAGCAGCCCTGGAACATGATGTCGCCGGACTGGCCGTGGAAGGCGATCAGGCCCGAACCGTATTTCTCCCAGACGTCGCACATCTTGCGCAGGACGTCGGTGTCATAATGCATGCCGGCCGGCGGCTGGATGCGGAGGGTGTGGAATTCCTTGGAGGCCGGGTATTTGGAGGCCACTTCCGAAAAGCGCGGAATCACGCCGCCGCCGTAACCGACGACCGACACCGTGCCGCCCTTCCAGAAGCCCATGCGCTCTTCATAGGAGTGCTCGAGCTGGCCGAGAAGGTCGTTCATCATCGGCGCATAAGTCGCGCCCGCGTTGTCGCGCAGCCGCTTCAAGCCCGTGACAAAGCTCGGCCATGGCCCGCTCTCGAGCTGGTCCAACATCGGCGTGGGGTGAATCGACCCCGACGCGGCCTTGCCTTCCGTGCGAATGGAATCGTCTTGCGACATTGCCTACCTCCCTAGGACAGCTATTTTTTTGCCGTCACGACTTATGGACATGAAACCAAGCTGGGCTTGCCATGTTTGGCTGCTCATTCTCATTAGTTCTTGCGATCATAACAGAAAATGCGAATATGAGAATAGGTCGAGGGCAACAAAATGCGGAATTTTCCAATCAGGGAAGAAACGAACAGCAAATCAAACAGTTACGGTGACAGCGACGCCAAACGAAATGTCTGGACGCCCGCGGTTTTTTCCCTGGAGGATCGGGATTCTTGGCGCCGCTGGCGACAAGTCAAGCTTTTTCAGGCCGAATCCGCCATGGGTGTTGCGCCGACCGCGATCGGCGACCCCCGCGCGGTCTCGGAATCCGAGCGCCGGGCGCTTCTGGACCAGATCGGCGCGACCAATTACGCGCTTTATGAATGGCGCGCCGCGCCGCCCGACGACGATTCTCTCGACGAATGGCTTCTGGCCTTCACCGGGTCCTTTGGCCTGCGCGCGCGGGAGGACCACCGCTCGGCGAACGGCAATGGCGTGGTGCGGATCGAAGTCGCCCACGACGGCGGACGCGTCGGCTACATCCCCTACACTACCCTTCGGATCGCCTGGCACACCGACGGCTATTACAATTATCACGGCCCGGACAATTGCGTGCGCGGCATGATCCTCCATTGCGCGGCGGCGGCGGCGGAAGGCGGCGTGAATCGCCTGCTCGATCACGAACTGGCCTATCTCCGCCTGCGCGACGCGGACGAGGCGGCGCTGCGACTGCTGATGCACGCGCAAGCCATGACCATCCCCGAGGCGACCGACGAATCGGGACGATTCCGCGCGGCCAACGCCGGCCCGGTCTTTTTCCTCGACGATTCGGGCGCGCTCGTCATGCGCTATACCGCACGGAAAAGAAATGTCGTCTGGCGCGACGCCGAGACCCGCGCGGCGGCCGACGGGCTGCTCGCTCTGATCGAGGCCGAACCGCTGGCGCGCCGCCTCAAGATGGCGCCGGGGCAAGGGCTTTTGTGCAATAATGTCCTGCATGACCGGTCGGCTTTCGAGGACCATGGCGATAACCATCGGAGCCTGTGCCGAATCAGGTTCAACAACCGAATCCAGAACAATTAGGAGGAAGCCATGGCGCAAATCAGCGAAATCATCATCTCCCATCCCGAAATGACGAGTTTCACGGAACTCGAGCAGAAAGTGGTCGAGGCGGCGCGCGACGGCGAGATCCATCTCTATATGGACATCAAGCCGGAATATCCCGACACGCCCAGCAAATGGGAGTTCAGGCTGGAGCAGGCCTTCTACGCCGCCGAAAGCCCACGCCGATGACAACGGCGCCGAGACAGGAAATCGGCGAGATCGAGGCGCCTTATCGGCGCAAGATCAAAATCGACGAAATCGCCTATGAAAGCGGCCTGACCATGCTGCGCCTGACGATTCGCGAGGGCGCGCGCTATACCATTCTCGAGATCGACGACGACGCCGCGGAAAAGTGGGGCCGCATGATGCTCGACTGGGCGATGGCGCGGAAAAGTCAGAAATGATCGATCGAATTGAACGCTCCATCAAGAAATATGCGATGGATTGGATATTCGTGAGGTAGAATATCGTGGCGCGCGAAAAGGCGGGCGTCGCCATCAATCGCCTCGGCGCGGGATTGCGCGCGATCCCGGGCGCCGAAAAGTCAGCCCGCCGATTCCGGTCGGGCCTGCCCTGAGATGAAAGAACCGCGGCGATTTCCGCTTTCGCCGTCGTCTTGACATCCGGGGAATGGTTGAAAATATGCGAATGCGATCACATCGCGCCGCGTCCTGTTTCGCGGCCAGCACGGTCGGCCCGGCCGCAGGGCGAATGTTGAAGGGAAGAGTCATGACCGACGTTGTTATGGGACGTAGAGACGCCATCCTGGCCATGGGCCTCGGCCTCGCCGCCGGCCTCGCCGCCGAAAGCGCGAAGGCGGATGCGCAGAAAACGGTCCTTCCGGCCGGCTCGGAAACCCTCGCGGAACTTGTCGCCAAGCTGGAAAAGGCGCCGCGCCGCCGCGATTTCAAGACCGTCCCGATGATCCTCGCCGACAAGAATTACTGGGATCACGAGGCGCTCGACGCTGTCCTCGCCTATCGCGGCGCGCCGAAACAGGCCTGGGACAACACCGATCTCGCGAGCCCCTGGCTCAATGGCATGCGCAACGCGCTCAACGCCCAGGTCTTCGGTTTCGAGCACCCGAATTTCCTGGTCGCCTCCGCGACCCATGGCACGGCGCATTTCGCTTTGCTCGATCAGGCCATGTGGGACAAATATCAACTCGCCAAGCTCGCCGACAACAAGTTCCCGAAGAACGTCTTCATCGCGGAACAGCCCGGCGCTTCGTCCGACCCAAAGGATTTCGAGAATGGAGAAGGCGTCTTCTCCGGACACAACGTGTCGATTCCCGCCCTGATGCGTCGCGGCGTGGTCTTCCTCGCCTGCCACAACACGATGTGGGAAGTCTCCGAAAAGCTGATCAAGGGCGGCGTCAATCCCGACAAACTCTCGCACGAGGCGATGGCGGCCGAATTGACCAACCACATCATCCCGGGCTGCGTCCTGACGCCCGGCATTGTCGGCACCCTGCCCGAACTGGCGGCCGCCGGCTTCTCCTACGTGAAATAAGGAACGGAAAAATGAAATTTCTTTCGCGCGCGGCGCTCTTCGCCGCTGCGGCGCTTCTGGCTGCGGGCGCGTCTTTGGGCGCCTCCTTCGGCGCGCGGGCCGAGGGCGCGAAGCTTCGTCCCGATTTCGCCCCGCCGTGGCAGGGCGGCGCCAATGACGATATTCCAATGAGCCAGCGCGGCCTCGACTTCACCGAACCGGACGCCGACAATCTCGCGGATTTCCATGGCTCGCCCCAGGATCCGAAGCTCGCGCTGTTTTTCGGCGGTAATTATTATTTCGCCACCGCCGAACTGGTCGAGACCTTCGAAAAGCTGCATCCCGAATTCAAGGGACGCATCTATTGGGAGACCATCCCCCCGGGCCTGCTGGTGACCCAGATCAAGGCCGGCGGAACGATCACCGTCGGCAACATGACCTGGACGGTGAAACCGGACGTCTATTTCGCCGGATTCAAGAAGATCAAGCAATATGTCGATGAGGGCGTGCTGGAAGCGCCGGGCGTCCCCTACGCCACCAATACGCTGACGATCATGATCCCCAAGAACAATCCGGCCCATGTCGCGGGCCTCGCCGATCTCGGCAAGCCGGGCGTCAAGCTGGTCATGCCCAACCCGGCCTATGAGGGCATCGGCCGCCAGATCAAGGCCGCGCTCGCCAAGGCGGGCGGCGACGACCTGGTCAAGGCGGTTTACGAGACCAAGGTGGCCAATGGCGAAACCATCCTGACCCACATCCACCATCGCCAGTCGCCGCTCTATCTGATGCAGGGCAAGGCGCAAGCGGGCGTGACCTGGCAATCGGAAGCGGTCTTCCAGGAGAAGGCGGGCCATCCGATTTCGCATGTCGATATTCCCGACGCGCAGAACGCGACCGCGATCTATGGCGGCGCCGTGGTCAAGGGAGCGCCGCATCCGGAAGCCGCCAAAATGTGGCTCGCATTCATTCAATCGCCTCAGTCGCTGGCGATTTTCGAGAAATATGGCTTCAAGCCATACAAGGGCGCCGCCAATTAACGGCCATTGGATCAGCGCCAGACGCAGAGGAGGAACGCCATGACGACGCGCACGGATCGCCTTTCCCAAAGCGAGAGAGGGCGCGGGCCTGACCTCACGCCCTATCTCATCGGCGCCGCGCTCGGGGTTTTGAGCTGGATCGCCTTCGCCGTGGCCAGGGAGCCCCTCGGCGTCACCACGGCTTTGTCGCGGGCCGGCCAACCGGTCGCGGCGCTGATTTTCGGCGCCGAGGCCGCCGCGCATAACCCCTATTGGGCGCCCATGCCCTTTTCCTGGGATTACAGCATGTTGTTCCTCGTCGGCCTGATGGCCGGCGCGCTGGTCTCCGCACTCCTGGCGGGAACTTTCCGTTTCGAAGCCGTGCCCGATTTCTGGCGCGCGCGATTCGGCGGCTCCGTCGTCAAGCGATTCGCCGCCGCCTTTCTCGGCGGCGCCTTGCTGATGTTCGGCGCCCGTCTGGCCGGCGGCTGCACCAGCGGCCACGGCCTCTCCGGAACCCTGCAGCTGGCGCTGTCGAGCTGGATTTTCATCATCGTCGTCTTCGCCGCCGCGGCGGTCGGCGCGCGGATCATTTTCGGACGAAAGGGAACGCCATGACCGTCGTCCTTGCTCTGACCGTCGGATTCGTCTTCGGCTTCCTGCTCAATCGCGCCCGGGTGACGGACAGCAATGTCGTCGAGGGCCAGTTCTGCTTCCGCGATTTCACCATGATGAAGATGCTGCTCCCGGCCATTGTCGTCGGCGGACTGGGCGTCCTCGCTCTGGTCCATTTCGGGCAGGCGATCTACTACATCAAGGACGCCAATGTGCTGGCGGTCGTTCTCGGCGGCGCGATGTTCGGCCTGGCGGTGGCGATTCTGGGCTATTGTCCGGGCACCGCCCTCGCCGCGACCGCCACCGGCAGCCTGCACGCCCTGGCCGCCGTTTTTGGCATGATCGCCGGCGCGATGCTTTACGCCTTGAGCTTTGCCTGGATGAAGGCGCACATCCTGAATGTCTGGGCTTTGGGGAAAGTCCGGCTGCCGCAATTGACCGGCGTTCCGGATTTCGCCTGGCTTCTGGGCCTGGCCGTCCTCAGCCTGGCGTTTTTCGTTTGGCTGGATCGCCGCTCGGCCTGAAGCAAGAGCGACGCGCCAAGAACGCGCCCGCGAAGGGGGGAGTATGTTGAAGAAGCATGCGCGTCTCGCCGCGTCGGTAATGGCCGGTCTGGCGATCGCCTGCGCCCGGGCATGGGCGGCGCCGGCGGGCGATGACGCTCGGCTCGCGCGCGGCGCCTATCTCGCGCAGCTGGCGGATTGCGCCGCCTGCCACACCGCAGAGGGCGGCAAGCCCATGGCCGGCGGGCTCGCCTTCGAGACCCCCGGCGGCACGGTTTATTCGACCAATATCACCCCCGACCCCAAGACCGGCGTCGGCTCCTATACGCTCGACCAATTCAGCCGCGCGCTGCGCCGCGGCGTCGCGGCGGACGGCCATTTCCTCTATCCCGCCATGCCTTATCCGTCCTTCGCCAAGACGACGGACGAGGACATCGAGGCGCTCTACGCTTATTTCATGAAAGGCGTCGCGCCGGTCGAACAGGCCAACAAGCCGGCGGAAATGCGCTTCCCCTTCAATATCCGCGCCAGCATGTTCTTCTGGAACCTGCTGTTCCTCGACAAGAAGCCGTTCGCGCCCGATCCGGCGAAGGACGCGCAATGGAACCGCGGCGCCTATATCATCGAAGGACTCGGCCATTGCGGGACCTGCCACACGCCGCGCGGGCTGGCGATGCAGGAAAAGGCCTATAGCAACGACAGTTCCAGTTATCTCGCGGGATCGACGATCGGCGAATGGCGCGCCATCGGCCTGCGCGACCTGACCTCCGAGGACGATCTCGTCGATCTGCTGAAGACCGGCGCCGAGAAACATTCCATGGCCTTCGGCCCGATGACCGAGGTCATTCATTACAGCACCCAGCATTTCACCGACGTCGACCTGCGCGCGACGGCCCGTTACCTCGTCTCGCTGGCGCCCGCGGGAACCGGGCCGCGCGTCATCCAGGCCGTCGACGAAAAGGCGCTTTACGGAACCAGGGGCGGTCTCGGCTACGAGCAGTTCTGCGCCTCCTGCCACCAGCGCAGCGGACTTGGCGCGCCCAACATCTTCCCCGCGCTCGCCGGCAATCCGGCCTTCCTGTCGGACGATCCGACCTCGATCCTCCATATCGTCCTCGCCGGCGGAACGGCTGCTGCGACCGAGGCCGCCACGCATCAGTTCAAAATGTCCGGCTTCGCCCGCCTGACCGACGAAGAGCTCGCTGAAATCCTCTCCTTCGCGCGCGGCTCCTGGGGCAACAGGGCGAGCGCGGTCACGGCGGATCAGGTGAAGGCGATGCGCGCCGCGCTCGCCCTGCCGGCGCCCGAGCCCCGAACGATCCTGACGCCGCGCCTGGCGGACCTGCTGACCGATCCCAACTCGGCCCAGCTGGTCTATGGCTTGCGCCTGATGGCGCAGACCCACAGGCTGCTGCCGAAAAACGTCGGCGACGCGCTCGACTGCAATTCGTGCCACCTCGACGGCGGCACGATCGCAAAAGCCTCGCCCTATTTCGGCGTCGTGAACCTGTTCCCCATGTACAACAAGCGCGCCGGCCGGGTCATCAGCATCGAGGACCGCCTGAACGGCTGCTTCCAGCGCTCGATGCATGGCGCGCCCCTGCCGCCGGACTCGCCCGAAATGAAGGCGATGGTGGCCTATATGGCCTGGCTGAAAGGCGAAAAGGAGCCGGACGGCAAGATTCGCGGCCGCGGCCTGCCCAAGCTCGATCATGCGATGAAGCCGGACCCGGCGCATGGCGAGAAGGTTTACGCGGAGAAATGCGCCGTCTGCCACGGCAAGAACGGCGAAGGAACGAAAAGCGCGGACGGCGACTGGATCTTCCCGCCGCTGTGGGGCGACCAGTCGTTCAATATCGGCGCCGGCATGGCGCGCACATTCACTTCCGCCGGTTTCGTCAAGGCGAACATGCCGATCGCGCATCAGGTCAAATTCCCGCAGGATCAGGGCGGCCTGTCCGATCAGGACGCGCTCGACGTCGCGGAATTCTTCACCCACCAGCCCCGGTCCGATTTCCCTGCCACCGTTAACGACTGGCCGAAGGGCGGAAAGCCGTTCGACTCCCGTTACTGAAGCCCGGCGGCGCGCCGGGCGCCTTGAAAAAGGTCCCAAGCGCCGCGCGGATTCTGCTCGACATTCCAACAAATGCGAATAATCTGAGCCGACAAAAATCAGGCGTCCCATCGAGGCGCTGGAACTACAAGGGAGGGAAGCATGGCAGAAATCGTCATCATGGGCGCCGGGCTGGGCGGCACCATCATGGCCTATGAAATGAAGGACCATATGCGTCCTGAAGATCGGCTCACGGTGGTCACCAAGGATCCGGTCTATCATTTCGTGCCCAGTAATCCGTGGGTTCCGGTCGGTTGGCGCACCCGCGAATCGATCGAAGTCGATCTCGCCCCGACTTTCGCCAAGCGCGGCATCAACTTCAAGCCGGTTCCGGTCGCCAAGATGGACCCCGAGGCCAACAGCCTGGAGCTCGAGGACGGCACGAAACTTTCATACGATTACCTGATCATCGCCACCGGTCCCGAGTTGGCCTTTGACGAGGTCGAAGGGCTGGGGCCGGAGGGTTTCACCACCTCGGTCTGCCATATCGACCATGCCGAAAAGGCGGCGGTGAGCTTCGAGGAATTCTGCAAGAAGCCTGGCCCGGTCATCACCGGCGCCGTGCAGGGCGCGTCCTGTTTCGGACCGGCCTATGAATACACCTTCATCCTCGAAACCGAACTGCGCCGGCGCAAGATCCGCGATCAGGTGCCGATGACCTTCGTGACCGCCGAACCCTATGTCGGCCATCTCGGCCTTGACGGCGTCGGCGACACCAAGGGCCTGCTCGAAAGCGAGATGCGCGAAAAGCACATCAAGTGGCTGACCAGTTCGCGGGTGAAGAAGGTCGAAGCCGGAAAGATGACGGTCGAGGAACTGGCCGAGGACGGGTCGGTCAAGGCGACCCATGAATTGCCTTTCGGCATGTCGATGATGCTGCCGGCCTTCCGCGGCATCAAGCCGCTGCGCGGCATCGACGGGCTGGTCAATCCGCGCGGCTTCGTCATCGTCGACAAGCACCAGCAAAATCCCAAATACAAGAACGTCTTCTCGGTGGGCGTCTGCGTCGCCATCCCCCCGATGGGCCCGACGCCGGTTCCCTGCGGCGTGCCGAAGACCGGTTTCATGATCGAATCCATGGTCACCGCGACGGCCAAGAACATCGGCGAGCTCCTGCGCGGACGCCAGCCGATCTTCCGCGGCACGTGGAACGCGGTCTGCCTGGCGGATTTCGGCGACAGCGGCATCGCCTTCGTCGCCCAGCCGCAGATCCCGCCGCGCAATGTCAACTGGTCGGGGCATGGCCGTTGGGTCCATGCCGCCAAGATCGGCTTCGAGAAATATTTCATCCGCAAGATGCGCAAGGGTGAAAGCGAGCCGTTCTACGAATCCGCCGCCCTCAGCATGATGGGCATCGCCAAGCTGAAAAACATCACGACCGACTGAAGCACGCGCGCCGGCCCAGCCGGCGCGCCCACCATACCAAGGGAAACACAATGACCGACAATACCGACGGCGCCTCCAACGCCAAATCCATGACGATCATCGTCACCAAGGGATCGCTCGACTGGGCCTACCCGCCGTTGATCCTGGCGACGACCGCGGCGGCCATGGGCGTCGACGTCACCTTGTTCTTCACCTTTTACGGCCTTGAAATCCTCAAGAAAAAGCTCGACCTCCAGGTGACGGCGCTCGGCAACGCCGCCATGAAAATGCCGATGATGGGCATGCATATGGCCATGCCGAACATCGTCAACATGCTTCCCGGCGTCGACGCCGGCGCGACCACGATGATGAAGAACCTGATCAAGAGCAAGGGCGTCGCCTCGATCGAGGACTTGCGCGAAGCCGCGATCGAATCCGATGTGAAAATCATCGCCTGCCAGATGACGCTCGACCTTTTTGAGTATAAAGCGTCGGACCTGATCGACGGCGTCGAAATCGGCGGCGCTGCGACTTATATGGAAAAGGCGCTGAAGTCCGACATCAATCTCTTCATCTGAAGCTCCAGAGCCAACCAAAAAGTGAGGAAACGAAATGGCTGATAAAACGCTCGACGCCAAGGGCTTGAACTGCCCGTTGCCGATCCTGCGCGCGAAGAAGAGTCTCAAGGAAGTTCCGGCCGGCGGCACCCTGGAAGTCCTCGCGACCGATCCCGGTTCTGTCGCCGACTTCGCCGCCTTTTGCCGCACCACAGGCAATGAACTGCTCGAATCGTCGTCCGATGGCGGCGTCTATCGTTTCGTGATCAAGCACGTCGCCTGATCCCACGACGAAAAGGCTTTTCGCCACACGGCCCGCCTCTCGCCAGAGGCGGGCCGTTTGCTTTTGCGCGGGCCTTTGGCGTGGCGTCCGGAAGGATTTCATTCGGTTACGCCCGGAGATTGCGCGGGCGAGGCCCGCCAGTCGCCCAGTCGAGCAATTCGACGGTATGAACCACAGGCAGACTCGTCCCGCCGGCAATTTGCGTGATGCAGCCGATATTGCCAGCGGCGATCACTTCGGGCTGCGTGCTTTCGATATTGGCGACCTTGCGGTCACGCAGCTGCGCCGCGATCTCCGGCTGAAGCAGATTATAGGTTCCCGCCGAGCCGCAGCAGAGATGGCCTTCGGGCGGATCGAGCACGGTAAAGCCGGCGTCTTTCAGAAGCTGTTTCGGCTCGTTGCGGATTTTCTGGCCATGCTGGAGCGAGCAGGCGCCGTGATACGCGACACGCCGGCCGTTGGCGTTGACGGGCGCCATGAGCCCGATTTCCCTCATCAGTTCCGTGACGTCGCGCGCCAGCGACGAAACCCTGGCCGCCTTGTCCGCGAGTTCGGGATCGTCGCGGAACATGAAACCGTAATCCTTGACCGTCGTTCCGCAGCCCGAGGCGTTGATGACGATGGCGTCGAGAAAGCCGGTCTCCATCTCGCGGCTCCAGGCGAGAATATTTTTCCGCGCGAACGCCAAGCCCTCATCCTGGCCCAGATGGTGGTTGAGCGCGCCGCAGCAGCCCGAGCCTTCGGCGATCACCACTTCGCAGCCATGCCTTGTCAGCAGCCTGATCGTGGCCTCATTGATCTGCGGCGACAGCACCTTTTGCGCGCAGCCGGTCATCAAGGCGACGCGACGCGTGTTGGGCTGCGGGCGCGAGATGATCCGCGGCTGGTCCCAGACCGAGGCCCTGGGGATGACGCTCGGGGCCATGGCGAAAGGCGCGCGCAGCTTCGGCAGGCAGAAGTCCGGCGAAGGGCTTGCCGAGTTTCGCGAGGTTCAGCGCGACGCGAAAAACGTCTGGCCTCGGCAGCACGAAGCCGAAGATTTTCCGCGTCATGCGGTCGAACCATGGCCGCCGAAAAGTCTTTTCGATGTGGTGGCGGGCGTGATCGACCAGATGCATGTAATCGACGCCCGACGGGCAGGTCGTCATGCAGGACAGGCAGGACAGGCAGCGGTCGATATGTTTGACCTCTTCGGCGGCGGCCGGGCGGTCGTTCTCCAGCATGTCCTTGATGAGATAGATGCGCCCGCGCGGAGAATCGAGTTCGTCGCCAAGCAGGACATAGGTCGGGCAGGTCGCGGTGCAAAAGCCGCAATGGACGCAGGCGCGCAGAATCTTTTCCGCCGTCCTCACGTTCGCGTCGGCAAGCTGAGCCGGGGTGAAATGGGTCTGCATGGGCTCAGAGACCTTCCTGCATGCGGCCGGGATTGAGAACGCCTTGCGGATCGAAGCCCGCTTTCACCCGCGCCTTCAGCGCCGCGAGCGGACCGGGCGCGGGCTCGAAAACCTCTATTCTTTCGCGCGTCGCGGCGGGCGCGACCATCAATGTGGCGTGGCCGCCGCAGGATTTCATCGCGCCGCGCACGATCGCCGCCCCGGCGTCGGGGCCCGCCTCTTCGCGGTCCAGGCTCAGCCAGACGAGGCCGCCGCCCCAATCGAAAAAGGACTCGGCCGAGGGCAGGCGCCTGGCGATCGCGCTCGCAATCGCGGATGCCTGGCTCGGCGTGGGGCAAAGCCGCCAGATCACGCGGGCGCCCTGCGGCAGGAGCGATCGAGCCTCGCCGACTTCCTCCCAGAATTGCGCCGAAGCGGCGTTGTCGAGTCTTTCGCCGCGTCCAAACAGCCCTTCGAGCGCCTCGGCGCGAAAGGCGACCGAAGGCGCCGGCCCCTCGATCCGCAGCGCGGTGACCGCGCCGAGCCCCCCGGCGACGGCGGAAACCGCCGAGCGCCGGGCGGCGGCAGGCGGCAGATGAGCCACGCCCGAGACTTCGAACGGCGTGTTCAGGGCCCTGGCCATGGTTGCGACCGCAACCTCGTCGGCCAGAGCATGAAGCAGGATCGTGCATGCGGTCTCCGGGCGCGGCATGACTTTCAGGGTGATTTCGGTAAAAATGGAAAGCGTGCCGAACGAGCCGGCGAGCAATTTGCTGACATCGAAGCCGGTGACGTTCTTCACCACCTTGCCGCCGCCCTTCCAGATTTCGCCCCGGCCGTTGACCGCCGAAAAGCCGAGGAAGAAATCGCGCGGCGCCCCGGCGCGCACACGGCGCGGCCCGCCAATATTGCAGGCGAGGACCCCGCCGAGCGTCGGCTCGGCGTTGGTCTCGAAAAGTTTTTGCCAGCCGGGCGGCTCGAAGGCCAGCATCTGGCCCCCGGCGGCAAGCTCCGCCTTGATCGCGGCGAGCGAAGTTGCCGGACGCGCGGTCAGGATCAGTTCGGCGGCTTCGTGTCTGACGATCCCGGCGATCCGGGAAACGTCGAGGAGATGATCGGCCTTCACCGGCCGCCCATGGTCGCGCTTGCCGCCGCCCGCGAAAATTTCCAGGCTTTGCTTCTGCGCCGCGGCGCCAGCGACGATTTCGGCGAGTTCTTTCTCGTCCGAGGGACGAAAGTCGGTCATGCTGTTTCGCGCCTCTAGAGCATTTTCGAACGAAGTGGATGCCGGTTCGCGTCAAGAAAATGCGTGAAAACAAAAAACCAGAGCTTGCTCGGTGAACGGAGTTCACCGAACAAGCTCTAGAAACGGGGCACATCGGGAAAACGCAATTTTCCCGCATGGATATGCATCCGGCCCAACTCCGCGCAGCGGCAGAGCTGGGGAAAGACCTTTCCGGGATTGAGCAGGCTATCGTCGTCGAAAGCGCATTTGAGCCGCTGCTGCTGATCGAGATCGGTCTCGTTGAACATCGTCTCCATCAGGTCGCGCTTTTCCACGCCGACCCCATGTTCGCCGGTCAGCACGCCGCCGACCTCGACGCAGAGCCTCAAAATGTCGGCGCCGAAATCCTCGGCCCGCTGCAATTCACCCGGCCTGTTGGCGTCGTAGAGAATGAGCGGATGGAGATTGCCGTCGCCGGCGTGGAAGACATTGGCGCAGCGCAGGCCGTAATGCCGCTCCATCTCCTTCATCCGCATCAGCACCCGGCCGATCTCCTTGCGCGGAATCGTGCCGTCCATGCAGTAATAATCGGGCGAGATGCGGCCGACCGCGGGAAAGGCCGCCTTGCGCCCAGCCCAGAACAGCAGCCGCTCTTCCTCCGACTGGCTGGCGCGGCAGGAGGTCGCGCCATGGTCCCTGGCGATGGATTCCACCGCCGCGGTCAGATGGTCGACCTCCGCGGCGCAGCCGTCGAGTTCGACGATCAGCAAGGCCTCGGCGTCGAGCGGATAGCCGGCGTGGACGAAGGCTTCCGCCGCCTCGATGGCGAGCTTGTCCATGATCTCCATGCCGCCGGGAATGATCCCGGAGCCGATCACCGAGGCGACGCAATCGCCGGCGGCCTCGATCGATGAAAAGCCGATCAGAAGCGCGCGGGCGCCGGGCGGCGACGGCAGCACCCGCACCGTCACTTCGGTGACGACGCCGAGCAGGCCCTCCGAGCCGACCATCACGCCCAGCAGGTCGTAACCGCCGGCGTCGAAATGTTTTCCCCCGAGGCGGATGATCTCGCCCTCCATGGTGACGAATTCGACCCCGATCACATTATTGGTTGTCAGACCATATTTGAGGCAATGCACGCCGCCGGAATTTTCCGCGACATTGCCGCCGATGCTGCAGGCGATCTGGCTCGACGGATCGGGCGCGTAATAAAGCCCGTGCGACTGGACGGCGTAGGTGACGCCGAGATTGGTGACTCCGGGCTGCGCCACGACGCAGCGGTTGGCGACGTCGATTTCGAGAACGCGGTTGAACTTGGCCAGCCCGAGAATGATCCCGTCGGCCAGCGGCAACGCGCCGCCCGAAAGCGAGGTGCCCGCCCCGCGCGGGACCACCTTGATCCTGTTGGCCTTGCAATAGCGCAGGATTTCGACGACCTGCCCGGTGTTTTCCGGCAGCACCACCGCCATCGGCAGCTGATGATAGGCGGTCAGGGCGTCGCATTCGAAAGCGCGGCGCTCGCGCTCGGATTCGATCACGCCCTCGCCGGACACGATTTTTTTGAGCGCCGCGACGATTTCCCCGCGCCGCGCGAGAACAGCCGCATCGGGTTCCGGCATTCGGATCATTTCATCGCTCCGTTGACAGGCGAGGCGCCTCGAATGGGGGATCGTCATCGAGCATTTTTTCTTCGGCCCGGCCGGCCGAAATCAGGATCGCCCGGAAATCGTTGACATTGGTGAAAGTCGGGCCGGTGACGACCTGATCGTTCAGCCGTTCGAAAAAGCCGTGGGCGTCATTGTCGGCGAGACTCGCCCTGGCGTCGATTCCCAATTTTCGCGCGCGCGAAAGCGTGTCGGGCGAAACGATCGCGCCGGCGACTTCCTCGGCGCCGTCGACGCCGTCGGTGTCGCCCGCGATGGCGTAGACATTGGGCAGGCCGTCGAGATCGACGGCGAGAGAGAGCAGGAATTCGACATTGCGTCCTCCCCTGCCTTTTCCGCGCACGGTCACCGTCGTTTCGCCGCCAGAGATCAGGACGCAGGGCGCCGGGATCGGCTGGTTGTGCGAAAAAACCTGGCGCGCGACGCCGCTCATCACCCGCCCCACCTCGCGCGCCTCGCCCTCGATCGCGTCGCCCAGGATCAAGGGCGCGACCCCGGCGGCGCGGGCGACGCATGCGGCGGCTTCGAGCGAGGCCTGGGGCGTGGCGATCATCCGCACCGAACTGCGCGCGAAAACCGGGTCGCCGGGTTTGGGCGTCTCATAAGCGGGATCGTCGAGCAGCGCCGCAACGGCGGGCGGGACTGCGATCTCGTAGCGTCGGAGCACGTCGCGCGCCTGCGCCAGCGTGCTGGAATCGGGAACGGTCGGGCCGGAGGCGATGACGGAAGGATCATCGCCCGGCACATCCGAAATGATCAGCGACACGACCTGCGCCGGGGCGGCGGCGGCCGCGAGGCGCCCGGCCTTGATCGCGGAAAGATGTTTGCGCACGCAATTCATGTCTTTGATATTGGCGCCGCTGCGCAGCAAGGCGCGATTGATCGCCTGTTTGTCGGCGAACGTGACGCCCGGCGCCGGCAGGGACAGCAGCGACGAGCCGCCGCCCGAGATCAGGCACAGGACAAGATCGTCGGGACCGAGCCCGCGCGCCATGTCGAGAATGCGCTGGGCGGCGCGCAGGCCGGCTTCGTCCGGGACCGGATGGCTCGCTTCGACCACTTCGATGCGGTCGAGCCTGCCGACGCCATAGCCATAACGGGTGACGACAAGTCCGCTCAGCGGCTTGTCGGCGGGCCAGTTCGCATCGACCGCGCGGGCCATGGCGGCGGCGGCCTTGCCGGCGCCAACCGCGATCGTGCGCCCCTTGGGCGGGGCAGGAAGATACGGCGGCGCGACGAGATCGGGCGCGGCGGCGGCCACCGCCGCGTCGAACATTTTTCTCAACAGCGCGCGCTCGTCCATCGCCGATTCCCCCCGCGCCCTACCCTCGCCTATTTCTGGCTGATTTCGAAGTCCGCCAGCTCTTCCAGAACGCGCGCCATGGCCGAATGATCCCAGGCCGCGCCGCCGGCCCGTCTTCCGGCGGCGTGGGAATTCGGCTAGGCTGCCGCCACGGGCGGCCGGCAGGCCGTTCAGAACCTCAAGAGGGCGCCGCAATGAAAGTGAACCAGGGGAATATGGAGCGCGTGCTGCGCGTGGTCGTCGGCCTGGTCTTGATCGGCCTGACCTTGACCGGCAAGATCGGCATGTGGGGCTGGATCGGCGTCGTGCCCCTGGTGACCGGCGCGGTCGGCATGTGCCCGCTGTACAGCATTCTGGGCGTCAGCACCCGCCCGACCCGCAAGAACTGAAAGCCTTGCGAGAGCTCCGTCCCGTCGCCGGCGGGGCGGAGGGCGCGGCCTGTGGATTGGGAAGCCATCCCGCGGAAATCGTTTCACCGCCCCTTTTTCGCCGCGCGGGTCTGGTCGACGACCTTCTTGTATTGCTCGTAATCGAGCGCGGCGGCGACCAGGAACGGCCCGATCAGAAACGCGGGCGTCCCCTGCAATCCCAAAGCCTCCGCCTGCCCCGCGTTGCGCTTGAGCAGCGCGGTGATGTCCGCGTCGTGGGCCTTGAGATCGGCGTCGAGCCGGCTCATGTCGACGCCTGAATTCTTTACCGCCGCCCGCATCACGTCCTCGCCGTTGCGGCGGCCGGGAACGGCCATCAGCGCGTTGTGAACCTGTTCGTATTTGCCCTGATATCGCGCGGCGAGCGCCAATCGCGCGCCATAGACCGAGGCTTCGGTCAGGATCGGCCAGTCCTTGTATACGAGGCGGATCTGGCCGTCGGTCCTGATCAGCTTTTCGATCTGCGGCGTCGCCTTCTTGCAGAACGGGCAATTGTAATCGAGGAAGGCGACGATGGTGACGTCGCCCTCGGGATTGCCGCCGACCGGCGCCGCGGGATCGTTAAGGATCGCCTCCACGTCGATCTTGCCGGCTTCGGCGCGGGCCGGCGCGGCGGCGTGAAGCGCCAGACCCGCGCCAAGAGCGGCCAGACGAAGAAGAAAGCGGCGGTTCATGAAAAAGCTCCGGTTCCTGGATTTGCGGCGGCCGTGACCGGCAGGATCGGCGATCGTTGGCCAGCCCTGCTGGCTGTCATGCGCGTTCGTGCTTCGCTCGGGCGGCGCCGTTCAGCCCAGATCGTCGGGCGGCAGTGGCATCGGCATGATCGCAACGCCCTCTTCGAGCAGGGCGCGGGCGTCTTCGGGCGAGGTCTGGCCGCGGATCGGCCGTTCCGGCGCCTCGCCGTCGTGAATCCGACGGGCCTCCCGCGCGAATTCAGCGCCGACATCCACGGTGGCCGCGACGATTTTCTGGTGCAGTTCGCGCGCCATTTCCCGCAATCCCCGGTCGGCTTCGCCGAGCAGGGCGACATTCTGTTTCGGCGCCCCGTCCGGCTTCTGCGGCTTTACCGGCGCGCTGGCCGCGCGGGTCACCGCCGGCGCCATCACCGCCTTGGAGATGTCGGTCCCGTTGCAATAGGGACAGGCGACGAGCTTGTTCTCGATCAGGAAATCATAGGATTCGTTGCTGGCGAACCAGCTTTCGAACTCATGGCCATTGGCGCAGACGAGGGCGAAGCGGATCATCGCCGGCCTCAATCGGCCAGAAGGGGATCGAGCTGGCCTTCGTAATCCAGGTCGTGAAGGTCGTCGCAGCCGCCGACATGGCGGTCGCCGATGAAAATCTGCGGCACCGTGGTCCGCCCGTTGGCGCGCTCGACCATTTTCGGGCGCAAAGCCGGTTGGATGTCCACCCTGATCTCCTCGAAGGCCACGCCCTTCTTGTTGAGCAGCGCCTTGGCGCGGACGCAATAGGGGCAGGTCGCGGTGGTGTAGATCTCGATCTTCTTCATGACGCTTTCTTAATTCGCCCGAAGCGCCCGGGCAATGGGGAGAATCGTCACGGGTTGACCACTCGGGCGAAAACCAGCGCGTCCACCCTTTGCGCCCCGGCGCGCAGCAATACGCGGGCCGCCGCGTTCAGCGTCGCGCCCGAGGTCATGACATCGTCCACCAGGACGATCTTGCGCCCCTCGGCCTCGATCCGGCGCGCTTCCGGCACGGCGAAGGCGCCCTGGATGTTCTGGGCGCGCAGCCGCCGGGTGAGGCCGACCTGCGGCGGCGTCGGTTTTACGCGCAGCAGAAGGCCGGTCTCGACCGGCACGGCGGAAAATTTTTCGATGCCGCGCGCCAGAGCCGCCGCCTGATTGAAGCGCCGCCGCGCCAGCCGGGTCCAATGCAGCGGGATCGGGACCAGCATGTCGGCGTCGGACAGCAGTTCCGCGCCGGCGCGCGCCATCCACAGGCCCATCGGCCCGGCGAGTTCGTCACGATCGCCATATTTCAGGCGATGGACCAGCTGGCGCGCCGGCCCGTCCTCGAACCGCGCCACCGCCCGCGCCCGCGCGAAAACCGGCGGGTCGGCGAGCGCGGCGGAAGAGATCGTCCGGCCCTCCGGCCTCCGCCGCCGGATCGGTCTCGAAGGGCGCGCCAAGGCGCTCGCAATAAGGGCGCTCGATGAAGCGCATCACGCTCCAGCATTGCGGGCACAGGCCGCCATGTTCGGCGACCGCGCGCCGGCAGGCCAGGCAGGCCGGCGGATAGATCAGATCAAGCGCGGTCCCGCCCGCCTTTTTCAGGACGAGCGCGCCGTCTTTCAGCCAGTTCGGCGCCGCGAAAGGCGCGGGGATCAGCCGGAACATGGAATAAGCCTACCCTTTTTCGCGGCGTCGCGCGACTTTTGACGCCGGCCGCCCCTGAGCGCATAAGGGTTTCGTGACGACACCGCCGCTGATTTTCGACCGCGCTTTATGGCGCAAGCGCCTCGCCCGCGCCGCGCGCGCAAAAGAGCCCTGCGATTTTCTGGCGGCGCGCGTCGCCGAAGACCTCGCCTTCCGCCTGGCGCCGATCCGCCGCGATTTTCCCCGCGCCCTCGACCTTGGCTCGCCGCATCCGGCGATTTCGCAAGCTTTGGCCGCGCCGGGGCGGCTGGTTTTTCGCGCCGCGCCGGTTTTCGGGATTGCAGCTTCGGCGCCGGCGCTGGTGGCCGACGAGGAGGCCCTGCCCTTCGCGCCGGAAAGTTTCGATCTCGTGGTCAGCGCGCTCAGCCTGCAATTCGCCAATGACCTGCCCGGCGTTTTCGCGCAGGTGCGGCGCATTCTCGCGCCGGACGGCCTGTTCGTCGCCGCCCTGATCGGCGGGCAGACTTTATCGGAACTTGCGGTTCTGCCTCGCCCAGGCGCAGGACGAGATCGAGGGCGGGGCGAGCCCGCGCGTCGCGCCCTTCGCCGACCTGCGCGACGTGGGAGGCCTGCTGCAGCGCGCCGGCCTCGCCTTGCCGGTGACCGATTGCGACGCCTTTACCGTGCGCTACGCCAACGCCTTCGGCCTGATGCGCGACTTGCGCGCCATGGGCGCGACCAATGTCCTGGCCGCCGGCGCCCGGCGCCCTTTGCGCCGCGACGTGGCTTCACGCGCCGCCGCGATTTACGCGGAGAGATTCGCGGACCCTGACGGGAGAATCCGCGCGAGTTTCGAAATCGTCTGGACCTCGGGCTGGGCGCCGCACGAAAGCCAGCAGAAACCTCTCCGCCCCGGCTCGGCGCGGATGAAGCTCAGTGACGTTCTCGGCGACAAAAGTCGGGACGCTTAGGCTTTTCTGGGAGCGGTCGCGCCCAGAAACGCGACCAGGGCGATGGCGAGCGAAATCGGCACATTCCAGCCCGCCAGCGAAACGCCAAGGATGCGCAAAGCGGGCGCGTCGCAGCGCACGACATGGACATGCTCCAATTGAGCGCGGAACGCCTCCATCGAACTTGGGGCGGTGAATTTGCCGGTGCAGCCCGCCGGCCCCGGCCAGAATTTCCACTCCACCCCGGCGTGATAGGCTGCGAGCGCCGCGCCGGCCAGGAAAATCGCGGCCAGCAGGATGAGAAACGCGCGCGAAAAAAGCGGCGGCGCGTTGCGGGCGAGGAAAAAGGCCGCCGCCGCGAGCGGCAGGGAAGCGTAATAGGGATAGCGCTGGATCAGGCACAGTTCGCAAGGCTGGAAGCCCAGGGCCTGGAAGGTCCATGCGCCGGCGAGCGTCGCCGCCGCAGCCGCAAGCACGAGAAGCGCGGCTTTTCCCGGCTGGAGGGCGGCGCGAAGGCGCGCGAAGAAGGTCATCGCGTCACACCAGATGGGCGGCGGCCCAGAAGCCGCCGACGATGATCGCGAGCAGGATCATGACGAACCAGGCGAAATGTTTTTCCAGCCAGACCCGCATATGGTCGCCGAAACGGTTCATCGCCGCCGCCACGAGAAAGAAACGCGCGCCGCGGGTGATCAGCGCCAGAAGCACGAAGAGCGGCAGATTATAGCCGAGCAGCCCGCTGACGATGGTGACGAGCTTGAAGGGAATGGGCGTCAAGCCCTTCACCAGGATGAAGGCCCAGCCCCAATGGGCGTAGAATTCGCGCAAAGAATCGATGCGCGCGCCATAGCCATAGAGATGAATGATATATTGGCCGATCGTGCCGTAAAGCGCCGCCCCGATGTAATAGCCGAGCATCGCGCCCGCGACCGAGGAGAGCGTGCAGACCGAGGCGTAGAACCAGGCCTTGGCCGGCCTGGCGAGCGACATCGGCAGCAGGATCAGATCCGGCGGCAGGGGGAAGAAGGAGCTTTCGGCGAAGGCGATTCCGGCCAGCGCGAGCGTCGAATGCCGGCTTTCCGCGAGCGACAAGGTCCAGTCGTAGATTTTCCTGAACATCAAGGTCCGATCTGTTGCGGGCGCCGCCTTGGTACACCTTCGCGCGACCGTGGCCAAGGCGTCATGTTGGCGTTTTGAACGCCAAAAATGACGCAAGGCGGGCGCGTGGGCGATTGACGAGGCGGCGCCGCACGCTATATTCGCGCCTCTTCCGGGGCCTCCCCGGCGGGCCCCTGTGGCGGAATTGGTAGACGCGCTCGACTCAAAATCGAGTTCCGCAAGGAGTGCTGGTTCGATCCCGGCCAGGGGCACCAATCATACGTATCATATAATTCCAGACCGTCTCAAAACAGCTTGAAATGTAAGGTATTTCAGGCTGTTTTGCGTCTCTGTACGTCTCCCTCCGTCCCGCGGAAACCAACAAAATTGTTGGTCTTTTTGTTGGTTCGTGGCATTTTTGTTCGTGTCAGAGACCAACAAAGACCAACAGCGCTAGCGAGGACGACATGCCGCTCTCCGATGCCGCCATCCGCGCCGCAAAACCAAGTGCAAGTGGAAGGCTGACGCTTTCCGACGGAGGCGGCTTGCAACTGTGGGTCACTTCGACGGGTTCAAAACTTTGGAACCTGGCCTATCGTTTCGGTGGAAAACAAACTCGGGTTGCTTTGGGGGCCTGGCCAGCGGTCACTCTCAAGGATGCCCGCAAGCTTCGGGAGGATGCCAAGTCCCTCTTGGCCAAAGGCATCGATCCCGGCGAGCGGCGGAAGCAAGACAAGGTCCGCGAGGCTGTCGAACGGAATAACACCTTTGACGCTATCGCGGACGAACTGATCGAAAAGAAGCGCCGCGAAGGCAAGACCGAAAAGACGCTTTACAAAAATAAATGGGCGCTTGGCTTCGCCAGCCAGTCGATTGGGTCGAGGCCAATCGCATCCATTACCGCTCCCGAGGTGTTGGCGGCGCTTCGAACGGTAGAAGCAAGGGGGCACCACGAGACTGCGGTTCGACTGCGCGCTCTTATCGGACAGGTTTTCAGATACGGCATTGCCACCGGCCGTTGTGAAAGCGACCCAACATTTGCGCTGCGCGGAGCATTGACCGCGCCGGTCACGAAACACCGGCCGGCAATCATCGAGTTCTATCGCTTTTGGCGGCCTGCTGCGCTCCATCGACGGGTACGCGGGCGATCCGGCGACACGCGTCGCCCTGCAATTGCTCACGCTCACGTTCGTTAGGCCGGGCGAGCTGCGGAATGCTGAATGGTCCGAGTTCGATCTAAACGCCTCAGTTTGGTCGATCCCCGCTGGCCGTATGAAAATGCGGCGGCCGCATCGCGTGCCCCTCGCCCCGCAAGCGGTCAGTCTGTTGCGGGAATTGCACGCCATTTCCGGCCACCGCCGCCTTCTGTTTCCCGGACTGCGCTCGGTCGAGCGTCCGATTTCGGAAAACACGCTGAACGGCGCGCTGCGCCGACTCGGATATTCGCAAGACCAGATGACCGCCCACGGCTTCCGAGCCGCTGCGTCGTCTATGTTGAATGAAAGCCGCAAATGGAGCGGCGACGCCATCGAGCGCCAGCTCGCACACGCCGACCCTGACGAAGTGCGCCGCGCCTATGCGCGCGCCGATTTCTGGCCCGAGCGTATCGAGATGATGAAGTGGTGGGCCGATCACGTCGACAGGCTCCGGCAGGGCGCTGAGGTCGCGCCGCTGCGGCGGGCGTGATCGATGCGAACGTGATTGATGTCCGATGGGCAGTTTCCGCGCATCCGATTGCTTAGCCCATGGCGAGATCGACGTCTGTCGAAGTGCTTTGCGCGCCCGCATTCTGAAGCCGCTCGGATGCTGTGGGTGGCCTCACATGCCGAGAACGGGACACACGGCGCCCACCCCGCCATTATCCATCTCGCCATCAGTCATCAAAGTCGACCTTGCCTCTCGGGTGCCACGCCACGGGATCGGCGATCCAGCGATCGATGTCGGATTCCCTCCAGCCGGCGCCGTTGACGCTGATCCTGATCTGGGGCGGGAACGTGCCCTCGGCGATCTTGCGGTAGATGGTGGACCGCGACAGGCCGGTCCGGGCGAGAACAGTTTTCAGGCGGATGATACGGTCTGGCGCCAGCATGGCTGCGCTGCCTCCTGCCGGTTGTTTCTGACGGCTTCCGGGACCAGACAGAGCAAGGATTTATTGTTGCGCAAGAGTTATTTAGGCGTAGTAGCGCCGTGGCGTACCGGCGGCGGAAAATAGGCGGGGTTAAAGTCCGATGCCCCGGCCTCTGCCGAGGTCGAGGCCATGGTTGAAGGCGAGCTCCAGCCCGAGTCGGCGGCCTGATTCGATCTCGATGCCGAGGTCTCGCTTGCGATTGGCGAGGATCGATTTAAGCTGCGGATCGCGTTCGAGGCCCTTGGCCATGTCGCCCATCGCCGACCGCGAAACCTTGTAGCCGGAGATGTCGCCCGCCTCATACTGGCGCTGGCTGGTCTGGTCGAGTTTTCGCCAGCGCTCCACGAAGCGGTCGGCGCGCCGGGCCGGGTCGGTGCGCAGTTCGGTTTCGAGCTGGAGGGCGCGGATGGCGCGGGCGGGGTTGCCGGAAGCGGCCTCCAGGGCGAGTTCCGGGCTCTTCTTGTAGGCGGCTTCGGCATCGTGCGAGCCATAGGGCCGCACCTCCTCGAAGACTTTGCGGGCCTCCTGCAATTCCTTCACCTGCTCCGGGCTGGCCTTGCCGCCCCGCTCCTGCATCTCGAAGATCGCGGCCACAGCGCGGGCATGGCGGATGAGCGCCTTGGTCCGGGCGCGGCGCAGCGTCGTTTCCGGGTCTTCCGCCCCTTTCCTTTCCGGCCCCGCCCTTTCCGGCCTCTGCCCGCCATCGGCGGGCAGGCGCAGGCCGTCGAGCATGCCGCGCAATTTCTCCGGCACGATTTTCCGCACGATCTCGGCGACACGGGCGCGGAAAGTAATCCCGCGCCGTTCGGCATAATCCCGCGCCGGATCAAGCCGTTCGTAATCCGACGCCATATCCTTCGCCCGGTCGCGCGACAGGGCGCGGGCAAGCTGCTCCTGGCTGGCGAAGTCGTCATGCCCGTAATGCAGGTCCATACCGTCACGATGGCGCGACAGGGCGACATAGGCGCCGTGGGCGTCCATGCCCGGCGTCGCCAGAACATGGGCGCGGTCCACGGTCATGCCTTGCGCCTTGTGGATGGTCGCGGCATAGCCGTGGTCGATGCGGTCGTAATCCTTGAGGTCGAACGAGACGCTGCGCCCGTCGTCGGCGCGCACGAACATGGACCGTTCGCTGACCTCAACGATGGTCCCGAGCGTGCCATTCTTCACGCCAAGGCCGCGCTCGTTTTGCAGGAACATGACGCGATCGCCGCTGGCGAAGCGGCGTTCGCCGCGTTCGACCATGAGGCGCACGTCATCGCCGAGATCGCCGGCGGCCCGCATTCTTTCGCGCGCGGCCTCGTTCAGCTTGCGCACCTCGGCATTGGTGTGGGTGAGGATGATGCGGCTGCGGTCGGGGGACGCCTGCCGCTCGCGGTCCCAGCGTTCGATCAGATTTTTCCGCGCCTCTTCGCGCGACGCGGCCTCATGCACCATGCCATGCGTGCCATAGGCATGGATCGCAGCGCCGTTTCGGCCGGTCGCCAGATCGCGCGTGGCGTCGCGCTGCCAATCGTCCCGCTGGCGGCGCACCTCGCCGATTTCCGCGCCGCCGTGGCGCTCAAAGATCGAGCGGAACGCCGCGCCCGCTTCGATGGATTGCAACTGTTGCGGATCGCCGACCAGCACCACCTTGGCGCCGGCTTGCGCCGCATGGGACAGCGCGCGCTCCAACTGGCGCGTGCCGACCATGCCCGCCTCGTCGATCACCAGAACCTCGCGCTGGTTAAGCCTGTCGCGGCCCTGTCCCCAACCGTGTTCCATGCTGGCGATGGTGCGCGACGCGATGCCCGATCCGCTTTCCAGATTCTCGGCGGCGATGCCGGACAGCGCCACGCCCCGGACCTCGTAGCCCGCCGCTTCCCAGGTCTCCCGCGCCACGCCCAACATCGCGCTCTTCCCCGTTCCGGCATAACCGACCACGACGCCCAGATCACGCCCGTCCGTGACATGCGCCAGCGCATCGGCCTGCTCTCCCGAAAGGACAAGACCGCGCGCTTCCGCGCGCGCCAGCGCCGCCTGTCTGTCGGCGTCGTTCACCTCATGGCGTTCCCGATCCGCCATGAGTTCGGCGGCGCGGCGCAGGCGCTGTTCGGCCTCGATCATCTCGCTTGTGGTGAAGCGATCCTCGCCGCGCCCGTCCTTGCCCAATTCGACCAGATCGGGCGCGCCGCGCATCGCGCCCATCACCTCGTTGAACTGGTCGACGCCGTCGCTGTGCCGATGCGCGAACCTGGCCATGTCGCGGCGCGTGAATGTGGATTGCTGATGCGTGATGGCGTCGAGCGCCAGGACTGGATCGGCGATGATGCGCGCGCCATTGCCGCGCGCGATCTCGCGGTGCACTTGCGCACGGTCGGCGGGTTCGATCCCTTCGCTCTCGATACGCTGCGCGGGGGCGCCGATCTGGCTTTGCGGCTCCAGCGCGATGCCTTGGCGCTCAAGGCTGCGATGGTCGATGCGCGCGTCAATGTCGAGTTCAGCCAGCCGCTCGTTGGCCAACTCCGCCCAGCGTTCCCGCCAGCGCTCGACCATCTCCGTGCGGTTCCAGTCCCGTACCTTTTGGCCGAAGCCGTTCTCGTCCACCGCGCGCATGGTCAGCATGACATGCGCGTGGGGTTTGGGCATCCCATCCTCGGCCACATCCCAATGCACATTGAGATCGGCAATCATGCCCAGGTCGACGAATTCGCTAGCCACGAAGTCGCGTGCGAGTTCGACGCCTTGGGCCCGCGTCATCTCGCACGGAAGGGCGAATTCGACCTCACGGGCAAGCTGCGCATCTTTGCGCACCTCGAACGCCTCGACATCATTCCACAGCCGTTCGCGGTCGCGCCACGCTTCGGGTGCGTTCTCCGGCAGCATGACTTCGGAATGGACGACACCGCGCTTGGCCGAGAAATCGTGGCTGCGCTCAAGCCGGTCGTCGCGCAGCCGCGAGGCCGAGCGGTAGGCGGCGGACGCCACCGCGCTGGAGCCAGATTTGCGGCCGATGACCTTGACGTGAAGATGATAGATCGCCATCGCGATCAGATCATTTGCACGGCGAAGCGCACGTCGGAACGACGTATAAGCGCGCCCTCCCTCGAAAAATTCTCGGGAGGGACCGGCGCGTCCCGGACCGTCCCGGCAACCTTACAGCATTCCACAAGTCGCTCCACTATCATCGCGGCATCGACAACTTTCAGAAACGACTGGAGACGGCCATGCGCAAGCCTCGGGACTTCGATGCGGAACTGAAGGCGCTCGAAGACAAGGCGCGAGACCTCAAAAGCCGCAAGGTGCAACAGCTTGGCGAGCTGGTCATCTCGACCGGGGCCGACGCTCTCAGCGCCGACGAACTGGCGGGCGCGCTGATCGTGCTGGCCGAAACCAAAGATGCCGGAAAGAGGGAGGCATGGGCGAGGCGCGGAGCCGCGTTCTTTCGGGGCCGGCCGCGGCGAACTGCATCGGCGCCTGACCGCGACGCTGGCGGCGCTGCGGCGCAACCAGGCGGCGAGCAACCGCCATCAGGCGGCACAGGCGCGGCATGACATGCGCGCCTGGCAGGTCGAGCGCCGCAAGCGCACGCGGCGCCTAATCGAACTCGGCGGCCTCGTCGTCAAGGCCGGCATCGTCGACCTGACCGCCGACGATCGCGCCATGATCTTCGGCGCGCTGCTCTGGATGGCCGGGAAGCTCCAAAGCGATCAGGGCGAACATGCGCGCGGCGTCTGGACAAAACTGGGGAAGATGGCGTTCGAGACGGAACAGAAAGAAGGAGCGCCCACCGCCTCGCAGGAGGAGCAAGATCGGGCGTGACCGATGGCGGGCAGCGCGGAGAGTTCAATTATCGCAGCGCCGCCCGCCATCGCGCGGCTTCGGTTTGCGGATGTTCCAGCGCCCTGGAGCCAGCCGCGCGTTGAGGCCGCGGCGGTCGACCGCTGGCCCGCACAAGAGGAACGGACGATAAACGGCCCGTCAACGGCGAACAATATCTGCGCGACGCCCCATTCAAACCTTACGCCCTTCGTAGGGCAAAACGGCGGAAAGCCCGCGAAGCCTTTGCCGCCAATCCAAAATCTACGACCCGCTGAGCCTCCGGCGAATGAATTGGAGCGCGCAGGCTTCGGCGCGTCGTCACCGGCTCATATGGGCGGATTGTGTTGAAAAACTCGACAGATGAGCGTCGGCGCTCCGGTTGGAGGCGTTTTTTTCAGAAATTGATGGCTGGCGCGCTGTCGCGTTGGCGGCGGGGTGACCGCTTCGTCGGCGGCCTATGCCGCCACCGCCTCCATCGGCGGCATCGCCGGCCGCAGTCGGGCGAGGCGCCGCAGGTTTTGCGCGGTCGCCGCGAGCAGAAATTCGTCCTTGGCGCCGGATGGCCCGCGTAGCCGCAATCGTCCGAGCCCCAATATGCGCTTGAGATGGGCGAACAGCATCTCGACCTTCTTCCGACGGCGGGACGCGACCTTGAATTCAGGCGTGGCGGCAAGAGCCCGCGCCACATCGCGCGCGTCTTCGTCCACGTGCCGCGGAACCTTGCGCACGAGATCATTTGGGCAGCATTGCGGTTTGAGTTCGCAGACCCCGCAATCCTTTTGGCTGGCGCGGTAACGGCGCATCCCATCAGCGTCGACGCCGGTGCGGAGCGTGGTGAAGTGACGGCGGAACCGAAACAGTTCCTTGCCCGCAGAACAGATGTAGCGGTCCGCATCAGCTTCCCACGTAAAGTCCGAACGCGAGAACGTGCCATCCGTCCGCGTCGATTTATCGAAGACCGGGATATGCGGCGTGATCTGCTTGTGTTTGACGAGCCAGGCGAGGTTTTGCGCCGCGCCATAGGCCGTGTCGGCGGCCAGATACCCAGGCTTGAGGCAGTACCGATCCTCGGTTCGATCCAGCATCGTCTGGGCGGCGCCGACTTCGGCTTGGCGAACGGAGCGCGTGGCTTCGACATCGACAATCACGCCATGGTCCGTGTCGATCAGATAATTGGTCGAGTAGGCGAAGAAGGCAGGTCCCTTGCGCTGCGCCGTCCATTGCGCCGCCGGGTCGGCCAGGGCGACGAATTTCGGCGCGACCGGCGTGGCCGCGCCAAACGCGGCGTCGTCCAGCGTCGCGAAATATTCGCGCGTGGCGCGGCTGGCTTCCTCCGTGATCTCTTCGCGCTTCCAGTCGCTGCTGGGGACTGAGTGGTGCTTGTTGACGTCGGCGGGAATGAGGCTGGCGTCGACCGCGAACCCCTCGGCGCTGACCAGCCCTTCGGCCATGCAGCGGGCGACGACGGTTTCGAACAGATGCCGAAGGATGTTGCTTTCGCGAAAGCGCCCGTGACGGTTCTTCGAAAAGGTCGAATGATCCGGAACTTTGCCCTCGAGACCGAGACGGCAAAACCAGCGATAGGCGAGGTTCAGTTGGACTTCCTCGCACAGGCGGCGTTCCGAACGAATGCCCGTGCAATAGCCCACCAGCAGCATGCGGATCATCAGTTCCGGGTCGATCGAGGGGCGGCCGGTATTGCTGTAAAACGGCTTCAGCGTGTTGCGAAGGTCATCAAGGTCGAGATGCCGGTCGATGCCCCGGAGCTGATGGTCGGCGGGAACGTGATCATCGAGGCAGAAATCGTAGAAAAACCGAGCCGCCGCAGCTTGAACGCCCATCATCGCCGCATCCCCCGCCAAATCAGCAGAGGAAGTGAATCACGCCATCCGCATCGCGGCAACGGACGAGTTTTTCAACACAATAGGCGGTGAGCGGGCTTTGGTCGAAGGGCTGCTTCCAGAACGATCAGCGGTCGAGCACGCAAGGACGGCTTGGCGCCACAAGCGGGAATTCAGTAGTTGTCTCGCCGACCCGCGTTTTCGGCGGTAAGCTGACCTTCATTGCTCCCAGTCAATGGCGCGGGCTGCGCGCGCACTGGCACATGATGGGCGCATTGGAGTTTGTCGACGGCGTGCTCTTGTTCGGTATCAGCACAGCTTATATTTTCGCGGTGCTGTAGCGTTTTGGCCCTTGCTCACGATCCACCGTCGCTGACCGCCTATCGCGGCGAGGATGAGCGGCGAGCGGAGGCGGCGCTGAGTCCCCTGTGGCTAAAACTATCCCGGTGGCCTACGCGCACTTCGCGGGCGAGATAGACCAATGCCGTGGTGAAGAGGCCCATGGCGATGACGAAGAGCACAGCTGCGCCGACCTCATGTTGAAATTTCAGCAAAGCGCTCGTGAACATGATGATCACGAGCATGCATGTGCAGATGCCGCTTCCTACCGCCCAGAAAATGGCTCGATACATGAAATGGGCGCGCAGTGTCAGGTTTGGCAACTCAGATTTGAGCTGATCCGCCCCCGAAATGTCCTCTGGCAGGTCGCTGAGCGAATGGTATTGGTCAGCAATACGTTTCAATCGGGTGATTAGAACCGATACGGTCGACGCTACCGCGCTTAGGAGGAAGGCTGGCGCGGTCACTTGCGATATCACGGTCGAAAGTTGAACGACATTGAAGGTTTCGGACATTTTTGAACCTAACTCGATCGCACGGCCAGATGTTTGAGACTGAGGATGCCGACGCCGCCGGATTCCAGCATGCCTATCCCTTTAAGCAAAAAAAGTGGCGCCTAATACGCCAGATCAATGCGTCGGAGCACTTTTGTGGAAGTGACGCATCTATCCGCTCATCCAATTCCGGCCGCATCGAATGCGTGCCATACGCCGAGTTGTCCAGACCGGCGCTTCGAACCCAATCATGGACAATCCGAGCATATTGGCGCGTCGAAATGTGGGGCTGCCCGTGGATGCGGCTTGGAAAGAGAAAACGCCCATCACGGATTTTGAGTATCGCCAGCCAATCTTCGACTGACGCCCTGGTTTGCTCCGCGATTTCGAATTGGACCGGTCTGCCGGTCTTTTTCTGGATGATCGTTGCGCGGTCGCGCAACCTGCCGCCGACGCACAAATCTGAAAGCTTCGCGCCGGCCCACAACATCCATCACGCCCAAAAGGGAAAATCCAACCGTCAGAGCGAACCCAGAGCTGGGTAAAAGTTGGGGGCAACGTCATCCGGACAAAGGCCGAAGGCTGGCTGCGTCGGCACACCCTTGTCAAAATCCGCAAAGCCGGACAGATTGGTTCTCGAACCGGCGTTCATCTGGAGAATGTCGGATAATATGCCATCGAGAGGACGCGCGATCGATTCCGGCGTTCCGCCAAGCTTCGCTTGCGCCGGCGAAGGAATTCGGGGGCTGAATTTCGGAGGCCGCATGAAGCGTGGTCTGGGGGCGTTGCTCTTCGCGCCCGTCTTTGCCGGCCCCGCCTCGGCCGCCGAGACGGCCGCGCCCTCCTGTCTGAGCAGCTTCTGGGATTACCTGAATTCCTCGGTGCAGGACTGCCCGCTGCAATATGGGCCGCTCACACTTGTCGGCAACATCGACGGCGGCTTTGGCTACGAACAATGGGGCGCGCCGATCGGCCCCAATGCGGACAAGCCCAATTACGCCATCGCCCGCAACAGCGCCGGCGTCCACTGGCTGCGGGCGCCCAACGCCATCAGCACATCGGTGATCGGCGTCGCGCTCAACCAAAAGATTTTCGGCGAATTGAGCCTCGTCGGCGTCGCCGAAGCCGGCTTCAATCCCTATTCATTCCGCCTGATCAACGGCCCGCAATCGCTCGCCGACAACAATCTCGCCACGCTTCCCACCCAGCGGACGGCGTTCGATTCGAACCGCGCTGGACAATGGGACAATTCGCAGGGCTTCATCGGCGTGAGCCACCCGACCTTTGGCATGCTCACCTTCGGCCGAACCAACGCTTTGACCACTTCCGCCGTCGGCGCCTTCGATCCTGTCGCGTCGGTCGCCTTCTCGCAACTCGGCTTTTCCGCGCTTTATTCCGGCCTCGGCGCCAGTCCGACGGCCCGCGTGAACACGGCCTTGACCTACCGCCTGACCTATCGCCGGCTGCATTTCGCCGTTCAGACCCAGATTGGCGGCTATGGCGAGGGCAATGCCGCCACCGCGCAATCCCAGGTCCAGCTCGGCGCCCGCTTCGGCGATCTGTCGCTCGATGCGATCGGCGGCTACGCCCAAAACGCGGCGCTGCTGTCGAGCTATTCCGGCGCACCTCTGCCGCCGGGCTACGCCCCGGGCGCGATCGTCAGGGCGACCCTGGCGAACACCGGCGGGCTGGCGCTGCTCGCGCGCTATGACTGGAAGCCGTTCCGATTCTATATGGGCTATGTGTATTCGCGCACCGCCAATCCGAGCGGCTTCTATCCGTTCGGCCTGCCGACGATCGCCGAGGGGATCGTCGTCCCTCCCGGCGCGGTGACCTCGAACGCTTACGACGTCCCGCGCCTGCTCAACACGATGTGGACGGGCGTACGTTACGCGGTGCTGGACAATGTCAATCTGGCCGCAGGGGTCTATTGGCAGACGCAGAACGATTACCTGGCCCCGCCCTCGACGTATATGGGTTCGGGAACCGCGACCAGCAGCGGGAAATGCGCCGGCGGCCGCTATTCCTATTCGTTCATGGTCACTTACGGGCCGGTGCGCCGCATCACCCTCTATGCCGGCGTGATGACGTCAAATGTTTATGGCGGCGTGGCGAGCGGCTATCTGCACAGCCAGAACATCGACCCCACGATCGGCGCCCGCTTGCAGTTCTGAAGCGGAATCAATCGGCGTTGCCGCCGATGCAGCCCGTGACGCAATCGTCGGGATTGCGGCTCAGCCCATTGTTGTTTCCCTCGCCCGAGCGCGCGTAGGGCGTCAACGAGGGGAGGAGCGATTCCTCCGGCTGCGGCTGAACCGCGGGACGGGGCCGCCTTTCAGTTTCGCTGGTCGGGCGATATTGCCGATGGTGGCGCGGATGGGCCGAACCAGCTTCCGCCGCCCGGGCCGGGGACGCCGAAAGTATGAAGGCGAGCGCCAAAGCGAATCCGATCCTTTTTCGCATGCGTTCCTCCCCGACAGCCGAATCCGAATATAGGCGCGCATCGGGCTTTTTGACACTTAATGCGTCAACCATCGCGGGCGCAGGGACGTCAATAGTGAAAGCCTGACCATCTGAACCCACAAGCGTAGGTCCTTTTCGGCGGTTTGCGGGCCTCCCGGAGCTTCATCGACAAAGTCGGCTCGGCGCCAGGAGCGGAAGTTTGGTTTAGAAGGAGCGTACCGGTGTTTTCGACGGAAAGCGGAACTCGGCGAGCGTCGATTGCGTGGGTGCAACTGGCCGATTTAAGCTTGCGCCTAGCAGAGGAACGCCCCGGGGAAAATGACCATCCCCTACTTTCAGCCAGCCGAGGCGCCCGACCGCACCGTCGCGCGGAACCGTCCTGGCGTCATTCCGGTCAGCCTCGCGAACGCGCGACTGAAGTTCGACGGGTTGGTATAACCGGCGCGCAGCGCGACTTCCGCCAGCGGCGCGTCACTATTCGCCAAAAGCTGCTTGGCGCGCCGCACGCATAGCGCGCCGACGATCTCGCGGTAAGTCACGCCCTCGCTGCGCAGAGCGTGTTGAAGTGTTCGACGCGGCAGGCTCATATCGGCGGCGATGCCGCCGATCCCGCTTTTCGGCGGATCCTCGTGCAGTTTGAGCGCGATGAGCACGGCCTCGGCCATTTTGCGGGGCAAAGGCCGGTCGCGGTACGGCGCGAGGCTTTCGATCGAGAACTCGGGCGGTAGACCGACGATCGGCGTCCAGTTGCCGAGCCAAGACGCCGGAAAGGCGATTTCATAGTCGCTCGTCCGTGGTCGGACTGCGATATCGAGACGGCTTTGCAGCAGCCTCGCCTCTGCCGCATAAGGCTCCGCGACCTGAATTTCGATCTCGCTTTTGCGTGCGCCGGCGTAACGACGCACCGCGCTCAGCATCTGCATCAGGCTACGCTGCGCATGGTGCTCGACCGTCGGTTCGGATCTGGCGCGGTAGGAAATTCGCCAGAGCGCTTGGCCGCACGCGACGCGCAGGTCCATGACCAACTCGCTGCTATGCAGCGGCTGCGCGGCGATGCTGCGCGCGATCACTTGTCCGAGCGTTTCGCCGTGAAGCGCATATTCCACAAACGGCCCGAAATTCTCGAGGCTGATATTTTGGCCGATGCGGGCGCCGAACTGATGGTCGCCGGTCATGTTCGCTGCGAGATTGAAAACGCGGTTCATCACGGCGAAGGGGACGAAGTCCGACGGCTCGTATGTCTCGACGACAAAGCCCGACTGACGCCGCAATTGCTTGAGCGCCTCGGCGCCCTGTTCGGCCTCGAATATCGCGAACAACGGGCCGAATCCCGAAGCCCGGCAGAATAGCGGCGCCGTCATCGATCCCCACGTCCAAGTCCGTCGGTGAAACCCGCCGGCATACGGGCCTGTTTATCCGCTCTTTGCGCAAAATGACAATGGACGGCGCCCGGGGCGCTAATATACTGCGCCGCGAAATCCGGTTGGTCTTTTGCTGCCGGGTTTCCAAGCGGGCGCTGTCAACAGAATGTGACGCCGCCCTTGCGGCGAATCAACCCGCGCGGGATTTGAGCGGTCTTTTCTTGAATGGGGTGTTCTGCGCTCTGCAATGAGATGCAACAAACAGTTTTCCTTCCGCAACCGATCACGGGGGCCTTGCCTGCCTAAGCTGCCGAAACCAGATCGCGATAAATCTATCGTCAAAAAGGAGGGTGCAATGGGCGTACACAAAAGAACTTGGTTATCAGGGGCGGCAATGACCGTCCTTGCGGCGGCGTCGGCGCTGCCGGCGTCGAGCGCGCTCGCGCAAGACGCCCAAAAGCCGAACATCGTCTTCATCATGGGCGACGACATCGGCTGGATGCAGCCGAGCATCTACCATCGGGGCCTGATGGTGGGTGAGACGCCCAACATCGACCGCATCGGCAATGAAGGCGCGATCTTCATGACCTATTACGCCGAGCAGAGCTGCACCGCCGGGCGCAACGCCTTCTTCACCGGCATGCACCCACTGCGCACCGGCATGATTCCTCCGCAATTGCCGGGCAGCCCGAGCTATCTGCGGCCTGGCACCCCGGCTTTGGCCAAATTCCTGCTCGACCTTGGTTACAATACCGGCGAGTTCGGCAAGAACCATCTCGGCGACCACACCCAGGCGCTGCCGACCGCGCATGGCTTCCAGGAATTCTGGGGCTATCTCTATCATCTGGACGCGATGGAGGGCGTCAGCTTCCCCGACATCAACAAGACGCCGACCCAGCAGGCCATCGTTCCTCCATGCAAGAACACGCCGGTTCGCGGCCTTTCCGATCCGCCGGGCGCCGTCGATCCCAAGACCACTTTGTGCATGACGCCGCCGCGCCCCGTGATCCATTGCACGTCCGACGGCACGGAAGCCACTCAGACCTGCAAGGACGAAGGCCCGCTGACGCTGGAGCGCTCGAAGACGGTGGACGAGGAGATTTCGTCGCACGTCATCGACTTCCTCGACCGCAACGACCCCAAAAAGACCGGCAAGCCGTTCTTCGTCTGGTATAACCCGGCGCGCATGCACATCACCACCGTTCTGTCAGACAAATATATGGCGATGGTGGGCGAGCCCGGCGGCAAGGACTGGGGCGTCAACGAAGCCGGCATGAAGCAGATGGACGACAACATCGGCTATGTCATGAAGAAGCTGGAGGACATGGGCCAGCTCGATAACACCATCGTCGTCTTCACCACCGACAACGGCGCCGAGGTGATCACCTACCCCGACGGCGGCAACACCCCCTTCAAAGGCGGCAAGCTGACGACGTGGGAAGGTGGCATGCGCGCGCCGCTGGTGATCCGCTGGCCGGGCCACATCAAGCCGGGCACGGTCAAGAGCGACATCTTCGCCTCCCTCGACTGGCTGCCGACCTTGGTTGACATTGCTGGCGGACCCAAGGGCAACGACTTAAAGGCGCAGATCGAGAAAGGCGCCTATCCCGGCATCGTCAAGACGACGCTCGACGGCGTCAATCAGCGCGACTACCTCGAAGGCAAGTCTGAAAAGTCGGCGCGCGACACGTTCTTCTACTATACTGGTGCCAAGCCGTCGGCTGTGCGGTACAAGAACTGGAAGATTTACTACACCATGGCCGGCGCCTGCGCCAGTTGCGGACTTTTGGGCGCAGAAACCTATCACTGGCCGCTGGTCGACAACATCAAGCGCGATCCCTTCGAGGGGTCGGTGGGCGACGAGATGAAAACGCTCACCGGCGAGGGCGGCGCCCTCGCCGGTCCAGTGACGTCCTATATCTACGATTGGAACATTCTGCCGATCGGCCAGCACCTGTGGCTGAAGGAACTGGAAAGCTATCGGAAGTTCCCGCCGATGCAGGATCCGGAAACCTACAACCTCGATCAGGTGATCCAGCAGATCAAGGAACAAAGGGGCATCAGCCACGCAGGTGACTGAGGCATGAAGGCGGCCCGCAAGGGCCGCCTTTTTCCGATTGTTGCGCCTCAATTCTTTCAAATGCCGTGGCAAATCAAATGAGGAGAGTCGATGATGTCGTCCTCTGGTTCCAGCAACCCGAGCCGCCGCGCCATGCTTTGCGGGCTCGCGGCCTTGCCAGCCGTTCCCGGGATTCTCAGAGCGGCGAGCGCTCGGGCGGAAAGTGCGGCGCCGCTGGCGTCATGGAACGATGGACCCGCCAAGCAGGCGATCCTCGACTTCGTGCGCGTCACGACCGATCCGGCGAGCAAGGATTTCGTTCCGCCAGAGGAGCGCATCGCCACTTTCGACCAGGACGGCACGCTCTGGGTCGAGCATCCGATCTACACGCAAGTGATTTTTTGCCTCGACCGCGTGCCGGCCGTGGTCAAGGCGAAGCCCGAACTGGCCCACGTCGAGCCATTCAAGACTGTGCTGACGGGCGATTTCGAGAAGATCGGGAAGCTTCCGCTGCACGACTTCGAGAAGATCGCAATGGCGACCCTCACGGGCATGGACGTGGACACGTTTCAGGCCGACGTGAAGGCGTGGATCACCGAGGCCAGGGATCACCGCTGGAAGCGTCTCTACACCGAACTGACCTACCAGCCGATGCAGGAGGTCCTGACCTTCTTCCGCGCCAATGGCTACAAGACCTTCATCGTCACCGGCGGCGGACAGGATTTTGTCCGCGTCTATTCCGAGCAGGTCTACGGAATCCCGCGCGAAAATGTGGTCGGCAGCGCGCTCGGGACGAAGTTCGGCTACGACAAGAACGGCAAGCCGTTCCTGACCAAGGATCCGAAGCTGCTGTTGAACGACAACTACGCCGGCAAGCCGGAGGGCATCCACCTGGAGATCGGCCGCCAGCCGCGCGCCGCCTTCGGCAACTCGACCGGCGACCGCCAGATGCTGGAATACACAAAAGCCGGCGACGGCGCGCGGCTGTCGATGATCGTGCTGCACGACGACGGCAAGCGCGAATATGCCTACGGGCCGGCGCAGGGACTGCCCGACAGCAAGGTCGGCACGTTTCCGCAGGCCCTTTACGACGAAGCGAAGAAAGACGGCTGGTTTGTCATCAGCATGAAGGACGACTGGAAACGCATCTTCGCGTTC
>CAVVIQ010000018.1:0-16194 GCA_963748385.1 uncultured Pseudomonadota bacterium
AGGCCCTCGGGGTCACCATATGAATGTCGTCATCGTCGAATCGCCGGCCAAGGCCAAGACGATCAACAAATATCTCGGCCGGGGCTACGAGGTTCTCGCCTCGTTCGGCCATGTCCGCGACCTGCCCGCCAAGGACGGCTCGGTCGACCCCGACGACGATTTCGCCATGAAGTGGGAGGTCGACGCCAAGGCGGCCAAGCGCCTGTCCGACATCGCCGCCGCCGTGAAGGGCGCCGACAAGCGTCATCCTGGCGACCGACCCGGATCGCGAGGGCGAGGCCATTTCCTGGCACGTGCTGGAAGTGCTGCGCGAACAAGAAGGTCCTGAAGGACAAGCCGGTCGAGCGCGTCGTGTTCAACGCCATCACCAAGGACGCGATGCTCGAGGCGATGAAGCATCCGCGCGAGATCGACGACGGCGCTGGTCGAGGCCTATCTCGCCCGCCGCGCGCTCGACTATCTCGTCGGCTTCAATCTGTCGCCGGTGCTGTGGCGCAAGCTGCCGGGCGCGCGCTCGGCCGGCCGCGTGCAATCGGTCGCGCTGCGGCTGGTCTGCGACCGCGAACTCGAGATCGAGAAATTCGTCGCCGCGCGAATACTGGTCGCTCGTCGCCCATCTCGAAGACCAAGGCCGGCGCGCCCTTCATCGCGCGCCTCGTCGGCGCCGACGGCAGGAAGATCAGCCGGCTCGACATCGGCGCCGGCGCCGAGGCGGAGGCCTTCAAGAAGGCGCTGGAAGTCGCCACGTTCACGCGTCGCTCGGTCGAGGCCAAGCCGGCGCGGCGCAATCCCTACCGCGCCCTTCACCACCTCGACCTGCAGCAGGAGGCCTCGCGCAAGCTCGGCCTTGCGCCGGCGCGCACCATGCAGCTCGCCCAGCGCCTGTACGAAGGCGTCGACATCGGCGGCGAGACGGTCGGCCTCATCACCTATATGCGTACCGACGGCGTCGACATGGCGCCCGAGGCCATCGCCAGCGCCCGCAAGGTGATCGGCCAGCGAATATCGGCGACGACTATGTGCCGCACGGCGCCGCGCAAATATCACGGCCAAGGCCAAGAACGCGCAGGAAGCGCACGAGGCGATCCGCCCGACCGACCTCGCCCGCCTGCCCGAAGCGCATGGCGCGCAAATGCTCGATACCGAGCAGGCCCGGCTCTACGAGCTGATCTGGACCCGCACCGTCGCCAGCCAGATGGAATCGGCCGAACTCGAGCGCACCACGGTCGACATCGAGGCCAAGGCCGGCGGCCGCACGATCGATCTGCGCGCCACCGGCCAGGTCGTGCGCTTCGACGGCTTCCTGAAGCTCTACCAGGAAGGCAAGGACGACGATCGGACGACGAGGAATCCGGCCGCCTGCCGCCGATGGCCGCAGGCGAACCCTGCACGCGAGACAAGATCGAGGCGACGCAGCATTTCACCGAGCCGCCGCCGCGCTATCACCGAAGCGACGCTGGTCAAGCGCATGGAAGAGCTCGGCATCGGCCGGCCCTCGACCTACGCCTCGACGCTCGCCGTGCTGCGCGACCGCGACTACGTGAAGCTCGACAAGAAGCGGCTCGTTCCCGAGGACAAGGGCCGGCTCGTCATCGCCTTCCTCGAAAGCTTCTTCCAGCGCTACGTCGAATATGACTTCACCGCCGGTCTCGAAGAACAGCTCGACCGCGTCTCCAACTCCGAGGTCGACTGGAAGCAGGTGCTGCGCGACTTCTGGCGCGATTTCTCCGCCGCGCATCGACGCGACCAAGGACCTGCGCACGACGCAGGTGCTGGACGCCTCAACGATCTGCTCGGGCCGCACATCTTCCCGGCCAAGGCGGACGGCGGCGACCCGCGCGCCTGCCCGTCCTGCGGCGCCGGGCAATTGTCGCTGAAGATCGGCAAGTTCGGCGCCTTCATCGGCTGCTCGAACTATCCGGAATGCCGGTTCACCCGCACGCTCTCGCCCGATCGCGGCGAAAGGCGCATCGCCAATGGCGAACGGCCGGGCGTGAAGGTGCTGGGCGCCGACCCGGAGACCGGCGCGGAAGTCACGGTGCGCGACGGCCGTTTCGGCGCCTACATCCAGCTCGGCGAAAGGGCGAGGGCGACGAAGCCGAAGCGCTCCTCGCTGCCCAAAGGCCTCAAGCGCCGACGACGTCACGCTCGAAAAGGCGCTCGAACTGCTCGTCGCTGCCGCGCGAAGTCGCGCAGCATCCGAACAGCGGCGAGCCGATCCTCGCCGGCATCGGCCGCTACGGTCCTTACGTCCAGCACGGCAAGACCTACGCCAACATCGGCCGCGACGACGACGTGCTCGAGATCGGCGCCAATCGCGCCATCGACCTCATCGTGCAGAAGGAATCCGGCGCGAGCCGTTTCGGCGGCGGCGGCGACGACGCGCGAACTCGGCGAACATCCCGAAGGCGGCGCGGTCGCGATCAAGGCCGGCCGCTTCGGCCCCTACGTCAACTGGGGCAAGGTCAACGCCACACTGCCGCAAGGGACCGGACCTCGAGGCGCTGACGCTCGAAGAGGCGCTGGCGATCATCAAGACCAAGCAGGAGACCGGCGGCGACGCCAGCGGTCGCGATGCTCGGCGAACATCCCGACGGCGGCGCGATCGTCGTGCGCGACGGCCGCTTCGGCCCCTATGTCGCCTGGGGCAAGGTCAACGCCACCATGCCGAAGAGGATGTCGCCGAGAAACGGGCTGGCGCAGGCGATCGGGCTGATCAAGGACCGGACGCCTCCGGCGGCGACCGGCCCAAGAAGGGCCCGGGCAAGAAGCCGGCCGCAAAAAAGGCGCCGCGAAAAAGCCCGCGGCAAAGCCGCCAAGGCGAAGAAAGATCGAGGATTCCGACGAGACGCCGTTCGAGGGCGCCAAGCCCGCGAAAAAGCCGGCGAAGAAGAAATCGGCGGGCAAGGGTTGAGCCGAGCCAATTAGCCTCAGTCTATCCCCTTTCCCGTGAACGGGGAGAGGGGACTGATTGGGCGTTTGTTGCGGTTCGCTGGAAAAAACCTCACCACCGCATGGCCCGCCCGAATGGGCCGAAACGCCGCCAATTCGGCAAGCCAGGCGCACACCGCGTCCGGCCCCGCGAAATCGGCTTGTCGGCGCAAAAAAGCTCGCCCGCGACGGTGAAACCGAAGCCGCCGAGCGCGGCGCAGGCCTGCATCGCCGGATGTCCGAATGATCGTCGCCGATCATCACCGGCTTGCGGCCGCGAAAGGCGGGTCCGCCATCAAACGGGCCAGGGCCCGCCCTTGGAAAAGCCGCCATTGAGGATTTCGAACACCTTGCGGCCGCGCAACAGGCTCAGGCCCCGTCCACCGCCCCGACATAATCGGTCAGTTCGCGTTCGAGACGCGATTCCGCGATTCGCGCGGCGCGGAAATGGACCGCGATCGAGGCGCCCTTTTCCTCGATCAGGAGGCGCGGCTCGAAAGCGGCGAGGCGCTTGATGTCAGCGATCACGTCAGGCTCGAAGGAGGGGCCTTGCGGACCGCGCCGGCGTTCGGATCGAAGCGGATTTCCGCGCCATGAATCCCGCCGCCCGCCCCTGGAACGGCGCGAGCCGGAGATCGAGATCGGCGATTTCGCGCCCGGTAACGACCGCCAGCGCGCCGCCGAGCCCGTCCGTAAGCGCTGTGAGCAGGTCGGACAGGCCGCGGGCGCCATCGCCGCGCCGGGCGTCGGCGCCATCGTCGTTGAATGTGCCGTCGAAATCGAGAAAGAGCGCCACGCGATCGGCGGCGAGTCGCCGCCGGTCATCGGGCTTCAATCAAAGTCCGCCTCCGCCTCGCGGCCCGGCGCCGAGGCGGCGTCGAGCTCGACCCTGCGCGGCGAACCATTCGCAATCAGTGAGACGCCGCGCGGGGCTCCGTTGTTCCCCAATTTGCCACGCAAAAGCCGCGCCCTTGAGGCAAGGACGCAGCTGGAAAGATGGTCGCGGCGTCCGGTCAGTAGATCGGGAAGCGATTGGTCAACGCTTCCACCGCGTTTTCACCGCCGTTTCGACCGCGGCGTTGCCGGCTTCGCCATTTTTCGCGAGGCCGTCGAGGGTCTCGACGATCAATTCGCCGACCTGTTTGAATTCGGCGACCCGAAACCGCGCGAGGTGGCGGCGGGCGCGCCGAGGCGGACGCCGGAGGTGATCCAGGGCTTTTCCGGATCGAAGGGCACGCCGTTCTTGTTGCAGGTGATCTCGGCGCGGCCGAGCGCCGCCTCCGCCGCCTTGCCGGTGATCGTCTTCGGCCGCAGATCGACCAGCATCAGGTGGTTGTCGGTGCCCCCGGTCACGAGGTCGAGCCCTCCCGCGAGCAAGGTTTCCGCGAGCATTCCGGCGTTCTCGACCACCTGGCGCGCATAAAGCTTGAATTCGGGGCGCAGGGCCTCGCCGAAGGCGACCGCCTTGCCCGCGATGACATGCATCAGCGGGCCACCCTGAAGGCCGGGGAAGATTGCCGAATTGATCTTTTTCGCGATCTCCTCGTCGTCCGTCAGCACCAGCCCGCCGCGCGGGCCGCGCAAAGTCTTGTGAGTGGTTGAAGTCACAACCTGGGCGTGGGGGAAGGGCGAGGGATGGGCGCCGCCCGCCACCAGCCCGGCGAAATGGGCCATGTCCACGAAGAGATAGGCGCCGACGGCGTCGGCGATGGCGCGGAAGCGCTCGAAATCCCAGAACCGGGCATAGGCCGAGCCGCCGGCGATGATCAGTTTCGGATGGTGCTCATGGGCCAGCCTCTCGACCTCGTCCATGTCGATGCGTCCGGTTTCGCGGCTGACGCCGTAAGAAACCGGCCTGAACCAGCGCCCCGACATGTTGACCGGCGAGCCATGGGTGAGATGGCCGCCCGCCGCGAGATCGAGGCCCATGAAGACGTCGCCCGGCTGGAGCAGCGCCAGGAAAACCGCCTGATTGGCCTGGCTGCCGGAATTGGGCTGCACATTGGCGAAACGGCAGCCGAACAGCCTGGTGACGCGCTCGATGGCGAGATTTTCGGCAATGTCCACGAACTGGCAGCCGCCGTAATAGCGCTTGCCCGGATAGCCCTCGGCATATTTGTTGGTGAGCACCGAGCCCTGGGCTTCCAGCACCGCGCGCGAAACGATGTTTTCCGAGGCGATCAGCTCGATTTCCCGGCGCTGGCGGGAGAGCTCCAGTCCGATGGCGCGGGCGATCTCGGGATCGGATTCCGCGAGCGAAGCGCCGAAAAAGCTGTTGGAGAGTTTTTGGGCCGTCGCGGCGTTGGCTGTGCTCATGGCGCGCTCCATCGGGCAAGAGATTTGCGGGGAAGAAGTCCGGGCCCATTATCACGCGGACAGCCGCGAAGAAAGGCCGCGTGCGAAAAAGCAGCGCCCCGGAGGGGAACCCGCCGGGGCGCGAAACGGCCAGGAACCGATTACCGCTCGTCCGGTCCGGGGTCGAGGCCGGGGCCGCGGTCGATGCCGGGATTGGCGCCGGGATTGCCGCCGTCTTGCGCGACAGGCTGGACCGTGGACCCCGCGCCCTCGCTGGCGGTCGAGAAGCCGTCGCGCTGGTAAATGTCCTCGCGGAACTGCACGATGCCTTCGGGCGTGCCCCAGGCGGTGATATAGACCCAATAGACATTGACCGGCGGATCGATCTTCACGTCAAGCCGCTCGCCGGAAGCGATGACCTGATCGATATGGTCGCGGTCCCAGCCCGGCTGGTTCTTGAGCAGCCAGGCGACATAGTCGCGCACGTTCTGGAGGCGCATGCAGCCCGAGGAGACGAAGCGGAAATCGTCGCCGAACACGCCCTTCTCCGGCGTGTCGTGCATGTAGACGCCGTAAGGATTGTTGATGTTCACGCGCACCACGCCGAGCGAGTTGGCGGTGCTCGGATCCTCACGGAAACGGTAGTTGACCGCCTCCATCGAATGCCAGTTGATCTGGCTGGGCTGCACCTCGTTGTTGGCGCCGTCGTAGATGCGAATGTGATTTTCGGTCAGATAGTTGGGATTGGCCTGCATGCGCGGGATCAGATCCTTGCGGATGAGCGAGGCCGGCACCGTCCAGTAGGGATTGAAATCCACGTCGAGCGCGCGGGTCTGCATGACCGGCGACTGGCGGTCGATGCGGCCGACGCCGGCGCGGTGGCGGGTGGCGATCGTGTCGTTCTCGACCGTGTCGACCATGGCGGCGGGAATATTGGCTTCGACGAAGCGGTCGCCGAGATTGGCCGCGAAAGAGCGCAGGCGGACGAGGTTGACCTGGAGCTGATTCAGCCGGTAGTCCGCCGGAACGTTCATCACCGCGAGGGTTTCGCGCGTGGCGACGCCGGTCGGGATCAGGCCATGGCGCGCCTGGAATCTTTTCACCCCCGCCTCGACATAGGAGTCGTAAATCCCGGATTCCGAGGCCGCGGGATCGAGATCGCCGGTGATGGCGAGCCGCTTGCGCAGGGCGAGAACCGCCGGTCCGCTCGATCCCAGCTTGAGCGTGGCGCCCGCGGGAACCTTGTTCCAGCCGCCATTGGCGACGATGGCCTGATATTTCTGGATCGCCGCTTCCGTCGCGGCGAGCGTGCGCGGCGACAGCAGCGGCGCGGAGGACCTTTCGACCGACACGCTGGCGTCGGCGTCATAATGCTGCGCCCATTCCGCCTGGCCGAAGCCATCGATGGCGTGAGCGGGGGCGGCGCAGGCAAGAGCGCCGACGGCGGCGCCGAGAGCGAAACGGGCGGCCGCGCCCCACAGGCGCGGCGAAAACGGATGGTTGCGCGAAAAGTCGGCGTTATTCAAGAGTATGGCTCCAAGCAAACCCAAAGGCCCAGGCTGATCGTTCCTGCGTGGCGCACACGCCGGCGCAAAGGCGCGCGCGGAAGACAAGCGCGCACGCGGATAGAGTCGATGACGATGGTTAAAAAGGCCCGAATAGAGCGGCGATTTTAAGGCGATCGACCGCGCTGTCTTAAGCCCCTGAGGCTTTTTCCGCAAGATTTTGCGCCGCAAAATGAAAAAGCCGGGCCATGGGCCCGGCGGAAATTTTGGATCGAGGCGGAAAGGCGCTGCGCGCGGAAATCAGAGGCGATATTTGATCTGGTCGGTCCAGAAGCGCTCCAGGCGCGCCAGGGCGTTGTTGACCGTCCTGAATTCGTCCACCGACACGCCGCCGATCTGCTCGACCGTGAGAACGTGTTTTTCGTAAAGTGTGGCGACGATGTCGCGCACTTCCTTGCCCTCGGGAGTGAGGCTGATGCGGACCGAGCGGCGGTCGACGCGGGAACGGGCGTGGTGGAGATAGTCCATTTCCACCAGCTTCTTGACGTTATAGGACACGTTGGAGCCGAGGTAATAGCCGCGGGTGCGCAGCTCGCCGGCGGTCAGTTCGGAATCGCCGATGTTGTAAAGCAACAGCGCCTGCACGGCGTTGATGTCGGTGCGGCCGCGGCGGTCGAATTCGTCCTTGATGACGTCGAGCAGGCGGCGATGGAGGCGCTCCACCAGCGTGAGCGCCTCAAGGTAAACCGGACGCACCTCGGCGTGACGTTCGGCCCGGCTGGCGGAAGGGGTGCTTTTCATCATCGGGTTCATTGTCGTCGTCCCTGCGGTCTGCTGTGCGCCGAACATTTCCCGGCGGCCTCGATGGACGCAATCTAAACGGCGCGAATGAAAACCGGTTTAAACAACAGGCTGAATCCCGCGTTACCGGGATTTGCGTGAATTGAAGTGAATCCCAGGTGAATTAAAACAAGTCTTTACGTTGATATTTGTTCAATCTTGCGTGTTGTTCCGCCGCGCCAGAGCGCGCAGCCGGGCGATGAGATCGTCGAATGCGGAAGGCTCTCCCGATAGGCTGTCGGCGCGCCACGACAGGAAGAGATAGAGGCCAAACAGCACGGCGTCGACGAATTTCAGCGCGCCTCCGAACAGGAAGAAAGACGGCTTGACCATCGCCACGAAAAATTGCGCGATCAGGGTCAGAAGCCAGACCACCCCGCCCCATGGCGCCAGCAGCCACAGCCCCACGGCGGCGACCGGGTTGAGCACGGCGAAGAAAATGATCGCGGTCATGGTCGCGGCCGACAGCTCGTCGAAGGAGCCATGCGCCGGGGCGATGATGCGCAGCCAGAGCTCCAGTCCCTGAAGGATCCACAGCAGCGCCACGACGCGGACGAACACGGTCAGCGCGAATATCCGGCGCGCCTCCTCGGCCTCCGGGCCGGGCCGCCCGCCGACCTTGATGGCTCCGTAGTCTTCGGCGTCGAAATTCCCGCGCCCGCGGGCCGACCTGTCCATCGCTCTTTCCTGCTCCAGAACCCGCCCGCGATACAGCATTTGACCATGCGCGGCAAAATTTTTCGCCGCCTCGCCGCGATATGCTATGGGTGTCGCGTCTTACGGAACGAGATCATGACCGACGCCAGAAGCCCCGCTCTCAACCTTTCCCTCGGACTCGTCCACCGCCCCCGCCGCAACCGCAAGGCCGAATGGGCGCGCCGTCTGGTGCGCGAGCACGCGCTGAGCGCCGACGACCTGATCTGGCCGATCTTTCTCGTCGAGGGCGAGAATGTCCGCACGCAAGTCGCCTCCATGCCGGGGGTCGAGCGCCTTTCGGTGGATCAGGCGGTCGAGGCGGCGCGCCGGGCGGCGGAACTGTCGATCCCCGCGCTCGCGCTCTTTCCCTATACCGATCCGAGCCTGCGCGACCCCAACGGCTCGGAGGCGCTCAACCCCGAAAACCTCGTCTGCCGCGCCTGCCGCGCCATCAAGAAGGAAGCGCCCGGAATCGGCCTGATCACCGACGTTGCGCTCGACCCTTACACCAGCCATGGCCATGACGGGGTGATGGAGGGCGAGACCATCCTCAACGACGAGACGGTGGCCATTCTGGTCGAACAATCGCTCAACCAGGCCCGCGCCGGCGCCGACGTGATCGCGCCCTCGGACATGATGGACGGACGGGTCGGCGCGATCCGCGCCGCGCTCGACGGCGAGGGCTTCATCGACGTCCAGATCATGGCCTATGCCGCCAAATACGCCTCGGCCTTCTATGGCCCGTTCCGCGACGCGATCGGAACCAAGGCGGTGCTGACCGGCGACAAGCGCACCTACCAGATGGACCCGGCCAATTCCGACGAGGCGTTGCGCGAGGTCGCGCTCGATCTCGAACAGGGCGCCGACATGGTGATGGTCAAGCCCGGCCTGCCCTATCTCGACATTATCCATCGGGTGAAGGAGCGTTTCGCCGCGCCAACCTTCGCCTATCAAGTTTCCGGAGAATATGCCATGATCATGGCGGCGGCGCGGAACGGGTGGCTCGACGGCGACAAGGCCATGCTTGAAAGCCTTCTCGCTTTCAAGCGGGCGGGAGCGGACGGCATCCTCACCTATTTCGCGCCGAAAGTGGCGGAATTGCTCAAAAAGAGCGCGTAACGGCGTAGACTGAGACCCATGCCGAAATCGACGCGCCAGGCCTTTTCGCCGGAATGCGGGGAAACGTCCTCTGTTGCGAGGGAAGGGGCATGGGCGGCAGGCAAAGCGCGAATTCGGCGCGAATAGATCGACTTCAACAAAAATTGTTCCCGGAAGAGGGATTGAGGACGCGCCGGTTGTTCCTGCGGCCGCTTCAACCCGCGGACGTTCTTCAGCTGGTCGTGCTCACCAACGATCCGCTGGTCGCGGCCGGCGTCTCCTTCCTGCGCCAGCCCTTCACCGTGGCCGACGCCGAGGCCCTGATCGCCATGCCCCGCTCGCAAAAAGGCTGTTTCGCCGCGGTGCGCGCCGGCAGGGACGGCCCGATGATCGGCTGCGCCGGCGCCGTCTCCCGCAACGCGATCGACATCGAGATCGGTTTCTGGCTCGGCGTTCCCTATCACGGCAGGCGATACGGCGCCGAAATGGCGGAAGCCATGCTCGACAGGTTGTGCGAAGTGTTCCCCGAGCGGCGCGTCGTCGCCGAATGCCCGCGCGAGAATTCGGCGTCGTGGCGGCTTCTGCACAGGCTCGGCTTCGCGCCGAGCGAGGGCGCGGCCGCGCGCAAGGGCGCCCAGCTCCTGGTTTTCCAGCAGCACGCCGTCGTCGAATGACGGACTCCCGACGCGCTGCTCTTGCGCAGCGCGTCCTTCGCCGCCAGATTAAGGTTCCGCAGCGAATCTGGAGCGCGCGACCATGACTGAAGCCAACAGCTGGAACGCTGGCCACCCGGCCGTTTATCCCCTGGCCCCCCTGCCCGCCAGCGCCCTCGAAGGGGTGCGGCGGCGGCGCATTTTCGCGATCATGCTCGACCTGATCCTGGTGACGCTTCTCTCCGTCGCGATCTTTTTCGGGCTTGGCCTGCTGACTTTGGGAATCGCCTGGCTGCTGCTGCCGCCGCTCTTTCCCTTCGTCGCCTTTTTCTACAACGGCCTCACCGTCTCCGGCTCGAACATGGCGACGCCGGGCATGAAGGCGATGGACCTCGAAATGCGGCTGACCGACGGCTCGCGCGTGCCCTTCCTTCACGCCTCGGTCCATGCCGTGCTGTTCTATTTGAGCCTGTATCTGTTCGCGCCGATCCTGCTGTTTTCACTGTTCTCATCGGACAAACGCTGTCTGCACGATATTCTTGCGGGGGTCATCGTGCTGCGCCGCGCGTGACGTGAAAGGGAAAGGCCGTGACCAGCGAGCCGCGCGACCCGCCGCAATTCTATCTGACCTCGCCGGCGCCCTGCCCCTATCTTCCCGGCAAGGAAGAGCGCAAGGTTTTCACCCATCTGGTCGGGCGCCGCGCCGCGCCGCTCAATGACGCCCTGACCCATTCCGGCTTCCGCCGCTCGCAGACCATCGCCTATCGTCCCGCCTGCGACCATTGCAAGGCCTGCGTCTCGGTGCGCATCCTGTGCGACGAATTCACGCCGGGCCGCACCCAGCGGCGCATTCTCGCCCGCAACGCCGATCTTTCCGCGACCATGGGCGTGGCGCAGGCCGACGCCGAACAATTCGAGCTGTTTCGCGCCTATCTCGATTCCCGCCACAGCGACGGCGGCATGGCCGACATGGCGATGCTCGACTATTCCATGATGATCGAGGACAGCCATGTGGACAGCCGGCTGGTCAGCTATCGCCTGCCGTCCGCCGCCGGCGAAGGCGCTTTGGTCGCGACCTGCCTCACCGACATTCTCGAAGACGGCCTGTCGATGGTCTATTCCTTCTTCGACCCGAACGAGCCGCAACGCTCGCTCGGCGCTTTCATGATCCTCGAACACATCGCCCGAGCCCGCGCCCTCGGCCTCCCGCAACTCTACCTCGGCTATTGGGTCGAGGGCTCCAAAAAGATGGGCTACAAGGCGCAATACCTGCCGCAGGAGCGGTTGGGAACGGAAGGGTGGAAAAGGGTGGGGTGAGGACGGTGTCCGACCCGACCGAGACGGCCGGCGCGTCGCCGTGATGGCATTCTCACGGGTGTCACGGCGAAGTTTTGCGAAATCCCCTTTTTCGGCCCCATTTTTGGCGGGCGCGCATATTGCGGGCAAATTGATAAAATCACGCTGAATCGGGATTTAGGAACGTGCCACCGGCAACTCCGAGCAATGAACGAAAAAAGTCAAGCGCCGCGCCGGCGTATACGGTAATATTTGTTCTTGTTGTCTTGGCGCTTATTCACATATTGAAGGATGTGAGGCGACCTTATGTTATTGAACAGGTCGGACTTGAGTTATATTGCCCTACTCATAACGACGATATGGTATGTGTGCTTTATAGCCATTTTGGAATCATTTACGAGCCTGCTTTGAATCAGCAAACCAAATCTTGCGGCAGTCCGAATTGGCATTTCGTCGGCCGCAACCATGACGGAACAGGCCAATGTTGCCCACCTGGTTTTCATTGGGATGGTACTGATACTAATAAATGCACAAAAGACAAGACGTAATTGATGAGACGCACTACATGCAGCCATAGAACTGTATTTATAACATTCACACATCCCGCGATCCGCGGAAGATAGATCAACCACGCATCATTTCGCGCTATTTCTCAAATAGATCGCCATGCCTGTACGCCGCTTCGATCTTGTCATCTATTAGTTATGGTTACACTTTATTAAATCCACACAACTGTTCCATAGTTACGGCGACACTTTACGAAATCCCGTTTCCGGCCCCATTTTTGGCGGGCGCGCGCATTGCGGGCAAATTGAAAAAATCACGCTAAATCGGGATTTAGTGGCGTGGCGCCGGAACTCCTGCGCCCATCTTCGGCGCCGTTCCCGAGTTACGGCGACACTGCGTATGCTTTTCCAAAAAGTCTGCACCTCTTCGGGACTATGCTCTAAGCGCTGTGCGCGATCGCCTGGGCGATTCCGGCATATTGGCAACCGGCGGCGATGGCGACGAAGGAATGCCAGATGGCGTTGTTATATCTCAGACTGTGCCATTTATAGAACAGCACGCCGACCGAATAGAACAACCCGCCGACGACGAGCAGGATCATCGTCGGCGCGGGCAGGATGGCGACCAATTGTTTTCCCGCGAAAACAGCCACCCAGCCGAGCGCCAGATAGACGACGACCGCGACGCGGTCGAACCGGCCCGGCAGCAGGATTTTCACCGCCGCGCCGCCGAGCGAAACGATCCACACGATCGTCGCCAGCGTCCAGGCCAGGGCGCCGTTCGGCAATTGCGACAGCAGCGCCGTATAGGTGCCGGCGATCATCAAATAGATCGAGGCGTGGTCGAACCGCCGCAGCCGCCATTTCAGATGCGACGGCGGAGTCATGTTGTAGGCCAGGGAAAAACCGAACAGCAGGAAAAAGCCGGCCGCATAGACGCCCATGGCGAGGGCGTCGGAAAGCTCGCCCTGCCGGGCGACGCTCCCGATCAGCATGGCGAAGGCGATCAACCCCGCGACAATGGCGACGGCATGGACCAAACCGTCGGCGATCAGCTCGGCATGACTATAGGGGCGCTTGAAAAGGCGAGGATGGTTTTCTGGTAGCGTCATTCAGGTCCCAACGCCCGCGGATTATCGCAACTTGCCACAGCTAAGCAAAGGCTTGTGGCGAGGGCATGGCGCCCAGAATCCGTCGCCGGACTGTTCGCGAAATCGAAAAAGCCGTTTGACGGAACCCGAGTTCTGGCGACACTTTACGAAATCCCCTTTTTCGGCTCCATTTTTTGCGGGCGCGCAGCGCCAGCAAATTGATGAAATCACCCTGAATCGGGATTGAGTGACGCGTCACCGTGACTGCTGAAAACCGGGACGGTTCGGATTTTTCCGCAAGGGGCTTTTAAGTCGACGCCCGCTTCAATGGCCTTCCACAGCCAGCTCCAGCTGGCGCCGCGACGCCTGCACCTTGGCGAAGCGCTCCATGTAGGTCGCGAACAGCGCATCCAGTTGTTTGCGCAAGTCGGCTTTCGACGTCGCGAGCTTGCCGCCGACGGCTTTCAGATCGGCCTTGTGCGCGTCGATGAAATCAACGATCTGGATTTCGGACTCCATGGCCACGACCGCAAGCGGCGCAATATCGCGCAGGGCGTTGGCGGGCCGCGTCACCAATTGCGCGAAAGCGGCGTCGAATTTGGCCTTGACCGCTTCGGGCTGATGCAATTTTCCGCGCAAATCTTCGGCTTTGGCGAGGGCGCTGTCGACGCCGGCGGCGGCGTGGGGGAAGAAGTCGCGGGCCGCGACGAGATCGGGCCTGTATTTTGGCAGGTCCAAAGGCTGCACATTTTGCGGGGCGGGATGCATGGCCTTGCCGAACTCGAGCGCCGTCGCGGTGAGGTCGTCGTTGAACCCTTTCAAAATCGCCAGATCGTCGGCGTAAGGACCGATTTTTTCGCGTTCCTCGTCGCTCAGAATGGGGATATGCACGCCGGGTTGGTCGAGGATGCGGGTTTGCAGCAGATCGGCGAAGGCTTTCGCCCGTTCCGCCTCCTTGTCGCCGCAACCCGCAAGCGGCAGGACGACGGCGAAGGCGAGGAGCGCAAGAAATTTCCGACCGGCGCGCATAGGGCGACCCTTTGATGTCCAAGCCTTCAGCCTAGCGCAGGTCGAGGCGCCTTGTCTCGGCATGCGGAGTGAGGAATTCGGGGACCGGATCGAATTACGCGATGGCGATGGTTTCGCGGGCGCCGCGGGTCACTGTGACAACGCAACGCGTGTCACCGTAACTCAAAATGGGCCGCAAAGCGCGCCACACATTTTCAAAGCCGCATCTGTTCACCGCCGCGACCGCGCACCATCACGGCTTGACCATTGTCACGCGTGACACGTCCGAACATGAGCGCGCGCCGGTCGTGACCCCCTTAAAAAAGGGAAAGCGCAATACTGGCGCAGAGAGCCGCTTGAGCCTCAGGAGGAAGCGAGCGGTCATGCTTTACCGCGCCCCTCCCGCCCGCAACGTCTCGAAATAGCGGCGCAATTCGCTCCTCGCGGCGTTGAGCGCCTTTTCGTTCCTGGCGGATTTGGCGAGGCCTATGGCGCCTTCGAAGGCGGCGAAGATGAAGGTGGCGGCGTTTTCGCAATCGACTTCGGGACGGATCAGGCCGCGTTTTTTCCCGCCTTCGAGCGCCGTCGCGATATGACGCACGATCCCGAGAACCAGGGCGTAAAGTCTTGCGCGGAACCTTTCGTCGAGCGCGCTCATTTCCTGCGCCAGATTGTTCATGGGACAGCCGAGCGTCGTCAGGCGCAGGCCGAGCAGGCCCATGGCAAAGGAAAAACTCGCCCTCGATCCCCTCCAGCGGGTCCTCGAACTGCTGAAGATGCTGACCCCAGATCAGATCGGCAAAGCCGGCGAGGAGCTCGTCGATCACCGCCAGCCCCAGATCGGTCTTGCTGGCGAAATAATGATAAAACGCGCCCTTGGTCAGATGGGCCTTGGCGAGCAGGACATCGACCCGCAGGCCCTGGAATCCGTGTCTCGTGGATTTCCGCGAAAGCGACGTCGAGCAGATGCGCGCGGGTCTCGCCCGAAGGCGCCTCGCCCGCCTGCGACGCTGCGCCTGCAGCGCCCGCCGATGTCCGCTCCTGATCCATGCCTTCGATCCGAATCGCCAACTCTTTCATCATAGCGCCAGTCCGCGACCTTTCGCGTGTTTTCGGCCAAAGCCCCGAAATCGCAAGGATTTCGAATATTCGGCCACCTTCATATTCGACATCTGAAATATGTCTAGACAAACCAGTTGGTTTGTCCTAGGCTCACATTACAAACCAACTGGTTTGTATCACAAGCAGACAGCCGAAGGCCAGTCCATTTAAAGGGAGCATTCGCCATGAACGCCACGCCAGCCGCCGCAGGAACAGTCCAGATCGCCCATACGCTCGACGCCAAGGGGCTCAACTGCCCCCTGCCGATCCTGAAAACCAAAAAGGCGATTTCCGGCCTGGGGTCCGGAGAAATCCTTCAAGTCGTCTCCACCGACCCCGGCTCGGTCGCCGATTTCGCCTCGTTCTGCCGCCAGACCGGCAATGAGCTGATGGCCTCGACCGCCGCCGCCGGCGTTTTCGAATTCCTGATCCGCAAGGCGTGAGGCCACCACCATGACCAACGTGACCAGCCTGAAAACACCCGTCGGCCCGGCGCTGGCGCCAGAGGACCAGCAAAAATTCGACCAATGGTTCGACGCCCGTTTCGAGCAGAAAATGAAGGAGCGCGAGGCGGCCCATGTTCCCTCCATGGCCATCATCGCCACCAAGGGCACGATCGACTGGGCCTATCCGCCTTTCATCCTCGCCTCGACGGCGGCGGCGCTCGGCTATGACGTATCGATCTTTTCACCTTCTACGGGCTCAAATTGCTCAAGAAAGAGCTCGATCTCGAAGTGACGCCCATCGGCAATCCCGCTATGCCGATGAAAATGCCGATCGGTCCCGACTGGTTTCGCGATATCGACTGGCCGATCCCCAATTTCGTCAAATCCAACCTGCCGGGCTTCGAGCGCATGGCGACCGCTCTGATGAAGCGCACTTTTCGCCAAAAAGGCGTCGCCTCGATCGAGGAATTGCGCGAATTGTCGGTCGAGGCCGGGGTAAAGTTTTATGCCTGCCAGATGACAGTGGACGCCTTCGGCTTCGAAAAGCCCGATTTCATCCCCGAAATCGCAGGCTGGGTCGGCGCCGCGAGCTTTCTGCCGATGGCGCAGAAATCCGACGTCACCCTGTTCATCTGAAATCGGGCGGGGGTATTTCCCCCGCTCCGACGTCTCACTCGTCCTCGCGCAGTTCGCTTTCCTCCAGCGCGAGGATCGGGAGGATCTTCAAT
>CAVVIQ010000019.1:0-12664 GCA_963748385.1 uncultured Pseudomonadota bacterium
CCCTGTCGATCGGAAAAAGCGAAAGAAAGGCAAACAGACAGGACGAGTTATCGCTGTAATAGGTGAGGGCCGGAAATTCAAAGCGCGGCCGGCCGGCCGGCGCGATGTCGAAGCCGACCGAGACCGAATGGCGGGCGAAGACGAGTGTCTGGCGAAAGCCGAGGTTTTTTCCGAAGCCGGCGCCAACCCCCGTGGCCAGAACGGCGAGACGCGCCCGGACACGGCGTCCGTCGCCAAGAACGATTTCCTGCAGGTTGTTGGAGGCGGCGACGTCTGCGGCCCGTTCGCGGAAAAAATCGATGCGCGGCTCAGCGTCGACCGCGTGGCGCATGGCGCCGATGAGGTTGGGGTAGCGGAAATTGCAATTGCCGCTCGGGCGTCTTTCCACCAGCCGGCCGCGGCGGGCGATCCACACGTCGGGCTCGAAGGTCATGACCGGGCGCAGGACAGGCTCGAGGCCGAGCCGGCTGACCATGCCGCACTGCGCGGGCGTGAGCTTTTCCGCGCGGAAATCGTTCTCGCGCGGCGGGCGGGGGTCGATCAGCGCGGTCCTGACGCCCCGGCGGGCAAGGACGAGAGCCAGGGACGCGCCCGCCGCGCCAGCGCCGACAATGGCGACATCGTAATCCGCATTCCGTCCTGGCATTTCCCGGCAATCCCCCGAATTCGATCGGCGATTGAACGACGCACATGATAAAATTTCATTATCGCGTTCGCGCGGTTTGAAACCAGCGCAAGAAATGCTATGAGCACGCGCCAACTCGTGGCCGCCGCCCCCAAAGCAATTTGTCGGGCGCCTTTCCCGCCGATGGAGCTGGCAATGAACGATTTTCCCCAATTCACCGAAGCCCTGACCTTCGACGACGTGCTGCTGCGCCCTGGTCATTCCGAGGTCATGCCCTCCGGCGTCCTGATCAAGACCCGCCTCGCGCGCGACATCGAGCTGAACCTGCCGATCCTGTCCTCGGCGATGGACACGGTGACCGAGGCGCGGCTCGCCATCGCCATGGCCCAGGCCGGCGGCATCGGCGTCATCCACCGCAATCTCGACCCCGCCGAACAGGCCGAGGAGGTCCGCCGCGTCAAGCGTTACGAAAGCGGCATGGTGGTCAATCCGATCACCATTTTCCCCGACGAAACGCTCGCCGACGCGCTCGCGCTGATGAACCGCAATTCGATTTCCGGCATTCCGGTGGTCGAACGCGGGCCGGACAACAGGCCGGGACGGCTGGTCGGCATTCTCACCCATCGCGACGTGCGCTTCGCCGACAATCCGGCCCAGCCGATCTCCGAACTGATGACCAAGGAGCTGGTCACCGTGCGCGAGGGCGTCACCAAGGACGAGGCCCGCCGCCTCCTGCACCAGCACCGCATCGAGAAGCTGCTGGTGGTGAGCGCCGATCACCGCTGCGTCGGGCTGGTGACGGTGAAAGACATCGAAAAGGCCACCTTGTATCCCTCGGCCTGCAAGGACGGCGCGGGCCGGCTGCGGGTCGCCGCCGCCTCCACCGTCGGCGACAAGGGTTTCGAGCGCGCCGAAGCGCTGATCGACGCCGGGGTGGACTGCATCGTGCTCGACACGGCCCATGGCCATTCGCAATCGGTGCTCGACCAGGTCGCGCGGATCAAGCGCCTGTCCAACGCGGTCGCGATGATCGCCGGCAATATCGCCACCGCCGAAGGCGCCAAGGCCTTGATCGGCGCTGGGGCCGACGCGGTCAAGGTCGGCATCGGGCCGGGCTCGATCTGCACCACCCGCATGGTGGCGGGCGTCGGCGTGCCGCAGCTGACCGCTGTGCTCGAAGCCGCCTCGGAGGCGAAAAAGGCCAATGTGCCGGTGATCGCCGACGGCGGCATCAAATATTCCGGCGATCTCGCCAAGGCGATCGCGGCCGGCGCCGATGCGGTGATGATCGGCTCGCTGCTCGCCGGAACGGAAGAGGCGCCGGGCGAGATGTTCCTCTATCAGGGCCGCTCCTTCAAAGCCTATCGCGGCATGGGTTCGGTCGGCGCCATGGCGCGCGGCTCGGCGGACCGCTATTTCCAGCAGGACACCAAGGATCAGATGAAACTGGTGCCGGAAGGCGTCGAGGGACAGGTGCCCTATCGCGGTCCGGTCGCGCCGATCCTGCACCAGCTCGCCGGGGGCCTGCGCGCCGCCATGGGCTATGTCGGGCGCCCCGACGATCCCCGAATTCCAGCGCCGCGCCCGTTTCGTGCGCATCACCAACGCGGGCCTGCGCGAAAGCCACGTCCACGACGTGATGATCACGAGGGAAAGCCCGAATTATCCGACCGGACATTGATTTTTTGCCCGGACCTCGGGGTCGATCCGGCGCCGGCTCGCCGGCGGCCTGCGCGCCGCCATGGGCTATGTCGGCGCCGCGACGATCCGCGAATTCCAGCGCCGCGCCGCTTCGTGCGCCTTACCGACGCGGGCCCCCGCGCGAAAGCGCCGTCCGCGACGTGACGCTCGCCCGCGAGCCGGGCTTTTGAAAAAGGCGGAAGGCTGGCCGGGTCGGTCGGCGCGCCGGCCGGTTGCAGATGGTCCCGTGAATGGTTCGAAACATCCTTGGTCGAAGTCGAAAATATGCAAAATGTCTCAAATAAGGTGCGTATTGTCTATGCCTATCGTCAGGGGCTTGCCTGCTTACGAAGGGTATGGGAATTTTAAATCCCGGTTGACGGAACGTTAATGCTGAGGCCGTCCAGGGGCGACGGGTCCGAAAGGCGGAGCCGGCCGCGCGACGGAAGGGCGTAGCTGTAGCGCAAGGGCGGCGCGAAACCGTGGTCGCCCGTTGTTCATTCAATGAAGGAAACGGATTCTCATGGCGACAGGCACACTCACAATTAAATGGGGCGCGAGCGGCGTCGCCAATAACACCACCACTTACCACGATCCGCAGCCCGCGGATCCCGATCCCACAGTCACGCTGTTTGGCAACGCCGCGGTTTCGTGGACTGGCACCGCTAACCTTGGAAGTATCACCATCGGCAATCTGCTTTCGGGAGAAACGCTGTCGTCCTCGACGCTACCTGCCCATTTTACTTTGACGCAAAACTCAAACGGCACTTATACGCTCGCCTACACGGGCCCTCCCGGGCAGAGCTCAACCACAGCTTGGGATGCTGCTCTGAATAGCATCAAGCTGAACAGCACTAACGACCCTGCGCTGGGTACGACCGACACGCTCACGTTTACAGCAAAGACAACGGGCGGCGACAACTTTACGCGTACCAGCATCGGCTCCGAGAGCATCAAGTACGTGTGCTTCTACCCCGGCACGATGATCCGCACGCCAGACGGCGAGGTTGCGGTTGAAAACCTCAAGCCCGGCGATCACGTGCTGACGACGGAGGGCGTCGTCGAGAAGATCAACTGGCTCGGCCGGCAGACCATCTCCACCGTCTTCGCCGATCCGACGCGCGTGCTGCCGGTACGCATCAAGGCCGGCGCGCTGGGCGAGAACGTCCCGTCCCGCGACCTGCTGGTCTCGCCCGATCACGCCATGTTCGTGGACGGCGTGCTGATCCAGGCCAGCGCACTGGTCAACGGAACGTCGATCGTCCGCGAGGCCGGGGTTCCGCGCGTCTTCACTTATTTCCACATCGAACTCGACGACCATTCGTTGATCCTGGCCGAAAACGCCCCGGCCGAGACCTTCGTCGATAACGTCGATCGCCTTGCCTTCGACAACTGGTCCGAGTTCGAGGCGCTTTATCCCGAAGGCAGGGCCGTCGAGGAACTGCCCTATCCCCGCGCCAAGGCCCATCGCCAGGTTCCGGTTTATATCCGGGTGGCGCTGGCCGACCGCGCCCAGATCATCGGCGCGGCGGACTCCGCCGTCGCCTGACGCGAAGGAACGGAAATCAAGAGGCGGCGCGTCCCACGCGCCGCTTTTTTTTGCGTTCGGAAAACCTTAAAGTTGACGGCGCGCGAAAAACCTGTCCGGGCGCCCGGTTTCGCCGAGAACGCCGGCGGCCCATCCCGAAAGGGCCGCGCGAAAATTCGCCCATGCGCCGACGGCGACGAATTCGCCCGTGCGCGCCAGGACAATCAAAACCGTCCACGGATACCATCGCGGGTGACGCCGGCGCACGAACAGCAGACGGTTGCGGTGGTCCAGATAGACGGAGAGGGCGGAACGTCATCCCGCTTCGATTTGGTCAGCTCGCAGACGGCTTGCGGCAGACGAACACCTTCTGCGCGCATGAGGCGAGCGCGTGACGGCGGGTTCGGTCGCAGTATATCCTCGATGCGGAAGCCGCCTTGTGCGAGACGGTCACGGAAGTCGCGGCCATAGAAGCGCACGTGATCGTGCTGGTTGAAATGGGTGATTGGTCTTCGGCGTTGTCGGTCATGGCTGCGTTCTCGTAAGTGGCGTTCCAGCCTTCGATAAGCGGGACCATCGCAAGCAGCGACCGCCGGGCTTCACGATGCGCGCCAGTTCCGCGATCGCGCGCTGGTCGTCGACATGTTCGAGCACATGCGCGCAAATGACGACGTCGAACGAGGCGTCAGGCAAGTTGATAGCCTCGATGTCGACGCGTAGCTCCGCCGCGCGCGGATCGAAATCACAGGTCATGTAGCCCTCAGGCGCGCGCGCGCGCAGGAACTTCTCCAGGCATTCCTCAGGCGCGAAATGCAGCACCGTCCGGCCGTGGATGAGTTCGGCATTCGTCGACGCAAAGCGCAAGCAGCCGCTGACGCTCAAGCGAAAGGCAGGACGGACAGAGCGCATCAATGTTGACGCCGAGATAAAGCGGCGAACCGTAAGCGAAGAACCGCCCCTTATGCCCGCAGACCGAACATTCTCGCGCCACGCGGCCGAACAGATAACGAATATTGCGCCACGTGTAGCGCGAGGCGCGCACAGCTGCGCGTGAAGTAGCCAAACCGATCGAGGCGCCGCCGATATGGCGGACGTTCGACATTTCGGCGCAGCCGATTCCGCAAGCAGATTTGGCCCGGACGCCCCAATCCAGATCCTCGAAATAGAGGAAATAATCCTCGTCCATCAGGCCGATTTTCTTCAGGCAGCCGGCGGTCGATGAAAACCGACGCCCCTGACGGAGAGTCGATCCGCGCTTCGATGTCGAGACGATCCGGGTGAATATTCGCGGAAGCGAATTTGTCGACGCCCTTTGTCTTGGCGGCCAAGGGCCGCCATTTCAGGCCGCGCGTGGCGATGAGCTCGGGATTGTCCCGAAAAACGATCCGACTGCCGACCATGCCCTTGTCGTGGCGTCGGGCATAGGCGACGAGTTCACGTAAAGCGCTTTCGTCCGGCGCCGTGTCCGGGTTGAGAATCCAGAACCCCTTCCATTTACCGTCAGCCATCAGGCGCCGCAGCCAGATGTTGATTGCGCCCGCATAGCCAAGATTTTCCCTGGCTTGGCCAAAATGGATTTCGACGCCGCTGGCCTCGTCGCGGCAGGAGGAGAGGCGAACGAAGCTGTTCTCGCCAACGGGTTCGCGGCGCCGGAGCAAAAACATAGCCGCCGCGGCGCAGGGCTTCGAGCGTATCGTCATAAGCGCCGCCGCCGGCGTTTTCCGTAATGAAAATGTCGAAGGGCTCGGCGCGATCGGCTTTTCTCAATGCGTCGAGACAATGGACGAGATCGGCGGAAGTCCGGAAAGTCACGATGACGATCGCGGTCTTTTTGGGGACAGACGCATCTTTCATTGTTGGACCCGAATTCCTCTCCGCCCCACTGCTCGCGCCGTTGTCGCGTCGCCGCTAACGAAACCTCCGAGCCTCGGCGTCATGTATCGCCGGTCCCCAACAGAAGACCTTGCGCAAACCAGACGGCGCGGCTCCAGCGCAGCCTGAACAGCACGCCGATCGTGGCGAAGCTTCAGCGCCGCGCCGTCTCATTCTTGAAAAGATGACCTTGAAAGCGTGAATGAAGGGAGAAGCCAGGATTTTGAAGAGATAAATCCCCCAGGCGCCGGCGCCGTTTTTTCGGCGCGTTTCAGTTCGACGGTTTCCCGCACCACGCGCCGCGTTTTTTTGGCCAGCTCCTCCCAGCTTCTTCGCGCCGGATGGCAGACGACCACATTGCCGCAATAAGTGATCTTGAGGCCGATCGCCATGGCCCGCCGGCTCCAGTCCTTGTCCTCGGAAAGGCCGTTGCGGAACAGCGCCGACGCGTTCGAAAGGTCGCGCGGCGCACGAACAATTGCCAGTGCCGGTAAAACCTTCCTTTTCGATATATCGCTTGAAATCGAAGGCGAAAACCGCTTCGAACGCCTCGACGGCGGTCGGCCGCGTCGGGTTGGCGAAATCGACATCGACCCGTCCGCCGACGAATCCGAGTTTTCCAGCGCCTTCAGGCCTTCCTCCAGCCAGTTCTGGGCTGGTCGGCAGTCCGAATCGATAAAGGCGTAAACCGCGCCTCGCGTCAATTCCGGCGCCGCGTTGCGGGCGGCGGCGGCGCCCTGAACGGGAGCGGGAACGACCGTCACATCGGGCCCGCACAAATCGATCACCGCCTTGATCCCGCAGACGGAATTATTGTCAGCCACGACGATCTCGAATCGGCTTCGCGGCAGGGTCTGCCGCTTCAACGCCTCAAGGCAATGACGGAGGTTTCCGAGGTCGTTGTAATGCGGCACGATGATCGAAATCTCAGGATCGTTCGACGTTTGCAGCTCAGAGTTCGTCAAAACTGGTCGCTCCTGACAGCCCTCGCTCCTCGGTTAGCGGCGACTAAACGAGCCCTCGCGCACCGGAGCACCCGACGGCTGTGATCGGTCGGCTTTGGTATCGGAAACACTACGACCAATAGTCGGCGGATAACGGCTCTGTTGACCCCCAAGGTTGCTGATTTCGGCAATTTCGGCAAGCGCGTCATCGTGTCCAGGACGAATTTAACGCGCCGCAGCCAGTGAAATGGCGTCCGCGCCGGAGTTTGGTGACTTTTTTTTTTCCAGCAGGGAAAGACAGAGCCTCAGATTATCCAGATCGTTGTAATGCGGGATGACGACTGAAATCAGCGGCGCGCCGGCGGCTGCGGAAACGTCGATGATCGCGCCAGTTTCCGCCCTTGCCGTTTCCTGCCCCATATCCAGCGCCGCTCAAAAGGAATTCGCGATCGTGCCGATGATCTCGCATTGATTGGCGCGGAGCTTGGCGGAGACGGCCTTGAGGTCTTCGAACGCGGCGTGGTGCAGGCGGGCGGCGATGACCGCCGCACCGATGCGGGCGGCGAGCATATAGGTGTCGCTGTAATCCATGGCGCTGGGCGAATCGTAGATCACGATCCCGAATTGATTGAGCAGATTGCCGCTCAGGGTGAGAAATTCCGACGAACAGAGCAGTTCCTGCGGATTGGGCGGGATGCCGCCCGAGGGCAGAATGGAAAGGCCGGGCAGGACGTTCTCGATGATCGGCGGCGAGTCGATGCGCCGCGTCAGCAGGGCGTCGGTCAGGCCGTCATGGGCGGGATTGACGCCGAACATGGCGGCGATGCGCGGATCGCGCAGATTGGAATCGACCAGCAGCGTGGCGACCGACATCTGGGCGAAAGCGACCGCGAGATTGGCGGCAAGATAAGTGGTTCCCTGGCCATCGCGCGCGCCGACCATGACGAAGGCGCGAACGCCGCGGGAGATGGCCCCGCCGACGATCGAGGTGCGGACGGTGCGGATTTTTTCCGCCGATGTCCCGAACGGTTCGTGGCCGGTGACAAGCTCCCTGGAGAAAGCCTTCATCGCCGCGTCGTTCTGGATGATCGGGTAGTTATATTGCTTGGAGATGGAGGTGAGGACGAATTCGCGGGTCACCAGGCCGGTCGCGATCGCCGCGGTCAGAAAGCTGACGCCATTGGCCTGGGCGTAGGCGAGCGCCTGCGCGATCTGCGCGTCGGTCAGCCCGGCGGAACGGACGAGGCCCTGTGAGACATTGTCGAGCGGCGTGTTCCGGCGCCCCGGCAATCCATCGTGGCCGCTTTTTTCAACCGACATCGGCATTCCCTTGACTCGAACCGGCGATCCGCCGGCCCGATGGCGATCCGCGCGCCCATTGCGTTTTCAAGACTGTCTTTTGCGCCTTCGCGTCGCCCAGTCCCGAGGCCTTGGGCGCGGCTGCGCGCGTCGCAAACTAGAAGATCTCGGTTAAAAAGTACATCGTCGCGGCCAGGGCGGCTGCAGGAGGGAAGGACGCAAAAAAGGCCGCAGGAATCGGCCTTTTTGCTCAGCTGGACAAAATCTCAGACCGCGAGGCGCGCTTCGGGGTGGGGGGCGAATCGTCCGCGACCATCGCCGGTTTGGCGCGGAAAACTTGGCCCGCCGGGCGGCGGCTGGTAAGAACCTTCCCCATGCGCGCGATTCCCGCCAATGATCTGTCGCCCTTCGGGCAATACCGGCCGCGCGGCGCCCTGCGCTCCCTTTTGCGTTTCACCCAGAGGGCTGGCGCGCACTGGCTCGGGCAGCGGATGGCGATCCTGGCGCGGCGAATGGGCCTGCGCCGCCTGTGCGCCCGCCCGGTTGACGTGACCGTGGAGACGCTGAAAGCGCGCATGCGGCTCTATCCCTGCAACAACGCCTGCGAAAAACGTCTGCTGTTTACGCCGCAATTCTCCGACCGCGAGGAGCGCCATTTTCTCGCCGGGCGTATCGCGCCGGGCATGACCTTCCTCGACATCGGCGCGGGCTGCGGCGCCGGCAGCCTGTTCGTCGCCCTGCGCGCCGGCCCGGGCGCGAAAATCCTGGCGGTCGAGCCGCAGCCCGTCCTGTTCGAGCGGCTGGTTTACAATCTCGGTCAGAACCCGGCCGCGACCGTCAAGGCGCTGGCCTGCGCCGTGGCCGATATCGATGGCCGCGCCACCCTGTTCGAAAATTCGCGCGACCTCGCCCAGACCTCGATGCGGATCGTCAACGCCGAGACGGGCGGGGCTTCCCTGATGGTCGAGGCCAGATCGCTGGCGACTTTGGTCCGTGAAGAAGGCCTGCGCCGGATCGACGTGATGAAGCTCGATGTCGAGGGCGCCGAGGATCTGGTTCTCGAGCCTTTTCTCACCACCGAGCCGGAATTTTTGTGGCCGCGCGCCCTGATCCTGGCCTATTCGCCGGCGAAATGGGAGGTCGACCTGCTCGGGCTGCTGGAAAGCCGCGGCTATGTCCCCGTCGCGCGGACCAAGGTCTATGTCATGTACGAGCGGAAATCCGGCGATGACTGACCGGCGCGTCACCGCGGCCATCCTGGCGATCGGCGACGAAATCCTTTCGGGGCGCACGCGCGACGCCAACAGCCATTACATCGCCCGCTACCTGCTCCAGATCGGCATCGAGACCCGCGAAATCCGCGTTGTGCCCGATGTCGAGGACGAAATCGTGGCCGCGCTCGACGCCTTGCGGGCGCGCCACGACTATGTCTTCACCACCGGCGGCATCGGCCCGAACTCATGACGACATCACCGCCGACGCGGTGGCCAGGGCCTTCGGGGTCGGCATTTCCGAGGATCCGCGCGCCCTCGCCTTGCTGCTGGAGCGCATGAAGCCGGAAGACCTCAACCAGGCGCGGCGGCGCATGGCGCGCATCCCGCACGGCGCGGCGCTGGTCGCCAATCCGGTTTCCAAGGCGCCGGGATTCTGGATCGGCAATGTCATCGTCATGGCCGGCGTGCCCATGGTGATGCAGGCCATGCTCGACGATGTCGCGCCCAGGCTCGTTCATGGCGTGAAAATCCTGTCGGAATCGATCGACGCGCATGGCGTTCCCGAAAGCGCCTACGCCGCTGGGCTCGAGGCGGTCGCCAAGGCTTTTTCGGAAGTGTCGATCGGCTCCTATCCGTCTTTCCGCGACGGGAAATATTACAACCAGATCGTCCTGCGCGGCCGCGACGCAGGCGTTCTGGCGGCGGCGGCCGAACAGGTCCGCGACATGCTCCGGCGGCTGGGCGACGCTCGTTCTTGAAAGGTCCGGGGCCGGCGGCGCTTCGGCAAACGGTCGCCGCTGAGGCAAAGCGCCTGTCCAATTACCGGCGTTTGAGCCCGTCGTACACGACGAGCGTCGGCTTTCGGGCTCGCGCCGAGGTCTTTTTTCCGAAGCGACGGTTCGGCGTTTCGAACTCGGCGTGGAGGATGCGCGTGGAAGTCACATGGAAAGGGCCGAGCGGCGCCTTGAGCCAGCGCGCGTCGTCGACCTGAACGATCGATCCGAGAATGTTGACGTTCTTGCGGAGCGGCAGCAGCAAGACCTCGAAATGGACCGCTTTTTCATTGTCGGAAATGGCGGCGGCGCCGATCAGCGTCGGCAGCTTGAGCGCCAGAACGGTCTGGATCGCATTCCTGACGTCGTCACGGTCCCACTCGTTCCAGAGATCGAAAAAAGGCGTTCCGAACCTGTCGGACGAACAGATGCGGTTCATCATGGCGCCGGAAAAATTGATGGTGAGCGTTTCCGGCGTCGCGCCTTCGAGCACGAAGACATTCGGCAATATGTCGCGTGTCGTCGCGCGCTCGATATTCCTGACGCTCGGCATCGCCAGCGATGAACGCACGCCCAGCCAATATTGGTAGAGCGCCATCGTCAGACGATGTTTCATGGCCGTCTCCCGTTGACCAAATCCGTCTCCCCGAGTTTCACGGCTCCAGACGTCCCCGAACGCCGTCCGGGGGGTCTATGTGGAGAGCGCGATTAAGACGAAAATGTTAAATTACGTAACGTTAGTGCCGTAATAAAAGCGATGGACAGGTGAGGAAAATATTAAAAAAATGTATAAAATAGCCGAGATTATAATATACATTCATTTGTACGTTGTCGAACGATGTCCTGAAGGGCTTGATATTACAAGCTCGTAAGCTATGCGTGTAACGAAATTCCGTTAATGGAATTCTGGATTGAAAATTATGCGCACAATCCGCGGTTGGGGCGAAATCGGTTCCCGATCGCCTGCTTCCGCAACGTTCCGGCCAAGAAGCCGCCGTGCGGCTGGGGCGCGTTCGGAGAACTCCCGTTCACCGAACGCGCCCCAGCTTTTTGTTTTTGCGCATATTCTTTTCCGAAAACCGGAGCCGCTTTTCGGGAATATGCGCTAGCGCAGGATCTGCCGCAGAAAACTCTGCGTCCGCTCGTGCCGGGGCGCGGTGAAGAAAGGCTCCGGCGGCGCGATCTCCACGATCTGGCCCTGGTCCATGAAGACCATGCGGTCGGCGACCTGTCGCGCGAAACCCATTTCATGGGTCACGAGCACCATCGTCATGCCCTCGCGCGCCAGAACCTCCATCGTGTCCAGCACTTCCTTGACCATTTCCGGGTCGAGCGACGAGGTTGGCTCGTCGAACAGCATGATTTTCGGCCTCATGCACAAGGCGCGGGCGATGGCCACGCGCTGCTGCTGGCCGCCCGACAGGCCCGCTGGATATTTTCGCGCCTGATCGGCGACCCTCACCTTTTCCAGGAAATGCAGGGCCAGCGCCTCGGCCTCTTTCTTCGGGACTTCGCGGACATGAACCGGCGCCAGAATGCAGTTCTCCAGCACGGTGAGATGCGGAAAGAGATTGAAATGCTGAAAGACCATGCCGACCTCGCGCCGCACCTTCTCGACGCCGCGCGGGTCGTCGGTCAGTTCGATCCCATCGACGACGATCTTGCCGGTCTGGCGGCGCTCCAGCCCGTTGACGCAGCGGATCAGGGTCGATTTGCCCGAACCCGAGGGGCCGCAGAGCACGATCTTTTCCCCCCGCGCGACTTCGAGATCGACATCGCGCAGCGCATGGAATTCGCCGTACCATTTGTTGACGCCGATCATGCGAATCGCGGCTTTGGTCATGCGAGGACTCGGGTGGGAAAGAGATTTCGGCAGGCGGAATGATTAGACAATGAGCGCGCAATTGGAAATCTCGTCCGGGAGGGCGACAGCCCGCGTCGCCCTGCGCGGGGCGGAGCTGAAGATCTGGCGCGTCGGCGGCGACGAGCTGATCTGGCCGGGCGACGAAAAATTCTGGCCCGAATCGGCGCCGATTCTTTTTCCTGTCGTCGGCTGGACGCGCGACGGAATCGTCGTGGACGGCTGGCGCTATCCGCTCGGCCTGCACGGTTTCGCCCGGGGCGAGGATTTTTTGCCGGTCGAGCAGGCGGAAGACCGCGCCCTTTTGCGCCTGCGCGCCAGCGAGCGGACGCGCGCGCGCTATCCTTTCGATTTCCGGCTCGATGTAGAATATATAATCAATAACAATGAATTGCTTACAGTCCTCTACGTCACGAATGAAGGCCCGAGGGCCATGCCCTTCGCCTGCGGCCTGCATCCGGGCTTCAACTGGCCGCTGCCCGGCGCAAGTGGCGGGCATGTCGTGCGCTTCGACGCCGAGGAGCGCGCCGAGGTCCCCATCATCGCGCCGGGCGGCCTGTTTTCGGCGCGGCGCCGGCCCGTTCCGCTGCGCGGACGCGAGCTGGTTCTCACGTCGGAGCTGTTCGAGGAGGCGCTGTGTTTTCTCGACGCGCGCGGCAAAGGGCTGGAATTCGCGGCGCAAGGCGGCCCGAGCCTGCGCATGGATCTGGAGAATTTTCCCCATATCGCGCTCTGGTCCCGTCCTCATGCGCCTTTCCTCTGTCTGGAGGCCTGGACCGGCCACGGCGACCCCGAGGATTTCGACGGCGACCTTTTCGCCAAGCCCTCGATGCGGGTTCTGGCGCCGGGCGACAGCGCCCGCAGCGCC
>CAVVIQ010000020.1:0-455776 GCA_963748385.1 uncultured Pseudomonadota bacterium
AGCCGATCATTTCGCTCCGGCGGCAGCCGGTCAGCGCGATCTGACGAATGATTTCCACGGTCGTCGCGTACTTCTCATCCTTCTCAGCCGTGCGCAGCATCTCGCCCAGCGTCCGATACTCCGCTTCCGTGAGCCGGCGGGTGCGGACATTGTCCTTCGGCTTCCGCAGGCCGTGGGCAGGATTGGTGGTGATGATGCCAGCTTCGACCGCATAGGTGAGGATGCCGCCGAGGAGCCCGACGGTTCGCGTGGCCGTTCCGGCGCCGCCGCGGACGATCGCCTTGCCGCGCAGCTTCTTCGTCTTGACGGCGACTCGCGTCTTGCCGGCCATGATGTCCTTCAGGACCTTGTTGATGTCGGCCTTGGTTAGGTCCTTCACGCGGCGCGTCCCGAGGAGCGGGATGATGTGCCGCTCTATGCGGCCGGTGTCCGTCCCCACGGTCGTGGGTTTCTTGGGCCGCCCGCCCTTCCCCAAGATGAGGCCTGCGTTCAGGTCATTGACGTAGAGCGTGCAGAGCTCCTTGACCGTGATGGCCTTGTGATCGAGCTGGCGCTCCTCGGCGGGGTTGTCGCCCTGAGCAACGCGGCCCAACTGGACCTTCGCCTCCTGCCGAGCGCTTTCGGCCGTCCAGACGCCATGCAAGCCGATGGTGTAGCGGCGCGAACGGCCCAAGGCGCGGTATTGAAGGACGTAGCTGCGCTTGCCAGAAGCGAAGACGCGCAGGCCGAAACCTGGTAGCTCGTCATCCCAGATGACGTAGTCTTTCCGCGGAACTCGGCAGCGTCGACGAGCCGCTTCGTGAGCTTAGCCATGGGAATTCTCCCGTCCAAACTCCGTTTCTGCGTAAGCACCACGTAAGCAGCCGGACGGAAATTGGAGCGAATTTTCGGATAGAGGTTTCGGCGCGAAATTTCGGATAGTTTAGTCTTTTCATATGGTTGTAGTGCCATAGCGTGCCCTGTCGCATATTTCGGATGGGTGCGTTAAATTGCTCCGAAGGCAGAGGCCAGGGGTTCGAATCCCTTCGGGTGCGCCATTTTCGACACCGCTCGGAACAAAACTGCGAACACTGGCGCGATTGACGGTTCGCCGAAGCGCTTGCAGCCGTTGTCGCGAAACCTTCGGCAGATAACGACGCGAGCATGTGTTTGCGCGCAAGCTACAAATCGCCGCGGCGTTGGGCAAGAAGGCTTCGAGCCTCGACCCGCGCCGATTCGAGCAACTCCCGTTGAAGCCCCGGATCCAGCGCCGCGCGCGCCAGCATCACCGCGCCCACGGACTGGTTAATCAGCGCCCACGCCTTGTCGCTCGAACCTGCGATGGATTCCAACTCCGCGTGCACTTCGCGCAAGCCATCGTCGAAGGCGGAACGCACGGCGTCACTGGCGCGAGCAACCTCGGCGGCCAGCGCCGGCAGCGGGCAGCCCCGCTCGGGACGCCGTATGTGTTGCAGACTCAAGTAGGCCGCCATGGCCTTGTCGGCGGCCTCGGCGTCACCGGCCTGGATCTTCGCGAAGCGGTCGGCCGTGCGCCGCAGGTCGGCGCGAATGACCGCCGCGAAGAGGTCGGTCTTGCCGGCGAAGTGCTTGTATAGCGAACCGCTGGTCACGCCGGCCGCCGAGGCGATGGCGTCCACGCCACTGGCCGCGAAGCCATGTTGCTTGACATGACGAGCGCTACTGTCCAGCAGGCGCCGGCGGGCCTCGTCTTTATGTTCCCTCGAATAGCGCATGCCGACTGGACCTGTTATGATTGACAATCAATTGTAACACCTTATAAGATAACGATCGTTATCGCAAGAATAGGCGGACGCAATGCTCCGGTTGACCGCCCCATGAGCGCGCTCAAAGCGAGCCGGCTTTCAAGCGAGGCGGCCAGTTCGTCCGGCGGCTGGCGCAAGACGGCGCAGATCGCCCGCTCGCTCAATTATGGCCTCGAAATTCAGAACGCGAGGCCGCGCATCGCGCGCATCCGGCGCGACACGGCGCCCCCCACCTCGCAGGGTCATATCCGCCAGAAATCGCAGCGCAGGGACAACCACAGGAATGGCGCCGACCGCAGCGTCATTGTCGGCGCGTCCTGGCCCAGGCGCGGCCTAGCGCATATCGAACGCTTGGCCGCCCCAGCCTACGCTCCTTCGCATCCTGCATCGGAGGTCGGATGACCCAAGCCAAGGCGATACTCGTGATCGGCGCCGGCGACGCCACCGGCGGCGCCATCGCGCGGCGCTTTGCCCGTGAGGGCTACATCGCTTGCGTCACGCGCCGCACGGCCGACAAGTTGGAGCCGCTTGTGCAACAGATCCGCGCCGACGGCGGGCAGGCGCATGGCTTTGGCAGCGATGCGCGCAAGGAGGCGGAGATGGTTGCACTCGTCGAGAAGATCGAAAGCGAGATCGCGCCCATCGAGGTCGCCGTGTTCAACATCGGCGCCAACGTTCGCTACGGCATCACCGAGACCACCGCCCGCGTGTACGCCAAGGTCTGGGAAATGGCCTGTTTCGGCGGCTTCCTGATGGGGCGTGAGGTCGCCAGGGTCATGCTGCCGCGCGGTCGAGGCACCATCATATTCACAGGCGCAACGGCCAGCTTGCGCGGCCGCGAGGGCTTCGCCGCCTTCGCCGGCGCCAAGCACGCACTGCGCGCGCTGGCGCAAAGCATGGCGCGCGAACTGTGGCCGAAGGGCATCCATGTCGCGCACCCGGTGATCGACGGCGCGATCGACACCGAGTTCATCCGCAGCAACTTCCCCGAACGCTTCGCGCTCAAGGAGCAGCAAGGAATCCTGAACCCGGATCACATCGCAGAGGCCTACTGGCAGATTCACCAGCAGCCGCGCGACGCCTGGACACACGAGACCGATCTGCGCCCCTGGATGGAAAGCTGGTAATGCCCATGAACCCCACCCTCGAGATCGGCGTCGAATTCCTGTTCGATTTCGGCAGCCCCAACGCCTATCTGTGCCACAAGGTGATTCCGTCGATAGAAGCGCGGACGGGCGTCCGTTTCACCTATCTGCCGATCCTGCTCGGTGGTCTGTTCAAGCTGGCGAACAACCGGTCGCCGGTCGAAGCCTTCGCCGCCATCCCCAACAAACTGGCGTATGACAGATTGGAAATGAGGCGATTCGTCACCCGGCATGGGCTGAAGGAATTCAAATTGAACCCCCACTTCCCGGTGAACACGCTGCAGATCATGCGCGGCGCGGTTGCGGCGCAGCGGTTAGGTTGTTTCGAGCCCTACGTCGACTCGATGTTCGCGGCGATGTGGGAACGTGGGCTGAAGATGGACGAGCCGGCCGCGATAGCCGCCGTGCTCACCGAAGGCGGGATGGACGCTGAACGCCTGATCCAGACCGCGCAGGAGCCCGAGGTCAAAGGCCAGCTGATGGCCAACACGCAGGCCAGCCATGACCGCGGCGCGTTCGGCTCGCCGACGTTCTTCGTTCGCGATGAGATGTTCTTCGGCAAGGAGCGCTTGAAAGCGGTCGAGGAAGAGCTTGTCCGGCTTCGGCAAGTCGGTGGGCCAGGAACCTGACTGAATATCCAGGCCATGGGCTCCGACGGCGCGACGGTCGCCTGGGCGCCAATGGCCGCCGTCCACCGGAAAACGCGCCGTCCGTCCGCGTCGATTTATCCAAGACCGGGATCTGCGGCGTGATCTGCTTCCGCTTGACGAGCAGGCGAGGTTTTGCGCCGCGCCAAAGGCCGTGTCGGCGTCAGATAACCCGGCTCGAGGCCGAAGCGATCCTCGGTTCGATCCGGCGTCGCTTGGGCGGCTTCGACCTCGGCCTGGCGAATGGAGCGCATGGCTTCGGCATCGACAATCGCGCCATGATCGGTGTCGATCAGTAATTGGTCGCGCGCGCAAGGAAGCCTGAATCCTTCCGAGCGCTTCCCACCCGGTCAGCCGACAACAACGGAGTCGACAACCCATGCCCGCCTGAAGAAGCCAGCGATAGGCGAGATCGAGATCGACCGCGTCGCACAGGCGGCGCTCCGAACGGATTCCGATGCAATAGCCGACGAGCAGCATGCGGATCATCAGTTCCGGATCGATCGAGGGGCGACCGATGCTGCTATGGAACGGCTTCAGCCCGTTACGCACGCCTTCAAGGTCAATATGCCGGTCGACGCCCCGGAGCCGATGGTCGCCGGGCGCGTGGTCGTCGAGGCGGAAATCATGGAACAACCGGGCCGCCGCCGCTTGAACGCCCATCATCGCCCCATCCCCCGCCAAACCAGCAGGAGAGGTGAATCACGGCGTCCGCGCCCGATCAATCGCCGAGTCTTTCAACGGAATCCGCCCTTCGCGGAAGTTCGGCTTCACGCGTCGGAGATTATGCTATCGATTTCACCAATTCAAAAAGGCGTCATGGCGCGCACGGGCGGAATGGCGTGGGAAGCGCTCATTCAGAGACGCGTATGGGCTACCGCCACTTGGCCGGTGTTCGCTTCAAAGGAATTGACCTTTGCCGGCTTCCGGCTCCAGACTTGACCTGATCATTGGCGCGAGCGAATTCGCAATGGCGCCGGACGAAGGCTCCAGACGACGTCTCTGAGGACTTTGATGGCGGAGCGCGACTCAGAAGGGCTGGTCGTATCGGTGCGCGGCGCTGTGGTGGACCTGCGCTTCGGCGACGGTCGCCTGCCGCCGGTCGACAGCGCCATCGATGTGCTATGGAATCGTCCGCAGCCGCTGGTCCTCGAAGTTCACAGCCATCTCGACGCGCGCACCGTCCGCGCTATCGCCTTGCAAGCGACCTCCGGCCTGTCGCGCGGCGTCACGGCGCGCGCCTCATGCGAACCGCTGAAAGTTCCGGTCGGCGAGGCGGCGCTTGGCCGGCTGTTCGACGCTTTGGGTCATGTCGGCGATTCCGGTCCGCCTCTTCCCGCGGACACGCCGCGCCGGTCGATTCACAATCCTCCGCCGCGGCTGGAGGACGAAAGCGCCGCCACCCGAATTTTCGAAACCGGAATCAAGGTGATCGACCTGCTCAACCCACTGGCCCAGGGCGGCAAGGCGGCGATGTTCGGCGGCGCGGGCGTCGGCAAGACCGTGCTGGTGATGGAGCTGATCCACGCCATGGTCGAGAGATACCAGGGCATTTCCGTCTTCGCCGGCGTTGGCGAGCGTTCCCGCGAGGGCCATGAATTATGGACGGAAATGCGCGAATCCGGCGTCCTCGCGCGCGCTGTGCTGGTCTATGGCCAGATGAACGAGCCGCCGGGGGCCCGCTGGCGGGCGCCGCTGACGGCGCTGACCATGGCGGAATATTTCCGCGACCAGAAGCATCAGAACGTCCTGCTGTTGATGGACAACATCTTCCGCTTCGTGCAGGCCGGCGCCGAAGTCTCCAGCCTGCTCGGGCGCCTGCCGTCGCGGGTCGGCTACCAGCCGACCCTGGCGAGCGAGGTCGCCGCCCTGCAGGAGCGCATCGCCTCGGCGGCGGGAGCGTCCGTCACCGCCATCCAGGCGGTCTATGTGCCGGCCGACGATTTCACCGATCCCGCCGTCACCGCCATTTCCAGCCATATGGACAGCATCATCATGCTGTCCCGCCAGCTCGCCGCGGAGGGTTTTTATCCCGCCGTCGACCCGCTCGGTTCTTCGTCGGCTCTGCTCGATCCGCTCGTGGTCGGCGAGGCCCATTACCGCCTCGCCGAACGCGCGCGCGAAATTCTGGCGCGGTTCAAAGACCTACAGGACATTATCGCCCTACTCGGGGTCGAGGAGCTGGGCGCAGCCGACCGCCAGATCGTCAGGCGGGCGCGCCGCCTGCAACGTTTTCTCAGCCAACCCTTCGTCGTCACCGAGGCCTTTACCGGCACGCCCGGCCGCAGTGTCGCGCTTTCCGACACATTGGAGGGCTGCCGCGCCATTCTCGATGGCGAAACCGACGACTGGGCCGAAAACTCGCTCTATATGGTAGGAACGCTGGAGGATGCGCGGCGAAAGGAAGCTAAAGCGAAAGCAGAGGCGCCCGCATGAGACTGCGCATCGTCACGCCGCTATCGGTCGTCGTCGACGAAGACGGCGTTCTGTCCGTCCGGGCGCAGGACGCGAGCGGCTCTTTCGGGCTTCTTCCCGGCCATGCCGATTTTCTGACCAGCCTGACTGTGTCGGTCGTCAGCTGGCGAGGCGCTGACGGGCGGGGGCGGTATTGCGCCGTCCGGCGCGGCGTCCTTTCCGTGAGCGACGGGCGCGACGTGGCCATTGCGACGCGCGAGGCCGTCGCCAGCGACGATCTGGCCACGCTCGACCAGACCGTTCTCGCCCGCTTCCGGGAGGAGAGCGAAACGGAAAAGTCCGAGCGCGTCGATGCGACGCGGCTGCATCTCGCCGCCATCCGACAGATCATGCGCCATCTGCGCCCAGATCGCCGCGAGGGATTTTGAGATGCCCACGCCGGATGAAGGGGACCCGCTCGTCAAAGCCGCGCAGCGCGACGCCGAACGCGACCGACGCGGGCGCGAGAACGGCGAACTTTCGGTCGGCCGACGGCTCGCGCAGATCGGCGTGCTCGGCTGGATGATCGTCACGCCGATATTGATCGGCCTGTTCCTCGGCCGCTGGCTTGACCGCGTCCTTCATTCCGGGCTGTTCTGGACGGCGCCCCTGCTGCTGGTTGGTCTTGGCCTCGGCTGCTGGTCGGCGTGGAAATGGGTGGAAAAGGCATGAATGTTGATCCGCCCTTGGTGATGTCGGTTTTGCGCCTCGCCGGTTTCAGCCTGCTCGGGCTTTTCGGCGGCGCGCTCTATTTTTACGCCGTCTGGCGCAGCGCGCGCGCTTTGGCGGGCGGCGCCGGCCTGGGCAAAATTACCCCTTTCATCGTCGCGCGCTTTGTTCTGCTCGGCGCGCTGCTGGTCTTCGCCAGCCTGCGCGGCGCGGGGCCGCTGCTGGCGGCGGCTGCTGGCGTGCTGGCGGCGCGCTTCGTCGTGATGCGCCGCCTGAAGGAGAGCGCGTCATGAACTCTCCGCTCGTCACCCAGACGCTTTTCCATCTGGGCCCCGCTCCGGTCAGCGCGCCGGTCGTCGCGACCTGGGTGATCATGGCGGCACTGTCGCTGGGCGCCTTTCTCGCCTCACGCCGCCTGCGCCTCCTCCCGGACGCCTTTCAGGCCTTCATCGAAATCCTGGTCGAAAGCGTCGACGCCCAGATCCGCGAGACGATGCGGGTCGAGCCCGCGCCCTATCGCGCTTTCATCGGTTCGCTGTTCCTGTTCATTTTCGCCGCCAACTGGTCGAGCCTCGTCCCCGGCGCCGAGCCGCCGACGGCCCATCTGGAGACGGACGCGGCTTTGGCCTTTCTGGTCTTTCTGGCGGTGATCTTTTTCGGCGTGCGCGCCGGCGGCTGGCGCGGCTATCTGAAAACCTTCGCCACGCCGAGCCCGTTGCTGATCCCGCTCAATTTCGTCGAGAGCCTCACCCGGACCTTTTCGCTGCTGGTGCGCCTGTTCGGCAATGTGATGAGCGGCGTTTTCGTCATCGGCATCGTCCTGTCGCTGGCCGGCTTGCTGGTTCCGATTCCGCTGATGGCGCTCGACCTGCTCACCGGCGCCGTTCAAGCCTATATTTTTGCTGTGCTGGCCATGGTTTTCATCGCCGAGGGCCTCGAGCCGCCCGTTTCGGACAAGCTGAAAAAGGAAACCGCATGAACTGGTTGGAGTTTGCAAGCATTATCGGGGCCGCCGTCGCCGTCTCCTTCGGCGCGATCGGCCCCGCCCTGGCCGAAGGCCGCGCCGTCGCCGCCGCCATGGATGCGATCGCCCGTCAGCCCGAGGCGGCCGGCGCGATTTCCCGGACGCTCTTCGTCGGATTGGCGATGATCGAGACCATGGCGATCTATTGCCTGGTCATCGCTCTTCTCCTGCTCTTCGCCAATCCGTTGCTGAAATGACCTTCGACTGGTGGACCTTCGGCCTTCAGACCGTCAATGTCCTGATCCTGATCTGGATTCTCGGACGGTTTTTCTGGCGGCCGGTCGCGGGCCTGATCGAACAGAGGCGACAGCAGGCCCAGGACCTGCTCGAACAGGCGCGGCGGGATCGCGAGGCGGCGGCGCAGGCTCTGGCCGAAGCGCAAAAGCGCAGCGACGGCTTCGCTCAGGAGCGCGAGGCGATCCTCGCCGCGGCCAGGCAGGAGGCCGGCGAAACCAGACGGGTCCTGTTGGAGCAGGCGCAGGCCGAAGCCGCCGAGGCGCGCGTCGCGGCCGAGGCCGAGGTCGCGCGCCGGCGACAGGACTCCGAGCAGGAATGGGCGGGGCAAGCCGGACGGCTCGCGATCGCGATCGCCGGTCGGCTGGCGGCGCGTCTCGACGGCGCGGCGGTGCGCGCCGCCTTTTTGCGCTGGTTGATTGACAAGCTCTCCGCGCAATCGGGGCAGGTCCGCCAGAGCATCGTCAATGGCGGCGGCGTCGAACTGGTGTCCGCGGCGCCGCTCGATGCGGCCGAACAGGCGCAGATCGGCGCGGCGCTGGCTTCAGCGCTCGGCGCAACGCCGCAACTGGCGTTCTCCGTCGATCCGGCGTTGATCGGCGGTCTGGAGCTGAAGAGTCCGCATTTCACCCTCAGCAACTCTTGGCGCGCCGATCTCGCTGGAATTCTCGCGGAGCTGACCCATGACCGGCAGGGCTGACAGATGACAGGCGGGAATGAGGGGCGGCCGGAAAAATGGCTGGAGCAGGCGGAGGCGCGGCTCGACCGCGTGGCGCTCGGCCCGCGCGCCGAGGAAATCGGACGGGTCGAGGAAGTCGGCGACGGCGTGGTGAGAATTTCCGGCCTGCCGAATGTGCGGCTCGACGAAGTGCTGCAATTCGACAAGGGCCTCTTCGGCTTCGTCCATTCGCTCGACGAGGATTGCGTTCATGGCGTGCTGATCGATCCGGCCGAGACGATCGAGGCCGGCGACGCCGCGCGCGGCTCGGGCGACGTGCTACGCGCGCCGGTCGGACCCGGCCTGCTCGGCCGCGTGGTCGATCCTTTCGGTCGGCCGCTCGACGGCAAGGGGCCGATCGCCGCGGAACGGCTCGATCCGATCGAACGGCCCGCTCCGGCGATAGCGGAGCGGGATTTCGTCACGCAGCCGGTCCAGACCGGAATTTTCGTCATCGACGCCCTTTTCGCCCTCGGGCGCGGCCAGCGCGAGCTGATCATCGGCGACCGCGCGATTGGCAAGACCACGCTGGCGGTCGATGCGATCATCAACCAGAAGACCAGCGACATGATCTGCGTCTATGTCGCGATCGGCCAGAAAAGCTCCAGCGTCCGCCGCGCGATCGATGCGATTTTCGCCAAAGGCGCGCCGGAGCGCTGCGTCGTCGTGGTCGCCGGCGCCGCCGCGCCGGCCGGCCTGCAGTGGATCGCGCCTTTCGCCGGCTTCGCCATGGCCGAATATTTCCGCGATCGCGGCCAGCATGCTCTGGTGGTGGTGGACGATCTCACCAAACACGCCGCCTGCCATCGCGAAATCGCCTTGCTGACCCGCCAGTCGCCAGGCCGCGAAGCCTATCCGGGCGATATTTTCTACGTGCACGCCCGCCTGCTGGAACGCGCCGCCAAACTGTCGCGCGAGAAAGGCGGCGGCTCGTTGACCGCCCTGCCGATCGCGGAAACCGACGCCGGCAATCTCAGCGCCTATATTCCGACCAATCTGATCTCGATCACCGATGGCCAGATCGTCTTCGACGCCCGCCTTTTTCATGAGGGCCAGAAGCCGGCGGTCGACATAGGCCTCAGCGTCAGCCGCGTCGGCGGCAAGACGCAGGCGCCCGCCTTGCGCGAGGCCGCGGCGGCGCTCCGGCTCGATTATGAGCAATTCCTCGAACTGGAAATATTCACACGTTTCGGCGGCATGCCGGACAATCGCGTGCGCGGGCAGCTGACCCGTGGCGCGCGCATCCGGGCCATGCTCAGCCAGCCGCAGCATTCGCCGCTCAGCCTTGTTGAGGAAATCGGGCTGGCGGCCGCCGCGCAGACGGGCGTGCTCGACGCTCTGCCGCTGGAAAGATTTCCGGCCTTTCGGTCCGGCCTGCGCGCCGCGCTCGAACATGATGCGGCGGCGGCCATCGCTCAGATCGCTTCCTCGGGCGTCATGTCCGGCGCGGCGGCGCAGGCCCTTCAGGCGGCGCTGCGTCGCCATGCGCGAGAGTGCGGCGCGGCGCCATGAGCGACAGGCTTGCCGACGTTCGGGCGCGTATCGAAAGCGTGCGCCAATTGGGGCAGGTCTTCAACGCCCTGCGCGGCCTTGCCGCCGCGCGCGCGCAGACGGCGCGCAACCAGCTCGTCGCCGTGGACGCCTATGCGCGGACGATCGCCGCCGCGATCGGGCGGGCGCTGGCCCTGGCGCCGGGCCGAATGGAGCCGGACTCCGCACACAGGCCCGGGCGAGCCGGACTGGTCGTATTCGCCGCCGAACAGGGTTTTGCCGGCGCCATGAGCGAACGGGTTTTAGCCTCGCTTGGCGCGGCGCTGGCCACGGACGAATTGTTTCTGGTCGGCGCGCGCGGCGCCGATGTCGCCGCCCAGCGGGGCGTCAAGCCGTTCTGGACCTGCGCCGCCGCGGCGCATGGCGCGGGCGCTCCCAAACTGGCCGACCGCATCGCCGAGGCGCTGTTCGCCCGCCTGGCCGCGGGAAAGATCGCTCGCCTCGACGTCGCTTTCACCAACTGGACCGCTGGACGCGGATTTGAAGTGACCCGTCGTCGGCTGTTTCCCCTCGCTCCCGAGCTTTTCGTCCTGCCCGGCGACAGCGAACCGCCTTTGGTCCAGCTCGCGTCCGAGACATTGCTGCGCGACCTCGCCGCCGATTATTTGCACGCCCAGCTCTGCCAGGCGGCGCTGCACGCTTTCGCCGCGGAAAATCAGGCGCGGATGGAGGCGATGGCCGCCGCGCGCCGCCAGGTCGACGACAAGCTGAAACTCCTGCGCGCCGACGAGCGTCGGGTCCGGCAGGAGGAAATCACTGACGAAATCATCGAACTCTCCTCCGGCCAGATCGCGGCGCGACAGCAATCGCGGCGACGTTCGAGGCCCTCGCAATAGATTGCAAGTTGGCGGCGACAGCGCCTCCAACATCGTTCTGTTGACGAGTCTGGGCGGCGGAGCTTTTGGCGACCAGGACAACTGGATCTTTGCGGCGACGCAGCGGGCTTAGCAACTGGCGTCCAACATGCCGCTGGATGTCAGGATCGTCAGCTACCGACGCCGTCGAGCGATTTCGTCGACCACTTTTCCCGATCGCGACGAGGTGGGCTCTGCGCGGATTGCCGTCCCGATTCGGCTCGCCGTTCATCAGGACGCGGGCGCCCCTTGCATCGTTCTCTCCCGGCGCGCGATCGTTGATATCGCATTATCAATGATATTGGCGTTCGCAGCTTTATCCTGAACGGGACGCCAGATCCGACGCCGCTCAGGCTAGAACCGCCAACACCGCGCCTCTTGGGCGGAAAAACCGCACTTTCTACGGCGCCGATCCAGGCCTGGATTCACCTATTCCTGATGGCTTGACGCATTTGCTCCGGAGTTCAAACGACAAACGGCTCCGCGGCTTTTCGATCGTTGTTGTCGGCAGGCTTGGCCGCATTGATGGATGGGGGACGACGGTTTCGCCGCTGGCCAATCATACCAACTGAACCGCGCCGGCAAAAAAGCGGCTGCGGCTTGGTTCAGGTCGCACGGCCTTTCGCGGCGATCGCCTGAGCGACGCGGGAAGCCGGGGCGCGGCCCAGTTGGCTGCTGATCCAGGCCGCCGTTTCGACGAGCGTCTCAAGATCGATCCCGGTTTCAACGCCGGAGCGCCGGAACAGCCAGACCAGATCCTCGGTTGCGACATTGCCCGACGCGCCTTTCGCATAAGGGCAGCCGCCCAACCCGCCGATGGAGGAGTCAAAGACGCGCAACCCGGCTTGATATGCCGCCCAAACGTTCGCAACGGCCATGCCATAGGTGTCGTGGAAATGGCCTGCGAGCGCACTGACGGGAATTTCAGCTCCGACGCATTCGACCAGCCTTTTCACGGCTTTCGGAACGCCGACGCCGATCGTGTCGCCAAGGCTGATCTCGTAGCAACCCATGTCACTCAGGGCGCGAGCGACACGCGCGACAGATTCAACCGCGACGTCACCTTCGTATGGGCAACCCAATGCGCAAGAAACGTAGCCCCGCACCTTCACGCCGGCCCGCCGTGCAGAATCGATGACCGGCGCAAACCGATCGATCGATTCGGCGATGGAGCAATTGATATTTTTCTGGCTGAAACTTTCGGAGGCCGCCGCGAAGACCGCGATCTCTTTTGCGCCCGCCGCGAATGCCGCCTCAAAGCCTTTGAGGTTTGGAATTAAAACCGGATATTCGACACCGGCGCGCCGGTTTAGACCTCGCAACACGGCGTCATGGTCGGCCATTTGTGGAGACCATTTTGGCGAAACGAACGCGGTGGCCTCTATGTGGCGACAGCCCGAAGCTGCAAGCCGATCGATCAATTCCAGTTTCGCGGCCGTAGCAATCGGCTGCGTCTCGTTCTGAAGGCCATCGCGCGGACCAACTTCGACAATTCTTACACCGTCGCCGTAATTCATCGAGGTCTCCACCTTATTCCTGGCTGGTCGTCAGAATGCGCGTCGCTTGCGTCTTTTTTGGCAGGGGAGGGGTTGAGCGAAAACTCGGCGTCGCATCCTTGATGTCACGACCCTGTCGCGATGGAATCGACCCATGGCGCGCCCTTTGCAGCGTTCCGGCCTGCCGATGTTCAACCGCTTGCTTTCATCGCCAAGCATTCCCGCTCTACAGGTTCGCTCGTTCAGTCGGTCGAAGCCTCGAAGTCCACCAACTCCGCGCCTTCCGCGACTTGGTCGTCCAACGCGCAGCGATAGGCCTTGACGACGCCCGCCGTCGGCGCTGAAACTTTGTGCTCCATCTTCATCGCTTCAAGGATCAGCAAAGGCGCGCCCTTTTCGACCCGAACGCCAGTTTGGACGAGCAGCGCCGTGATGCGGCCAGGCATCGGCGCAAGCAGCCCTCCGTGGCCGCTTGAGCTCTGCGCCGATAGATCGACCGGATCGAGCCATTCCATTTTCCAGGCGCCTCCGCGAAGGAAAACATGCATTGTGTCGCCGGCGAAAACCACTGTCGGCTCATCACGATGACCATCGAATTCTACAGCGACGCGGCCCTCGCCCGTCAATCGTCCTCGAGCGGCTACGGAACGGGCGCCGAGCGTGAGCTGGAATGACGCCGGCAGATAAGTAACCGCGACCGTCTCGCGTTGCTCTCCGCAAAGGAAAGTCAATTCGCGGGTCAGCGCGCCATTCAGCCTCCAGCCATCGTGTTGATCCCAAGGCGAGATGTCACTGTTCTCCTTCGCCTCGGCGAGGACCTTCGCAAGGGCCGCCACGAGGAAAGCGTCCTCGGGTGCGCCTTCCTCCTTTGGAAACAAGGCAGCGCTTTCACGCTCGATCAGGCTGGTGTCGAGATCGGCTTGCAAAAAAGCCTCGCATTCGACCAAACGCGACAGGAAGGCAATATTGTTGGCGACGCCCGCGACGCGGAAATCGTCGAGCGCGCCACGCATCCGCCCCAGCGCCTTGTCGCGCGTTTCGTCCCAGACGATGAGCTTGGCGATCAACGGATCGTAATAGGGCGAAATCGGACTCGCCCTCCTCCACGCCGGCGTCGACGCGCACGTGGGCGCTCTCGCGCGGCAGGCGCAGGTGGATCAGCCTGCCGCTGGAGGGCAGGAAACCCCTGGCTGGGTCTTCGGCATAAACGCGCGCCTCGATGGCGTGGCCGCGCAAGGCGATCTCGTCCTGTGTCAGCGGCAGGTTCTCGCCATCGGCGACGCGCAATTGCCATTCGACCAGATCAAGGCCGGTGATCATTTCGGTCACCGGATGCTCGACCTGCAGGCGCGTGTTCATTTCCATGAAGTAGAAGGCGCCGTCTGGCGCCACGATGAATTCCACCGTGCCGGCGCCGACATAAGCGACCGCGCGCGCCGCCTCCACCGCCGCACGGCCCATCTCCTTGCGCCGCTCCTCGCTCAGGCCCGGCGCCGGCGCTTCCTCCAGAACTTTCTGGTGGCGGCGTTGCACCGAGCAATCGCGCTCGAACAGCGACAGGTAATGGCCATGCGCGTCGCCGAAGACCTGAATTTCCACATGACGCGGCCGCGTGACGTAACGCTCGATCAGCACGTGGGCGTCGCCGAAGGAGGCCTTGGCCTCGCGCTGGCAGGAGGCGAGTTCGGCGAGGAAATCCTCGCGTCTCTCGACCCGCCTCATGCCCTTGCCTCCGCCGCCTGCCGCTGCCTTGATCAGCGCCGGATAGCCGATGGCGTCGGCCTCCCCGAGCAGCGTCTCAGGGTCCTGATCGTCGCCGTGATAGCCGGGCGCGAGCGGCACGCCGGCCGCCTCCATCAGCTTTTTGGCCTCGGATTTCGAGCCCATGGCGCGGATGGCCGCCGCCGGCGGGCCGATGAAGACGATCGCCGCCTCGGCGCAGGCGCGGCAGAAGGCCTCATTCTCCGACAGGAAGCCATAGCCGGGATGAATCGCCTGCGCGCCGGTCCGCTTCGCCGCCGCAATGATCTTCTCGATCGCCAGATAGGAGTCGCGGGCGGCGGGAGGGCCGATGCAGATGGCCTCGTCGGCGAGGCGCACATGGCGGGCGTTGGCGTCGGCCTCTGAGAAGACGGCGACGGTTCGCACGCCCATGCGATGCGCGGTCCGGATGATGCGGCAGGCGATTTCGCCGCGATTGGCGATGAGAATCTTGTCGAACATGGCGGTTCCGTCACAACGTCCAGTGCGCCGCGCGCTTTTCCAGGAAGGCGGAAAGGCCCTCGCGCGCCTCCGCCTGCGCGCGCAAGGCGGCGATGCGGCGCGCGCTCTCCTCGCCGAGCGCCTCGTCGATTGTCCGGCCGGCGAAATCGCGGATCAGGGTCTTCGCGGCGGCCTGCGCACGCGGTCCGCCGAGCAGCAGGGCCTCCACAAGACCGGCCACGGCTCCGTCCAGTTGGTCGGGCGCCACGACCTCATGCGCCAGCCCGATCTCCCGGGCGCGCAAGCCGTCGAAGCGCCCGGCGGTAAGGAAATAGCGTGCGGCCTGGCGCGGGCCGATGGCGCGCAGCACATAGGGACCGATGGCGGACGGCATGATTCCGAATCGCACTTCGGAGGCGGCGAAACTCGCGGCGGAGGAGGCGACGCAAATGTCGCAGGCGGCGGCGAGACCGAGCCCGCCGCCCAACGCGGCGCCATGCACGCGGGCTATGGTCGGCTTGGGCATGTCGGCCAGCACGCGCAGCATTTTCGCCAGCTTGCGCGCATCCTCCAGATTTTCCTCGAAACCTGCTTCGCCGGCCTGTTTCATCCAGTTGAGGTCCGCCCCGGCGGAAAAGCTCTTTCCCCGTCCGGCCAGCACCACAACGCGCGCCGCCTGGTCGGCGCCAAGCGTTTCAAACGCCTGCGTCAATTCGGCGATGACCAGCGCGTCAAAGGCGTTGTGGCGCTCCGGCCGGTTCATCCACACGGTGGCGACCTTGCCCTCTCGGACGATTTCGAGCGTTTCTGACATGGCGCCTCACATACGGAACAGGCCGAAGCGGGTCTCGCGCGCCGGGGCGTTCAGCGCCGCCGAGAGCGACAGGCCGAGCACGCGCCGGCTTTGAGCCGGATCGACAACGCCATCGTCCCACAGCCGCGCCGTCGCGTAATAGGGATGGCCCTGCGTCTCATATTGGGCGCGGATCGGAGCCTTGAAAGCTTCCTCTTCTTCCGCCGGCCACATTTCGCCGCGCGCGTCGAGAGCGTCGCGGCGCACGCGCGCCAGCACGCTCGCCGCCTGTTCGCCGCCCATGACCGAAATGCGGCTGTTAGGCCAGGTCCACAGGAAACGCGGCGCGTAGGCGCGACCGCACATCCCGTAATTGCCGGCGCCGAAAGAGCCGCCGATCAGCATGGTGATTTTCGCAACCTGGGCGGTGGAGACGGCGGTGACCATTTTTGCGCCGTCCTTGGCGATCCCGCCGTTCTCATATTTGCGGCCAACCATGAAGCCGGTGATGTTCTGAAGGAACACGAGCGGGATATTGCGCTGGGCGCATAATTCGATGAAATGCGCGCCCTTCTGCGCAGATTCGCCAAACAATATGCCGTTGTTGGCGATGATCCCGACGGGATGGCCGGAAAGCTGAGCGAAGCCGGTAACGAGGGTCGCGCCATAGCGCGCCTTGAACTCGTCGAAGCGCGAGCCGTCCACGATGCGGGCTATGACCTCGCGCACGTCATAGGCGTGGCGTGTGTCGGCGGGAATGATTCCGTAGATTTCTTCAGGGTCGTAAAGGGGCGCCTCGCCGGCGCCGAGCGCGAGTTCGACTGTTTTCGTCCGGTTGAGATTGGCGACAACGCGCCGCGCAATGGCGAGCGCATGGGCGTCGTTCTCGGCCAGGTGATCGGCGACGCCCGACAGACGCGTGTGCACGTCGGCGCCGCCGAGGTCTTCCGCGGTCACGATCTCGCCGGTCGCCGCGCGCACCAACGGCGGGCCGCCGAGGAAAATCGTGCCCTGATCTCGCACGATGATCGTCTCGTCGGACATCGCCGGCACATAGGCGCCGCCCGCCGTGCAGGAGCCCATGACCGCCGCGATCTGCGGGATGCCCTTGGCCGACATATTGGCCTGGTTGAAGAAGATGCGGCCGAAATGGTCGCGGTCGGGAAACACCTCGTCCTGCATCGGCAGGAAGGCGCCGCCGGAATCGACGAGATAAATGCAGGGCAGGTTGTTCTGCTCGGCGATTTCCTGCGCTCGCAGATGTTTTTTCACCGTCAGCGGATAATAGGTCCCGCCCTTTACGGTGGCGTCGTTGGCGACGATCATGCATTCGACGCCGGAAACGCGGCCGACGCCGGCGACGACGCCGGCGCTCGGCGCGTCGCCCTTGTAGAGGCCGTAGGCGGCGAGCTGGCCGATTTCGAGGAAAGCCGCGCCGGGATCCAGCAAGGCGTCGATGCGCTCGCGCGCCAGCAGCTTGCCGCGCGATTTATGGCGCTGCGCCGCCGCCTCGCCGCCGCCGAGGCGAACGGCTTGCGCCTTGGCGCGCAGATCGTCCACCGCCGCCTGCATGGCCGCGCAATTCGCGACGAATTCATCCGAACGCGTGTTGACGCTGCTTTTCAAAACCGCCATGCGCGCCTCATCTGGTTTCGGCCATCAACTCGCGGCCAATCAACATGCGGCGGATTTCGGACGTGCCGGCGCCGATCTCGTAGAGCTTGGCGTCGCGCCACAACCGGCCGGCGGCGAAGTCATTGGTGTACCCCACGCCGCCGAGTATCTGGATGGTTTCGCCGGCCATCCAGGTCGCCTTTTCGGCGGAATAGAGGATGGCGCCGGCGGCGTCCTTGCGCAGGGCTCGCGAATGGTCCGAGCGGTCGCAGGCCTTCCCCACCGCATAAACATAGGCGCGGGTCGCAGCCCAAGTCGAATACATGTCGGCGAGCTTGCCCTGCATCAGCTGGAAATCGCCGATTGGCCGGCCGAACTGCTTGCGCTGATGCAGATAGGGCATGGCGACGTCCATGCAAGCCGCCATGACGCCGAGCGGCCCGCCACAGAGCACGGCGCGCTCGTAATCGAGGCCCGACATCAGCACCTTGACGCCATTGCCGACGCCGCCCAGCACGTTTTCTTCTGGAACTTCGCAATCGTCGAAGAACAAGGGAAAAGTGTTCGAGCCGCGCATGCCCAGCTTGTCGAGATGGGCGCCGTGGGAGAAGCCGGCGAAGTCCTTTTCGATGATAAAGGCCGTGACGCCCTTCGATCCGGCGGCGGGATCGGTCTTGGCGTAGACGACCAGCACATCGGCGTCGCCGCCATTCGTGATCCACATCTTCGAGCCGTTGAGAATGTAGCGGTCGCGCTTCCTCTCGGCGCGCAGCTTCATCGACACCACGTCAGAGCCGGCGTCGGGCTCGGACATGGCCAGGGCGCCGACATGCTCGCCCGAGATCAGCTTTGGCAGATATTTCGCCTTTTGCGCGGGCGTGGCGTTGCGGCGGATCTGGTTGACGCAAAGGTTGGAATGGGCGCCATAGGACAGGCCGACCGAAGCCGAGGCGCGCGAAATCTCCTCCATCGCAATGATATGGGCGAGATAACCCATGTCCGAGCCGCCGTCCGCTTCGCTCACCGTCATGCCGAGCAGGCCGAGATCCCCGAATTTCCTCCACAGGTCGGCTGGAAACAGGTTGTCGCGGTCGATCCGAGCGGCGCGCGGCGCGATCTCGGCTTGAGCGAAGGCGCGCACCGTGTCGCGCAGCAGGACGATTTCTTCCGGGAAGCCGAAATCGAGCGACGGAACGGACATGAAAGCCCTCCTTTGACATTTCCCTCGTGACGTTTCCTCTGGGGACGCCTGAGCGATTTCCCCATTGGCGCCGGATATTATCCGCCGGCCTGGCGCAGGAGGCGCCGAAAAGGTTGCAAAATCCGCCAGAGCGCCGATCATGAGCGCCATGGCAAAGAAGACGCCAATCATGCGCCAAACAAGAACGGGCTCTGGCTCCACGCCTATAGCCTTTGTACAGGCCATCTGTCTCGCATATGCGAAATATGGCGCCGATCCGAGCGCGGCGCTCGAAAGGGCGCAAATTCCGCCAGATTTGCTCTGCGCTCCCCTGGCGCGCGTCACGCCGGCGCAGTTCGAGGCGCTTTCCTTCCATGCCATGCAGGAGCTTGACGACGAGGCGCTTGGCTGGTTTTCGCGCAGGCTGCCCTGGGGCGCCTATGGCATGTTGTGCCGCGCCTCCATCACCTCGGCGACGCTCGATCTGGCGCTGCGGCGATGGACCCGTCATCATCGCATTCTGGTCGACGACATCCTGCTGGAATTGAGCGTCGCGGATGGGGTCGCGCGCCTTTCGTTGCGCGAAAACCGCGACCTCGGCGCCTTTCGCGAATTCTGTCTCGTCACCGTTCTGCGTTACGTGCTCGGCTTCGCGTGCTGGGCGATCGACTTTCGCATTCCGCTGCTCGAAGCCGGGTTTCCGTTTCCGGCGCCGCCGCACGCCGATATTTATCCCAAGCTCTTCACGCCAAACCTGCGCTTCGACGCGGATCACGCCCGCATTTCCTTCGACGCCGGCTTTCTCGCCCGCCCCCTGCAACGCGACGAAGCGGCATTGCAGAAAATGCTGAAACGCGCCTTGCCGCTCACCGTCCTGCCCTACCGCCGGGACCAGCGTCTGTCGGCGCGGGTCGGCCAGGCGCTGCGCATGTCCAATGCGCGAGGGATGTCCGCCGACGATCTGGCCGAAGGCTTCAATATTTCCACGCGCACCCTCCACAGGCATTTGCGCAAGGAGGGCGCATCCCTGCGCGAACTGAAGCGGCGCTCGCGGCTGGAGAGGGCGAAACAGGCGCTCCTGCAGAGCGACCAGCCGATCAAGCGCGTGGCCTTCGCGACCGGCTTCCATAATGAAAAGGCCTTTGCCCGAGCCTTCAGACAATGGACCGGCGAGACGCCGAGCGCCTTTCGCAAGAAAGCGCTCAAGCTTTAGTCAAAACGGGGCGGGCGCTTTTCGATAAACGCCCGCACCGCCTCCTCGTGCTGCGCCGTCTGGTGCGCCAGCGCCTGATAGGCGGCCGACAATTCCAGCAGGCTGTCGAGACGCAAATGCTGGCCCTCGCGCATCAGCTTCTTGGTCAGGCGCAGGGCGGGGCCGGGATTGGCGGCGATCCGCAGGGCGAGCGCTCGCGCCGTCTCCAGCAACTGGCCCGGAGGCGCGATCCGGCTGACGAGGCCGATGCGCAAGGCTTCCCCGGCGTCGATCGTCTCGCCGGTAAAGGCCATTTCCGCAGCCTTCGACATTCCCACGACGCGCGGCAGCAGCCAGGCGCCGCCGTCGCCGGGAATGATCCCCATGCGAATAAAACTTTCCGCGAAACTGGCTTCGGGCGCCGCGATGCGGATGTCGCACATGCAGGCGAGATCGCAACCGGCGCCGACGGCCGGACCGTTGACGGCGGCGATGGTTGGAACTTCGAGATTGTAAAGCGCCAGAGGCAGGCGCTGGACGCCAGAGCGATATTCGTCTCGGATGGCGAGAGACGGAACATCCTGCTCGAAGAAGCGGCGCATGTCCTTGACATTGCCGCCTGTGGAAAAGGCCGGGCCGGCGCCGGTGACGATGACGGCCTTGACGCTCGAATCGGCGTTGACGCGAGCGCAGGCGGCGACAAATTCATCGACCGCGCTGTTGCCGGTCAGCGGATTGCGCGTCTCCGGTTGGTTCATCGTCAGGGTGACGACGGAGCCGTCCTGATCATATTTGAGAAAATTGGTCATTCCTGTTTCCGAGGTCGACGGGGGCGATAGGCCAATGACGCGAGGAACTCGCGGCTCCAGCAGGGTTTTACAGCTTATAGGCCAATTTCGATGGGAATTTCTCGTTCCCGGCGTCCAAATCAAAAATAGTGAAGCGCCCATGCGTCTGGAGCCGTTCAAGCAACGACAAAAGGACTGCGTCTGGCGTCGCCTTCACAACGGCTCCGCAATTTGCCTCTGGACCTTTCGCCGCCATAGGCAATAATCCGGGCGGCGGAGGGCGTCCCGATGGCGACAGACGACAGGACGACCTGGATGTGGTCGCAAGCGATGGCCATTTTTTCGCGCGCCGAACGGTGGCGCGACGCGCCGCCGGCGCGGCGGACGGCGGGCGGCGCGACCTGGGAGCCCGCGATCGACGTCTTCGAAACCGACGGGGAAGTGCTGGTTTCGGTCGCCCTGCCCGGCGTCGGCGAGAAGGATGTCGAGGCCGAGATCGAAAACGGCGTTCTCGTCGTGCGCGGCCGTCGCGGCTTCCCGCCGCACTTGCGCGCGGCGTTCATTCATCGCCTGGAGCTCCCTCGCGGCGCCTTCGAACGACGCATCCTCTTGCCCGCCGGCCGCTATGAAGCCGTCGCCCACGTCCTGCGCGACGGCTGCCTGACCGTCCGCCTGCGCAAGCCGGCGTGAGGAGGAAGAACATGGCCGCCGATTCCGAACCGTTCCAGGCCGCCACGGAAGCCGAACCGAAGTCCGGCGGAGAAGGCGCGCCTTCGCCCGAAGAACTGATCATCGTGCCGGTGCGCGACGTCGTCCTGATGCCCGGCGCGATCATGCCGATCGTCATCGGGCGCGAGATCTCGGTCGCCGCCGCGCAACAGGCGGTGCGCGAAGAGCGCCAGGTCGGCTTGCTAATGCAGCGCGATCCCAAACTTGCCGAACCGGCCGCGCTCGACCTGCATCGCACCGGGACCGTCGCCAGCATTCTGCGCTACATGACCGCCCCGGATGGCTCGCATCATATCGTACTGCAGGGCGAGCAGCGCTTCCGGGCGACCGATTTCGCGCACGAGCGCCCGGTCATCGTGGCGCGCGTCGAACGCTTCACCGAACCGGAGACGCTCTCGCCCGACATCGAGGCGCGATTCCGTTTCCTGCGGCAGGAAGCCCTCGAAGCTTTCCGCCTCATGCCGCACACGCCGAAGGAGCTGATCGACGCGGTGGGGTCGATCCCATCGCCCGGCGCGCTGGCCGACATGGTCGCCATGTATCTCGACATCGGCGCCGACGTCCGTCAGGAGCTGCTCGAAACCTTCGACATCGCGGCGCGCGTCGAAAAGGTGACCAAACTGCTCGACGAGCGGCTGCATGTGCTGCGGCTCACCGAAGAGATCGGCCAGCAGACCAAGGCGGCCTTTGACGAGCGCCAGCGCGAGGCGATTCTGCGCGAACAGCTGGCGGCGATCCAGCGCCAGTTGGGCGAGGACGACCCGCGCGGCGAGGAAGCCCACGAAATCGGCGAAAAGATCGCCAAGGCAGGCATGCCTCCAGAGGTCGAGGAACAGGCGCGCAAGGAGCTGGCGCGTTACCGGCGCATGTCCGAAGGTGCCGCCGAGGCCGGGCCGCTGCGGACCTATCTCGACTGGCTGACCGAACTTCCGTGGGCCCTGCCCGAACCCAGGCCGATCGACATCGCCGAGGCGCGCCGCGTCCTCGACGCCGATCATTTCGGGCTGAAAAAGATCAAGCAGCGGATCGTCGAATATCTCGCCGTGCGCAAGCTCGCGCCGGGCGGCAAGGCGCCGATCCTTTGTTTCGCCGGCCCGCCGGGAGTCGGCAAGACCTCGCTCGGCCAGTCGATCGCACGGGCGCTTGGCCGCAATTTTGTGCGCGTGAGTCTGGGCGGGGTCCACGACGAGGCCGAGATTCGCGGCCATCGCCGCACCTATGTCGGCGCGATGCCGGGCAATATCATTCAGGCGATCCGCAAGGCTGGATCGCGCGATTGCGTGCTGATGTTCGACGAGATCGACAAGATGGGCGCCGGAATGCAGGGCGACCCGGCGGCGGCCATGCTCGAAGTGCTCGACCCCGAGCAGAACTTCACCTTCCGTGACAACTATCTCGGCCTGCCCTTCGATCTGTCCCACGTCGTCTTCATCGCCACCGCCAATATGCTGGACACCATTCCCGCCCCGCTGCGCGACCGCATGGAGATCATCACCCTTGCAGGCTATACCGAGGACGAGAAATTCGAGATCGCGCGGCGCTATCTCCTGGCGCGCCAGCTTGCGGCCAATGGACTGAAGCCCGAGCAGGCCGGCGTCAACGACGAGGCGCTGAAGCAAGTCATCCGCGATTATACGCGGGAGGCCGGCGTGCGCGGCCTCGAACGCGAGATCGGCCGGGCGCTCCGCCACGCCACGATGAAGATCGCCGAGGGCGACGCGGCGCATGTCGAAATCGCCGCCGACGATCTGCCCGCCATCCTCGGTCCGGCCCTGTTCGAGAACGAGACGGCGATGCGGACCGCCGTGCCGGGCGTTGCAACCGGCCTTGCCTGGACGCCGGTGGGCGGCGACATTCTGTTCATCGAAGCGGCGCGCGCGCCGGGCAAGGGCGGGCTGATCCTCACCGGTCAGCTCGGCGAAGTGATGCGCGAGAGCGCCCAGGCCGCCCTGACCCTGGTCAGGAGCCAGGCGGAGTCCTTCGGCGTCGCGCCCGACATTTTCGAAAAAAGCGATATCCATATCCACGTGCCGGCGGGGGCGACGCCCAAGGACGGCCCGAGCGCCGGCGTCGCCATGTTCATCGCGCTGGTGTCGCTGCTCAGCAACCGCACGGTGCGCAGCGACACGGCGATGACCGGGGAAATTTCCCTGCGCGGCCTGGTGCTGCCGGTGGGTGGGATAAAGGAGAAAGTGACGGCCGCCGCGCGCGCGGGGCTGAAAAGGGTCCTGCTGCCGGCGCGCAACCGCCGGGATTACGACGACATTCCCGAGGACGCGCGGAAAAGTCTCGAATTCGTCTGGCTGGAGCGTGTGGACGATGCGGTCGCGGCGGCCCTTGAAGCAAAGGCTGCGGCGGAAACGGCCCACGCCGCGAATTGACTCCCGCTTTCATACGACGTTGCAAGACGCCCTTCCGGCGACCGCGTCGGCGCAAAGCCGGAAACGCCGCACGGCATAGGTCGATATCCGTAATTTTACCGAGCGCGCGCCCACTCGCATCTCCGCGTGAAAGACACAATATTGCAGTTTGACGACAAATCGCCGCCCGCGCCTTTTCCGCGGTGCGGATCGGGGGCGCTCCCGATTCGAGCTGATGAGGCCAGAACATGCAAACGCCGCCGGAAATCGCCTTTCATCATTTCGAGCCCTCGGACGCTCTTCGCGCCGAAGTCGCCAAGCAGGTCGCCCGGCTCGAAAAATTCAGCGACCGGATCACCTCCTGCCGCCTGACCGTCAGCAAGGGCGCCCGGCGTCAGCAGGGCGATCTCTTCGAGGTCGCTTTGCGCGTCGCGATGCCGGGCCACAAGGAGGTCGTCGTGGACCGATCCCATGGCGATGCGCCCGAACACGAGCACGCCGCCGTCGCCATAAGGGACGCCTTCGACGCCGCGATCCGCCAGATCGAGGACGCCATGCGCAATCTGCGCGGCGAGGTGAAGCAGCACGCCGAGCCGGCGCATGGAAAGGTGAAGCGCTTCCTTGCCGGCGAGGATTGCGGCTTCATCGAAACGCGGGACGGCCGTGAAATCTATTTCCATCGCAATTCGGTCGTCGAAGGTGATTTCGACAGGCTCGAAATCGGCTCGGAAGTCCGCTTTGTCGAGGAAATCGGCGAGAAAGGGGCGCAGGCCAGCACCGTCCGCGTCATCGGCAAACATCACATCAGGTAACGCGCGCAGGCTCAAGCCAGGAGGCGGACCATGAAGCTCAGCTCAAGCGCCTTTCAAAATGGCGAAGACATTCCGAAGCGCTTCACCTGCGACGGCGAAAACCTGTCGCCGCCCCTGGCGTGGAACGGCGCCCCCGCAGGGGCTCGCAGCTTCGCGCTTCTCTGCGACGATCCCGACGCCCCGCGCGGAACCTGGCGGCATTGGGCGGTTTACGACCTCCCGGCCGATCGCATGGAGCTGCCCGAAGGCGCGGGAAATGGCGGCGCGAAGGGTTTGAAGCAAGGCGTGAACGATTTCGGCGAGGAAGGCTTTGGCGGCCCCTGTCCGCCGCACGGTCATGGGACGCATCGTTACCATTTCCGCCTGCTGGCGCTTTCGACCGCCGGCCTGAACCTGCGCCCGGAGGCGACCTGCAGAGACGTCGAGCACGCGGCGGCCAGCCATATTCTCGCACAGGCGACGCTTGTCGGCCATTATCGCCGGTGACTCGCGCGCGCCAAAGATTCCGGCTCCGCCCGAAAAAATCAGCAACCAGGACATTGCGCGCGCTTTCGACGAGGTTGCGGACCTGTCCTGGAGACCCTCGATCTGAACGACGCGCATTGCCGCATGGCGAAAAGCGAAGGCGTCCGGCTGAGCCTCGACTCCGACGCCCCCCGGACCAGCGATTTCGCCAATCTGGAGTTCGCGGTCGCGCAGGCGCGCCGCGGCTGGCTGGAGGCGGACGATATCGTCAATACGCGGCCCGTCGCCAAGCTGAAGGATCTGATCGCGGCCTCGCGCTGATATGGAAGGAAAGAACAAATGACCACTCTGGCCACCGTCGATCCGCCCCTGCGCAGGCTGTTCGCGCGTCTCGATTTCGCGCCCCGTCCCTTGCAGAAGAGCCTGTCCGACCTGCTGGCCGTCTGGGAGGAGCTGCGCGGCGCCTCGGTCGCGCCAGCCCTCACGCGGGCGGAAGCCGCGGCGCCCGCCAACGCCTTCGTTTTCGAGCGCGACGAGGACGGGCGGGATTTTCTTTTGCGCCGCGCGTCTCTCGGCCTCGAACGCCTGACGGGCTTCGCCGAGCCGGGCGGCCGGTTGAGCGCCTCGCCCGATCATCGCCACGCCGCGAGGCTGCGGCGATTGTTCCAGACCGTGGTCACGACCGGAGAGCCGGTTCTGGCTGAATTTTCGGCCCAAGGCCTCGAAGACGCGAGCCTCGTCGTCGATCTTCTGGCGGCGCCGCTGGCTGATTCCAATGGCCGGATCGTCGGAATCCTCGGCGGCTGCGAAACGCGCCGCTCGCTTGGCGGCGAGACGCGGCGCCTGCATCACGCGACCCGCATGGACGAACCCGAGATCTTCGCTCTGGGCCGGATGGGCTTGCTCGCCGAGACCATCGCTCATCGGCTCGGAACCGTCGTCGCGGCGCATGAAGAGCGTCGCTTCGAAGACGGCGAGCACAAGATCCGGCCCCTGGCCGGCGTGCGCAACCGCGACGTTTACGTCTTCGCCGATCTCGCCTCCTCCGGCGAGGAGAGCGTCAACGACAAGCTTTGCAAGCTGTTGTTCTTCATCGGCGCGCTCAAGCAATCGGCGGCCGCGCAAGTCACGGTTGTCGCGCCCTATCTTTGCTATGGCCGCAAGGAGCGCCAGACCAAGCCGCGCGATCCGGTTACGACCCGCTATCTCGCCCAGATGTTCGAGGCGGTCGGATGCGATTGCGTCGTCACCGTCGCCGCGCACGATCTGGCGGCGTTCCAGAACGCATTTCGGCGCGAAACCGAACATCTCGACCTTCATGCGCTGTTCGCCCACGCCCTGGCGCCGCAGCTCGATGGCAAGGATGTCGCGGTGGTCTCGCCCGATCCCGGCGGCGAGAAACGCGCCGAGCTGTTTCGCGAAACGCTTGAGCGCGTGCTTGGGACGCCGGTGGCGAAGGGGCTGGTGGACAAGAAGCGCAGCATGGGCAAGGTGACCGGCGAAACCTTCGCCGGCGATGTCGCCAAACGGACGGTCGTCATCGTCGACGACATGATCAGCACCGGCGGGACGATGACGCGGGCCGCGCTCGCCTGCCGTCGCCATGGCGCGACCGAGGTGATCGCCCTGGCCGCGCATGGCCTGTTCAGCGGCGGCGGAAATTTTCTGCACGATCTGTCGATCGACCAGGTCTGGATCTCCGATAGCCTGCCGCCGCCGGCTTTCGCCGAAGAAGAGCTGGCGCGCGGGCGGCTGCGCATTGTCGCGACCGCCCGATTGCTGGCCGACGTCGTCCACGCGCTTCACGCCGGCGGATCGATCAACGACCTGCTCGAACACGCCGTCAGCCCCGTCCCGGACGCGGCGGGCTGACGCCGCGCCTCGTAGGGGTTCTCATTGACGAGAACCCGTTAGGAGCGAACGCGACCGTAGGGCTTCGCAAGACGCCCGTCTTTTGACGGGCTATGGCTCATGCGAGGGATCTTGACGATCGCAACAGTTGCGATCGTCAAGACACGGCGTCAAGCGCCCAGTCGATCGAGCCCCTTCCCGGCCAGCGCCATATAGCGCGCGGCCAGGGGCTCCCATCTGTCCGGCTGGCGCGGCGCGGGGTCGAGCAGGTGCGCGAGCGACAAGCGCATGCGCAACAGACCCTTGCGGGCGAAATGGAGATGGAACAGGCCGAAGGGCGGCGCCTCGCCCATTTGCCGCATGATCCGTGCGAACAGGTCCGGCCCCAGGTCCGGCGCGCCCAGCAGCTCGCATTCCAGGGCGAGAAAGGCGATCTCCTCGACGGGATCGGCCAGGCGCAGATCGGCGCTGAATTCAAGGCAATCGAAAATGTCGACGCCATCGGCGAAGCAGATGTGTTCGGGCCGCAGGTCGCCGTGGCCGTCGACCAGCCGGCGCTCCTGCGCCCGTGACTCCAGCAGCGTCCTGGCGCCGTTCAGCGCGGCGTCCATCCGATCGAGGACGACGGGGACCCGTCCATGGTCGACGGTGAAACGCCGTCGCGTCAGCAGCGCCCGGTTCTCGGCCTGCTCATCGCGCAATCGCCGGAAATAAAGGCCGCCTGAAAGGTCGCCATGCGTCGCGCCGCGAAAAAAGGTCGCGAGGCGGGAGGCTAGACGTTCGGCCTTTTCCTCTTCAAGCGGGCCCGACGCGAGCAGTCGGTCGAGCATCAGCGCCTCGGGCAGACGCCGCATCACGACAAGCCATTCGACCGCTTCGCCCTCGCCCCCGAGGCTCAGGGCGCCTGAAGGCGTGAGCGCCAACGGCGTCACGCCCAGATAGACATCCGGGGCCAGACGCCGGTTGAGCGCCGCCTCGGCAAGGCAATTCGACTTCCGGGCCGCCAGCGTCGTGAAATTCAGGAGAGGCAGTTCGACGGGTTTCTTGAGCTTGTAAACCCGGTCGCCGACGAGAAAGACGTACGACATGTGGGTTTCGACGACTTCGACGCTTTTCCCGGCCTCGCCATAAGCAGAAGGGTCGCCGAGGAACCGGACCTTTTCCGCGAGGCTGACCAGATCATCGGAGACGCCCCCGGCGCTTGCCTGTGAAAAATCTACCGTCAACAGTCGAACTCCGGCGCCGAAACGGCGCATTTTCCGCCCTCCGACGCCATCGGGCAAGCGTCCGTTCGCCGCCTGGGGCCGGCAAAAGATTGGAGCAGGGCGAGCCGAAACGGATTTTCATCGCGCCAAGGGCGACGGCGAGGCATAATATCGACATCGCATGGAGGAGCGCATGCCATTTCGCGACAGGTCGGACGCCGGAAAGAAACTGGCCCTGGCCCTGCGAGCGCGACAAGGCGACGATCCGGTCGTTCTCGCCCTGCCGCGCGGCGGCGTCCCGGTGGCCGCGGAAGTCGCCAAGGCGTTGCGCGCCCCCCTCGATCTCATCCTGGTGCGCAAGATCGGCGCGCCGATGTACCCCGAGCTGGCCATGGGGGCCGTTGTCGACGGCGGCGCGCCGGTCATCGTTCGCAATGACGTCGTCATCGGCGAGTTCGGGATCGACGAAGCCGAATTCAAGCAGGCCTGCGATCGGGAGCTTGCGGAAATCGCGCGGCGCCGGCGGCTGTACCTTGGGAATCGCGCCCCGATCGACGTGAAGAACCGCCTGGCGATCGTCGTGGACGACGGGATCGCCACCGGCGCCACGACCAAAGCGGCGCTTCGCGCCATCCGGATGCGAAAGCCCGAAAGACTGTTGCTCGCCGTTCCGGTCGCGCCGACCGACACCTTGAGGGAGATGCGCAGGGAAGCCGACGAGGTGGTCTGCCTCGAAGATTATGAATATTTCGGCGCTGTCGGCGCCTATTACGACGACTTCCGCCAGACCACCGACGAAGAGGTGATCGATACGCTCCAACGGTTCCGGCCGGAGCCGAAGGCGTAACAGAGCGACGAATGAAGCGGCGCATCGGAACGGGCCCCGCCGCTTCATTCGTCAAAATATCTTGACCACGTGTTTGACCGCCGGATCTTCCTCCCTTGCGGCGACGCTAAATCCCAAGCCTGCCACCAGCTCCAGCATGTTCAGATTGTTGGCGAGCACATCGCCTTCCATGCTCTTCAGCCCCTTGGTTCTCGCCACATCGATCAGCGCTTCCATCAGGCGGTGTCCTATGCCCTTGTGCTGCCAGGCGTCGGCCACAGTCAGGGCGAACTCGCATGAACGCCAGTCGGGGTTGACGACGTAGCGCGCCACGCCGATTTCGGTTTCGCCATGGTCATCCTCCACCACCGCGATGAGGGCCATTTCGCGGTCGTAGTCGATCTGGGTGAAGCGCGCCAGTTGCTCCGGGCTCAACTCATGGACCGCGCCAAAGAAGCGGAAATATGCGGGACTCCTCGGACAGGCCGCGCACGAAGGCCAACTCGATTTCCGCATCTTCCGGGCGGATCGGGCGGATGATCGGGCTGGTGCCATCGGGCAGGGTCTGGCGGCTCACCAAATAGGTGGGGTAGGGGTGAATCGCCATGTGCCCGTATGGCCCCCGCGCGGGCTTCGGGTAATCCACCACAATGCGCGCATCCACGGCAATGGCGCCGTTCTCGTCCACGATCAAGGGGTTGATGTCCAGATCGCGGATTTCCGGCAATTCGCACACCATTTCCGATACGCGCAACAGCACGTTTTCCAGCGCCGCCATATCGATCGGCGGCATGCGGCGGAATTCTCCGAGCAGCTTCGCGATGCGGGTGCGGCCGATCATGTTGCGCGCGAGATAGCTGTTGAGCGGCGGCAGCTCAACCGAACGGTCGCCCATGATCTCCACCATCACGCCGCCGGCGCCGAAGGTCACGACCGGCCCGAAAACCGGATCGGTGGTCACCCCGATCATCAGCTCCCGCCCGTTGGGCCGCCTGATCATCGGCTCGACGACCACGCCGTCCAGCCGGGCCTGGGGCCGCGCCTTTCGCACCGAGTTGACGATCTGGTGGAAAGCCATTTGCACCGCCTGCGCATTGCCGAGGTTCAGGCGGACGCCGCCGGCGTCGGATTTGTGCGTGATGTCGGGCGAATTGATCTTCAGCGCCGCGGGCATGCCCAGCTCCTCCGCGAACAGCAGCGCCTCCCCGGGCGATCGCGCCACCATCGCGCGCGCGATCGGGATGCGGAAAGCGGCCAGCACCGCCTTGGATTCCATTTCGCTCAGCACGTTGCGGCGCTCGACCAGCGCGGCTTCGATCAGCAGGCGCGCGCCGTCCGCGTCGGGGGCGGATTCAGGCCCCAGCGGCCCCGGCGCCTGCATGAGCAACCGCTGGTTACGGTAAAAGGTCGAAATATAGGAAAACACTTCCACGCCCGGCTCGGGCGTTCCGAAACTGGGAATGCGCGCCCTGGCGAAGGCCGCTCGGCTGCTGGCCACCTCCGCGCCGCCCATCCAGCAGGTCAGCACCGGCTTGTCGAATTTTTCGGCCAGATCGACGACCGTTTCGGCGACAGCCAGCGGCTCGGTCATGGCCTGTGGCGTCAGGATCACCATCAATCCGTCCACCGCCGGGTCCTCCAGACAGGCCGCGACCGCGTTTCGATAGCGCTCGGCGGTCGCGTCGCCGATGATGTCGACGGGATTGGCATGCGACCAGGTGGGCGGCAGGGCCTCGTTCAGCTTCGCCAGCGTGACGTCAGACAGTTCGGCGAGCGCCACGCCGAGATCGTCGGCGCGGTCGCTGGCCATCGCCGCGGGGCCGCCGCCGTTGGTGACGATGGCCAGACGATTGCCGGTCGGGCGAAATCGCGCGGACAAGGCCTGGGCGGCGGCGAAGAGCTGCACGATGCTGCCGACGCGCACCGCGCCGGAGCGGCGGATCGCGGCGTCGAACACGTCGTCGGCGCCCACCAGCGCGCCGGTATGGGTCAGCGCCGCCTTCGATCCCGCCTCGTGGCGTCCGACCTTGACCAGGAACACCGGCTTGACGCGCGCCGCCGCGCGCAGGGCGCTCACGAAGCTGCGCGCATGGCGCACGCCTTCGACATAGAGCAGGATGCTTTTTGTCTGTGGATCCGACTCCAGATAGTCGAGAATCTCGCCGAAATCGACATCGGCCGTCGAGCCCATGGATATGATGCTGGAAAAGCCGACGTCGTTGGGCAGCGCCCAGTCCAGAATGGCGGCGCACAAGGCTCCCGATTGGGACACCAGCGCCAGATCGCCCAGTTTGGCGTCATGCTTGCTGAAGGTGGCGTTCAGGCCGATCGACGGGCGCATGACGCCCAGGCAGTTCGGCCCGATCAAGCGGACGCCATGCATGCGCGCCCGCTCCAGCGTTTGGCGCTCCAGCTCACGACCGGCGCCGCCGGCTTCGCCGAAGCCGGCCGACAGGATCACGGCCGCCTTGACCCCGCGCTTGCCGCAGGCCTCGACGATATCCGGCGCCGTCGGCGCCGGCGTGGCGATCACCGCCAGATCCACCGGTTGGGGAATTTCGTCGATGCTCGCATAACAGCGGCGCCGCTGAACCTTGGCGCGCCTGGGGTTCACGGCGAACAGCTGGCCCTGATAGCCGCTGGTCAGCATGTTGCGGAAAATGACGCCGCCGACCGAATCGAGGCGGTCGCTCGCGCCGATGACCGCGACCGAACGGGGCGTGAAAAGAGGACTCAGATAGTGCTGGCTCATGTAGAGGGCGGCCGCATTTCAAATATGGCGTACTGACGAGTTCTAGCAGGTTGCCGCGCGATTTCCGACCGGATTGACGCGTTCCGACGCAGGATTGCGCGCCGCGGCTCGAAAAACGGCGGAGCGCCAGATGGATTGGCAATCTTGAAACTGGGGAATCTCGGGCGCGACAGGTTTCGAACCTGTGACCCCTACGATGTCAACGCATCGCGCCGTTCACGCCACCACAACAAGGCAAAGAACACGGCCCCGCCCAAAAGCCTCGCAAAGGCGGATCAGCGGCGTAGCGCCCGAACTGGCGCGTGCGGATCAAGGCAGGCAAGAGGGTTAAAGACGAAGCGATCAGAGCCGGGGCCTGCGCGCCTACGGAAAAACCTGACGAACGAAGTGGTCGACAGATGCGCTGAAACTGTCCGCCCAGCTTTGGCAGGCCAACAACACGGCTTGTGCGCCACGGGAGTCATTGGCGTAGCCGTCCGCGACGACGAGCGCGATCAGAAAAAAGAGGATGTAGGAGCTTCTCATGCCAAGAGTGAATCGATCGAAACAGGGATCAGTCGGATGGCTCCAGGTTCGGACGGGATTTTCCCTCATTTTGCCGCTTTGGACAACGGCGAGTCGGCGGCGAGGCGGAACGCTTGGCGACCATCGGCGATCAGTTTCGGGCAGAAAGCCGCTCCGACGCGGGGACGCCAAAGTTACCTTGGCTTTCTCCCGACTGCTTTTCCCGCGATTTCCTGGCGATTCCGGCTGCCGACGCAGCAAAATCCTTGGTTGGCCAGATATCCAATGCGTAGGGAATGGTGGGCGCGACAGGGATCGAACCTGTGACCCCTACGATGTCAACGTAGTGCTCTCCCGCTGAGCTACGCGCCCGCGCCTGCCGGGACATGTCCCGCCGGCCCGTCAAGGGTGCCGGGTGTATATCGATTCGATTCGGGCGGCGCAAGCCGCCGCTGGCAAAAAGATCGTCGCCGCTGGCAAAAACCCTTTGGTCACGCGGCGAGCAGCCGGGTCACTTCGTTGACCAGATCGCGCAGATGGAAGGGTTTCGACAGCACCTTGGCCTGGCGCGGGGCCTGGTTGTTCGGGTTGAGCGCCACGGCGGCGAAGCCGGTGATGAACATCACCTTGATGTCGGGATCGAGTTCGGTGGCGCGCCGCGCCAGTTCGATGCCGTCCATTTCCGGCATGACGATGTCCGTGAGCAGAAGCTCGAACGGCTCCTCGCGCAGCCGATTGTAGGCGTCGAGCCCATTGTCGAAGGAAATCACCGAATAGCCGGCGTTCTGCAAGGCCTTGACCAGGAAACGGCGCATGTCGTTGTCGTCTTCGGCCAGAAGGATCTTCACCATTGTGTCCATTTGGCGATTCATCTCGTCCTCGTTCTCACCCTTCCGATAAAGCCTCATCGTGGTAAATAACAGGTGAAATTTCAACCAAACGACGCCAGGGTTAAAACGCTTGACGCTGGACAATCGCCCGGCGCGGCGTCATCTTTAATATTTGGTGAATTGGCCGGCGTGCGAGGCCGGCTCGGTCGAGGCGGAAATCAAGATGCAGGCTTTCGCGGCCGACGCCGCGTGCGGCGGGCCCCTTTGCGAGACGATCGAGCCGGAGCGCCTGACTTCGCCCCTGGTTTTTTCCTCGCCGCATTCCGGCCGCGCCTACGGGTCGGATTTTCTCGCCGCTTCGGCGCTCGATCTGCAAAGCCTGCGCAGTTCCGAGGACGTGGCGGTGGACGACCTCTTTTCCGCCGCCCCGCTTCATGGCGCGCCCTTGCTGCGCGCCAATTTTCCCCGGGCCTTTCTCGACGTCAATCGCGAGCCCTATGAACTCGACCCGAAATTGTTCGCCGATCCCCTGCCCGACACCGCCAACGCCCGCTCGCTGCGCGTCGCCAGCGGGCTCGGCACCATCGCGCGAGTGGTTTCGGAGGGCCGGCCGATCTATCGCGAGCGCATCCCGCTCGCGGAAGGGCTGGCGCGGATCGAATCCTGCTACAAGCCTTATCACGCCATGCTCGAAGGCCTGCTGGCGCGCGCCGTCGGGAAATTCGGAATCGTCTATCTGGTCGATTGCCATTCCATGCCCTCGCGCATGCCGACCGGCGATTCACGCCGCCCATTCGAGGCCGTCAACGCCGATTTCGTGATCGGCGACCGCCATGGTTCGAGCTGCGACCCCGCCTTTTCCCATCGCGTCCATTCCCAGCTCTCTGGCCTTGGCTATCGCGTCGCCCGCAACAAGCCCTATGCCGGCGGCTATATCACCGCCAGCTACGCCGCCCGCTCGCGCAAGCGCCATGCATTGCAGATCGAGATCAATCGCGCCCTCTATCTCGACGAGACGTCGTTGCAGCCGCTGCCGAGCTACGAAAAGCTCAAGGCCGATCTCTCGCGCCTGATCGCCGATCTCGTCGCCCATTTCCCGGCGGTCGGCTCCGTTTGGCGCGCCGCGGCGGAATAGGCCGCAAGACCAAGGAAGCTGCGATCAAAAAAAGACCGCCGACACGATCGTCAGCGGCCCAAGTCAGGGGAGGAAACGCCCGAAGCGGGCGTGCGCGGCAGCGCGCCGCACCGCATTATTATGAAGTTGCAGCGCACAAAATACAAGGCCCACAGGCCGCCTTTCCGACGCGGGCCATATTTCGGAGCCTGATTCGGCCGGGCGCGCGCCGCTGGGCCAATGAAATATCTCCTTGTTCTTGCACGTTAAAGAACGGTAGATCGGATCCCGAACGCTTTTGCCCGGCCTGCGCTTTCGCCGGCGCCGCGTCATCTCGGAATCCGTCTTGTCAAAGCGCGCCGCCGGACTCGCTTTGACGTCCGCTTCGTGGCATGTCTCGCAAGATTTCAAAGTCGGCCATGGAGGAGCGGCAAGATGACGGCGGTGGATTTCCTGCCTTTCGTGGACCGTCTGGCGCAGGTTTCGGGGGAAGCGATCATGCCGTTCTTCCGCGCCGCCTTCGCGATGGAGGACAAATCCGCCGGCGGCGTCTTCGATCCGGTCACCGAAGCCGACCGCGCCGCCGAGGCCGCGATGCGCCGCCTGATCGGCGACACCTTTCCAAATCACGGGGTGATCGGCGAGGAATTCGGCGCGGCCGACGAAGACGCCGAATATGTCTGGGTGCTCGACCCGATCGACGGCACCAAGAGTTTTATTTCCGGCCTGCCCCTGTGGGGCACGTTGATCGGCCTGCTGCACAGGGACGCCCCCTGTTACGGCCTGATGCACCAGCCCTTCACCCGCGAAAAATTCTTCGGCGACGGCGAGGAGGCGCATTGGACGGGACCGGGCCTGCATGGCGAGCGCGCCACGCGCCGCCTGTTCACCCGTTCCTGCTCCGGGATCGACCGCGCCACCTTGATGACGACTTCGCCCAAGCTCATTCCCGAACCGCTGCGCCCGCGATACGACGCTCTGGAGGGCAAAGTCCGCCTGCCGCGCTATGGCGCCGACTGTTACGCCTATTGCATGCTCGCCGCCGGTCATGTCGATCTGGTCGTCGAGGCTGGGCTCAATATCTATGACATTGTCGCCTTGATCCCGATCGTGCGTGGCGCCGGCGGGGTGATCACGACGTGGGACGGCGGCGACCCGACCAAAGGCGGCGCCATCGTCGCCGCCGGCGACAAGCGTGTTCACGAACAGGCCCTGGAGGCGCTGAACGCCCGCCTTTGACGTCTTTCCGGCCGTCGGTTCCCGTTCGTTCACGAGGCGGCGCGCGAGGCCTCGTGCAGGAATCGCTGGCCGGGAATGAAAGCGTCGAAAGCCGCCCAGAATTCCGACCGGATTTCGGCGCGCTCGGACAGGATTTCATGGCGCGCGTCGCGCAGGACAAGGCAGGACGCCGTTTTCAGCCGCCTGGCGAAACTTTCGATCGCCGGGGTCGAGACCAGCCTTTCGTCACCGGAAGCGACAAGCAGGATGGGCGCGCGGATGCGCTCGACCTCGCGTTCCGAGGTCAGCCGCCGCATCAGGTGATAGGCGGCGCAAGCCCAGCCGATGGTCGGGTCGCCGGTCCCGAGCGCGGGCGCAAGATTGAGAACCGCGGCGTTTCGGGCGTAACGGCGCTGGTCGCCGGTCAGGAGATTGTGGCCGAAGGGCTTGTGATAGGGGGGCCTGCCCCGGCCGCCGGGTATATAGAGACGCGACAGCCCCAGGATGTGGAAACCGGTGGCGAGGCGCCGGGCCGTCGCCGAGCCCGGGAAGCCGTGAAGGTCGACCATCGGCGCAATGCCGACGATCCGCTCGAAGGCCTCGAAGCCCTTGTGCGCCGCGCAATGGTCGAGCAGGGCCGCGGCGCCCATCGAATGGGCGAGCGCGAACCACGGCCGGGGACAATCGGGCGTCAGAAGCTGACGGATGAAGGCGTCGAGATCGCGCCGGAAATCGGTCGAGCGGCGGATGTGGCCCTTGGCGCGATTGCGCAGGAGACGTTGGGAAAGGCCTTGGCCGCGCCAGTCGAATGTCGCGACGACAAAGCCGCGCTCGAGCAATTCGCCGATCGTCTCGAAATATTTCTCGATGAATTCCGCCCGCCCCTGAATGAGCGCGACCGTGCCGCGCGGCTGGCCTTCGGGCCGCCAGAAGGCCGCCCGCAATTCAAGGCCGTCGCTCGTCCTCAGGCCCACGATATTGGCGCCCGGCGGACAACGGTTGGCGGGGGTGTCGATCAGCTCCATGGCGTAATTCTGTAACCGGCGCGGCAGGCCGGCGCAAATGGGCCGCTGTCGTCGGCGGCACGCCGCCCCTTGAAAAACGCCAGCCGGCTTCTATCTCCGTGACAGCGCGGGCCAAAGTCGGACGCGCGCCGGCGAAGGCGAGGCGCCCTCGCCGCATGTCGCTCAATGGAGGATATGCCATGCGTCAATTTGATCTCTCTCCCCTCTACCGCTCCACCATCGGTTTCGACCGTCTGTTCTCGCTGCTCGATCAGCCGAGCTTCGCGGAGGGCGCCGCCGCGTCCTATCCGCCGTACAACATCGAGCGCACCGGCGAAAACGCCTATCGGCTGACCCTCGCCGTGGCGGGCTTCGGCGAAAGCGAGCTTTCGATCGAGACGCGCCAGAACGCCATGACCATCAAGGGCGAGAAAGCGGCGCGCCAGGACGATCAAACCCGCGAAATGCTCTATCAGGGCATCGCCGCGCGCGCCTTCGAACGCCGCTTCCAGCTCGCCGACCACGTTCAGGTCACGGGCGCCCGCCTGGAAAATGGCCTGCTTCACGTCGATCTCGTCCGCGAAATTCCGGAAGCGCAACGCCCCCGCGCCATTCCAATCGAACATGGAGCGCCGCGCCCGGTGGAATCGCAGAAGGCGGCATAATTTCTCTCCGTATGAGAACGGTCGGGCGCTTGTTTCAGGCGCCCGATTTTTTTCGCCCTTATTGCGGCAGGGGCTCGACCTTGGGCGCCCCCCGCGGATGCTGCGGCCGGATCGGGCTGAGCGCCGAATCTTCGGAGTTGGCGCCGGATGCCGCGCCGGAGTTGGACGAGGCCGGCGGCGAAGCCGGAGCGGTCGTGGCCGCGGACGGGGGCGGCGGAGCCGTCCGGCCCGTGCTGTGGCGCAGACAGGGGCGCGCCAGGAGGCGCGAGCGCGCCGGCGCCAGGCGCGGCAGGCGGCGCCTCGCGGCGGACGAGCACCGTCACGTCGAGAACTTCGCCCGTGGTCGCGTCCAGCGTGAATCTTTTGCGGTTTCCCTGATCGTCGCCGCCGATCGCCACGATGTCCTGCCCGCGCTGGCGCGGCCGCCCGATCAGCTGGGCGCCTTCCTGAGCGAGAACCGCCCGAACCTGCGCAAGCGTCAGCGGCCGAGGCTGAGGCTGAGGCTGAGTCGCCGGACGAGGCCTGGCGGGCTGGCCGAAGAAGGGAAAGAACTGGGCGCGCGCCGGAAAGCCGCCCCCCGCCCACAGGCCAACCGCCAGCGCGGCCGCCGCCCAATGAAAACCGCATCGAAGCGACCTCGGCGCCATGGCTTTCTCCCGAATCCCGAAGTGAATCCTATGCCATAAAGCCGGAAAGTCGGAAACCGGCCACCGCCTGCCTTCGAGCGAAATCTGGCTTCCTGATTTGAAAACGCGCCGAAAGGCCAAAATTGCGGCGCCCACCTCAAGAAAGTGAAAAAACTTTCGTCCTCCGGACCCCGCGTCCGCCCATGACGTCTTGTGTGGCGAATGCTAATCTGGCAATGTCCCGCGCGGATAAATAGGACAGCCTTGCTGACCATTTAACGCCCGCAACGGGATGGGTTCGACCGGTGCCGCTACCTTCGGCGCCTGAGCGCGCCTGAAGGCGCGGGGGATCAGCCCGGCGGATGGGACAGTTTGAGGCGGATCACTCGATGCGGGGCCGACGCCCCCGAACGCGCAGGATTGACGGGTATGAACGAATTGAGCAGGCCGGACCTTTGTCGCGCCGAGTTCGAGCCTCGAAGCGACGACCGCTTTCGCCGCCCACGGCCTGCCGCCGGCGCAGGGTCTTTACGACCCCCGCAACGAGCATGACGCCTGCGGCGTCGGCTTCGTCGCCAATATGCACAACGCCAAATCCCATGAACTCGTGCGGATGGGCCTGCAGATCCTGCTCAATCTCGACCATCGCGGCGCGGTCGGGGCCGATCCCAAGGCTGGCGACGGCTGCGGCATGTTGCTGCAGATTCCGCATCGCTTCTTCGCGGAGGAAGCCGCGCGCCTCGGCTTCGCCTTGCCGGAGCCCGGCCTCTATGCCGTCGGCGCCTTGTTCATGCCGCGCGACGCGCAGGCCCGCAAGACGATCGAGGGGATTTTCGAAAAGGTCGTCGCCGAACAGGGCCAGAAGGTTTTAGGTTGGCGCGACGTGCCGGTGGACCCGAGCGGCCTGGGCGAGTCGGTCAAGCCGACCGAGCCGGTCCATCGCCAGATTTTTGTCGCCCGCGGCGACACGACGCCCGATCAGACGATTTTCGAGCGCCAGCTCTATCTCATCCGCAAGATCGTCTCCAACGCGGTCTACGCCTTGCACGATCCCAAGATGGCGGGCTGGTATCCGGTTTCGCTGTCTTCGCGCACCATCGTCTACAAGGGCTTGCTGCTCGCTTCCCAGCTCGGCGACTATTTCGACGATCTGCGCGACGAGCGCGTCGAGACCGCCGTCGCCCTGGTGCACCAGCGCTTTTCGACCAACACCTTCCCGTCGTGGCAGCTGGCGCATCCCTATCGCATGGTCGCCCATAACGGCGAGATCAACACCCTGCGCGGCAATGTGAACTGGATGGCGGCGCGGCAGGCTTCCGTCGCCTCGCCTCTGTTCGGAGACGACATTTCCAAGCTATGGCCGATCTCCTACGAGGGCCAGTCCGACACCGCCTGTTTCGACAACGCCCTCGAATTCCTGGTCCAGGGCGGCTATTCCATGGCCCACGCCATGATGATGCTGATCCCCGAGGCCTGGGCCGGCAATCCGCTGATGGACGAGGAGCGCCGCGCCTTCTATGAATTTCACGCGGCGCTGATGGAGCCCTGGGACGGCCCGGCGGCGGTCGCCTTCACCGACGGCCGCCAGATCGGCGCGACTCTCGACCGCAACGGCCTGCGCCCGGCGCGCTATCTCGTCACCGAGGACGGCCTCGTCGTCATGGCCTCGGAGATGGGCGTGCTGCCGATCCCTCAAGAGAAGATCGTCACCAAATGGCGCCTCCAGCCCGGCCGCATGCTGCTGGTCGATCTGGAGCAGGGCCGGATCATCGCCGACGACGAGATCAAGTCGAGCCTCGCCGCCGCGCACCCCTATCGCGACTGGCTCGAGCGCGCGCAGATCGTGCTGGAAGACCTCAAGCCGGTCCATGCGGGCTCCTCGCGTTCCGACGTCTCGCTGCTCCACCGCCAGCAGGCCTTCGGCTATACCCAGGAAGACACCGCGATCCTGATGGAGCCCATGGCCGTGACCGGCCAGGAAGCGATCGGCTCGATGGGCGCCGACACGCCGATCTCGGCCATGTCGTCCAAGCCGAAGCTGCTCTACAGCTATTTCAAGCAGAATTTCGCCCAGGTCACCAATCCGCCGATCGACCCGATCCGCGAGGAACTGGTGATGAGCCTCGTCTCCTTCATCGGGCCGCGCCCCAATATCCTCGACCACGAGGGCACGGCGAACAAGAAGCGTCTCGAAGTCCGCCAGCCGATCCTGACCAACGTCGATCTCGAAAAGATCCGCTCCATCGGCCATGTCGAGGACGCCTTCGACACCAAGACGCTCGACATCACCTACGCCGTCGAACTCGGCGCGCCGGGCATGAGGGCGATGATCGACCGCTTGTGCGGCCGCGCCGAACAGGCGGTCAACGGCGGCTACAACATCATCGTCCTGTCCGACCGGATGGTCGGCCCGGACCGCATCCCGATTCCGGCGCTGCTCGCCACCGCCGCCGTGCATCACCACCTGATCAACAAGGGCCTGCGCACCTCGGTCGGCCTCGTCGTCGAGACCGGCGAAGCGCGCGAGGTGCATCATTTCGCCCTGCTCGCGGGCTATGGCGCGGAGGCGATCAATCCCTATCTCGCCTTCGAGACCCTCGTCGACATGGCCAACGAATTCCCGGCCGAAGTCGACGGCTACGAGGCGGTCAAACGCTATATCAAGGCGGTGGACAAGGGCCTGCTCAAGGTCATGTCCAAAATGGGCATTTCGACCTACCAGTCCTATTGCGGCGCGCAGATCTTCGACGCGGTCGGCCTGTCGAAGGCGCTGGTGGACGCCTTTTTCACCGGCACGGCGACCCAGATCGAAGGCGTCGGCCTCGACGAGATCGCCGAGGAAGCCGTCCTGCGCCACAGGCAGGCCTTCGGCGACGCGCCCATCTACCGCACCGCGCTCGATGTCGGCGGCGATTACGCTTATCGGCTGCGCGGCGAGTCCCATAACTGGACGCCGGACACGATCGCGCTGCTCCAGCATGCGGTGCGCGGCAATTCCCAGGAGAAATATCGCGCCTTCGCCAGGCTGCTCAACGACCAGTCCGAGCAATTGCTGACGATCCGCGGGCTGTTCCGCCTCAAGGACGCCGCGGAAGACGGCCGCAAGCCGGTTCCGCTCTCCGAGGTCGAACCGGCGAGCGAAATCGTCAAGCGTTTCGCCACCGGCGCGATGTCCTTCGGCTCGATCTCGCGCGAGGCCCACACCACGCTGGCGCTCGCCATGAACCGGATCGGCGGCAGGTCCAACACTGGCGAGGGCGGCGAGGAGGCCGACCGCTTCAAGCCTTTGCCCAATGGCGATTCCATGCGCTCGGCGATCAAGCAGGTCGCCTCGGGCCGGTTCGGCGTGACCGCCGAATATCTGGTCAATTCGGACATGATCCAGATCAAGATGGCGCAGGGCGCGAAGCCCGGCGAGGGCGGCCAGCTGCCCGGCCACAAGGTGGACGCCGTCATCGCCAAGGTGCGCCATTCGACCCCCGGCGTCGGCCTGATCTCTCCGCCGCCGCACCATGACATCTATTCGATCGAAGATCTGGCCCAGCTGATCTACGATCTGAAAAACGTCAATCCGCGCGCCGACATTTCGGTCAAGCTGGTGTCGGAAGTCGGCGTCGGCACGGTGGCGGCCGGCGTATCCAAGGGCCGCGCCGACCATGTGACCATCTCCGGCTACGAGGGTGGCACCGGCGCTTCGCCGCTGACCTCGATCAAGCACGCCGGCAGCCCGTGGGAGATTGGCCTCGCCGAGACCCACCAGACGCTCGTCCTCAACCGTCTGCGCTCGCGCATCGTCGTCCAGGTGGACGGCGGCCTGCGCACGGGCCGCGACGTCATCGTCGGCGCGCTTCTCGGCGCCGATGAATTCGGCTTCGCCACCGCGCCATTGATCGCCGCCGGCTGCATCATGATGCGCAAGTGCCATCTCAATACCTGCCCGGTCGGCGTCGCCACCCAGGACCCGGTGCTGCGGAAGCGTTTCAAGGGCCAGCCCGAGCACGTCATCAATTATTTCTTCTTCGTCGCCGAGGAAGTCCGCGAATATATGGCGGGCATGGGCTTCCGCAGCTTCAATGAAATGATCGGCCAGATGCAGATGCTCGACCGCGACCGCGCCATCGAGCACTGGAAGGCGAAGGGGCTCGACTTCGGCAAATTGTTCCGCAAGCCGCAGCCGCTCGGCGGCCAGACCGTCTTTCACTCGGAAGCGCAGAACCACAATCTCGAGAAGGCGCTCGACCGGCAGCTCATCGCCCGTTCGGCCGCCGCGCTGGAGCGCGGCGCTCCGGTGCGCCTCGAAACCGGAATCTGCAACGTCAACCGCTCGGTCGGCGCCATGCTCTCGGGCGAGGTCGCGCGCATCTACGGCCACGCCGGCCTGCCTGACAACACCATCCACATCAAGGCCAAGGGCACGGCGGGCCAGAGCTTCGGCGCATGGCTCGCCCATGGCGTGTCGCTGGAGCTCGAGGGCGAGGCCAACGACTATGTCGGCAAGGGGCTTTCGGGCGGCCGCATCGTCATTTATCCGCCGCGCGAGGCGCACCACATCACGGCTGAAAATTCGATCATCGTCGGCAACACCGTGCTCTATGGCGCGATTTCGGGCGAGGTCTATTTCCGCGGCGTCGGCGGCGAGCGCTTCGCCGTGCGCAACTCGGGCGCCGTCGCGGTGGTGGAGGGCGTCGGCGATCACGGCTGCGAATACATGACCGGCGGCGTGGTCGTGGTGCTCGGGGCGACGGGCCGCAATTTCGCCGCAGGCATGTCGGGCGGCATCGCCTATGTGCTGGACGAGGCGGGCGACTTCCAGTCGCGCTGCAACATGGCCATGGTCGATCTGGAGCCGGTGGTCGAGGAGGAGAACCTCAACCAGCGCCTCAACAACCAGGGCGGCGATCTCGAAAGCCACGGGCGGGTCGATATTCTGAAGGACATGTCGCGCTTCGACGCCGAGCGTCTGCGCCAGTTGATCGCCAATCATCTGCGCCATACCGGCTCGACCCGCGCCCGGGAAATTCTCGACAATTGGGAAGCGGTGCTGCCGAAGTTCCGGAAGGTCATGCCGGTCGAATACCGCCGCGCGCTCGCGGAAATGATGGCGCAATCCGAACAGCGGCCGGTCGCCGCCGCGGGGGAATGACATGGGAAAGGTGACGGGCTTCCTCGAAATCGACCGGCAGGACCGCAAATACAAGCCGGCGGCCGACCGCATTCGCCATTATCAGGAATTCGTGATTCCGCTCTCGGAGGACGCGACCCGCGACCAGGCCGCGCGCTGCATGAATTGCGGCATTCCCTTCTGTCACAGCGGCTGCCCGGTGAACAACCAGATCCCCGACTGGAACGACCTGGTCTATCGCGGCGACTGGGAAGAGGCGGCGCGCAACCTGCACTCGACCAATAATTTCCCCGAGTTCACCGGCCGCGTCTGCCCGGCGCCCTGCGAGGCGGCCTGCACACTGAACCTCGAAGACGTGCCGGTCACGATCAAGACCATCGAATGCGCCATCGTCGACCGCGCCTGGGAGAACGGCTGGGTTCGCCCCGAGCCGCCAGCGAAGAAAACCGGCAAGAAGGTCGCCATCGTCGGCTCCGGCCCGGCGGGGCTCGCCGCCGCGCAACAATTGGCGCGCGCCGGCCATGACGTCCATGTCTATGAAAAGTTCGCCAAGGCCGGCGGGCTGCTGCGCTACGGCATTCCTGACTTCAAGATGGAGAAGCATCTGATCGACCGCCGCGTCGCCCAGATGGAGGCCGAGGGCGTGACCTTCCATTACAGCGTCCATGTCGGCGCGGACCTGCCCGCCAAGGAGCTGGTGAACGGCCATGACGCGGTGATCCTCGCCGGCGGCGCGGAAAAGCCGCGCGACCTGCCTGTTCCCGGCCGCAATTTCGCCGGGGTCCATTTCGCCATGGATTTCCTGCCCCAGCAGAATCGCCGCGTGTCGCGCGAGAACGCCGGGACGGAGGAGCCGATTCTGGCGTCCGGCAAGCATGTCGTGGTGATCGGCGGCGGCGACACCGGCTCGGACTGTATCGGAACCTCGGTGCGGCAAGGCGCCCTCTCGGTCGTCCAGCTCGAAATCATGCCCCGGCCCCCGGAGCTGGAAGACAAGCTGAACGTCTGGCCCTACTGGCCGCTGAAACTGCGCACCTCTTCCTCGCATCAGGAAGGCGCGGATCGCGATTTCGCGGTCGCGACCAAGGAAATCATTGGCGAGAACGGCGCGGTCAAGGCGCTGAAATGCGTCCGCGTCGATGAAAAGATGCAGGAAATTCCCGGCTCCGAATTCAATCTTCGCGCCGATCTCGTCTTGCTCGCCATGGGCTTCGTGTCGCCCGTCGCCGAGGGCATGATCGAGGAACTGGGCGTCGCGCTCGACCGGCGCGGCAACGTCGCCGCCGACACGCTCGCCTACAAGACCAGCCTCGACAAGATTTTCGCCGCCGGCGACATGCGTCGCGGCCAGTCTCTGGTGGTCTGGGCGATCCGCGAAGGCCGCCAGGCGGCCCGCGCCGTCGACCAGTTCCTCATAGGCGCGACCGTTCTGCCGCGCTGACGGCCGGATAAAAAATCGCGTCAGGCCGGCCGCTTCGGCCGGCCTCTCGATGGGAGGATGCGCCTCACCTCGTGTTGCGCATCCAATCCGCGAGCCTGCCGATATTGCCTTCCAGCTCCCGCCGGACAGGGGTGTCGCCGATCGTGTCGTCGAGGGCCTTGGTCATGCAGGCCATCCAGGCGTCGCGCGCCGCATTGTCGATGGGGAAGGGGAAATGGCGCTGGCGCAGGCGGGGATGGCCCTTCACCGGCGAATAAAGCGCCGGGCCGCCGGTCCATTCGGTGAGATAATTCTTGAAAACCCTGCGGATCTCGGTGAGTTCGGGGCCATGCATCTCGCGCACTTCCGCCGCTTGCGGCAGCGCGTCCATATTGTCGTAAAAGGCCTCGACCAGCCGATCCACCGCTGTCTCGCCGCCCATCCTGTCGTAAATGGAAATGTCCGCCGCCGTTTCGTTCAAACGCCTATCCTCCTGTCCGGCTGGAAAGCCGCCGCGCCGCTCGCCGTCAGATATCGGGATTTTCGCGCGGCGCAAGGCGCCCGCGACCAATTGTCCCGCTCCACGCCTTCCCGCCGCAAAGGCGCGCAATGCGCCAGACCCATTGTCGCGGCGGCGGCGGGGCGCCATGTTAGGCCTCAAACGCTTTGGCGGACCGATAAGAGCAATTCATGACCCTCGACGAGATCATCGACAATTTCGAATTCCTGGACGACTGGGACGATCGCTATCGCTACCTGATCGATCTCGGCCGCACTCTGGAGGCGATGCCGGAAGAGGCCCATAACGAGGCCAACAAGGTGCGCGGCTGCATGAGCCAGGTCTGGCTCGAAACCAAGGTCCAGCCGGGCCCCGCGGGCGAACCTGTGCTGCATTTTCTCGGCGACAGCGACGCCGTGATCGTGCGCGGCCTCGTCGCCTTGATGCTCGTCCTGTTCTCCGGCCACACCGCCAAGGAAATTCTCGCCGCCGACGCGATGGGCCTGTTCAAGCGCCTGGGCTTCGAGCAGCATCTGACGCCCCAGCGCTCGAACGGCCTGCGCTCCATGGTCGATCGCATCAAGAAGGACGCGGCCCAGGCCCTGGCGACGGCCTGACCGAAACTCTGGCTCCAGGCGCCCGCAGGGCGGAGGTGACGCGCATGTCCACCAATCAATTTTCGACGACTCCGCCCGAAAGCCTCGCCGAGATCCTGAAACGTCAGCGCCACGCGTTCGCGGCCGAAGGCGCGCCATCCCTGGAACAGCGCCGCGCCGACATCGCCCGTCTGCGCGACGCGGTAAAGCTCCAGGCCCACGCCATCGCCGACGCCATCGCCGAAGATTTCGGCGGCCGGGCGCGCCACGAGACCCTCCTGGCGGAAGTTTGGCCGGTGCATGCGGCGGCGCGGAACGCCCTGCGCCATCTGCGGAGATGGATGAAGCCGAAACGCGTCCCGGTCGGGCTCGAATTCTGGCCCAACCGCGCGGAAATCCTGGTCCAGCCGCTCGGCGTGATCGGAATCGTCGCACCCTGGAACTATCCGGTCAATCTGGCGCTGGCGCCTCTGATCGCCGCGCTGGCCGCCGGCAACCGAGTCATGTTGAAGCCCTCGGAACTGACGCCGCGGGCGTCTGAACTGATGGCGAAAATGCTCGCCGAACTCTTTCCAGAGGACAAGGTCGCGGTCGTCCAGGGGGGCCCGGACGTTGGCGCGGCCTTCGTCGACCTGCACTTCGACCATTTGTTCTTCACCGGCTCGACCGCCGTGGGGCGCAAGGTGATGCTGGCCGCGGCGCAAAATCTGACGCCCGTGACCCTGGAGCTGGGCGGTAAGTCGCCCTGCGTCATTGGTCCGGACGCCAAAATGGCCGAGGCCGCGCTGCGGATCGCCACCGGCAAATTGTTCAACGCCGGTCAGACCTGCATCGCCCCCGATTACGTCCTCGTTCCGCGCGACAAGGTCGAGGATTTCGTGAGCGCCTATGTGGCGGCGGCCGGAAAGCTCTACCCGACCCTGCGCCGCAATGCGGACTATACGGCCATCCTCAACGACCGCCATTATGCGCGGCTGATCGCCGCGCTCGTCGAGGCCCGCGAGGCCGGCGCCCGCATCGTGTCCGTCGACCCCGCCTCGGAGGGCGAAATGGCGGCGGAGCACAAGATCGGGCCGACGCTGGTGATCGATCCCCGCGACGATCTGACCTTGATGCGGGAAGAAATCTTCGGGCCGATCCTGCCGGTCAAGGCCTATGACCGGCTCGACGACGCCATTGAATTCATCGCGTCGCGGCCGCGGCCGTTGGCGCTCTATTATTTCGGCGTCTGGGCCGAACACCGCGAAAGGGTGCTCGCCGGCACGCATTCCGGCGGCGTCACCATCAACGACGCCCTGACCCATTTCGTCATCGAGGATCTGCCTTTCGGCGGGATCGGCCCGTCGGGCCTCGGCGCCTATCACGGCGAAACCGGCTTCCAGACCTTCTCCCACCGGCGGGCGGTGTTCCACCAGGGGCCGATCGACCCGAAAATCTTCCTGCGTCCGCCCCATTCACGGATTTTCCCCGCGATCTTCCGCTTCCTGATGCGGAACTGACGCTGACGCGCAAGGAACCCCGGGCGGCGGCGCAATCCGGTTCGCCGGCAATTCAATGGCGCCGCCACGACCGATACTGATATAAGCGGCTTACGATGGCGGTTGAATCGCCTCCGAGACTTAAGTTTTCGCCATGTGGATCGTCCGAATAGCGCTGCAGCGCCCCTATACCTTTCTGGTCATGGCGCTGACCATCGTGCTGGCCACGCCCTACATGCTGCTGACCATGCCGACCGACATCCTGCCGGACATCAATATCCCGGTCATCAGCATCATCTGGAACTATTCGGGCCTGGTCGCCCAGGACATGGGCGACCGCATCACCGGGCCGGCCGAGCGCATCCTGACCACCACGGTCAACGACATCGAACATATCGAGTCGCAGTCCTACAACAGCATCGGGATCATCAAGATCTTCTTCCAGCCCGGCGCCAATATAGGCACGGCCATCGCCCAGACGCTGGCGAGCGAGCAGGTCATGCTCAGAATGCTGCCTCCGGGCACGACGTCGCCGCTGATCATCACTTATTCGGCCTCCGCCATTCCGGTGGTCCAGCTCGCCCTTTCCAGCCCCTCCCTGCCGGAACAGACGGTGTTCGACGCCGCTTTCAATTCGCTTCGCCCGCAGCTCGTCACCATTCCGGGCGTCGCCATTCCGTTCCCCTTCGGCGGCAAGCAGCGCGTCATTTCGGTCGATATCGATAATTCCGCATTGCTCGCAAAGGGCCTGACGCCGCTCGACGTGGTCAATGCGATCAACGCGCAAAATCTGATCCTGCCCTCCGGCACCGCGAAAATGGGGGCGACGGAATTCGCCGTGACCCTCAATGGCGCGCCGCAGACGATCGAAGGCCTCAACAATCTGCCCGTGCGCACCCTCAATGGCGCGGTGACCTATTTGCGTGAAGTCGCCCATGTGCGCGACGGCTTCACGCCGCAGACCAATGTCGTCCGCCTCGATGGCGTGCGCGGCGTCCTGATGTCGATCATCAAGAACGGATCGGCTTCGACCCTGCGCATCGTCCAGACCTTGAAGGACACCTTGCCCCGGGCGGAAAAGCTTCTGCCCCCGGGCATCACGGTCCGCGCCCTGTTCGACCAGTCGATCTATGTCCGCGCCGCCATTTCCAGCGTGTTGCGCGAGGCCCTGATCGCGGCCGGCCTCACTGCAGCTTTGATCCTGCTCTTCCTCGGCAACTGGCGCGCGACGCTGATTATCGCGATCTCGATTCCACTGTCGATCCTGTCTTCGCTCCTGGTTCTCGACGCTCTCGGCGAGACCATCAACATCATGACGCTCGGCGGGCTGGCGCTGGCGGTCGGCATATTAGTGGACGACGCCACGGTGACGATCGAGAACATCGAACGCCATCTGCATCTGGGAACGGGCCATTACGATTCGATCTACGAGGGCGCGGGCGAGATCGCGCTTCCCGCGCTGGTTTCGACGCTGAGCATCTGCATCGTCTTCACGCCGATGTTCTTCCTCGCCGGCGTCTCGAGATTCCTGTTCGTGCCGCTGGCGGAGGCGGTGGTTTTCGCCATGCTCGCCTCCTACATCCTGTCGCGCACTCTGGTTCCCACATTGGCGATGCTGCTGCTGCGGGCTCCCGCCGCACAACAGCAGCGCAGGAATTTCTTCGCGCGCCTGCATCACGGATTCGACGCCGCCTTCGAAAAGATGCGCGGCGCCTATATCGTGCTGCTGAGCATGCTGCTGACCCGGCGTCGCCTCGTCGGCGGAGCGTTCCTGCTGTTCTGCGTCGCCTCGCTGGGCCTGTTCCTCACTTTGGGCGAGGATTTCTTCCCCTCGGTCAACGCCACCGCCATCAGGCTGCACATGCGCGCGCCGACCGGCCTGCGCATCGAGGAAACGGCGCGACTCGCCGACGAAGTGGACCATTTCATCCGCAGCCAGATCCCGCCCCGCGAACTGCAGACCATCGTCGACAACATCGGCCTGCCCTATTCGGGCATCAATCTCTCCTACAGCAACGCCGGAACCATCGGGACGCTGGACGCGGAGATCATGATCGCCCTCGCCGAGGACCATCGTCCCTCGCAATTTTATGTCGATCTCCTGCGCAGGAAACTGCCGGAGAAATTCCCCGGCGTGGAGTTCTTCTTCCAGCCCGCCGATATCGTCACCCAAATCCTCAATTTCGGCCAGCCGGCGGCGATCAATGTGCAGATCGTGGGGAACGACGTGCGTGAGAACTATGCCCGCGCCACGAAAATCGCCAGTGAAATCAAGAAAATTCCCGGTGCGGTGGACGTCCACATCCTGCAAAGGCTCGACCAGCCGAATTTGCGCCTCGTCATGGACCGCACCCGCATGCAGCAGGTGGGAATCAACGCGGACGCCGTCGGGCAAAACGTGCTGATCTCGCTTTCCGGCAGCAGCCAGACCTCGCCAACCTTCTGGCTCAACCCGCACAACCGCATATCCTACAGCATCACCGCCCAGACCCCGCAATATCGAGTCTCCTCGGTCGACGACCTTCTCTCCACCCCGATCAGCCCGGGAACCGGCGCCGCGCCGCAACTGCTCGGCAATCTCGCCGTCATCGCGCCCGAAGGCATTGAGGCGCTGGTGTCGCATTTCAACCTTCGCCCCGCCGTCGACATCTATGTCAGCGTCGAGGGGCGGGCGCTGGGCGGGGTTGCGGGCGATGTCCAGAAAATCGTCGACGCCGCGCAGCCGACTTTGCCGCGCGGCACGGAAATCGCGCTGCGCGGCCAGGCGGCGACGATGAAAAGCTCTTATTTCGGCCTCGGCGTCGGCGTGGCGGTCGCCATCGTTCTCGTCTATCTGCTGATCGTGATCAATTTCCAATCCCTGCTCGACCCGCTGATCATCATCAGCGCGCTGCCGGCCGCGCTCGCCGGCATCGGCTGGATGCTGTTCCTCACCGGGACTCATCTATCGGTCCCGGCCCTGACCGGCGCGATCATGACCACCGGCGTCGCCACCGCCAATTCGATCCTGCTCGTCTCCTTCGCCCGCGAGCGGCTGCGCGAGGGTTCAGGCCCGCTTTCCGCCGCGCTCGAGGCCGGCGCGACCCGCATCAGGCCAGTGCTGATGACCGCCTTCGCCATGATCGTCGGCATGATTCCGATGGCGCTGGGTCTCGGCGAGGGCGCCGAGCAGAATGCCCCGCTGGGCCGCGCCGTCATCGGCGGCCTGCTTTTCGCCACTTTCTCCACCCTTCTTTTCGTTCCGCTGGTCTTCGCCGGGGCGCACAGCCTCCGCGCCCGCAAGACCGGCGAGACCGAACATCAAGAGGCGACGCCCGCGCCGTGAGCAAGACCAACCACCAGAATCTTGCGCTGAACTCCGACGACGGCCACCTGCACCTGCCGCGCCGCCAAAAGGTCTGGCGCGCCGCGACGCGGGTCGTGCTGGTTGTCGCCTTGCTGCTGGGCCTTGGCGCCGCGCGGGTGCTGGTGCAGCGCGCGGCGAGCAAGGCCGAGCTGGAAACGCAATCGCTCGAAGGCCAGCGCATTTTCGTCACCACGGTCACGCCGACGCCAAGCAAGTCCAGCGGCCTGCTGACGCTGCCGGCGACGCTACGCGGCGACAACGAGACCGCGATCTACGCCCGCGTCAACGGCTATGTCCGCAGGTTCAACGTCGAAATTGGCGACCGCGTGACCAAGGGCGAGCGGCTCGCCGAACTCGACACGCCGGAGCTCGACCAGCAGGTCAGCCAGGCTGCGGCCCAGGTCGAGCAGGCCAGGGCCAATGTGGTCCTGGGCAAAGTCGCGCTCGATCGCTGGAAAAAGCTCTTTTCGCAGGATTCGGTCGCGCGGCAGGACCTCGACACCAAGCAGAACGCGTATGACACCGCCGTCGCCGCGCAAGCTGCGGCCGAGGCCAATCTCAAGCAATTGCAGGCGATGACCGCCTTCAAGAATGTCGAGGCGCCGTTCGACGGCGTGATCACCGCGCGCAATGTCGATATCGGCAATCTCGTCAATTCCGGCAGCTCCGGCGTGGCGCTGTTTTCCATGGCGGTCACCGACCCCTTGCGCGTTTTCGTCGATGTGCCGCAGGCCTATGTGAAGATGATCCATGTCGGGAGCGAAGTCCCGGTTGCGCAGGCCGAACTTCCCGGCCAGGTTTTCAAGGCCGTCGTCACCTATGTCGCGGGCGCCATCGACGTCGCGACCCGCAGCCTGCGCATCGAATTGATGCTGCACAACCCCGACGGCCGTCTGAAGCCGGGAACCTATGTTCAGATCGCCCTGCCGCTCGCCCCCGCGGGCGCCGTCGCCATCCCCGCCAACGCCTTGCTGTTCAGAGCCGAAGGGCCAAATGTCGCGGTGGTCGACAAATCCGGGATCGTTCGCCTTCAACCGATCACGATCGCCCGCGACCGCGGCGCCAGCCTGGAAGTCACGCAAGGCGTGACGACAAGCGACGATATCGTGCTCAACCCGCCGGATTCGATCGCCGATGGCGATCATGTCACCGTGGTTTCGGGGGCGAAGCCGGCGACCAGCAAGTGACCGGCTGGGGAAAATTCAGCGCCCTGTTCCCAAGGGCGGATGGCGCCGATGGGCGGGAACGGGAAATTCATCGAATTGCGGCGATTTGACAAAAGCTGCTGGAGGCCCATCGGCGAACATGCGCGACGAGCGGAAATTCATGGCAGGTCAGTTCGGATTCCGGAATCGACCCAAAGCGATTCTCCGCCCCCATCGTCCGAACGACCCAAGTTTCATCACGAGCAGACATTCGGATAAGCCTCGTAACCTTGTATCGATCGGTGACGGCTGCATGCAGATCACGCCCATCCAAGCGGCCGAAATCGGGAGCGGTCGTCGCAGCGCCTGAGGCTTCGACGCCTGGAGGCGCGGTTGCTTCGTCGGCGCGGCCGGCCGTCGTCTCCAGAATATGGCGATACTCGAATCGCCACGCGTCATTTAACGCCGTGATCCCCCACGCGCTCGCGGTGAATGACCGGGAATGCCGGCTCTGCGCCAAAGTCCTGGCGGGGTTGATCCGGAGAAAATATTTTCCCCTTCGGCGACAACGATTAGCAACTTTATCGCATTGAAAACGTTGCATAGCGGTCAGACCGATAGCTAAGCCCACGGAAAGGCGAAATCCGATTTAACGACATATGCCGTGACATTGGGGCTGAGGGCCGCAGGCGAGCAATTCGCGAGCCAGAGTGAGATTCGGATGAATGTGCGCGCCGTCTGTTCATCAGGTGATCAGGCGCGCGAAGAAGGGGTCGTCTGTCGCGGCAGTTACGTGGAAAGGCGATCACGGGCCGCGGTGAGGAGGCGCAGGGATGGCGACGATCGCGACCGCACCGGAGGAAGCGCTCCGCTTCAACCTTCCGTACGGCGTTACGGCGGACAGCCATCTCGCCTGGCACATGCATATGCTGGTTTTCGCCATTGTCACGGCGATCGGCGCTTTTGTGTTCTCGATCATGTTGTGGTCGCTCGTCCGTCATCGCCGTTCGCGAAGGCCGGAGGCCGCGAAATTTTCCGGTTCGTTCTGGCTCGAAATCGTCTGGACGGTGGTCCCGACGCTGATTCTGATCGGCATAGCCGTTCCCGCCACGAGGGCCTTGCTGATCGAGCACAGCCATCCCGATCCGAAATTGACGGTGGAGATCCGGGCGTCGCAATGGAAATGGCATTACAGCTACCGTGGGTTGGGGATCGGCTTTCTCAGCAATCTGGCGTCTAGCAGCCGCGGCGATGTGACGCCGTCCGCGGTCGCTTTTTACCTGCGCGACGTCGATCAGCCCTTGACCCTGCCAACACAGGAGGATGTGCGACTCGTCATCACGTCCGACGACGTCGTCCACTCCTGGTGGGTTCCGGAGCTCGGCTTCAAGCGCGACGCCATTCCCGGATTCATCAACGAGGTGGACATCCGCATCGATCAGCCGGGCGTCTATCGCGGCCAATGCGCCATGCTGTGCGGCGCTGGACACGCCTTCATGCCGATCGTGGTGCGCGCGGTTACGCCGGATGAGTTCCTGGCCTGGGTCAAGGACCGGCAGGCGACCGCCACGGCGCAAAAATCCCAGGCGGCGGCGCCGTGGACGAAAGATCTGGCCATGGCGGCCGGCGCCGACGTCTACGGCTCCATCTGCGCCGCCTGTCACCAGCCCGACGGCAAGGGCGAGCCCGGCGCATTTCCGGCGCTCGACGGCAGTCCGGTGGTCAACGGCCCGCTGGCGGCGCATCTCAAGATCGTCGTCCACGGCAGCCCGCGCAACCCGGCCATGGCGGCCTGGGGCGAGCAGCTCGACAACCGCCAGATCGCCGGCGTGATCACCTATGAGCGCAATTCCTGGGGCAACAAGACCGGAACCCTGGTCACCCCGGAGCAAGTGGAGGCGGCGCGATGACGACGGACGTTGCTCACCCTTCCGCCTCCGGGGCGGAGCCGGCCTCATACGGCTGGCGGCGCTGGCTGTTCACCACCAGCCACAAGGACATCGGCACGCTCTATCTGACCTTCAGCCTGATCATGTTCTTCGCCGGCGGAATCCTGGCCGAGTTGATACGCGCCCAGCTGATCCAGCCCGGCATGAGGCTGGTCGAGCCCAACACGTTCAATTCCCTGGTCAGCGAACACGGGCTGACCATGGTCTTTCTCGCGATCATGCCATCGCTGGTGGGGCTCGCCAACTGGCAGATCCCGCTGATGATCGGCGCGCCGGACATGGCGCTTCCGCGCGTGAACAACTGGAGCTTCTGGCTGCTGCCCTTCGCCGCAATCCTTTTGTGGGCGGGTTTCCTGACGCCGGGCGGCGCGCCCGACGCGGGCTGGACCTTTTACGCGCCTTTGTCGACGACCTACGGGCCGCCGTCGATGGACTTCATGATCTTCGCCATCCACCTGATGGGCATTTCATCGGTGATGGGGGCGCTCAACATCATCGTCACCATCATGAACCTGCGCGCGCCGTCGATGCGGCTGATGGACATGCCTTTGTTCGTGTGGTCGTGGCTGATCACCGCTTTCCTGCTGCTGCTGGCCATGCCGATTCTCGCGGGAGTGGTGACCATGGTGCTCGCCGACCGGCATTTCGGCACCAGCTTCTTCAATCCGGCCGGCGGCGGCGATCCGGTGCTGTTCCAGCACCTGTTCTGGTTTTTCGGCCACCCCGAGGTCTACATCATGATCCTGCCGGTGTTCGGCGCGATTTCGGAAATCCTGCCGACTTTCAGCCACAAGCCGCTGTTCGGCCGCACGTCGATGATCTACGCGATTTCCGCCATCGCCTTCCTGTCGGTCATCGTGTGGTCGCACCACATGTTTTCGGTCGGGCTGCCGGTGACGGCGCAATTGTTCTTCATGTATTCGACCATGCTGATCGCCTTGCCCACCGGAGTCAAAGTGTTCAACTGGACGGCGACCATGTGGCGGGGGTCGCTGACCTTCGAGACGCCGATGCTGTTCGCGCTCGGCTTCCTGTTCCTGTTCACCATCGGCGGCCTGTCGGGACTGATGCTGGCCGACGTGCCCGCCGACTATCAATATACCCACAGCTATTTCGTGGTCGCCCATCTCCATTATGTGCTGGTGACCGGATCGCTGTTCGGGATCATCGCCGCCGTCTATTACTGGCTGCCCAAATGGACTGGCCATCGCATCGACGAGCGGATCGGGCGCTGGCATTTCTGGCTGTCGATCGTCTCGGCCAATCTCCTGTTCTTCCCGATGCATTTCGCCGGCCTGGCGGGAATGCCGCGCCGGGTCTCCGATTATGCGCCGCAGTTCGCCGCCTTCAATTTCGCCTCCTCGATCGGCGCCTTCATTTTCGGGGCCTCCCAGCTCCTGTTCGTCTGGGCGGTGATCAAAGCCATTCGCGGCGGCGAGCCGGCCGGAGACCGTCCGTGGGAGGGCGCGCGCGGGTTGGAATGGACCCTGCCTTCGCCGCCCCCCGCCCACACATTCGCCACGCCGCCGTCGCCGGAGGTCGTGCGCGCGGAAGGACCGCATGGCTATGAATAAAGCTCACGCAAACGGCTATTACGTCGCTCCGCCCAGCCCCTGGCCGCCCCTGGCGGCGGCGGGCGCCTTCCTGCTGCTCGGCGGCTTCGCCCTGTGGCTGCACGGTTATGGCCCGCTGGTTTCCGCCATCGGGGCGGCGGTGGTGGTGTTCGTGGCTTTTCGCTGGTTCGCGACGGTGATCGGCGAAAACCGCGCCGGCGTCTATCACGCCGCCTCCAACCGCTCCTTCCGCTATGGCATGATGTGGTTCATCTTTTCCGAAGTGATGTTCTTCGGCGTCTTTTTCGGGGCGCTGTTCTATCTCCATTTCCTCGCCGTGCCCTGGCTTGGCGGCGAGGGAGCCAAAGGCGCGGCGCATCTTCTGTGGCCGAATTTTGTGAGCAAATGGCCGCTGCTGGTTCCCCCGAACCCCTCGGAATTCACCGTGCCCAAGGCGGCGATGGGGCCGCTCGGCGTTCCCACCCTCAACACCGTCGTGCTGCTGTCGAGCGGGGTCACCGTCATTCTCGCCCACCGCGCGCTGCTTGATGGGCGCCGGCGCGCCCTGGCCGGCTGGCTTGCGGTGACCATTGCGCTCGGATTGGCGTTCGTCGCGCTGCAGGCGCGTGAATATCTTTACGCCTATCTCGACCTCGACCTGACCCTGCATTCCGGGGTGTATGGCTCGACCTTCTTCATGCTCACCGGATTCCATGGCCTGCATGTCATTCTCGGCGCCACGGTCCTGACGGTGATCCTCGTGCGTGCGCTGCGCGGGGATTTCAGCCCTGACGAACATTTCGGCTTCACGGCGGCGTCCTGGTACTGGCACTTCGTCGATGCGGTGTGGGTGGGCCTCTATCTGTTCGTTTATTGGTGGTAGGAGGGACCATGCAGCCGGACGCCGCCTCCGCCTTCCATCGCGCGCTGCTGATTTTCACCGCCGCGCTGGCGTTCTGCGTGGTGGCGCTCGGGGCGTGGGTGCGGCTCAACGCCGCCGGCCTCGGCTGTCCCGACTGGCCGGCCTGCTATGGTCATCTTTCGGCCGCCGGCGCGGCGAGGGACGCGGCCAGCATCGACGCCGTCTATCCGCAGCAACCCCTGATTCCCGCCAAGGCGGCGCTGGAAATGCTCCATCGCTATCTCGCCGGGACGCTGGGCCTGCTGGTGGCGGCCTCGGCCTTTTTCCTTTGGCGGCGCGGCCGGCCGACAACTGCTGCGATCCTGGTCCTGCTGGTGGTTTTTCAGGCCTTGCTCGGCATGTGGACGGTGACGCGCCGCTTGGCGCCCTTGACGGTCACGGGCCACCTGCTCGGCGGGATGAGCCTGCTGGCTCTTTTGTGGTGGCTGGCGCTCGACGCCGGCGCCGCGCCGCAATGGCCGCGGCATCGCCTGTTCCCGCTGGCGGCGGCCGGACTGGCGCTGCTGTTCGCGCAGATCGCGCTGGGCGCCTGGACCTCCTCCCATCAGGCGGGTCTCGCCTGCCTCGGCTTCCCTGCTTGCGGCGGCCGCTGGCTGCCGGACTTGAGTTTTGGGCCGGTGGCGATCCAGTGGAGCCACCGGCTCGGCGCCTTGACCCTGTTGATCGTCCTCGGCGGCTTGGCCCTGCTCAGCCGGTCGGCGTCGCGGGCCGCTCTGGCGGTCGGCCTCCTGCTGCTGCTTCAGATCGCCTTGGGCGCCGCCAATGTGCTCAGCGGGCTGACGCCGGAAATCAGTGTCGCCCACACCGCCGGCGCCGCCTTGCTGCTGCTGGCGCTGGTGACCCTGGTCCACAGGTTGAAAGGAGAATCGCCATGACCGGACGCGTCCTTCCTTTCGCTCCAGCCGCCGCCCGGGTCCGGCCATGGCGAGCCTATCTGCGGCTGTGCAAGCCGAAAGTGGTCGCCTTGCTGGTGTTCACCGCCCAGGTCGCGATGCTGCTCGCCGCGCCGCCCTCGGCGCCGCCGGCCGGGACAATCCTCGCCGCCAGTCTGGGGCTGACGCTCGCCGCCGCCTCGGCCGCCGCCTTCAACCATGTCGCCGACCGGGAGATCGACGCCCTGATGCGGCGCACGCGCAACCGGCCGCTGCCGAGCGGGGTCCTCACCTGGCGGCAGGCGACCACTTTCGCCTGCCTCATCGGCGCCGCCGGAATCGCAATTCTGTGGTTTCTGGTCAATCCGCTGACCGCGCTGCTCTGCCTCGTCGGGATGATCGGCTATGCCGTGGTCTATACCCGCTGGCTGAAATGGATCGGGCCGCAGAATATTGTGCTCGGCGGCGCGGCCGGCGCCGTGCCGGCTCTGGTCGGCTGGAGCGCCGTCGCCGGCCGGCTCGATGCGCCGGCTCTGGCCCTGTTCCTGATCGTTCTGGTGTGGACGCCGCCGCATTTCTGGTCGCTGGCGATCGCGCGGCGCGACGAATACGCCGCCGCCAAGGCGCCCATGCTGCCGACGGTGCGCGGCGTCGCCTGCGCCAAGCGCTACATATTGGGCTATACGCTGGCGCTGTTTCCGGTCAGCCTGCTGCCGTGGGCGGCGGGAATCGCCGGCCCGCTCTATCTTTCCGGCGCGGTCCTGCTGTCCGGCTCCTTCGTTTTCCGCGCGGCGCGATTGTTGCGATCCGACCGGGATCGCGACGCCATGGCCCTGTTCCGCTATTCGATCACTTACCTCAGCGCCCTGTTCGCCCTGATGCTGCTCGATCATTTTCTACGGCTCTGACAGCAACCGGCCGAGATCGGCGGCGACGGCCGAGGCGCCCACGTTGCGGTCGAACAGCAGGCGAACGCGTCCCTGCCGGTCGAAGCCGAAAATGGCCGAGCTGTGATTGACCTCATAGTCGCCGGCGGCGTCCGGCTTTTCGTAACTATAGGCGACGCGATAGCGCTTGCTCAGCGCCTGCAACTGGTCCTGGGTTCCGGTCAGCCCCACCACGTCGGGAGAAAACTGGGCGGCATAGCCTTTCAGCACCGCCGGACTGTCGCGCTTGGGATCGACGGAGACGAACAGCACGCGGACGCCGTCCGCCTTGTCGCCCAGCCGCTGCAACGCCAGGGCCAGCATGGCCAAAGTCTCCGGGCATATGTCCTTGCAATGGGTGAAGCCGAAATAGAGCAGCTTCACCTTGCCGGCGTAATCCGCCGCGCCCACCGCCCGACCTGACTCGTCGGTGAGGGTGAACGCGAGGTCCGGCATCAGTCCGGAAATATCATGCGCCCGCGTTGACTCCGCCCGGGCGCCGCCGGCTGCGACGACGCACAAGGCGACGATCATCCCGAACAGGCCAGTTCGCCGCATGTCGCTTCTCCCTGAACGTTGGCGGTCTCCTCCCGCGCCCATCGGCGCAGCAGAACCAGAAAGCCGATGACGCACATCATCGCCGGCGGAATCCAGGTGATCAGGCCGCCGATCTGCTGGTCCGTCAGCGGGCTGATCGACCACGCCCGGCCGCACGCCTCGTAAACCGAGAAAAGGTCGCTCCGGCTCAGGGCGATACCGGCGCCGATCGGAATCTGGGCCAGCATCACCAGCGCCAGCAGCAGGCCGCGCCCGCCATAATACCGATTGGCGTTGATGGTTTCCGGCCGGGGGCCGAGCGCCATCCACCAGAACAGCAGCCCGTCGATCGCCATCCCCCAATTCATCGCGTCATAGAGCGGCACGTTCAGCATGGCCACGAAATGCACTTGCGGGATCAGCCAGAAATAGATCAGGCCGACGAACAGCAGGCCCGCGACCGCCGGCTGCTGCACCCCGCGATAGACCGCCCGCAGCGCCCGGTTGCGGGCGAGCGGGGCGACGATATGGCGGCGCACGGGCTCGGGCGCGCCTGCGAGCAGCGCGGCGCCGGGCGCAGCCAGAACGATCAGGAATGGGCCGACATGATGGAGCGCCAGATGCTGTAGCCGGTGCAGGAAGAACATGTGCTGGGCGTAATAGTCCCAATGGGTCTGCAAGGCGGCGTAGATCAGCGCCAGGCCGAGCCAGAAGGCCATCGAGCGCGCCGCGCCGCCTCCGGCCCCACGCGCTTGGCCGCGCAGAAAGGCCAGCGCTGTCAGACCGCAGACCGCAATCACCGTTGGCGATGGCTCATAAGGGAGGAGAAACGCCAGAAAAGGCATGGGCGCCTTCCTTTCACGACGATTCAACGTCCAAGCCCCCCCGCGGGTTGCGGATTGTCGCCTGCTTTTCGAGGGGGCGGTCTCGTTCGGAACAAATCGACGCGACGGGAACGGCGCTTTTTTCCGGACGCCGCCCGACGCGATTTGGGAACGTCAGGCGTTCCGCCGCGTTGATTTCCAACGCCCCGCGCAACAGGCGCCGGATGATTTCGCGCCGAGGGGAGGACGACACATGACGCCAAAGGAATTTGTTGAGCGCTGCGAAGCCGCCTGCTCGGGCGTAGCGCTCCTTTTTGCCGATGCTCCCGATGACGTTTTCGAACATGGGCTCGAACATTTCGCCGCCAAGCTCCGCGACGGTCTGACCGAACGCCTGGAAGAGAATATGGAAGCGGAAAGAATCGCCGAATTCGTCGAGGCCATGACGGCCGACAGCCGTTTGCGGAGACGGGAAATCAAGTCGCTCGGCCTGCACTGACGTGATGGGCGAAGCACGTCTCGCGGCGGCGCCAGGAGACTCGCCGCTGGGGCGTGGTCTGGCGGAGGCCGATGAGCGGTAGTCGAGCGCCTTCCCCGCCAAAGGCCGCGGGCGGGAGGAAAAAATGCGCCGGCGTTTCCATTCCGATTTTGCGGTTCGGCAACAAATGCGCGTTAAAGTCGGTGCTGGAGCATGGCCAGAACCCGGGCGCGCGAGTTTAAATCGATCAGGCCCAAGGCGCCCGGGAGCCATCGCCCTCCATTTCAAGCGTCGCGATCGTTCATGTGCTTCCGTGTCATTACGCAACCGCCCGGGTTCGAGACTGATTCAGTCCGTCGGCCTATGAACGCTTTTCAGCCCCTTCCTGCCAATCAGGCCATGACCTGGACCCGCCCATGGGAGCCGATGAGGGTTCCAGGCGCGAATTACCGCTTCCGAGTCGTGAGAAGACGATCACGGCAATGCGCCGACGCTCTCCGCTGGGTCGGCGTCGGCCCATCGGAATAAAGCGTGTTCGGGAACGAAACGTCAGATTTGAGCGACTAGCGCCCGATGGCGCGCGCCGCCTGTTCCAGCGCCGCGAGGAAGGCGTCGATGTCCTCGCGCCGGGTCCGGTGATTGACCAGGGCGCAGCGAATGACCGGCTCGCCGTTAAAAATGGTCAGGGACGTGGCGGCGGCGCCGGAGAGATGCAAAGTTTCGACGATGGCGCGGTTGCCCGGCCCAGCGTTTGCGCCGCGCAAGCCGAAGCAGACGATATTGAGCGTCAACGGCGCCTTGACCGCGAACAGGGCGCGTTCGGTCAGGCGTTGCGCGAGATATTGGGCGAGGTCGCAAGTGTCCTCGATCGAGCGGCCGAGCGCCTCCGTTCCGAACACTTTTAAGGTGAACCAGGTCTTGAGCGCCTGAAAGCCGCGCGAGAGATCGGGGCCGTAATCGCAGGGCCAGGATTCGCCCGCCGCGAGGCCGCGCGCCGCCCGCGTCAGATAGCCGTTGGAACTCGTAAAAGTCTTTTTCTGCATGTCGCCGTCGCGGGTGAGCAGAAATCCCGCCGAATAGGGAACCTGACCCCATTTGTGGAAATCGAAGGCGATCGAATCGGCGCGCTCCATTCCCTTGAGCAAAGGCGCAAGGCGGGGCGAAAAGGCGGCGAGCGCGCCGAAGGCGCCGTCGACATGGAGCCAGATTCGCTCCGACGCCGCGAGATCGGCCAGTTCGTCCAGCGGGTCGATGGCGCCGAGATTGACCGTCCCCGCCGTGCCGACCAGCAGCAAAGGCGTCGCGCCTTGCGCGCGATCTTCCGCGATCATCACGCGTAAATCCTCGACGCGCACGGCGCCGTTGGGGCCGCAGGGGGCGCGGCGCAGATTTTCAGAGCCGATCCCGGCCATTTCCATCGCCTGGGCGATGCAGCCATGGGCGGCCTCGGACGCATAGGCGCGCAAGGTCAGCGAATGCGGCAGGCCGGAGCGCCGCGCTTCCTCGCCGAGCAAGGCCGTGCGCGCGACCAGCACCGCGAGGAAATTGGCCATCGAGGTTCCGGTGACGAAAAGCCCGGCGGAAGTTTCAGGAAAGCCAAAAGCCTGGCGCATCCAGCGCGTGATCTGGCGCTCGACCTCGATCCCGATATGGTCGCGGCCGCCGCAATTGGCGTTGAGCCCGGCCGCCAGCATTTCCGCGACCATGCCGACCGGCGTCCCGGCGCCATGAACCCAGCCCATGAAGGCGGGATGGAGATTTCCGGTGGAAAAAGGCTTGATCGCTTCGTCAAAAAAGCTGAGGGCCTCACCGAGCGACGAGCCTTTTTGCGGCAGGTCGCTCATGAAGCGCGCGCGGATTTCGAGCGGGGCGGGGGTCCAGACCGGACGCTCCCGCACCGTTCTGACATGGTCGATCATGCCGTCCAGCGCTTCATGGGCGAGAGCGCGGAATTCTTCCCAGTCGTCAGGATCGAGGCGCGAGCCCGCCGTCACGAGGCCGCCCTGGCGGGGGGCGCGGCGCGGCGCCGCAGCATGTTCTGGAAGGCTGAAAAAACCCTGGTCATCTGTGGCGGCTTGTAGGGAAAGAGGTCTTGTCGATCGAGCGCATGGACGATCATCGCCGTACCGGCCTCGAAGATCAACAACTCGCCATCGCGCGTCTCGGCGCAATCGAGCAGGACATAATCGAGCCCCGTGCGCCGCCAGACTTGCTCGAAAGCGCTGGCGTGACGGCGGGCGAAATCCTGGTCGAAGCGCGCCATGAAGCGCGCCTCCTCGGCGCGATGGGCCCGATTGTCCATCATGTCGGCGTTGAGATAATGGACCATCCAACGCGGCGAGATCGCCATATGGACGGCGAAAGGCGCGCCTTCGATCAAGACAATGCGGTATTTGCGGAAAAGCCCGTCGGTGTCGCTGTAATCGACAAAAGGCGCGACGTAATGCGCCTGGCCTTCGGTTTCGGCGAGATAAGAGTGGAGATCGGCGCGGCTTTCGATCTTGCGCAGGCCTTCGCCGGCGTGGGAGCCGGCCGGCCGGGCGATGAAGGGAAAGTCGAGCCCATCCGCCTCGGCAAGCTCCGTCCGGTCGAGGCGGCGCGTCGGCGGGACGACAACGCCGGGCGCGTCCCGCATGAGGTCGGAAAAGCCGTCGCGGGTCAGAGCGGCGATTCTTTCGGGCGCATTGACGAGCGGGCGCGGCCAGAAGGGCGCCGCCGCCGTGAGTTTTTCCAGAAGCCGCAGGTTGGCGTCGGATTCCGCGACCGCGACAAAGGCGACGTCATGGTGGGGAAGAATTTCGGGCAGGGGTTTGTCGGGCGACAGATAAAGCGCGGCGAGGGCGATGTCGCTTCGTTCGAGCAGGAATTCCAGCGGCGTATTGGCCATGAAATCGCCGGGCGCCATCAGGGCCAGCAGTCGTAAAGGCGCAGGCCCGGTCCGGGCGTGGATGAAATGACGCGCGCGGCGCAAGGCGTCGGCCTGAAGCGCCATGCGATTGGCGCTGTTTCCCAGGACCTGCTGGATCGTCGAGAGATCGAGCCGGGCCGCCGCGTCGGCGCCGTCGCGCTCGATCCGCGCGACAAGCTGAGACACCACGGGCGCGAAATCGCCGCCCTGCATGGCGTGACGGGTGATCGCGGCCAGCCCGATCAGCTCCGCCGAGGCGGTCGCGGCGCCGGAATTGGAAATCGAAAAACGCAAAACGCTCTCCCTCGCATTGGCGCCGGTCAGGGGCGCGCGTTCAACAAGAACTTCCATTTCGCGAACAGGGCCGAAAGGTCGGCGGCGAGGGGACCGAACGCGCGTTCGAACGGCGCGCCCGCGGCGCAAAGCGCGGCGATGTCGCTGACGGTGGGCGCGCCGAGGCAGACGCGCAAAGCCTGATCCGGCCCGATAGCCACCGGCTGGCCGACATGAAAAATGCGCGCGAGGTCGCCCCATGCCCCGCCCGGCCGGCGCAAAGCGCGCTGGAAGTCCGCCGCCTGTTCCTTGGAAAAAGGCGCGGCGATGGACAGGATGGTCCGCGCCCAATCCGATCCTTCGTTCATTTCGTCGAGGATTCTTAAGTCGGCGTCGCGCGCGCGCTCGAGGGCGAGCGCGCGGAAATTTTGCGCGATTCTTTGGGTGAGCGCCGGCGGAATCGTGCGAAAAGCGTCCATCTCCGCAAGCGCCGCCTCCCAGCGCAGGCCGAGTCCGATATTGGCGTGGCTCCCGAACCCTTCCGCGCCGCCGCGCAAGGACGGCGGCCAGTCGTAAAGCGCGGTTCGCGCGGCCAATCCCTCGGGCAGGCGGATATCTTTCAACCGCGCGCGCAAGGCTTCGGGCAGGAGCAGGGCGCCGCAAAAAGGCGGGCCGCAGAAAAATTTGGAGCCGGTGATCGCGACCAGAAAGCCGTCATCGAGCAGTTCGCCGACGTGTGACGGCGTCCCGCGCATCTGGCAGCAATCGGCCAGCACGAAAATTCTTTCCGGCGCGCGGGCGCGCAATTCCAGGGCGGCGGCGCGCGAGAAGCCGGAAAGGCCAGTCTTGGACACATCGAGCAGATGGGCGATGACGGTGCGGCCCCGCGCCAACGCAGCCTGCGCCTTGGCCAGAACTTCCGCGTCCACTTCGGCGCCGGCGCGCGGAAAACCACGCACGTCGCGGATTTCGACCGTCTCGACCCCTATGTCGCGATCTTCCCAGCCCGCGAGCCGGCGCCGGGGAGCAGAAGATTGGAAATGCAGGCCACCCGCCGCGAGCGGCGCGCCGCGCCCGGTCTCGCCCGGTCCAACGACGATATTGGTGATCGGCCCAGCCGTCGCATGGTCCGCGATCGCCAGCGCGAGAAATTCGGCGTCGGTGCCCGAGGCGGTCAGGATCGCCTCGCCCGCCCTCGCATGAGCGCCGACGCGGCGGCGGATGTCGCCGAACCAGGCGGGAAAAGCCAGCCGCTCGCGCGGATCGTCGGAATGGAGCCGCCGCCAAGTCGTCGCGGCGGCATGCCAGCCGCGCGGTGTGATCGCGGAAGCGGTCGAGGACGAAAAAAATGTTTCGTCCGGCGCGGGCCGCGCGGTCAGCCCGTAGCGATTGCGCCCGCTGAGGGGATCGGCGGCGATGCGCTCGTCGCCGCCGGAGCGCAGCGCGGCGACAAGGCTCGCGTCGCGCGCGCGCCCTGTCTCGGCTGGCGCATTGGTCCTTGTCGCGGTGAGAAGCATTTTCGCCAATTCCGTCGCGACGCGCCGCGATGGATCGGCCGTCCTTCCCCTCCAGAAGAACGCTCCAGACTTGTGTCAGGCTGTCGGCGGCGGCTCAATTCCTCCATTTGATCGAGCAACCGATCGAGGGTGTCTGGTCGGCCGGGATTTCATCGGTCGCCGCGATCAAGCGCATGGATTCGAGCAATTCGCGCCGCGCGCTGGCCGGCGGCGGGTCCCTGCGGCCTTCGTCCAGCCGCCCGCGATATTTCAGCTTGCCGTCGGCGCCATAGCCGAAGAAATCCGGGGTGCAGACCGCGCCAAAAGCCTTCGCGACCGCCTGCGACTCGTCGTGCAGATAGGGGAAGGGCAAAGCGTGCCGCTTGGCGAATTCCTTCATCCTGGGGAAGGAATTGTCGGGATAGGCCACGGCGTCGTTGGAGCAGATGGCGGCGAAGCCGATTCCTTCCGACATCAGCGCGCGCGCGTCCTGGACGAGGCGGTCGACGATCGCCAGCACATAGGGACAATGGTTGCAGATGAAAACGACCACGGTTCCTTTCGGGCCGGCGATGTCCGCGAAGGAATAGGTCTTGCCGTCGACGCCCGGCAGGGAAAAAGCCGGCGCCGGAATATCCAGCACGATGTCGGTGGGACTGGCGGCCATGACGCGCTCCATTTTTTGGGATTTCGGCGAGACTGGCCTTTTCCGCGCGCGGAATCAACCGGACGCGCCGCAAGGCTTGACGGTGAATGCCGGCCGACTAATCGGAAAAGACGATTAAAAAACAAGTTTTAATCGGTTGGCCAGAAATCATCGGCCCATGTCACTGTGTCGCCAGTATTGAGGCCCTGAATGGCGGCCGGTCATCGCTACCGCGGCGTGGCGCCGTTCGAAAAGGTTTCGGAAGGAGAAGGACCATGAGTGAAATGTCGAAGGCTCAGGGAAAATGCCCGGTGATGCATGGCGCCGTCACATCCGCGGGCGCCGCCATGGATTGGTGGCCAAAAGCGCTCAATCTCGACATCCTTCATCAGCACGACGCCAAAACCAACCCGATGCCGAAGGGCTTCAACTATCGGGAAGAGGTGAAGAAGCTCGATTTCGCGGCGGTGAAAAAAGACTTGCACGCGCTGATGACCGACAGCCAGGATTGGTGGCCGGCGGACTGGGGCCATTACGGCGGCTTGATGATCCGCATGGCCTGGCATTCGGCGGGCACCTATCGCATCGCCGACGGACGCGGCGGCGGCGGCAGGGGCAATCAGCGTTTCGCGCCGATCAATTCCTGGCCGGACAATGTCAATCTCGACAAGGCGCGCCGGCTGCTGTGGCCGATCAAGAAGAAATACGGCAACAGGCTCAGCTGGGCCGATCTGATCATTCTCGCCGGCAATATCGCGTATGAGTCCATGGGCCTGAAAACCTTCGGCTATGGCTTCGGCCGCGAAGACATCTGGCATCCCGACAAGGACACTTACTGGGGTTCGGAACGGCAATGGCTCGCCCCCACCGGCAGCGAGGGCAGCCGCTATTCCGGCGAGCGCGACCTGGAGAACCCGCTGGCCGCCGTGATGATGGGTCTGATCTATGTCAATCCCGAAGGCGTGGACGGCAAGCCCGATCCGTTGAAGACCGCCCATGACGTGCGCATAACCTTCGCCCGCATGGCGATGAACGACGAGGAAACCGTGGCCTTGACCGCCGGCGGCCACACCGTCGGCAAGACCCATGGCAATGGCGACGCCGCCAAGCTCGGCCCGGTTCCGGAAGGCGCCGACGTGCAGGAGCAGGGGTTGGGCTGGATGAACCACACCGGCCGGGCGGTTGGCCGCAATACGGTGTCGAGCGGCCTGGAGGGCGCCTGGACCACCCATCCGACCCGATGGGACAACGGTTATTTCGACATGCTGCTCAACCACGAATGGGAGCTGAAAAAAAGCCCCGCCGGCGCCTGGCAATGGGAGCCGGTCGCTATCAGGGAAGAGGACATGCCGATCGATGTCGAGGACCCCTCGATCCGGCGCAAGCCGATCATGACCGACGCCGACATGGCGATGAAAATGGACCCCGAATATCGCAAGATTTCGGAGCGCTTCCACAAGGACCCGGCTGCTTTCTCCGATGCTTTCGCGCGGGCATGGTTCAAGCTCACCCATCGCGACATGGGGCCGAAGGCGCGTTACATCGGCCCGGATGTGCCCAGCGAGGACCTGATCTGGCAGGACCCCGTTCCGGCCGGGCGGCGCGACTATGACGTGAACGCGGTCAAGGCGCGCATCGCCGCCAGTGGTCTTTCCGTCGCCGAAATGGTGACGACCGCCTGGGACAGCGCCCGCACCTTCCGTGGCTCCGACAAGCGCGGCGGCGCCAATGGCGCGCGCATCCGTCTCAGCCCCCAGAGGGATTGGGAGGGCAACGAGCCGGCGCGTCTCGCCAAAGTGCTGGCCGCGCTGGAGCCCATCGCCAAAGAGACCGGCGCGAGCCTCGCCGACGTGATCGTGCTCGCCGGCAATGTCGGCCTCGAACAGGCGATCAAGGCCGCCGGGTTCAACGTGGAGGTTCCCTTCGCGCCGGGACGCGGCGACGCGAGCCAGGCCATGACCGACGCCGCCTCCTTCGAGGTTTTGGAGCCGATCCACGACGGCTATCGCAACTGGCTGATGAAGGACTACGCCGTAACCCCGGAAGAGATGCTGCTCGACCGCACCCAGTTGATGGGCCTGACCGCTGTCGAAATGACCTGCCTGATCGGCGGCATGCGCGCGCTCGGCGCCAATCACGGCGGCTCGAAGCATGGCGTCTTCACCGACCACGAAGGGGTTCTGACCAATGACTTCTTCGTCAACCTGACCGACATGGCCAATAGCTGGATCCCCACCGGCGCGAACCTTTATGAGGTTCGCGACCGCAAGACCGGCAAGGTCAAATGGACAGCGACAAGGGTCGATCTCGTCTTCGGGTCGAACTCGATCCTGCGCGCCTATGCGGAAGTCTATGCGCAGGATGACAACAAGGAGAAGTTCGTCCGCGACTTCGTCGCCGCCTGGACCAGAGTGATGAACGCCGATCGCTTCGATCTCGCCTGACCGGCGCGGCGATTCCCTGAAAAAGGGGCCGGCGTTTCAAGGCGGCTTGAAACGCCGGCCTTTTTTGACGCCCTCGTCCATCCATCTGGCGTTCGGGCGCGTAGAATGTCAGCCGAAATGCAAAGGAGGGGGCGCGTCATGAACAGACTGGTCGCGGGCATGCTTGTCGGTCTGTTATGCGCGACCGCGAGCCGGGCGGAGATGAAGATCGGCGATCACGCGCCGGATTTCACCCTTCAGGCGGCGGTGGGCGGCAAGACCTTTACCTTCCATCTGGCCGAGGCGTTGAAGAAAGGCCCGGTGGTTCTCTATTTCTATCCGAAATCCTTTACCCCCGGCTGCACCATCGAGGCGCATGAATTCGCCGAGAACGCGGCCAATTTCGCCGCCGCCGGCGCCAGCCTGATTGGCGTCTCGAACGACACGATCGCAACCCAGATCGATTTTTCCTCACGCGAATGCCGCGACAAATTCCCGGTCGGCGCCGACGCCGACGGCAAGGTCATTCGCGCCTATGATTCGCAAATGCTGAAGCTCGGGGGCCTGGGGCCATCGATGGCGGACCGCGTTTCCTATGTCATCGCGCCCGATAGCCGGATATTTTATGTTTACGAGGGTTCCTCGCCCTACAAACATATCACCAACACCTTGGCTGTCGCGCGCAAGTGGCGGGCGGACCATCCGAACTGAACTGCGCCGGCGATTCGCGCCCCGGATTGGCTCGCCGGAGGCTCCGGCGCGGGTGGCTTCGCCCGGCGCTTCATGAAACGCTGAAATCTTTCACACCGCAAACGCCCCGTCCGCGCCGAAGGATTCCACGCGGCGGGGTATTTTCATTTTGTCGCATTCGAATATGATGGTGCGTAAATATAAGCTTGAGCTTTGCCTTGAGCGCGGCCGCCGGGCTGGCCGTGGGGCGGAGCCGAGACTTGTCGACACAAATATGCCGGCACAACAACGGAGGAAACTAAGTGGTTGATCTTATTGCACCTCATGGATCGAAAGAGCTTCATCCGCTCTTCGTCGCGGACTCGAACGAGAACGACAAGCTGCGCCAGGAAGCGGAAAGCCTGCCCTCGATCATCGTCAGCTCCGCCGCCGCCGCCAATGCGGTGATGCTCGGCGCCGGCTATTTCAACCCTCTGACCGGCTACATGAACAAGGCGGACGCCCTCTCCGTCGCCCGCGACATGAAGACCGCCAAGGGGCTGTTCTGGCCGGTCCCCGTCCTCAATCTGCTCAAGGACGCCTCGGCCGTGAAGGCGGGAAGCCGGATAGCGCTGCGCGACCCCAATGTTCCCGGCAATCCGGTCCTGGCGGTGATGGACGTCGAGGCCATCGAGACGCTGAACGACGAAGAAGTCGCGCTGATCATCGACAAGGTCTACCGCACCTCCGATCCCAAGCACCCGGGCGTCGCCGCCTTCGAGGCGCAGGGCCGCGCGGTCGTCTCCGGTCCGATCAAGGTTCTGAATTTCAGCTATTTCCAGACCGAATTCCCCGACACCTTCCGCACGGCGGTTGAAATCCGCAATGAAATCAAGGAACGCGGCTGGAAAAAGGTCGTCGCCTTCCAGACACGCAACCCGATGCACCGCGCCCATGAGGAACTGTGCCGGATGGCGATGCAGCGCCTCGGCGCCGACGGTCTGGTCATCCACATGCTGCTCGGCAAGCTCAAGGCGGGCGATATTCCGGCCCCGGTGCGCGACGCCGCGATCCGCAAGATGGTCGAGGTCTATTTCCCGCCGAACACGGTGATGGTGACGGGCTATGGCTTCGACATGCTCTATGCCGGTCCGCGCGAGGCGCTGCTGCACGCGGTCTTCCGCCAGAACATGGGCGCATCCTATCTGATCGTCGGCCGCGATCACGCCGGCGTCGGCGATTATTACGGGCCTTTCGACGCCCAGACGATCTTCGACGAAGTCCCGCCCGGAAGCCTGAAGATCGACATCTTCCGCGCTGACAACACCGCCTATTCGAAGAAGCTGAACAAGGTGGTGATGATGTGCGAGGCGCCCGACCACACCAAGGAAGACTTCATCGCTCTGTCGGGCACCAAGGTTCGCGAAATGCTCGGCCAGGGCATGGCCCCGCCGCCGGAATTCTCGCGCGCCGAAGTGGCCGAAATCCTGATCGGCTATTATCAGGAACTCGACAGCCGCGCCGGCTGACGCCGTCGCGGCGGCGCGTCGAGGCGATCCGTTTTTGACAGCCGGGCGCCTGGATTTTTCCAAAATCCAGGCGCTCTTTCTTTTGAGCAACCCCCACAGCGCCCGATCCGCGAAAGGAGCGTGAAAATGACGGCAGCCCATCGCTACTGGGTCCGCTCGCCCGATGGGCGCGTCGTCTATGGCTTCGAGCGCGAACAGGTCGCCGTGTCGGTCGCGCTCGAATATGGGATCGGCGCGGCGGTCGTCGACACCCTGGCCCAGGCCTATATGCCGATGCTGCAGATCGTCGAGCGCTGTGAAGGCGATTTGCGCCTCGCGCTCGGGCCCGTCGGCGGCTGGGACACCGGGCGATTCGGCCTCGATCGCGACCTGATCGAGGCGATCAAGAAAGGCCGGGTGGAGATCGTTCACGCTTTTCTCGCCAAGGGCGCTTCGGCGAACGCCGAAGACGACAGGGGCGGGCGCGCCCTGCATTGGGCCGCGGCGCGCGGCGAGGCGAGCGTCGTCGAACTGCTGCTCAACCAGGGCGCGGATATCGCCGCGCTCGACGCCTCGGGCCGCTCGCCGCTCGCGGTCGCCGAGGCGCGCGGCAAACAGAACGCCGCCGATCTGCTGCGCAGCCGCGGCGCGCGCTGAACGACCGGGCCGAAGATCCGTCCAGGGCCCGATTCGATCAGATTCCGTTTGCCTGTTTTTCCTCCGGATTTATGCCGCCGCCCGTTTTGACTCAGGGCGATCGATCTGCGCGGCTGAAAGAGGCTCCGTTCGGGAACGTTGCTTGTTTAGAATAACTCTAGATTGCAATCACAGATCTGGAAGGGCCAAGGTGAAGTTTCTTTTGATGAATATTTTTTGATGAATTGATCGGCTTTCACAAACAATTGGCGGCGCATCGCGCGGAATCAAGCGTTTTGACGGCATTTACTGCAATGCAGCGCGCGCCAACGATCCAAAAACATGTTCGGGCCACATATTCCAACATTGTAATATCCTGTACCCGTGATATAAGCGGCGCTGCGATGCGCGGTCCGGGCTTCTGCGAGGCTTGGTTGGCGCGCCCGCGCGGTTTAACCTTATGAAGCGCCAAGCCAAATTGAGTTGGGAGGACAACAATGCCGACTTTCGTGCACACCGATAAGTGTGACGGCTGCAAAGGAGGACAGGTCACTGCGTGCATGTATATCTGCCCGAATGACCTGATGAAGCTCGACACCACGCGCATGAAGGCGTTCAACCAGGAGCCGGATCAGTGCTGGGAATGCCAGTGCTGCGTCAAGGCTTGCCCGCAGCAGGCCATCGAGGTCCGCGCCTTCCAGGATTGGGTTCCGATGGGCGGCGCCGCGATCCCGCTGCGCACCGACAACGCCATCATGTGGACGATCAAGTTCCGCGACGGCGAGATCAAGCGCTTCAAGTTCCCGGTTCGCACCACCCCGGTCAGCTCGATCGACCCCTACGGCAACAAGCCGGCCCCGGGCGACATCAACGACCACCGCTTCTTCACCGAGGAAGGCAAGGAACTGCCGCGCATCTCCTGATGCATGGCCGTCAATCGGCAAAACAATAAACATCATCTGACTTGAGCGCGTGGGCCCGGCTGCATGTTGCCGGGAGTCGCGTTACGGGAGCTTAGTGAAAAATGAGCGAAGCTAGCTTTGGCAATCCTGAGATCGTTGAGATCGAAACCGACATCCTTCTCGTCGGCGGCGGCATGGCCGCCTGCGGCGCGGCCTATGAGGCCAAGCGCTGGGCCGGCGACAAGGTGAAGATCACGCTGGTCGACAAGGCCGCCATGGACCGCTCCGGCGCGGTCGCGATGGGCCTTTCGGCGATCAACACCTATCTGGGCCAGAACACCCCGGAAGATTACTGCCGTTACGTTTCGGCGGACCTTATGGGCATCACCCGCGACGACCTCGTCTATGACGTCGGCCGTCACGTCGACGATTCGGTGCACCTGTTCGAAGAATGGGGCCTGCCGATCTGGAAGGAAATGGAAGGCGGCCGCGTCGACGGCGCGAGCTGGCAGAAGGCGGGCGGTCTGTCCCTCAAGGACGGCGGCAAGCCGGTGCGTTCCGGCAAATGGCAGATCATGATCAACGGCGAAGGCTACAAGCCGATCGTCGCCGAGGCCGCCAAGAAGGCGCTGGGGATGGAAAACATCTACGAGCGCGTCTTCATCGTGAAGTACCTGCTCGACGCCAACAACCCCAACCAGGTCGCGGGCGCGGTCGGCTTCTCGGTCCGCGAGCACAAGCTCTACGTGTTCAAGGCCAAGGCGATCCTCAACGTCGCCGGCGGCGCGGTGAACGTGTTCCGTCCCCGCACCACGGGTGAAGGCATGGGCCGCGTGTGGTATCCGGTGTGGAACGCCGGCTCGACCTACGCCATGGCGGCGGAAGTCGGCGCCGAGCTGACCATGATGGAAAACCGCTTCGTCCCGACCCGCTTCAAGGACGGCTACGGCCCGGTCGGCGCGTGGTTCCTGCTGTTCAAGTCCAAGGCCACCAACGCCTTCGGCGAGGACTATGTGGTCAAGAACGCGGAAATGCTCACCGCCTTCGCGCCCTATGACAAGGCGGTCGTCGTGCCGTCCTGCCTGCGCAACCATGCGATGCTCAAGGAAATGAAGGATGGTCGCGGCCCGATCCTGATGGATACGCCCACCGCGATGAAGAAGCTCGGCGAGACGCTCACGCCGAAGGAAGTCAAGCACCTCGAAGCCGAGGCCTGGGAAGACTTCCTCGACATGTGCATCGGCCAGGCCGGCGTTTGGGCGGGTCTCAACATCCGTCCGGAACAGCAGGTCTCCGAACTCATGCCGACCGAGCCCTACCTGCTCGGCTCGCATTCCGGCTGCTGCGGCATCTGGGTGTCGGGTCCGTCGGACATCGCGCCTCCGGAATGGCAGTGGGGCTACAACCGTATGACCACGGTCAAGGGCTTGTTCACCGCGGGCGACGGCGTCGGCGCCTCGGGCCACAAGTTCTCCTCGGGCTCGCATGCCGAAGGCCGCATCGCCGGCAAGAACATGGTCAAGTTCTGCCTCGACCATGCCGACTACAAGCCGGAGCTCAAGGGCGACATCAAGGCGATCACGGAAGAGATCTATCGTCCGGTGCGCAACTACTTCGAGCACAAGGACAAGACCACCGCCGAAGACATCAACCCGTTCTATATCACGCCGCGCATGTTCCAGATGCGTCTGCAGAAGATCATGGACGAATATGTCGCCGGTGTCGCCACCTACTACCAGACCAATGCGGAAATGCTGAAGCGGGCGACGCATTACCTGACGATGTTGAAGGAAGACAGCGTCAACATGCGCGCCAAGGATCTGCATGAGCTGATGCGCGCCTGGGAAAACTACCACCGCCTGTGGACTGGCGAAGCGCATATGCGCCACATCCAGTTCCGTGAAGAAACCCGTTATCCGGGCTTCTACTATCGCGCCGATTATCCCAATCTGGACGACGCGAACTGGAAGGTGTTCGTCAACTCGCGCTTCGACCCCGAGACCAAGACCTGGGCCCTCAAGAAGGTTCCCCACATCGATCTCGTGCCGAAGGTCTACGGCGCCGCCAAGCACTAACGCAATAAACGTCCGGGGCCGGCTCAGCCGGCTCCGGATTTTTTACTCCAGCACAGAATCGTCGCCGAAATTGCGCCACGTTTTTGTGTCGTAGTTAAATTAATAAAGTCAGGGTGCGGCTTTATACTAAAAACAACAATACCTAGGCCGCCCCGTGACGTTGCAACTGGGGGGTATCGTCATGAAAGTCGTCAATTTTCTCCAATCCCAACAACAAAAGCTCACCACCTGCGCGGCCGAGGAGACCATTGAATCCGTCGCCAAGAGGTTGAGCTCGCTTAATATCGGCGCCTTGCCCGTTTGCGGCGTCAACAGCTCTCTGGTGGGTGTGATTTCGGAACGCGACGTGGTCCGCGGCATGGCCAAGGAAGGCTGCAAGCTCGCCGAACGCCGCGTCCGCGACCTGATGACACGCGATGTGGTCGTTTGCGATGCGACGACGACCATGGCGGAAGCCGAAAAGCTCATGTACCAGAAGCGCGTGCGCCACCTGCCCGTGGTCGACGCCGGAAAAGTGATCGGCTTGCTGTCGATTCGCGACGTGATGGCATGGCGCATTCAGGAATCGAAAATCGAACTCAACGTCCTGCGCGACATAGCGATCGTCTCGCGCTGAGCGCGCGAGCTGGCGATCGTCTCGCATTGAGCGGGCGAGCGTCTGGCGCTGAATGTGACGGTTCGCGCGCCGCGTTGGCGCGTCTGTGATGGTCTGAGCGGCCTTCGTGAGAACGCGTTTGGCGAACAGGTGTTCGTCGGGCGCGTTTCGGCGTTATACAAGACCGACGTGACTTTCCGAATGGCGCCTCGCGCCGTCGGACAGAACCTAATGTGAGGAAGCAAGTGCCGAATAAACCTGATGACGACGAATTGACCCAGAACGCGGCCGACGCGGATCTCGAATATCGGCAAGAGGAAGAGCGCCGCCGGCAGGCGGAGACCGATCTCGATGTCCCGATCGTGTCGGCCATTCGCGGCGGCGCCGATACGCCCGTCGTGCCCGTCCGCCTGACCGGTTCGAACTCCTTCTGCTTCCATTGTCACCCCGGCGTGTCCTGCTTCAACGAATGTTGCCATGACACCGACATCACGCTGACGCCCTACGATCTCATCCGCATCGGCCGCGCGGTTGGCATGTCTTCCGGCGAGGCCGGCCGCATGTTCGGGACCAAGGCCGTCCATGACGCCTCGGGCATGCCGATCCTCAAACTGAAGCGCGTCGACACGGGCGACGAAAAGCGCCCCTGCGTCTTCGTCGATCCCGAAAAGGGCTGCACGATCTATGCCGACCGCCCGGCCGCCTGCCGCTACTACCCGCTCGGCCTCGCTTCGGTGAAGATGAAGGGCCATGACGCGCCGGAAGATTTCTACTTTCTCGTCAAGGAGCCCCACTGCAAGGGACACGAGGAAAACCGCGAGCAGACCGTCGCTGAATTCCGCGCGGACCAGGGCGTCGAAATCTATGACGAGCGCAATCGCACCTGGATTCACATCCTGATGAAGCTCGCTTCGTGGAGGACGCTTGGCGGTCCCTTTGGCAAGGAGCCGGACGAGCGGACGAAGAAAATGTTCTTCATGGTCACCACCGATCTCGACGCGTTCCGCCGTTTCGTTTTCGGCACGACCTTCCTCCAGCGCTATGCGATCGATCCCGAAATGCATCAGAAGCTTCAGGAAGACGACGAGACCCTGCTCCTCCTGGGGCTCGACTGGTTGTGCGCGATCCTGTTCAACGAACAGACCCTGCCGTTGCGCGAGGAAGTGCTGCACGACTCCATCGCCAAGGCGCGCACGGGGCTCGGGGGGACCTGAGAAAGCGCCCGGCCCCCCTTTTCTCCCTCAAGAGGAGAGGGGCGTTCTGTCTTGACGATAGAGGAAGCTATCGGTGATTTTTTTCACTTCCGACACGCATTTCGGACACCAGTTTGCGCTGACCAAGCGCAAGCGCCCCTTCGCTTCGGTGCAGGCGATGGACGAGCACATGATCGCGCGCTGGAACGAGACCGTCGGCGTCGATGACGAAGTCTATCACCTCGGCGATGTCGCCCATCTCGAACATGGCCGGCTCCCAGAAACACTCGCGCGGCTCAGTGGCCGCCTGCACCTCATCCTCGGCAACAACGACCGCCGCGAAGAGATGGAGGCGACGGGCCGCTGGGAAACGATCGCCGAAATGCGCGAACTGACCATCAGCGATCAGCGGATATTCCTCTGCCATTACCCGTTGCGCGAATGGCCCAACGCCTGGCGCGGCGCGTGGCACTTGTTCGGCCATGTCCATGGCAAATACGACAAGGACCCGCACGGCCTCAGCCTCGATGTCGGCGTCGACAGCCACCTTTATGCGCCGATTTCCCTGGACTCGATCACCAGACGCCTCCAGCGCGCAGCCGCCGCGTGACGTTCGGCGGTTAAACTTTTTCTCCCTGCCGCGCGTATTCCGATTGCGCCTTTTGCGCAACCGGCGGAAAATTTCGCGCGAAAATGGGGGAGGAAATGGCGACCGATTTCATGACCGACTTGGGCGCGGCCTCGTCCGGCGCCGACCAGCAGGTCGTGACCGAAGACGGTCTCGCCGATCTGGAATTCGAACTCGCCTGGGACGGTCCTGACGCGCGCCACATCGACAGGCGGCGCGCCTTTGGCGTCAACATGTGGCGCGATTTCTTTCCGCCCGGACTAGACGCCGCCCTTCTCGGCAAGGCGGTCGGGGAGACGGCGACGCTCGATTTCTCTCCGGGCGTTTTGGTGGAAGGCCGACGCCCGGCGCAGGTTCGCGAAATTCCGCTGGCGTATTTCGACGGCGCTTCGGCCGGTCTCGCCGATCCGCGCCCCGCGCGCGGGCGCTTTCTGCCGCAGGGCGTTCTGCACAAAGCCGGCATTGGCGGCGTTCACAGCAGCAATCGCCGCCCCTTCCGTGTGCTCGACGTCGGCGCCGAAAGTTTCGTCGCCGATCTCAATCATCCGCTGGCGGGAGCAAAACTGCGCTTATCCGCCAAAGTGCTGGGCACGCGCAAAAAACGCGCGGAAGTTGGAGGCCGAAGCCGCGATTTCATCGCCGAGTTGACCGACGGCCCCGGCATTCAGGCGCGCGCCGGCGGCGCGCCCACCGATTTTTTCACCCCCGGCTGGTCAGCGCGCGCGGTCGAGGACGACGATGCGGTCTTCTATTCGGTCCCCCGCATGGTCGTTCACCTCGATCGCCGCGCTCTTGCGACGATTCGCGAGCTTTACGCCGATCTGCTGCCGGCCGGCGGATCCGTTCTCGATCTGATGAGCAGCGTCGAATCCCATCTGCCCGAGGGGCGACGGTTCGAACGGGTCACGGGCCTCGGCCTGAACCGCCAGGAACTCGACAACAATCCCGCGCTGACGGAACGAATGGTCCAGGATCTCAACGCGACGCCTCATCTGCCCTTCGCCGACGGGAGCTTCGACGCCGCCCTGTGCACGGTTTCGATCGAGTATCTGACCCAACCGGTCGAGGTCGTAGGGGAAGTCGCTCGCGTGCTGAATCCCGGCGCGCCGTTCGTCGTGACCTTCTCGAACCGCTGGTTCCCGCCCAAGGCGATCCGGGTCTGGAAAGACATGCATGCATGGGAGCGTCTCGGCTATGTCATGGAGCTTTTCTTACGCAGCGGCGCTTTCACCGACCTGCGCACTTTCAGCCTGATGGGCGACCCCCGGCCGGCGGACGACGCCCATATCCGCGAAACCGATCTTTCCGACCCCATTTTCGCAATCTGGGGAAAACGCAAATCCTGATGGGGCTACGAAACGCGGCGCAGGGCCGCGAAAAAAATTTGGCGCGAGACTCCATCCAAAAAGGCAGGAGTCTCACGCCATGAAAAAACTTCCGCGCGGATCGCGCGGAAGCTGGATTATTTCTTCTTCGCCATGCCTTCCAGCTTTTCCGAGCGGATCGTGTTGCGCTGGAGCGCGGCGTCTTTTTCGCCGTCCATGCCGAAAGCGACCGCCATAAGCTGGGAATAGAAGACGACGGGAATATTGTAATTCGTGCCGAACTTCTCGTTGATCAAGCGGCTGGTACATTTCGACATTGGTCTGGCACAAGCGGACAGGGTGTCGAGATCACATCGGCGCCTTGTTTCGCGGCCTCTTCGACGATCGCCTTCATCAGGTGCAGGGTGCGGTCGGGGCTCATCACCGCCACCGAACCGCCGCAGCACGAGGTCTTGTGCTTGAACGGCACGGCCTCGGCGCCGCAGGCCTTGGTGAACTCGTCGAGGAAGGTCGGATCGTCGTAGGTGTCGTAATCGCCGCCGGCCTCGGTGCCGGCGAAGGGACGCACCGTCTGGCAGCCGACATAGCCGGCGACCTTGAGGCCCTTGAGCGGATTGGTGACCCGCTTTTCGATGGCTTCGACGCCGACGTCATTGACCAGCACCTCGCAGGCGTGACGGACCTTGAGGTCGCCGTCGTAGCTCATGCCGGCTTCGGCGAGGGCTTCGTTGACCTCCGCCTTCTTCTTCACGTCGGCCTTGATCTTCTCATTGCCGCCATGGGTGTTGAGATAGCAGGCGGCGCAGCCGGTGATGACGTCCTGCGTTCCCCTCTTGCGCGCCTGGGCGAGATTGCGGCCGGTCAAAGCAAGATTGGGCAACTGGCCGCCGCCGATATGGCCGATCGAGGCGCCGCAGCAGTTCCAGTCCTCGATGTCCTCCATCTCGATTCCGACTTCCGGCATGACGGCGCGCAAAGATTCGTCGAGATGCTTCCCGCTGCCCTGCGACGAGCAGCCGGGATAATAGGTCATGGTCTTTTTCTCGGTCATGTCCGATCCTCAGCCGCTTAATGGCGTTGCTCGATTTCCCGCGCCTTGGCGAGAATCGCTTTGAGCCCCTTGCGCCCCTTGGTCATGTGCGGCAGGCCGATATGCATGCGGCCGGTCTTGACCATGCCAATCGCGGTCTTGAGATTGGCCATGGCGCGCTTGAAACCCTCGCCAAAGCCCAGCGAGAAGAAATAGCGCATGGTGACGAGACGCTCGTCGGTCCGCCCGAAAGTCGCCGCCGACCACCAGAAGGATTGGGCGAAATTCTTGTTCTCGTGCGGCCCCTTGGCATAGCCGAATTCGGCCGATTTTGCAGCAAGGTCCTGTAAAATATACGTGACCGGCACGCCGCGCGGGCAGCGCACGACGCAGCGATAACAGCTCGTGCAGTTCCACTGGGTGTTGGCGGAGAGGACCTCCTCCTTCATCCCGGCGCGGATCATCATGAACAATTTGCGCGGACCGTAGTCCATCTGGACGCCGATCGGGCAGGAGCCCGAGCAGGCGCCGCATTGCATGCAAAGGTTGAGCTTGTCGCCGCCGTTGACATTGTCGCGGACCCATCGCGCGAAGGACAGGTCGTATTTCTTGGCGGCGGCCGGAGCGGGCGTCGTCATTTAGAACCCCTTCATCGGATTGGGCGGAAGGTCGCCGATCAGTTTGGCGAAGGCGTCGAGAACCGTCGGCGCGCGACAGGAATCGGCGATCGACATTTCCTCGAAACTGACGCGCTCCTGTTCGAGCGCCAGGCTCTTCAGCGTCTCGCCGACCTTGCTCAGGCGTTCCTTGGCCAGAGCCGAGCCCTTGACGAAATGGCACTGATAGTCGTCGCCCGACTTGCAGCCCATCAGCATGATGCCGTCATAGCCCTTCTGCAGCGCGGTCGAGACCCATTGCAGGGTGACCGAACCGAGGCAGCGCACCGGCACGATGCGCACGAAAGGCGACCAGTGCGAGCGGCCGATGCCGGCCATGTCGATCGCCGGATAGGCGTCGTTTTCGCAGGCGAGCACCAGTATGCGGGGCTTTTCCGAGAATTCGTCGGGAATCTCGTTGGCCTCGATCATGTCGTTGACCATCTGCGGATTGTAATTGTCGAAGGTGATGGTCTGGACCGGACAGGCGCCCATGCAGGTGCCGCAACGGCGGCAGCGGGCGAAATTGACCACTGGACGGCCCTGTTCGTCCTCGTCGATGGCGCCGAACGGGCATTCAACCGTGCAGCGGCGGCACTTGGTGCATTTCTCGTGACCGATCTTCGGATAGGTCAGGTCGCCCACGCGCGGGTGAACCGCGGCGCCGACCGCGCCGCCTTCGAGCGCCTGGATCGCCTTGAGCACGGCGCCCGTCGCGTCCTCCGCGCTTTCCGCCATGTCCATCGGACGGCGAACCGGGCCGGCGGTGTAAATGCCGGTGCGGCGCGTTTCATAGGGGAAGCAGATGTAATGGCTGTCGGAGAAGCCGTCGGCCAGGATCGGAATATGCGGGCCCTGGCGATATTGCAGGTTGAGGATCGGGCCGCCGGGCGGAATGCCCTTGTCGATATGCGGCCAGGGGGAGCCTTCGCCCTTGGAATAGCCGGCAACCTTGATCGGCGCGACCGGGTTGATGTCGTCCTTGAGCTGTTCCTCGCTCTTTTCCGGCTCGATCGCGGGAGCGTCCACATTGGTGGAGTTCGGGACCATGCCGGTCGCCAGCACGATCAGGTCGAGCCCGCCGAGCGGAACCTCCTGGCCGAGCAGTTCGTCGGAATAGGACACGGTCATGGCCTTGCCGTCGACCGAGGTCGCCTTGCCCTTCATGAAGACGACGCCGCTGCGCTGGGCCTCGCGATAGAATTCCTCGGCCGTGCCCGGCGTGCGCAATTCCTCGTAGACGATATAGGCCATCGCGTCGGTGTCGGCCTTGACCACCTGCAAGGCCTGCTTGATCGAGGCGGTGCAGCACACCGACGAGCAATAGGGCAGATGATCGGGATCGCGGCTGCCGGCGCATTGCACGAAGGCGATGTTCTTGACCGGCGCGCCATTGGACGGCTTGACCGGCGCGCCTTTGGCCAGCATGGCCTCGAATTCGACGCCGGTGACGACGTCGGGCGAGGCGCCGTAACCGAGATGGGTCAGCTTGGTCGCGTCATAGGGGCGCCAGCCGGTGGCGACGACAATCGCGCCGACCTTTTCGGCGACTTCCTGGCCGCCGTGCGAAATGACGACTTCGAAGGCGCCGGGCTGGCCGGAGGTCTTGGCGACGGTGGCGTTGGTCAGGATGCGGATGCGGCCATTCGCCTGAACCTTGGCGATCAGCCGGTCGATGTCATTGCCGTAAATGTCGCGATAGGGCGGCGCATGCGGGGCGCGCATCGACCATTTGCTCGACCAGCCGCCGAGCGCGTCGCTCTTTTCCACGACAAGGGCGTCATAGCCCGACAGCGCCGCTTCGAGCGCCGCGTTCAGGCCGGTGACGCCGCCGCCGACCACCAGAATGGTCCGCGAAACCTCGCCCAGCGCGGCGGGGGTGGGCTGCAGGGTCTTGGCGAGCTGCGCCGCCGCCATGCGGATGGAGTCGGCGGCGAGCATTTCAGTGTCTTCTTCATGCGCCGGCTGCGACCATGCGACCTGTTCGCGCAGGTTGGCGCGCACCACCGGCACCCCGTCGAAGCGGAATTTTTCCGCCATGACGCGTGGCGAGCAGGCGCCGACCACCATGCGGTTGACCGCGCCGTCGGCGACGTCCTTGTGCATGGACGCCACGCTTTCGGCGGAGCAGAGCGCGTCGCTCACGACGCAATGCCCGATGCGGAATTCGTTCTTGCCGACCTTTTCGAGCGCGCCTACGTCGACGGCGTCAGCGATGCCGCAGCCCTTGCAAAGATAGACGCCCGGTTTTTTCTCGGACACGCTTCCATCTCCCATGTCACCCGCCGTTCGTTCCGGCGCTTTCATTCCCGGCCAAAATTCCCGGCCAGCCGATTCTCGAAGCGCCGCCCGTCGTTTCTGGGCCAGCGCGGCGCTTCAGCATTCCTTCGCGGCGCGCCTCAGGGGTTCCTGACCGCCTGAATGGCTTTCAGCGCGGCGGCCGTCGCCGACTGCACCGACATCGAAACGTCGAGCGGTCCGGAGGCGACGCCGGCCGAGAACATGCCCTCGCCGTCGCCTTCGACCGGCACGAGGAAGCCATATTCGTCGGCGACGAGGCCCAACGTCGGGCGGTAGCCCGCGACGGCGCTCGGCTGCATGCCGGTCGCCAGAACCACGAGATCATAGGGCTCGGCGTAGATTTCGCGCTCGATCGTGCGCTCGCCGTGCAGCAGCGGCCGGCCGTCCTCGCCGACGCGGATATGGGCCGGCTTCGACTTGATGAATTTCACCTGCGGGTCGGCGCGCACGCGGTCGTAAAAGGCTTCGAGCTTATCGTGGGCGCGAATGTCGATGTAATAGATATGGACTTCGGCGTCCGGATATTGCTCGCGGACATAGGCGGCGTGCTTGAGCGAGCCCAGGCAGCAGATGCGCGAGCAATAAGGCAGGTGGTTGAGGTCGCGCGAACCCGCGCACTGGATGAGCGCCACCTTTTTCGCCGGCTCGCCGTTCGACGGGCGTAGGATCTTGCCGTGGGTCGGGCCGTCATGCGCGGCCAGGCGCTCCATTTCGACGTTGGTGATGATGTCGCGGCTGTGGGCGTAGCTGTAGACGTCGAGATTCTTGGGATCGTAGGGCTGCCAACCGGTCGCCCAGACCACCGCGCCGACATGGAGATCGAAGGTCTCGCCCTTGTCGTCGGGATCGAGCGCGCCATAGGCGCAGGCGGCCTTGAGCTTCTCGCCCTCGCCGGCGGCGATCGCCTCGGGGGCGACGACATAGCGCATCGGGAAGGCGTGCTCGTGCGGCAGATAGGCGGCCTTGACCTTGTCGAGTCCGTAATTGAACGGATTGTCCACCATCGTTTCGGTGGCGTTGGCGCAGGCGCCGCAGGCGGTGCACCGCTCGTTGACGAAACGCGGATGGCGCTGGACCGAGACTTTATAATCTCCGCGCCCGCCGGAAATTCCCTGAACCTCGCACATGGTCATGACGCGGATGCGCGGATTCTTGCGGATGCGCTGGTAATTGATTTCCAGGCCGCAGGTGGGATGGCAGAGCTTCGGGAAATAGCGGTTGAGCTTGGTGACGCGGCCGCCGAGCGCGGCGTCGCGTTCGATCAAGATGACGTCCTGTCCAGCTTCCGCCGCTTCCACGGCCGCCGTGACGCCGGCGATTCCGCCGCCGACGACGAGAATCGTTTGACTCGCCGGACCGGCGCCATTCTGACCCGCCGCCATTCCTCTTCCTCCCTGCCGGCCTGTTCCTGCCTTCATCCCCGTCGCTGGCCAGCGGTTCGCTTGTCGTTGAACGACGGAGAGCAATAACCGCGCTTAGCCCTTTTCGCCCATTCGGGAACGGCGGACCCACGCGGCCTGACGCTTCTATACTTCAATGAATGCGAATATGTCTATCCTCCAAAATCAAAAAAGCGACGGACGGGAGAGCCGCCGCCGCCAACGGCTAAGGCTCTGGCCTCTTGCAAAGAATCCGCCTTTTTGCCTATGAGGACACGACGCCTGCGCGCGGGCGAAAAATGGCTCGCACGCGGCCTTCACCAACCCGCCGCGCCTTCGACGACCGAGGAACATGGCCCACGACTTCCAAATCGACATCCGCCGCCTGCGGACGAGCCTGCTTGTGTGGCTCTCGGCCCGGCATTGGCGGCGGCAAACCGTGTTTTTTGGCGGCGGCCTGGCGGTCGGCGCCGCCGCGGTGGCGCTGGCCAAGGGCGCCGACGCGGCGCAATGGGCGCTCGAGCGGATTTTGTCCTGGTGGCCGACAGCTCCGCTGGTGATCACGCCGATGGGCTACGCGCTGGCGGCTTATGTCACCATGCGCTGGTTCAACGGCGCCCAGGGCTCGGGCATTCCCCAGATCATCGCCGCCAACGAGCTTCCCTCGACCTCACTGACCCGCGGCGCCATGGTGTCGATGCGGGTGGCGATCGGGAAGGCCTTTCTTCTCATTTTCCTGCTCGCCTGCGGCGCCTCGATCGGGCGCGAAGGCCCGAGCGTGCAGATCGGCGCGGCGCTCATGCTGTTCGCCGGCCGGCTGGGCGGCATTCGCCGCGAGGGCGCGCTGCTGCTCGCCGGCGGCGCGGCCGGCGTCGCGGGGGCCTTCAACACGCCGCTGGCCGGCGTGGTCTTCGCCATCGAGGAACTTGGGCGCCGCTACGAACAGCGCACCAACGGCACGGTGATTCTCGCCGTTATGCTCGCCGGCGTCGCCTCGGTCATGCTCGCCGGAAATTATACCTATTTCGGCAGGTCGGCCGCCAATCTCAGCGGCTGGCCGGACATTCTCGCGGTCGTCGTCTGCGGCGTCGTCGGCGGGGCCTTGGGCGGCCTGTTCAGCCAGTTGCTGGTCTGGGGAATCGTCAATTTTCCCCGACTGTGGCGCGGCTGGACCTATAAAAGGATGGCTCTTTTCGCTGGCGCCTGCGGGCTGGTCGTCGGCGTCATCGGCCTGGCCACCAATGGAGCGACCTTCGGCACGGGCTATTCGCAGGCCAAGGACATCATTCAGGTGACCAGCAACTTGCCGTGGTATTTCGGCCCGCTCAAACTGATCGTCACCCTGCTGTCCAGCATGTGCGGCATTCCTGGCGGCCTGTTCGCCCCCTCGCTTTCGGCCGGCGCCGGTTTCGGCCATGCGCTTGAACCTTTGCTGCCGATGGTCCCGCCCGCAACGGTCGCGCTGCTTGGCGTGGTCGGCTATTTTTCCGGGGTGGTGCAGTCGCCGCTAACGGCTTTCGTCATCGTGATGGAAATGACCGGCGACCACAACATGATGCTGCCCTTGATGGCGACGAGCCTTCTCGGCTTCGCCGTGTCGCGGATGGTGTGCAAATATCCGATCTATCACGCCATCGCCCGTTCCATGGTCCGGAGCGCCACGGTGAAAGAGGGGCTGAAGCTCCAACGCGCCAGCCGCGGCGGCGCGGACAAATCGCCCAAAGGCGATGGCGCGGCGCTCATGTGACAGAATTGCGATATTCTGATATCGCGATATAAAGTCACATCCGGTTCGGCGCATATGTCCGCGCCGACGGGCGCCGAGCTGCTTTGGGAGAACAGAACCGTTGAGCAAACTGCCCTACGACAATTTCAGCGCCCACGAATTCATCTTGCGCGACTGGCTGGCGCTTGACCGCACCGTGCTGGCCAACGAGCGCACTTTTCTCGCTTACGGGCGCACATCGCTGGGGCTTTTTCTGACCGGCGTGACGCTGATCAAGGTGTTCAAATCGAATTTCGCCATAGGCACGGGCTGGGCCTTCGTCTTCACCGCCATCGGGGTTTTCATTTACGGTTTCCGCCGCTTCCTCAAGATGCAGGGCCATTACCGGGCGCTGTCGGCTCTCGAGGAAAAGATTCTTCCGGAGGAATTGGAGCGCGAGTTCGCCGCCGAAGCGGCCATGGCGCGCGACCACGCGGAAACGCCTGCGGCATAAGCTGAAATTCCGCGTGGATTTGGCGGAAGCGGCTTGGCCTTAAAAAAATGGCGGGCTGGCGAGATTCCCGTTTGGCCCGCGCCGCTGTAACGAATATGAAGTGAGCCGATCGATGCGAGGGACGGCGCGGCTTTGCCGGGTGACGCGACGGCCCGTCGGGAATCCAACGACCAACAAACCGGGGGAGGTTCGAATTTCAACCATGTCGCAGGCTGACGCAGCTTCCGCGCGCCGGTTCAGACCGGCGACGATTTTCCCCTTCCTGGCTTGGGGCCCGCTGTTTTCCCTCCCGCAAATGCGGGCCGACCTTCTCGCCGGCCTCACCGGCGCGCTGGTGGTCCTGCCACAGGGCGTGGCCTTCGCCACTATCGCGGGCATGCCGCCGCAATACGGTCTTTACGCCAGCATTGTCCCGACGGTCATCGCCGCTTTGTTCGGCTCCTCCCGTCATCTGGTGGCGGGACCGAGCACCACGGCGTCCCTCGTGCTCTTCGCCTCGCTCGCCGCCTTCGCGACCGTCGGCAGCCAGCATTATGTCGAATTGGCGATCACGCTCGCCGCCATGACCGGAATCATGGAGCTGGCCTTGGGAGTCTTCCGCCTCGGCGCCCTGGTCAATTTCATCTCGCACACCGTCGTGGTCGGGTATACGGCGGGCGTCGGCATTCTCATCATGACGACGCAGATGCGCAATTTCCTCGGGCTGCACATCCCGCGCACCAGCGTTTTCGTCGAGGCCGTCATCGGCACGATCCGCGCCGCGCCGACCTTGTCGATCGAGGTCACCATCGTCTCCCTGATCACGCTCGCCGCCGGCATTATCTCGCGCCGCCTCACCTCCAAGGTGCCTTATATGATCCCGGCGATCCTGGCCGGCTGTTTCGCCGGGGTGATCGCCAATCTGATCGTTCCGAACTCGGTTTCGACTGTCGGCGCCCTGCCGCGGAGCCTGCCGCCGCTTTCGGCGCCGAGCTTCGACCCGGCGACCTTGGCGATGCTGCTGCCGACCGCGCTCGCGATCGCGATTTCGGCGCTGAACGAAGTGGTGTCGATCGGCCGCGCCCTCGCCATCCGTTCCGAACAGCGTCTCGACATCAACCAGGAATTCATCGGTCAGGGCCTGGCCAATCTCATCGGTTCGTTCTTTTCCGGCTATGTCGTCTCCGGCTCCTTCAACCGCAGCGCACTCAATTACGAATCGGGCGCCCGCACCCAGGTCTCGGCGGTGTCCGCCGGCCTGATCCTTGCCGGCGTCCTGGTCTTTGCCGCCCCGCTCGCCGCTTATCTGCCCCACGCCGCCATGGCGGCCTCGCTGGAGCTGGTTGGCTGGAGCCTAGTCGACCGCAAGAGCCTGCGCGGTATCTGGCGCAGCGGCTGGGCCGAACGCGGCGTGCTGCTCGCCACCATCGGCGTCGCTTTGTTCATCCAGATCCAGGCGGCGATTCTCGCCGGCGTCGCTTTGTCGCTGGTGGTCTATCTCTATCGCACCTCCAACCCGCAACTGCGGCCGCGCGTTCCCGATCCGGCGGATGAAAACCGCAAATTCGTCGACGCCGGACCCGGCAAGCCCGAATGCCCGCAATTCCGGCTCGCCCGCCTCGACGGCTCGCTTTATTTCGGCGCCGTCAACGCCTTCCGCGACGCGCTCAACGCCTTCGAGCGCGAAAGGCCGGCCTGCAAGCGCTTTGGCGTCATCATGCGCGGCGTGAATTTCATCGATCTCGCCGGCGCCGAGGCGCTGGCGGTCGAAACGCGGCGGCTGCGGGCGAACGGCGGCGACCTCTATCTCATCAACATCAAGGAAAGGCCGCTCGAATATCTCGAAAAGGGCGGTTACGTCGATCAGATCGGCCGCTCGAATATTTTCGTCACCAAGACCCGCGCGATGACGGAAATCACCAAAAAGCTCGATCATGACATCTGCAGCCGCTGTTCGCTGCGGGTATTCAAGGAATGCGCGCTTTACGGCCTCGCGCAGCCGGAGGAGAGGGCGGCGCCAAGCGCCGCCCCATCCGCGGCGGCGGCCGGGCCGGGACAAACGTGAGCTTTTTGCACCGCAAATCCGGGGCGCGTGGTCGGGTTGGAGCCGGGATATTTTCGTGACGGACGTTGAAACAGGCCCGGATTTCGCCGAAATCGGCCGCAAACTCTTCGCCCAGCCATGCGAATTCGTCTGGGCTGCGGCAAGAATCGGCGATCTGCCGCCGATGGGGCCGGTGGAAATCGCTTTCGCCGGCCGCTCCAATGTCGGCAAATCTTCGCTGCTCAACGCCTTGACCGGCCGCAAAACCCTGGCGCGGACCTCGCATACGCCGGGCCGCACCCAGCAGCTCAATTTCTTCGCCCTCGGCCCAGACCCCAAGGCGCCCCTGCTGCGGCTGGTGGATATGCCCGGCTATGGCTATGCCGCCGTCTCCAAGGAAAAGATCGCCGGCTGGACCAGGGTGATGCAGGATTTCCTGCGCGGACGGGCGTCGCTCGCCCGCGTTTTCGTGCTGATCGACGGGCGCCACGGGATCAAGGATCTCGATCGCGACATGCTCAAGGGCCTGGATCAGGCGGCCCTGTCCTATCAAATCGTGCTGACCAAGCGCGACGAATTGAAAAAGGACCAGGTCGAAAAGACCGTCGCCGAGACGAAAGACGTCCTGCGCGGCCATTCCGCCGCCCATCCCGATGTCATCTTTCTGTCATCGCACAAGGGCGAAGGTCTGGCCGACTTGCGCGCCGCGGTCGCGCGGCTTTTATACCAACGCGACAGAACGATTTTCGCGCCGACGCAAATCGGCTAAACAGCCCGAAATTCCTCCGAAGGTTTCTCCAAGAGGCAGCAAGATGAGCGACACACCGGTCACGACCGCCCCCCTCAGCCAGGCCGCCGCGATCGATCAGGCCCGAATCCTGATGCAGGCGCTGCCCCATATGCTGCATTATGACGACACCGTCGTGGTGGTGAAATATGGCGGACACGCCATGGGCGACGAGGCGACCGCGCGCAATTTCGCCCGCGACATGGTTCTGCTCGAACAATCAGGCGTCAATCCGGTCGTGGTCCACGGCGGCGGCCCACAGATCGGGGCCATGCTCAACAAGCTCGGCATCAAGTCGGAATTCGCCGACGGGTTGCGGGTAACGGACAAGGCCACGGTCGAGGTGGTCGAAATGGTGCTGGCGGGCTCGATCAACAAGCAGATCGTCGGCTTCATCAACAATGCCGGCGGGCGCGCCATCGGCCTGTGCGGCAAGGACGGCAATATGGTCACCGCCCGCAAGGTCGAGCGCAGCGACAGCGACGGCAAGCCCGGCGTCGATCTCGGCTTCGTCGGCGATCCCGCCAAGGTGGACGCCACCGTGCTGGAACAGGTGCTGGGCCGCGAGCTGATCCCGGTGCTCGCGCCGGTCGCCTTGGGCGCCGAGGGAGAAACCTATAATGTCAACGCCGACACTTTCGCCGGCGCCATCGCCGGGGCGCTGGGGGCCAAGCGCCTGCTGCTGCTCACCGACGTGCCCGGCGTTCTCGACCAGGACAAGAATCTGATCAAGGAGCTGCGGATCAGCGAAATACCGGCGCTGATCGCCGACGGAACCATCACCGGCGGCATGATTCCCAAGGTCGAGACCTGCATCTACGCCATCGAACAAGGCGTCGAAGGCGTCGTCATTCTCGACGGCAAAATCCCCCACGCCGTGCTGATCGAACTTCTCACCGATCACGGCGCGGGCACGCTGATCACAAGGTGACCGACCGACCCGCGTCCGACAGGCGCAACCTGGCGGATTTCCGCCAGGTCGACGCTTTTCGGCGCGTGGACACCTGGATATTCGACCTGGACAACACGCTCTATCCGCCGCACAGCGATCTCTGGCCGCGGATCGACGCGCGCATCACCGCTTACATGATCGCTCTTTTCGGGCTCGACGGCGCGTCGGCCCGCGCGCTGCAGAAACATTATTACCGCGTCTATGGCACGACGCTCGCCGGCCTGATCCATGAATATGACGTGGCGCCGGACGAATTCCTGCACTTCGTCCATGACATCGACCGCTCCGCGCTCGATCCCGATCCGGCTTTAGCCAAGGCGATAGAAGCCCTCCCCGGCCGCAAGCTCATACTCACCAACGGCTCGCACGGCCACGCGCTCGCCACCGCGAAACAGCTCGGGATCGACCATCTGTTCGAAGGCATGTTCGCCATCGAGCATGGCGATTATCTGCCCAAGCCGCATTTCGAGACCTATCAGAAGTTTTTCGCGCGCCATGCGATCGATCCGTCGCGCGCCGCCATGTTCGAGGACATCGCGCATAATCTCGCGGTTCCCCACGCCGCCGGCATGCTGACCGTCCTGGTGCGCCCCAAGGAAGGCGCCGAAGACCATCGCGAGGCCTGGGAGAAGCACGACGACACGCCGCCCCATGTCGATTTCGTAACCGACGATCTCACCAGTTTTCTGGAAAATCTGGTCGAAAATTAATGCTCTGCGCTCTCGCGCAGACGAAACAGCAGGGCGCTGTCGATGAATTCGTGGACCTCGACCACGGCGTCGCCCTCGACGCGAATGAAGCTCAAGGCTTGCAGAACGCTCGCGCGGCCCGCGCCGCGGTGCCGCAGCTTCATTTCATAGCGGACGCAGGCCTGTTCGCCCTCGATCAGCATGTCGTGAAACCGGAAGGCCTTCTGCTCGAATTCGACCGAAAACGCCTTGAGATAGGCGAGGATCGACTCCCGGCTGCTGCGCAGGCCGGCATAGGGCCAATGCGTGCGGTCGCCGTTCAAGGTCCATTGGGCTTCGGGCGCGAACAGCGACGCGAGCCGCGCGGGATCGCCGCGGCGGTCGAGCAGGGCTTTGACGACCTGTTCGAACCGTGTCCGCGTGATCTGGGAGGCCAGGCTTTCGCTGTCGCTCTTGCCGCTCACTTTCCGACTCCGTCGCCCTGGCAATAGAGTGCGCCCGCAGCAGAAGCAAGGCGCGCGCCGTTTGGGCGCGCGCCGTACAAAAACTCAGTTCTTGGCCTTGTCGACCAGCTTGTTCTTGCCGATCCAGGGCATCATCGCGCGCAGCTTGGCGCCGACTTCCTCGATCTGATGCGCGTCATTGACGCGGCGGATGCCCTTGAAGCGGGCGGCGCCGGCCTTGTATTCCTGCATCCATTCCGAGGTGAACTTGCCGGTCTGGATGTCGGTGAGGACGCGCTTCATCTCCGCCTTGGTCTGGTCTGTGATGATGCGCGGGCCGGTGACATATTCGCCCCATTCCGCCGTGTTGGAGACCGAATAGTTCATGTTGGCGATGCCGCCCTCATAGATGAGGTCGACGATCAGCTTCACTTCGTGCAGACACTCGAAATAGGCCATTTCCGGGGCGTAGCCGGCCTCGACCAGAGTTTCGAAACCGGCGCGGATCAGTTCGACCAGTCCGCCGCACAGCACCGCCTGCTCGCCGAACAGATCGGTCTCGCATTCTTCCTTGAAGGTCGTCTCGATAATGCCGGAGCGGCCGCCGCCAATGGCGGACGCATAAGACAGGCCGATGTCATGCGCGTTGCCCGAGGCGTCCTGGTGGACGGCGATCAGGCAGGGCACGCCGCCGCCCTTGAGATATTCGCCGCGCACCGTATGGCCAGGACCCTTGGGCGCCACCATCAGGACGTCGATGTCCTTGCGCGGCTCGATCAGCGCGAAATGAACGTTCAGGCCATGGGCGAACAGCAGCGCGGCGCCGGGGCGGATATTGTCGGCGATGTCGTTCTTGTAGATGTCGGCCTGAAGTTCGTCCGGGGTCAGCATCATCAGCACGTCGGCCCACTTGGCGGCCTCGGCGACGCTCATCACCCTGACGCCCTCGCCCTCGGCCTTTTTGGCGGTGGCCGAACCGGGGCGCAGGGCGACGGCGATTTCCTTCACGCCGGAATCGCGCAGGTTCAGGACATGGGCGTGGCCCTGCGAGCCATAGCCGACCACGGCGACCTTCTTGCCCTTGATCAGGTTGATGTCGGCATCGCTATCGTAATAAACGCGCATCGTGCTGCTTTCCGGTTTTGGGGCGCGGTCTCGCCGCTTTGGAAATTCGGATGACGCCTCATAAAGCCGGAAAATGGTCTCGTCAAAGGAAAGTGGACGAAAGGCCGCAAGCCGCCCGCCCCATCACGAGAACAGGCCCGCAACGCCCGAATAGACGCCAAAACCGGCGGAGAGGGCTATGATCGCGGCGCACAGCGCGGCATAGAAGCCCTGCAGACGATAGGGCTCCGGCAGACGGCGGGCGAGAAGGTAGAGAAAACCCAGGACCGTCGGCAGCAGCATGGCGTTCATCACCTGAACGCCGACGCTCAACGAAACCAGATTGGCCCCCGAGGCCACGATCGCCGCGCAGCCGATCAGGACGACTGTATAGGCGCCATAGAACCACGGCGCTTCGCGCGGGGAATGGTCGAGGCTGCAATTCACCTTGAGAATTTCGCCCAGAGTACGCGCCGCGGTGACGGTAACGACGATGGCCGCCACCAGAGCCGCGCCGGAAAGCCCGAGTCCGAACAACAGCTTGCCTCCAAACTCGCCGAGGAAGGGCGTGATCGCGCCGGAGATTTGCTGAACGGTGTCGAGATCGCCGCTTTTCCCCGCCGCGCCAAGCGTGGCGGCGGTGGCGACCAGAATGGCCGCCATGATGATCTGCGTCAGTATGGAGCCGATGAAGGTGTCGGCGCGCGCCGCTCCGATATTGTCCACGGTCAGCCTTTTCTCGACGATGGCGCTTTGCTGGAAAAACACCATCCAGGGCATGATGACCGCGCCGATATTGGCCGCGACGAGGTAAAGATATTTTGGATCGCGGAAGGGAATATCGAACGCCTGCGCCGCAACCACGGCAGGGTCGGGACGAGCGAGAATCGCCACCACAATAAACACCAGTTCAAACGCGCCGACGCCGATGGCGATGCGCTCCACCGTCAGATAGGAATGGGTGTAGGCCATCAGCAGAAGGGCCGCGGTGACGAGGAACATGGTGACCGGCGCGGACAGGCCCATCAGCGCGCCAACGCCTGCGAGGCCGGCAAATTCGGAGAGAAGCGCGCCCACGCAGCAAACGAGGAGGGTCAGCACCGAAAACCACGCCCAGAATCGGCCGAAATGCCTCTCGATGAGCTGCGCATGGCCTTGGCCGGTGACAAGACCCAGCCGGACGGTCAGCTCCTGCACGATATAGAGAACGGGGATCAGGGCGAATTGCAGCCAAAGCAGGCGATAGCCCCAGGCGGCGCCGCTTTGCGCCGCGGTGATGACGCTGCCGGCGTCGGTGTCGGCCAGCATGACCACCAGGCCCGGACCGGCGACCGCGAGGAAACTACGCAACCTCGTGCGGCGCGGCGTTGCTACGCTTAAATCGGTCATATTCCGGCGTCCTCGAAAAAGGTCATGCGCACTCTCTTGGCGCCGACGGCGGCTACTGGCAATCTCGAGGGGCGCAGTTTAGACGCATTTTAATGTTTCGAAACATCCCAGACCATTTCGCCCGCGGGCGAAGACAGGGTTTCGTCGTCGATCGTCTCCCCGGCGATGACATAGGCGCCGTTCATCCAGCGATGGAGATCGACATCGGCGCAGCGTTTCGAGCAGAACGGCCTATGGCCCGCCGCCGCCGGCTTGCCGCACAACGGGCAGGGCGACGCCTGTTTCGACTCTTGCGCCATCAGGCGTGGGCCTCGGGCGCAGCCCAGAACTCGTGGGCGCGATAGCCGAGTCCGTCGAGCAGGGTCATGGTTTCATGAAGCGGCAGGCCGACCACGGCGCTGTAAGAGCCGACGAGCTTGACCACGAAGCCGCCGGCGATTCCCTGGATAGCGTAGCCGCCCGCCTTGCCATGCCATTCGCGCGAAGCGAGAAACGCGGCGATTTCGCGGCTCGACAGACGTTTGAAGCGCAGCCGCGCCTCGACCAGGCGCGAGCGCTCCCGCCCCGAAGGATCGATCACCGTGACGCCGGTATAGACGCGATGGGCGCGGCCTGAGAGCAGACGCAGGCAATGATCGGCCTCGTCGATGGTCTCGCATTTCGGCAGGATGCGCCGGCCGACGCAGACCACGGTGTCCGCGCCGATGACATAGGCGCCCTGCAGTTCGGGCCGCATGTGTGCGGTCTTGGCTCCGATGCGGGCTTTTTCGAGCGCGAGCCGCGCGGCGAGCTTGCGCGGCGATTCGTTGCGGCCCGGCGTTTCGTCGAGATCGGCGGGCAGAAGCGCGTCGGGCTCGATTCCGATCTGTTGGAGCAAGGCCAGACGACGCGGCGAGCCGGAGGCAAGCGCGAGGCGCGAGGCGCGGGATTTCGGCTCAGCGGTCACGGGAGATCCGGCTCGGGCGTGATTATTTGAAGCGATAGGTGATCCGCCCCTTGGTCAGGTCATAAGGCGTCATTTCCACCAGCACGCGGTCTCCGGTGAGAACGCGGATGCGGTTCTTGCGCATTTTCCCCGCCGTATGGGCGATGATTTCATGGTCATTTTCGAGGGTCACCCGAAATGTGGCGTTGGGCAGCAATTCGCTGACGACGCCGGGAAATTCCAACAGTTCTTCTTTCGACATCTGGATCCTTGCAGTGCTCGCGGCTTCGCGCCGGACCGCGCCAATTCGCGCGGATCGCGGCCTGGTTCGGAAATCGCCATGCGATCACGGTCGGACTCGACCAGATTGGCGACAAGGCCTTCCACTCGCGTCCGCGATGGGTCGGCACACGCTATCTGCGCGTTATATGGTCCGTCGGCAACGCCCGATACGCGCCGCGCTATAGCAAATTGCGCGGCGTCTGCCAATGGCGCGCGACGGGGGCGGCGCCCAAGACTTTGCGACGACCGTCGAAGGTTTTGGCGAAGGTTTTGGGATGACGGGTTTCTTCGATCTGCAAAATCGACTCTGGAGCGCCTGGCGCGAGTCCCTCGAGGTTCATTTTGCGACCGCGGCGACGATTTCGGCCCGTTTGCCGATCATCGCGACGACGGCGACGGGTTTCGGCGATCGCGAGGCGCGCCGCGAGATGCGGATTGCTGAAATCTCCCGGCGGCCGCCACGCGTCGATCTTGCCTATTGCCAAGCCCGCCGAGAGCGGCTAAACAGCGCGCCACTGCCGCCGGGCCGCCGAGCCCGCCGCACAAAGCGCCCGTAGCTCAGCTGGATAGAGCACCAGACTACGAATCTGGGGGTCAGAGGTTCGAATCCTTTCGGGCGCGCCATTTTCGACATTGCTTGGAATCAAATTTGCGCCATGCGCCGTGCGCTGGTTCGCGCGCGCCGCGGGAGCGGCCTCTTTCGGATTTCCTCCCCGCACGGGCTTCGAAGCGCTCAGCGCAGCGCCTTGAAAATATGCCGCGGGGCCCGATTGCGCGCGGTTCGATTAAACGATTGGCCATAACCGAGGCATATCTTCTTCGCGTCCGGACTTCTCGCTGGGCCGCCGACGCCGAAAAACCGTGCCGATGACCACGATCCTGCAGACATCTCCGCCGCCGACCGTCGAGCCGCAGCCGGCGCGGGACGCCGGGCTGGCCAGCCTGGCGCTGATTTCCGCTTTTTACCGCATCGCCGCCGAGCCGGCGCAGTTGCGTCATCAGCTGGCCTTGACCGGCCGCCTGGCGGAAGCCGACGATCTGGCGCGGGCGGCCCATATCCTGGGGCTGAAATCCCGCGTCCTGCGCAATCCGAAGCCGGAGCGCTTCGCCGCCTTGCCGCTGCCGGCGATCATCGGCCTCAAGGACGGCGGCTTCGCCGTTCTCGCGCCGGCCTCGAACAAGGAGCGGCTACGGCTGATCGAACCGATCGGCCAAAAAGTCCGGGAGGCAAGCGTCGAGGAGATCGCGGCTTTGTCTTCCGGCGAGATCGTTCTCGTCACCCGCCGTCTCGGCGGCGCCGGCGCCGATCCCGACACCTTCGGCTTCAGATGGTTCCTGCCCTCGCTCCTGCGCTATCGCCGGCCTTTGGCGCAGGTCGTCGCCGCTTCGCTTTTCGTTCAGCTTTTCGCGCTGGCGACGCCGCTCTTTTTCCAGCTCGTCGTCGACAAGGTGCTGGCGCACAAGGGCGTCTCCACGCTGATCGTGCTGATTGTCGGCATGGTCACGCTCGGCCTGTTCGAGTCGATCCTGCAATTCCTGCGCGCCTATACGCTGACCCATACGACCAACCGCATCGATGTCGAACTCGGGCGGCGCCTGTTCCACCACCTGTTCCGTCTTCCGCTCGCCTATTTCGAGACCCGGCCGGCCGGCCAGACGGTGGCGCGCGTGCGCGAACTCGAGACGGTGCGCGGCTTTCTGACCGGCCAGGGCCTGACCTCCCTGCTCGACCTCGTGTTCACGGTGATCTTCTTCATCGTGATGTTCCTCTACTCCGTCGAGCTTTCCGTCGTCGTCCTGGCCTCCATCCCGGTCTATCTGTTGATCGCCACGCTGATCCGTCCTTTCCTGCGCGAGAAGATCAACGAGAAATTCAATCGCGGCGCGCAATCGCAGCAGTTTCTGGTCGAATCGATCGTCGGCGCCCAGACGCTGAAGGCGGCGAGCGTCGAGCCGATGATGCAGGCGCAATGGGAGGAGCGGCTCGCCGCCTATGTCCGCACCTCTTTCGACGTCGGCGTGCTCGGGGCGCTGGGTCAGAACCTGATCCAGTATGTCAGCAAGATCACAACAGCCTTGATCCTGTTTTTCGGCGCGAAGGCGGTGATCGCGGGTTCGATGACCGTCGGGGAGCTGATCGCCTTCAACATGATCGCGGGTCAGGTGGTGCAGCCGATCCTGCGCCTTTCGCAATTGTGGCAGGATTTCCAGCAGGTGCAGGTCTCGGTGGCGCGGCTCGGCGACATTCTCAACGCCCCGCCGGAGCCCGCGCCACAGAGCTTTCTCACCTTGCCGCCGGTGCGCGGCGCCGTCGAATTCCGCGGCGTGACCATGCGCTACCGGCCGGACGCGCCGGAGGCCCTGCGCAATGTCAGCCTGTCCATAGCGCCCGGCGAGGTGATCGGGGTCGTCGGCCAGTCGGGCTCGGGAAAATCGACCCTGACCAAGCTGATCCAGCGCCTTTACAGTCCACAAGCGGGCCAGGTCATGCTCGACGGGGTTGACGCCGCCCAGCTCGATCCAGGCTGGCTGCGGCGCCAGATCGGCGTCGTGCTCCAGGAAAACCTGCTGTTCAACCGCACCATTCACGAGAATATCGCCCTCGCCGATCCGGCCCTGCCGCGGGCTCTGGTTATGCAGGCCGCGCGTCTCGCCGGCGCCGACCAATTCATCGCCCGGCTTCCGCAAGGCTATGACACATTGATCGAGGAGCGCGGCGCCAATCTTTCAGGCGGCCAGCGTCAGCGCATCGCCATCGCCCGCGCGCTCGTCACCAATCCGCGCATCCTCATCCTCGACGAGGCGACCTCGGCGCTGGATTACGAGAGCGAGCGGACCATCCAGAACAATATGAGCGCCATCACCCGGGGCCGCACCACCATCATCATCGCCCATCGGCTCGCCGCGCTGCGACCCTGCACGCGGATCGTCGGCATGGACGCCGGCGAGATCGTCGAAATCGGCTCGCACGCCGAACTGCTGGCGCGGGGCGGCCTCTACGCCCGGCTTTGGCAATTGCAATCCGACCAGTCGAGGGCGGACGCATGAACGAGAGAGTCGAGCCGCCGAAGGCCCCGGAGCCTGAAAAGATCAAGGCGCCGGCGCCGCCGACCACCGGCGTTCAGGGTCGCGACCGTGAATTCCTGCCTGCCGCGCTGGAGATTCTGGAGACGCCGCCGCCGCCCGCGCCGGTCGCCTTCATGCTGACGATCTGCGCCGTCTTTTTCATCGCCCTGGTCTGGTCCTTCTTCGGACGGCTCGACGTTTACGCCGTCGCGCCCGGCAAGGTGGAGATCGTCGGGCACGCCAAGGTGATCGAGCCGCTCGACCCGGGCCGGGTGATTACGATCCATGTGACGGAGGGCGCCCGGGTCAAGGCCGGCGATCTGCTGATCGAGCTCGATCCGGCCGAGGCGCTCTCCGACGAGAAGGCCGCCCAAAACGCCATGTACGCCAATCTGGCCGAGGTCGAGCGCCGCAATTTCGCGGTCGCGGCCGTGCGCGACGTCAAGCGGCGGCTCGACGCGAACCGCGAAGACCAAGCGCCGGCGAACGAAATTTCGCCGCTCGAATCGATCGCCGCCGACGCCGACCAGAACCTGCGCTTCGCCGATTCGATCCCCGAATCCATCCGTCGCCGCGAATTGGCGGTGCTGCGCGCCGATCTCGGCCAGCTTTCCGACGGCCTTGCCGATCTCGACAAGCAGATGGCGGAGAAACAGGCGACGCGGCAGCGCCTCGACATGAGCATCGCCTTCCAGACGGCGCTGATCGACACCCTGACTCAATTGGTCAAGACGCGCCAGGACGCGATCGACCTCCATGTCGGCACCAAGATCAATCTCTATGACGCCCGGCAGCAGCTGCAGAGATCACAGGCGTCGCTGGCCTCCGATCAGGGCCAGCTGATCGAGACCGACGCCGCGCTCAGCGAGTTGCGGGGCCAGAAGACCAAAGCAGTGGCGCAGTTCATCGCCGAAAACGAGAACAAGGCCTCGGAAGCCGCGCGCAAGGCGGACGAGGCGCGCGAGAGCGCCGCCAAGGCCGCGGCGCGACTGGCGCGCACCGGACTTCACGCTCCGACCGACGGCGTCGTCCAGCAACTGGCCGTCACCACCGTCGGGCAGGTCGTCACCACCGGCCAGCAGCTGATGACCATTTCACCGCGTAACGGGCGCCTTCAGGTCGAGGCGCTGGTTGCGAACCTCGACATCGGCTTCGTCAAGCTCGGCCAGGAGGCGTCGGTCAAGGTGGACGCCTTCCCCTTCACCCGTTTCGGCGTCCTTCACGGCAAGGTCGTGGCGATCGCGCCGGAAGCGGTGGACGAACAGGCCGCCAAGCGGGCCCAGGCCAATGTCACGGCCGGCGCCAACGCCGCCAATGCGCCGGCCTCCGGCGCGCCCGGTCAGCCCGATGTCTTCGTCTTTCCCGTCACCATCGCCCTCGACGAGACCACGATCGCGGTCGGCGACGCCCAAATTCCGATCGCGCCGGGCATGACCACGACCGTCGAGATCAGGACGCAGAAACGCCGCGTGATCGATTATCTTCTGTCGCCTCTGGCGAAGATTTCTTCGGAAGCCTTCCGCGAACGATGACCGGGCCCGCCGGGTCCGGCGGCGCTTCGACTTCAATCCACCTTTTCGCCGGGATAGACGCCCCATAGCTCGGTCTGGACCAGATAGCCGTCATAGCCGTCGATCTTCACGCGGCACCATTTCCCGTCGCAGGACTTCACGCTGACGATCACGCCCGGCGCGAGTTTGGCGACCGGCGCGGCGTCCTTGTCCGGATCGGCGCGCAAGGGAAAGGGCGGGACGTCCTTCTTCCATGGCGCGACCAGCGCAGTGCGCTTGCCGGACAACAGCGAATGGAAGACCCAGCCTTCGGCGCCTTCCAAATCGCGGATGCGCCGCCAGGTGTCGAATTCGGCGGTGATCTCCACCGGCAGGCCCGCGCGCTGGTAGATCCATTTGGTGGCGTGGTCCTTCGAAGGGCCTTCGCGCAAATTGACGTGATCAGACTTCAGGCTGACATAGCGCGGCAAGGGCAGGCCGCTCGCCGGGCCCTTGACCTGCTGCGCGCGCGCGCTGGAAACGCCCGCGAACAGAAGCGCGCCGCAGACCAAGGCTGCGGAAGCGCGCAAATGGGGCGTCGCCCCGGGAGAAAAGCGCCAAAGCCGTCGGATCCGATTCGTCATATCGCCGTTCTTGTTTTTGCCAAGGCATCTGCTAGGAAGCAGATGCGACGGCGCCGGGCGGAACGATTGTCTCTAACTTTTTCGCCCGGACATCGTTAACGACAGGTTTAGGCCGGCGCCTCGGCGCGCATCGACGTCCGGGGCGCGGGGAGAAACGGGATTTCCATGGGCAAGACCGCTCCGCTCGTCATCGTCACCCGAAAGCTTCCCGATCCGGTCGAGGCGCGCATGCGCGAACTGTTCGACGTCCGGTTCAATGAAACCGACCAGCCGATGACACAAGCCGAGCTGGTTGAGGCGATCCACGTCGCGGATGTCCTGGTTCCGACCATCACCGACCGGATCGACGCCCGTCTCATCGCCCAGGCCGGCGAGAATCTCAAACTCATCGCCAATTTCGGCAATGGCGTGGACAATATCGACGTCACTTCGGCCTTGCGGCGCGGCATTACGGTCACCAACACGCCCGGCGTGCTGACCGAGGACACCGCGGACATGACCATGGGCCTGATCGTCGCGGTCTCGCGGCGCCTCGTCGAAGGCGCGGGAGTCCTGGTCGAGGGCCAATGGGCGGGATGGTCGCCGACCTGGATGCTCGGGCGACGCATCACGGGGAAACGCCTGGGCATCGTCGGCATGGGAAGGATCGGCCAGGCCGTCGCCCGCCGCGCCAAGGCTTTCGGGCTGTCGGTGTCCTATCACAACCGCCGTCCGGTCGCTCCCGCCATCGAGCAGGAGCTCGGCGCGACCTTTTTCAATTCGCTCGACCAGATGCTGTCGCGCGTCGACATCGTCTCGGTCAATTGCCCGCAGACGCCGGCGACCTTCCACCTCCTTTCGGCGCGGCGGCTGAAACAGCTCCATTCGGGCGCGATCATCGTCAACACCGCGCGCGGCGACATCATCGACCAGAACGCCCTGATCCGGATGCTGGAGGCGGGCGAACTGGCCGGCGCCGGGCTCGACGTGTTCGAACACGAGCCGGCGATCTCGGAACGGCTCCTGAAACTCGCCCAGGGGGGCAAGGTCACCCTGCTGCCGCACATGGGATCGGCGACGATCGAAGGCCGGATCGACATGGGCGAAAAAGTCATCATCAATGTGAAGACTTTTATGGACGGCCACCGCCCGCCGGATCGCATCCTGCCCTCGATGCTTTAAAGATCGGCCATCTGCGGCTCTCGGCCTGCGCCGAGCCGGGTCGGCGACGGCGCTCCAGCTCATCCGGGGCCGCAGCGTCTTTTGACCGCCGAACTTCGTCGTTGTGTCGGCGAAGGGCGGCGAACAGAACCACGGCGCTCCGGCATGGCGAGCGCAGCAATTCACTCCGGAGCAGGACGAAAAGCAATCTGGTTTCAACCCGACCGAACAGAGTTCGCCCATGGGTGCGGGGCGGGGCGGCTCGTGTCGGTTTGGCAAAAACGCGCGCCGGATCGCCCGTGAGCAGAATGTAAATGAATAATTAATGACTGCGACACAATGTCGCCGTGAGAAGGAATGAAGACGGATACGTCTCCTAGCGTTCAGACGCCGTTATCCTGACCACAAGTGCTGATTGGCATTTGATTTCAATAGAACTTTACAGACAGAACGTCGTCGCGTCTTGCGACGGTATTTGCAAGTCCGGCATTTTATCCTATATTCAACGCAGCGGAGGCTCTTCTCTTTGAGTCGCCGCAGATCGCGCCGGCACTGCGAAAGCGCGGGCGGCTTCTGGAATCGAGCCCAGGGCTTGGGGCTGGTTTTTCGCCAGCTCGGGAATGAAAGAGAGTGAATGATGGATTATGGACTGCTCGCCGCGATCCTGACGGTGTTGGGCGCGGGGATGGTGGCTCAATGCCTGTGGGAGGGTTGCGAGCCGCACTGAGGCGAAAAAAATCGCCTGATGGCGCGTCGGCCACGAATTTGCCGACGCAGCGGAATTGGGAGGAAGAATCGTGCGCCGCTCAGGCGGCGCCAAAGGCCATTTTGGAACGAGGCCCCCGCGATTTCGCGGGGGCCTCTTGTTTTGGACGCTCGTCCGCCCCGCGCCGGGCCCGCCCTTGAAACATCGCGACACGACGCCATATCCGATGCGACGGGGGCGCTTCGGGCCCTCGGAAACCAAGAGGCGCCGGAAAGGGCTTCGAAAATGTCGCGACCGACCTTGATGAATTCGCCCTTCCTTTTGGGCTTCGACGAGATCGAGAAGGCGCTGGAGCGCGTGACGCGCACGGCTTCGGACGGCTACCCCCCTTACAACATCGAGCGCCTGCCGCGCGAGGACGATTTGCCGGAGCGGCTGAGGATTACGCTCGCGGTCGCCGGTTTCAGCTGCGACCAGCTGGCGATCACGCTGGAGGAGGGCCAGCTGGTCATCCGCGGACGCCAGCAGGACGATCGCGAACGCCAGTTCCTTCACCGCGGCATCGCGGCGCGCCAGTTCCAGCGCGCCTTCCTTCTCGCGGATGGGATGCAGGTTCTCGGCGCCGATCTCGCCGACGGTCTGCTGTCGGTCGATCTGGTGCGTCCCGAACTGGAGCGGATCGTTAAGAATATCGAGATCACAGTGCGGAGCTGAACTTTGGTCCGCACGCTGGGCGCGTCTCGTTCAGGGAGCGCGGTAAGGGTGAAGACAATGACCAATGACCATGAAATCCAGTTTGCGGGACCTCTGACCGCCGATCAGTTCGTCCATCTCGGCGAGGCTTCGATCGCCTATGTCCGGCCGATGAAATCGGAGGAGGCCCTGGCTCTGTTCCCGCAGATCGAGGGACTGCAGCCCGGGATGCAGCTCTTCGCGCTGGTTCGCGCCAATGGCGAGCCGATCATGCTCGCCGACAGCAAGGCCGCAGCCGTCGCCAACGCCTGGGAGAACCAGCTCGCCATGGTGAGCCTGCATTAACCCTTCATCCGTCGCGCTTCGCGCCACACTTTCTCCCGCCATGGCCGCCGAAAGACGGGCGTTTTCTCGAACGCCCCCCGGGAGAAGGATCAACGAAGGCCGGGGGGTGAGGGACCTTACGCGCAGGCCTGCGCGATCGCCTCCAGAAAAATCTCGCCGAAGGCGGCGATCTTGCGGTCGCCGACGCCGTAGATTTCGCGCAATTCGTCAAGCGTCGCCGGACGCTGTTCGGCCATTTCGAGCAGGGTCCGGTCAGCGAAGATCATATAGGCGGCGACGCCCTGCTCTTCAGCGATTTCGCGCCGCAATTTGCGCAGAGCGTCGAAAATCCGGTTTTCGCCCTGCGCCGCCGGCGTCGCGCCGCGCAACGCCTTCTCCTTCCTGTCGCGGCTTTTCTCGCGCGGCGCGTCCATACGCAGCACGAAGCCCTCGCTGCCCCGCAAAATCGCCTCGCCCTTGCCGGTCAAGGCGAATCCGCCATGTTCGGCGCTGGCCGTGCGCAAGGCCGCGGCGGCGAAGAGCTGGCGGAAGGTCGAGGCCCATTCCTGCTTGCTGCGGTCGGCGCCGACGCCAAAAGTCTTGAGGGCGTCGTGACCGTTGCGGCGCAGGGCGTCGCTCTCGGCGCCCACGAGAAGATCGGAGAGATAATTCAGGCCGAAGCGCTGGCCGGTGCGAAAAACGGCGGACAGCGCCTTTTGCGCCTCGATCGCGCCGTCGCGGAGGAGAATTTCACCGCGGCAGAAGTCGCAGGCGCCGCAGGGAGCGGCCTGCTCGTTGAAATGGGCGAGCAGAATCTGGCGCCGGCAGGCGGCGGCTTCGCAGAGCGCGGCCAGCGCCGAAAGGCGCTGGTGCTCGAAGCGGCGGCGCTCGTCCGAGAGTTCCTTTTCGTCGATCTGTCGCCGGCGCAGGGCCATGTCCTCCAGCCCGTAAAGGGTAAGCGTGTCGGCGGGCAGGCCGTCGCGCCCGGCGCGGCCGATTTCCTGATAATAGGCTTCGATGCTCGAAGGCATGTCGGCATGGGCGACGAAGCGCACGTCCGGCTTGTTGACCCCCATGCCGAAAGCGATGGTGGCGAAGGCGACGACGCCGTCCTCGCGCAGAAAACGGTCCTGATTGGCGTTGCGCCGCCCCGGGTCGAGCCCCGCGTGATAGACCAGAGTCTCGAACGCCTGTTCGGCGAAATATTCGGCGAGCCGCTCGGTCCCGGCGCGCGAGGCGCAATAGACAATGCCGCTTTGGCCCCGGCGCGCGCTCAAGAAGCGTTGCAACTGCTTTCGCGGCTGGTCCTTGGCGGCGAATTTCAACGAAATATTGGGCCGGTCGAAGGAATGGACGAAGATCTGCGCTTTAGCGCCGAACAGGCGTTCGGCGATTTCCGCGCGCATCGCCGAATCCGCCGTGGCGGTGAAGGCGACGGCCTGGATGGCGCCGATTTTTTTCGCGGCTTGGCGGATCAGCCGATATTCGGGCCGGAAATCATGGCCCCATTCGCAGATGCAATGGGCTTCGTCCACAGCGACGCGCCGCACATTCGCGCGCGATAGCGCCTCGGTCAGGCCGTCGAGCGCGAGCCGCTCCGGCGAGACATAGAGCAATTTGAGCGCGCCGGCGCGAATGTCGCGCCAGATCTGCGTCGCCTCGGTCTCAGACGTCATTGAATTGAGCGTGGCGGCGGAAACGCCGAGCGCGCGCATCTGGCCAACCTGATCGCGCATCAGGGCGATCAGCGGCGAGACCACCAGCGTCAGGCCGTCTCCGAGCAAGGCCGGCAGCTGATAGCAAAGGCTCTTGCCCGAGCCGGTCGGCATCACCGCCAGCACTGGCCCGCCGGAAAGAATGGCGCCGACGATTTCCTCCTGGCCGGGCCGAAAATCGTCGAAACCAAAAACCTTTTTCAGAATGCGCCGCGCCTGCGCCAGATCAGTCATGGCGCCTCCGCGCGCGAAAGAGGCGTGATCGCGCCGCAGGCGACTGCAAAAATGTCGGCGCGGCCGTGAAGATCGTCGAACAATGCGGCGTCGGCGCCGGTCATCCAGATCTGGCCGCCGAGAAGGCCGAGCGCGTCGAACAGGGCGCGGCGCCGGCGCGGATCGAAATGGGCGGCGATCTCGTCGAGCAGGACGAGGGGCGCGATGCCGCTCATCGCCGCAACCAGCCTGGCGTGGGCGAGCGCGAGTCCGACCAGCAGCGCCTTCTGCTCGCCGGTCGAGGCGCGCCGGGCCTCGCATCGCTTGGGGCCGTGGCGGACGATCAGGTCGCTCGCCTGCGGCCCGACCAGCGTCCTTCCGGCGGCGGCGTCGCGCGCGCGATTGTCGCGCAGCAGGGCGCGAAAGAATTCTTCGGCTTCGAGCGCAGGACGCTCGGCGACCAGAGCATCGATTTCGCCTTCGAGCGCGATATCGGCCCAGGGAAAGGGCGAATCCTCGTCACGGCCGGCCGCGATCAGCGCGGCGAGCCTTTCCAGCGTCTCCCGCCGGGCGGCGGCGACCGCGACGCCCAACTCGGCGATTTCGCGTTCGGCGGCGTCAAGCCAGATTTTTTCGCCGCGCCTCTCTTCGAGCAGGCGGTTGCGGTTGCGCAGGGCGCGCTCCATCGCGCTCACCCGTGCGCCATGCTCACTGTCCACCGCCAGCACCAGGCGGTCGAGAAAACGGCGGCGCTCCCCGGCGGGGCCGGCGAAAAGCCCGTCCATGGCAGGGGTGAGCCAGACGACGCGGACATGGTCGGCGAAGGCGCGGGAGGAGGAAACCGGCTCGCGGTCGATGCGGAATTTTTTCTGGACGCCGCCCTCGGGCGCGGGCTCGACGCCAGTCCCCAGTTGCAGCGGTCCGCCCGCCTCGCCGCTCAGCTCCAGCGATATGGCGTAACCGCCGCTCCCGCCTTCGCGCGCGAGGTCGGAAATTTCCGCGCGGCGCAGGCCCCGTCCGGGGGTGAAAAGAGAGATCGCTTCGAGCAGATTTGTCTTGCCCGCGCCGTTCTCCCCGGAAAGCGCGGCGATCGGGCTGGAAACCCGCAGATCGAGCGTGGCGTAGGAGCGGAAATCCATGAGCGCCACGCGACGGATCAGCGGCGCGCGAAGACTGGAATCGCCGGCGAAATGAATCATGGGCCGCTTTTAGCGCCGGCGGCGCGGCGCGGCCAGAGGCGGGAGCAAAACTGCGGCAATCGACCGCCTTGATAATTTTTTAAGAATGTGTTGATGTCCGATTTGCCTGAATTAAGGGCATGCCTATACTTTAGGCGACAAATGCAGGAGGCGGCCGTGATCCTCATTCCCGAAACTGGCCCTTACGCCATCAAGGATTCTGTCGAGGACAAAACCGATCGGGTTCTGGAAAGCCTGCCGCCGGCGGGTCCGCACGACCGTCCCGAGCTCACCAATTACGACGCCTGCCCGGGCTGTGGCATGTTTCCGTCCCAGCAACAAAGCAAAGGCAGCGAATCCGATCCCGCCGGCGGCTGAGCGCGGCTCCGCATTGGGGCTTGATCGCGGCGCGCAAATTTGGCATAGGACCGGTTCCGATTTCCGGCTGAGGGAGAACCCCGGCCAAATGCTTCCGGGGTAGAAAATGAAAGTCCGCAACTCTCTCAAGTCCTTGCGCGCGCGTCATCGCGACAACCAGCTGGTCCGCCGCAAGGGCCGCGTCTATATCATCAACAAGACGCAGAAGCGCTACAAGGCTCGCCAGGGCTGAAATTTCGGCGTTCGGCGCCCGATTTTAAAACCCCGGCGCTTCGCCGGGGTTTTGTTTTGTCATGACCGACGATCCTTTCAACCTCCAACGCTTCGTCGCGGCCCAGGACGGCGTCTATGAGAACGTGCGCGAGGAGTTACGCGTGGGGCGAAAGCGCAGCCACTGGATGTGGTTCGTCTTTCCCCAGTTCAAGGGCCTCGGCTTCAGCCCCGTGGCGCAATTCTACGCCATTTCCTCGCTCGACGAGGCCCGCGGCTTTCTCGCCCATCCGGTTCTCGGGCCGCGCCTGCGGGATTGCGCAGCGCTGGTGAATCGCATCGAAGGCAAAAGCCTTTTCGATATTTTCGGCGATCCCGACGATCTGAAATTCCGCTCGTCCATGACCCTGTTCGAGCGCGCCGCGCCCGACGAACCGGCCTTCTCGTCCGCCCTCGACAAATTTTGCCGCGGCGTCCGCGATCCGCTCACGCTGGAGAAACTCAGGCGTTGAGACGCCATTGGCGGCGGCGCGAAAAAAGGCTTTAATCGCCGCATGTCGACGCGTTTGTTCTTTCTGTTTTCCGTCCTTGCGGCTCTCGTCCTCTCGCCGCCCTGTCGCGCCGCCGCCGTCAACCAGCCGCCGGGCTCCGTTCAGACACGGCAAAAAATCGTCGACCAGATGTTCAAGGAACTGGCCGAGGCGCCCGACGCCAGAACCGCCGCGCCGATCCGCGCGATCATCGAGAAACTATGGGCCGGGTCGGGCTCGCCGACCGGCGATCTGCTGATGACGCGCGCCAAAAGCCTGCTGAAGGCCGATCTGGCGCCACAAGCGGCGGCGCTGCTCGACGAGATCGTCAAGCTTTACCCCGATTGGACCTTCGCCTGGCGGCTACGGGCGCAGTCGGCCTTGCTACAGGGCGACAGCGAGGGCGCCATGCTCGATCTCGACCACGCCTTGCGCATCGACCCGCGAAATTTTGCGGTCATGACCGATCTCGCCCATCTGATGCGCGCGTCCGGCCGCGACGCGCCGGCGCTGGAGCTTTTCCGCCGAGCGCTGAATTTCGATCCCCGCGACGAGAACCTGCGGCGCGAGGCCGAAGAACTGCAACGCGAGATCGAAGGGCGGAAAATCTGACGCGGGCGCAAGAATTCAGGCGCCCGCCTGCGCCGCCCTGCGCCGCACAGGCCCGACGCGCGATTCGACCGCACGCTTGAGTTCAGGCCGCAACCCTAGAGCAAAAAGAAGCTCGCACAGGACGAAAAGCGGCCCGATCGCCAAGCCGATCAGATCGTCGACAAAGGCCGGTTTGCGGCCTTCCCAGGCATGCCCGATGAATTGAACGATCCAGCCGACCGCGAAAGCGCCCAAACCCGCCGACAGCCATTCGCTCGACGGCAGCCTCGCGACCCAATCGCCAAGGATCACCGCCAGCAGGAGCAGAAAGGCCATGACGGAGCCGAGGACGACATCGAGCTTCAGATAATAGGTCGCCGCAACGGCGGCGACCACCAGAGCCGGGGTAATGGAAACGCCGCCGGCCGCCAGCGCCGGCCGTCCCAACAAGGCGGCCACGGCGACGACGATCAGCGGAATGCCGACGAAATGCGTGGCGATATTGCGCGGGTCGCGATGATAGGCGGCATATTGCGACAGCACATCCACGAGCGGTCTCACGGGCGCCTCCTCAGGCAATGATGAGCGGAGATTTGCGGCGCTCCGCTCCAATTTGGCTCCCGCGGCCTGTTCCTTCAAGATCAATCGGCCGTTGCCCGGCGGGCTGCCTCTTTCAGTCTCTTCGCCTCCGAAGCTTCGCGGCCCGCGCGACGACCGAAATGGGCGTCTGGTCCGGCGGACCGGCATAAGTCGCCGGCTCATGAATGGTCCCATCCAAACTGGCGAAGAAATTCTTGCGCCGCGTCACGAGACTGATTCCGGCGACCTGAAAAAACTGTCTCAGGATCGGCGCCGGCCCGTAAGGAGTTCGGAAACCCAGCCTCACCGTTCGAAAGGCGCCAGCCGCGTCAGACGGCGACGCTGTGGCGGGCGGCGCGGGCGGCCAGATAAGGGTCGAAGGCCGACGCGACCAGGCGCATGAAGGGGCGCCCTAGCTCGGTGATCGAGACGCGGCGTCCCTCCTGGGTCGCAACGCCCTCCCCGGTCAGTTGCGCCAATTGATCCTGCGCCCCGTCGAACGCGGCGGCGTCGCCCAGCATTTTTTCCGCGATTTCGCCGTAATCGACCGAAAAATCGCACATCAGCCGCTCGATCACCGCCGCGCGGGCGAGATCGTCGCGGGTGAAGGCGACGCCCTTCACGATGGCGAAGCGATCCGATTCGATCGCCCGGCGCCAGGAGCCGACATCATGGGCGTTCTGGACATAGCCCTGCGGCAGACGGCCGATGGAGGAGGCGCCGAAGGGCAGAAGCGCGTCGGCCTGATCGACGGTGTAGCCCTGGAAATTGCGGCGCAGTTTTCCCGCGCGCTGGGCGACGGCCATCGGGTCGTCCGGAAGCGCGAAATGGTCAAGGCCGATCGCGTCATAGCCCTGGCCGATCAAGGTCTGGCGCGCCGTCGCCGCCTGGCGCAGGCGCTCCGCCGCGCCCGGCAACGCCGCGGCGTCGATCAACTGCTGCCTTTTGGCGAACCAGGGCGCATGGGCATAGCCGAAAATGGCGAGCCGATTTGGCGCGAGCGAGGCCGCAAGCTCGGCGGTCCGAACGACGTCTTCCTCGCTCTGGTGGGGCAGGCCATACATCAGGTCGAGATTGATGGCGCGGACGCCGGCGACGCGCAGGAAATTCACCGCGCGTTCGACCACCTCGAAGGGCTGGACGCGGCCGATGGCTTTCTGGACATGCGCGTTGAAATCCTGCACGCCCAGGCTCACACGGTTGAAGCCGGCCGCGGCCAGGGAGCGGGCGAGTTGGTCGTCGACATGGCGCGGGTCAAGCTCGATCGAGATTTCGGCCTCGGGGGCGAAATCGAAATGGCCGCGCAATGTGTCGGTCAGCGCGCGCAACCGCGCGCCCCCGAGCAGGCCCGGCGTGCCGCCGCCCCAGTGGACGTGAATGACTTTTTTTGCGGGCGAGCTTTTGCCGACGAGATCGATCTCGCGCGAAAGAGTCCCGGCATAGGCGTCGAGCGGTTCGTTGCGCTTGGTCGCCCGGGTGTGGCAGCCGCAATAGGTGCAGATCTCGCGGCAGAACGGCACATGAAGGTAGAGCGAAAGCCGCGTCTCCGCCGGCAGGGCGGCGAGCCAGGCGGCGTATTGCTCCGGCCCGACGGAGTCGGAAAAATGGGGCGCGGTCGGATAGCTGGTATAGCGCGGCACGGCCTTTTCGGCGAGAACCAGATGTGACGGGAGAACGCTCATGCTAGCCTTCTGGCATGTATAGAAAAAAGCTACTTTGACGCCGATCAAGTTCCGAGGTTTTGATGTCCTTCGCGCCTTCCAACCATCCGCCGGCCGCCCATGGCAAGGTCGGCGTGCTGCTCGTCAATCTCGGCACGCCGGAGGGGACGAGCTATTGGCCGATGCGCCGCTATCTTGCCGAATTTCTATCCGACCGGCGGGTGATCGAGACGCCGCGCGTTTTCTGGCTGCCTTTGCTGCATCTGGTGATTTTGATGACTCGCCCCGCGCGAAAAGGCAAGGATTATGCGGCGATCTGGAACAGGGAGCGCAACGAGGGGCCGCTCAAAACCGTGACGCGGGCGCAGGCCGAAAAGCTCGCGCAAAAAATCGCCTCGGGCGGCTTCGGGCCGGGCGGGGATAGTATCGTGGTGGACTGGGCGATGCGCTATGGCGCGCCCTCCATGGCCTCGCGCATCGCCGCGCTCCAGGCCCGGGGCTGCGACCGGTTGCTCGTCGTCCCGCTCTATCCGCAATATTGCGCCGCAACCAGCGCGACCGTCGCCGATCGCGCCTTCGACGCGCTCAAGGCGATGCGCCGGCAGCCGGCGTTGCGCATCGCGGCGCCCTTTTACGACCGCCCGGCCTATATCAAGGCCCTCGCGGTCCTGCTGCAAAAAGGGCTTCAGGACCTCGACTTCCCGCCGGACAGGATCATCGTGTCCTGGCACGGGATTCCGCAGGACTATTTCGACAAGGGCGATCCCTATTATTGCCATTGCGCCAAGACCACGCGGCTGATCGGCGAAGCGACGGGCTTGCGCGAAAAGCTGGTCATGACATTCCAGTCGCGCTTCGGGCCGAAGGAATGGCTCAAGCCCTATACGATCGACACGATCAAGGAGCTTCCGGCGCAGGGGGTGAAGAAAATCGCCGTGATCGCGCCGGGTTTTTTCGCCGATTGCCTGGAAACGCTGGAGGAACTGGGCGTCGAGAACCGCCGCGCCTTTCTCGAAGCCGGCGGCGAGGATTTTGCTTTATTGCCCTGTCTGAACGATAGTATCGCGGGTATGGACGTGATTGCCGATGTGGTCCGGACGGAGCTTTCGGGATGGATATGAGCGCTTTTTGCATCGTGCAGACCACGATCGACGACGAACTTCGCGCCGAGGAGATCGCTGACGCCTTGACCGAAAGGAAACTCGCCGCCTGCGTCCAGATCACGCCAGTGATAAGCAATTATATCTGGAAAGGCGCGCCGACAATGGAAAAGGAATTCCTGATCTCGGCCAAGGCGCGCCAGAAGGATTTTCCCTTGCTTGCCGCCGCGATCAGGTCAATGCACAGCTACGAACTGCCCGAAATCATCGCCTTGCCGATCCTGATTGACGACGACGCCTATCTCGACTGGGCGCTCCAGGCGACGGAGCGGGGAGCGGACTAGGCGCTGACGTCTTTCTTCTCTTCCGCTAGCTTCTCCTCCCAGCGAAGCGCTTGCCGCACGATCTCTTCCAGATCGTCATGGATCGGCGTCCAGCCAAGCTCTTCGCGGATGCGTTCGTTGGCGGCGACGATGGCCGCCGGGTCGCCGGGGCGCCGGCCGGAAATTTTGACCGGGAAATCGACGCCCGAGACTTTTTTCACCGTCTCGACCACTTCCAGCACCGAATAGCCGCGCTCATAGCCGCAATTGCACACCAGGCTCTCGCCTCCGCCGCGCAAATGGCGCAGGGCTTCCATATGGGCGCGCGACAGATCGGTGACCTGGATATAGTCGCGCAGGCAGGAGCCGTCGGGAGTCGGATAATCGGTCCCGAACACCTCCATGCCGGGGCGCAGGCCGAGCGCCGCCTGAACCGCGACCTTGATCAGATGGGTGGCGTTGGGGGTGGACTGGCCGGTGCGGCCTTTCGGGTCGGCGCCGGCGACATTGAAATAACGCAAGGCGACATAACGCAGGTCATGGGCGTGAGCGACGTCCTCCAGCATCCATTCGACCATGAGCTTCGAGCGGCCATAGGGCGAGACCGGCTTAAGGCTCTCGTCCTCGGTCACCGGGTTCTGATCAGGCTCGCCATAGACAGCCGCCGTGGAGGAAAAGATGAAATTCCTTACCCCCGCCTCGACCGCATTGGCGAGCAGGCTGCGGGCGGCGGCGGTGTTGTTCCGGTAATAGCCCAGAGGGTCGGAAACCGATTCCGGCACCACGATCCTGGCGGCGAAATGGATGATCGAGTCGATCTCGCGGCTTTTCAGCACATCCCTGACCAAAAGCTCGTCGCCGAAATCGCCGACGATCAGTTCGGCCTGGGGCGGCACCGCGGCGCGCCGTCCGGTCGAGAGATTGTCGAGCACGACCACGCTCTCACCGGCGTCGGTCAGCTCATAGGCCATGTGGGAGCCGATATAGCCGGCGCCGCCGGTCACGAGAACGGGCATGTCTCTCCACCGCTTTGATTCGCCGCGCTTTTGAGCGTGACGCTCTTGTAAACCACAAAATCCTTAAGGCGAAAATGCTAAAGGAGAAGGGGCGAATTTTAACTTTCCTTGGCGCAAGAATTTCGCAGGTGCTAGAAGGCGGCGGCCCTCAAAAGTCCCGCCCGATCGTCCAAAACGGATTCTCCATGCCGAAAAAGCCTGTTCGTAAAGCCGTTTTCCCTGTCGCCGGCCTCGGCACCCGTGTGCTGCCGGCCACCAAGACCGTGCCCAAGGAAATGCTGACCGTGGTCGATCGCCCGGTCTTGCAGCATTGCGTCGAAGAGGCGCGGGAAGCCGGGATCGAACATTTCATCTTCGTCACCGGGCGCAACAAGGCGGTGATCGAGGATCATTTCGACGTCGCCTACGAACTGGAGGAAACCTTGCGGCGCCGCGGCAAGCTGAGGGAGCTGGAGGAGCTGCAAAGCTCTCTTCCGCCCGCCGGGGCGACCAGCTTCACCCGCCAGCAGGAGCCTCTCGGCCTCGGTCACGCCATCTGGTGCGCGCGCGAGGTCATCGACGACGAGCCCTTCGCCGTGGTGCTTCCCGACATGATCACCTTGCCGGGGGCGGACGGCAAGCGTTGCCTGCGGCAGTGCATCGACACTTATGAGGAGCTGGGCGGCAATGTCATCGCCGTCGAAGAGGTTCCGATGGAGGAAACCTCGCAATATGGCGTGGTCGCCAAGGGCAAGGAATTCGGCCGCTCCTTCGAGATCGTGGGCATGGTGGAGAAGCCGGCGAAGGGGACCGCGCCGTCCAATTTCATCATTTCCGGCCGCTATATCCTGCAGCCTGAAATCTTCGACCTGCTCGCCAAGGGCCAAAAAGGCGCCGGCGGCGAAATCCAGCTGACCGACTCGATGCTCGAAATGGCGATCACGCAAAAATTTTTCGCCCGGAATTTCGACGGCAAGACTTATGACACCGGCTCAAAAATCGGCTTCCTCGCCGCCAATGTCGCCTTCGCTTTGGCGCGGCCGGACATCGAGCCGGGCTTCCGCGCCGAATTGAAGCGGATCGTCGGCAGTTTGTGACGAAACTTCAACCCTATTCCTGAAGCTTCAGGCCGACGGTCAGGATATTGGCGGTGAAATCCGATCTGGTCTCGTTCGAGTCCATCCTCTGCAAGGTGTATCCGGCCTTGAGCACGATGTGGCGCGACAGATGATATTCCGCCTTCAATCCGGCGGTGTAATAGGTCTGGACCAGCGGATTGCCGGGATAAGTCGAATCCAGCACCCCGGCGGTCGCGGTCACCGTGAGGTCGCGGCGCAGGGCGTGGGCGACTTCCAGCGAAAGGCTATGCGAAAGGACGCCCGAGGCGCCGCTGAGGATCACTTCGCCCATCGTTCCCTCCCCGCGCAAGGTCACCTTGGTCAGCGGGGTCGGCGTCCAGATCAGGGAAATGTCGTAAATCGGCCCGCGCAAGTCGGCGAGACGCGGGTCCTGGTAATGTCTGTCCTCATAGCCCGCCGAGGCCGAGCCTGTGAGCAACTGGCTGAACAGGAAGGTCGAGCCGGCGCTGATCATGTCGCCGACCGAATTGCGTTCGTAACCGTCGCTGCTGACGACTGAATCGTGAATGCGCTGATCCACGCCGCCCAGGATAAAAGGCTGGACGTCGGGCGTCAGCGCGTAGCTCGCCTTGAGGGTGAGGCCATAATCGTCATAGGAATCGCGAGACAGATTCTGCGTCGCGCCGTCGGCGAAATGCGCGTCCTCCCAATAATTGCGCTCGACCGAGCCGCGCAGGGTCAGTTCGACCCGGTTGAAATCCTGGCTCACTCCCAGACCGCCGCCATAGGCCGCGACGAGCGGTTGCGAAGCGAGCGTGGTCGATCCGCCGTGGTTGTATAGGTTGGGCGAGGTCTGGTACTGCGTCGAAAGCGTGTAATTGCCGTCGATATTGATCTTGGTGTCGCGCGCGGCGTCGATGCGGGCGAGAAACTTGCCGTCGCCGTCAGGGGCGTTGGCGCCCGGCAAATTGAAAAAATCGTTATAGCCGAGCCGCATGTCGCCGATGAAAGAATGGTTCGACCAGTCGGAGACGGCGGACAGGCCGACCTCCTCGCGCACAAAGCTCGACCCCCGCAAAAGCGTCGTCCCCGTCGCGGCCTGGAAGGGATTGGAATTATAGCCGAAATCGGTCTCGGAATAGGCGTGGGCGCGCAACGGCCCGGCGTCCAGGCCTGGGGGCGCGAAGGGGTCCGGATCGGGCTTGGGCTTGGGATGGGCCGGGATGGGCGCAGGCATGGCGGTCGTCGGCGGCGGAGCGAGCAAGGCGGGATCGATGCTGTCGCCGCGCAAACCCGGCGGACGGACGCGCCGGGCGTCGCCGGACGTCGGATAGGGAACGAGGTCCGGCAACGGGTGGGCCGGGGTTTTCCGGTTCGATTTCGGCTTCGGCCTGAAAGGGCGCGGCTTGCCGTAATTGGCGGCGGCGGCTTCCGGCGACAGGCCGGAGGGCTGGGGATAAAAGGCGCCGCCTGACGCCGCGCCAAAAAAATCGTCGTCAGAGGCGCGCAGGCCGGCGTCCTGGGCGAGCGCCGTGACGGCCAGGCCGAGCGCCGCCGCAACCGCCGATGCGGCGACGGCGCGCAAGACCGGGCGCGCCCGAGGCGAGCGCGCGCGGAAAGAGTCGGACTCGCGACGCTGTTCGACGGACAAATGCTGGCCTCGCGGCGCGGCGGCGAGGCGCCGCGCATGAAGCCAGCGTTAAGGATTTATAGTTAATGGAGACTTACCAAAGCCCCGTTCAAGCGGCCAGCGTCGGATAGTCGGTGTAGCCCTTGGCGCCGCCGCTGTAGAAGGTTTTGGCGTCCGGCGCATTCAGCGCGACGCCGCGGCGCAGGCGCTCGACCAGGTCGGGATTGGAGATGAACGGCCGCCCGAAGGCGACGAGTTCGGCGGCGCCCGTTTCGACCGCTTCGATCGCCAGATCCCGGCTGAAGCCGTTATTGGCGATATATGCGCCGCGAAACGCCCGGCGCAGGGCGGCGTAATCGAAGGGCGCGAAGTCGCGCGCGCCCCCGGTCGCGCCCTCGACCACATGAATATAGACGAGTTGGCGGGCGTCGAGCTGGCGGACGAGATAGTCGAAAAGCGGCTGCGGATTGCTGTCGGAGATGTCGTTGGCCGGGCTGACCGGCGCCAGCCGGACGCCGATCCGGCTGGAGGGCCATATTCTGGCGACCGCGTCCACGACATCGAGCGTCAGCCGGCAACGGTTCTCGATCGAACCGCCGTAGCAATCTTTGCGATGATTGGTCCCGTCCTTCTGAAACTGGTCGAGCAGATAGCCGTTGGCGGCGTGGATCTCCACCCCGTCGAAGCCGGCCGCCTTCGCGAGTTCGGCGGCGCGGGCGTAATCGGCGACGATTCCAGGGATTTCATCGATCTCCAGCGCGCGCGGCTCCGAGGGCTCGACAAATCCTTCGGCGGTGAAGACCAGTGACTTTGCCTTGATCGCGGAGGGCGCGACCGGCGCGGCGCGGCCCGGCTGCAGATCGACATGGGAGATGCGGCCGACGTGCCAGAGCTGAATGAAAATTTTTCCGCCGGCCTCATGCACGGCGTCGGTCACGAGGCGCCATCCCCGCGCCTGTTCCTCGGTATAAACGCCCGGCGTGTGCAAATAGCCCTGTCCCTGCCGGGAAATCTGCGAGGCCTCGCTGACGATCAGCCCGGCGCTGGCGCGCTGGCGATAATATTCGACCATCAATTCGTTGGCGGCGTCCGTCCCTGCCGTCGCCCGGGCGCGCGTCAGCGGCGCCATCACGATGCGGTTGGCGAGGCGAAGTCCGCCCAGGTCGTAGGACTGGAACAGTTTGGGTTCGGCTTGCATGTCCGCGCTCCTGGTTTTGTGTGAAGCCGATTTACAGGCTGGACATGAGCGCGGCAATGGCCCCGCGCGCTTGGGCGCGGCAAGGCCTCTCATGCAAAAATGAAAGTCACTCCTGCCCGAGCGCCGAGAGATAGAGATCGAGGATTTCCTCCTCCTCGCGCCTTTTGGCGGCGTCCTGTTTGCGGATCGAGACGATTTTCCGCATGATCTTCACGTCATAACCAGTGCCCTTGGCCTCGGCGTAAATCTCCTTGATGTCGTCGGCGATCGCCTTCTTTTCCTCTTCGAGCCGCTCGATGCGCTCGATGAAACTTTTCAGATGGCCGCCGTCCAGCGTGTTCGCGCTCATATCGTTCCTGCGGAATGTTGGGGAATAGGGAGCGCTTGAATTGGCGCCGCGCGGCGCGGGCGTCAAGCGGGCGCCGGCTCCGCATCGGTCCGGGAACCATAAAATTCGACCCGCCGCGTCTCGGGCCGGGCGAGGATCGGCGGCAGGATCCGCGCGAGACGCGCCGCCCAAGCCTCGCATTGCTCGGGCGTTTGCAGCAAATCCTGGCGAATTTCGATCAGCGCGCCAGGCAGGCCGCGCCGGGTCGAATGTTCATACATGCTGTCGCCGCGCAACGCCCCGTCATAGGGCTCGTTGTCGCCGACGACGAGATTTTCGCCGCGCAAGGCCTCGATCAGCGGCGCAGCGAGGCGCGGATCGCTGTCCCACAGGACGCCGACCTGCCAGGGCCGCGCGCGGCCCTTGAAATACGGGGTGAAGGAATGGATTCCGAGCAGGGACGGAACGGCGCCGCGCGCCAGCGCCGCTTCGATCATCCTGGCGCAGGCGTCGCGATACGGGCGCCAGAAAGCCTCGACCCGGCGGGCGATTTCCTGCGCGCCGATTCGCGCATTGCCTGGAACGAGCGCGCCATCGGAAAGGCGCATGACCAGGGTGGGGTCGTCCTCACCGCGATTCGGATCGATCAACAGGCGAGAGAACATGGCGAGCGCTGCCGGAGCGCCGGTCAAGGCGGCGAGCCGGCGAACGACGGTCTCCACGCCAATGTCATAGGCGATATGGCGGCAGAGCGACTCGCGCGACAGGCCGAGGCCGCCATAGGCCGGCGGCAAAGCGTTGCTGGCGTGATCGCAAAATAGGATCAGGCTATGCTCCGCCGCGCCGGCGACGACGTCAACGGGCTGAAAAGCCGGTTCGACGCCAAGAGGGGAATCATCGGAAGGGATTTTCAAGGCTGGCGTGGAATTTCAAATTTTACGGACATTGTAATGTAAATCGCATCGACGCGGTCGGGCAATATCGCTAAAAGACCCCTGCCTCAGCTGCGGAGTTCGAGAGTCAATCGCCACTTTAGGCTGAGCCGGAACGGGATTATGGCAAGGACATCGGGAATTTGCGGGCTGGCCGCCGTCTTCGCCCTGGCCGCGGCTCCGGCGCACGCCGATTTCCGCGTCTGCAACAATTCCAGCGCCCGCGTCAGCGTCGCCATCGCCTATACAGATGGGGCCGGTTGGGTGAGCGAGGGCTGGTGGAACATCAAGACCGAGCATTGCGAGACTCTGCTGCGCGGCCCGCTGGCCGCCGAATTTTACTATGCCTATGCGATGGACGAGCGCGGCGGCGAGTGGAAAGGCAAGGCCTTCATGTGCACGCGCGACCGCGAATTCCGCATCGAGGGCCGCGAAAATTGCTTTCTGCGCGGCTATGACCGGACCGGCTTTTTCGAGGTGGACACCGGCAAGGACGCGCGGAACTGGACAGTGCAGTTGACGGACCCCAATCCGACGCACTGATCCCGCGACAACAAAAGGAAGTGAAAATGAACAGGCGCCGCCGCCGCTGCAAAATCCTGGCCACCCTCGGTCCTGCGTCGAACGACGAGGCTTCGATCGACAAGCTCTGGCGCGCGGGCGCCGATGTGTTCCGCATTAATATGAGCCACGCCGATCCGCAGGCCATGCGCGACACCGTCGCGATGATCCGGGCGGTGGAGACGCGGGTCGGCCAGCCGATCGGCATTCTCGTCGATCTACAGGGTCCGAAATTGCGCGTCGGCTCGTTCGTCGGCGGCGGCGCGGACCTGATCGTGGGGCAGAATTTCACCTTCGATTCGGACCCGACGCCCGGCGACTCCACGCGCGTCTGCCTGCCCCATCCGGAAATCCTTCTGGCGCTGGCGCCCGGCCATAATCTGCTGATCGACGATGGCAAACTGCGGCTGCATATCGTCGAGGCCGCCACCGACCGCGCGGTGGCGCGGGTCGACGTCGGCGGGCGCATCTCCAACCGCAAGGGCGTCAGCCTGCCCGACACGGAAATCGCGGTCGCCGCGCTGACCGCCAAGGACCGCGTCGACGCCGAGGCGGCGGTCGCGACCGGCGTGGACTGGATCGCTCTGTCCTTCGTGCAGCGCGCCGCCGACGTCCTCGAGGTCAAGCGCCTCGCCGGCGACCGCGCGCTGGTGATGGCGAAGATCGAAAAGCCGCAAGCCATATCGCGGCTCGACGAGATCATGCTGGCCGCCGACGCGCTGATGGTCGCGCGCGGCGATCTTGGCGTCGAAATGCCGCTCGAGCGCGTGCCCGGCCTGCAGAAGCGCATCACGCGCGAGAGCCGCAAGCTCGGCCGCCCGGTGGTGGTTGCGACGCAGATGCTGGAGAGCATGATCCAGGCGCCGGCGCCGACCCGCGCCGAGGTCTCCGACGTGGCGACGGCGGTGTTCGAGGGCGCCGACGCCATCATGCTTTCGGCGGAAAGCGCCGCCGGCAAATATCCGGTCGAGTCGGTGACCATGATGAACCGCATCGCGGAAGAGATCGAACGGGACCCGGTCTATCGCTCGATCATCTCCGCCCAGCGCTCCGCGCCCGAACGCACCGGCGCCGACGCGGTGGCGGTCGCGGCGCGCGACATGGCGCAGACTCTCGATCTCAAGGCGATCGTCGCATGGACCTCCTCGGGCGCGACGGCTTATCGCGTCGCCCGCGAGCGGCCCTTCGCGCCGGTTCTGGCGCTGACCCCCAATCGCGACACCGCGCGCCGGCTCACCGCCGTCTGGGGCGTCGACGCGGTCGTGACCAAGGACGCCGACGACCTGGACGACATGGCCGACCGCGCCTGCAAATTCGCGGTGCGCCAGGGCCTCGCCGCGCCCGGCGACCGCATCCTGATCATCGCCGGCGTGCCGTTCGGCACGCCCGGCGCGACCAATATGCTGCGCCTCGCCTTCATCGCCGACGACGGCAAGAGGGCGGAATAGGCTCAGGCCGAATATTTGGCCGCGAGGCGGCGCAGGAAGGCGACGCCCTCGGCGAGCTGGGCGATGTCGATGAATTCGTCCGGCTGATGAGCCTGGTCGATGCTGCCGGGCCCGCAGATTACCGCCGGCAGTCCGATCGCCTGGAATTGTCCGGCTTCGGTGGCGTAAGGCACGGCGATGGTGTGGTTGGCTTTTGCCAGCGCCATGGCCAGGGTGGCGGCGCCCGATCGCGATTCCGCGCTCAGGCCGGGCGCCTCGGTCTCGACGAAAGTTTCGATCCGGGCGCCGGGGAAGTTCTTGAAACGCTCGGCGGCGAGCGCCGCGCAAAAAGCCTCGAATTTCTCCAGCGCGCGATTTCGCGGCGTCTCCGGCAGGCCGCGGAACTCCCAAAAAATCTCGCAGTGCCGGGCCATGATGTTGCGCGCCGTGCCGCCCTGGATGATTCCGACATGGACGGTGGAAAATGCGGGATCGAAACGCCCCTCGGGGTCGCGGTCGGTCTCGAGCTCGCGCCCGATGCGCTCCAGCGCCCCAACCAGCTCGCAGGCGACATGGACGGCGCTGACGCCGAGCCAGGGTTTGGAGGAATGGGCCTCGTGGCCGGTGACGCGGGTGCGATAGGTGGCGACGCTCTTGTGGGCGTCGGCGACCTGCATCATCGTCGGCTCGCCGATCACGGCCAAGGCGGGGCGCGGCAGGTCATGGCCGAAGCGGCCAATTGCGTCGAGGCAGCCGGCGCAGGTCGTCTCCTCGTCATAGCTCAGCAGGATATGGATCGGCTTTTTCAGCGGCGCGTCGATGAATTCCGGCGCCATGGCGAGGCAGAGCGCGTCGAAACCCTTCATGTCGCAGGTTCCCCGGCCATAAAGCCGGTCGCCGTCGCGGCGCAGGATGAAGGGCGGCGAGGTCCATTCCTGGCCGGCGACCGGCACCACATCGGTATGGCCGGACAAGACCACGCCGCCGTCGATCGACGGGCCGAAAGTGGCAAACAACGCGGCCTTGTCGCCCTCGGCGTTGGGAACGCGGACGACGCGGGCGCCGAGCCCCAGGAGGTAATCCTCGACGAAATCGATCAATTCGAGATTGCTGCGCGAGGATTCGGTGTCGAAAGCGACCAGCCGGCCGAGCAGCGCGATCGCCCGTTCAAGCGTGGAATCGGCGGCGTCAAAGGTCATGCGGATCGGTCCTCGCCTGCGGGCGGGCGGATGCGCCCGGCCCGATCAGTTCAGGATGCGCCGCTCCATCGGGCTGTCGAGGGAGAAGGCCGGGATTTCGACATCGAAGGCGCGTCCGTTGCCGTCCACCATGCGGTAGCTTCCCGACATCAGCCCGGAGGCGGTGTTCAGGGCGCAGCCCGACGTATAGCTGAAGCTGTGGCCCGGCTCGATGATCGGAGTCTCGCCAACGACGCCTGGCCCGCGCACCGTCTCGACCCGGCCGTTGGCGTCGGTGATCCGCCAGAACCGTTCGAGCAATTGCACCTGGATGTCGCCCTGGTTGGCGATCTCGATCGTATAGGTCCAGAAAAAGCGGCCCATCCCCGGATCGCTGCGCTCGGGGGCGAAATACGGCGTGGCGGTGACCCGGATGTCGAAAGTGGTGGCGCAATACATCAGATGAATTTGCCTTGGCCGCGACGCGGCGTCGAGCGAAATTTTTGGTCCGCTCAGGCGGCGGGACGCGCCTGAAGCCCGCGGGCGGTCGACACGCCGACCAGCACGACAATGCCGCCGGCCTCGTTGGTCACGCGAATCTGGGCTCCGCGCGACTGGGTGGCGGCCAGGACGTCGATCTCCCGCCAGACGGCGGCCAAATTGGCGAGCCGGAGCGATTTGACATCGTGACGGGCGCCGGTCGGGTCGATCATCTGGAAATGATAAAGCTGCATTGAGGTCTCTTTTGCGCCATGTCGTTTCGCAACGCTGGCGCTGTAACAAAACAATATGACGGTCAGATTATGGGGAAACCGAAAAATGTTTTGGGCGTTGTTTTTTCAGCTTTTGTCGTACCCAAAGCTTACGAATGCCTTAATGGGCCCTAATTACGGCGTCAATAACCGGACCCGGATAAATCATTCATATTTCTGTTTTGGAGACCCGTTTGCTTTGACCGCAATGCAACAAAATTCTACGCGGCTGCGAAGGGTTTTTCCGCCGCCGCGTCCTGGCCCGGCGTGTCCGCACGCAAGAGCGGTTGCAGGAGGTGTTCGGCGAGATGGCGCACGACCGGCACGCACAGCCCGTCGCCGCATAATTCGTAAGCCGCGCCAGGCTTTTGGGGCAGAATATAAGAGTCGGGCAGCCCCATGAGCCGCGCCGCCTCGCGCGGCGACAGCAGCCGGGCGCGAATGCTTCCCTTGTAAACCTCCAGGATGGTCTGGCGCGAACTGCCGCCGCGCGGGGTGCGCAGGCAGCCGGCGAGACCGTCGAAACGAACCTCGGCCCTTTGCCGTTTCGCCCCGCTTTCGTCGATCCGGGTGCGCCGATAGACGGCGCCGACGGCGCGGGCGCCGCCCACCTGCATTTCCTCGATTTTCCGGCGATGGGCGGGCGCCATCAGCGCCAGCAGGCGCTCGATGGCGGCGGGCGCGCGCCAGGGCGCGTCGGCCGGCGCCTCTTCGAGCAGGTCGACGAGATCGGCGTTGCGGCGCGAAGGCTCCGGCAGGCGCCACCAGATCCAGTTTTCCGCCAGCTCAATTGGCAAGGCGTCATGAGCGGCGCGCAGCGAAGAGGGGGTCCAGAGCGGCTGGGGCTGTCTCGAGATCAGGCCGCAGCCTTCACGCGCCAGAGCGGCGAACGGAGATTTTTGCAGGGCGACGAAAAAAACGCGCGGGCGGGATTGCGGGGTGAACCAGCGCGCGTCGAGGGTGAGCGCCCCGACGCGATAGCCAAGGCCGTCGAGGGTGGCGACGAGCGCGCGGAAATCGCGCCTGTCGTGGGAGGTGAGCACGCCGACCACGTTTTCCAGCACGATGGCGCGGGGGCTGCGGCCTTCGGCGCCGAGCGCCCGCATTTTTTCATGGAACAGCCAGAAGGCGCCGCTGCGGGTTTTCAACGCGTCGTCGGCCCCGCCCATGCCCTTGCCGCCGCCGGCGAGCGACAGGTCCTGGCAGGGAAAGGAAGCCCAGGCGAGATCGGCGCGGCCGGGAATTTCCCGCGCGGGAACGGCGCCGAGGTCGCCCTCGACGAAATCCGCGTCGCCCCAATTGGCGCGATAGGCGGCGGCCTTGTCCGCGTCGATGTCATTGGCGAACAGACAAGTCCAGTCATCGCCAAGGCCGAGGCGGGCCATGCCGCCGCCGGCGAAGAATTCGTAGAAAGTCAGTTTTCGGGGCATGGAGCGGGAAGGTTTGATCGAATCATTGCCTGAATCAGGTCACAGCAGCACGATTTCCGCCAGCGGCGGCGCCTATCCGTCCCCAGGAAGCGCTCCCCGCCTGATCCATCACGCATTCGAAGGCGCGGCGCTCGGCGGTGGCGCGCCTTTCGCCGCCGTCATATTCGATCAGCGCGGCCCGCTCTTCATAAAGCTCGCGCAAATCCTCGGGCAGCAGATCGAGCAAAACGCGCCAATCGGCGGGCAGCGGCCGGGCGCCGCCGGAATGAAGGGTCAGGGAGAGGTTTCGCGTCATCAGCGCCTCCGGAAAAGCGTCGTCGCCAGTGTTCATGCTTTGTTCTCACACCAAAGGCAAGAGCCTACGGGATCCAGATTCGCCAGCCCCTTGCGTTGACTTTTTCGGGTCCATGCCCCTATAAGGCCGCTCGCGATTTTCGGCCTCGCGCCGGGATCGTTTTTGCCGTTTCAGCCGGCGGAAACAGCACGCGCGAGCCTTGACGAATATGGTGGCGTTCGGCCCGGCGGCCACACGCCAGTAATAACCGGAGCATTCCCGTGAAGCGGACCTACCAGCCCTCCAAACTCGTGCGCAAGCGCCGTCACGGCTTCCGCGCCCGCATGGCCACCGTCGGCGGCCGCAAGGTTCTCAACGCCCGCCGCGCGCGCGGCCGCAAGCGCCTTTCGGCCTGACGCGCCGCCGCCGGCCCGACCGGCCTTCGCCATGACCCGTCAGCAGGACGGCCAGAACATTTTCCCGCACGCCAAACCCGGCGTGCGTATTGGCGTTTTGCGGCTCAAAAAACGCGCCGATTTCGTCGCCGCCGCCAAGGGACGGCGCCAGCATCAGCGAAATTTCGTGCTTCAGGCGCGCGAGCGCGAACCGGCGGTCGACGACGAAACGGCCCGCGTCGGCTTCACGGTGACCAAAAAGGTCGGCAATGCGGTCGTGCGCAACCGCATCCGCCGCCGCCTGCGGGAGGTCGTAAGGCTGGCCGAGACATCGGCTTTTGCGCCCGGCTGCGACTACGTCCTGGCGGCGCGGCGCGAGGCCCTGACCGTCTCCTTCGACGAATTGCGCGGCGAATTTTTGCGCGCGCTCAAGAAAATAAATCGGGCCGGCGATGTCCGGCTTCCCAACCTGCCGGCCGGCGGCCGCAAGCAAGACAAGTAAACATGCAGCAGGACACCCGCAATCTTCTCCTCGCCATGGCCTTGTCGCTCCTGGTCATCCTTGGCTGGAACCATTTTTATGGCGCGCCAAGAGTGCATGAGGCTCGTCAGACCACGGCCCAGCTTCAGCAGATGGAGTCGTCCTCCGCCGCCAATCCGGCCGCCGCGCCGGGACTGACGCCCGTTCCGCGGTCCGTGAACCGCGCCGAGGCGCTCGCCCAAAGCAAGCGGGTCGCGATCGACACGCCGAGCGTTTTCGGTTCGATCGCCTTGAAAGGCGCGCGGCTCGACGATCTGTCGTTGCGCGATTACCGCGAGACGACCGACCCCAAGAGCCCCAATATCATCCTGCTCTCGCCCGCCGACGCGCCGGACGCCTATTTCGTCGATTTCAATTATGTGGCGGAAGCCGGCGCAACACTGAAACTGCCCGGCTCCGACACGCTCTGGACCGCCGAAGGCGACAAGCTGACCCCGTCGACGCCGCTCACGCTGACGTTCGACAATGGCTCCGGCCTCGTGTTCAAGCGCAAGATCTCGGTGGACGATCACTACCTGTTCACGGTGACCGACATGATCGAAAACCAGGGCAAGGCGCCGGTCTCCTTCTTCCCCGACGCGAGCGTGACCCGCCAGGGCCTGCCCAAGACCTCGGGCTACAGCGTGCTGCACGAGGGCTTTATCGGCGTGATCGGCGCGGACCAGCCTTCGACCGAAATCACCTACAAGGCGATTTCCAAGGAAAACAACAGCGCCAAAGTTCTACCGACCAACTCTTACGCGACCGGCGGCTGGCTCGGCTTCACCGACAAATACTGGGCGACGGCGGTCATCCCCGACGCGACCGAGAAATACAAGGGCTGGTTCCGCGAATTCCCGGGCGCGCTGCCGCAATTCCAGTCAGACGCGTTCGGCGACGCCAAGACCCTGGCGCCCGGCGCTCAAATGGTTTTGACGACCCGGCTGTTCGCCGGAGCCAAAGAGTCCAAGCTGCTCGAATATTACGAGAAGGATCAGGGCGTAAAAAAGCTCGATCTGCTCATTGACTGGGGTTATTTTTTCTTCCTCACCAGGCCGATGTTCTGGCTTCTCGAGGCGCTGTACAAACTGTTCGGCAATTTCGGCGTCGCCATTATCGCCATCACTCTGATCGTCAAGGGACTGTTCTTCCCGCTCGCCAACCGCTCCTATCTGTCGATGGCGCGGATGAAGGAAGTCCAACCCAAGATCAAGGCGCTGCAGGAGCTTTATCCCGACGACAAGATGAAGCAGCAGCAGGAGATGATGGAGCTTTACAAGCGGGAGAAGATCAATCCGGTGTCAGGCTGCCTGCCCATGGTGATCCAGATCCCGGTGTTCTTCTCGCTCTACAAGGTCTTGTTCGTCGCCATCGAAATGCGCCAGGCGCCGTTCTTCGGCTGGGTCAAGGATCTGTCCGCGCCCGATCCGACCAATGTCTTCAATCTCTTCGGCCTGCTGCCTTTCGACCCGACCGCGACGCCGGCTTTCGGCCATCTGCTGCACCTCGGCGTCTGGCCCTTGATCATGGGCGTGTCGATGTGGGTTCAGATGAAGATGAACCCGGAGCCGACCGATCCGGTGCAGAAGACCATGTTCGCCTGGATGCCGGTGATCTTCACCTTCATGCTCGGCTCGTTCCCAGCGGGTCTGGTGATCTACTGGACCTGGAACAATGTGCTTTCGGTGGCCCAGCAGGCCTTGATCATGAAACAGGCCGGCGTGAAGTTCGAATTGTTCGACAATCTGCGCAAGACATTCTCACGCTAGGCGGTTTGGGCCTCGCCATCACAAATCGGTGCGGCTGCGCAGCGCCGCCGCGAGCGTGCCTTCGTCGAGATAATCAAGTTCGCCGCCGACCGGCACGCCATGGGCGAGCCTGGTGCATTTCGCCTGATAGGGGCCTAGCAGTTCGGTGATGTAATGGGCGGTGGTCTGGCCATCGACCGTCGCGTTGACGGCGAGGATCACCTCCTTCACGCCACCCTCGGCGACCCGACCCACAAGTTTCGCAATGTTGAGATCGTCGGGGCCGATTCCGTCAAGCGGCGACAGCGCGCCACCGAGCACATGGTAGCTCGCATTCAGCACGCCGGCGCGCTCCAGGGCCCAGAGGTCGCCCACCGTCTCCACCACCACGATGACGCTCCGGTCGCGGCGCGGGTCGGCGCAAATGCTGCACGGATCGGCGGTGTCCACATTGCCGCAAACCGAACAGGTCACGATTTTTTCCTTGGCGACGCGCATGGCTTCCGCGAGCGGTCCAAGCAGTTCCTCGCGCTTGCGAATGAGGTGCAAGGCCGCGCGACGGGCCGAACGCGGGCCCAGCCCCGGCAGGCGGGCGAGCAATTGGATCAGCCGCTCGATCTCGGGCCCGGCGATGCGTTCCGCCATCAAAAAGACCTCAAAATCCGCGCCCGAAGGGCGCTAGGAGCGAACGCGACGCCGAGCTGATGCCAGGGGCGCCAACCGCGCCCGCGCGGGTGGCAAAGCCTAAAAAGGCAGTTTCATTCCGGCCGGCAGGCCGAGGCCCGCTGTCATCGCCTTCATCTTCTCTTCGAGCAGGCTTTCCGCCTTGCGTCTCGCGTCGGCATGGGCGGCGACGATCAGGTCTTCGAGAATTTCCTTGTCGTCTTCCTTGAGCAGTGAGGGATCGATCGAAAGACCCTGGAGCGCGCCCTTCGCGGTCAACGTCACCTTGACCAATCCGCCGCCCGAAAGACCTTCGACGGCGACATTGTCGAGTTCGGCCTGCATTTCGGCCATTTTGGCCTGCATCGCGCCGGCCTTTTTCATCAAACCCATGATGTCCATTCACAAATCCTCTTCTTCGGACTCGTCGATATAAGCCACGTCGTCGGCGGCCGTTTCCGGGCTCTCGGCGGAGGGCGCGGCCGCTTCCGCTTCGCCCCCGCGCACCGCGACGATCACGGCGCCGGGAAACTGGTCGAGGGCAGCGCGCACGAAAGGATGAGCCTGGAGGCCAATCCTTTTTTCATTTTCCGCAGCCTGAGCCTGTTCGATCAGGCTAGGCGCGCCTTCCGCCGAGGACAGGGCGACCATCCAGCGCTGGCCGGTCCAGTCCTGCAATTTGCGGGCGAGCTGCGCCGCAAGGCCGGGCGCGCCGCCGGGCGCGAGGGAATATTCCAGCACGCCGGGCTCGAAACGGACCAGCCGCACGTCGCGCTCCAGCGCCGCCTTGATCTGGATGTCGCGTTTTTGCGCCGCCAGCGCGACAAGTTCGGCGAAATTATTGATCGCGACCGTCGGCGGCGCATCGGGCGCGGGCGCGCTTGGCGCGGCGGCGATGACAGTCGCGGCGCGAAGAGAGCCCCTCGGCCCCGGCGCGGGCGTAGAGGGCGGACGCGAAAGGGCGGGCGGCGACCCGCTGGCGGGCGCGCCAATGAATTTCTTAAGCGCCTCCTCCGGCGTCGGCAGGTCGGCGGCATAAGCGAGGCGGACCAGAACCATGTCGGCGGCGGCGAGCGGGCGCGGCGAATCCTTCACCTCCTCGACGCCCTTGACCAGGATCTGCCACGCGCGCGACAGCACCGACATCGAGAGATTTTCTGCGAAAGCGGCCCCGCGCTCGCGCTCGACCTGGGTGGCGACGGGATCGACCACTTTGGGCGCCACCTTGGTCTTGGTGACGAAATGGACGAAATGCGCCAGATCGACCAGAACCTGGGTCGGATCCGCGCCGGCGTCATATTGCTCCTTGAGATCGGCCAAAGCCGCCGCAATATCGCCCTTCATCACCGCCTCGAACAGGTCGATCACTCGGGCGCGGTCGGCGAGGCCGAGCATGAGGCGCAGATTCTCGACGCCGATCGGCGCGCCCGCGCCATGGGCTATCGCCTGATCGAGCAAGGACAGCGCGTCACGCACCGAGCCTTCCGAGGCGCGGGCGATCAAGGCAAGCGAGTCGGTTTCGATCTCGACCTTTTCCTTGTCGCAGATATTGGCGAGATGGCGCACCAGCGCCTCGGTCTCGATCCGGCGCAGGTCGAAGCGCAGGCAGCGCGAACGCACGGTCACCGGCACTTTTTCGATTTCGGTGGTCGCGAACACGAATTTGACGTGCTCCGGCGGCTCCTCCAGCGTTTTCAACAGACCGTTGAAGGCGGATTTCGAGAGCATGTGGACTTCGTCGATAATATAGACCTTGGTGCGCGCCATCGCCGGCTTGTAGCGCGAGCTGTCCACGATCTCCCGGATGTCGTCGATGCTCGTATGGGACGCCGCGTCCATCTCGATGACATCGACATGGCGCGATTCCATAATCGCCTGGCAATGGACGCCGAGTTCGTCCATGTGGATCGTGGGCTTGTCGATCGCCGGTCGACCGTCGCGCGCCGGAAGTTCATAATTGAAGGCGCGGGCGAGAATGCGCGCGGTGGTCGTCTTGCCGACCCCGCGCACGCCGGTGAGCATATAGGCTTGGTGGATGCGACCGATCTTGAAGGCGTTGGTAAGCGTCTGGACCATCGGCTCCTGGCCGATCAAATCCTCGAAACGCGATGGCCGATATTTTCGCGCGAGCACGCGATAGGCGGTCTGCGCCGGCTTTTGCGGCGGGTCCGCAAACAGCGCGCTGGACGCGCCGTCAGTCGGATTTGGCGCGGAATCGTCGATCATCGAACCGCCGTGATAAGGCGCCAGCGGTCGTCAGGCGCGCAAAAATTCCGGGAACAGGCCGCTTTCCGCATGACTCACGCCAAACCGGCCAGAGTGGGAGGTTGGACGAAGACCCGCCCATTCTCGTTAGGGCTGCTTCCTTCCGGACCTGACCCGGTTGGCGAGTGGAACGTCCACCGCCAACCTCCCGCCGCTTATTTGGACTATGATGGGCTTTCGCGCAAGGGGGACGCTTGTCCCGATCGCCCGAAGGCGCTACCCACGCACCGCCAGGAGGCGCCATGATCTTCGCCCTCGACCCCCGTCTCGCCGCCGACACTTTTGCGGTTGGCGATCTGCCGCTGAGCCGCGTCCTTTTGATGAAGGACAGCCGGTTTCCCTGGCTGATCCTGGTCCCGCGCCGCGCGAATTTGAGCGAGTTGCACGATCTCTCCCCGCAAGAGCGCGCGACCCTGGTCGACGAAGCGGCGCTCGTGGGCGAAAAGCTCAAAAATCTGACCGGGGCGAACAAGGTCAATATTGGCGCGCTGGGCAATATCGTGGCCCAGCTTCATGTCCATGTCGTCGCCCGCTTCGAGGGCGACGCGGCCTGGCCCGGCCCGGTCTGGGGCGCCGGCAAGGCCGAGCCTTATGCGCCCGAAGCGGCGAAGGAAAGGGTCCGCGCCGTGGCCGCCATGCTCGGGCTGGACGGCGCATGAGTTCTTGCGATCTCGATACCGGCTTCGCCGGCAATCCGCTCGACCGGCTGTCGCGGGCCCGCGAGAATTCCGCGCTGCTCGCCGAACTTGCCGCCGCGCCTGACGCCCGTGCGGTGGTTTTGGTCCAGTCCATGCCGGTGCTGCGTCTTGCGGGCGAGGCTCTCTCGTCCCTCCATCCGCTCGCGGCGGCGCGCGCCTTCGGCGCCATGCGGGAAGAGGTTCTGCTGGGGCGCGATGGAAACGGGCCGGTTTTCGCCTTGCTGCTGCCCGACGATGCGGCCCAGGCGGATGAACCGACCGACGCCGCAGCCTTCGTCGATCAGCGCCGCCTGATCCTGCCGGCTTTTCCCGCGCTGCAAATTCGTGATCTGCGCCCGCTGGCCAACAAGGCCGCCCTGCCCCGCGCCGAAATCGCGCTCCTCGCCCAGGCCAAGGCGATCCTGCATTTTCACGCCCATCATTCTTTCTGCCCGCGCTGCGGCGCGCCGACCCGTTCGTCGCAAGGCGGCTGGCGGCGGGATTGCCCGGCCTGCGGCGCCAGACATTTTCCGCGCGCCGATCCGGTGGCGATCATGAATGTCGTGGACGGCGATTTCTGCCTGCTCGGGCGCCAGAAAATATTCCCCGAAGGCATGTATTCCTGCCTCGCGGGTTTTGTCGAAGGTGGCGAGACTCTCGAAGAAACGGTGCGGCGCGAGGTGATGGAGGAGGCCGGCGTCCGCGTCGGCGCGGTGCGCTATGTCGCTTCCCAGCCATGGCCGTTCCCGGCCTCGATCATGGTCGGTTGCGAGGCTCAAGCCTTGTCGCGCGAGATCGTCCTCGACCGCGCCGAGCTTGAGGATTGCCGCTGGTTCAGCCGCGCCGAGGTTTTGGCCATGCTCGAAGGGCGTCACGAACGCGGGTTTTTCGCGCCCAATCCTATCGCCATCGCCCACACATTGCTGGCGCACTGGCTCAGATAAGTTGGGCGCGCAGCAGACCGCGCAGCGAATTGCCGATCAGAAAATCCTCGGCAAGGTCGGCAAGCCGCAGGATTTTTCCGCGGGCGCGGCCTTGGGCGAGAAGATGGGCTCGCAGCACCCCGGGCAGCAGGCCGCATTCAAGGGGCGGCGTCAACAGCGCGCCGTCGCGTTTGACGAAGATATTGGCGCGCGCGCCCTCGCAGACTTCGTCGCGCTCGTTGAGAAAAATCACTTCATCTGCGGCGGAGGCCGCGAGGGCGTCCTCGTAGAGCGCGCGGCGGGTGGTCTTGTGGCGCAGCAGAGGATCGCGCGAGTCGAATTTTTGCGCCGCCACCGCAACACGCCAGATTTTTTGCGGCGGATCGGGGGAGAATGGCGCGGCGGCGGTTTCGATCGCGCCGTCGCGAGACAGGACCAGCCGCACACGCAGGGCTGGCGTCGCGGCGCCGTCGCAAGCCTGAGCGACCGCGCGTTCAAAATTTTCCGGCGCGAAGGAAAATCCCAAAGCCGCCGCCGAGGCGGCCATGCGGGCGCGATGGCCCTCCAGCAGCCAGAAACCGGCGTCGCGCGTCCACAAGAACGTTTCGATCAGACCGTCAGGAAGCGCGCTTTCAGCAGACATTCCTCATATTCCTCTCGCGCGCGCGAATCCGCGACCACCGCCGAGCCGACCGGGCAGGAAAAAAATCCCTCCGGCGACAAGGTCAGAGTGCGGATGGCGACATTGAAGCGCATGCCGCCGCCCGGCGCGATCACGCCTATGGCCCCGCAATAGACGCCGCGGGCAAAAGATTCCTGTTCGGCGATGATCTCCATCGCCCTGATCTTGGGCGCTCCGGTGACCGAGCCACAGGGAAAAAGCCCCGAGAAAATTTCGTGGAGCGAAAGTTTTTCCCGCATCCGCGCCTCAACGCCCGAGGTCATCTGGTGCAAGGTGGGAAAGGTTTCGACCGAGAAAAGGTCCGAGACTCGCACTGATCCGATTTCCGACAGCCGGCCGATGTCATTGCGCAAAAGATCGACGATCATCAGGTTTTCGGCGCGGTTCTTTTCGTCGCGCGCCAGCGCCTCGGCGAGCGCCCGATCTTCCGCCGCCGTCGCGCCGCGCGGCGCGGTGCCCTTCATCGGCCGCGCGAAAATCTTTCCTCCGCGCGTCGAAAAGAAATTTTCCGGTGACAGAGAGAGAATAATGTCGTCGCCGAGCGCCACGACCCCGCCGCGCGCGACCGGCTGGCGCGCGCGCAAGCTCCGATAAAGCTCGACCGGCGCGCCCCGCCAACGGCCAAAGACTGGAAAGGTGAGGTTGATCTGATAGACATCGCCGCCGGCGATATAGTCGCGGCAGGCGAAGAAGCGCCGCTCGTAATCCGCGAAATCCCAGGCCGGATTCAAATCCTCCACGGCGCCGCCAGCCGGCGCGTCCAAGGGCGGCGCCGGCCGCGGGGCGTCGAAGACGCCGAACAGGAGGAGCGGCTTGTCCGGAGCGGGTCTCAGCAGCGGCGTAAGGCGCGGTTCAAGAGCGTAGCCGCATTCATAGGCCAGAAAGCCGGCGACATGAAAACCTTCGTAGCCGGCCTCCTCCAGTGCGGCGAAAGCCCGCCCAACCTCCTCGGCGCGATAGGCCGCGACAATCCTGCGCGGCGCGACGAACAACATCGCCCCGCAGGATTCGCGGTCCTCGATCAAGCAAAAAGGCGCGTCCATTGGCAAGCCGAGGGGCGTGACGGGGAACCTTTCCTAGCCGCAACCGGCGCGACGGTCGAGTTTTTGGATGGCCGCGGCGCGACGGTCGGGCCGCGGCGCGCGCAAAACACTATTGCGCGGCCTCGTAAAAATCCCCTCCGTCGTCGCGGGAAAAATCGATGCGGTCGATGCGGTCGCCGGTCCGGCCGATTTTTTCGGAAGAAACCAGGATCGCGGAAAGGTCTTCCTGGGACTGCCGGAAATGGCTTTCGAGCTTCAGGACGCGCTGGCGCAGCCGCGAAACGTCCTCGACCAAACGACGGGTTTCAGCCTGGATGACATGGGCCTGATCGCGCACCAGAGCGTCGCGCACCAAGGCCTGCAAGACCTGGATCGCCATCAGCAGCAGCGAGGGCGAGACGATCAGCACCCTAGCGCGATGGGCTTTCTGGATCACGTCGTCGAAAAATTGGTGCAATTCGGCAAAAAGCGATTCCGATGGCACGAACAGGATCGCCACGTCCTGGGTCTCGCCCGGCAGGAGATAACGCTCCGACACGTCCTTGACATGTTTGGCGAGATCGGCGCGCACCCGCGCCTGCGCCGCCCTTTTTTCCGCTTCGTTCCGAGCTTCCTTGAGCGCGGAAAAGGCTTCGAGCGGAAATTTCGCGTCCACCGCCAGGATCTTGTCGTCGCCGGGCAGTTTTAAGGCGCAATCGGGCCGGGCGCCGGTCGAGAGCGTGTGCTGGAAGTGAAAAGCATTGGCGGGCAGCGCGTCGCGAATGATCGCTTCCATTCGCCCCTGGCCGAAGGCGCCGCGGGTCTGCTTGTTGGCGAAAATTTCCTTGAGCCCCACCACTTCCTCGGTGAGGCCGACGAGATTTCTTTGCGCGGCGTCGATCAGAGCGAGCCTTTCGTTGAGCGCGCTCAAATTGACCAAAGTGGCGCGGGCGGAAGTCTCCAGCCGCTCGTTGACGCGATGGGTCGAGGAATCGAGCTTTTCCGTCACCGCGCGGGCGAAATCGGCCTGACGGCCGCCAAGGATTTCGGCCAGCGTTTGCAACCGTCCGGCCAACTCGGCGTGCGAGCGCGCCAAAACAGCCATCCGCGCCTCATCCCGCGCCCGCCCGCCGCCGCGCGCGAAAAAAGCCAGCGCCAGCAACGCCAGGAAGGCGAGCGCGGCGGCGAGTTCATAGGTCGTGACCGGAAAATCGAGAATCTCGAACAGAAGCCGATTCGTCATGATGCGATCCAAGCAGGAAATCCTGAACAAAGATAGAACATTTTGATGAAAAGGGCATGCGGCCCATTTGACGCCTCCGCCGCGCGCCCTTATCTCAGGATTCAATTCCTGTGAGAGCTTGCGTGAATGGCCAAACGTCCGATCCTGTGCCTTCCCGATCCCCGCCTGCGCGCCGTCAGCCAGAATGTCGGCGTGGTGGACGAGTCCGTTCGCGCCCTGATGGATGACATGCTGGAGACCATGTATGACGCGCCGGGCATCGGGCTTGCCGCGATCCAGATCGGCGTCGCCAAACGGGTCATCGTGATCGACCTCGCCAAGAAGGACGAGGAGCCGGCGCCGATGTTCTTCGCCGATCCCGAAATCCTGGAACATTCGGAAGACCAGTCGATCTATGAGGAAGGCTGTCTCTCGGTGCCGGAATATTACGAGGAGGTGAGCCGGCCCGCCAAGGTCCGCGTGCGCTTCATCGATCGCGACAACCAGCGCCGCGAGATCGAGGCGGAAGGTCTGCTGGCGACCTGCCTCCAGCATGAGATCGACCATCTCGACGGCAAATTGTTCATCGACCATCTGTCGCGGCTGAAGCGCGAGCGCGCGATCAAGAAATTCTCGAAAGCCGCGCGCCTCAACGAACCTTCCGCGCCACGCGCGCCGGAAATCCGCGAAAGGCTGGGCTGACCATCCATGCGCGTCATTTTCATGGGCACGCCGGATTTCGCGCTGGCGCCGCTGGCCGAAATCTTTGGCCGCGGCCATGAGATCGTGGCGGTCTATACCCGCGCGCCGAAGCCAGCCGGACGGCGCGGGCTGGAGCTGACGCCCTCGCCCGTCCATGCGGCGGCGGAAAGATACGGCCTGAAAGTCCTGACGCCCAAGAATTTCCGCGAACCGGAAACCGTCGAAGAATTCCGCGCTCTGGACGCCGATGTCGCGGTGGTGGCGGCCTATGGGCTGATCCTGCCGAAAGACGTGCTGGAGGCGCCGAAACAGGGCTGCCTCAATCTCCATGCCTCGTTGCTGCCGCGCTGGCGCGGCGCGGCGCCGATCCAGCGCGCGATCATGGCCGGCGACCGCGAGACCGGCGTCGAGGTCATGAAAATGGAGGAAGGGCTCGACACCGGCCCGATCGCCATGGCGGAAAAGCTCCCGATAACCCCCGACATGACCGCCGGCGAGGCTCATGATCGGCTCTCGGCCCTCGGCGCCGATCTGATCGGCCGCGCTTTGGCGGCGCTGGAGCGCGGCGGGCTGCAATTCACGCCACAAGCGCAAGAGGGCGTGGTTTACGCCAGAAAGATCGACAAGGCCGAGGCGCGGATCGATTTTTCGCGGGATTCGGCGGAACTGCAAAATCTCATTCGCGGCCTTTCGCCCTTTCCCGGCGCTTTTTTCGAGGCCGATTTAGGCAAGGGGCTTGAGCGGGTGAAAATTTTGCGCGCCGCGCGGGCGCAAGGCGAGGGACAGCCGGGCGAAATTCTCGATGAAACGCCGCGTGTCGCCTGCGGCGAAGGGGCCTTGGCTCTGCTGGAGGTTCAGCGCGCGGGGCGGGGACCGACCTCCGGCGCGGAGTTTTTCGTGGCGCGCGGCTCGCCGTCGGCGACGTTCTGGTTCAAGCCCGACATGCCGCGCTTTAAGCTGGTCATCGAATATGACGGGACCGGCTATGTCGGCTGGCAGCGTCAGGCCAACGGGCTTTCGGTTCAGGAAGTGATCGAGAGCGCGCTGGCGCGGCTCGATCCGTCGGCTGGGGGCTTGCGCGGCGCGGGGCGCACCGATGCAGGGGTCCATGCCTCCGGCCAGGTCGGCCATGTCGATCTGTCGCGCGACTGGCGCCCCGACAAGTTGCGCGAGGCGCTCAACGCCCAGATGCGGCCGGCAAAGGTCGCGATTTTGCTGGTCGAACAAGCGGCGGAGGATTTCGACGCCCGCTTTTCCGCCACGGCGCGGCATTATCTCTATCGCATCGTCAATCGCCGCGCGCCTTTGACCTATGATTCAGACCGCGCCTGGCTGGTCAAGCGCAAGCTCGACGCCGAATCCATGCATGCGGCGGCGCAATGTCTGGTCGGGCGCCATGATTTCTCGACCTTTCGCGATTCCGAATGCCAGGCGGAAAATCCGCTGCGCACGCTCGACAAGCTCGACGTGGTCCGCAACGGCGAGGAGATTCATCTCTATGCCAGCGCGCGGGCTTTTCTCCATCGCCAGGTGCGCTCGATGGTCGGCTCGCTGGAGCATGTCGGCTCCGGCAAATGGCGCGCCGAAGATTTGCAGGCCGCGCTCGAAGCCCGCGACCGCGCCCGCTGCGGCCAGGTCGCGCCGGCGGCGGGACTTTATCTGATCGGCGTCGATTATTGACGCGAGGCCGAGGGCTTCGCGCGGGCGCAAAAAAATCCCGCGAGATCGCTCTCGCGGGATGGTTTTTTCTGTTTGTCGCTGGCCGACGATCAGAAGGTGTAGCGGACGCCCGCCGACGGCGCGAAGTTGCTGGTGGCGATCGAGCCGGCGGCCAGACCGCCGTCATACCCGCTGAACATGAAGCCGGCGTAAGCGTCGAACCGCTTGGTGAAGTGGTAGTCGACATAACCGGAGACCGCGTTCAGGTCGCCAGCGCAAGCTCCCGAGCGCGGCGCAGAACCGTTGTACGCCGTGTCGTAAAAGATCTTCTTCGCGGGCTTCCCGTAAAACTTCCCGGGGAACGTGTAATAGCCAAAATAGCTCCCAGGGGCGGAACAGGTCGCGGTGGCGGCGGGGACGTAGAAGCCCTTGGAGATGCTGGGGTAGGGGTCGCCGTAGCTGTTCTGGCTTTCATGGTAATAGGCCAGGGTGAAGTCGGTGTTGGAGTTATAGGCGTATTTCACGCCAGCCCATTCCGTTTGCAGGACCTTGTTACCATACAAATAGGCGGTGTTGCTCACGGTATAGGCGGGATAATCGCCCTGGCCGGTGTTAGCCCCAAAGCCCATCGGGTCACTGGGATCCGAAAAATGGTCATTGGCGTAGCCGGCATAGAATTTGAACTGGTTCCAGGTATATTTTGCGGCGACCAAGAAGCTGGTGATATCGGCGACCGTGCCGCTCAGACCCTGAGCGCCGTAGGTGGGCAGCACCGTGCCAGTGTAGGGCTCGGTGTAAGTGGTGCCAAAGTTGTAGGTGCCGTAGGTCAACGCCTGGTTGTAATGGCTGGCCACGCCGTCGAGCTCGAAGCCGGCATATTTGACGCCGGCGTTGACCTGATAGCCGGTGTTGTTCAGCGTACAGGGCAGAGGACCGGCGACGGTGCCGCCGCAGGTGTTCGTGAGAGGGGTGTCTTTGGCTGTGCCGACGCCGGCGTTGCCTTCGGCGAACTTGTACATCGCGCCGAGATGGCCGGCGACTTCGCCGAGCGGGAGGTTGACGAGATATTTCAAGGTTTCGTCTTCGCGGCCGAGGTCGGTTTCGCCGAGGCCCGCGACCGGCGATCCCGAATAGCCGATGGGCGAGTAGTCGTAAGCGCCGCCGGCCGGATCGTAATTGGCGAGCAGATCGTTGGAGAAGGTCTTATGGCGGCCGAAGGTCAGCTCGCCGAAGGTCTTTGAGGAGACGCCGACATAGAGCTGGTCGTTGAAGGCCTGGCCGCCGCGGGTGCCGTCGATGTTCATCGACTGCCACCCCAGCGGCACGCCGTTGTTGGCGACCTGGGAACCCGGCGCATTGGCGAGCTGGCCGGACTGCGGGTTGATGCCGGTCGAGGCGTAGAACACACCGGCGAGGCCGGGCATCAGCTCTTCCTGGCCTTTGACGCCGAGGGTGGTCTGCGACAGGCCACTCGGCGCCATGCTCCACATCGCGTGATTGTAGAATTTCTGCATCAAAATGTCGCCGGCGTAGAAGCCGCCGCTGTTCGGCGCGCCATGCGTCGCATAGGAGAGGCCGGTGTCGAAAGTGCCGAACAGGGTGATGCCGCAGAAGGTCAGCGGGCCTTCCAAGGTCGGCAGGGCGCACTCGGCCGGACCGCCCTTGATGCTGGCCAGGTCAGCCATGAAGTTGCTGGGCGACGGGCGCGCGGCCGGCGCGCTGGCGAGTTGCGCCTGCGTCTTGGCTTCCTGCTTCTCGATCTTGCCGAGGCGCTTCTCGAGCGCCTCGTTCTGCTTCTTCAACGCCGCGGCCTCCGCCTTCAGCGCCTTCAGCTCGTCCGCCGAGTCCGCCTTCGCGACGCCAGCGGCCGAAACGATCGCCACAAGCGCGACCGCCGCCATCAGTTTGCTTTTCATGTCTTTCTCCGTCGTCCAAACCGCCGCGGCGCGGCGCGCCCCCAGAAGGTGCAAATCGATCCGCGGCCCCGCCGCGGCGAAACCTGATCACGAAAGCGTGAGCGCTCTGCGATGGACCATCGGATATCCGGGCGGCTGGTGCTTGGCAATCGACGCGTCGCTTGTTTGAACGGTTTTCGCCTCAAAATTGCCAAGTGTTGTTTTATCGCAATAGTTGAATGGGCAGCAGACGGCCTGAACAATCAAAAATTTGACGACATGATGACGATCTGAAGCGCCACTATCCGCATTATTCATGGAAATGTCACAAAGTCGTCTTCACAAAAGTTTCATAAAACTTGCTGCGCAGCCACGCCCTGCCTGCTGAACGCGCCTGACCGGCCCATTGTATGGTTCGAAGCGGGGACGCGCGACGCCCGAGAGCATGAGCGGAGAATTTCGTCCCGATCTCAGTTCGCACAGTTCGACCGAAAACCGACCCTGACCGCAACAGTTGCACAACACGTTGTTATTAAAAACAATTTTACTCTTCGGCGCCCTTTACCCGCCGCCTGTCCCACCCATTTCGGAATAATTGATCGCTCCTTCCGGCCAGGCCGCCGCGGGACCGTCGCCGCCGGAAGCCGAAGCCTCGTTGGGCCTACGGCCCGACGACGTCAAAGGAGGTGGGAACATGTCCAGTTTATCGAATTTCGCCAAGGCGCTTACGCTCATCGGACTCGCGACGTTCACCGCTGCTCCCGCGTCGGCCGCGGTGAGGATGGTCGACGGACAGGCCTATTGGTCCGGCGATCCTGGGCCGATCGATCCCGGCGCCTATTGGACCTCGGGGCAACGTTATGCCGACCCGCACCATTACATGAGCTGGTACGGCAAGGATCCGCAGGATTACACGATGACCGTCTACGCGCCACACGCCGGCGCCAGCCGATGCGTGTGGCGGGCGCGTGTCATCAACACCTACTGGGAGTTCGCGCACCCCTATATCAGGGTTTGCCGCTGAACGAATTGGGCGGGTTCACGCTTCGCGCGGTTTGACCGCCGGCGCGCCTTCGGAGCAGGAATCGCTCTGATGCGTTGCGGACCAGAAGGCGCGCGGCCCCGGTTCGGAAACCGGCCGGGGCGCGTGGCGAACGCAAAGGCCCGCCTGCGCCCACCAGGAGCCCGGCTTGTCGCCGCGATCGACAGGCTGAAGGCCCAGTTCCGGCCGATGCCAATAGGCGCAGGCGCCACAGGCGACAGGCCGCGGATTGGTTTCAGCGGCTGTGAATTCGCCGCAGCCCTGCCGGCCATGCGTCGTCGGCCAATGCGCGATCACGTCCGACATGGCGCCGGGGCTCGGCGCATTGCGAAAACAGGCGCCTTCGACAGGAGGTCGGGTCATTTTCCAGAAAGCGCACTGGTCGCAGCGGCCCTTGGCGGTCCAATTCCCCTCGGTCACCGTCATCGCCCTCCTGGTTCGGCGGCTTTCGCCGGCTGTGCTTGCGCGACCGGATCCTCGCCTTGCGGTCCGAGCAGCGCCACCGGCAGCGGAAATGGCGCTTCGGCCGGCGGCGCCTGACCGGTCCAGCCGCCGCCAAACGCTAGCATCAATTCCACATGCTGTTCCAGCAGCTGCGTGCGCGCGGCGATGTCGGCGCGCTCCGCGTCGAGCGCGGCCGATTGCTGGGTGACGACGTCAAGCGACGATGCCGCGCCGTCCTCGTAAAGGCTCATCGACATGTCGAGGGCCCTTTGCGCCGCATGCGCCGCGGTCGAGAGCGCCGCGCTTTCAATGCGCAGCCATTTGATGGAGGACAGAGCATCCTCGACCTCCTGGTAGGCGTCGAGAACCGAGCCCTTATATTCGGCTGCGGCCTCGGAAAATTGCGCCCGCGCCGCATCGAGCGTGGCCTGTCTCTGGCCGCCGTCGAAAATCGGCATCGTCAGCGCCGGTCCGTAATTCCACAAGGAATTATGCAAATTCAGGAGATCGAGATTGGTCGATTGGGTGCCGCCCCCCATGAGGATGTAAAAGCGCGGGAAAAAATCAGCCTTGGCTGCGCCGATCTGTTCGCTCGCCGCATAAAGCAGCCGCTCTTTCGCGGCGACGTCCGGACGGCGCAACAGCAGGCTCGCCGGCGCCATGCGCGGCAGGCGCGGCGTCGCCGGCTGAGCAGCCGAGGGCGCGATCCGGAACAGCGAGGCGTTCTGGCCGCTGAGCGTCGCAAGCGTGTTTTCAAGCACCACGCGCCCCTCGGCGATTTGAGCGGCGGTCGCTTTGGCGTTGGCGAACTGCACCTTGGCGCGCTCCACGTCGATCGGCGGAGCGATATTGTCCTTCAGGCGCTTCGTCGTGAGGTTCAGCGCCGATTGATATAGCCGGATCGTCCGCGCCAGTAAGGCGGCCTGGGCGTCGGCGCCGCGCAAGGCGATATAGGTCCGCGCCATGGTGGCGTGGAGCGCCAGCCGGGTCGCGGCCAGGAGATCGTCATTGGCCTGGGCGCCCGCCTTGGCGGAGGCGACCAAATCGCGCACGCGGCCCCAGACGTCCAGCTCCCACGTCAGCTGGCCGAACAATTGGTTCGAACCGTAAAAGGTTGGCTGATTCTTCGAGCGGAGCGGACGGTTCTGTGATTGTTTGTTGTCGCTCAGCTCCGGCAGGCCGACGATCGTCGGGAAAAACGACGAATTGGCGAGATCGAGAAAAGCCTTGGCCCGCTCATAGCGCGCCAGAGCGGCGGCATAATCGGGGTTGTCGGTTTCAATCAGCGCCTCAAGCCGGTCGAGGTCGCGGTCATGAAAATTCCGCCACCAGTCTTCGGTCAGTGGGGCCTGCAGCCCGGAGGGCGCGCTGGCCTTGAACTTTTCGGGCGCGGCGACTTGCGGCGCCGACGAATAAGGAGGCGCGAGGTCGCAACCGCCAAGCACGACGACGAGCGCGCAAAGTGCGGCTCTCAATGCGAGCGGATGAGCAAATCGTCGTTTCATTCCTTGGAGTCCGCCGCCGCGCTCGGGGACGAAATACGGACTTGATCGCCATCGGCCAAAGTTTCCGGGGGATTGTTCACGATGCGGTCGTGGGGGTCCAGTCCGGAGGCGATTACGATTTCCGAGCCAAGGTCTTTGGCGATGACGACATCCTTGAACCTGATTCGGCTCTCGCTGTCGACCGTGGCGACGCGGGTGTTGTCCTTGCCGACCGAAAGCGCGCTCGACGGAATGCGCAATTGATGAGGATTGATAGGCAATTCGAAATGCGCGTTTGCATAGGAGCCGGGGAACAAGGCGCCGTCGGGATTGGGCGCGTCGACTTCGACCAGAAGGCTGCCGGTGGTCGCGCCAATGGCGTTGGAGGTCGTGGCGATTTCGCCATGGAACTCCCGATCTTTCCATTGCGGGGTCGTGAAAACCACCTTCATGCCCTTGGTCATGCTCCCGGAATAAACCTGGGGAACCTCGACATAGAGGCGCACGGCGTGAATGTCCGCAACTTTGAACATCGGCTTTTCGTTGCGCCCGGGCGCGACATAGGAGCCGATGTCAATATTGCGGGCGATAACGACGCCATCGAAGGGCGCGATGAGCTGGGCGAATGCTTTCTGCGCCCTGAGCCGCTCAAGACTGGCCTTCGCCGCCCCGAGATCGGCCTGCTTGGCCTGTTGATCGGCCGCTTTTTCGTCCGCGGACTGTTTGGACACCGCCGAGGACTGCCGCAGCGCGGCCCAGCGATCCGCCGTCAACTTGGCGAAATCAAGAGCAGCTTCGGCGCGGTTCACTTCTTCCGCCGCCTTGGCGATTCGGTCGTCGAGTTCGGGCGTATCGACGGTCGCGAGCAGATCGCCCTTCTTGACGACCGCGCCGATGTCGGTCTTCCAGCTTTGGATATAGCCGGACACCTGGGAGAAGATCGAAGCCTCGTACCAAGCGGAAATCGTTCCGGGGAGCGAGAGAATCTCCGGCTTCGTGCTTAAGGTCGGCTCGACCACGCTCACATTCTGGATCGCGCGCCCGCGTGTCCAAGTCGCGAGTTGCTTTTCCGCCTGCCAGCGCTGGATGAACGAATAAGCCAGAAAAACGGCGATGAACGCGACGGCGCCGCGAAGCAGCCACTGGCCAATGCTTCGGCCCCGCGCGGGAGCGGCGCGGGCCTCGGAGGCAAATTCACGGTTCATGGTGCGCCTCGACGGAAGACTTCGTTTTGCGCGAATGCGCGATGCCAAATACCACGGGAACGAAGATCAGAGTAGCTACGGTTGCGAAAATGAGGCCGCCGATCACCGCGCGGCCGAGCGGCGCGTTCTGCTCGGCGCTCAGCGCCATCGGCGCCATGCCGATGATCATCGCCAGCGCCGTCATCAGCACCGGGCGGAAACGCCCGACGCCGGCGTTCAACGCCGCAGCAAAGGGCTCAAGCCCCTCTGAGAGCTGTTCGCGGGCAAAACTCACCACCAGGATCGAATTGGCCGTCGCCACGCCCATGGTCATGATCGCGCCGGTCAGCGCCGGGACGGAAAGGGTGGTGTGGGTCGCGAACAGCATCCAAGCCACGCCCGCCAGCGCCGCCGGCAGCGCCGAAACGATCACGAACGGATCGGTCCAGGATTGGAAATTGACCACGATCAACAGATAAATGAGGACGATCGCGAAGGCGAGCCCGGCATAGAGCTGAGAATAAGCCGAGTTCATCGTTTCCGCCTGGCCGCGCAACACGACCCGCGTCCCGCGCGGCGCGTCGGCGCGCGCTTCATCAACGACGCGCTCTACATCGGCGGCGACCGCGCCGAGGTCGCGCCCCGAATTGGTCGCGTAAATGTCGATCACGGGCTGAACCGAATAATGGGAGACCACCGCGTCGCTCACGCCGCGAGTGATCGTCGCTACGGCGCCGAGAAGCTGCGACGATTTTCCGGTCGAGGCTGGAACGCGCGCGAGATCGCTGAGCGAGGTCATCCAATATTGCGGCGTCTGGGTCACGACTGGATGGGAGACGCCGTTCCTGCGGTCCAGCCAGAACAGGGGCTGAGTCTGGATCGAACCGGCAAGCGTGATCTGCAGGGAATGGGTGATGTCTTCCTCGGTCAGTCCAAGTCTGTTCGCGAGGACCCGATCGACGTCGACATTGATGGTCGGCTGGTCGGCCGGCTGCTGAATGCGCGCATCCGCAATTCCGGTGATGAACAGAAGCTTTTTCAGAATTTTGCCGGCGAGGGCGCGATTGCCCGCCTCATCCTTGCCGACCACCTGGACGTCGATGGGCGCGGGCAGGCCGAAATTGAGAATTTGCGTGACGATGTCGGCGGGAAGGAACGAGAAGGCGACCCCCGGAAACAGGATGGGCAGCTTTTCACGCAAGGTTTTGATGAGTTCCTCGGTCTTCTTCTCCCGCCCCTTCTGAAGCGTGATCAGAATATCGCCATCCTGGGAGCCGATCGTGCCGGAATTGCTGTAGGCGAGATTGGTGCCGCTGATCGGCAAGCCAATATTGTCGACCATCGAGGCGACAGCCTTCGCTCCCGCGGTGTCGCGAATTGTGTCTTCGATGCGGGTGAACAATTTTCCGGTTTCTTCGATCCGCAATCCTGTCGGACCGCGGACATGAAGCCGAATCTGCACCGTCTCGACATCAGGGAAGAAGTTCTGGCCGAGGAACGGAACAAGGACGAGCGAGGCCAGGGCGAATGTCAGGAAACCGGACACGAAAACAAGCCGCGAACGCATGGCGGCGGAGAGAATGCGAGAATAGCCCTGACGCGTAGCCTCGAAGTAGCGCTCGAAACCATGCTGGAAACGCCCGAAAATCGTGCGCGGCTCCGCGTCCGGATCGTGCGCGTGTCCCGCCAGAAGATAGTTCGCCATGGTCGGCACCAAAGTGCGCGACAGCAGATACGAGCCCATCAGCGCGAAAACGACCGCCTTGGCCATCGGTCGGAACAAATAGCCGGAAACGCCGCCGAGACTGAACATCGGCACGAAGACGATGGAGATGCAGAGCAGCGAAACCGTGGCCGGAATCACGATCTGACGGGCGCCGTCCATGATCGCCGCTTCGATCTCCTTCTTCTGTTCGAGCTGGTAATTGATGTTCTCGATCGTCACCGTGGCGTCGTCGACCAGAATGCCGACCGCCAGGGCAAGGCCGCCCATAGTCATGACATTGATGTTCTCGCCGGTCGCCGCAAGCAGGGCGACCGAAGTCAGAATGGCGAGCGGGATGGAAATGATGATGATGACGGTCGAGCGCCAGCTTCCCAGAAACACCAGGATCATCAGGCCGGTCAGCCCCGCCGCCAGCACGCCTTCGCGCATCACCGAACGGACCGCGTCCTCGACGAAGGGCGCCTGATCGCCGACGGCGAGCAGCCGAACCGAATCCGGCAGGAGGTCGTGCAGCCGCGGCATAATATCCTTGACGCCGTTGATGACGTCGAGCGTCGAAGCCGATCCCGCCTTGAGAACGGTCATCAGCACGGCGTTCGAACCGTCGACGCGCACCAAGTTTATTTGCGGCGGAGAACTGTCGTGAGCGTAAGCGACGTCGCCGATGCGCACAGTCGCGCCATTGACGGTCTTGATCGGCAGGATGTTCATGGCCTCGACCGTATCGGGCGAGTCGTTCAAATGGATAACATATTCCTTGTCGCCGATTTTTTGCGTTCCGACCGGCGTGATCTGGTCCTGCCGCCCGATCGCCCGGACAACGTCGTCGGCCGAGAGGCCGTAAGAATGCAATTTCTCGGGATCGATATCGATCTGCACCTGACGGCGCTCACCGCCATAAGGCGAGGGAACCGCGGCACCCTCGACGGTCGCCAGCTGCGGCCGGATGAAATTTTGCGCGCTGTCGAAAATTTTCGCCTGAGACACCTTGTCGCTCGACAGGGCCAGCTGGATGACCGGCACGCTGGAGGCGTTGAAAACCAGGACATAGGGCGGCGTGAGCCCCGGCGGCATATGTTTCAGCTCGGTCTGCGAAACGGCCGTGATCTGGGCGAGAGCGACAGCGAGATTGACATTCGGCTGGAAGAAAATTTTCACCACGCCGTAATTGGCCATGGACTGCGACTCGACATGCTCGATGTCGTCCACTTCGGCCAGCGCGGTGCGCTCATAATAATAGACAATGCGCCCGGACATGTCCTCCGGCGGCAGGCCGTTGTATGTGAAGACGACAGCAACGACAGGGATGCGAATTGCCGGAAAAATATCGACCGGCGAGCGCACCCACGCCATGACGCCGAAAATGACGATGAACATCGCCATAACGATGAATGTATAAGGCCGCTTGAGCGCGATACGGACGAGGGCGAGCATGAAACCTGAAAAATACGAGTCTGCGGGTCGCAGGCCCGCTCCTGCGCGGGTTATATTTGGCGGCTGCCGGAAGGGTAAACTAAATTATTTTTTAATGTCCCGCGGCGCCAGCCGATCGCCATGGGAAGCGATGGACAGTTCCGTCTGATCGTCGAGCTGGGGCCCTTTCCGGAGCTCGTCGGCGCGATTTTCCGTCAAAGTGAAACGCGCTCCAGGCGCGTTGTCCGCGACAATCAGTTTCATGCCGTGCAAACGCGCGATGGTTTCGACGATGCTCAGACCCAAACCGACGCCAGGGGCGTCGGCGCCGTTCTTCGCCCGGGCGAAACGCCGGAAAATGTCGCGGCTTTCTTCGGCGGGAACGCCGCGTCCATTGTCGCTGACGTCAATGCGGGCGAGGCCCGCCTCTTCCGTGACCGAAACTTGGACGGAACCGCCGCGCGGCGTGAATTTCAATGCATTGTCGAGGAGATTGGCGACCGCTTCCCGCATCAGGTCGGGATCGCCTTGGCGGATCACGGGACGGTCCGCCGCAAGGCGAAGGCTGACGCCCTTGGCTTCGGCGAGCGGCAGGAAGAACTCATGCAGTTCCGCGCAGACGGCGGCGAGATCCATGTCGGCGAAGGCGCTGCGGCGACGTTCGCGCTCGATGGCCGAAACCCGCAGCAACGCGGCGATGGTCGTCATCGCGCGGTCAAGCTGTCGCAGAGCGCTTTGAATCGGCTGTCTGAGGCCGTAACCTTTAGGCGCCTCGGCCAGAACGCCTTCGAGAATCGCGCGGACATTGACGACCGGGGCCCGCAGATCGTGGGCGATATTGTCGCCAACCGCCGCCAACTGACCGAGCAGACGCTCGATCTCGTCGAGCATCCGGTTGACGGAGGCGATGACGCCTTCGAACTCGTCAATGCCGGAACCGGTCGGCAGTCTGGCGCGCAGGTCGCCGTTCATGACTTCGTTAATGGCCCTTTCGATCTCCTCGACGCGCGCGGAGGCGCGGCGCGCGAAAAAAAATCCGGCCGCGAGGGCGCCGGCGGCGACCGGCAGAATGGCGAAGGAGAGCGCGCGGCCGAGAACGTCGCGCAGAATTTCGACTTCGGCGACATCGCGCCCCAGGACGATGACATCGCCATCCGGCCGGGCATGCGCGACCATCAGGGTCGGCTCCGGCTCGCCGTCGTTGGCCGCGCGGAATTCGGGCAGGTAATGCGTCCGCCCATCGACGGGAATGTCCGGCTTGCGGTCGAGATTGCCGAAGACCAGACGCCCGGAGCGATCGTAAAGCGCGACGAAATTCAACCGCCGAAAATCTCGGGTGAGCCGCAACTCCAGGGCGCGCCGCAGGCGGTCGTCCGTGCTTGCGGCGGCTTTCGCCGCCTCGTCGGCGAATATGGCGCGCATCTGAGCGATTCGGGCCGAGGTCGCCGCCTCGTAAACGAAGGCAAAAACGCCGCCCGTGATCAGGACGATCAACAAAGCGAAGGCCATGGCTAGACGCAGAGGCGTCGAGCGGGCGAGATCAACGGGCGACATCGAGGATGAATCCTTCGCCGCGAACATTGACGATCAGTTTTTTCACGCCGGGCGCGTCGAGCTTGAGCCGAAGATTACGAATATGAACGTCCACCACATTGGTCTGGGTGTTGAACCGATAGTTCCAGATGTCTTCGAGCAGCATCTGGCGGGTCACCACTAGGCCCGGACGGCGCATGAAATATTCCAGAAGCTTGAATTCGCGCGGAAGAAGGTCGATCTCGCGCCCATCGAGGAAAAGCCTGCGGGCGACGAGGTCCATTTCCAGCGGGCCGGCGCGCAGCTGCGGCGCCTCGGCGTAGGTCTGGCGCCGGGCGAGCGCATCGATGCGCGCTGAGAATTCGACCATGGCGAAAGGTTTCGCCAGATAATCGTCGCCGCCCGCCCGCAACCCGGCGACACGATCGTCGATATCGCCCATGGCGCTGATCATCAGCACCGGCGTCCGATTCCCCTTCGCCCTCAGTTGCGTGACCAACTCCAGCCCGTCGGCGCCCTTGAGCTTGCGGTCCATCACCAGGACGGCGGCGCGGCCGGCAAGCGCGGCTTCGACCGCTTCCGCGCCGGTTTCGCTCCAGAAGACCTGATACCGACCGGACAGTTCCTTCACGATGACGTCCGCCAGGTCCTTCTCGTCTTCGCTGACATAGACTGATTGCTTCGAACCTTGCATGAATTCCTCTGCCGCCTGCGTCGGCTCAGGCCCGCTGCGCCGTCGCCGCGGCGGGAATCACGGGGGCGCCGGGCGCCAGCGCGCGCGTCGCGTCATCGACGCTGCGGAAAAATCGCGACCTGCCGTCCCGTTCTTCCCCGCCAAGGGCGTCGACCACCCCATATTTGGCGAAAGCCGTCTGCGTCCGCAAGGATTCGAGCCGCGCCACCGCAAAGTCCACGCCTTTTTCGCGGCAGAGGCGGATCGCCGCCGACAGTCCAGCCGCCGCAGTATAATCGATCGCGTCTATGGCGCTCGCCTCAAGGACCATCAGCTTGAGGCCTGCTTCGTCCGCCGCCTCGACGATCTGTCGTTGGAAACGGTCGGAATTGAGGAAGGACAGCGGCGCCTGGAAACCAACGACCTTGACGCCAGAGAGCCTTTCCCCCCGGAAATCAGGGTCTTCCGGCCACCAGACCGTTCTGCCGGGCAAGCGTTCGAACACCCGAAGGTCACTTTGGGTCGTGCTCCACACGCCGTGGATCAGAGACAGGATGATCGCCAGCGCGACCCCGATCTCGATCGGCGACAGCACCACCGCGAACAAAGTGACCAGCATGAGCAGGAATTCTTGCGGCGATCGCCGGGCGATGTCGCGCATGACGCCCAAACGGAAAATGCGCCCCGCGATGAAGAACAGAATGGCCGCTAGAGCCGCTTCCGGCGTGTGCTGCAGGAAAGGCTCGCCAAAAGCCGCGACCAGCGCGATCGCCGTCGCCCCGGCGAGTCCGGCGATCTGGGTCCCGCCGCCCGATTCCGCGACAATGGCGGTCCGCGGCGGGCTGGCGTTGACCGGAAAGGCGCCGAACAAGCCGGACAGCAGCGACCCGGCGCCCAAGCCAATAAAATCCCGGTCGATGTCAGGCATTTCCCCCGGAAGCCCGGGAAACGACCGGGACGTCGCGGCGCTCTGGACCATGACCACAACGGCGATGATCGCGGAAAGGCCCAGAACTTTGCCGAAATCGTCGGGATTGACGTCGGGCAGCGCGATATGCGGCGGCGTCACCGAAAAGGCTCCGACGGTCCCCAATCCCTCGTTCTCAAGGCCGAAGGCCATGGACGCAACCGTCGCGCCCACCAGGGCGAGGAGCGGGCCGGGCAGGCGCCGGCTCAAACGTTCGGAGACGACGATCACGGCGAGGCAGGAAAGTCCCGTCAGCACGGCCAGGGGCTTGGTCCCGCCTGCGCCCATCGCGATCTGGCTGGCGCGTTGAAGGAAACTGCCCGAACCGCCGACGACCCCGAGAAACGACGGGGTTTGGGAAAAGACAATATGCACGGCGATGCCGCCGAGAAAACCCGTAAGCACGGGAATCGAGAACAGATTTGCAACCCAACCGGCGCGAAAAAAGCCGGCGCCGGCGAGGATCAGCCCGACCATAAGCGAAAGCAGCGCCGCCAGGGCGAAATATTCCGGTCCGGCGGCCGGAACGATGGCGAGCAGCGAGGCCGCGAAAATCGGGGTGATGGTCGAATCTGCGCCGGCGGAAAGAAAGCGGTTGGCGCCGAAAAGGGCGAAAGCGAGCGATCCCGCGATGAAAACGTAAAACCCGATATGGGGAGGGAAGCCGCCCAGCCGCGCCGTCGCCATCTGTTCCGGCGCGGCGACCGCGGCAAGAGTGAGACCCGCCACGAGATCGGCGCGCCAACTTGCCGCCCCGGCCTGAAGCGAGCGGAAAAGGAGCCAGTTTTTCCTGTTTTGTTCAGACATGAAAACTCCCGCGACAAATTCTGGCGGATTGGGCGGAAAAAGGAAACGGGGCGCCGGCGAAAGGCCAGCCAGGGCCGCGAACGAACCCGACGGAGGACGACGCGCGTTGCAGATTTGCCACGAGATCGAAAAAACTTGCCGCCTTCCGCCCGCGGCTGGTCTGAACGCGGGCCTGTCCGATCGCGAAAGTCGGGCGCGCTGACGGAGTGAATGTGGCGCAGCCGGAAATTTCTGCGAAAATTCTGATATTTGCACAGGCCTCGACGACAGGGCCCATTGAAACCGCTGACGGCGCGCACTTTCGCGCAAAAATGCCCACGCAGAAAGCGATTTGCCTTGAGTTTTTCATTCTGCTACGGGCGCAGCGGGAGGAAAAATGAAAAAAATTTTAGTTTTCCCCATCTCTTTCTTGATCGCGGGTTTCGCCACGAGCGCGCAAGGCGACACGATTTCGGCATCGAGCGCGTCGACTGCGACGCCGCCGGCCAATCCCTGTTTCAGCAGCCTGTGGAATTTTCTCAATTCCACAGCGGACGAATGCCCGCTGTCCTATGGGGGGATCACGCTTTTCGGCAATATCGACGGCGGCTACGGCTACGAACAATGGGGCGTCCCGCTTGGGCTGGACGCGAAAAAGCCCAATTACGGCATCCAGAAGAACAGCGGCGACACTCATTGGCTGTGGTCGCCGAACGGGATCAGCACGTCGGTCTATGGCGTCAAGATGAACGAGAAATTCGCGGACGGCTGGCGGCTAATCGGCGTCGCCGAAGGCGGTTTCGATCCCTTCACCTTGCGCCTCATCAACGGCCCGGCCTCGCTCGCGGCCAACAACCGATACAAACTCGCAGATCAGACGTCGAATTTCGATTCCAGCCGCGCCGGCGAATGGGACAATTCCCAAGGCTATTTCGGCGTCAGCAGTCGAAACTATGGCACATTGACCTTCGGCCGAACCAATGCGCTTTCGCACAGCCTTCTGACCGCCTATGACCCGGTCGCCTCGGTCGCTTTTTCCCAGCTCGGCTTTTCGGGCGCCTATTCCGGCTTCGGGGTCAATTCGACGACCCGCGTCAACACCGCCATCACTTACCGCCTGAAGTATCAGAACCTGCGATTCGCGGCGCAGACGCAGGTTGGTGGCTTCGACGACGGCAATGCGGCGGCCGCGATGTCCCAGGTGCAGGTGGGCGCGGACTTCGACGACCTGTCCTTCGACGCCGTTTACAGCATAGCAAAAGACGCCGCTGCCTTCTTCAGCTATTCCGGCGCGAAAATGCCCGCCGGCTACGATCCCAACTCCATTGTCAAGGCGACGCTGGCGGACACCAGCGGCCTCGAACTGCTGGCGCGTTACAAATACAACTCCTTCCGTTTCTATGCGGGCTTCATCCGCGCGCTATTGCAAAATCCGACCGATCCCTATCGCTACGGCTTCCCGACGCCCGCCGACGGCATTTTCGTCCCCCCAGGCGCCGTAACGTCAAACGCGTATAACGTCCCTCGCCTCTACCAGACCGTCTGGACGGGCGTCCGCTATAAGCTTCAGTCCAATCTGTCCCTGGACTCCGGCGTTTATTGGGACACCCAGAACGATTATCTGCCCCCGCCGGGAGTTTGCAAGGGCTCGGGCACGAAGACCAGCAACAGCAAATGCGCGGGCGGCCGCTATTCCTATTCTTTCCTGATCGATTACAAGCCGGTGAAGCGCATCGACGTTTACGCGGGGACGATGGTCTCGAATGTCTATGGCGGCACGGCGAGCGGCTATCTCCACGCCCAGAACATTGATCCCATGGTCGGCGTCCGCATGAGGTTCTGACGCGCTTCCGCGCCGATCAGTCCGGATTGCCGCCGACGCACCCGGTGTTGCAATTGTCGGGGTTGGTGCTCAAGCCGTCCTCGCCTCCCTGATCGCCCGGATTGTCGCGCGTCGAGGGTTCAACGACACGTCGCGGCCGCGCCTCCTCACCCGGAACTCGCAACTCGGCTCGGGGCGCGTTCCCTATTTCCCGCTGAAAATGTCGGTGACGATGGGGACGAGGCGCGTCCGTGCTTGTCGCGGCCGCGGAAGAAGCAGAAAGGACGAGGCCGATGAATGCGGCTAAGGCAATCGATCTTCCCATGACAACCTCCCGACCCCCTTTCAACCAACACTCCGCCTCGCCGTCGAATCGAAACGGCCGCACTATTGAACATAGTTCTTTTGCCCAAAATTTCATCGTCACGATCGATTCCTCGAACTTTTTTTGACAAAGGCGCTCGCTGCTGCCCGAATAAAGGGAACAAACATCGGACCGCCCGCTCGAGATGACTGCGTCGGGCGCACCAGAGGCTCGCAAAGTCCATGCCGGACGAGGACATCGGCGTCGCCGACATTGGCGGCACGCACGCCCGTTTCGCCTTTGCACGCGTCGCCGGCGGTCGGGTTCGCGGCCTCGGCCCCGCGACGGCGCTCAAGGTCGCCGATTTTCCCGGCCTCGCCGAAGCATGGCGCGCCTTTCTGGCCGGCGCAAAGAAGCCCGCGCCGCGCGCGGTGGCGCTCGCCGTCGCCTGCCCCGTGCGCGGCGCGGTGCTGAAATTCACCAATAGTCCCTGGCGGCTGCGCCCCGCGACGCTCGCCGAGGAGCTTGGCGTCGAGCGGCTGCGCCTCGTCAACGACTTCGGCGCGGTCGGCCATGCCGCGGCGCAACTCGCGCCCGAGGATTTCATCCATGTGACGGGACCGCGGCGATTCTTGCCGCGCCCTGGAATCGTCAGCGTGGTCGGTCCCGGCACGGGTCTCGGCGTTGCGTTGACATTGCTGGACGAGCGATCCCATCGCGTCGTGGAGGCAGAGGGCGGCCACGCGAGCTTCGCGCCGCGCGACGCCTTCGAGGAGCGCCTTTTGGCCCGGCTGCGCGCCAAACATGGCCGGGTTTCCGTGGAGCGGGTCGTCTCCGGTCCAGGCCTCGCCGAGATCCGCGCGGCTTTCCCGGAAGTGGCGGCGGCGCCTGTTTTTGCGGACGACAAGGCCTTGTGGGCGGCGGCGATTTCCGGCGCCGATCCCCTGGCGCGTGCGGCGCTCGATCGTTTTTTCGCCTGCCTCGGCGCCTTCGTCGGCGACGTCGCCCTGATCCACGGCGCCGAGGCCATCGTCCTCGGCGGCGGCTTGTTGCCGCGCATGCCCGAGCTTTTGTCCCGCTCCGGCTTCGCCGAGGCGCTGGCGGCCAAGGGCCGCTATGCCGCGCTGATGGCCGATCTTCCGGTCTGGCTGCTGGTCCATCCCCAGCCTGGCCTGTTCGGCGCGGCGGCGGCTTTCGCGGCGCAGGAGGGCTGAAGCCGGACTTCGTTCGTGTTTCCCTGAAGACGAGGTTTCGGAAATATTCCCCAAGCGCGAGGCGCCCTCGTCCCTGTCTTTCCGCTAAAAGGGATATAGTTTGCGGACAAGGAAGACGGCCGGCTCCGCCGCATCGGGGACGGCAAGGATTGAAGGCATGGACAATATTTCCCTCACCCCCCTCGGCTTGTTCACGCAGGCTGGGCCGGTCGGCAAATTCGTCATGGCGCTGTTGTTTGCCGCCTCGATCTGGTGCTGGCTGTTGATCGTCGAAGCATTGTTCGGGCTTTCGCGGCTGTCGCATGCCCTGAACGACGCCAGGGCCGGCCGGCCGAGCGCCCTGCTTGCGCCCATCGACGCTCTCGGGGCGCAGGAGGCGCGGATCCGAATTGCGGGCGAGACCGTGTCGGAGCGTCGCCAGAGGATCGCCGACAAGATGACGCGCGCAAGTCTGGATCTTCTGACCAAGGCCGAAGGAGGGCTCGCCAATCTCGCGATTATATCCTCGGTGTCTCCCTTTGTCGGCCTGTTCGGAACGGTCTGGGGCATCATGGGGAGTTTCGTCGGCATCGCCGCGGCCAAGGACACCAGCCTCGCGGTGGTGGCGCCGGGCATTGCAGAAGCCTTGGCGGCCACAGCCTATGGTCTTGCCGCCGCCATTCCGGCGGCGATCGGCTACAATCGCCTAGGCGCCGGCTTTTCCCGACTTGGCCAGGCCCTGGTGAACCGCGCCGCCGACCGCGCCGCCGAACTGACCCGCGACCCGGGAGCGACGCCGATCGGCGCCAAGGCGGAGGCGGCGTAATGGCCTTCTTTCCCAACGGCCATAGCCGACCGGGCTTTTTTCGTCCGCAAGCCGATATCAATGTGACGCCGCTGGTCGACGTCATGTTGGTGCTTTTGATCATTTTCATGGTAACGGCGCCTTTGCTCGCCGCCGGGATGAAAGTGCAATTGCCGCAGGCCCACGCCGCCCGGCCGCTCGATCCGAAAGAGCTGGTGGTGGTGGCCGTGGCGCGCGACGGTCAGCTTGCCGTCGGCGACGAGAAGGTCGCGGCGGCCGATTTCGTCCAGCTGGTCAAGCTGAAGATCGGCGACGACGTAAACCGCGTCATCCATCTGCGCGGCGACAAGGAGGTCGCCTATGGCCGGATGGTCGAGGTGCTGGACCAGCTCGCGAGCAACGGAATCACCCATATCGCCATCGTCACCGACGCGGCCACATCTGGCGCGGAAGGGGCGGCGAAAGCGCCCAGCGCCCCCCAGCCGCCGAAATGAGCGTGTCCGACCTCTTTTTCGCCCCGGGGCAGGCCCTCGGCGACGAAATCCGCCCGGTCTGGCTGCGGCCTGTGGCGCTGACTGCGATCCTCGTCGCGCACGCCCTCGTTTTTGTCGCGAGCAGAAGTCAGCCCGAAACGCTGGCGCCGGGCGACGCGATCGCGGTGACTCTCGCGCCCATGGGCGACGCCGCGGAGGACCAGAAAAAACAGGACGAAATCGCGCCTGCGGCGCCGCCCCCGGCTGCGGCGCGAAGTCGCGACGCTGTCGCCGCCTCCGATCGAAGCGACGCCGCCGAAAGTCGTCGTTCCTGAAGCGATCCCACTCCCGACCGCGCCGCTCCAGCCGTCGAAACCCGTTCCGACGCGGCAAGAAAAGCGCCTGGACGAAAAACGCCTCGAACCAAAACGTCTCGAACAAGCGCGCCCCGAGGAAGTTCGTAAGCGGGAGGAGATGACCGAGCGCCGGCGCAGGGCCCAGGAGGCGCGGCAGGAATTGCGGCGCGGCGCGGAACGCGGCTCCGTTCATGCGTCGGCTCTGCCGCGCGCCGCCTATGCCAGCCTGGTGGCGGCCGAAATCCGCCGCCACACTTTCTATCCCGCCGCAGCGCGCGCCACCGGAGCGACCGGCGTGGTCGGCGTCGCCTTCACAATTGACGCGTCGGGCCGGTTGGCCGCTCTGTCGATCACCCGCTCTTCCGGCAATCCCGCGCTCGACGACGCCGCGCGGACGACTCTGCGCTCGATCCACGCGCCGCCTCCGCCCGACGGACGCTTCTCGACCAGCACCAATATCCGCTTCCATTTCAACTGAGCCACGGCGTCGGAAAAGATGAACAAAGAGTTATCTTGCGCGCTGGCTGTCCTCGGACTTAACATTGATCTATGTCCCAGGCGCTGATCACCATTCGAAGGGCGATGCCGGGCGACGCGGAGGAAATCGCCGCCGTCCACGACGCGGCTTGGCGCGAAGCCTATCGTGGCGTCATACCCGGCCGGGAGCTGGAGCGCCTGATCGCGAGGCGAGGTCCGGACTGGTGGCGCGCCGCGGTGCTCCAGGGCAGCCGCCTGCTGGTTCTTTCGCTCCACGGGATGATCGGCGGCTACGTGTCCTATGGCCGCAACCGCGCGGCCGCGCTCGATTTCGGCGGCGAAATTTTCGAACTTTATCTCGCGCCCGAATATCAGGGATTGGGCTTCGGCGAACGGCTTTTCCGGGCTGGACGCCGCGACCTCGCCGACAATGGCCTCGACACCATGCTGGTGTGGACGCTCAGCGACAACCAGCGCGCCATCGACTTCTACCGCCGTCTTGGCGGCGAGCCGGTTCGTCGCGCCAGCGAATATTTCGGCGCTGAAAAGCTCGGTCGCCTCGCCTTCGGCTTCGGTCCCCTTGGCGATTGATTTTCCTTCGCGGAAAGTTCGGGTTGCCTTTTGCGCCTGCGCCTGACTAATGAGCGGCGAAACGCCAACCATCGGAGTGCGCCATGCGGCTTGACGCCATCAAGATCGGCAACAATCCCCCAGAAGATGTGAATGTCCTGATCGAAGTTCCGATTGGCGGGGAGCCGATCAAGTATGAAATGGACAAGGAAGCCGGCACGCTTTTCGTGGACCGCTTCCTTTATACGCCGATGCGCTATCCCGGCAATTACGGTTTCATTCCGCATACGCTTTCGGAAGACGGCGACCCGTGCGACGTTCTGGTCGCGAACACCCGTCCGATCATCCCCGGCGCCTTTATCAATGTCCGCCCGATTGGCGTGCTGAAAATGACCGACGAGAGCGGCGGCGACGAAAAGATCATCGCGGTGCCGAGCCACGCTCTCACCAAGCGCTATGACAACGTCAAGTGCTACACCGACCTTCCCGAGATCACCTGGAAGCAGATTGAGCATTTCTTCTGCCATTACAAGGATCTCGAACCCGGCAAGTGGGTCAAATTCGCCGGCTGGGGCGACGCCGGCGAAGCCAAGCGCGTCATCTCGGAAGCGATCGAGCGCGCCAAGATCGAGAAGAAATAACAGCGTTCGCGCTATGCGGCGCTCAAAAAAAGCCGTGACCCACGTCGGTCACGGCTTTTTCGTTGCGCTCAACCGAGGTGCTTCACCGCCGCGCCGACGATGCGTTCCTGCGCCTCGGCGGTCAGATAAGGATGCATCGGCAGCGACAGCACTTCTTGCGCCAGCCGGTCCGTGATCTTCAACTCACCGCCGGCGCAAGGATAAACGCGATAAGCGGTCTGGCGATGAAGCGGGACCGGGTAATAACAGGCGGTGGGGACGCCCGCCTCCCTGAGCGCAGCGACCAGACCGTCGCGCTGGCCGGGCTTGAGCCGGATCGTATATTGCGCCCAAACCGATTCGCAGCCGTCGGCCACAATTGGAGGAGTTGCGATTTCCCCGAGCCCCTGTGCGTAGCGCGCGGCGACGGCGTCGCGCGCCTTGATTTCATCCGGGAAGATCGCGAGCTTTTCGAGCAGGACCGCCGCCTGAATCGTGTCGAGCCGCCCAGTAACGCCGATGCGGACGTTGTCATATTTGTCGACGCCCTGGCCGTGGACGCGCAGCGATCGTAGGACGTCGGCCAGTTCGTCGTCGTCCGTGAAGACGGCGCCGCCGTCGCCATAGGCCCCGAGCGGCTTGGCCGGGAAAAAGCTGGTGGTGGTCGCGAGGCCGAAGGTTCCGAGCTTGCGCCCACGAAAAGTCGCGCCGAAAGCCTGGGCGGCGTCGCAAAGGAGCCACAACCCTTCCCGGGCGCAAATGGGCTCGATAGCGCCGTAATCGGCCGGCTGGCCGAAAAGGTCGACCGAGATCACGCCCACGGGATCGAGCTTTTGCGCTCGCGCCTCGGAGATGCCCGCCTCGAGCGACGCCGGATCCAGGTTGAACGTGTCCGGGAGGACATCGATGAAGAAGGGCGTGCCGCCGAGCAGAGCGACCGCCTCGGCGGTCGCGGCGAAAGTGAAGCTGGGACAGAGCACGGCGACACCGGGCCTGACGCCCTTGGCGAGCAGGACCAGGGTCAACGCATCGGTGCCGCTGGCGCAGGACACGACATGTTTCGCGCCGCAGAAGGAAGCGAGCTGCTTTTCCAGCTCGAAGACCTCCGGCCCCATGATATAGGCCCCATGATGGATCACCCGTCGAACCGCCGCCTCGACCTTGTCCGCGATGCGCGCGCGTTGGGCGGCAAGGTCGATGAAGGGCATCATGGGCGCGGACATTCAGAAAACTCCTGGATTCAGGCTGGCCAGCGGCGACTTCGGCCGCACGTGATCAGCGGGAAGCGCACGTCTACGACGAGGGCGATGGGGGCCTATACGCCGCGAATCTCGTCGCGTCACTACAAAAAAGCGGGGCTGGCGCGACGCCCCTCCGCCATGCTAAGGCGGGCCGCATCGAAGGAGCGAGGCCCGGAGCGCTCAATCGGATTCCGTCCGTTTGCGCGCAGTTTCCGGGCTTTTTGCGAAAGGCGTCCCAAGAGCGTCACATGGCGAAAAAAAAAATCAATGTGTCCGTCATCGGGCTCGGACCATGGGGGCAGACCCTCGCCCACAAGTTGAGCGCCCTTCAGGATTTCGCGCTGAAATCCACCTACGACCATCATGACGGACGCAAAGCCGCTCACTCGGAACCTGCGCCGTCGCTCGAAGCGATCCTCGACGACCCGTCGATCAAAGCCTGCGTCGTCACGACGCCCAATCACACCCATGCCGATCTGGCCCGGACCCTGCTCGAATCCGGTAAGAACGTGCTCATCGCCAAGCCGCTGGCGCTGACCGCCGCCGCCTGCGACGAGATCGCGGCGCTAGCCAGGGCCAAGGGCTTGGTCGCCATGACCGGCCACACCACTTTGTTCAACCCTGGCGTCCTGCTGATGAAGCGCCTGATCGCCGAATCGGGCCGGCCGGTCCTGCATTTCGACGCGCGGCGGCGCGGCGTCGGCCGCATCCAGAAGAACAGCGTGTTGCTCGACCTTGCGGTGCATGACATCGCCAACGCCATTTTCGTCACCGGTCGTCATCCGCTTGCCGCGCGGCATGTTCAGCGTCCCTATGGCGGATGTTCCGCCGCCCAGGCCCAGATTTTCATGCGTTTCGAAGGCGGGATGACCGGTCACGTCGAAAGCAGCTGGGTCGCCTCGGAGCGACGGCGGCTGGCGGTGGCCACTTTGGACGGGCGGATCGTCAAGTTGGACGAGTTGACGGCCAAGGTCAGCGTTTACGACACGACGCCGACGACTCGGCTCGCCCAGGACAATTTCTCCGCCGTCAAGACTGCGGAATATAAGGTCGACGCCCATGACGCGTTGGCCGATGAGCTTTCGGCCTTCGCCGAATTCATCCGCGAGGGCCGCTTTCCCGAGGAAAACGCCAGAATCGCGCGCTCTGTGGTCCATGCGATCGAGATCAGCGACAATCTCGGCGTCTATTCCTGAGCGCCACGCGTTTTTCCCGCTTCAGCGCCGCCGATCAGTCTTCCCGCGCCGCCAGCGCGCATATTTTCGCGCCGCTTTCCCAGGCAAAACAGCAGCACCCGCCGAATCTTGTCCGGGCGCGGCCAGATTCGAGATCGATTTCGATATCGTGAAAATCGAGAAAAAGCCGGTCGGCGGGGAAAAGCGCCTTGAACACGGACTCCTTGACGACGAACAGAACCGGGCGGCGCAACAGAGCTTCATCGTAGCGCGCGCGCTCGGCGGGTGTCGCGACCAGTTCGGCCAGTTCGGGCGGCAGCGGCGCGTCGGGTTCGATATCGACGCCGATCGCCGCGACTTTTTCCACCCGGGCGACCGCCGCCAGCACATGAGAACGGTCATGAGCAAGGGAGCCGGCGAAGCCGGGCGGCCACGATGGAACGCCGTCGGCGTCGCGGCCGATCGCGCAGGGCGGGGCGCCGAACTCCGCCAGCAACTCCCGCGCCAGCGCGCGCGCGGCGCCGCTCGCCTGCTGGCGCTCTCCCCGCAGGGTGGCTAGAGCCTTCGCTTCTGCCGGCCATAGGCGATTATCGTCTCCGGGCGCGATTTCCCGGACGCTGGTCCTGATGTCGCGGCGTTCCGCAAAAGTTCGGAGCGGACCGCCCAAAGCCAGAAAACTCATCCGGCGAATTTACCCTACGCGCGGAAAACGCGAAAGGCGGTGCGCGGCGCCGCGCAAAATGCTATGGCGCGCGCGTGAGAAGAATTATCGCCACTCTTGCTGGTCTTGTCGCGCTCGCGGGCGCCGCGGGTCCTGCGCTTTCGTTCGAGGGCGAGGCCTTCGGGCGCAACGGGTTGTGGCGCGTCGTCCACAACGTCTGTTCGCCGGTGAGCAGGCTCACCGGCCTCGCCGCGCCCTGTCTCGCCGTGGATCATGAGCGGGGCTTCGCGACCTTGCGGGCCCCGGACGAGGCCACCCATATCATCATCACCCCGCTCGTCCGGGTGGCTGGGGTCGAGAGCCGGTCGCTGCTGCGCAAGGACGCGCCCAATTATTGGGCCGACGCCTGGAGCGAGCGCCGTTGGGTCGAAGAGGCCGCCGGCCGGCCGCTCGCCTGGAACGATATCGGCATGGCGATCAATTCCCGCGACGGGCGCAGCCAGGACCAGCTCCATATCCATGTCGATTGCGTCATCCCGCAACTCAGAACGCCGCTCGCGCGCGCGGCCCGTGGCCACAAGGGCTGGTTCGAGATCGATCTGCGTCCCTGGTCCGGGCGTTACCGCGCCCGCCGCCTGAGCGCGGACGAGCTTGACCGGAACATTTTCCGCATGGTCGCCCTGGAAATTTCCCGCGCCCGCGACAATATGGCGGGCGAAACCATCGCCGTGATCGGTCTGGACGATCCCTGGGCCGGGCGCGGCTTCCTGCTGCTCGCGGCGAATGACGGCGGCCATGCCGAGGATTTGCTCGACCACCAATGCCGGGTCGCCGGCAATGTCCAGCCCGACCGAGGCTAACCAGTAGAGGTTGCCCATGCCTATCTATAGCTACGAATGCAAAAAGTGCGGCGTGTCTTTCCAGACCCTGGTGCGCTCCGGTGAGGAGCCGGTCTGTCCGACCTGCGGTTCGGCCGAGCTTGAGCAACAATTGTCGCTGATCGCATCGCCGGCGCGCGGCGGCGACGATGTCGCGGCGCCATCCTGCGGAACCGACGGCGGCACCTGCGCGACCTGCCCGGCTGCCTCGATGTTCAACTGATCGGAGGGCGCGATGGCGGCGGGCAGAAGTTTTTCCGGCTTCCCTCGCCTCGCCGCGCTCGTCGGCGGCGCGATCGCTTATTACGCCCTGCCCATCTGGGGATGGGGCGGCGTCGCGCCCTTCTATCGCATTCCGGCCCTTCGGGCCCTGACGATCGTCTATTTCGCCATCGTCGTCGTCGCGCTGTTTTGCGGCGGCAATCTCTCCCGCGGCGTACGGGAGGATCGGGGCAATCGCTGGGTTCTTTGGGCCTTTTTCGGTCTTGGCTTCGCCAATGGCTTCTTTCCGGCCTGGGACGACCGGCACGATTTTTTGACTTTCGGCGGCGACGGCCTTCGATGGATCGGCGTCGTTTTGTACGCCCTGGGCAGCGGGCTCCGGCTATGGCCGGTGGTCGCGCTCGGCGACAGGTTTTCGGGACTGGTCGCGATTCAGTCCGGCCATCAATTGCTGACCGGCGGGCCTTATCGATTCATCCGCCATCCATCCTATGTCGGACTGATGGTCGCCTCGCTCGGCTGGGCGCTGGCCTTTCGCTCAGGTATCGGCGTGCTCATCACGGTTGTGACCCTGCTGCCGCTCGTGGCGCGCATAAAAGCCGAGGAAAATCTGCTACAGTCACATTTCGGCGCGGAATTTGACGCCTATCGCGCCCGAACATGGCGGATGATCCCCGGCCTCTGGTAGCGAGGCGCCAAATCGCGCCTATAATCCGGACGATGTCGACACGGGGATTTTCCATGAAGACCATTCTGGTCACCGGCGCCACCGCCGGCTTCGGCGCGGCTTTCGCCCGCCGTTTCGTCAAGGACGGCCATCGCGTCATCGCCACCGGCCGGCGCGTCGAGAGGCTGACGGCGCTCAGCGAAGAACTCGGCGCCGCCGTGCTGCCTCTGCCGCTCGACATGACCGACAAGGAAACGGTGGACGGTTTCGTGGACAACCTGCCGCAGGACTGGCGGCAAATCGACGTGCTGGTCAACAATGCCGGGCTGGCGCTCGGCCTCGCCCCCGCCTGGGAATGCGATGCCGCCGACTGGGACCGAATGATCGCCACCAATGTCACCGGCCTCGTCCATCTTACCCGCGCCGTTTTGCCGCAGATGGTGGCGCGCAACGACGGGCTGGTCATCAATCTTGGCTCGATCGCCGGCGAATATCCCTATCCCGGCGGCAATGTCTATGGCGGGACGAAAGCCTTCGTCTTGCAGTTCGCGCTCAATCTGCGCGCCGATCTCGTCGGCAAGAACGTCCGGGTGACCAATATCGAGCCCGGTTTGGTCACCGGCTCGGAATTCTCGGTCGTGCGTTTCGGCGGCGACGCGGCGAGAGCGGCGGCGCTCTATGCCGACAAGGAACCGCTAACGGCGGAAGACATAGCGGAAACGGCGGCATGGCTCGTCAGCCTGCCGCCGCATGTCAATATCAACCGGATCGAAATGATGCCGACCTGTCAAGCGAGCAGCGCGCTCGCCGTCAGGGGGAAATGAGGAGACCGCCGTTTCAGATCGCGGCGTTGATCCACTTGGCTAGTTCGCCCTTGGGCGCGGCGCCGATCTTTTGCGACGTCACCTTGCCGCCCTTGAACAGCATCAGGGTCGGGATCGAGCGGATGCCGAGTTTGCCGGCGACGCCGGGATTTTCATCGACATTCAGCTTCACAATCTTGACCTTGCCGTCATAATCCTTGGCCAGTTCTTCCAGAGACGGGCCGATCATCTTGCACGGACCGCACCACTCCGCCCAGAAATCCACGACCACCGGCACATCGGATTTGAGAACGTCGGATTCGAAAGTGGCGTCGGAGACTTTGACGGTGGACATGAAAACCTCACGTGGGGGGAATCGGATCCCGAGGCGGGATCAATCTGCGGCCAAAGTAGGTAGGGCGGCCCCCCGCGTCAAGCGCGCCGGCGCCGCAGCGCACTTGCGGCGACGCAAAAATCAAGCCGGAAACACGCCTTTGGTGAGAAATTTCCGTGGCTTGGAATTTCCGCGGGCGCTTTTCGGCGCCGGCGCCCGGCCCTTCGGCTCAAAACCCGCCGGCTGCCCAGGCGGCACGAGATGTTTCCTGCCGGGGCCGATCAGATCGGCGCGGCCCATGTTTTTGAGCGCCTCACGCAACATCGGCCAGTTTTCCGGATCGTGATAGCGCAAGAAAGCCTTGTGCAGCCGGCGCTGGCGCAAGCCCTTGACGGCGGAGACTGGCTCCGAGGCGCCGTGGCGCACCGGCTTCAAGGGATTGAAGCCGGAATGATACATGGCGGTGGCGAGCGCCATCGGCGAGGGCAGAAAAGTCTGGACCTGATCGGCGCGATAATTGTTGCGCTTCAGCCAGAGCGCGAGATTCATCATGTCCTCGTCGCTCGTGCCGGGGTGGGCTGCGATGAAATAGGGAATGAGGTAATATTCCTTGCCCGCCTCCCGCGCCGCCTTGTCGAACAGCGTTTTGAACCGGTCATAGGCGCCGATCCCCGGCTTCATCATTTTGGAAAGCGGGCCGTCTTCGGTATGTTCCGGCGCGATTTTCAGATAGCCGCCGACATGATGCGTCACCAGTTCGCGGATATAGGCCGGGCTTTTCACCGCCAGGTCGTAACGCACGCCGGAGGCGACCATGACCTTTTTGACGCCCTTGAGTGCGCGCGCCTGTTTGTAAAGCTCGATCAGAGCGTCGTGGCTGGTGTCGAGATTCTTGCAGATATCGGGAAAGACGCAGGACAGGCGGCGGCAGACGCTCTCGGTCTTCTTGTCCTTGCAGGCCATGCGATACATGTTGGCGGTCGGCCCGCCGATATCTGAAATGATTCCCGTAAAACCTTCGGTCTTGTCGCGAATTTCCTCGATCTCTTTCAGAATCGAGTCCTGAGACCGGCTCTGGATGATGCGGCCCTCGTGTTCGGTGATCGAGCAGAAGGAGCAGCCGCCGAAACAGCCGCGCATGATCGTCACCGAATGGCGGATCATCTCCCAGGCCGGGATTTTCGCGCCCTCGTAAGAAGGATGCGGCGCGCGGGCATAGGGCAGGCCATAGACGGCGTCCATTTCCGGCGTGGTCAACGGAATGGGCGGCGCGGTCAGCCAGATGTCCTTGTCGCGGTGTTTTTGGACCAGAGGCCGGGCGTTGCCGGGATTGCTCTCCTTGTGCAGCACGCGCGAGGCGCGGGCGTAAGCCTCGGGCTCGGCGACGACCCGCTCATAGGCCGGCAGGCGGACGACGACATTCTCGCCCTTGACATGAACGCCTTCGTCGCCGTCGAGGTCTTCCGCGTGGGCCTCGGTCCAGCCCTCAGGGGTCGCGACCCGCAGGATCGCCAGGCCACGAATGTCGGAAAAATCCTGGGCAACGCCCTTTTTGGCGATGCGGTGGGCGACTTCGACCAAAGCGCGCTCGGCATTGCCATAGAGGAGAAGATCGGCCTTGGAATCGAGCAATATCGAGCGGCGGATCTTGTCCGACCAATAGTCGTAATGGGCGATGCGGCGCAAAGAGGCCTCGATGCCGCCGATGACGATCGGCGCGTCGGCGAAAGCCTCGCGGCAGCGCTGGGCATAGACGATCACCGCGCGATCCGGCCTTCTGCCGCCCTCGCCATGCGGCGTATAGCTGTCGTTATGGCGCAGGCGACGGTCGGACGTGTAGCGGTTGACCATCGAGTCCATATTGCCCGCGGTCACGCCGAAGAAGAGATTGGGCTTGCCGAGTTGCTTGAACGGTTGCGCGTTTTTCCAATCGGGCTGGGCGATGATCCCGACGCGAAACCCTTGCGCCTCCAGCAAGCGCCCGACGATCGCCATGCCAAAACTCGGATGGTCGATATAGGCGTCGCCGGTGACGAGGATCACGTCGCAGGAATCCCAGCCCAAAACCTCCATCTCGGCGCGCGACATGGGCAGGAAGGGCGCGGTCCCGAAACGGTGCGCCCAATATTTGCGGTAGGAAAACAGCGGCTTGGCTGTTTGGGCCGAAGTCATGGAAAGCCTTTCGCGGAAAACCGGCGCGCTGTCCATTCGATTGCCTGCCGATCACGCCGAATTTACGGTCATTCGCCTTCCGCGGCCAGCGCGCCAATCCCCTCGCGATAAGTCGGGAAAGCGAGATCGAGATCGAGCAAAGCCTTCATCCGCCGGTTGGAAACGCGCTTGTTCTCGCCATAGAAACTGCGCTGCATGGGGGTCAGCGGCGTCTCCTGGAAAGGTTTTTCGGGCGGCGGCTCGACGCCCAACAGCTCGGCGGCATAGGTCACCACATCCTGCGGCGGGGCGGGCTCGTCGTCGGTGACATTATAGACGCCTCCGGGCGCCCGGCCGGTGAAACAGGCGTCGATCGCTTGCGCAATATCCTCGACGTGAATGCGGTTGAAGACCTGGCCCGGCTTGATCAGCCTCTTTGCCGTCCCCTCGCGCAATTTGACCAGGACATTGCGGCCCGGCCCATAAATGCCCGAAAGCCGCAGCACAAAAACCTCCTTGCCCGAGGCCCGCGCCAGACCGAGCCAGTCGGCTTCCGCCGCAAGACGCTGGCGGCTGCGCAAGTTGGAAGGCTTGGGCTGCGCCGTTTCGTCGATCCATTCGCCGCCGTGGTCGCCGTAGACGCCGATGGTCGAGAGATAGACGATTTTTTTCAATTTCGGCGCGGCGGCGATGTCCTGCGCCAGCCGGCGCAGGACGGGATCCCCGTGATCGTCCGGCCCGGCGCTAATCAGCAGCGCGTCCGCCTCCATCACCGCCGCCGTCACGCGCCGATCGACATTTTCGGCCGCGCCGTCGAAAGGCAGGAGTCTGACCCGTCCGAGCGTCTCGGCTTCCGGGGCGCGTTTTGTGCCGGTCACTTCGGCAAAAGATCTGGCGTGATGGAGGCCATAAAAACTGGCGGCATAGCCGAGACCGAAAATGACCAGTTTCACCCTTCCGTCCTCCCCTCGAGCGCGGCGTCCCACTCTGCGCGAACGTCTGCGTCTTGTTCTTTGGCCCGCCTTCTTTCGGCGAGCTTTTTGAATTCATTGCGCGGCAAAAGCCGGTGCAAGGCCCAGACCCCCATGCCGCGCACAAGAGGCGAGATATGGTCGAGCCGCGCCTCAGCCAAGGGGGCGAGGCCCAAATCGCCGGAATTGCCGATCGCGACCAGCACATTGCGCAGAAACCGGGCGTGGCCGACGCGTTTGATCGGCGAGCCAGCGAAGAACGCGCGGAAATCCGCCTCGTCCAACGCCACGAGATGGGAAAGCGGCGGCGCGACGAAATCGGCGCGCGCCTGCAATTTCGCCTCATGCGCCAGCTGAGCGAATTTGTTCCAGGGGCAAACGGCGAGGCAATCGTCGCAGCCATAGATGCGATTGCCGATTTTTTCGCGCAGTTCGCGCGGAATCTGGCCCTTGGCCTCGATGGTCAGATAAGAAACGCACAGCCGTGCGTCGATGGAATAAGCCGCGTCGAGCGCGCCAGTCGGACAGGCGTCGAGACAGGCGCGGCAGTTTCCGCAATGGTCGGCTTCCGGCGCATCCAGCGGCAGCGCCAGAGTGGTGAAAATACTGCCGAGAAAAAGCCACGAGCCAAAATTACGCGACACCAGATTGGTGTGCTTGCCCTGCCAGCCAAGGCCCGCGGCGCAAGCGAGCGGCTTTTCCATCACCGGCGCCGTGTCCACGAAAACTTTGACGAAACCCTCCTCGCCCAGCTCCCTGGCGCGGGCGAGCAAAACCGCGGCGAGAAGCTTGAGCTTGCCCTTGACGACATCGTGATAATCGCGATGGCGGGCGTAGACCGAAATATTGCCGGCGCCTCGCTCGGCCAAAGTCGCCAGAACGTCGCCCTCCGGGCCGTAATTCATGCCGAGCAGGATGATGGAGCGGACTTCGGGCCACAATTGCCGGGGGTCGGCGCGCCAGCCACGCTTTTCGCCCAGCCAATCCATGTCGCCATGGCGGCCCTCAGCCAAAAAAGCATCGAGCCGCGCTGGCGCCTCGGGAATCGCGTCCGGCGCGGCGATGCGGCAGGCGCTGAAGCCGAGGCGGGCGGCCTCGGCGCGCACAAAGGCTAGAAGTCGATCTCGGCGTAGATCGGGTTGGTCGCCACGCCCGGCACGCGATCCGCCAGCAGAGGGCGGAAACTCGGGCGGCTTTTCAGGCGCTGGTACCATGATTTGGCCGGCTCTTCCTCGTCCCATGGCGCGTCGCCGAGGAAATCGACGCAGGACAGATGGGCGGCCGCCGCGAGATCGGCATAGGTCATCTTGTCGCCCGCCAGCCAGCGGCGCGTCGATTCCAGATAGGAAATATAACGCAAATGATAGCGCACATTGGCGCGGGCCGCGCGCAGAAGATCCATGTCCGGCCCGCCGCCGCCGATCTCGGTGGCGGTGAAGCGCTTATAGACCTTTTCGGTCACCAGCCAGTTGCTGACCTCGTCAAAGAATTTCTCGTTGAACCAGGACATAAGCCGACGCACTTCGACCCGCGCGACGGGCGAAGGCGGCAGCAGGCGATGGTCGCCGAGCCGTTCGCCCAACGTTTCGTCCAGCCATTCGGCGATCGGCCCGGCGCCGGGGATGACCAGGCCATTGTCTTCGACCAGAACCGGGGTCTGACCAGCTGGATCGAGCATCAGGAATTCGCGGCGCCTTTCATGGACCCGCTCCTCGATCAGCTCCACTTTGACGCCATATTCGCCGAGCGCGAGCCGGACGAAACGCGAATGCGGACAGAGCGGATGATGATAAAGCTGAGGCATGCCTGATCTGATTCGGCCCGTTCGATCGGGTGGCGTCCGTATAAAGGCGGCGCCGCGCGCTCACAAGAGCGGATAGCCGATAAAAGTTTAACAATTCCTTGCTCAGACCGTGGCGAAAATTTTCGTGCAAAAACAAAAAGCTCGACCCTCTCCGTTTTTCACGCCCAGGCGCGAAGGCCGAGCGGACCCGCCAACAGCCTCATCTCGCGGAGGTCGGGGCGATTTCGTCGCCAAAAAGCGGCGCGCGCGCACGGCGGCGCGCTCATTGCGCCGCAATTTTGGAGGCGCTTGTCTTTTCGGTGAATTCGCAAAGATCGGCGATCGGACAAGCGGGACAGTCCGGCTTGCGCGCCTTGCAGATATAGCGACCGTGAAGGATCAGCCAGTGGTGGGCGTGCAGGAGATATTCGTCCGGCACGATGGCGAGCAGGCCTCTTTCGACATCTTCCGGCGTTTTTCCGCGCGCCAGTGGGATACGGTTCGAGACCCGGAACAAATGGGTGTCCACTGCGATGGTTTTTTCCCCAAAGGCGATGTTGAGAACGACATTTGCGGTCTTGCGCCCCACGCCCGGCAGGCTTTCCAGCCCCTCGCGGCTGCGCGGGACTTCGCCGCCGAATTCGTCGATCAGCTTGCGCGACAGAGCGATCACATTTTTTGCCTTGGCGCGAAACAGGCCGATCGTCTTGATTCTGTCGCGCAGGCCGTTTTCGCCGAGCGCCAACATCTGCCGAGGCGTCGAAGCGATCGCGAACAGGCCTTTGGTGGCGCGATTGACCCCTGCGTCGGTCGCCTGAGCCGAGAGCACCACCGCGACGAGCAAGGTATAGGGGTTCACATAATCCAGCTCGCCTTTGGGATGCGGATTCAAGGCGGCGAAGCGGGCGAAAATTTCGCGCGCCCGCTCGCGATCGTCGGCCTTTTTTTTCGCCGGCGTCGCGTGGGATTTGTTTTTATGTTTCGGCATAGCGGAACTTAAGCGCATCGCGCGCGACGCGACAAGGGAGGGAGAAGAACGATCGGGACCACGATAACGCCGATCGCACAACAACCCATTTTTCCGAGGCGCCGGCCTCGAGAGCGTTTCGCCGATGGCGATGCGGCCACGCCTCGACGCACAAAGAAAAAGGACCGCCTCTTTTAAAGCGGTCCAAGTCTCAGGGAGGAAGCGCCTGCTCACGCGGACGCCTGTGACATAATCACGGGAAAAAAATAGGCGCTTTTCCGTCCCCCACATTTGACTTGGCTCAAATATCGGCGGCTTTTGCGCGCTACATTATGTCGCAGTTGCGCTCTTCTCGCGGCTGATGAGCTCGCGTTTGCGCGCCATACCCCAACGGTAGCCCGAAAGGGTTCCATCGCTTCGCAAGACGCGATGGCAGGGAATGGCGATGGCGAGAACATTGGCGGCGCATGCGCCCGCGACCGCGCGCACGGCGGAAGGCTTGCCGATCCGTCGGGCGATTTCGGCATAGCTTACGGTAACGCCCGCCGGAATTTGGCGTAAAGCCGCCCAGACCATGTTCTGGAACGGCGTTCCGCCTATCGCAATCGGCGGCTCGAATGGCGTCCAAGGCCTTTCGGTGAGCGCAACGGCGGCGGCGAGTTCCGACCGCAGCGCTTCTTGCCGCATTTCACGCGGGGAGTGCGGAAATATCGCCTCCAGCTCACGCACAAGATTCTCGGCGCGGTCGCCCAACAGGATCGCGCAGACGCCCTCTGACCGTCGCGCCACCAGAACCTCGCCGAGCAAAGTCGGCCCGACCGCGAAGGCGATCGCAGCGGGCGCCGTTCGGGTCGATGGTCTGGAAAGCTCGTGGTCCGACATGTCCTCAACCTGTCGAAAAATGCGAAAGCAACGCGACGAGGGTTGTCGGGAAAGACTGATCCCGCCGCCGCGCGAGATCAAGCAACAATTAAGATGGCTGGCTTGTTCCCGCGTCTGAAATCTCTTTGCGTTTTTCATCCAGGACCCTAATTTGCCACGCGCCGCGCTTTCGCCACCGGAGACTCCCATGAGCCGCATCGCATTGGAACAGGCCAATATTCTGATTGCCGCCGCCCTCGCCAAGGGCAACGAGCTCGGCCTCAAGCCTTTGACCATCGCAGTGCTCGACGCCGGCGGCCATGTCATCGCCCTGCAACGGCAGGACGGCGCCTCCAATCACCGGCCGCAAATCGCTATCGGCAAGGCGAACGGCGCCCTGGCGCTCGGCGTTTCCTCCAGGCAGGTCGAGGAACTGGCTCTCAAAAGGCCCGGGTTCGTCGCCGCGCTCGGCCCGATTTTCCCGCAGGGCGTCATCCCCGCCGCCGGAGGAATCATTCTCGTCGGTCCCGATGGCGCGCCGATCGGCGCCGTTGGCGTGACCGGCGACACGTCCGACAATGACGAGGCCTGCGCGATCGCGGGCGCGATGGCAGCAGGTCTCAAGCCGCAATGATCGGCACAGGGGCCGGGTCTGGCCTTGTCTGACCGGATTGACGAAATCTGATCGGGTTCGGGGCGCGCCGGCCGGTTGAGTGAACAACTTGACATTCCGGCGCGAGGCGCCATCGCCTGGCCGAGGCCACGATCGGGATTTGAAAGCGCTGACCGGGCTGATCGCGGACAAAAGGAGCGCTCGAACCTTCGCCTATGCATTGACCGCGCTTTCTCGCCCGGCCATGATCCCCTCCGGCGACGAAGTCAGCCCGAATCGCCTGCGAGCCAAGTTGCTTCGTCTGACCGCCCGCCCAGCCTGAACAGGCTTTCGATTTAAAACACGCCATATTTACGGAGGCGCCAATGCTCAACCGTCGTCACATCTTCAGGACCGCCGTCGCCGGCCTTGCACTCGCCTTGACCGTCGCGAGCGCGCCGGCCGTCGCGGGAACCGGATCGGTTCGCCTCCGCTTCGTCAGCGCCGGCTTCATCATCGGTCTCGGCGGCGGCGAGGGCAGGCTGACATTCAACGGCCACACCTATCCGCTGCGGATCGGCGGCGTCAGCATCGGGACGATCGGCGCCTCTGGAGGCACGCTGGTTGGCCGCGCCCTGAATCTGCATAACGCGACCGACATCATCGGCACCTTCACGGCGGTCGGCGCCGGCGTTGCCGTCGCAGGCGGCGCGCAGGTCCTCCGCATGCGCAATTCCAATGGCGTCGTGCTCGAACTGAAGGGCATGCAGGCGGGCTTTGCGGCCAATCTTGGCGTGAGCGGCTTCAGCCTCTCGATGTGAAGGTCTATCTGACCAGCCGTGAAATGTCGCGGAAGCGCGGGTGATCCGCGCTTCCCAACCATTCGAACAGGACCATTTCCGTCGTCACGATCATGGCGCCGCAACGCTCCAGCCGGCGCAACGCGGCTTTTTTGTTGTCGGCGCGGCGCGAACCAACAGCGTCGGCCACGACCATGACGAGACATCCCTCGCCCAACAAGGCCATGGCCGTTTGCAGCACGCAGACATGAGTCTCGAAACCGGCGACGGCAATCGCGCGGTTTTTGAGCTTTTCCTTGGGGAAATGCAGCGCGGAGACGGCATTGAAACACATTTTCACGACCGGGGCGGAAGCAAATTCGGCGAGCTCCGGAACGGTCTGTCCCAGCTTTTCAGGGTTTTGCTCGGTAGCAAGAATTTCCACGCCGAGCAGACGCGCGCCTTCCGCGAGGCGGCGGGCGTTGGTGATCGCGGCTTGCGCGTCCTCCATCGCTTGGGCCAAGCGGATTTGAAAATCGATCAGCAGCAGCAGGGAGGTTTCCGGCTTCGGCGTCAGCACATCATCCCTCGCTATTTGGTCAAGACGCCTTGAGTGACGCCATGTCAATCACAAAGCGATAGCGCACGTCATTTTTGAGAACCCTCTCGTAGGCTTCGTTGACCTCGCCGATGCGGATCATTTCGATATCGCTCACGATATTATTCTCACCGCAGAAATCGAGCATTTCCTGAGTTTCGGCCATTCCGCCGATCATCGATCCGGCGATGGTCTTGCGCCCGCCGATGAGATTGCGCCCCATCGGCGCCGGCTCCAGCGCGGTCAACGCCCCAACCAGCACCATGGTCCCGTCGGTCTTGAGCAAAGTCAAATAGGGATTGACGTCGTGGCCGACCGGAATGGTGTTGAGCAGGAAGTCGAAGGCTCCGCGACGCCGCGCCATCGCCTCCACGTCGCGTGAAACCAACACCTCGTCTGCGCCAAGGCGTAGAGCGTCGTACCCCTTTTTCCGGCGAGGTAGTGATCATCGTCACCCGCGCGCCCAAGGCCTTGGCGAATTTCACGCCCATATGGCCGAGGCCGCCAAGGCCTATGATTCCAACCCGCTGGCCCGGGCCGACCTTCCAGCGCCGCAAGGGCGAATAGGTGGTGATGCCGGCGCAAAGCAGCGGCGCCACCGCCTTGAGATCGAGGTTTTCGGGAACCTTGGCGACGAAACGCTGCTCGACGACGATTTGTTCGGAATATCCGCCGAAGGTCAGGTCCTTCGAACCGCGTTCTCGGTCGTTATAGGTCAGGGTGCAGCCCTCGGCGCAATATTGTTCGAGCCCGGCCTCGCAGGGCTCGCAGCGGCGGCACGAATCGACCATGCAGCCGACGGCGGCGAGGTCGCCGGCCTTGAACTTCGTGACATGCGCCCCGACCTTGATCACGCGGCCGACGATCTCATGGCCCGGAACCATGGGATAAAGCGAATTGCTCCAGTCATTGCGCGCCTGATGGAGGTCGGAATGGCAGACGCCGCAGTAAAGGATGTCGATCTGGACATCATGCGCGCCGGGATCGCGACGCTCGAAACTGAACGGCTTTAACGGGCTTGTGGCGGAATGCGCGGCGATTGCCTTGACCTTGAACATGGGGCGCGGTCCTTGGCGAGAGATTTACGAGGTCGAGATAAGCTGCAAACTCGACCGGAACAAGAAGCGCGGCGCGTCCCTTTCGGCAGGGCGGCCTTGCGCAAATGCAGGCCGGCGCGCCCGCGACATCCTTTCTGACGGCACGATGATCAGAATCCCGGCGGAACGGGACGGGGCCTGGGCCAGAACGGCAGGCGCGGCGGCGCGGGACGGGGCGGCCAGGCCAGAGCGGAAAAGGGCGTCTGGTCGAGCGAAAGCATCGGATGATAGGCGGGATCGGCGGTCAGGGCCTCGCCCCAGATCGCGCGGAGATTGCGCAATTCTCGCTGGCCGCGGAACGCCTGATCCGGCCGGCGCTCGTCGCCGCGCGTGGCAGATTCGCGGTGCAACAGCCTCGCATGGGGGGTCAGGACCACCCTCAACCCCCCCGCGCGCAAGCGCAGGCAATAGTCGACATCGTTGAAATTGACGGGAAAACGATATTCGTCAAAACCGCCGGCGGCGAGGAAGAGCCGACGCTCGGTAAGGAGACAGGCCGCGGTCACCGCGCCGCATTCGTGGGCGACGCGCAACAGGTCGGCATAGCCGGGGTCGCTCTCGATCCGGTCGTTGAAGGCATGGAGCGCCGCGAATTTAGGACCTAGCACGACGCCGCCGTGCTGGACGACGCCGCTTGGCCAAAGCAGCGCCGCGCCCACCGCGCCGACATCCGGCTCCGCCATGCGGCTCAGCATTTCCTCCAGCCAACCCGGTTGCAAAGCCTCGACGTCATTGTTGAGCAGAAGCAGGAATTCGCCGCTCGCGGCCGTCGCGCCCCGGTTGATGATGCGCGAGAAATTGAAGGGGCCGGGAACCGGCAGCACCCGCCCTCCTTTCGCCAATACCTCATCGAACAGGGCCACCGTTTCCGGCTCGACCGAGTCGTTGTCGAGCACAATGACTTCGTGGAGCGAGAAATCGACCGTCTTCACCAGCGAATTGAAGCAAGCCCCCAAAAGATCGGCGCGATCGCGCGTCGGGATGATGATCGAAACCCGGCCGCGCGGCGCTGGACGCGCGACGATCGCCGAAGGCAAAAGCGCGCCGCGTCCAGGACCGATCCTGCCTTGCACCCCGCGCGCGGCGAGATGGGCCTGGACGGCCCGCGCGAGCGTCGCCGAGGTTTTGGCCGGATCGAGCCTTGGCAGGCGCGCGAGGAAACCCGGCCGATGCACGGGCGTGGCGCCGGATTCGGCAAGACTTGCTTCGAGAACCCGCGCCCCGACCGCCCGGCGGCGGTCCTGCGCGAAGAAGAACAGTCGGAACAGGTCGCCTGCCCCGGCCTTCGCCACGGCCCGGACATAGTCGGCGCGCGCGGCGAAAAATAAAGCGCCGCAGCCCTGCTCCAGCATGCGTTCATAATCGAAGGCTGGCAGGGCGACGGGCCATTCACCGCGGTCGGCCTCGGCCAAAGTGAAATCGGCATAGACCAGAGCCGCCGAAGGGAACATCTCGAAAGCCTCCGCCATCAGGCAGAGGGCCTGGGGCACAAAAACAGTTCCCGAGGGCGCAAAAACCAGGAAAGAACAGTCCTCGGCGTCATTCCCGAGGAATTCTCGCAGCATGGCCGGGTCGAAATCGACCGGTCCGTCGCCGCCCTCGAGCGTGGCGGCGATCCAATCGCAGCCTTGTTGCGCTTCGAGACTGGCGATGCTGTCCTCGACGCCCTCGTCGCCGACGAGGGCGACGGCGAGCCGCGGCCGCACGTCCATCGCAGGCGTGGGCAGCGAAAAAATGCCGCGCCACTGCGCGAACAGGTCGAGCGGCAGCGATTGGGGCACGATCCGGTCGAAAAAATCGCCTCGCGGCTTTTCCGATTCGAGCTCCGCTCGGCCTTCGAGAAAGCGGGCGAGGCCGTCGCGGAAAGCGACGAAGCCGCAGGGACTGCCGGCGAGCTGTCCGCCGTCCTCGTCGAGGATGGTCGCGACATGGGCGAGGCCGTCGGCGAAGCGCAGCGGCAGGTCGAGATCGAAACGGCGGTAGGCGCGAACCTCGTCGCCCTCGCCGACATGGGTCCACCGCGTCGCCTTGGTCCGCGCGACCTCCTCGCCGTCGATCAGCGCGCGAACGGTCTGGGCGCGCGCTGGATCGCCGCTCACCCAGCCCGTCAGACGCAAGCCGCCGTCCCAGCCGACCTCGCCGGGCGAGAGATCAATATTCTGCGCTGGAGCCCCTGGAGCGAGCAGCGGCGCGCCGACTATCCCGCCACTGTTGGCGAGGCGGACTTCCACCCGTCTCGCCGTCTGCAGGGCGGGAGGAGCAAGCGTGAAGACAAATCCGTAGCATCCGTCGCCCTCCCCCTCGCGGGCCAGTTCGGGGTCAAAACGGTCCGCGCGGCTGACGCCGGCCGGAAAACCATCAAGCAGCAGTTCGACGACGAACCGGCGGCCCGGATCCGACGGATCGCACACAAAGCCGGCGATTTGCCGGTCGCTGATCATCATGGCTTGCGCAAGCAGCGGGGCGCTATCCTGCCCGGACCGGTTCGTCATCGCGCCGCCCTTCGCGGTAATGCAGCAAACCATTGTGCGGCGCGTGACGCCGCCTTGGCGTCGCACAAGCGGGGATCGAGCGCCAGATCGCCGTCTTCGAGCGTCAGCTTGCCGAATGAATAATCGAAACAGGCTTTCGGCATTGCGAAAGCGTTGGAAAGCCGGTCAGTCCAACCGAACAGGCGGCCGCGGTAAGGCGACATCAGGGCGGAAATTTCATATTGGCGCAGCAGACGGTCATATTCGTCGATCTCGACGGGGCCGGCGACGAAAATATTGCCGGTTCTCATAACCGCGAGATCGTTGACGCAGGCGCCAAATACGACAATCCGCGCCAGTTCGTCGAGCCGCCGCAGGGCGCGACCGAACGCAACGACTATCCGTTCGGCGCGCGCGTCGGGCTGGGGCAGGATCATCGCCAGGACGCCCCCAGCCGCCGGATGGCTGGACGGCCGCGCCGCGACCGGCGGCACGACAAATGGCTCAACCGCGACATCGCCAAACATATGAGCCGCGATCTGTTCGGACATCCGGTCTAAAGGACGAACGGCGTCGGCGCGCGCAAGGATTGCGCGCTTGCGCTTGAGGCGCCGACGGCGGACTTCCTCCTCGGCGCCGACCTGAAACGCCCCCTCGGCGCAAGAGGGGCAGAGCCCGGGGGCGTCGGATGCGCGGCATGCGCCGTCGAATGGCGTTCGCATGGGAATCGCCCATTCCAGGTCGCCGGCCGCAATTTCAACTCTCACGCCGAGCCGGACCAAAGCGGCAAGCAAGGCGGGTTCGAGCGCCAGCGGATCGAACAATTCGATCCGCGAGATTTTGGTCGCGCGCAGGAAAGCGAGCAGGCGTTGCAAGCCGGCGCGGTCGTTGAGCGGAAAGTCGAGAGATTGCGGCCATCCGTTAGGGACGCCGCGCAATTCGGCGCGCGCGTCGGCGCAGACGCAAATCATCGGCGCCGGCCCTCCGTCCTTCGCCAGAACCTCGGCGCGGCTGCGCGCCAGAAAACGCGCGCCGCCGGCGCAGACCAGCGCGACGCGTCCGACGTCGGCGGGAAGGAGCGCCTCGACCGCGCCGCGCGCGCGCCGCAGCGGATCGGCTTCGACGAAAGACGCCGATTCGGCTTGATATTCGGGAAAGCGTCGCTCCAGGATCGCCAGATTGCGCATGACCAGCCGGCGCTTTTCGGCAAGGAACGAACGCGAGCCCTCATGGCCGACATAAACCCCGGTCGCGCAAACGTTCCGAAAACCTTTTTCGCGCGCCCTCAGGCAGAATTCGACGTCCTCGAAATAACCCCGATCGTAAAGTTCGGGCAGGCGACCGACGGCGTCGAGACAGGCGCGGGTGACGAAAAGGCAAAAGCCGATCCCGTTGGGCAGATCGACGAAATCAAACCCATTGGCTTGGTGCGCCAAAATGTCGATCCGCGCGATGTCAGCGGGCGCCTCCATCGGATTGGCGGCGTTGGCCACCGGCAGGCTGGTATATTCGCCATTGTTGGAAAACGGCGTGACCGTGCCGATGTCGGGCGAGGAACGCGCCACTTCGGCGAGCCGCGCCAGGCTTCCAGGGGGGGGCAGGGCGTCGGCGTTGAGCAGCACGACGTCGCCCTCCGGACAAAGTTTTAGGGCGCGGTTGACCGAGGCGGCGAAGCCGAGATTTTGATCGTTGCGCAGCAGGACCACGCGGCCCGTCGCCGCCTGATTGTCGAGCCAGGCGCGCAAATCGGCATTGGGACTGGCGTCATCCACCGCAATGATCCGCATCGCGATGGGCGAGCCTTGCGCAAAAAGCGCCTCGAAACAGGCGCAGGTCGCGGTGAAATCCTCATAGACGGGGACGATGACCGAAAGAGCAACGGGCTCGCGCGCGACGTCGGCATAAACGCGCGAGCCAACTTTCAGGACTCTTGTGGCGACCGGGGACCCGTCGCGCAGGAGGGTAGCCGTCTCGAAATTTTCCTCGGCGGGCCATCGGATGGTAGCGGCGAACCGGATTTCGTTTGCAAGCCAATGGTCCGATTCAGGGGACAGGACGACGCTTTCCTCGAAATCGCCGACCAGGCGCAGATGAATCTCCGCCGCCCCGGTCCATGCCGCCCATCCCGTTAATAGCCGATCGCGCCGGCAGACGGAAAACAGCAAGGTCTCGCCTTCGCTTGCCAGCCAATCCACGGCCAGCGCGGCGAGCGCGGCGTCAGGATCGTCATCGGACAGGGCGAGGCGGGCGGCAAGGCTTTTCTGGGCGGGCTCGCCCCAGATCAGAGCGACTTGCAGGACATGGCGGTCGGTCGGATCGAGTTCGAGGGCGCGATCGAGATCGCGCGCGCCTTCGGAAAGTAATCCGGCGCGGCGGCTGATTTCGGAGCGAAGCAGGAAATCGCGCGCGTCGGGCCTGAGCAGGCGGCAGCGCCGGTCGGCATAGGGAAAGGCAAGGTCCGGGCGATCATTGTCGAGATGTCGCCGGATCTTGAGAAACAAAGCCTCGAAATGCCGCCGCGGGTCAAAAAGCAATCCATCCGCATCCAGGGGCCTTCCCCGTCGGGACCCGGAATCGCGTGCCTTTGCCGCGCTCCCCTCAGGCACTTGCGTCCGCCGATCCGTGTGGCTGCATCGGCTCCGCTGGCGGCGGCGCGGCGCCGAACAGTCGGGCGAGATCGGAGCCACCGAACATCGGCGCGATCGCCGCCTCCGACGCTTGCGGGCCCAGCAGGATCGCCCATATGTCAAAAAAGGGTCCCACCGTCGCCCGGACCTCCTTGAAGCCCGATTCGAGCGCGATCCGGGCAAGGCGCGGGGCGGTGAAGCCGGTGCGATGAGCCATCGCCACCCTGCCCTCGCCGATCGAGCGGCCATGTCCGAAGAGCATGTCGATCGGGCGGATTGGGCCGGCCGGAGATTGATAGGCCACCGCTTCCGCGCCATGCTCGAGAATGAAGCGGGAAATGGCGGTCAGATCCGGGCAGGTCACCAGCGCGAAACCATCCGGCTTGATCACGCGGCAAAACTCGCGAAAAGCCGGAATGACCTGATGGGCGTAAAGATGCTCGATCGCATGGGACGAAAAGACCGCGTCAAAGCTGGCGTCGGGGACGACTCTGCGCATGTTGTCCAAGGAGGCGATGATGTCCGGCCTCGTCTCCGCATCGACGTCGAGCCGCACTTCGTCCCATGACGCGGGGGAGAAGGAAGGGGGAAGGCCTCCTAACCGGGGAGCGCCGCAACCGGCATTGAGAACGCGTTTCTTCGGAACTTCAGCCATAAGGCAGCCTCGTTCTGGCGGGGGTGTGGACAGGACGGCGTCAAATCGGCGGAATGCGGCTCTTTGCCTCTTCACACTGCTTTCAGGAAGGAATGAGCGACATCCGTGGATTCTTTTTCGGGCTCGGTCAGGCCCAGCCGCGCGAGCGCTTCGGCCACGCAGATGCTTTTCGCATAACGGCCAGTGGCCGTAGCGTGCGCGGCGCGACCGAGATGGGCGAAAGCGTCGGGGTCGGCAAGCACGCGCGCGACAATGGCCGCCAAGGCGTCGGGATCGTGAAAAGGCGTCAACAGCCCATTGAGGTCGTGAGTGATCGCCTCCCGCACGGGCGCGGTGTCAGACGCGACGATCACGCAGCCCAAAGCCATGGCCTCGACCAGCGACCAGGACAGGACGAAGGGAAAGGTCAGATAGACATGCGCCCGCGAAACCTGAAGCAAGGCGACATAATCGTCATAGGGAAGCTGGGGCAGGAAATGGATGCGCGCGAGGTCCACCCGATCGGCGACTTCGTCCAGATAGATCGATTTCCAGCTTTTCCCTTCGGGCGGGGAGGCACCGTAGGAAACGCCATCGCCGCCGACGATGACGATCTGGGCTTCGGGGCGGGCGGAGAGAATTTTCGGCAGGGCGCGCATGAAAATGTGGTAGCCGCGCATCGGTTCAAGATTGCGGGCGACGAAGGTCACGACTTCCTGGCCGTGATTGAGGATTTCGCCATTCGGCAGGAGGAAGCGCGCCCCCGGATCGGGGCGGAGACGGATCTCGTCGATTCCTTCATGGACGACGTGGATTTTCGCCTGGTGCTCGGGCGGGTAGGTCTGTTTCTGCCATTCGGTTGGGGACAGGCCGAGATCGGCCTCGGCGAGCGAGAGCAAAGTGCTGGCGTTCTTGCAATGCAGCGCGACGATCCCGTCGACCCCGAGCTGCGGTCCCTCGGGATCAAAATGGACGTCCTGACCTTCCGGCCGATAATAGAATTCGCAATAGATGGCGATCCTGGCCTTGGGAAAAACCGAGCGCAACGGAAGCGTTTCGCCCCAGCCGCAGTGGCCGACGATGAGATCGGGTTCAAATCCTGAAGCCCGCAACTCGCTCAGGACATAAAGGACCGCCGTGGCCCGGCGGCATTCGGCGTCGAACCTGCGGGCGAAGGGATGGGTGGCGGAGACGTCGAAAGCCGGCGAACGATAACAATACAGCTTGACGTTGGACATCGGCCGGGCGGTTTCGGAGCCAATCGCGACGACCCGATGGCGCGGGTTCTGCGCCAGCTCCTGCGCCAGATTGTGGAACTGGGCAGGAAAATTATTATGCAGAAAAAGGATATTCATACCCGGGCATGTCGTGGTGCTGGAGCGTCAGCATAGACGCATTACAGGCGCGCGCCAAGGACGGGGCGGCAGGAGATGGAAAGGCGGCGCCAGGAAGTCGTCGACACAATAAAAGCGAGCGCAGATCGCACCTGTGCTCGCTTTTGGTTTGGACGGCTTGCCCGGCGTGCGGAACGCCGGCACCGCGGCGGAAAGCGCGATCAGACTGGCGGTGGCGTGACCCCGAAGTTGACCGTCGCGTGGCTGTAAACGAGTTTCTGACCGTCGGTGAAGGTGATCGTGGTGACGCCGCTCTTGGTCTTCTCACTCGCGATGTCAGCTGTGGTGTTCTGTTCATCGATGATCGTAGTGCCGGAAGCCGAGCCAGTAACCGTGGCGTTGCCCTGGAGACCAGCATAGACGGTGTCCGAGCCCGTACCCGTCTTGATCGTATCGTTCCCCGCTCCCGTAAAGAATGTATTGTCCCCTTGTTTCGTTTGCATGAGATCGTTGCTGCCTAGGCCGCCGCCCACCAGGGTGTCCTGGGCGGTTGCGCTGGTCCCGCCATACAGGCTGTCTTTGCCGGAACCCGCCTCCATCAAGGTCTGGCCGGTGCCATCCATCGTGTCCTTGCCCGTTCCGCCGATCAGGGTGCTCGGGCCTACGCCACCCAACAGGAGGTCGTTGCCTTTCAGCGCCGTCATCGTGCTTCCATCGCCGCCGATCAGGGTGTCTCCGCCCGAACCTTTGGTCGGGCCCTCATAGGTGATATTGCCGGAATCCGCGAGAATGTTGCCGCCCTTCGCATCGGAAACAACGGCCGTGTCGCCGGGAGCGCCGTCAAAGAGAAACAGTTCGTGGGTGCCTGGAAGAGAATAATTGTAGGTGTTGCCCGCAACGATATTGGGCGTCTCCGACAGGGTGGTAGCCGGCGTAGGCTCGACGATGACCGTAAGCGGCGCGCCGCGCCCCGGGACGAAATGGTTCTTGGTAAGATATTGGTCGAGATAGGCGGCCTGAGACGGCGATTTCAAAGCGTCAAGCAGACTGGTCAGCTGCGCCGCAGTTTTCAGATTATACGTCGTCACGGCAACCCCCCTATGATAGCCCTATGAAAACAGTCAACCAATTTATCCGAGCCTCGAATTTTCAAGCGTTTGCCGCCGCGCGGAACACTCTGATTCGACTCTCCCTCCGATGCTCCTTCGGGCTGGCTTCCGCCAGAACCCGCTCCGGTGCGGCAGGTTCTTGCTCTTCCCGCCGTTCGATGAGGCCAAGCCGCAAACCGACCAGCGGGTCGCTTCCCGCAGGCCCTATCAATTCCACTTCCCGGCCCCGCCGGCTCATGATCGGCGAACCGAGAAACAAGGCGTCGATGTCGAGGTCGCAATCCTCGGCCTGCTCGCCGACGAGTCGCAAACGCAACCCGACCAAAGGAAGGGCGCGGCCACGCGTGCCGACGAAGGCGCCCGAGGGCGCCCAATCGAGCCAGCGCGGGGGATTGGTCCCGATGAGCGGCTGAAGTTCGATTCCGACGCCCGACGGCAAAAGGCCACGAACTCCGACCGCCTCGATCGCCGCTGGCGCTTCGGGACCGGCGACCCAAACACCCTGGTCGACCGCAACATCTCCCCTGCGCGCGACATGCGCCACGAGTTTGAAGGAGGAATCTCCGGAAGCGTCCGCGCCGATTTCTGGCGTAGCCCCGACGCTGGTCGAACCGGCAGTCCCTGAGATCGTCTCCACACGAAACGACGCCTCGAGCGAGCCTTCTGGGCCCTGCCCTTTGATTCTAAGAGCGAGGCGGGCGGGCTGCTCGGCCCGGATGACCGCGCAATCGCCGGGCGTCGCCAGGAACCCGTTGACAAGGCCCGGAGCCGACATGATTTCGACGAAAGGTTCGCAGCCGCTCGCCGGGCGCAACAAAGCGATCGGCGAAGAGCCAATTACGGCCCCCTCCGCATAGCGAAGAACGAAAAGCCCACGGTCGACATTGACCACGGCCTCGCGCTCTCTGTCGCCGCCTGCAATCACGTAAGCCCCCCCCGAGGCAAGTCATAAACCACCAGCGCCCCACCGAATCTTGGTTTCGCTGGGTCAAGCCATAGCGTTAGGTAACCCATAAATCCACCGCGAGACAAGCTGAAACTTTGTCGCAGATAGCGCAAAAACCGCCTTAATGACGCTGCGTTCGCGTCGCTTAGCAGCTATCAAATGGTTAAGATTTTGTTTTGTAATTAGAAATATGAAGCCTCGCAGGCGCCTAAAACCTGAGCGCAGCCCGATCAGTAGTTTCCGCAGACACCCCTCGGTCGGCAACATCGCAAGCAAAAATGCGATATATTTATCCTGTACGCTCGACAATAAGACACACCCCCGCATGCACTACGCCACAGACGGTAAAAATCGGCGTTTAGAATTTGATTCGACGCCATAAGACAACAGCTAAGGCCAATGTTTTTATAACACATCGCAAGTATTGCCTGGCATGATACTACAGCTAGTTAACATATTAATGTTAATAATACGTCACTGATAATAAATGTGCAATTTATTGCTGCTATATTACAGATTTCAAAGTGACGGCGGCGGTCAGGAGGCTAGTGCTTTGTGGCGTGACGAAACGTTGCGTCTACCAACGGTCCGTTTCAGGAATATATCCGCTGCACGAACAGCCGACATGTCTTTCGACATGGCGCTCCGTGACCGCCGGAGCACAATGAATAATCGATATGGCTGGGAGCCTGGCGCCAGCGATCGTCAGGCGAGCCAATTTCTGGAATTGGAGAAAGCCGTCAAAGCACCCCCCCTTGCGCGGCGGCGGCAAGGTAATAAAAGCAGTTTCAACCCAAAAGGAGAACACATGCGCCCATCCAATCGCGCGCCGGACGTAATGCGTCCCGTTTCGCTTCTGCGCAATGTCGCCCGTTACGCCGAGGGTTCGTGCCTAGTGAAGTTCGGCGAAACCCATGTGCTTTGCACCGCCTCGCTCGAGGACAAGCCGCCAATGTGGCTGCGCGGCCAAGGCAAGGGCTGGATCACCGCCGAATATTCAATGTTGCCGCGCGCCACCCACACAAGAACCAAGCGCGAGACGGCCAAACCGTCCGGACGCACCCAGGAGATTCAGCGCCTGATTGGACGGTCGTTGCGCGCCGTGACCAATCTCGCGACCCTCGGCGAGCGGCAGATCACGATCGACTGCGACGTGCTTCAAGCCGATGGCGGCACCCGCACCGCCTCGATCACCGGCGCGTGGGTGGCGCTGCACGATTGCCTGAAATGGATGCGCGGCCGCTCGATGATCAAGGACATGCCGCTCACCGCCCATGTCGCCGCAGTGTCCTGCGGCATTTATCAAGGGGTTCCGGTGCTGGATCTCGATTATGCTGAGGACTCCTCCGCCCATACCGACGGCAATTTCGTGATCACCGGTTCAGGCGGTCTGGTCGAGGTTCAGGCGACCGCGGAGGGCGCAGTTTTTTCCGAGGACGAATTGACCAAACTGCTCGGCCTGGCGCGTGGCGGCGTCAAGCTCCTGATCGAATTGCAAAAACAGGCGATCGAAGCATGAGTCGCGGACTTGGAGGAAAAGTCGTCATCGCCACCCACAATCCGGGGAAATTGCGCGAAATGCGCGAACTGCTGGCGCCTTACGGGGTCGAGGCGGTTTCCGCGGGCGAGCTTGGCCTGCCCGAACCGGAGGAGACCGGGGCGGATTTCGTCGCCAACGCTTTGATCAAGGCGCGGGCGGCGGCGAAAGGCGCAGGCCTTCCCGCGATCGCCGACGATTCCGGCCTGTGCGTCGAGGCGCTCGGTGGCGCGCCGGGCGTTTATTCGGCGCGCTGGGCGGGCGAAACGAAAGATTTCGTCGCCGCCATGGCGCGGATCGATCATGAGGTGGAAAAATCCGGCTCGCCCTCGCGCCGGGCGCATTTTGTCTCGGCTTTGGCGGTCGCCTGGCCGGATGGCGCGGAAGAAATTTTCGAAGGAAAGGTTTTCGGCGTTCTCACCTTTCCGACCCGCGGAACCCAAGGCTTCGGCTACGATCCCTGCTTTACGCCTGACGGCCACGCGCGCACTTTCGGCGAGATGAGCGCCGAGGAAAAGCACGGCGTTCCAGCTGACGGATCGGAGGCGCTGTCGCACCGCGCGAGGGCTTTCCAGATGCTGGCGCGGGCCTTGTTAACCCCATCGTCACGAAGCTGAAGATATCGTTAAGCGCTGCGTGACGGAAAATTCCGAAAATGGCATAAGGACGCATGGCCAGCATTGCTCCCATGATTCCCGATCCCGGTTTCGGCGTTTACGTCCATTGGCCGTTTTGCCTGTCGAAGTGCCCATATTGCGACTTCAACAGCCACGTCCGGCGCGGCGGCATCGACGAGGAGCGCTATCTGGCCGCGATCCGCATCGATCTGAAACAACGCGCCGCGCTGACGCCGGGTCGGACCGTGCGCTCGATTTTCTTCGGCGGCGGCACGCCCTCGCTGATGGCCCCGGAAACGGTCGCGGGTATTATCGAAACCATCGGCAAGCTGTGGAAGCTTGACCCGAAAGCCGAGATCACGCTCGAGGCCAATCCGACCAGCGTCGAGGCGGGAAGGTTCCGGGGCTATCGCGAAGCGGGGGTCAACCGTGTTTCGCTCGGCGTCCAGGCGCTCAATGACGCCGATCTGAAATTGCTCGGCCGCTTGCACAACGTCGAGGAAGCCATGCGCGCCCTCGACATCGCCGCCGCGACTTTCGAGCGGACGTCTTTCGACCTGATCTACGCCCGGCCAGGCCAGACCCCGCAGGCTTGGGCGCATGAACTCAAGGAAGCGCTCGCGCTAGCGCCGGAACATCTGTCGCTGTACCAGCTTACCATTGAGCCGGACACGATGTTCGAGCAACTTTACCGCGCCGGCAAGCTCAAGATCCCGAAGACCGATGTCGCCCGCGACCTATGGGACGTGACACAGGAGCTGACCGAAAAGGCCGGCCTGCCCGCCTATGAAATTTCCAATCACGCGCGCCCGGGCTGTGAGAGCCGGCATAATCTGATCTATTGGCGCTACGGCGAATATGTCGGCGTCGGGCCCGGCGCCCATGGCCGCATCGTCTCCGCCAAGGGCGGAAGACGGGCGCACGCCACAGAACCGCATCCGGAAATGTGGCTTACGGTGGTCGAAAGCGAGGGGACCGGCCTGATCGAGGATGAGGCCCTTTCACGCGAGGAGCAGGGCGACGAGTTCCTGCTGATGGGTCTGCGCCTTACGGAAGGGATCGACCCAGCGCGCTTCCTGGCGCTCACTGGAAAAAGATTCGAGGCCTCGCGCGTCGCCGATCTCATCGCCAACGGCATGGTCGAATATACCCGCCATGGCCGGATCCGCGTGACTTCGGAGGGTTTCCCGGTGCTCGACGCGGTGGTCGCCGACCTCGCGGCTTAGCTGCGCAAACGGTAGCCCGTCCGGAAAATCCAGAACACGACTGCGACGCAAGCAATCAGCATCGCCATGGTCATGGAAAAGCTGATCAGGGGCCGCACCGAGGCAAAATCGTAAAAAGTCCAGCGGAAACCGTCGATCAGATAGACGATCGGGTTGAACAAGGCGAATTTGCGCCAGAGCGGCGGCAGCATGTCGATGGAGTAAAAAGTCCCGCCCAGAAAAGTCAGCGGCGAGATCACCATCAGCGGGATGATCTGCAATTTCTCGAATCCATCCGCCCAAAGGCCGAGAATGAAACCAAACAACGCAAAAGTGACCGAGATCAGCGCCAAGAAGCCCAACGCCCAAAAAGGGTGAACCAGGTCGAAGGAAACGAACAGTCGGGCGGTGAGGAAAATGATCGAACCCAGGATCACGGATTTGGTCGCCGCCGCGCCGACGAAGCCAAGCAGGACCTCGAAGGCCGAGACCGGGGCGGAGAGGATTTCATAGATCGTGCCGGTAAAGCGGGGCAGGTAGATGCCGAAAGAGGCGTTCGAGACGCTTTCCGTCAGCACGCTGAGGAGAATCAAGCCCGGCACGATAAAGGCGCCATAGCTCACGCCATTGATCGGCTGCATGCGCGAGCCGATCGCCGAGCCGAAGACGACGAAATAGAGCGTCGTCGACAGCACCGGCGAAGCGATGCTCTGGAACAGGGTGCGCCGCGAACGGGCGAGCTCGAACAGATAGATGGCGCGAACGGCGTGGAGATTCATCTGTTTTTGCCCACGAGATCGATGAAAATGTCCTCCAGCGACGACTGGCTCGTCTGAACGGAGGAAAAATCGATTCCGCGCGCGACGAGGTTTTTGAGCAGCCGCGCCAGGCTGTCGTCGCGCGCCGCGCTCTCTCCCATCTGCGTGAAGGCGAGGTTTCTTCCGTCGGGTGAAAGGGTCAGCGGCCAATCGAACAGGCCGTCCGGGATCGTTGCGAGCTTTTCGCTCAAAGCGATACGGACGCGAGTCTGACCGAGGCGGCGCATCAGGGCGTGCTTTTCCTCGACCAGGATGATGTCGCCATTATTGATCACCGCGATCCGGTCGGCCATGTCTTCGGCCTCCTCGATATAATGGGTCGTGAGAATGATGGTGACCCCGCTCTCGCGCAATTTCCGAACCATCGCCCACATGTCGCGGCGCAATTCGACATCCACGCCCGCCGTCGGCTCGTCAAGGAACAAGATTTCCGGCTCGTGGGCGAGCGCCTTGGCGATCATCACACGCCGTTTCATGCCGCCGGACAGGGTGCGGATGGCCGAAGCCTTCTTGTCCCACAGAGACAGGGCGCGCAGCACTTTTTCGAGACGGTCGGGATCAGCCTTTTTGCCGAACAGCCCGCGAGAGAACGCCACGCTGTCCCAGACCGTTTCAAAGACATTGATCGACAGCTCCTGCGGCACGAGGCCAATTTTCCTTCGCGCCGCGCGGTACTCCTTCGCGATGTCGAAACCGTTGACCGTGACCTTGCCGGAACTGGCGCGCACCAACCCGCAGACGATTCCGATCAGGGTCGTCTTTCCCGCGCCGTTCGGGCCGAGCAAAGCGAAGATTTCGCCGCGGCCTATCGTGAGATCGACGCCTTTCAGGGCGACGAAACCGTTGTCATAGGTTTTTTTCAGCTTCTGGATCGACAGAACCGGGTCCACGCGCCTCGCGCCTCCTTGCCTGCCCGCCCTTCTTGCACGAAAGCGCGAACGCGCCAATTGCCGCGGAGCAAAAGCCGATTTGTTGTCAGAGAATATTCGGTGGAGCGCGGCTTGGCTCCCGCCCTTGGCGAGGGGAATTTCAAGTCCCGGCCTGCCCTCGCCGAAGGAAAGAAGATGGCCCGCACGGCCGATCGGGATGCAGCGGTTCACCAAGGCATGATGGATGATGAACACACCACGCCGCTCACACCCGCATCGGCATCAGGACGAAAAGCGCGCTGGCTCCGTCGCGGTCCTGGATGACGGTCGGCGAGCCGGAATCGTTCAACTTGAACAAGGTCGTATCGCTGTCGAGCTGGTTGGCGATCTCAATCAGATAACGCGCGTTGAAGCCGATCTCGATCGGCGCGCCGTCATAATCGACTTCAAGCTCCTCGACCGCCGAGCCCGAGTCGGGATTTGTGACCGAGAGCACGAGTTTGCCGGCGCTGATCGACATTTTGACCGCTCGGCCGCGTTCCGACGAAATGGTCGAGACACGGTCCACGGCTTCGGAAAAATCCTTGCGCTCGACGGTGACATATTTGTCGTTCTGAGTCGGGATGACGCGGGCATAATCGGGAAAGGAGCCATCGATCAGCTTGGACGTCAACACCACCGAACCCAAAGTGAAGCGGATTTTCGCCGGCGAGAGTTCGATCGTGACTTCCGCTTCGGGATCCTCGATCAGCTTCTGAACTTCAGCGACGGCCTTGCGCGGCACGATGACTCCGGGCATGCCCGCGGCTCCCGTCGGCGCCGGCGTTTCGAGCCGCGCCAGCCGATGACCGTCGGTCGCGACCGCGCGTAGCAGCGCCTTGCCGTCGTCCTCTGTGACATGGAGGAAGACGCCGTTCAGGTAATAGCGGGTTTCCTCGTTGGAAATCGCGAACTGGGTTTTGTCGAGCAGACGCTTCAGTTCGCCGGCGCCGAGCTTGAAACTATGCGCCAGTTCACCTGCGGCGAGATCGGGGAAATCGCTCTCTGGCAGCGCCTGAAGGCTGAAGCGCGAGCGGCCCGAGCGCAATTGCAATTGTCCGCCGCCCTTGTCCGATTCGAGCGAGACCTGAGCGCCGTCCGGCAGTTTGCGCACGATTTCGTACAGCGTATGTGCGGGCAAAGTAGTGGCGCCCGGCCGTCCGACATCGGCGGGCATTGTCTCGGTCACTTCGAGATCGAGGTCAGTCGCCTTGAGCTGCAACCCACCGCCGCTGGCGTTCAGAAGAACGTTCGAGAGAATCGGAATGGTCGTCCGGCGTTCGACGACACGATGGACATGACCGAGCGATTTCAGGAGAGCCGTTCTCTCGAGCGTGACTTTCATGGGGCGGCGTTCCAGAGTGCAAACCTGCCTAAGCGGGGGCGCAACTTTGCAGCGCCTTAAACGGCAAAGCAAGCGCCGCGCCGGATTTTCGAGCTTTTTGGCCGGACCAAAAAGCTTAACTGGCCCTTAAACCGCCCGATTTACTCTTTCTATCACGGCAGCGAGGGATCACGGCCGTCGCCAGGAAAGGCGGATCGCGAGGCATGATGCGCAAGAAGGCGCCAAAAGAGCGCATCGAGCCCATATTTTCCGACGAGGAAGACGACTACGCGCCGCCGGTGGTCGCGGAACGCCGCGCCCCGCGCCGGAACCGCAACAAGGACCGTGAAGGAGAGCTTTCTCGCCGCAAGGAGCCGAAACGACGTCGCCGCTCGTTTCTGGGCGCCCTGTTCTATTGGGGACTGGTGTTCGCGACCTGGGGCATGATCGGGGCGGGTGGCCTGATCATCTATTACGGCGGGCAACTGCCGCATATCGATAACCTGGCGATTCCCAAACGCCCGCCCAATATCGCCATTCTCGGGGCTGACGGGAGCCTGCTCGCCAACCGCGGCGACACCGGCGGCGCGGCGATTCGCCTGGAGGAGTTGCCGCCCTATCTGCCGCGCGCTTTCATCGCCATCGAGGACCGGCGCTTTTACAGCCATTGGGGCGTTGATCCGATCGGCGTTCTCCGGGCCCTGGCCAACGATGCGATCGGGCGGCGCGGCGTGCAGGGCGGCTCGACCCTCACCCAGCAATTGGCGAAGAACCTTTTCCTGAGCCAGGAGCGCACGCTTTCGCGCAAAATCCAGGAAGCGATCCTGGCTTTGTGGCTTGAGCGGAAATATTCCAAGGACCGGATTCTCGAACTTTACCTGAACCGGGTCTATTTCGGGTCGGGCGCCTATGGCGTGGACGCCGCCGCCGAGAAATATTTCGGCCATCCGGCTAAAGACGTGACCCTGCCCGAGGCCGCCATGCTCGCCGGACTGATGAAGGCGCCGAGCCGGCTCGCGCCGAACCATAATCCGCAAGCGGCGATCGACCGCGCCAGCGAAGTCATCACCGCGATGGCGCAGGCCGGCTTCATCACCGAAAGCGAGGCTCAGGACGCCCTCGCCCATCCCGCCCACGCCGTGCGCGGGCGGGACAGTTCGGCGGTCAATTACGCCGCCGATTATGTGATGGATGTGCTCGACGATACGATCGGGGCGATCGATGAAGACATAGTCGTCACGTCAACGATCAGTCCCGATATGCAGAAAAGCGCCGAGCGCGCCCTCGACGGCGTGCTTGACAAGGAGGGAGCCCAATATCGCGCCTCGCAAGGCGCCCTGGTGTCGATCGATCCCGCCGGCGCGATCCGCGCTCTGGTCGGCGGCCGCGACTATGAGGACAGCCAGTTCGACCGCGCGACAGCCGCCCACCGGCAGCCCGGCTCCGCTTTCAAACCGTTCGTCTATCTGACGGCGCTGGAGCGCGGCCTGACCCCTGATACGGTGCGGGAGGACGCCCCGATCAATATCAGAGGCTGGCAACCGGAAAACGCCAGCCACCGCTATATGGGGCAGGTCAATCTCACCACCGCGCTCGCCATGTCGCTCAATACGGTGGCGGTGCGGCTCGGCCTTGAGGTAGGCCCGCGCGCGATCATACAGACCGCCCACCGGCTCGGGATCACGTCGAACCTTCAGTCCAACGCGTCGATCGCGCTCGGCACGTCGGAGGTGACGCCGCTCGAACTCGTCACCGCCTATGCGCCTTTCGCCAATGGCGGCATTGGCGTCCAGCCCCACATCATCACCAAGGTCCGCACGGCCGACGGCAAGCTGCTTTACGCCCGAAAGGGATCGAGCAACGGGCGGGTGATCGATCCGACCTATGTCGCGATGATGAATTCGATGCTGGAGCAGACCCTGATCATCGGCACAGCGAAACGGGCCGACCTTCCAGGCTGGCAGGCCGCCGGCAAGACCGGCACCAGCCAGGATTATCGCGACGCCTGGTTCGTGGGCTACACCAGCCAGCTCGTCACCGGGGTATGGATCGGCAACGACGATTCTTCGCCAACCAGAAGAGCCTCCGGCGCCAATCTGCCTGTCGAGATCTGGTCGCGCTACATGCGCGATGCGCTCAAGGGCATGGTGGTCGCAGGACTGCCGACCGGCGGCTGGCGCAGCGAAAGCTTATTGGGGTCGGGACCGGCCGCCTCGCTTTGGCCATTCTCGTCGCCTGCGCCGAGCCCGCCGCAGCAGCAGATGCCGCATATGGACACCAGCAATCCCTCGGCGCCTGTCGTCATTAACGGAGGCGGTTCACATCCGCCCGCGCCAACGCGACGCGCCGACAACGCCCCTATTCCGCCCGAGGACATCCCCGCGGAACCGGGAGGCCGACGCCTCCCGCCAGAGGCTGACAACCAAAACATTTTCCAGAGATTGTTTGGCGGCTTTAATTAGCTTCAGCAGGACGACGTCCGCCGGATTTTCATGAAACCGCCCCGAAAATGAAGCATGATCGCGTCAAATTGGGAGTTTGGAAGATGCGCGGTTTTTTGTTCGTGAGCGTCGCGGCGTTCGCCGCGGGAGTGGCTTGGCATGGAGCGGCGGCGGCCGGCTCAGGAACAATCAAGGTGGCGGGCGGACAATCCTATTGGGAGGGGCCGCCGGGACCGATCACCGATCCTTATTGGACCTCCGGCCAGTACAAATATGATCCCAACGGCTATATGGAGCGCAGCCGGTGGGATCTGGAATATCGCCCGATGACGGTGATCGGCCCTCATGCCGGCAATGAGAATTGCGTCTTCCGCCGGAGGGTCCAGATCAGCTCCTGGGATTACCAGCACCCCATCCTGCGCATCTGCCGCAAGCCGCCCGGGGATTGATCGCAGTCAGAGCGCTTCTAGGAAGCGCACCGGCTTGCCGGTGGAGGGCGTCGCCAGCTCGCCCTCCCACATGACGCGGGCACCGCGCACAAAAGTTCCGACCGGCCAGCCGGTGACGCTCTTTCCGTGATAGGGCGTCCAGCCGCAGCGTGAGGCGATCCAGGCGTCGGTGATGGTTTGGCGCCTTTTCAGATCGACGATCGTGAGGTCGGCGTCGTAGCCGACGGCAACCCGGCCTTTTCGAGCGATCTGGAACAGTCGAGCTGGGCCGGCGCTGGTCAGATCGACGAATCTCTGCAAGGTCAGGCGCCCGGCGGCGACATGGTCGAGCATGATCGGCACCAGGGTCTGGACGCCGGTCATGCCCGAAGGGCTTTCGGGATAGGGCCTGGCCTTTTCCTCGAGCGTGTGAGGCGCATGGTCGGAGCCGAGCACGTCCACCACCCCCTGATCGAGGCCTCGCCATATCCTTTCGCGATGGCTTTTGTCCCGCACCGGCGGGTTCATCTGGATCTTCGTTCCGAGCGTCGCATATTCATCGGCCGATAGAGTCAGATGGTGGGGGGTGGCCTCGACGCTGGCGATGTCCTTGTGCTGGCTCAAAAAGTCGATCTCTTCCCCGGTCGAGACATGCAGCACGTGGATGCGGGCGCGCTCACGGCGCGCGATGGCGACCAGCCGACGGGTGCAGTTCAACGCGGTCTCCACGTCGCGCCATGTCGGATGCGAGGAAGGGTCGCCCGCGACCCGCAGATCTTTGCGCTCGTTGAGGCGATATTCGTCCTCGCTGTGAAAGGCCGCGCGGCGGCGCGCATGGCGCAAAATTTCGGCCACGCCTTCGTCGTCCCCGACCAGAAGCGAGCCGGTCGAAGAGCCCATGAAGACCTTTATGCCCGCCGCGCCTGGCAGACGTTCGAGTTCTGCGACATTTCTGGCGTTTTCATGGGTGCCGCCGACCCAGAAGGCGAAGTCGCAATGCATCCGTGAGGTCGCCCGCGCCACCTTGTCGGCGACCGCTTCGGGCGTCGTCGTCAGCGGATTGGTGTTGGGCATTTCGAAAACGGCCGTGACGCCGCCGAGCGCGGCGGCGCGCGAACCGGTTTCGAGGTCTTCCTTTTGGATCGGGCCGGGCTCGCGGAAATGGACCTGGCTGTCGATCACCCCAGGAAGAAGGTGGAGACCGGAGCAGTCGACGGTCTCGCCTGCGCTCGCCTGCGACAGGTCGCCAATCGCCGCGACGGTCTCGCCAAGGATTCCCAGGTCGCGAGGCGCGACGCCGTCCTGATTGACCAGCACGCCGCCACGCAAGATGAGGTCAAAGACTGGTCGCGGCATGGGGCCTCCAAGAATTTGACGCGCGTCGGACCAAAGCTTGCATCAGCGCGTTCGTAATAGACGAGACGCGACATTATATCGCGCTTTTGTATTTGGACAGGTCAGCGGCGGCCCGGGTGTCCCGTCGTGAGACAGATGGGGAGAACGATGAAAGCGGCTCATTTGACGGATCGCGGCGTGGTGCGGGTTGGCGGCCCGGAGGCGCGCGGTTTTCTTCAGGGCCTGGTCACGGGCAATGTCCTGACGCTTGAACCGGGCGAGGCGCGCTGGGCGGCGCTGTTGTCGCCCCAGGGCAAGATTCTTTTTGACTTCCTGATGAGCGCCGAGAGAGAAACCAACGGTCCGGAAGAGATTTTGCTCGACGTGAAGCGCGATATGACCGCCGATCTGGTCAAACGCCTGACCATGTACAAGTTGCGCGCCAAGGTCGAGATTTCGGACGAAAGCGCCAGTCTGGGCGTGATCGCGCTTTATGGCGGCGCGCCGGGTGAGGGCGCGCGCGATTCGCGGCATTCGGCCCTCGGAACACGCCTGATCTTGCCTGTCGCTCGCATCGAGGCGCAAATGCTGACTTTCGGCGGCGACGCCGGTCTTTCCGATTACGCCGCCCATCGCATTGTGCTGGGCGTTCCCGAGGGCGGCGTGGATTTCGCATATGGCGACGCCTTCCCTCATGAAGCCGACATGGACCAGCTCAATGGCGTCGATTTCAAGAAAGGCTGTTTCATCGGCCAGGAAGTGGTGGCGCGCATGCAATATCGCGGCACGACTCGCAACCGCGTGCTGAAAGTGGCGCTGGAAGGTGCCGCGCCGCCGCCGGGAGCGACTGTCATGGCGGGCCAAACGCGTATCGGCGTCATGGGCTCAAGCGCCGGCGCGCGTGGGCTCGCGTTATTGCGCATCGACCGCGCCGAGGAGGCGGCGCTGGCGGGCCAGACGCTCGTCAGCGGCGAGACCCGGCTAAAGCTGATGTGACTACTCCGCGGCAGTCGTTTTTTTTGCCGCCGCGAACTGGCTGAAGGCCTGGACGGCGTGGCTGGCGTACATGACCGAAGGCCCGGCACCCATATAGATCGCGAGGCCGAGGGTCTCCATCAGCTCTTCTTGGGTGGCGCCAAGATTGACCGCGGCGCGGGCGTGGAAGGCGATGCAGTCGTCGCATCGAGTGGCGACGCCGATCGCCACCGCCATCAATTCCTTGGTCTTGGGCTCCAGCGCGCCGGTCTTGGTCGCGTTCTGCGCCATGGCCGCGAAGGCTTTCATCACGTCGGTGACGCCGTCGCCGGCCCTGAGGTCGCGCAATTGCGTGGAGAGCTTGTGGGTGGTTTCTGGCCAGTCGAAAATCATGCGGCGCTCCATGTTGCGGCGCAACATATAAATCATTGGGCGAATATTTCAAATCTTTCGCCGGCGCGCTCGATCTTGGCCGTGAAACAGACGGCCCGCCTTGGCTTCGCCCCGCGTATTGTCTAAATCTGCGTTATGACAGATCGGGCGACGGGACAAGCAATTCGCCATTCCGACGGCAAGTGGCGTTGTCCGTGGCCGGGAGCGGATGAGATCTATGTCGCCTATCACGACGACGAGTGGGGCGTTCCCGAATTCGGCTCTCGCGCCTTGTTCGAAAAGCTTGTGCTCGACGGCTTTCAGGCGGGTCTGTCCTGGATCGCCATTCTGCGCAAACGCGATAATTTCCGCCGCGCCTTCGTCGGCTTCGATCCGGAAAAAATCGCCGCTTTCGACGCGGCGAAAATCGAAAGCCTGATGCGTGACCCCAGAATCGTGCGCAACCGCGCCAAGATCGAAGGCGCGGTCGCCTCGGCGCGGGCCTACCTCGACATCGAAGCCAAAAGGGGGTTTTCCCCTTACCTTTGGGATTTCGTGGACGGGCGGCCGGTCATGAACGCCTTCCGGTCGCTGAACGAGGTTCCGACGCGTACGCCAGTTTCAGAGCGACTGGCGAAAGACCTCAAAAGCCGCGGCTTCAAATTCTGTGGCCCGACGATCGCTTACGCCTTCATGCAGGCGGTCGGAATGGTCAACGATCACTTGGTCGATTGTCATCGCCATGAAGCCTGTCAGAAAGCGTTTCTGGACTCGGGCCGCGCATGAGAACGAAACCCGCGCCGCGCGCCTGGCAGCGCATGCTCTCCGGGCGGCGCCTCGATATTCTCAATCCCACTCCGCTCGATGTGGAGATCGAAGACATCGCCCATGGCCTGGCTCGGGTCGCGCGTTGGAACGGCCAGACACGCGGCGGCGTGATTTTTTCGGTGGCGCAGCATTCGGTCCTGGTCGCCGAGATTTTGGGCCGGCTCGATCCCGCCGCGCCGGCGCGCTGGCGTCTGCACGCCTTGCTTCACGACGCGCCGGAATATGTGATCGGCGACATGATCTCGCCCTTCAAAACGGCGCTGGGCGCGGTCTACGCCGAGGTCGAGGAGCGACTGGCGCGCGCCATCCTCCAACGTTTCTCGCTCAATCCCGATCCACCGGCGGCGCTGAGGCGCCTGACCAAGAAGGCGGACCGGATTTCCGCCTTTTTCGAGGCGACGCTCTATGCAGGCTTCGAGACGGACGAAGCGCAGCGACTGTTCGGCGCCCCGGAAGTCAGTTCGCGCCATTTCGAAGACTTGCTCAGTCCGATGAGTTCGGATGAGGCGCAGTCCCTGTTTCTCGATCGGTTCGAGGTTTTCGCGGAGGCGCTGTGATTGTTCGCCTTCATCCCCGCCCGTTCGGCAAGCTCGAGACTGTGACGGCGGCGACCCGCGCCGGCGGGCGTCTTTATCACGCCTGCGCGCCCATTGCCGCGCTGGAAATCGAGATCGCCCAAAGTTTGCGCAGGCTCTCTCCGGCCGCATCACCAAATCCGCAACTCATCGCCCTTGCCGATACGTTATTGTCGCGCCAAGGAAGGATGGTTGCGGCGATCGAGTCGATCGGACGTGGCGACGATTGTTTCGAGGGCGAAATTTTGCGCATGGATCCGGTATGAACCGCCCCCCCCATCCTTCCATTCCGATGGAGATCGGCCTGACCGCCGCGATCGTCGCGGTGCGCGGCGACACCCCGCTGATTCTGGTGGCGCGCGGCGCGGGCGGCGCGCGCGGCGATCTGGCGGCCTTGCCCTCCGGTCCCTTCGACCCGGTCAATCATCGCACCTTCGAGATCGGTCTGCGGGCCTGGGTCGCCGAACAGACCGGCGCTCCGGTCGGCTATGTCGAACAATTGTACACTTTCGGCGACCGCGGCCGCCACAGCCGCGCCGGCAGCCGTGATCCCCATGTCGTTTCTGTCGGCTACCTCGCCCTCACCCGCCTTGGCGACGCCGAGGCGCCCACCGCCCCGGGAGCCGGCTTTCGTGAGTGGTATCGCTTCTTCCCCTGGGAGGACTGGCGCCAGGGTCGACCGACGCTGATCGATTCGACCATCATGCCGGGTCTGCGCGCCTTTGTCGCCCGCGGCGGCGATTCGACCCATCGGCGCGGCCTCGGCCGGATCGAGCGGGTGCGGCTGCTTTTCGGCGAAGATGGCGATCGATTCGACGAAGAGAATGTGCTTGACCGGTACGAATTGCTGTACGAGGCGGGGTTGATCGAGGAAAGCGTGCGCGACGGCCGCGAACCGGCGCCGGGTTTCGGCGACCGGCCACCGCTAGGCGAATCCATGCAGGCCGACCATCGCCGAATTCTCGCCACGGCCATGGGACGGCTGCGCGCCAAGATGAAATATCGACCGGTCATTTTCGAGCTGATGCCGGAAGATTTCACCCTCACCGCTTTGCAGACCACGGCCGAGGCCATTTCCGGGCGCCATCTCCACAAGCAGAATTTCCGTCGGCTGGTCGAAACCTCGGCCGTTGTGGAGCCGACCGGGGAAATGTCGCACACGACCGGCGGCCGACCGGCGGCTTTGTTCCGTTTCCGCCGCGAAGTGGTTCAGGAGCGCCAGGCGCCGGGATTACGCGTCGGGATCAGGGGCTGACGGGATGCGTATCCTGCGGTCGCCGCGTCTCCTTGATCAGCGAAACCACTTCCGCGAAAGACGGTTTGCCGCCTTCGGCCGCGCCCACCATTGCGGACTTGAGGAATCGCGCCGGGAATTGCGCCGCTTCGACATTGGCGCCTCGCACTTCGGTCGGGCGCGACTTGTCGGCGCCGATGCGTCGCTCGACCTCCGATAGGATCACGACCATTTCGGCTTTCTGGAAGACGCCCTTGGCGACTAGCGCCTCGATCAGGGCCGAAAGGACAAGATAGACACCCTCCAACTGCAAATTCGCCGTGTTCATGAGGCGGCCTCCGTGTGATGTTCCCGGCTTGACAACGCGCGAATGGAAAAATCGTTCGCGCGAAGCGGACGCGACAATTCGCGCCGCGCTAGGCGCAGGATCCGCGGACGGCGCGGCGTCACGAACATGCCGCATTGCCGGCGCACGCGGCTCGCCATCATCTTTTCCTCGCCGCAGATCGCCCGCGTCGGGTTCGTTCTCTCCGAAATCCCCGAAGCGCGCTGCGCGAGCGGCAGTTTCGATTTTTCCAAACAGCGCGCGCCCGCATGAGCGCGACGGCGGCCGGCCTTTTGCGGGTCAACGCCGACCGCGCGACCGCCGCGCTGCTGGGCGCCGAAATGAGCATCCCCGCAGCCGAGCATCTAGCGCATCTCCTGGCGCTGGCGATGGAGCGCAAATCGACGGTCTGGGATCTGCTCGCCATGCCCTTCTACCACCCGGTGCTGGAAGAAGGCCTGCGCAGCGCCTTGCGCGATCTCGCCCCGTCGTTGCCCGCGCCAAGCGGAACGGACCTCGCTTTGTGCGGGCCTGTCGGCCATGAGTCGCTCGAATGACCGCGCGACGTCCGGACGAAATCTCGGAGAGCCGATTGCACGCCGCCACGTATGAAACCGCCGCCGGTCTCGAGCGTTTATATGGAGCCTGCAACCGGAGGATGAGAAAATGCGTCTCGATTATTTGACGGATATCGTCATCCATGTGAACGAGGATTTGGACGAGACCCGCGTACGCGGCGTCGAATGCGACCTCTGCGGCCTCGAAGGTGTCATTGCGGCGAAACATATTCCAGGCCGTAATCACGTTTTGATGGTGACATACGATAATGAGGAGACTCGAGCCATCAACTTGCTGACGCCTTTGAAGGCGCAGGGGCTTCATGCTCAGTTGATCGGGTTTTAGACTCGAGAAAACGTGGACTGATCCTAGGCTGAAACGCTTTGACGCTTCTGGCCGTTGGCTGCAGTTGCGCGGGGGGTGTCCAAGTGCCGCGCCGCGGCAAAGACCAGAAGTGGACAAAAAAAGCCGGACCTTGCGGTCCGGCTACTTTTTATATTCCGTCCAATGGCTTTCAATGGACCATTTCTTTTTCGGCCGCCTGCCGAAGTTTCGCAATCTCGTCCTTCAACACCAGTTTGCGTCGCTTGAGTTCGTGTACTTTGAGCTCGTCGACCGCGGGATGGAGCTCTTCCTTCTCGATCTCCCTTTCAAGCGCCATATGACGGCGTTCGAGTTCGGCGAGATGGCTCTGCAAGGACATGCGCAACTCCTATCGATGCTTGAACAACAGGATTGTGACACGAAGCGGAGAACGCGCAAGGGGGATTTTTTTGCGGCCCCTGACCGGACGGCGACATGCTGCGCGCGAAATTTATCGAGTTGTCGAGAGCAAACTTTTTTGCTGGCGAAATTTTCCGCAAGAAAGGGCCATCGTTCGCGACGCACCATCTTTGCCTTGCTCTCCAACCGCGTCGTGGACATAATTCGGCCCGCGGGGCGGGGGCCCCGAAAAGCTGCCCAGCGGTTTTCGATGTCCAAAGAACTGAGCCAGGAAGAACAGGCCGCATTCGCCATCGAAGTCGAACGCTTACGCCAGGAACATCGCGACCTGGACGCAGCCATCGACGCGTTGACGTCGGTCGGCGCCGGCGACCGCCTCCAGTTGCAACGCCTCAAGAAGCGAAAATTGTCGTTGCGCGACCGGATTACTTTTCTCGAAGACGCGCTAACACCCGACATTATTGCCTGAATCCTGCGCAATGAATCGTGATTTTGGCGAATAGCGCGCTTTTTGCCAAAATCGCGCTTTCCCTTTTCGGTGCGGCGCTTTAGATCGACGCCTTCCCAAAACCGCGAGACCGAAACGTGCCAAAGAGTTCACCACCCGTCGCGATCATCATGGGCAGTCAGTCCGATTGGGCGACGATGCGCCACGCCAAGGAAACCCTTGAGGCGCTCGGCGTTGCGGCCGAGGCGCGCATCGTCTCCGCGCACCGCACGCCGGACCGGCTGGTCGAATTCGCCAAGGGCGCGCGCGCGGCGGGTTTCAAGGTCATCATCGCCGGCGCTGGCGGCGCCGCCCATCTGCCGGGCATGACCGCCGCCATGACGGCCTTGCCGGTGCTGGGCGTGCCAGTCGAGTCCAAATCCCTGTCGGGCGTCGATTCGCTCTATTCTATTGTGCAGATGCCAGGCGGCGTCCCGGTTGGAACTCTTGCTATCGGCAAGGCCGGCGCGATCAATGCGGCGTTGCTGACCGCGGCGATTCTCGCCCTCGGCGACGACAAGCTCGCGGCCCGGCTGGACGCTTGGCGGGCGAAACAAACCGCGGGGGTCGCGGAGCGGCCGGACGCCCATGATTGAGCCGGAATTGGCGCCCGGCGCGCGGATCGGCATCGTCGGCGGCGGCCAACTCGGCCGCATGCTGGCGCTCGCGGCGGCGCGCCTTGGTCTGTCCTGTCATATTTTTACCGACCGCGAGGACGACCCGGCGATCGAGATCGCCGCAGCCGCCACGATCGCGCCCTACGATGACGAGCGGGCGCTGGCCAGCTTCGCCGGAGCGGCGGACGTCATCACCTATGAATTCGAGAACATCCCGGCCCAATCGGCTGAATTCCTCAACGCGATCAAACCGGTGCGCCCTTCGCCCGCCGTACTGGCGCTGACTCAGGACCGGCTGATCGAAAAGAATTTCGTCTCCAGGCTTGGAATCGAGGTCGCGCCCTTCGCCCAGGTCGACGACGCCGGGGCGCTCGCCCGCGCCGTGGCCCAGATCGGGCGGCCGTCGATTCTCAAGACCAGGCGCTTAGGTTATGACGGCAAGGGCCAGAGCCCTGATCCGCGAAGGCTCGGACCTTGCCGTCGCCTTCCGTTCGCTTGGCGGCCAGCCTTGCATTCTCGAAGGCTTCGTGCCCTTCGTCAGCGAGATTTCGGTGGTGGCGGCGCGCGGCCTCGACGGCGATTTCGTCGCCTGGGATGCCGGGCTCAACACCCATGAGCATCATATTCTCGCCAAGACCGAGGTTCCGGCGCCGATTGCGGACGACCTGCGCCTCCGTGCGCGTGACAAGGCGATGCGGATCGCTGAGGCGCTCGATTATGTCGGGGTTCTAGCAGTGGAAATGTTTCTGGTGTCCACCCCGTCAGGCAAAAAGTTGCTGGTCAATGAAATCGCGCCGCGGGTGCATAATTCCGGCCATTGGACGCTCGACGGCGCGGCAACGTCGCAATTCGAACAGCATATCCGCGCGATCTGCGGCTTTCCGCTCGGCGTCGCCTGCGCCCATGGCCCGGCCGAAATGATCAATCTGATCGGCGACGACATATTCCGCTGGCGCGAATATCTGGGCGTCCCCGGCGCCTGCCTGCATGTTTATGGCAAGTCCGAAGCCCGGCCGGGGCGCAAAATGGGCCATGTGACGCTTCTGAAGGCTGCGGAGCGTGACGGCGACGATCTGCCGCGCTAAAAGGCCTGAAAATTCATCGGAAAGCACAAGTGCCCTATATCTCAACTCGCGGCGAAGCGCCTAAAATTTCCTTCACCGAAGCCCTGCTCGCGGGCCTCGCACCCGATGGCGGCCTCTATGTGCCGGAGACCATGCCGCGTCTCTCCCTCGAAGAAATGCGTGGCTTCGCCGGCAGGCCTTATGTCGAGGTCGCCGAAGCGGTTATTTCGCCTTTTCTCGAAGGCGCGCTGCCGGCGCCGGATTTCCGCGCCATGCTGGAGGCGGCATATTCAAGCTTTCGGCACAAGGCGGTGACGCCGCTCGCTCAGATCGACGACAATCTCTTCGTGCTGGAGCTGTTCCACGGGCCGACGCTCGCTTTCAAGGACGTGGCGATGCAGTTGCTCGGCCGGCTGATGGACCGCGCCCTGAAGGCGCGCGGGCAGCGCGCCACCATCGTCGGCGCCACCTCCGGCGACACCGGCGCCGCCGCTATCGACGCCTTTCGTGGGCTTGATCAGGTGGATGTCTTTATTCTTTATCCTCATGGCCGCGTCTCTGATGTCCAACGCCGCCAGATGACCACCGTTGCGGCCGACAATGTCCATGTGATTGCGCTCGAAGGCACATTCGACGACGCGCAGCGAATGCTGAAGAGCTTTTTCCGAAACAAGGTCCTGCGTGAGGAGCTCGGCCTTTCGGGAGTGAATTCGATCAATTTCGCCCGCGTTGTGGCGCAGATGGTCTATTATTTCACCTCCGCCGTCGTCCTGGGCGGGCCCTTGCGCAAAATCTCCTTCACCGTTCCGACGGGCAATTTCGGCGACATTCTCGCCGGCTACATGGCCAAACAGATGGGGCTGCCGGTTGAAAAGCTGGTCGTCGCCACCAATTCCAACGACATTCTCGCCCGCGCCCTTGCCGCCGGCCGCTACGAGGTGCGCGGTGTCCTTGCGACCCAGTCGCCGTCGATGGACATTCAGGTTTCCTCCAATTTCGAGCGCCTGCTGTTCGACGCCGTGGGGCGGGGCGCAGGTGCGATCCGGGGTCTGATGGCGAGCCTCGAGCAATCTGGCGCCTTCGAGATCCCCCCCGCCGCGCTCGAAAAAATCCGCGCCGAATTCGCCGCCGGCAGCTCAAGCGAGGCGGAGACTTCAGCCGAGATCGGGCGAACCTGGCGCGAATGCGAGGTTCTGCTGGATCCGCATACGGCGGTCGCGGTTCATGTGGCGCGGAAATATCTTGCGCAGGATCCATCGATTCCGATGGTGGCGCTCGGCACCGCCCATCCGGCGAAATTCCCCGATGCAGTGCGCGCAGCAACCGGGGTCACGGCGCCGCTGCCGGCCCATCTCGCCGATCTGTTCGAGCGCCGGGAGCGTTTCGACGTCCTGCCCAATGACGTCGACGCCATAACCCGTTTCCTCCGCGCCCACGCCCGCGCCGCGAATGAAAAGCATGGCAGTTGAAACGACAGAACTTGCTTCCGGCCTACGCGTCGTCACCGACGCCATGCCGGGGTTGGAAACTGCCTCGTTTGGGGTTTTTGTCGGCGCTGGTTCCCGCGATGAGCGCGAAGCCGAACAGGGCCTGTCACATCTCCTCGAACATATGGCCTTCAAGGGCACGCGGCGGCGTGACTCTCGCGCCATAGCGGAAGCGATCGAGAGCGCAGGCGGCGATCTCAACGCCGCCACCGGGGTCGAAAGCACAGCCTTCTATGCGCGGGTGCTGCGCAAGGATTGCAGCCTTGCACTCGACGTTCTGGCCGACATTCTGACCGACAGCCTGTTCGACCCGACCGAACTGGAGCGCGAGAAGGATGTGATTTTTCAAGAGATCGCCGCTCTTCAGGATACGCCCGACGACCTGGTCATGGACCTGTTCAACGCCGCCGCCTTTCCCAACCAACCCATCGGCCGCGCCATTCTCGGGACACCGGAAACGGTGGCCGGCTTCGACCGCGACGCCATAACGGCATATCTTCGGCGCCAGTACGGCCCGCGCGCTGTTGTTGTCGCCGCCGCCGGCGCGGTCAATCACGCGCAGGTTCGTCACGAGGCGGAGCGCCTGTTCGACCGCCTTCCCGTCGCGCCGCTGCCTGCGATGACGCCGGCGACCTATGTCGGCGGCGAGGCTTTGGTCGCCAAAAAACTCGAACAAACCCAGGTGATGATCGGCTTCGAGGGACGCTCCTATGCCGATCCGCGAAATTACGCCGCCCATCTCTTCGCCAATGCAGTGGGCGGCGGCATGGCCTCGCCCCTGTTCCAGGAAGTGCGCGAGAAACGCGGCCTCGCTTATTCCATATCCGCCTTTCACTGGTCCTTTCTGGATTCAGGCCTGTTCGGCTTCGAGGCCGCGACCTCGGCGCGCCAGACCCGCGAACTCGTTGAAGTCGCGTTGGCCACTCTCGCCGAAGCGGCCCATCGCCTCAATGAGGCCGACCTCCTGCGCGCCAAAGCCCAGACCAAGGTTGGACTGCTGGCGGCGCTCGAAAGTTCTTCGGCGCGGGCGGAACAGATCGCCCGCCAGACCATGATCTTCGGGCGGGTCCTGACCCGCGACGAGGTGATCGGGCGGATTGAAGCCCTGAGCCTTGAAGAGGTGCGCGCCACCGGCGCCGCCATGTTGCGCTCCCCTCCGACCGTCGCAATCCTCGGCGGCGCCCGCAAAACGCCCGGCGCGGTGGATGTCGCGGCGCAACTCGCGGGAGTTTAAGCTGGAGCGGTCGAAAGTCGCGGCCATTCGTGGTAAGCAGGCACGTCTCCCGTCGGCGCCTGCGAATCCGCAATGAATCTTTTTGGATTTTCACGAAAAAAGAACTCTTCCCGCCGCATCGACGGCGAAGGCCTCTACCTCCGGCCGGCGACCCTGGGCGACTTCGAGGCCTGGCGACTGTTGCGTGGCGAAAGCCGCGCGTTTCTGACGCCTTGGGAGCCAACCTGGCCGCTCGATGACCTCACCAGGGCCGCCTTTCAACGCCGCGTCCAGCGTCAGGACCGCGAGCAGGCCGACGACGACGCTTATGCCTTCCTGATTTTCCGCACCCCCGACGACACCCTGCTCGGCGGAATCACGCTTGGAAACATGCGGCGCGGCGTCGCTCAATGCGGGACGCTCGGCTATTGGATGGGCGAGAAATACGCCGGAAAGGGTCTTATGACCAAGGCTGCGCGCGCCTTGCTGCGCCATGCCTTCCTTGAAATGGGCCTGCATCGGGTCGAGGCCGCTTGCGCGCCCGAGAATGAGCGGTCGCGGCGCCTGCTCGAACGGCTCGGCTTCGAGCGCGAGGGGTTCGCCCGCGCCTATCTCCTGATCGACGGCGCATGGCAGGACCATTTGCTCTTCGCTATGCTGGAGCGAAACTTCCTGCGCGAAGACAAGCCTGGAGACGCCACGCAGAAGGTTTGAGGCTGCGCCCCGTTGCGCCCGCGGTTGGCGCACGCCAGAACGAGCGTAAAGGATGGCCACAAATTCGACACCTGACTGGGGCACTCGATGCGCCTCGCCGGCCTGCTATTTCGGGACTAGGCAATTGCGACGAGATTTGCGAAAACCCCTTGCGGCCTTCTGAAGCCGCTCAAACAAGATCCCGCCCGAAGGTCGCGTGCGCCTGTTCCGTCCCGTTCTCCTGCTGTTGCCGCTCCTTTTCGCACTTTTCGGGCCTCGCCCGGCGAGCGCGGTGGAAGCGGCGCGCGTGCCCCCGGACGCTCAGGCGATTGACCTGACCCGTTGGGTGCAAAAATACTCCAACCAGGGCGACCGCATCCAGGTTTCGACGGCGCCGGGACCGGACGGAGTGATCCGCCGTATCGAGGTCCACGCCCGCGAAGCCGGCGCCCATCCATCCTGGATCGTTTTCGCGCTGACCAATGACACTGACGAGCAGATGGAGCGACTGATTGTCGCGCCGCATTTCCGCATGGCCGGATCGGGGGTCATCTGGCCGGACCTCGGATCGGAGCGGGTTGCGGAAATCACCGCCAGCCAGGGCATTCCGCCGGAAAAGGAAGATGCGGATGACGCGGACGTCTTCCGCCTCACCCTCGACCCCGGTGCGACCGTCACGTATGTCGCGGAGCTGAAAACGCCCAAACTGCCGCAGCTTTATCTTTGGGAGCCGGACGCATACAAGGACAAGACCACGGAGTTGACGCTTTACAAGGGCATCGTCATCGGCGTCGCGGGCCTGCTGGCGTTATTCTTGACCGTTGTGTTCGTGGTCAAAGGCGCCGTTATCTTCCCGGCTGCGGCGGCGCTGGCGTGGGCGGTCCTCGCTTATGTTTCAATCGACTTCGGCTTCTGGTCCAAGATTTTCAGCACCCAGGTCGAAGCCGACCGGATCTGGCGCGCAGGGGCTGAAACCGTCCTCGCCGCCACCTTGGTCGTATTCCTGTTCGCCTATCTCAACCTCGGCCGCTGGCATGTCCGAGCCTCCCACGTGGCGGGGGTGTGGCTGGCCTTTTTGACCGCTCTGGTCGGCTTGGCTGTTTTCGACCCGCCGATCGCCGCCGGAATTGCCCGAATTTCTCTGGCCGCCACCGCCGGGGTTGGCTTTCTGCTCGTCATTTATCTTGCCACTCATGGCGTCGAGCGCGCCATCATGCTGATTCCGACTTGGCTGCTGCTGGTGGTCTGGGTCGCGGCGGCGGGCTTCATCGTCAGTGGCTCGATCACCAACGACCTCGCTTCGCCTGCGCTGCTTGGGGGGTTGGTGCTGCTCGTCATGCTGATCGGCTTCACCGTCATGCAGAGCGCCTTCGCCTCGGGAGGCGTAGCCCATGGCGCAATCAACGACGTCGAGCGCAAGGCGCTGGCGCTGACCGGCGCCAACGACATCATCTTTGACTGGGACGTTGTTAACGACCGGATCTACGTCAGCCCCGAGATCGAGGAGCAGCTCGGCATACGGCGCGGCGATCTCGAAGGCCCAGCCTCGTCGTGGCTCAGTTTGCTTCATCCGCTTGAACGCGACCGCTACCGGGCATGTCTCGACACCGTTCTCCAACAGCGACGCGGCAGGATCGCTCAGGACTTCCGGTTCCGCGCCAGTGACGGCCAGTATTTCTGGTTCCGCCTGCGCGCGCGGCCAGTCGTCGGACCTGACGGCGACGTCGTGCGCCTCATTGGCACATTGACCGATGTCACCGACCAGAAAAACGCCTTCGAGCGTCTTCTGCACGACGCCGTCCACGATAATCTAACCGGTTTGCCTAACCAGGAAATCTTCCACGATCGGCTGGAGCTGTCGCTGCTTCAGGCCAACGCCGAAGCCGATAAGCGCCCCACCGTGCTTTGCGTGGACGTAGACCGCTTCAACCGGATCCTTGGGGCGGTCGGCGCCTCGGCCGGCGACTCGGTTCTGCTCACCGTCGCCCGCCAACTCGGTCGTTTGCTGCAGACACGCGACACCCTAGCGCGCATTTCCGGCGACACTTTTGCGGTAATCTTGGCCGCCGAGTCGACGACCGAACAGATCATTCATCTCGCTGATCGTATCCGGCGGACGGTTTCGACTCCGATCACTTTCGCCAACCGCGAAATTCCGCTCACCGTATCCATCGGAGTCGCGCTTTTCGATCCGCGTTGGCATCCCAAAGGCGAGGAAATGTTGCGGGACGCCGAGATCGCGATGCGCCACGCCAAGCGGGAAGGCGGCGGGCGCGTCGAAGTGTTCCGTCCTTCCATGCGCGCCCAGGGCGCCAATCGCCAGGCGCTGGAAGGAGAATTGCGCAGGGCGCTCGATGGCCACGAGATCAAATTGATCTTTCAGCCGATCGTGCGCCTCGACGACCGCACTGTCGCCGGCTTCGAGGCGCTGTTGCGATGGGAGCATCCTCGGCTCGGACGAGTTCGACGCGAGCGAATTCTTGCCGCTCGCCGAGGAGAGTGGCCTCATCGTCGATCTCGGCCTATTCGCAATCCAGCGCACGGCGCGCGAACTCGCCGCCTGGCAGAAAGCGCTTGATGTCGATCCGCCGTTCTTCGCGTGCATAGATATTTCCTCACGACGAGTCTTGCGCCACGATCTGCTCGCCGACGTGAAGAACGTCCTGAGCCGGGTCAGCGTTGCGCCCGGCTCGCTTAAGCTGGGGCTGAGCGAGGCGCTGGTGATGGAAAACCCCGAATATGCCGCACAGATTCTCGGTCGGTTGAAGGAACTGGGCGCGGGTCTGACCTTGACGCGGTTTGGCTCGGGCTATTCGTCGATGGCCTATCTCCAACGTTTTCCCTTCGATATGATCCGAATAGACCGTGGCCTAGTCCCTCAGGATGCGGTCGCCAATCGCGCCGTCATGTTGCGTTCTCTGGTTACGCTCGCCCATGATTTCGGCATGGAGACCATTGCGGACGGCGCGGAGAACGAATCTGATGTGATTGAATTTTCCCAGATCGACTGCGAATATGCTCTGGGATTTGCTTTCGGACCGCCGCTGAGCTCGTCTGAGGCGCGCAAACTGGTCGGCGCGGCGGCCGAACCCGTTATTTGATCAGGCGTGCCCGGCTTCGTCGGCCAAAAAACCTAGGTCGACCCCTATAACGCCCAGCGCGCGCTGATATTTGGTCTCGTGCTCGGGGTCGAAGAGTAGAGCCGAGTCCGCTGGGCAGATCATCCAGTTGTTGGCCAGAATTTCCCTTTCCAGTTGGCCGGCCGACCACCCGGCGTAGCCCAAAGCCAACACCGCCTTGCGTGGCCCTTCTCCATGGGCGATCGCACGAAGAACGTCGAGCGTCGCAGTCATGGAAACGCCCTCGTCGATCCTCATGGTGGCGTCGTCAGCGCGGTAATCGGCCGAATGCAGCACGAAGCCCCTACTGACATCCACCGGCCCACCAGAAAGCACGCGCTGACCGCCGACGGTTTCAACGAGACGTGTGGCGCCGGACGAATCGATCACCTTGAGTTGCAGCAGAAGATCGACCAAATTGACGCCCGGCGCCGGATGGTTGACGATGATTCCCATCGCCCCTTCCTCTGAATGAGCGCAGACATAGACCACCGATCGATTGAAATGCGCGTCTTGCAGGCTTGGCATCGCCACGAGGCACTTGCCCTCGAGAAACGGACCGGAATCGGATGTGTTCACTTTGACGCCTTTCTTTTCCGCCCGACCCCGCCAACGGAAAGACCGCCGGCCAACGCCGCGCGTAATTTGAGGAGACATGCTAAAGGATGAGCGCGCGATGTGAAGTCCCATCGTGGTGGCGAATTCGTCGTAACGCCGGCTTGGCTCTTATGCTTACGCTAGCGTTGACCGCGACCGCGCGCGGCGGTGATTGGGTCGCCGAGCCGAAATCTGAGGCGCGGTTGGTCGATGGCGGAATTCTTGACGGAGCCCGCTATGCGTTGGTCCAGATTCGCCTCGCCGGCGCCGCGGTGACCTATTGGCGTGATCCGGGCGAAGCTGGCTCGCCGCCGATGTTCGATTTCGCGGGATCCGACAATCTTGGCGACACTGCGATTCTCTATCCCCAGCCTGCGCGGATCGACGAGGACGGCTCGCTCGCATTCGGGTACCAGCGTGAGGTCCTGTTTCCGATTCGCGTCGCCCCCACCGATCCCGCCAAGCCGGTGATCCTGACTCTGAAGCTCGACTACGCAGCTTGCGAACAAATCTGCATTCCGGTTCACGCCCAGTTGAACGAGGTTCTCCCGCCTCAACCAGGGCCGATGGAAAGCCCGCTGCTCTCCAGCGCGATGAAGGAGGTGCCCAGGCTGCTCGAGGCCGACGCAGCGGCGAAGGAGGCGAGCGCCACGTTGGCCCCGCCCGCTGACGGCAAGCCGCAATGGCTGGTCACAATCCTTGACGGCGAAGCCCACGACCTGTTCGTCGAGCCGCCCACCGGATTCTATTTCGACGTCAAACCGGCGAAGGCGAAGAACGCCTTCCTCCTGACAATGGTCGAGCATCCGGTTAAACGGAAGCGACCCGAAGCGCCGTTGCGCCTGACCGTCGCCGGACCGTCTCCGGTCGAATTCGACCTCGTCTTGCCCGCGAAAAATTGATGTCGCGTTTGGACCCCACCAGCCATCGCCTGTTCACGCCCGCGTCGCTCGCAGCCGGCTGTCTGGTCGCGCTGACGCGCGAACAGGTCAATTATCTCGTCAATGTCGTGCGTCTCCGAGAAGGCGCGCGTTTACTTGCCTTCAATGGACGAGACGGCGAATGGCGGGCAGTGTTAGCCAATCCAAGCAAGAAAGCCGCCGTATTGCGAATCGAGGCGCAAACCCGGCCGCAGGAAAGTCTGCCCGATATCGACTATCTGTTCGCGCCGCTTAAACACGCCCAACTCGATTATATGGCGCAAAAGGCGGTCGAAATGGGCGTACGGCGCCTTCGCCCGGTTCTGAGCCGGCGAACCCAAGCGAGCCGAGTCAATTTGGAACGAATGCGCGCCAATGTGGTCGAGGCCGCCGAACAATGCGGATTACTCGCTCTTGCTGACGTTCTGGAGCAGGAGAAACTCGAAACGGCCTTGGCCAACTGGCCGGACGACCGCCTGCTGATTTTCTGCGATGAGGCGGCGGAAGTCGCCGATCCGATCGCGGCCCTGCGCGCGGCGGGCGCCGGATTTGTCAAATTCGCGGTGCTGATCGGTCCCGAAGGCGGGTTCGACGACAGCGAGCGAGCGCTGCTCGCTCGAATAGCGCCCTGCGCCCGCATTTCGCTTGGGCCGCGCGTTTTGCGCGCCGATACGGCGGCGGTGGCGGCGCTGACCCTCGCCCAAGCGGTCCTCGGCGACTGGCGCGGGTGAAATCCCAAAACCGCGCCGCCAGCGACATGATCTCGCCATCATGTTGGGGTCAAAAGCCTGAGATGACAGAGAGAGTCGTGATGACCGGAAAGACGCAGGAATCATCAGCCGCGCGCCGCTTGTTCGCTTGTTCCTCCTTGACGTTCGCCTTGGCGCTCGCGCCCGCTTCCGCCATGGCGGCGGAGGATTTTTTCTCATCCAACCCGCTCTTCGCGCTGCCAACGTCCCTGTTCGGCGGGGAAACTCGGGTCGTCGCCGCCAATCCGGCGCGCGCTCATTACCCCGCCATCCGTGCGACGAATATCGCGCCGGAAGGTCGCCTACGTTTGCGGCCGGTGGCCTTTCGAGGCTTGTGACCTTTCAAAAAATGCAGTCCCGAAAGGCGGGCAGCACACTTTCCTTCCAGGCGCCGTGATAGAGCGCCAGCCGCTTCTGCGCCAGAGTCTCGCCGGTTTCGGCGATCTCCTCCAGAACCATTAGATATTGCGTTTCGTCCCGACCGGCGGCGTCGAGGCGCTTGCGGCGCGCGAGAGCCGCGCGGGCCAACGGCAAGATGTTGCGGGCGAGTTGCTGCAATGTGCCGCCGCGGATTTTCGTCATCAGGCCTTCGCGCGGAACTCTTTTTCGCAAATCGTCACGGTCCTGCGCGTCAAAATCCTTCACCAGTTCCCAGGCCGCGTCGCTCGCCTCGCGATCATAGAACAGGCCGGCGCATAAGGCGGTGAATGCAAGAATATGGGCGCGCGGCCCGACATCGGCGCCGCGCATTTCCATGTAGCGCTTGAGGCGCACTTCCGGGAAAATCGTCGAAAGATGGTTGGCCCAGTCGGAGATCGTCGCCAGTTCGCCCGGCAAGCGCGGGAGCTTTCCCACCAGCAGGTCGCGGAAAGAGGCCCCGGCGACGTCGTAATAGACATCGCCGCGCTTTACGAAATACATCGGCACATCAAGAGCGTAATCGACATAGCGTTCGAAGCCCATGCCCCGCTCGAAGACGAAAGGCAGCATGCCGGTGCGGGCAGGATCGGTCTCCGTCCAGATCTGCGAGCGCATGGAAAGGAAGCCGTTGGGTTTCCCGTCGCTGAAGGGCGAATTGGCGAAAAGCGCGGTGAATAGAGGCTGCAGGCTCAAGGCCAACCGCAGTTTCGCGACCATGTCGGCTTCGGACGCAAAATCAATATTGGTCTGCACGGTCGAGGTGCGGAACATCATGTCAAGGCCGAGCCTGCCGACCTCGGGCATGTAGCGCAGCATGATCCCGTAGCGCTGCTTGGGCATGACCGGCGTCTCGTCGAGCCGCCACAGCGGACTCATGCCCAGATCGAGGAATTCGACGCCAAGTCTTTCGCGGATCGGCGCGAGCGCGGCGAAATGGGCGTCGAGCTCGGCTCGGGTCTGGTGAACGTCGTCGAGCGGCGCCCCGGACAATTCAAACTGGCCGCCGGGCTCGAGCGAAATCGCGCCGCCGCCTGCCGGGTCATACAGGCCAATCAGCGCGCCCGCGTCCTCGATCCGCTCCCAGCCTGAAGCCCCATGAAGTCCTTCGAGCAGGGCGCGGACGCCCTCTCGACCGAGGTCGGGGCGTCCGCCATAGGGAAGAGCAGAGCAATCGGTTCGATAAAAAGGGATCTTCTCGTGCTCGGTCCCGATCCGGAACGGTCCCTCCGGCTTGCAGCCGGCTTCAAACCAGTCGACGAGTTCGTCGCGTGATGAGATGATTTGTTGGTCGACGAGGTCACGCGCCATATTCGGCTTTCACATGGAATTTTTGCCCAGCGCTTGCCTTGGGCGTTGGGGTTGATAAACCTTTGTGGCGGGCGTCGCAATCCAAGCCCGCCGGATGTCGCGATGCGTCTTCACATACAAGACGCGATGGTCAAAAGAACGTCGCCCGACAAGATGCGACACGGTCGTTCGATAAAATGACGATTCGCAGGCGGTTATAGGCGGCGCGCCGCCCATGCGCTGGATCACAAACCGCCCGCCCGCGCTTCACGGGCTGATGGCGCGGAAATGCTCAAGCGCGCCCAAATATTTTGGCGACGGGGAAATTATCGCACGCCAAGGCTACGATCCTTTCGACTGTTTCGCGGTCACCGACAAAAATCGAATGATTCACGCCCCGCAACGCCCGCCGCACGCGAGGCTCCAAGCCGCCGGCCGCCGCCGTTAAAACAATCTGAAGCGAATTTGCTCGCCTCACGGATGCGCCGCGCTTTACGGCGGCGCGGAAAAGGTCTATCTATCCTTGGCTCCCCCACGTGATCGCTCGACAAGACGCCCCACTAGGGTTCTTTCGACCTGAAAATGATCACACTCCCCGTAGCTTTACCAACAATACATCGAGTGAAGAGCGCTTAGCGCCATGACAGATATCGGAAAATTGGAATCCCATAGCCGAAACAACGAGATCAAGTTGCAGGATTTGAAAGCCAAATCCGCAACGGAGCTACTGGCTTTTGCGGAACAGCATGAAGTAGAAAACGCATCAATCATGCGAAAGCAAGAGTTGATGTTCGCAATTCTGAAGCAACTTGCCTCACGCGATATCGAAATCGTGGGCGAAGGGGTCGTCGAAGTACTTCAGGATGGATTTGGATTTCTGCGCGCTCCCGATGCGAATTATTTAGCGGGACCGGACGATATCTATGTTTCTCCATCGCAAATTCGTCGATTTGGGCTGCGCACCGGTGATACGGTTGAGGGGTTGATCCGCAGCCCGAAGGAAGGCGAGCGTTATTTTGCTTTGTTGAAGGTCAATTCGATTAATTTCGAGGATCCTGAAAAGGTTCGCCACAAGGTCCATTTTGACAATCTGACGCCGCTATATCCTAATCAACGGTTGAAATTGGAAATCGAAGACCCGACGCGCAAGGATCTCTCGGCGCGGGTCATCGATATTGTCGCGCCGATCGGAAAAGGCCAGCGCGCTTTGATCGTGGCGCCGCCCCGGACGGGTAAAACGGTTATTCTTCAGAACATTGCGCAATCGATTACCACAAATCATCCCGAGTGCTATCTTATCGTCCTCCTGATCGACGAGCGTCCGGAAGAAGTTACGGATATGCAGCGGTCGGTCAAAGGCGAGGTTGTGTCCTCCACTTTCGATGAACCTGCGGTGCGGCACGTTCAGGTCGCGGAGATGGTGATCGAAAAGGCGAAGCGACTCGTCGAGCATGGACGGGACGTCGTTATCCTTCTGGACTCGATTACTCGATTGGGACGCGCCTATAATACGGTCGTTCCCTCTTCCGGAAAGGTGCTCACCGGCGGCGTCGACGCCAACGCGCTACAGCGTCCGAAACGATTCTTCGGCGCGGCGCGAAATGTGGAAGAGGGCGGGTCGCTCACGATTATCGCGACTGCGCTGATCGAAACCGGCTCGCGCATGGATGAGGTCATTTTCGAAGAATTCAAGGGAACGGGCAATTCGGAAATCATCCTCGATCGCAAGGTCGCGGATAAGCGAGTGTTCCCCGCGATCGACATCACCCGTTCGGGGACGCGTAAAGAGGAATTGCTGGTTCCTGGCGATCTTCTCAAAAAGACCTATGTGCTGCGCCGCATTCTGAATCCTATGGGAACGGTGGATGCGATAGAGTTCTTGCTTGGGAAATTGCGTGAGACGCCGAAGGGGAATATGAGCTTCTTCGAGTTCGATGAACACTTGAATGGATTTGGTTGGAGTTCGAAAAGCGCCCGGCCATGTTTCACGTGAAACATGGCCGATCTCGTTTGAGGCCACTGATGTATGCCAGTTTGGGCCGAGATGAAACAATTTTCGCCCTCTCGTCGGGTATCGGCAAGAGCGCCGTCTCTGTCATTCGCATCTCCGGCCCCCGATCGCGACAGATCTTGGAGTCGATGACTTCAGGCCATGCAACACCCCGCCAAGCTCGACTTACCAAAGTCCGCGATCCCGAGAGCGGGGAAATTGTGGACCAGGGATTGGCGCTGTGGTTCCCCGGACCACACAGCTTCACCGGCGAAGATCTCATGGAGCTGCATCTCCATGGGTCGCGAGCGGTTGTCGCGAAGATTTTTTCGGTCCTCGGACAGATCCCCGGCGTCAGGGTAGCGGAGCCCGGAGAGTTCTCTCGCCGGGCGATGGAAAATGGCAAACTTGACCTCATCGCAACAGAGGCCCTCGCAGATCTCATCGACGCGGAAACCGAAGCCCAAAGAAAATTGGCGCTCCTGGAGCAGGGGGGCTCCCTCCGCAGTTTCGGAGACCAGCTTCGAAATGACCTGATCGGGTTGATGGCCGACATCGAAATCGCGTTGGATTTCACAGATGAAGTGGACGGCGCGGAAGGCATAGCGGACGGGGTTCGGTCAAATCTGACAATTATTGAAGCAAAATTGGCCGCAGTTGAGGGGGGCCATGCCAACGCGGAGCGCGTGCGCGATGGTCTCACCGTGCTCATCGCTGGGCCGCCAAACGCTGGAAAATCAAGTTTGCTGAACGCAATCGCTCAGCGAGATGTCGCGATTGTTTCTGAGATCGCTGGGACGACAAGAGATTTGGTTGAAGTGAGACTGGATCTAGGCGGACTCCCCGTCAACCTGATTGACACGGCCGGCATCCGGCCGACGAATGACCCGGTCGAACGAGAAGGCGTGAGGCGCGCTCTTGATAAGGCTCGATCGGCGGACCTCGTGCTTTGGCTCAGCCCTGTCGACGAACCGGCAGAATCGCCGCCAAACGATATCCGGCATGATGCTTTGTGGTTGGTTCGAACCAAGGCAGACTTGGGCGTCGAGGTCAGGGGTGGAATGAATGCGGGTGATCGCACCATCGCTTTGTCCGCATTGACCGGCATTCATCTCGACGATTTGTTGCGGGCTCTGCGAGATTTTGCAGAAGCAAGAATGTCGATTAAAGATTCGATCATCGTCGCAAATGAGCGCCAGCGGCGCGCCATTGCAGCCGCGCGCGAGGCGGTTGAAGCCGCTCGCAAGCCGCACTTGCCGCCGGAAGTGGTCGCCGAGGAGCTTCGCCACGCTACCTTTGCGTTGGAAAACCTGCTCGGCAAGGTTGGTGTCGAGAACGTTTTGGATAGCGTTTTCGCGCGGTTCTGCATCGGAAAATGACCTGGGTTGAGAATGTTGGACGCTTCGCGAGGATTTGATGTCGTTGTAATCGGAGGCGGTCACGCCGGATGCGAAGCGGCGGCAGCGGCGGCGCGTGTTGGCGCACGAACGTTATTGCTGACCCACAAGATCTCGACAATCGGCGAGATGTCCTGCAATCCGGCGATCGGCGGTTTAGGCAAGGGGCATCTGGTGCGCGAAATCGACGCTTTGGATGGCGTGATGGGCCGTGCCGCGGATTTGGCGGGAATTCAATTTCGACTGCTAAACCGCTCAAAAGGCCCGGCGGTCCGCGGGCCACGTGTCCAGGCGGACCGTAAATTGTTCCGCTTCGCGGTGCGCGAAATTTTGTCGCACATCCCGAACTTGACCTTGCAGGAGGGTGCGGCTGAGGGGCTTGAGCGATCCGTCGGATCTGGCGACTTCCTCCTTCATTTGCGCGACGGTTCTGTGATTCGCTCCAAGGCCGTTGTCGTCGCGAGCGGCACCTTTTTGAACGGCGTCATTCACATTGGCGAGAAAACTGAACCTGCGGGCCGTGTCGGAGACGAGCCAGCGCTGCATCTGAGCGATAGCTTGGCGTCGTTGGGGTTGCGGTTCGGACGGTTGAAGACAGGAACACCTCCCCGTTTGCGAAAATCGTCAATTCGCTGGGGTGATCTGGAACAACAATTTGGGGATGAAACTCCGGAATTTTTTTCGGCTCTGACCACGTCCTGTCCTAACCCGCAACTGTCGTGCGCCATCACTCAAACCACACCTGCGGGTCATGATCTGATACACAGCAACCTCGACAAGGCGCCCATTTTTTCAGGCCAGATTTCCGGGCGCGGGCCGAGATATTGCCCCTCGATCGAGGACAAGATCACGCGCTTCGCAGACCGCCAAAGTCATCAGATATTTCTTGAACCCGAAGGCCTGGACGATGAAACCATCTATCCGAATGGCATTTCAACCTCCCTGCCAGAGGCAGTCCAGGGTGCGTTCCTGAGGACAATTCCCGGCCTGGAAAATGTCGAGATGATTCGACCAGGCTACGCAGTTGAATATGATTTTGTTGATCCACGGGCCCTCAAACACACCCTCGAAGTGAAAGGAGCGCCCGGCCTGTTCCTCGCCGGGCAGATCAACGGAACCACGGGTTACGAGGAAGCTGGCGCGCAGGGCGTCGTCGCTGGACTGAATTCCGCGGCCTACGCGGGAGGTTTGCCGGAGGTAAGGTTCGACCGAACCGAGGCCTATTTAGGAGTGATGATTGACGACCTGATAACTCGGGGCGCCTCTGAACCCTATCGAATGTTCACATCGCGCGCCGAATTTCGTCTTTCTTTGCGCTGCGATAACGCGGATCTGCGCCTGACCCCGAAGGGCCTGGCGGTCGGATGCGTTGGGGCCGAACGTTCTGCGCATTTTTCCGCCCGGGCAAATGAGCTTAAATCCCTGACAGAACGCCTGAAGGCCTTGGACATCGGGAGTCGTGAGGCGGCGCGCTTCGGGATTAAGATCAATCGCGATGGCTCGCGTCGCTCCGCCTTCACGATCCTCTCTTATCCAAATCTCGGCTTCCAAGACCTCACCAGAGTCTGGCCCGAATTGAAGGAATATTCCCAAAAGGCATTGGAGCAGGTCGAGGTCGATGCCAAATATTCTGTCTATCTCGATCGGCAGGCAGTCGCAGCAAGCATCATACGTCGCGAAGAGAACGTCGCGCTCGGCGCGGATTTTGATTATGATCAAGTGGTGGGTTTATCGAATGAAGTGCGCAGCAAGTTGATATCAGTTCGACCGGAAACTCTCGCCCAAGCCGGGCGAATCGAAGGCGTAACTCCAGCCGCGCTGGCGCTGCTGCTCGCGTGGACCCGGAAACCGAAAACCAAAACCGATGCCTGCGGGAATTAGCAAGTTGAACGAATGGCGCCGAGGCACGGCAGACGGGCTATCGGACAGCGTGATCGAGCGACTGGCCGTTTATGAAGACTTGTTGCGAAAGTGGCAGCGAAAGATCAATCTCGTCTCCGATTCGTCCGTGACCGACATCTGGAACCGACACTTTCGCGATTCGCACCAGCTGCTCAGTTACGCGGGAACATGGGTGCACTGGGCGGATCTGGGATCGGGCGCCGGATTTCCGGGGATGGTCATCGCGCTTACGAATAACGATCCTGGCCGCCAGGTTCATCTGATCGAGTCCGACAAACGCAAAGCGGCGTTTCTTCGAGAAGTTTCACGTGAAACATTTACAGACGCCGAAATCCATGTGGGACGGGTCGAAGCCATCCTCCCCGCACTTTGCAACCAAATTCATTTCGACATCGTTTCCGCGCGCGGTCTCGCGCCGATGAGCGGCTTGATCCGGCTCGCGATGCCCGCTCTCCAGGCAGGCGCTCTGGGCGTTTTTTTGAAGGGGAAAGATCTCGCAAACGAATTGACCGATTTGCCCCTCTTATCTAATTTCGTCCAGAACGCAGTGGAAAGCCAAAGTGACCCCCGCGCGAAGATTGTTCTTCTTCGGCGGAGCGCGCCGAATCCGGATCCCGTTTGAGGGTGTCGTCATGAGCAATTTCGACCAAGTGCGCGTGCTGGTACTGGCAAACCAGAAGGGCGGGGTTGGTAAGACAACCACTGCGATTAACCTCGGCACCGCCCTCGCGGCAATTGGCGAGACAGTTCTGCTCATCGATTTGGACCCCCAAGGCAACGCCTCGACCGGATTGGGCATCGATAGGAAGCGGCGAGAGGTTTCTACATTTCACGTCATGATGGGCGAACGTTCGCTCGACGCCGCTATCCAACCAACTTCCGTTCCACGTCTTTTCATTGCGCCTTCCACACTTGATCTTCTTGGGGTCGAGCTAGCGATAGCCCACGAAAAAGAGCGCAATTTCCGCCTAAAAAATTCGATTCAGCATTTAATCGACCGCGGAGCGGTCGTCCATCGGGAAAGGATCACTTACGTCTTGATCGATTGTCCGCCGTCACTGAATTTGCTGACCATTAATGCTCTTGCAGCGGCGGACAGCGTCCTCGTCCCGTTGCAGTGCGAGTTCTTCGCGCTAGAAGGGCTTTCGCAACTCTTGTCAACCGTTGAGCAAGTCAAAAAGAGCCTTAATCCAAGACTAGAGATTCATGGCATTGTCTTGACCATGTACGATTCTCGCAACAACCTCGCTTCGCAAGTCGTTGCCGATGTACGCGCGTTCCTTGGCGACAAGGTCTACGAAACGGTCATCCCGCGGAATGTCCGTGTTTCGGAGGCGCCTTCGTATGGCAAACCCGTCTTGCTTTATGATCTTAAGTGCAACGGATCGCAGGCCTATCTAAAATTGGCCTCTGAAGTTATTCAGCGTGAAAGGACCCTTCGGGCGGCCTAACCTTACAATTGCAATCGCGTTCCGTCTGGATGGATCGTGGTTGTCACCAGCCGCTCTTCGTACAAATCGAGGGTAATGGTTCGATGGCCGAAGAAACTAAATCTCGTTTGGGCCGCGGCCTTGCCGCCCTGATTGGCGATGCCGGCGGGTTAGAACCTGACCCTGGTGAACGCAGGCCCTCAAAGGCGGCAATCGAATTTTTGCGCCCTAATCCCCGTAACCCTCGACAATCATTTCGGGACGATGACCTTCGTGAACTCGCGGACTCCATCCGTGAGCGCGGCATCGTTCAACCTATTATCGTTCGCGAGATATCGGGCCTCACCAACGTTTACGAGATCATAGCGGGCGAGCGACGCTGGCGCGCCGCCCAAATCGCCGGACTGCATGAAGTTCCGATTCTCGTCATCGAGGCCAATGATCAGCAGTCTCTCGAATTGGCGATTATCGAAAATGTTCAACGCGCAGATCTCAATGCGATTGAAGAAGCGCATGGCTATCAACGCCTGATGAATGAGTTCCGCTATAATCAGCAAGAACTGGCTAAAACGATCGGAAAGAGCAGGAGTCAGATTACCAACACTTTGCGGTTACTCAAGCTGCCCGAGCCGGTCAAACAATTCGTCGTCGACGGCAGCATTTCGGCAGGGCACGCGCGCGCCCTGTTGTCGATGTCCGATCCTTTGACAATGGCAAAGCGCATTATCGATGAAGATTTGTCCGTTCGCGAAATTGAACGATTGACCCACCTTGATAACGCCGATGCTGAGAAGATGTCGCGTCCCGTCAAGGAGAGAGATGCCGACACCCTCGCGCTAGAGAAATTATTAAGCGATTTGCTAGGGCTTAGCGTCAAAATTAACCATAAAAACGAATCCGGCGATGTCAGGATTAAATATCAATCGATGGAACAATTGGATTCTCTATGTAAACGCCTGCAGGGATAAGTTAACAGTCAGTCCAGAACAGGTTCCATTGCTATACGCGCTTGTGGTTGGAGGTCTTCGACCACACAATCAACGCGCGAGATACTTTCACCTCTGCTAACAGATTGTTCCGACGTGTTTCTCGGATGAGGTCATAAACGTCTTTGACCATTTCAGTCCTATCGGTCGAACTGTCCATTATGACACGATCTGATAACGCCTGCCCGTTTTTGAAAGTATTCAACGACCTGAGCAGGCCCCGGAGGACGCCGTCTCGGTTGATGCCCGCGGCAATTTGCGCGCGAGCCAGGTGAATCGCGAGCATATATCGTGGCAAGTTACTCAAAATCGCATTTGAGTCGGACGTACGCGTCGCTGTGACGGTTGAGGCTTCGACTGTGGAGTCTACGTTTCCTAAAAGGCACTCCAGGATGATATCCCCGCCATACAAGGAGCACGAACTCGCAAGAAGGTCGGATACATCTTGTGAAGTGATCGCGCGCTGGCAATTCGCATAAAGACATAGCTTTTCGATTTCCGTCCGACTTATCAATCGATCTTCGCCCAGGATATTAAGAAGCATATCGACTGCGTCGGCTTCGATCGATGCGCCAGACGATGATATTTGTAGCTCGATCAATCGCCTTAAATCTTTGGATTGGTCGGAATAGCACTCAATTGCGGCCGCGGCGCTTTGAGACTCGAACCATTTCCGAAGCGGAGCTGCGGACCTGAGGGGCCCAGCCTCGACAACGATTCGCGCTTCAAAAGGCGCGCTTTTCAGCGCGAGCTCGAGAGCCGGCACAAGATTTCCTGCGCCTAATGAAATGCGGATTGAGGCGGGTCTCAGATCGAAAAGCCCAAGCGAATGAATCTCGTCCAACAGGAGAGAGGGATCGGATACGATCGCCTCCCCGGAAAAGTTTCGCATCCGCCGCGAAGCGCCCCCGCTCTCCGCCCGAAGGAGTGTGCGCGCCCGTTCGGAGATCAAGCCGGCGTCGGTTCCGAATACGAGGAATAAATAGTGAGACGGGTGTGGCCTTTGGACATATTCATCCGCATGGCGATGAGTGATGGTCACCATCAGCCGTGTCGGTTCCTCAAGGCGACCGCGATCCGAGTGCGAATCAGCTCGGCTAGGGTCTCGGCGTTGCGTATTTCCGCGTCCCGCGCAGCGCGAACATTTGACAATCGTTGCGAAGAACGATCGTAAACGACCAACTGGCTAACGGTCCCGCTTGTGACTGGTTGAGAATCGCCTGCGATCGGATAGAGTTTGTAATCGGCGTCGACAAAGACGCTGCCAGCTTGAGCCCCCCCAGTCACGGAATTAACGATCGGGGTGGAAAGGCGTTCGCGAACCGAGACGACAAGCCGATATTTTGGCGTCGGAGTCGATCCGGTTCCATTAAGCGCGAAGATCAAATCGTTGGCGAGGTAGTGCCCGATCCTGTCTGGAATCGGTTCAACTTTTATTTGGCGCAAGTCCTCGGCGACGGAACCGCCTCCAAGCCGTGGGCCATAAAGCGGTTCGACGCAGCCCGAGAGGCTGATTGAGGTCATTATGCCCAAACCCAAGATCCGTAAACGGACCGAAGTAAAGAGCATACCGGTCCCTTTAGACGACGACATTAACGATCCTTTTAGGCACGATGACAATCTTCCGCGGCTTTCTTCCGTCCAGGGCGCGCTTGACAGCGTCCAGATCGAGCACGGCGCGTTCGATTTCCGCTGCCGTGGCGCCGCGCGCGATCTCAAGATCGCCACGCTTTTTCCCATTTACCTGGACGGGAAGTTTTAACACATCGTCGATGATGAGAGAATGATCGAATACCGGCCACGGCGCCTCGGCGACTAGCGTCGACGCGCCGAGCGCAGCCCAGCATTCCTCGCCAAGGTGGGGCATGATCGGCGCAAAAAGCTGGACGAGAATTTTTCCAGCCTCGCGAAAAGCCGACCTGATGTCGGCCCCAGCCCCCGCCTGATCAACGCCAGCAAACAGCGCCGTCAGTTCGTTGGTCAATTCGTAGATCTGCGCGACGCACCGATTAAAGCGCAATCGGGCGATATCCGCGTCGACTTTCGCCAAAGCGCCATGAGCAACTTTGCGAATGCTGTTGGCAAAATCGCCAAAATCGGATGCAGGTTTGCTGTTGGATGTAAAATCCGCGATGTCGCCGATCAGCCGCCACAGTTTTTGAACGAATCTCGCCGCGCCCTGAATTCCTTCTTCAGTCCAGATCACATCCCGCTCGGGTGGCGAATCCGAAAGCATGAACCAACGCGCAGTATCCGCGCCAAAGCTTCCAATAATATCATCCGGATCAATCGTGTTTCGCTTAGATTTCGACATTTTCTCGATGGGTCCGATTTCAACCCTAGAGTTATCTTTCAATGAAAAGACTCGGCGCGGACTTATCGTGTCATCGACATGAATTTCCGTGGGCGAGAGCCAGGATCCATCTTCAGAACGATACGTTTCGTGCACGACCATTCCCTGAGTGAACAATCCCAAGAAAGGTTCTTTGAGGCCCAGATGCCCAGTCTCCTTCATCGCACGTGTGAAAAAGCGCGAATAAAGCAGGTGAAGAATCGCATGTTCGATTCCACCGATATATTGATCGACCGGTAGCCAGCGGTCGACAACCGATCGCGTCGTGGGGGCGTTCCGGTTGGTTGGGTCGGTGAAACGTGCGAAATACCACGACGAATCGACAAAAGTATCCATCGTGTCCGTTTCGCGTTGGGCCGCGCGTCCGCACTTCGGACATTCGACATTCTTCCAAATTGGGTGCCGCTCCAGAGGATTCCCCGGCGCGTCGAAAGTAACATCCGCCGGCAGGGTGATCGGGAGGCTTTCGCGTGGGGCAGGAACCACGCCGCACTTGTCGCAATGAATGACAGGAATCGGGCAACCCCAGTAGCGTTGGCGCGAAACACCCCAATCCCTCAGCTTGAAGTTGACTTTCCTCTCCGCGCATGGCCGCCCAAGGAGGATTTCCCGTTCAAGACGTTGGACGACCTCGTTCTGAGCCTCATTAGGCGTCATGCCATTGAGGAAGCGCGAATTGATCATCCGCCCATCGCCCTCATACGCAGCACCGTCAAGCTTAAACACCGATTCAGAAACACCTTCAGGACACACGACAATATCGTAACCGAGATCATAAGCCTTCGCGAAGTCAAAATCGCGCTGATCATGTGCAGGACAGCCGAAAATCGCACCAGTGCCGTAATCCATAAGGACGAAGTTCGCCACAAATACAGGCAGTTTCCTACCGCGATCGAACGGATGAGGAACTTCCAAACCCGTATTGAATCCTTTCTTCTCCGCAGTTTCAAGCGCGGCGACGGAGGTTCCCACGCGATGACATTCGTCTATGAAATGTTGCAACTCGGGCTTATCCATCGCCAGCCGGCCAGCCAGCGGATGGTCAGCCGAAATCGCAATGAACTTGGCCCCGAATATCGTATCCGGTCGCGTCGTATACACCGTGATTTCCTCTGCCGGAGCTGGCTGCTCCACCGCAAAACGGACGACGGCTCCTTCGGACCGGCCGATCCAGTTTTTTTGCATCAGCCGCACTTTTTCGGGCCACCGATCCAGGGAGTCCAAGGATTCCAGGAGATCTTCGGCGAAATCAGCGATCTTGAAAAACCATTGGGTAAGTTCGCGTTGTTCGACGAGCGCATTAGATCGCCAACCCCGGCCGTCGATCACCTGTTCGTTGGCTAGAACAGTCTGATCAACTGGATCCCAGTTTACCTTAGATTTCCTGCGATATGCGAGCCCTTTCTCCAGCATATCAAGAAACATTGTCTGCTGATGCTTGTAATAACTTGGATCGCAGGTCGCGATTTCGCGAGACCAATCGATGGAGAGGCCAATGCTCTGCAACTGCTGCCGCATTGTTGCGATGTTCTCGTAGGTCCAGCTCGCTGGATCGGAACCATTCAGTCTTGCCGCATTCTCCGCCGGCATTCCGAACGCGTCCCACCCCATCGGATGAAGGACATTAAATCCTTTCGCGCGCATGACGCGCGCAACGACGTCGCCCATCGCGTAATTTCGGACATGACCCATGTGAATCCTGCCCGAGGGGTACGGAAACATTTCAAGAACATAATATTTCGGGCGGGCGTCGTCGTTCGACGTCTCAAAAGTCTTTTGTTCCTGCCAAATTTTTTGCCATTTTGGCTCGACTTCCCGGGCGTTGTAACGTTCAGAACGATCAGTCATAACCTTCTCGCGGAAATCTAGAATTCGGTTGCAAAGAGCATGTTTTTGCCGCGACGGTCAATCTTCCGAGATGCGGTTGAGGTCCGATCAACGTTCGGCCCAATGAACACCGCTCCTCGCGCGCGTGAGATGCTCGGTTCCGAGCCGTCTCCTGCCGGTGAATCGGTCTACAAAGATGATCGAAGATAACTTTGGCACGCATGGGCTCGCCAGCGTCAGGGCCCGTCTTAACCGCGTCTGTGTCGATTCAGGCCGCCTCCCCGAATCGGTCAAGCTCGTTTGCGTCTCCAAGGGGATCCGGTTCGACGACATACTTCCGGTCCTTGACGCCGGCGAGCGCGCTTTTGGTGAGAACCGCGTTCAGGAAGCGGTTGAAAAATGGTCGGGCTCTCGCAGGCTTTACCCCGATATCGAACTGCATCTGATCGGACCACTGCAGTCCAACAAAGCGGAGGCTGCCGTCGCCTTTTTCGATATCATCCAGACGTTGGACAGGCCGAAAATAGCGCTGGCGATTTCCGCGGCCATGCGGAAAATGGGCCGTCGGCCAAAATGTTATGTCCAGGTGAACACCGGCGAGGAGCCTCAGAAAGCGGGGGTGTTCCCACGCGACCTGGCGCGGTTCTTGGAAATCTGTAGGCAGGAAGCCGGACTCGAGATTGCCGGCCTGATGTGCATTCCACCTGTCGATCAGCTCGCATCTCCCCATTTTGCACTACTGAAACAATTGGCTGAACAATTTGGCGTTGACGAATTATCGATGGGAATGAGCGCGGATTTTGAATTGGCGGTTCAGGTCGGGGCGACCCTGATTCGTGTCGGATCGGCGGTTTTCGGGGATCGCCGCCAACATCTTTCGCCAATGAAAATTTGAGGTTGCGCCGATAAAATGGACTTCAGTTTGCGGAGGCGCGCGCGTGGAAGCGCGATGCATCCCGCCGTCGGTGAAAAATCATCATGCGCGATATGGAGAAAAATTGCGCTGCCTCGGCCCCGAACGCGAGGGCGAAAGTTAAAATTGATGACGCCAATCAGATCATAAAGTTGATCGTCGCGCCACATAGCTTCCGCGCTGAAGGGATAGGGGAGCCGAACGGGGTGGTTGTAAGCCGGTGAGCGAGGATCGTCGCACCATCCTGAGTTTTTCAATATCTGTCGGCAACCAACATGTGAGCCAGACAAACGATCGAATCGAGCGCGCCACTGGATGATTTTATAGTTACCCGCCGGCGTGATCGCGTCGCCTTCCATGCGCTTGACGCCAATCCCGCTGCGGCCCACCACGCAAGGCATCGACAACGAGCCGACACGAAGGACGGCGCGCGGTGCAACAGAAGGCAAAAGCGGGAGCGAACGGACGAATATCCGCGAATGTCGGCGCCGTCCTCGCGCTAGGAACACGTTGATTTTCTTTAGCAATTCGAACCTGGACTCAGAGCCTGACCGAAAGCTGGCTGATCGGGATTGTCGCATCTTATCCCTTCAGGTTGCGACAACTCCGATGAAATCGCCATCCGATCGCACAGGGGTAGCCGCAAGAAGTGTACTCATGTCCTGCGTTTGTAAATAGCTCAGTCTGGGCCCAAAATTTCCTTTTTTTGTGTGAACGTTCTTTCGACTCGGCGTCAGAATGCCGCTCATCGAATTCGTCAATTCCAACGAACCTGGCCGGCTGCTTCACGCCGCGAGCCATTTAAGATTAGGACATGAGTGAATGACTTCGGACAGCCCTAGCCAAATGGTGCCGCAAGAGGGAATCGAACCCCCGACCCCATCATTACGAATGACGTGCTCTACCAGCTGAGCTATTGCGGCGGAAAGGCTGCTCCTCATAGCAGATTGCGAGGCGTGATCAAGGCTCTTCCGTTCCTGTCCAAAGATCGGGGCGTCGTGCGCGCGTCAGTTTTTCCGCCTGCTCGCGCCGCCAGCGCGCGATCCTCGCGTGATCGCCCGACATGAGGATTTCAGGGATCGTCCGACCCTCCCAGTCACGAGGGCGGGTGTAATGCGGATATTCGAGCAGGCCGTGCTCGAAACTTTCGTCGACGCCCGATTCGTTCTTGCCCATAACTCCCGGCAAAAGGCGCACGCAGGCGTCGATAAGAGTCAACGCGGCGATCTCGCCACCGGAGAGGACATAATCTCCGATCGAAACTTCCTGCAAATTCCTGCCTTCGATCACCCGCTCGTCCACGCCTTCGAATCGCCCACAGACGATAATGACGCCAGATATTTCCGACAAGTCGCGAACCATTTGCTGGGTCAGCGGGACGCCGCGTGGGCTCATGAGCAGACGCGGTCTCGGATCGGACGGTTCAAGCGCGGCGTCGAGACTGGCGGCAAGAACGTCGGCACGCAGCACCATGCCGGGGCCGCCACCTGCCGGCGTATCGTCGACGGCGCGATGACGGCCAATCCCATGTTCGCGAATGTTTTCCGTCTCAAGCGCCCAAAAGCCCTTTTTGAGCGCCGTTCCGGCCATGGAGCAGCCGAGCGGTCCGGGGAACATTTCCGGATAAAGCGTGAAAACGGTCGCGGACCACATTGTCAGACTTTCGACGCGGCTTCGTCGTCGGCAGGGGGGAGGATAACCACCCGGCCGCCCGCGACATCCACCTCGGGGACCACCGCCCGCGTGAAGGGAAACAGCAGGGTTTCGCCGACATCTGGGGCAACTTCCAGAATATCTCCGGCGCCGTAATTGGGGGTCGCGACGACCACCCCAAGCAAGACGCCTTGCGGCGTTTCGGCGCGCAGGCCGATCAGGTCGCTGCAATAGAATTCATCCGCCTCGGCGGCGGGGAGTTTTGCGCGCGTGAGATAGAGTTTTTGATTGGTCAGCCTTTGCGCCGCGTCACGATCATTAACGCCTTTGACCCGCACAACAAGCAAATCATTCCTGAGGGGGCGAATGAGAACAATGTCGTGAACGCCGCCCGACGCATCCGCCAGCGGTCCGTATGCCGCGATGCTCGACGGATCCTGCATGTAGGATTTCAGCCGGATTTCCCCGCGCACGCCATGGGGCGCGCCAAAAACGCCGACTAGAATCTTGTCCTCCATACCGGCGACCTTGTGAAAAAGGCGCCGCGCGAAGGCGGCGCCCTAAAGAATTACTCCGAAGCAGCGGCCTTTTCGGCGGCCGCCGCGGCGGCCGCGGCGCGCTCCTGCGCCTTCTTCTTCGGCTGGGCCTTTTGAGGATTGTTGCGAAGCTCACGCTTCAGGGCGCCGACGCCATCAAGCAGGCGGGCGACGCGGTCGGTCGCCTGCGCGCCCTTGCCTAACCACTCCTTGGCTTTTTCGACATCCAACACAAGACGGGTTTGGGAATCCTTCGGCGCCAGTGGGTCGAAGGTGCCGAGCTTCTCAATGAAGCGACCGTCACGCGGCGAACGGGCGTCGGCGACGACAACGCGGTAGAACGGACGCTTCTTGGCGCCGCCGCGCGACAGACGAATTTTCAGCGACATGTTTTCTTCCTTACAAAAATCCCTTGCGGGAGGTTTCGCCGAGGGGCGGGGTGTGGATCAATCAAGCAACGGCCGGCCCTCTTCCGGCTGTTCCGAACCGCGCGACGAACGCCGCGCGGCAAAACTCACTTCTTCTTCCCGAACGGATTTAGACCGGAGAAGCCACCCAGCCCCGGAAGGCCGCCCGGTTTGCCACCCAGTCCTGGCAACCCGCCGGGACCGGGGTCAGGGAGACCATGCTTCGGGGCGAAGGCGCCGGGCGGCGGCGATGCGGGAACGCCCAGCCCCATTCCTGCCCCGCCCCCGAATTTCTGCTGGAGTTCGGCGATCTGCTCTGGCGTCGGCTGTGGCGTCGCACCGCCCAGGCCGAACATCTGAGCCATTTGGGCCATCGGCCCCCGCTTGGCCCCCCCCAGGGATTTCATCATGTCGGCCATGGTCCGGTGCTGCTTGAGCAGGCGGTTCACATCTTCGACTTTCATACCGGAGCCCGCGGCGATGCGCTTCTTTCGCGACGCCTTCAAAAGATCGGGATTGCGCCGTTCCTGCGCAGTCATGGAAAGGATGATCGCGCGCTGACGGGCGATCGTCTTGTTGTCGACCTTGGCGGCGGCAAGCGCGTCCTTCATCTTGGCCATGCCGGGCAGAAGGCCCATGATTCCGCCAAGCCCGCCGAGCTTGTCCACCTGCGCCAATTGTTCAGCCATGTCTTCAAGGTCGAACTTGCCCTTGCGCATCTTGTCGGCGATGCGCTGAGCCTTTTCGGCGTCGATGGTCTCCGCCGCTTTTTCGACCAGGGCGACAATGTCGCCCATGCCCAGGATTCGATTGGCGATGCGCTGGGGATGAAAATCATCCAGCGCGTCCATTTTTTCCCCGGTGCCAATCAGCTTGATCGGCTTGCCCGTGACCGCGCGCATCGACAGGGCGGCGCCGCCGCGCCCGTCGCCGTCCGCGCGGGTCAGGACAATGCCGGTGATTCCGACCCGCTCGTCGAAATTTTTGGCGAGATTGACCGCATCCTGGCCAGTGAGCGCGTCGGCAACGAGAAGGATTTCATGGGGGCTGGAAGCGGCCTTGATTTCGGCCATCTCCGCCATCAGCGGTTCGTCGATATGAGTGCGGCCGGCGGTATCGAGCAGGACGACGTCAAAACCCTGGAGCCGCGCGGCCTCCTCGGCGCGTTTCGCGATCTGCACCGGCGCTTGGCCCGGAACGATCGGCAATGTCGCGACATCGATCTGACGGCCGAGCACCGCAAGCTGTTCCTGCGCCGCCGGACGTTTGACGTCGAGCGAGGCCATGAGAACCCGCTTCTTGAAGCGGTCGGTCAGTCGTTTGGCGATTTTCGCGGTGGTGGTGGTCTTGCCCGCGCCTTGCAGGCCGACCATCATGATCGCGACGGGCGGTGCCGCGTTGAGATCGATCGGCTCGGCGTCCGAACCCAAGGTCTCGATCAGAACGTCATTGACGATCTTGACGACCATCTGGCCGGGCGTGACCGATTTCACCACCTCGGCGCCGACCGCCCGGGCGCGGGCCTTGTCCACGAATGAGCGCACGACGTCCAACGCCACGTCGGCTTCAAGCAGAGCGCGGCGCACTTCGCGCATCGCGGCGGCGACGTCCTCCTCCGAGAGGGCGCCGCGCCGGGTCAGGCTGTCGAATATGCCGGAGAGCTTTTCTGAAAGGCCCTCGAACATCCAAAAATCCTTTTTGTTCCCGCGGACTCTTCCGCCGTTCCTCGCCGAAAACGAGCCTGCAAAGCAAAACGCGCCCGGGGGCGCAATGCGCTGCCGGGCGTTGGCCTCCCGCGTCCCGGCGCGGGTCGGCTGAACTGGTTCGTCTCACTCAAGAGAGACCGCGCTTTTACCTGCAGGCCCCCCTCAAGTCAAATATTCAGGAACGAGCTTTTTCCGTCGCGAACCGAGCCGCCCGGAATCGCTTACGAATCATCGCCGCTTGCGGGCGCAAAAGGGCGCGCCTATATGAGGCGCGCTCTTGCAACGGGTCGCCCTCATACCAATGTGAGCGAAAGTCGGGAACCGGGCGAGGCAACCTGCGCCCATACCGGATCGCTTCGGGATCCAGCGGTTCTGCGAGGAAAGGAAAGAATACTCATGGCTAAAGTCATTGGCATCGATCTCGGCACCACCAATTCCTGCGTCGCCGTGATGGAAGGGTCGACTCCCAAAGTTATCGAAAACGCCGAAGGCGCCCGCACCACACCCTCCATTGTCGCCTTCACAGACGATGGCGAGCGGTTGACCGGCCAGCCGGCCAAACGCCAGGCGGTCACCAATCCCGAAAAGACGTTTTTCGCGATCAAGCGTTTGATCGGCCGCACTTTCGCCGATCCGATGACCCAGAAGGACATCGGCCTTGTCCCTTACAAGATCGTCAAGGCGGGCAATGGCGACGCGTGGGTCGAAGCCGGTGGCAAGCAATATTCGCCGTCGCAGATTTCAGCCTTCATCCTGCAAAAGATGAAGGAAACCGCGGAGGCCTTTCTCGGACAGACGGTCACTCAGGCGGTCATCACGGTTCCGGCCTATTTCAACGACGCCCAGCGCCAGGCGACCAAGGACGCCGGCAAGATCGCCGGGCTAGAAGTTCTGCGCATCATCAACGAACCCACGGCGGCGGCCCTCGCCTATGGCCTCGACAAGAAAGGCTCCGGCACGATTGCGGTCTATGACCTCGGCGGCGGCACCTTCGACGTGTCCGTTCTTGAAATCGGCGACGGCGTCTTCGAGGTGAAGTCGACCAACGGCGACACTTTCCTCGGCGGCGAAGATTTCGACATGCGCTTGGTCGAATATCTCGCAGAAGAATTCAGGAAGGACAATGGCATCGACCTCAAGAAGGACAAGCTGGCCCTCCAGCGCCTGAAAGAGGCGGCGGAAAAGGCCAAGATCGAATTGTCCTCGGCGGTGCAGACCGACATCAACCTGCCCTATATCACAGCCGACGCCTCCGGTCCGAAGCACCTGACCCTAAAACTCACTCGAGCGAAATACGAGGCTCTGGTCGACGACCTGATCCAGCGCACAGTGGAGCCCTGCCGCAAGGCGCTCAAGGACGCCGGCCTTTCCGCCGCCGAAATCAATGAAGTGGTCCTGGTCGGCGGCATGACCCGCATGCCGAAGGTCCAGGAGGTCGTGAAGCAGTTTTTCGGCAAGGAGCCGCACAAGGGCGTCAACCCGGATGAAGTCGTCGCCATCGGCGCGGCCGTCCAGGCCGGCGTTCTGCAGGGCGACGTCAAGGACGTGCTGCTGCTCGACGTGACCCCGTTGTCGCTCGGCATCGAAACGCTCGGCGGCGTCTTCACCCGCCTGATCGACCGCAACACCACAATCCCGACCAAGAAGAGCCAGGTTTTCTCCACTGCCGAGGATTCCCAGACCGCGGTCACCATCCGTGTGTTCCAGGGCGAGCGCGAAATGGCGGCAGACAACAAGCTGCTCGGCCAGTTCGATCTCGTCGGCATTCCGCCCGCGCCGCGCGGCATGCCACAGATCGAAGTGACCTTCGACATCGACGCCAACGGCATCGTGTCGGTCACAGCCAAGGACAAGGCGACCAGCAAAGAGCAGCAGATCCGCATCCAGGCCTCGGGCGGCCTCTCGGAGGCTGACATCGAGAAGATGGTCAAGGACGCCGAAGCACACGCCGCCGAAGATAAAAAGCGTCGCGAACTGGTCGACGCCCGCAACCAGGGCGAGGCTCTCATCCATTCCACGGAAAAGTCGCTGAAGGAATTCGGCGACAAGGTCGCGGCTTCGGACAAGAGTACGATCGAGGCGGCTGTCGCCAGCCTCAAGACCGCGCTCGAAGGCGAGGATGTCGAGGCGGTCAACGCGCGCGCCAGTGAACTGGCTCAGGCTTCCATGAAGCTCGGCGAGGCTATGTACAAGGCAGAGCAGGCGACCGCCGGCGCTGGCGCGAGCGGGGCGCAGAACGCGGACGAGGACGTGATCGACGCCGACTTCAAGGAAGTGAAGGACGACAAGAAGGGCGCCTGATCGGGCGCTCCTCGCTGCGGCAGGCCCGGGGCGCAAGCGCCCCGGGGTGGTGAGGAATGCGCTTCGCGAACGAAAAAGTGTTGCGTTCGCGACTTGTCGCGTCTAGGGCCTTTGTGCGCATTCCGCATTTGGCGACAGCGCGGTTTTCATTCACTGGCTGAAAGATCCGGATGGCGTCGTCGATGGCCAAACGCTGCTATTATGAAGTTCTTGGCGTGTCGCGAACCTGTTCCGAAAGCGAGCTGAAAGGCGCGTTCCGCAAACAGGCGCTGAAGCTGCACCCCGATCGGAACCCCGGCGACACGGAAGCCGAGCACAAATTCAAGGAAGTCAACGAAGCCTATCAGGTTCTGTCTGACGAGCAGAAACGCGCAGCCTATGATCGTTTCGGCCATGGCGCCTTCGAACATGGCGGCGGCGGCGGTTTCGGCGGTTTCGGATCGGGCGAGGGTTTCGCCGCGTCGATGGCCGATATTTTTGACGACCTGTTCGGCGACGTAATGGGTGGACGGCGGGGGCGTTCCTCTGGCCGCCAGCGCGGCGCCGATTTGCGGTACAATATGGAGGTGACACTCGAAGAGGCTTTCCGTGGCAAAACCGCCTCGCTGAAAATCCCGACATCCGTCACCTGTGACGTCTGCGCCGGCTCGGGAGCCAAGGCCGGGTCGAAGCCAAAGGCCTGCCCGACCTGCGGCGGCGCCGGAAGGGTGCGGGCGCAACAAGGTTTTTTCTCCATCGAGCGGTCTTGTCCGGCCTGTCATGGCCGCGGAGAGGTCATAGACAATCCCTGCCCCAACTGCGCCGGCGCCGGCCGCGTCACCCGCGAGCGAGCGCTTTCTGTAAATATTCCTGCCGGAATCGAGGACGGCACTAGGATCCGGCTGACCGGCGAGGGCGAGGCCGGCTTGCGTGGCGGACCGCCGGGGGACCTTTATATTTTCCTGTCCGTCAAGCCTCATCCCTTTTTCCAAAGGGACGGCGCGGACCTCCATTGCCGCGTGCCGATTTCGATGGTCCAGGCCACTCTCGGCGGCGAGATCATGGCGCATGGCGTCGACGGGGCGGAGATCAAGGTCAAGATCGAGGAAGGCACGCAGTCCGGGCGTCAGTTCAAGCTCAAGGGCAAAGGCATGCCGGTGCTGCGCGCGCGCGATTTCGGCGACCTCTACATCCAGGTCAACGTCGAAACACCGCAAAACCTGACGAAAAGGCAGAAAGAACTGCTCGCGGAATTTGAAAACGAGTCCACCCACAAGACCCATCCCGAATCGACCGGCTTTTTCGCCAAAATGAAAGAATTTTTTGATTTGACCTGAGGCAATGACCGACCTTTCCTTGACGCTTTTGTAATTGTGAGCGAATCTCACCGCTCGCTTCGGTCCGGGGGACAAGGGCAAATTGAGCGCGGAAAGACGTCAGGCGAAACTCCATTCAAGCCCGAAAAATCCGATTGAGCCGCGCCTCAGCGATGAAGCGCGCTTCATTCGTTCCTGGCTGGAAAATCCGCTGCTCGCCGGCGCAATCACCCCGTCCGGGCGTTTTCTTGCCCGCGCCATGGCGCAGTGCGTCAACCCCGAAGCGGCGGGCCCCATCGTCGAACTCGGACCCGGCACCGGTCCTGTCACTCAGGCCCTTTTGGCGCGCGGTTTGGCGCCCGAGCGTCTTGTCTTGGTCGAATACGAGCCTACGTTCTGCCATCTGCTCGAGAAAAAATTTCCTGGCGCCCGCGTCGTCCGCGGGGACGCCTACCGACTTCGCGACACGCTCGCCAAGGTGCTTGACGCGCCCGCCGCGGCGGTCGTTTCCAGCCTTCCTCTCCTGACCAAGCCCGAATCCTCGCGCTTGTCGCTGCTGCGACAGGCCTTCGGCCTTATGGCGCCCGAGGGTCGTTTCGTTCAATTTACTTATGGCGTGAAATCGCCGATCCCGGCCCATCTCTCCGCGGGTTTGCGCTTCGAGACGCAGAGTCTCGCGCCGATCTGGCTCAACCTGCCGCCCGCGCGCATCTTCGTTTATTGTCAATCCGGCTGCGGGCGCCCAACCGAGAGACGTCCCGACATGCTCGCCACACTGCTGAAAAAGTCGCGCCGGTTCGGCAAGGAAATCCGCGACGAGCTGGAAGAGGCGCGCTCCCGGTTTTCCACGCCGGAGGCGCGGCGCCCGGTTGGCGCCAAAAGCCGTCGTTTTTGAAATTCGACTTCGCTTTCCTCCCATTTAACACTAAGAAACCGGCGCCCTCCAGACGCGGACGCCTCATATGCACGACCAGACCCGCGACAAGCTGATTGTCGCGCTCGATCTCGCAGACATCGCTCAGGCCCGCGCCATGGTGGAACGCCTCGGCGACAGCGTCGAATTTTTCAAGATTGGCATGGAACTCGCCTATGGCGGCGGCTTGGCGCTGGTGGACGAACTGGGCCGCGCCGGCAAAAAGGTCTTTCTCGACCTGAAACTGCACGACATTGGCGCCACCGTGGAAAAGGCGACCGCGCAGGTCGCGCGACTCGGCGTGCATTTCCTCACCGTTCACGCCTTTCCCCAAACCCTCGCCGCCGCTGCGCGCGGATCGGAAGGTTCCGCACTCAAGGTTCTCGGCGTCACCGTCATGACCTCTTATGACGATTCCGACCTCAAGGCGGCGGGCTATCGCCTCAACGTCAAGGAACTGGTGGCCCTGCGCGCCCGACAGGCGAAAGACGCCGGGATCGCCGGGCTGATCTTGTCACCCGAGGAGCTTGTGGCGACCCGGGCGCTGGTGGGTGAGGAAATGCTGCTGGTCACGCCCGGCGTGAGACCCGCCGGCTCGGCTTTGGGAGACCAGAAACGCGTGGCGACGCCGTCCGAAGCCCTGAAACGCGGCGCGGATCACCTTGTCGTCGGCCGGCCCATTCTCGCCGCCCCCGATCCCCGCGAAGCAGCATGCGCGATACAACGGGAAATCGCCGAAGCCGCCGGTTGAAAAAAGAAACGCCGAGCGTACCTCCGGCCCGGCGTCGTGCCCTCAGGACTGGGGGACAGCGCCTTTGGACGCCACGACCCTACCCGCGAAACATGACCGGGCGGTGACAGCTCCGCACTCATTTTGAGACCTCGCCTGCGTTTTCCCGAAGATACGCGCCTTGCGACATCTCTTGCGGCGCCGCGAAAAGACCTTTACAGCGGCGGCTGGGAACCGCGGGTTTGGAGGATGAGCGATGGACCGTATGCGCCTCGTCGTGATCGGCGCCGCCGGGCGCATGGGCCAGATCCTCGTCAAGACGATCGCCGAGAGCCAAGACGCCGTTCTTTCAGGCGCCATCGAGCGTCCAGGCTCGGCGGCGCTCGGTCGTGACGCAGGCGAAGCGGCGGGTTTGGGTCGGCTCGGCGTCGCCATAACCGACGACCGGCTGCAGGCGCTGCTCAAGGCCGATGGGGTGATTGATTTCACCGCTCCGGCGGCGACCGTCGAAGTCGCGGCGCTAGCCGCGCAAGCGCGCATTGCGCATATTGTCGGCACAACTGGGTTGACCGCCAGCGACCTCGCAAAAATCGAGGCCGCCGCGCGCCACGCCGCGATCGTCCGTTCCGGAAATATGAGCCTCGGCGTCAACCTCCTCGCGGGCCTCGTCGAAAAGGTCGCCCGAACCCTCGGAGCCGATTGGGACGTCGAAATCCTCGAAATGCATCACCGCATGAAGGTAGACGCGCCCTCCGGCACCGCGCTTCTGCTCGGCGAGGCAGCCGCAAAGGGCCGCGACATCGCTTTGGCTGACCACAGCGTGCGCGTGCGCGATGGCCATACTGGTCCGCGTAAGGCCGGCGACATCGGTTTCGCCACGTTGCGGGGCGGGTCCGTAGTCGGTGACCACAGCGTCATTTTCGCCGGTCCCGGGGAACGCATCGAATTGACACACCGCGCCGAAGATCGCGGGATATTCGCTCGCGGCGCCCTTCGCGCCGCCCTATGGGCGCGTGGGCGAAAGCCCGGTCTATATTCCATGTTCGACGTGCTCGGCCTTTGACCGCCGCCGCACGGAGCCGAAATCCAGGAGAACAGAGTGTCAGAACGTCTTCTTGTGCTCGTCCGTCACGGCCAGAGCGAATGGAACCTGAAAAACCTTTTCACTGGCTGGAGAGATCCCGACCTGACCGAACTCGGCGTCGCCGAGGCCAAGGCCGCTGGCCAGCGTCTTAAGGCATTGGGCCTCACCTTCGACAGAGGCTTCACCTCTGTTCTCTCTCGCGCCGAGAAAACGATGACGCTGATGCTCGATGAACTCGGGCAGCAGGATTTGCCGGTCAGCCGCGACGCAGCCCTGAACGAACGCCACTACGGCGATCTGTGCGGCCTCAACAAGAACGACGCCCGCAAGAAATGGGGTGACGAGCAAGTCCATATCTGGAGGCGGTCCTATGACGTGCAACCGCCCGGCGGCGAAAGTCTGAAAGATACGGTCGCCCGCGTCCTTCCGTATTACAATCAGGAAATCCTTCCCGCCGTTCTGCGCGGCGAGCGCACTCTCGTCTCCGCCCACGGCAATTCCTTGCGCGCCCTAGTCATGGTCCTCGACCATTTGACGCCGGAAACGATCCCCTCGCTGGAGCTCGCAACCGGCGTACCGCTTGTCTATCGGCTGAAAGCGGATTCCACCGTAGAATCGAAACAAGTGCTCGAGGCGTAACGCCCAGCCATGGCGTCAGGCGCCTTTGGCGCCCTCAGGCGTGAGCGTGACCGGAATACGGAAATATCTCACGCCATTTTCCTCCGCCGGAGGCAAGGCGCCCGCCCTCATATTCGCCTGAATCGAGGGCAGTAAAAGCAAAGGCGTCGCCAGAGTGGCGTCGCGGGCTTCGCGCCTGGCGACGAATTCATCCTCGTCAATTCCATCGTGGACATGGGGATTCCTGGCCCGCTCTTCCGCGACCGTGGTTTCCCAGGCGAATTGATCGCGGCCCGGCGCCTTGTAGTCATGTCCGACGAAAATCCGGGTCTCGGGCGGCAGGCTCAGCAAACGCTTGATCGAGCGGTAAAGCGTGCGCGCGTCGCCACCAGGAAAATCAGCCCGCGCGGTGCCATAATCCGGCATGAACAAAGTGTCGCCGACGAATAGCGCGTCGTCGATCTTGTAGGCGACGCAGGCCGGTGTGTGGCCGGGCGTGTGCAAGATCTCGACCTCGAGCGAACCGATGTGGAATTTTTCCCCATCCTTGAACAGATGATCGAATTCGGCGCCGGAGGCCGATACGTCTTGGGCGTTGAACACCGCACGAAAGATTTTTTGCACTTCCCGCACATGTTCCCCGATCCCGACCTTCGCGCCGGTCTCCCGTTTGACAAAACAGGCGGCGGACAGATGGTCGGCGTGAACGTGGGTCTCAAGCACCCAGTCGATTGTGGCGCCCTTTTCCTTGGCCGCGGCAAGCATCTTGTTCACGGACCCGACCGAGGCCTTGCCTGAGCGGTGGTCGTAATCGAGCACCGGGTCGAAGATCGCGCCCTTTTTCGTGGCTTTGTCGATGACGAGATAGCTCGCCGTATTGGTCGCTTCGTCGAAAAAGGACAGGATTTCCAGATTCGGATTCATCAGCGGCGCTCCATAAATTCGTGTCGCCGCATATATGGTTGTGCGTTTCGTCGCTTCAAACCCGCGCGCGAGTCGTCAGGGCCCACTCGACGTCGGCGCGGCTCGTGTCGAAGCCTGAACAAAGTGTCCCGGCAAACATGGCGGTTGCTGCCCGGCCTTACCCGCCCGCGGCGTCGAGGCGCGAGATCAAAAGCTCGTAAAGCGGGTTGTTGCGGGTGAAGACATAATCGACCGGCCGCACCACGACATCCTCGGCGCCCTCGCCGATCAGCCAATCGGCAAGAGCCGGCGCCTGGGCCTTCGGCGCCGAGAAAATCGCGCGGCCGTTGCCGCCGCGACGGCGGAGCCGGGCGCCGAAGGCTTTGACGCCCTCGGCGAGCGCCTCGGGCTCCTCGTCGAGAACCGCGACGATTTCTCGAGACATGCGGGCCTCTTCTTCGGCGGCGATCCGCGACAGTATTTTCCTGGCGATTTCTCGCGATTCCGGCGTCCAGCGCGCATCCAGCGAAGCGACGAGATTGGCTTCGGAGCGCAGAATGACGCCGTCGTCAAGCACCTTCAGGCCGTTGGCGGCCAGCGTCGCGCCAGTCGAGGTGATGTCCACAATCAGCTCCGCCTGGCCCGCCGCCGGCGCGCCCTCCGTCGCCCCGAGGCTCTCCACGATGTGGTAGTCTGTGACGTCTTTCTCCCGAAAAAAGGCGCGGGTCGTGTTCACATATTTGGTCGCGACGCGCATGCGCTCGCCACGCCGGGCGCGGAACGACAGGGCGACGTCTTCCAGATCGGCCATATTGCGCACGTCGATCCAGGCCTGAGGCACGGCGACGACGACATTAGCATGGCCAAAGCCGAGCGGCGTCAGCAGGGCGACGTTTCGCTCGGCCTGCGCCTCGCGGACCAGATCCTTGCCCGTGATCCCGAGGTGGGCGGCGCCGGAAGCCAGATTTTTCACAATTTCCGAAGCCGACAAGAAGGCGACTTCGACATTGTCGACGCCGGATAAAATCCCGCGGTAGTCACGGGCACCGCGTCCCGTAGTCACGGCAAGGCCGGCGCGAGCGAAAAAGGCGTTGGCGTTTTCCTGCAGCCGGCCTTTGGACGGAACAGCCAGAACGAGTTTGTCGCTCATCATTGCGCTCCGTTCAGACGCTCGGTGAAAATCGCCGCGCCGACGGCTGGGATGTCGGCCTTGGCTCCGAGCGTGGACAACAGCCGATCATAACGTCCGCCGCCGATGACCGGCTCCGCGCTACCCAGCCCGGCGCGAACCGCGTCGTTTGGCGACGCTTCGAACACAAAGCCGGTGTAATAGTCGAGGTTGCGCGCGAAGGAAGCCGAAAAAACCATGGCGTCCATGTCGAGGCCGCGCGCGGCCATGAAATTGAGCCGCTGGTCAAAACTTTCCATTTCCGCATCGAGATCGAGTTTCGTTTGCGCGAACAGCGCGCGCAATCGCGCGGAAGCCTGATCGGGCTGGCTCTCGATAGCGAAAAATTTCTGCAGGAGATCGCGCTTGGCGTCGTCGAGCGCCGCGCTCGAACGCAGCGACGCCTGTTCAAGGAATCTCTCCGCGATCTCGCCCGCCGTACGGCCGCCCAAGGCGGAAATCCCCGCGATATTGAGAAGATCCTCCACCAAGGCGCGCGCGCCCGCCGTGTCCGCGCCGGAAAGCGCGGCGAACACGCCGGCATGATCGCCGGACGATTCGACCGGCGCGAGGATCGCGGCAATCTTCTCGCCCTTGGCGAGACCGCCGCGAATACGCCGCATCCAGACCGGAGGCAGGTTCAATTTCTCCAGAACCGCCGCAAGCAGTCCAGCGTCGCCAATGCGCGCGCGCCATTCTTTGTCGGCGTCGACGGATTCGAGCGCCAGCGCCAAGACCTCGGCGTCGGCCGCTTCGCGATCGGCGCGACCGAAATTTTCGAGACCAGCCTGATGAAATTCGGACGACCCCGTGGAGCGCTGACGAAAAACCGGCCCATGGCAGCAGAAGGCGGCAGGGGCGCCGGCGCGAGGCGAGTCGAGATAGGCGAGCGAAACGGGAATCGTGAATTCAGGCCGCAGGCAATAGTCCCCGCCGGCTCCGTCAGAGGTCAACAGTAGACGGCCCCGCATGTCCTCGCCAGACAAGGCGAGAAAGACCGAGGCAGGTTGCAACACGGAAGGATCGCAGAACTCATAGCCCGCGGCTTCGAGCTTCTGCAAGAAAGCCTCGCCCGTCCGCGCCCGTCCGCTGCTCATAAAGGACTCCAAAACCTTCGATTTTCGCCGCAGGACTATCAGAAGCGCGCGGCGCGCGCATCTTCTTTCACGGAGCAGGGTGAATTACGGCGCGCCTACAGCCCATGGCGCTCGAGAATTTCCTGCACCGCGGCGACCATGCCATCCTCGGACACCGCGATTTGCGCCGGCCTCGCCGCCTTCCACTCCTCGTTCGAGGCGATGGCGTCCGCCGCACGCGCGCCTTCGATCAGATCCTTGATCTGAACCTCGCCACGCGCGCGCTCGTCGGAGCCCTGAATGACAACGCAGGGACTCTTGCGGCGGTCCGCATATTTCATCTGCGCCTTCATGCCTGCCGCGCCCAGGTAAAGCTCGGCGCGCACCCCGGAGTCGCGCAGACGCGAAACAAGGGACTGATAATTGGCGACGCGATCGCGGTCCATCACCAGCACGATCACCGGGCCGTTGTGTGGGGCGCGGGCCACAATCGGCGACTGGATCGCCTTGAGCGCAGCGTAAAGCCGCGAAACGCCGATCGAAAAGCCGGTGGCCGGCGCGTCTTCACCGCGAAAGCGCGCTATTAGCCCGTCGTAACGGCCACCCCCGCCCACCGAACCGAATCGGACCGGCTGGCCTTTCTCATCGGTCGCCGCGATCGAAAGGTCAGCCTCGAACACCGGTCCGGTGTAATATTCGAGCCCCCGCACGACCGAAGGATCGAGGCTTATGCGGTTCTCGTTATAGCCGCCGGCGCGGACAAGATCGTCGATCGCGCGCAGCTCCTCCACGCCTTCCATCCCGCGCGCCGAAGCCGAAACAATCGCCTCCAGCGCTTCCAGCGTCTGGAGATTGGTTGAGCGCCGCGCAGCCGTGAAGGCGATGACTTTTTCGATGGATTCGGAATCGAGGCCCGCGCCCTTGGTGAAGTCGCCGGATTCATCCTTGCGCCCCGCGCCAAGGAGAAGGCGCACGCCCTGCGGACCAAGTCGATCGAGTTTGTCGATCGCGCGCAGCACGACAAGCCGCCGCGACGCGTCCTCAGGAGCGCCAAGGCCTAGCGCCTCCATGACGCCGTCGAGAATTTTCCGGTTATTGACCTTGATGCAATAATCGCCACGCGCGATCCCGAGTTTTTCCAGGGTGTCGGCGGCCATCATGCAAAGCTCCGCGTCGGCGGCAGGGCTTGCCGAGCCAATGGTGTCGGCGTCGAATTGCAGGAACTGGCGGAAACGTCCCGGCCCCGGTTTTTCGTTACGGAACACGAAGCCGTAGCGCAAAGTCCGGTAGGGCTTGGGCAGGCTCTCGAAGTTTTCGGCGAAATGGCGGGCCAGCGGCGCAGTGAGGTCATAGCGCAGCGACAGCCATTGCTCGTCGTCGTCCTGGAACGAGAACACGCCGTCATTCGGGCGATCCTGATCCGGCAGGAATTTGCCGAGCGCGTCGGTATATTCGATCGCCGGGGTTTCGATCGCCTCAAATCCATAGAGCTCGTAATTGCACCTGATCGCGGCGAGCATGGCGTCCACCGCGGCGATCTCATCGGCGCCGCGATCGGCGAGGCCACGCGGCAGGCGCGCTTTCACTAGGGAGGCGGCGGTTTTGGCTTGCTTCATGATTTGGTTCCGTAGGGCTGCGCTGTCATAAGCGGGCGCAACAACTCCGACAAGTCTTGAGAGCAGTCGGCGCGGTGGACGAGGCTCGGAACAAAGGGAACTCGGCAGGTGCATGCCAAGCTCTGGCTTGACTTCGTTCCAATGCGCCGTTAGCGCCGCAACATGACCGATATTTCCATGACCGGCGCGCCGTCGGACGCTGTCGTCCTGACAGGACTCGCCCAGGCGCAGGATCATTATGACGCATTCCTGTGCGACATCTGGGGCGTGCTCCACAACGGCGAGCGCAACTTTGCGCCCGCCGTCGAATCCTTGCGCAAATTGCGGCGGCGCGGCAAAGCGGTGACGCTCATCACCAACGCTCCCCGTCCCCAGCGCGAGGTCGCCGAACAGCTGGCTGGGCTGGGGATAGGCGCCGATTGCTATGACGCCATCGCCACATCCGGCGACGTTTGCGCCAAGGCGATCGCAGAGCGCGCCCCGGGACGGCCATTCCACATCGGACCGGACCGCGACCGGCCGGTTTTCACGGCGGCCGGCGCCCTGACCCCGCATGATGTCGCGCCGGTCGCGCTTGCGCAGGCCGCTTTCGCGGTCTGCACCGGGTTGGTTGACGACACGAAAGAAGCGCCAGCCGATTATGAGGCCATTCTGGTCGCCTGCCGCGCGAAAAATTTGCCGATGATTTGCGCCAATCCCGATCTGGTCGTCTATCGCGGCGATCAACTGGTCTATTGCGCCGGCGCGCTGGCCGAACGTTACGAGGAGCTGGGCGGCGAAGTCGAACAGGCGGGAAAACCCTACGAGCCGATCTATCGCATGGCGATTGGCCTCCTCGAAAAGGCTTGGGGGAAACCTCTCGCCATCGATCGCATCCTCGCCATCGGCGACGCCGTCCATACCGACATAGCCGGCGCCGTCAACATGGGCATGGACAGCCTGCTGATCACCCAGGGAATTCATCGGGCCGAACTGCACGGAGCCGACGCCGAGGTTGTTGACCTGGGCGCTTACAAACAGTTTGTGCAGAGCCATGGCCTTGTTCCGGTCTATCGAATGGGCCGGCTGGGCTGGTAGCATCGCATAATTGCCAATGGACATTTTCCGAACGGCGCGTTTCTGTCGCTTGGCCACGCGGAAACTCGACCACGGAAAGCCGCAAAAAATGTCAGAACCGTTCAAGACCTATTATTTCGAGGATCTCAGCGTCGGTATGCGGGAATCCTTGATGAAGACCGTCATGAACGAAGATGTAGTGGGCTTCGCCGAACTGTCGGGAGACCATAACCCGATACATCTGTCAGAGCATTTCGCCAAAAAGACCCGCTTCGGCGAACGCATCGCTCATGGCCTGTATACCGCCAGCCTGATTTCGGCGGTTCTCGGCATGTATCTGCCCGGTCCCGGGGCGGTCTATCTTCATCAGACCCTAAATTTCAAAGGCCCGGTCAAAATTGGCGATGTTGTCGCCATCAGCGTCGAGGTGATCGAACTCGTGGAAAAGGGCCGGCGCTGCAAACTTCATTGCGAGGCGATGGTGGACGGCAAGGTCGTGCTCGACGGCGAGGCGATCGTCATGGTTCCTGCGCGAGAGGCCGCACAGCCTAAGGCCGCCGCCAGCTGAAGGTCATTCTTCGTCGCGGAAACGCCAGACCTGTGCCCGTTTGATCTCGCAATCCTCCAACGCGCGGGTCACCGGCACGCGATATTCCGCGACCGACATCAGCCGGTCGCGCGCAAGATATGTCCTGCCCGGATCCCCGATCAGCACGTCTGCGCCGCGGCTTCGCAAATTGAAAAGCCAATCGGTGACCTTTTGGGCCATGTCGCCCTCATAGGAAACGTCGCCGGCCAGAACGACATCCCAGTCCTCATCCAGACCGATCACATTTTCGATGCGCGGGTGAAAGATCACCCCATTGGCCTCGGCGTTCAGCCGCATGGCGGCGCCCGCAAAGGCGTCGATATCGCTGGCCTCCACATGTCTTGCGCCCGCTTTCGCGGCGGCGACGGCGACAAGTCCCGAGCCCGAGGCGAAATCGAGAACCTTTCTTCCGGCGACACATTCCGGATGGTCGAGGACATAGCGCGCCAAAGCCTGCCCGCCTGCCCAGGCGAATGCCCAGAACGGCGGGGGCAGCCCGATTTCACCGAGTTCCTCCTCGGTTTTCCGCCATAATTCCGTCGCCTCGTCGGCAAGATGGAGCGAGATTTCGGGCGCGTAAGGCGTCGGAAGCAGCCGCGTTTGCGCCCGGATAAAGGCCGTCCGGTCCGATATGGGCGTCAATTCGACAGAGACTCCTTCAGATTGCGGCGCAAAACCTTGCCGACATTGGTTTTCGGCAATTCGTCGCGGAAAATGAATTCGCGCGGCATCTTGTAGCCGGTCAGCCGCTCTCGGCAAAAATGGCGTAGGTCATTCTCGGTCAGTCCATCGCCACGCGGAACGACAAAGGCGACGACTTCCTCACCCGTCGCGTCGGAAGGGCGGCCGATCACCGCCGCCTCGCGCACCTTGGGATGTTCCGCCAGAACCTCTTCGACCTCGTTCGGATAGACGTTGAAGCCCGATACGATGATGATGTCCTTGAGCCGATCCACGATCTTGATCTGTCCGTCCGGCAGCATCATTGCGACATCGCCGGTGCGAAAAAAACCGTCCGCGGTCATCACGGCCTGCGTGGCCACGGGCCGGTCCCAATAGCCGGCCATCACTTGCGGCCCCCTGGCGCAGATTTCGCCAGCTTCCCCCATCGGGACCGGCTCGCCCGCCGAATTGCGAATGGAAATTTCCGTCGACGGAAAAGGATAGCCGATCGTGCCGGAGAATTCTTCGATGCTAGGCAGGTTCGAGCAAAGCACCGGCGACGTCTCGGACAGGCCATAGCCTTCGATGATCGCCTTGCCGGTAATACGGCGCCATTTGCGCGCGACGGAAGCCTGCGTCGCCATGCCGCCCGAGACGCTGAAAAGCAGATTGCTGAAATCTACTTTCGCAATGTCCGGGTGATCAGCCAAGGCATTGTAAAGCGTGTTAACCCCAGCGAAAATGTTAAATCGGCATTTGCGCAGGAGCTTTATGAAGGCGGGAATATCGCGCGGGTTGGCGACCAACAGGCAGGAGCCGCCGATCCTCATTTGGAACCAGAAGCAGACCGTCAGGGCGAAAATGTGATAGAGCGGCAAGGCCGTGACCATCACGGGCGGTGGCTCCCGGCGGGCGAGTTGCGTTCCCCACCACGCTGCGCTCTGCTCGACATTGGCGACGAGGTTGCGGTGAAGCAACATGGCCCCCTTCGCCGAACCGGTGGTGCCGCCAGTATATTGCAAGACCGCTAGATCGTCTGACGAGACAGGAACCGCTCGCGGCTTTTTCCCCCGCGCCGCTCGCAGCAGTGAGGAAAAAGTGACGGTCTTGTCCAGGGTGAGTTTCGGTACAGCCCTCTTTACCCAGCGCGAGATGAAATTGATCATCACGCCCTTTGCGCCCAGCAAATCGCCCGGCGCGACCAAAACAACGCGGTCGAGCTTCAAGCTATCCGCGACGGCAGCGACCGTCGCCGCAAAATTTTCCAGGACGAAGAGAAACCGCGGCGCTAAATCGACAATCTGCAACTCCAGCTCCCGCGACGTATAGAGTGGGTTGATATTCACGACCACGCCGCCGGCCTGAAGGATTCCAAGCAGGATCGCCGGATAGGCCATCACATTGGGCGCCATGATCGCAACCCGGTCGCCTTTGGCGAGGCCGGCCTCCTGGAGCGAGACAGCGACAAGGTCCGCCGCCACGCCCAACTGCTCGTAACTGAGCTTCGTCCCGAAACTCTCGAGCGCCAAACGCGATCCATAAGCCAGACGGCTCCGCCGCCACATTTCCACGAGCGTCATACCAGGCTGAGGGGCGATTTCGGAAGGGACGCCCGGCGGATAATGCGCCACCCAAGGCCTTTGCGCTAAAACGTCCGCCGAAATTTCCATTTGCTTCCTCCGCTCGCTCCGCGGTTATTAGTTTAAATATGAACTGTATCCCGGCCATCACGCAAGCGAGTTGTTGAGCGCCATGCCCCCCGCCACGCCCCGCGAGCAGAATTTCTCCAAATTGGTTGAACGCTCCAAATAAAATACGCGCCGATCAAGGCGCATTCCGCAGGAACTCGCGCGCGCGCGAAAGGGTTCCCCCTGCTCCTGGACAAGAATGACGCAAGTCATTTGTGCTCTGCGAAATATTCGTCGCCGCTCGCGGCCAGCGTCAACGCCCGCAAATGTCATGGATTACGCCCGAAGGCGTCCAGCGCGCGGAGTGGGGCGATTTGGCCTCGCGTCAGGCTTAGGTTACACGCCATCTTTGTCCAAATGTATCGAGCGACCCTCGGCGTCACCGCCGCGTTTGAAACGTGGTGGAAATGGAAGCTTCGCGTAACTTATCGGCAACTTATGTCGCCGATAATGACCGAAGGGCGACATCCTCCTCGCCGATGAAGACAAGGCCCGGGATGCCGATCGGGGAACGATCGATGGAGCAAAGACGAACGCAGAGTCTGCCTGCGCCGACGGAGAAACGCGGACTAATCGCGCGTTTCGTTCGCGGTCGTGGCGGCGGTGTGACGACTGAATTCGCCATTGTCGCCGTACCATTCCTTGGTCTCCTCGCCGCGATCTTCGAGACCGCATTCGTCTTCTTGGTGCAGGAGGTTTTTGATAACACCGTCAACAACGTTGCGCGTCAAGTTCTGGTGAATAGTTTTACAGGAAATACAACGCAAACGGCCTCCTCTTTCCTCCAAAATACGTTTTGTCCCGCCCTGCCCTCTATCATCCAATGCAGCAAGGTCACGCTCAACATCCAGGCTTCCGCGACCTGGCCCGCCGCCGCGCCAGGTACAAACTGGTACAATAACCCGCCCGCCAACGTGAATTTGGGTCAGCCGGGCGATATCGTCGTGTTCCAAGCCTTTTATCCGATGCCGATCTACTTCTCGGTTCTGGTCGCCAATGGGACCAATCTGGGTTCGATTAGCAACTTTTACAATCACACGTCCAACTCGGTCTATGTCGATCCCAATAACGCCGCACTTTTCGTCCACGCGATCTTTTCGACGGTCGCTTTCAGGAACGAGCCATGACCGGCCCCGCGCGCACATTCGTGGCGAAATTTTCGGCGGGCCTGGCCGCGGCGAGGGCAGGGCTATCGAGGCAAGCGAAGAGGTTTCGAAGCGGCGAAGCAGGCGTCGCGGCTGTGGAATTCGCCCTCATCCTGGCGTTGATGCTGACCATTTATTTCGGCGTGGTGGTGCTGGCCCAAGGGCTCGAGGCCGGCCGCAAGGTCCAGCTCCTGTCGCATACGCTGGCCGATCTGACCACCCAGACCTTGCCCCAAACCGACACGACGGGAAGCTGCACACCGGTCGCGAGTGGCGGAACCGCGGTCGATGGCGTCGACATGGGGAGCGTCCCCTGTCTGACCGACACGGATCTCACCTCGATTTTCAATGCTTCGACCTCTGTCCTTTATCCTTTCTCCAATATCGCCGGCATGACGATCTCCGAGGTCGTCTTCGATAATGTCAGTTCGACCAACTCAGCCTGCTGCCGCGCCCGCGTGGTATGGAGCGTCGGCTTCGGAACCCATCCGACCTTGCGCGCCTGCGGGCTCCTGACTCAATCGAACAATGGTGTGGATGGTCCGACTTTTATGCCCGTGGCCTATTACCCGGGAGGGCAAGGCGACGCCGTGACCAGCGGCCAACCTTACGCGGCTTCGAACAACAAGACCGACTATTTCGTGATCGTCGCGGACGTGACCTATCAATATGCGCCGAGTTTCGGCTTTCAGGCTTATCAGTGGGGCCAACCCGCCAATGGCGGCTCCGGCTATACGATTACGCAAACGACCTATATGAACTCGCGTTTCAAGGATTCAGTCACCCAGATTTCGATTCCAGCGCCTTCAAATCCGACCGCCGCGAATCCCCGCTACGATCAGCTCATCTATTGGCAACCCAGCGGCGCGATCACCGACTACAACGCCTGCCAAGCGGGAAATGGCGCGCAACAATATAACCTTCCCTAATTCGCCTGCCGATGTTGTCCGACCGTCCCGCGGTCGATCGAATCGAGCCGCGGCAGGTTTGCTTAACTGGGTCAGGCCCGCCCAGTGGAATTTCTTTCCAACTTTTCACCGTCTCGCGGCAGTGCGACATGACCAGCGAAACCAACGGCGACGCTTAAGTTTTGTGAGGTTTACGGCCCGCAAGCGCTTCGGCCGTAAGTTCGCGGACAAGCGGCGCGATTTCCCGCTCGAACCATGGCCTTCGTTTAAGCCAGCCATTGTTGCGCCACGAGGGATGCGGCAGCGCAAGCAAGCGCGGTCGCAAATGAATTTGGGCGGCGCAAATGCGGATGACTTCCTCGAGCGAGGCGCCCGCCGGCAAGGCGCGTCCGAGACGCGCGCTGTGATAGTCCTGCGCCGCGCGGCCGACCGCGAATATGGTCTCGATCCGCGAAGCTAGGCGGAAAAGCTCGTCGTGCCAGCTCGTCCGGCATTCGCTACGCGGCGGCAAATCGGCGCCCTTGGCGTCGCGCCCGGCGTAGCAGAAGCCCATGGCTGCGACCGCGACCCGCGCGGGATCGTAAAATTCTTCACGGGTGACGCCCATCCAGCTGCGCAGCCGCTCGCCGGAGGGATCGTTGAAAGGAATCCCGGTCGCGTGGACGCGGGTTCCCGGCGCTTGGCCGGCGATCAGCAGACGAGCGCTGGCCGAAATTTGCAGCACGGGGCGCGGCTCGTGCGGCAAAGGCCTCCCAAATGGTTGTTCGACGCAAATCCGGCAGGCCCGGATACGCGCAACCAGAGCACCGAGGTCTTGGACCGCGGCCAAGGTCAGGCGGAAGCGCTGGGTCGCGCGGAGACTTCAGCGCGCCAGCGCGCGAAATGCGCGAGATTGTCGGGGAAGGCGATCCGCGCGCGCTGAGCGAAGTCCGCTGCGACCATTGCAGTAATGTCCGCGATCGAAAAGGCGTCGCCGGCCAGAAAAGGCCGTTTCTCTAACTCGGAATCCAGAAAACGCACGAAATGAATGGCGCGAGCGCGATTTGGCTCGACCATCTCGGGAATTTGCGGCTTTTCCATTTCCTTCATCGCCGGGTGGCTATGCCGAAAAGCCAATGCGATCGGAAGGAAAAACTCCCATTCGGCCCGGCGCTGCCACATTTCCACCCGCGCCTTTTCGATGCTGTCGCGCCCAAAGAGCGGAGGATCGGGCTGAAGCTCCTCGAAATAGCGGCAGATCGCGACGGATTCACTCAAAATCTCGCCAGAATCAAGCTTGAGAATTGGAATGCGCTGGAGCGGATTCAGAGCGGTGAAAGCCGGATCCTTTTGCTCCAATTTGGCCAGATCCACCATCTCTGTCGGCACGGAAATCCCCTTTTCCGCAAGAAAGACTCTGACGCGGCGGGGATTGGGCGCGAGTGGGGAATCATAAAGCTTCATTCTTCGAGCCTCGCGCCCCCTGCAGACGGCCGAACTGTTCCAAGCATAAACTTTTTTAACGACCGCGTCAGCCGCCCATTAAGCTTTTTCGGTCAAGTTGAAGCGTTTCTCGCAAATGTTGGTGTGTCAGTAAGCGTCAAGTTCGAGGGTTATGGCCGAAGTCACCGCAGAGATGATCGCCCGCGGGCGGTTCACCGGGAAAAGCGCGCGCGAGCGTCGCCGCATGGCGACCCGCATGCGTGAGGTCCGGGAGCGGCTGACCTCCTCCGGCGCCGGAAACGTGCGCTTCGATATCGAACTATTGCGCCTCTTCGCGCGCGGCAGGCGCGCCGCGGCCCTGCCGCAAGTGCTGCTGTGCCTGACCGTCGCGGCAATGACCGCCCGTTGGCTGCCGGCGGCGCTGGTCGGCGCCTGGCTGGCCCTGGCGCTCACCTCCCTGGGCCTCGGTTGGGTTTTAGCCCTGCGCTTCCTCCAACTCGACAAGGCCGAGCAGAAGCCGCGACCATGGAAGCCGCGTTTTGTCTTCGCCGCGACGGCCGACGGTTTCGCATGGGCGTCATTCGCCTTGCTGATGAGCGGTGTCGCCAGCCCTTGGGCGATCGCTTTTGTCATGGTCGTCCTTATGCTCGCCGGAGCGATCCACACCGTGGTGGAGGCTTTCGTTCCCGAAGCGGTCTACGCGGCGCTCGCGCCCATCGCCCTGGCGATCATGCTCTATATGCGCCCGACCGGTTTCGACGATCCCAACGCTTTGCTGGCCCTGTTCGGCTGCGTGACCTTGCTCTATTTCACAGTCCTTGCCCACCGCATTCATGCCGGGCAGGTCGGAACCCTCGGGATCCAGGCCGAGAAGGATTCTTTGATCGCTGAACTGGAGCAGGCGAAGGCCAATTCGGACGAGGCCCGGCGCCGCGCCGAAGAGGCCAGCCTCGCCAAATCACGCTTTCTCGCCACGATGTCCCACGAGCTGCGCACCCCGCTCAACGCGATTTTGGGCTTTTCGGAAGTCATGAAGAGTGAATTGTTCGGACGCCATTCGGTCGACGCCTATCGCGACTATTCCAACGACATCCACGCCAGCGGCCAACATCTTCTGATGCTTATCAATGAAATCCTCGATCTCTCGCGCGTCGAGGCCGGGCGTTACGAGCTGAAGGAGGAGGCCGTCTCGCTCGCCGCCGTGATCGAGGACTGCCGCCATCTGCTGACCCTGCGCGCGAAGAAACGCGGCGTGCTCTTGAGCGAGATCACGGAGCCCGACATGCCGCGGATTTGGGCCGATGAGCGGGCGGTGCGTCAGATCGCCCTCAACCTCCTGACCAACGCCATAAAATTCACGCCGCAAGGCGGCCAGGTCACGATCAAGGCGGGCTGGACCATGGCCGGAGGTCAGTATTTTTCCGTGCGCGACACCGGTCCGGGCATTGCCGAAGAGGAAATCCCGGTCATCATGTCGTCCTTCGGACGCGGGTCAATAGCGCAAAAGAACGCTGATGAAGGCACCGGGCTCGGCCTGCCCATCGTCAAGGGCCTTGTTGAACTCCATGGCGGAACCTTCACTTTACGTTCGAAATTGCGCGAGGGCACCGAAGTGATCGTGATTTTCCCTCCGGAGCGGGTCATGGCTGTTCTGCCCCAACTCGAGCCCGGAGCCCACCAGCGCGGGGCCGCGTGATCGAAACGGTCGCTTTTGACCCGGATCAATGAGAAGAGAACCGCGCTCGGCTTATGTCTCGGCGAAAATAGTCGAGGCGCCCATGATCGATTACGAAGCCTTCCGGGCCGCGCCGCTCGCGCGCGAGCCATATCCTCATTTCGCGATTCCGGATTTCCTCCCGAAGGATGAAGTTGCGAAGGCCATCGCCGATTTCCCGAAAATCGACATGGGAGGCCTGTTCCTGCCGGAGTTCGCCCCCTACGGCCCGGCCTTCGACAAGCTGCTCAAGGAGCTCGAAGGCCCGGACGTGCGCAGGATCGTGGAAGAAAAGTTCGACATCGACCTTGCTGGCCGCCCCACCATGGTGACCCTGCGCAGCAATTGCCAAGCGAAAGACGGCCGCATCCACGCCGACGCCAAATTCAAGCTGGCGACCCTGCTGCTCTATCTCAACGAGGATTGGGTCGACCAGGGCGGCAAGCTGCGCGTTCTGCGCTCTGGCTCAGACATCGAGGACTACGCCGGCGAGGTCGCGCCACTTGGCGGGCTCGCCTTCGTTTTCAAGGTGCAGGCCAATTCCTGGCACGGCCACAAGCCCTTCGTCGGCCCACGCCGCTATGTCATGCTGAATTATTGCACTGACCAGCAATCGCGCGACCAGGAGGTCGCCCGTCACCGCATGTCCAACCGGGTGAAAAGATTCAAGCGCCTGTTCGGCGTTGGCCGAATTCCCCAGGCGGCGTGAGGGAACGCTCCCCTTCTTGTCGCCCGCGCCGGTGGACCGCGAAGGACGCCGCGCGTTTTCTTATCCGCGCGCGGAGGGTGTTAAAGCCATGCGCTCGCGCAATTCGCGCGGCAGCGGGAAGGACACGTCTTCGGTCGCCGTAGTGACTGTTTCAAGATTCAACTCGAATTGCTCGGCCAAAGCGCTGAGGATTTCCTCGACCAGCACCTCTGGCGCAGAGGCGCCGGCGGTGACCCCGACAGAGGCGGCTCCCTCGAGCAGCGACCAGTCTATGTCGCTTGCCCGAGGAACGAGCTGGGCGCGGCGGCAACCGCTGCGCTCGGCCACCTCCCTCAGGCGCTGGGAGTTCGATGAATTGGGCGAGCCGACGACAATGAATGCGTCCACCTTGGCGCCGATTTCCTTCACCGCCCGTTGGCGGTTGGTGGTCGCATAGCAGATGTCCTGCCGGTGCGGCTCGACGATTTGCGGATATTTCTCGCGCAGGGCGCCCACGACTTCCGCCATGTCGTCCACCGACAACGTGGTCTGGGTGACATAGGCCAGAGGCTCGTCCAGCGCGAAGGGTAGAGCGGCGACATCCGCCGGTTTTTCGACCAGCGCGACCGCGCCCTCGGGCAGCTGACCCATGGTGCCAACCACTTCGATATGGCCGCGGTGGCCAACCAGAACGATTTTCCGACCGCGGCGGAAATGGAGTTCTGCTTCGCGATGGACCTTGGTCACCAACGGACAGGTGGCGTCGATCGCCAGAAGTTTGCGGCGTTTGGCTTCCTCGGGAACCGATTTCGGTACGCCATGGGCGGAAAAGACCACCGGCGCGCCAGCGTCCGGAACCTCTTTCAGCTCCTCAACGAAGATCGCTCCCTTGCGCTTGAGCTCGTCGACGACATAGCGATTATGGACGATTTCGTGGCGCACATAGACCGGGGCGCCAAATTTCCTTAGGGCTTGCTCGACGACGTCGATGGCGCGCACGACCCCGGCGCAGAACCCGCGCGGCGCGCAGAGATAGACATGGAGTTCAGGCTTCGTGCTCATGCTGGGCTACTCGGATGGTCGCGCTCCTGTTGTGGGCGCCCCTCGGTGCGCCGTCAAGAGCATCGCAGGCTCGAAAGCTCGGATAGCCTTAGCTCGTTTCGTTGAACAACCTGCCGCTATTGGCGTCACTCCGCCGCGCTGGACTGAGTCTTGCCGCCAAAACGCTTGGCGACGTAGTCTTCAACGATCTTTTCAAATTCGTTCGCAATGCCGTCGCCGCGGAGCGTCTTCACTTTTCGTCCGTCGATAAAGACCGGGGCCGCCGGAGCCTCGCCCGTTCCCGGAAGCGAAATTCCAATATCGGCGTGTTTCGACTCGCCGGGACCATTCACGATGCACCCCATGACCGCGACATTGAGAGATTCGACACCAGGATAAATTTTCCGCCATAGAGGCATGCGGTCGCGAATCATGGCCTGAATGTCGCGCGCCAATTCCTGGAAAACCGTGCTGGTGGTGCGCCCGCAGCCTGGACAAGCCGCGACGAGCGGGACGAAGGTCCGAAACCCCATGGTCTGAAGAATCTCCTGCGCAACCCTGACCTCCAGCGTCCGGTCGCCGCCCGGCTCAGGCGTCAGCGACACGCGAATCGTGTCGCCAATTCCTTCCTGAAGGAGGATGCCCAAGGCGGCCGAGGAGGCGACAATGCCCTTGGAGCCCATGCCAGCCTCGGTCAATCCAAGATGCAGGGCGTAGTCCGAGCGCCACGCCACCATGCGATAAACGGAAATCAGATCCTGCACGCCGGAAACTTTGGCGGAAAGTATGATCCTGTCGCGCTTCAAGCCGATTTCTTCCGCGCGCTGCGCTGAAAGCAGCGCCGAGCGCACGAGCGCCTCACGAGTGACCGCGCGGGCGTCGACCGGCTTTTCGGCCTTATGGTTGTCATCCATAAGGACGGTCAGAAGAGCCTGGTCCAGCGACCCCCAGTTCGCGCCAATTCGCACCGCCTTGTCATGTTTAATCGCCAGTTCGATGATCGCGCCGAACTGCTTGTCCTTTTTTTCCTTGAAGCCGACATTGCCAGGGTTGATCCGATATTTCGCCAAGGCCTCGGCGCAGGCGGGATGGTCAGCGAGCAGTTTGTGCCCGATGTAATGAAAATCGCCTGCTAGCGGAACGTTCACGCCCATTGAATCGAGCTTTTCGCGGATTCTCGGAACCGCCGCAGCCGCCTCGTCGCGATCGACCGTGATGCGCACGAGCTCCGATCCCGCTTGGGCGAGAGCGGCGACCTGCGCGACAGTGGCTTCAACATCCCCTGTGTCGGTATTGGTCATGCTCTGCACGACAACAGGGGCGCCGCCGCCAACGAGGACAGATCCCGCGCCTGCGCCGATCCTCACGCCGACGCTATGACGACGCAACAGAGGCTCCGCCGGGATTTCCGTTTCGCAAAGCGGCCGGAATTCGTTGTCGCTCATAGGCAAGCTCATTGTCGGGGAAAGCGCGCCTTCTATAGCATCGAAAAACCCGCCGCGCGACCCTTGTTGCCTACGGGTCGGGGGGCGAATCGCGCGGCTGCATTTTTCGTGACGCCATACATATTTAAATGTTGGCCGAGAAAATCATCAGGTCATTCATCCAAGAGAGCCTTACCATGTCGCTAGCCTCGAAAACCGCCGTCGTTACTGGCTCCACCTCCGGCATCGGCCTCGCCATCGCCCGCGCCTTTGCCAATCAGGGATGCAACCTCGTTATCAACGGTTTACGCGAGATTTCGGCGATTGAACCCGAGCGCGCGTCCATTGAAAAGAATTTCGGCGTCAAGGTGATCTATGACCGCGCCGACATGTCCAACCCCGAAGAGATCGCCACCATGATCGCCCGAGCCGAAAAACACTTCGGCTCTGTGGACATTCTCGTGAACAATGCCGGAATTCAGTTCGTTGCGCCAATCGAGGATTTTCCTGTCGAGAAATGGAATCAAATTATCGCGATCAACCTTTCCTCGGCGTTCCACGCAATGCGCGCCGCGATGCCGGGAATGAAGGCCCGCAAGTGGGGGCGCATCATAAATACAGCCTCGGCTCACTCGCTCGTCGCCTCACCTTTCAAGTCGGCTTATATCGCCGCCAAGCACGGCGTCGCGGGTTTGACCAAGACTGCCGCCCTTGAGCTGGCGACCTTCGGCGTCACGGTCAATTCTATCTCCCCCGGCTATGTTTTGACCCCCTTGGTTGAAAAGCAGATCCCGGACACGATGAAAGCTCGAAACCTGACGCGGGAACAGGTCCTGAACGACGTGTTGCTCGCGGCCCAGCCGACCAGACAATTCGTGACCGTCGAGCAGGTCGCGGCCCTCGCCGTGTTCCTGTCAGGCGACGCCGCCTCGCAAATCACTGGCGCCAATATTTCGATGGATGGAGGATGGACCGCGGCGTGACGCCGAACCGCGACGACCGCCAACTGGGGCAAACCCGTGGCCGCAGTGGCGCTTGTCCCATTGCTTGACGCTGCGCATCGGAACGGCGTTAAAGGTAACACCCGCGATCTGCGACGCGCAGGAATTCATAGCGCCCCAACCCATCATGCCCTCAAATCCAGATTTCCTGCTCAGCACCGATCCCGAAGAACCCCCGGAGAGACTCGCCGGCGCGGTCGTCGCCATTGGCAATTTCGATGGCGTCCATCGCGGTCACCGCGCCGTTATCGCCCGAGCAAAAGCCTTGGCGCGGAGATTGGCGCGGCCTTGCGCCATCCTGACCTTCGAACCCCATCCCGTCGATTTTTTTGGCCGTGGCGACGCCGTCTTCCGCCTGACCAGTCGTGACGCCAAAGCCCATCGCATCGCGGAACTCGGCCTTGACGGCATGTTCGTCCTGACTTTCGACAAGGCCTTGGCGAACCTCGACGCAGGCGAGTTTCTGCGCGAAATTCTGGTCCGCCGCCTCGGCGTCGCGGCCGTTGTCGTAGGCTATGATTTCCATTTCGGCGCGCGTCGAACCGGCACGCCCGAGTTTTTGCGCGAGGCGGCGCCAAAGCTCGGCATCGCGGTTGAAATTGTCGAAAAGGTCGTCGCTGACGAGGAGGGTTCGCTCGAAGCCGTTTCTTCGACCGCAACGCGGGAGGCGCTGGAGCGGGGCGATGTTCGCGGCGCGGCGGTGTTGCTCGGCCATCTCTGGTCCCTGACCGGCACGGTGATCCATGGCGCGAAGCTCGGGCGTCAACTTGGCTTTCCAACCGCCAATCTCGCTGTCGAAGACTCCTGCCGCCTGCGCCACGCCATCTACGCTGTCGAAGTCGATCTCGATGGCCGCAGGCTAAAAGGCGTCGCCAGTTTCGGCCGGCGCCCGACGGTGGCCAACGAGGGTCCAACACTCCTCGAAGTCTATCTTTTCGATTTTTCCGAAGATCTTTATGGACGCGATATTGAAGTCTTCTTCATCGATTTCCTGCGCCCCGAGACGAAATTCGAGTCGCTTGACGCTTTGATCGCACAAATCCGTCAGGATGAGACGCTAGCGCGCCGCATCCTGGACGCATCACAATTCCATCGGTCCCCCAGATCGGGTTAAGGTCCGTGGAGTTCACGCCGGCGCCATTTCGCTGGTTGCATCCGAAATAGAGGACACCCATGAAACTTCTCGGCGTCGCCGTTGCGCTTTTCGGCTTTCTGTCTGGCGGCGTCGGCCTTCGACTTGGCAATACGACGCTCGTCCTGCTGGCCGCAGCCAGCCTGATCGTCGCTTATTGCTGCTGGCGTAGCGCGCAAGTTTCAAGCTTCCTGAAAATTTTCCTCGCCTTGTTCGCGGTCGAAACCATTGTCTTTGGCCTCGCCGACATTGCCGCACGTTTCGGCTATTGGCCTAGATCCCTGGCTGAGGCGCGGATGCCTCCGACCCTGGCGCTAACGGTCGCAATGTTCGCGATCATCGTCTTCGCCGTCTCCCATATTCCGGTGGTGCGAGCGCTGACCCGAATCGCGGATCGATTCTTCCTCGCCACGGATGAGACCAGCACCGGGATCGGCCGCTTCCGCTTCAAGACGCTGGAGCGCAGCCTGGCGACTGGCATGGTCATCTTCCTTGTCGTGCTCAACCAGGCCGAGGTGGCGATCACCGTGCGGCTTAATTTCTTTAACCGCGATTTCTTCAATGCGATCCAGAATCACGACGGCCCCGTATTCTGGCGCATGCTGATCTGGGTATTTACGCCATGGGCTTTTATCTATGTTGGCGCCCTGGTGGTGGAATATGTCGTCAGCTCTTATCTCATCATCCGATGGCGGCGATGGCTGACCCAATTCTATATTTCCCATTGGCTTAGCCGCCACGCCCATTACCGGATGTCGCTCGCCAGCGGACCGACGGACAACCCCGACCAACGCATCGCCGAAGACGTCGCCCGCTTCATCGACGGCGGCGGCGACGGCGGCGCTTTCGGCTACGGCGTCTATAACTACTCGATCATGCTGATCTCGACCTTGTCGTCACTGGTGTCTTTCGCCCTCCTGTTGTGGAGCCTCTCCGCGAACTACACCTTCCCGGGGACGAATTTCGCCTTTCCGGGCCTGCTGTTCTGGGTCGCGTTGATCTATGCCGCCGCAGGCACGCTCGTCACCCATCTCATCGGCCGTCCACTGGTCGAGATCATGTTCACCCGGCAGAAAGTCGAGGCGGATTTCCGTTTCGGGCTGGCGCGTCTGCGAGAATATAGCGAGCAAGTGGCGCTGCTCAACGGTGAAAAGGCGGAAGCCTTATCGTTGAGGCTCAAGTTCGCGGCCCTGATCTCCAATTACATTGACATGATCAATCTTCGCAAGAAGTTGACTGCGTTCACGGGATTTTACGGACAGCTCAGTCCGATTATCCCTTATATTTTCGCGGCACCATTCTACTTTTCTAGAAAGATAGAACTTGGCGTCATGACACAGACAGCGCAAGCTTTCGGCCAAGTCCAGGGCGCGCTGACCTTTTTCATCAATTATTATACGTCGCTCGCCGGCTTCCGCGCGGTGCTTGATCGTCTCAGCTCCTTTGACGCCACCATCGAAGCGGCGCAGACGTTGCGGGCCTTCACGATCGAGCCGAACTCTACCGCGCCGGCGCTGCACAATGCCACCATCGCTCTGCCAAACGGAATCGTCTTGCTGAAAGGCGTCGACTTCGCTGTGACGCCCGGTCGAAATCTGCTGGTCACCGGGCCGTCCGGGGCCGGGAAATCCACCTTGTTCCGGGCTATTTCGGGAATCTGGCCGTTTGGCGCCGGCGCGGTATCGATTCCCCCCGATGGCAAGATGATGCTGCTCCCACAAAAGCCTTATCTTCCGTTGGGCCCCTTGCGCCAAGCCGTCGTCTATCCCGCGGCGGCCGACCGGCATGACGACGAGGCGATCGCCGCCGCCCTCGTTGACGCCCGCCTGCCCCATCTGGCCGACAAACTGGATATTTCCGACCTTTGGTCGCAGCGACTCTCCGGTGGCGAGCAGCAGCGCATAGCAATCGCGCGGGCCTTGCTGGCAAGGCCGGCTTGGCTCCTGCTCGACGAGGCCACGGCGGCGCTCGACGAGGAAACCGAGAACGCGATCTATCAAATGCTCGCCGAACGCCTGCCGCATACCACGCTCGTTTCGATCGGGCACCGGTCGTCGCTCGCCGCTTTCCATCTCGACCATGCCCAGGTGCGATCCGGCGAGGTCGTCCTCGCGGCCGTGAAGTGACCGCCGCGCATTCCGCTGGCGATCGGTCTATTGCGGCGGCGACACAGATCTAGCCGATTGGGGTTTCGCGGCGCGCCTCGATATTTCGCGTCCGCTTTTCGATTTCTTCAGACCGTCCTCGGCGGCCAGTTGCGACTGGAGGAGGAAATCCCGCGCTTCCGTAATGCGGAGGGCGCAAAAACCGACCGCTTCCTCGTGATCGTAGTCCCGGCAAGCCTGCGCGCGTTCCGCGGGAAAGGCCGCCTGCGCCTTGATCGCCGCCGCCGCGGCCGACTTGTCTTTCTTAAATTTGCTCAACAAAGCGCGAAAATGCGCCCGCATCGATTTTTCGACGGCGCCGCGCTCTTTCTCCATCGATTTGATCTGTATGTCGGAAAAACTTCCCCCCGGAGGCCCCCACAATCCCGCGGCGTCGACTCGGCAATCCGCTTTTGCGAATGAACAAGCGCCGATCGAATTCCTGGCGCGAAGCGCGCCGCTGAGCACGTCAAACTGCAAGGGGCACGCCGAAGAATCCAATTCGAGCCGCGTCACTCCATCGACAGAGCCGAAAACTTTCAAAGTGACTGGACCGTCGAAGCCCATAGACACTTCGCAAGACTGATTGGGGTGGGAAATCTTTTCCCCCTCGGCGACGAAGCGCGTGACAACGTAGCCGCTGCCGGATTTTTCAATCTGCAAGGCGCCGCGAAAGCCAAGCAGGCTGAGCGACTCGCCCATGACACCCTCGATCTCCGGCGGCTTGGACGGGGTGAAATGGCCCGTAAATTCGTCGTCGTCCGATCGCAGCGGCGCGGAGGGAGGCGGCGCGATGCTTTGCCCCTTTGGCGTCGAAACGCTGACGGCCCCCGGCAACTGGATTTGCGCGTGGCAAGCGTTGACGATGAGCATGGGAAACAAAAACGGAGCGAAAAGAACTGGGCGCATCGACACGTCAACTCGCACGAGACGCATGGAGAATAACAGCGTCCCGCGGGAGCCCCAAATTTTGTAAATTCTCGCCAATGAATATTCGACAGCGTTTCCTTCGGCGACGGAATCGCTCGCGTCGCCCGTCGCGCGTCGCGACGGCGGTTCAGCGACAATGGAACGAGGCGATCCCAAGCCATTGGCGCATCAAAGACGCCAACCATCACGCACGCGACTAGAGGCGACCCCAGCGCCGCTCACCCCCGGACTCAGCGCGTCGATCAAATCGCCAACGGAATGACGCCCCCGGATTCAATATCAATTCCAGTTAAATCCCGCCCGCCCAGAAGGCCGCTTCAATCGGCAAGAAGCCGCTTCAACAAGTCGAGCTCTTGACTCAAGCCAATGTCGTTCGAAGCCATTTCCTCGATTTTCCGTACCGCGTGCAACACAGTCGTATGATCTCGTCCCCCAAATCGGCGGCCAATCTCAGGCAGAGAGCGCAATGTCATCGTCTTTGCTAAATACATCGCAATTTGCCGAGGTCGTACAACATTTGCGGTCCGTCGGGACGACAAAATATCCGCGCGACTGACATTAAAATGAGTGGCGACCAATTTTTGTATATCCTCAATTTTTACTCTTTTAGGCTCTCTCACCCTGATCAAATCCCGGATGGCCGCTTCCGCAGCCTCCAAAGTCAACGGCGCCCCGGCCAGAATCGTATGCGCCAAAAGCCGATTCACCGCCCCATCCAGATCGCGACCATTGGTGTCGATCAATTTAGCGACCATTCCAACCACATTCGCATTAACTTCGAACGTTGGATGCGCCGCCCGGATGTTTTGAATTCGCGCTTCCAGAATGCCCCGCCGCAGTTCTTCATCTAACGGCTGGAGTTCGACGGACAACCCACCGCCAAACCGCGATCTCACCCGCTCCTCCAGATTTTCCAGCTCGTTTGGCGCACGGTCGCCGGCGATGACGACTTGTCGCCCGGAATCCATCAAAGCGTTCAAGGTGTGGCAGAATTCTTGTTGAATGGTCTTGCCTTGCAAGAATTGGACATCATCGATGACAAGCAAATCGATCGAGCGAAGACTATCCTTAAACGCCATGAAGTTTTGACGCTTCAGCGCGGCGACAAACCCATACATGAACTTCTCAGCCGTGAGATAAACGACCCGCCGCCCCGCTTCTTGTCCGCTATGCGCGATCGCCTGAATCAAATGCGTCTTGCCGAGACCTACATTCGAAAAAAAATAAAGCGGGTTAAAGGTCGTGCCTGCACCATTCAACCCGTCAAGAACCTGTCGCGCCGCCGCGAAGGCGAGCTGGTTCGACGAGCCCACGAGAAAAGTCGCAAATTTGAAACGTAAGTCGAGTGACGATCCCCCGATGCCGTCGGCGGAATTGATTCTCGACTTATCGTTTTCGGCACGCCCGTTTCGCCGCGCCTCCGTCGCAGGCTCCCCCTGGGCGTCGCCGCTGCGCCGTTCCGCTGGGCAGCCGCCAGCAAGTCGCGTGGCGACTCTTGAATCCAGAACGAGATCCTGAACCCCGGGCATTTCAGCCATGATCGCATTACGTAATTTGGTCAAATAATGCGCCTGAATCCAACTCTTCAAAAACTTTGTCGGAACGCTCAAATAAGCAGTTCCATCAGCGATCTTTTCAAGTTCAAGCGACTTGAACCACGAAAAATATATCGCGTCGCCGACTTCCCGGCGAAAACGCTCGCAGAACGTCGCCCACAGCGCAGCATTGCTTCCGCTGTCACGATCGCCATCAGTCAGTTTTTCCAGTCGCGCTTTCGACATTGCTCGCATCTTCAATCAGGAATCGAAACCCTTCCTCGGCCTCGAGGAACTCCGCTGGGATGTTGAAGATGATCCAGAATTAATTCTGACCCACCTTCATGTCGACGACGCTACTTTAGAGCCGACCAACCGCTTAACTCGCCAAGTCGCCCGTTAGCAAACAAAATATATACAAAACAATTACACGTCAGACCGCAGACCTTAGCTCTGCTAAATTCGTCACACCACATTTATGCGCACCCCCACAGCACGACATCTGCTTCAGACCGCAACGGCCCCTTAGACGACACCCTAAGGGCACCGTAAATCTCAACTTAGACTTTGAAGTGAAATATTATTTACTTTTTTGCACCATTTCTGCCCAGCGAGTCATTGTTAAGACCCAAGAGCAGGGGCTTTTCTTTTCTTTTGTCTTGAGACCATACACAGGCCGGCCGTCCTATGCAACGCCTCAAGCGTGCGGTCTGAAGCCGTTTGGATATAGCGACGATCGGCGCGCCTCGAGAGAGCGAAAAGAATCTCGCGAGAGCCCTCAAAAGGCCGAAACCAGATTAGTAAGGCGCCGCCTCGCCCCTTGTCCTGGCCGGACGCTCGAATGACGATTCGGGACAGCCCGCCGCCACTGTCAAGGCCGCGCAGCAAATGAGCTTTACCAGCTTTGTCCACAACATGTTGGTTTTATTGGTGCTTTATTGCGCACGCGGGCCGGCTGTCATAAATTTTTTAGTTCCGATCCGAATGTCGCCAAAACGCCAACATTCGAACCGAACGCCGCAGCAGCGAAAAAGCAAAAAGCCCCTTATCGTGGCGAAGTCTAACATCATTTCAGCTAAAGCGGCGTTTATTGCCCCAGGGCCCGCAACCGTCGGAAGACATTTCGGAATGATCCCAAAAAAAGTACACAAACATGACTCATCGTCAAAACGCATTTTCCTAATGCCTACAGGATTGTTCCGTTGTTATACGACTATATAATCGTATAGCTACGACACTTAACGCTTATTGCATGCGATATTTGCACGACTTACGTGAATAATCGAGCTTGTAATTCGATAATCAAAACTTATCGTAAGCATAGAAATATTACTAATCGCTATTATCACCACCGTACGCTGACGCAATACAACACTTGATGCTAATTAAATAACACTACATTGGTTCACTCGAGACGTTCTGTGCGCAACAGCTTTCAGGTCGCTAAAATATTCGATATAACGGGCCTCAATCTCTGCGATTGGCATGACGACAAAAACATCTGTCACACCGAACTCCCGATCGACCACAGCGCCATCGCCGAATTTGGCTCCAACGCGCATGTAGGCTTTGACCAGCGGCGGCAGCGCCGCCATTGCGCGTTTCGAATCGACCGCATCGAGCGCGAGCCTGTCCATCGCTACAAACCTTCGCGGCAGCGGCCGCACGAGCCACTCCGGCGTAGCCATGGCGAAGTGATAAAGAAAGCTTAGCTGCGAAGCCAACCGGAAGGGATCGGCGCCCTCGAGGCTGGCGCAACCGATCATGGCGTCAATCCGGTAATACTTCACATAGGCCCAAATACCTTTCCAAAGCATCTCGATCGTCTTCTTTCCTCGATATTCCGCCAGAACACAGGATCGCCCGAGCTCCAGGAAGCGCGAATTGGGATGACGTGAAAGCAATGGCCCGATATCGAATTCCTGCGCGCTGTAAAATCCAAAATTTTCTTGAGCCACTTCCTGACGCAGCAGGCGATATGCGCCGACAACCTTGGGCTTGATCTTACCAAAACGATCGGACGCCGCATGGTCAATCACCAGTAGATGGTCGCAGACCCTGTCAAACCGACAGATGTCCCGACGGACCAAAGCCGCCGTCGCGTCCGGCGTCGCTCCCCCTTCCTGAAAGAACACCTTGTAGCGCAGGCGTTGCGCTTTCCGGATTTCCGACTTCCTTGTCGCAAGACGCAATTCGAGGGAGCCTGACCAGCCAAGGCTGGGACCAAGCGCTGGCTGTGGAAGTTCCGGCGGCAATCCGTGAAATCGGGGAATTTTCCGAGAGTTCGACTCTTTTGCCTTTTTCGCAAGAAACGGAATTTTTGACGAAAGACCAGCGACCACGGCCAATCCGTTCATGAATGCGTTCCCCGGAAATGACGACTGGTTCGACCGACGTTCGTCCTGCGCGAATGCTCGCGGCCAGGAAAACGATCGCCTGCTCTGGCGACCCTTGTTCGATAAAAGAAACCCGATACGAAAATATGACAACTTCAGTAAGCGAATTTACGACCTCTGGCGGCTTGAATATGTCGAGACCGCTTTCACCATCGCGGCGAGATCAATGGGCTTGGCAAGGAAATCATCCATCCCCGCCGCCAAGGCCGCGCCCCTGTCGTCCTCCGAGACGTTAGCCGTCAACGCAACGATCCGCACAGGTTCGGCGCCATCCCGCTTTTCCGCCGAACGAATTTGACGGGTGGCCGCCAGGCCATCGAGCCCGGGCATGCGCATGTCCATGATGATGGCGTCAAACTTGCCGATATTCGCACAAGCGATGGCGACCGCTTCGACGCCATCGCGAGCCCTTGTCATCCGGGCGCCCAATTGCGTCAATCGCCGCTCCACGAGAAGTGCGTTGACGTCGTTGTCCTCGGCCAGAAGGATCGCCCAGTCCTTCAGCGGCTTCGGGATAGTTGACTGCGCGCCTGCGGCGTCCCGTAGGCGTTCGTCTTCGCTCGGCCCTTTCAATCGGGAGTAAAGTGAGCTGAGACGCACCGGTTTAACCAACCAGCCATCGAAATCCTTCACCAAGGCGTCGCCGAAAGCCCGCCTCTCAAACGGAGAAAAAAGGACCAGATTTCGCCGCGCGCCGCTGGTCCGCGCCGCCATGGCGAGGCGTTGGGTCGCCCGCTCCCCCAACGCGCAGTCGATGATGGCAAGATCGGGCGCGTGTTGACCAAGATATTCCATTGCTGCCGCTTCGCCATGGATCTGATCGACGTGGGCGCCCAGTTCCACCAGGCGCCGTGCCAGAAACGGACCGCCGAATGGCGAATCGGCGATTACCATCGCTGTTTTGCCCACGAGATCCGAAGAAATGTGCTCGGAGTCCGCAACGGGCTCGGCTTCGGTCAGAGCGATTTCAAAGGCGAATGACGAGCCTTTGGGCCCCGAACGATCCAGGACCAACTCGCTGCCCATCAATTCCACAAGCGACTTCGAAATCGCAAGTCCGAGGCCAGTGCCTTCATGTTTGCGTGAAAATGAGCCGTCGGCTTGTTCAAACTCCTCGAAAATCGCCTCGCGGCGATCAGGGGGAACGCCCGGCCCGGTGTCACGGACCGAAAAACTGACCCGCCCTTTGCGCGGCGCTTTCAGAATGACGCCAACGCCGCCACGATCGGTGAATTTGATCGCATTTCCTGCAAGGTTCATCAGAATTTGGCGCAGACGATCCGGATCTCCCGTCACGCGCCGAGGCACATCGAGATCGATGGCCGTCGCGATTTCAATTCCCTTTCCCTGCGCACGCGGCGCCAAAAGCTCCGCGACGCCCTCGACAAGGGCGGGGAGATCAAAAACGACATTATTCAGCTCAAGTTTGCCGGCCTCGATTTTTGAGAAATCCAGGATCTGATTGATTAGTGACGACAGAGATTCCGCGGATAGACGAATTGTCCAGACATAGGAGGCCTGTTCGGCATTCAATTCCGTCGCAGTCAGGAGCTCCACCATACCCAGAATGCCGGTCAAGGGTGTGCGAACTTCGTGGCTGACCATCGCCAGAAATCGCGATTTCGCCTCATTCGCGGCCTCCGCCTTGCCGAGCGCATCGTTCGCCGCCTTCAATTCAGACGCCTTATGGCGGAGTTGTTCCCTGTCATTCTGCAACGCCTTTCGGGCGCGACGCTCCACCAGACCAAAGCCGGCCGCAGCGACCGCCGCGAGGACAGCGAAGACCAGTGGAAGGCTCGTCGGGAATGAAACCATTGGGTCAACGGCTTTGCAACGACACGGGGGCAAATCGCCCGAGAGAGACGCCCTTCTATATATAAAGAGTGGCGCTGAATGTTTCGTTGCTTCACGGCGCCGCTTCGCGACGGTCACTCGCCAAACGATAGGACAAGGCTTCCGCGAGGTGAACGCGCGAAACATTCGGCGCGTTTTGCAAATCGGCGATCGTCCGCGCCAGTTTGAGCACGCGATGGAAGCCGCGCGCCGATAAACGCAGTTTTTCCGAAGCGGCTCGGATCAAATCCAATCCGCTTTGATCGAGTCGAATAACCGCTTCGACCAATGCCGCCGGCGCGGCGGCGTTGCAGGCGATGTCGGGACGGCCGATCCGCTCGTAACGCTCCCGCTGAATTTCCCGCGCCGCCGCAACCCTTGCCGCGACTTCCGCCGAACCCTCCGACGGCGGCGGCAAAATCAGATCGGAAGCGCGGATCGCGGCAACCTCGAGATGGAGGTCGATCCGGTCCAACAACGGTCCCGACAGACGCGCCTGATAAGCTTGAGCGCAACGTTTAGGCTCGCCGCGACGGCAGGAATAGCCAGGCTCCAACGCATAGCCGCAGCGACAGGGATTCATGGCCGCCACGAGCTGGAAGCGCGCCGGATAAACGCAGCGATGGCTGGCGCGCGATATGGCGACCTCTCCGGCTTCGAGCGGCTGGCGCATCGCGTCAAGCGCCTGGGGCTGAAATTCGGGCAATTCATCCAGAAACAAGACGCCGTTATGGGCCAGAGAAATCTCGCCGGGCCGAGCATAAGGTCCGCCGCCGACCAGAGCCGCCATGGAGGCCGAATGGTGGGGCGCTCGAAAAGGGCGGCGGTCAGTCAGCCGCCCTCCCGCGAGCGCGCCGGCGACCGAATGGATCATGGAAACTTCAAGCAGTTCGCGCGGCGTCAAAGGCGGCAGAATTGATGGCAATCTTGCCGCCAACATGCTCTTGCCCGCGCCCGGCGGCCCGTTGAACAGAATGTTGTGCCCGCCCGCCGCCGCGATTTCCAAAGCGCGCTTGGCGCTTTCCTGACCCTTGATCTCGCGCAAATCCGGAAAGGCTCCCCCGGTTTCGCGGATCGCCGGCGTCGGGCGTGATATGACTTGCGTTCCTTTGAAGTGATTGGCCAGTTGCACAAGCGACCGCGGCGCGAGGATCGGAATGTCGACGGAGGCCCAGGCCGCTTCCGGCCCGCAGTCGGCCGGACAAACTAGGCCCCGCCCCCGTGCGCTCGCGGCGACCGCCGCCGGCAGAACGCCCGCAACAGGGCTGATCGAGCCGTCGAGAGCCAACTCGCCGAGGACGGTGAAGTCATCGAGCGCGTCGAACGGAATCGCGCCGATCGCGACCATGACGCCCAAAGCGATCGGAAGGTCGTAATGGCTGCCTTCCTTCGGCATATCGGCCGGCGCCAGATTCACCGTTATCCGTTTCGCAGGCAATGAAAGGCCGGACGCCACCAGGGCCGATCTCACCCGCTCCCTTGATTCCGCCACCGCCTTGTCGCCCAGTCCAACGACATTGAAGACGACGTTTCCGTTGGAGAGCTGAACCTGGACGTCCACGGGATGCGCCTCAATTCCCTGGAACGCCACGGTCGAAACCCTAACAACCATTTTCTGGCCTAACCCGTATTGCATTTTCATCAACGCCGCCGCGGACCTTATCATGAGGTCCGCTCGAGCTCATCTCGAATGACCACGGGTTAATGCCTCGCCCTGCGCCTTAATGTTCCGCGCGTAACAATTGGAGTGTTCAACCCTGAAACGAACAGCTTCACCGCCGGACAAAAATGTCACAGCTTTGTCATGCTCGATGCGGTAACGGGATGAAGTGGCGATCGAGTTCCGTCCCAAGTCACGCATAGGTCGAAAATCCGTCCAGGAATAGCGCCGTTGCCAAACGCTTCGCCCTCGACAGCCATGGACCGCGCCTCCGCCCCGAATCTTTTCGATTTGGCGGCGCTCGCGCTCGTCATCGGGGCGCTCGTGGCCATACTTTACGGAGTCAAGCAAACCAACGCGCCGTTGACGGTTCTCAACGCGACGCCGATCAGCCTCGATCCGTCCCATTTGCCGGAATATGCGCTGCGAACGACGATCCGCATGCTGGCCGCGATGGCGGCGTCGCTGGTCTTCACCTTTGTCTATGCAACCGTTGCCGCGAAAAGCCGACGCGCGGAAATCGTTCTCATCCCGATTCTCGACATTCTTCAGTCAGTTCCGATCCTCGGCTTTTTGACCTTCACCGTCGTTTTTTTCATGAATCTGTTTCCGGGGCGCGTGCTCGGCGCCGAACTCGCCGCGGTTTTTGCGATTTTCACCAGCCAGGCCTGGAACATGGCCTTCAGCATGTACCAGTCGCTCCGCACCGTCCCGAAAGACCTCGATGAGGCCGCCCGAAGCTTTCATTTGTCGTGGTGGCGGCGTTTCTGGCGTCTCGATGTTCCCTTCGCCATGCCCGGGCTGGTCTGGAACATGATGATGTCGATGTCAGGCGGCTGGTTCTTCGTCGTCGCTTCCGAAGCGATCACCGTGGGCGATACGACCGTGACCCTGCCAGGAATCGGCGCCTATGTGGCCACAGCCATCAAACAGCAGGATCTCCTGGCCGTGGGCTATGCCGTGCTCACCATGCTCGCGGTCATCATCATTTACGATCAGCTGCTTTTCCGACCGATGGTCGCCTGGGCCGACAAATTCCGTTTCGAGCAGACTGCTTCGGCCGAGGCGCCGACATCCTGGCTTCTCGACCTGTTCCGTCAGACCCGCTTTCTGCGCGCTCTGGCCCTCACCGTCGCCAAAGCTGCGGAATCGACGACCCGAATTCGCCTGCCGGTCCCGAAACTCCCGCGCGTGAAGTTCGAGTTGAACATTTCCCAACGGGTCATCGATACGGTCTGGATGAGCCTCATCTTCCTCGGCGCCGGATGGGCCGGATGGCAGGTGGTCAATTACATTTTCGCCACCTTGCATTGGTCCGACGTTTTCACGGCGGTCATCGACGGCCTTTTCACTCTGCTGCGGGTGACTATCCTGATCGCCGTAGCTTCCGTCATCTGGGTTCCGATCGGCGTCTGGATCGGCCTGCGCCCTTCGATCGCCGAAAAAGTTCAGCCGCTCGCACAATTCCTGGCGGCCTTTCCCGCCAATATTCTCTTCCCCGCCGCCGTCGTCCTGATCATCCGTTTCAACGCCAATCCCGACATCTGGTTGAGCCCACTGATGATCCTGGGCACGCAATGGTACATTCTGTTCAATGTCATCGCCGGCGCGTCGGCCTTTCCCGGCGACCTGAAGGAAGCCGCGCAAAATTTCCACATCACCGGCTGGAAATGGTGGCGTTACGTCATCCTGCCCGGGGTTTTCCCTTATTATATTACGGGCGCGATTACCGCATCCGGGGGATCCTGGAACGCGGCGATCGTCGCGGAAGTGGCGAACTGGGGGGACAAGAAATTGACCGCCGTCGGCCTCGGCGCCTATATCGCCAATGCGACCGACGCGGGCGATTTTCACCGCGTCGTCCTGGGCATCGCTGTCATGAGCGTCTTCGTCACCCTGTTCAACCGTCTGGTCTGGCGTCCGCTCTATGCCTTCGCCGAGAACCGGCTCAGCTTGGGTTAAGCTCGAAAATTGGAGACCGTCATGCTCGATGTCGCCAAAGCCGGGTCCGAATCCCCGCTTATCAATCTCAAGGACGTGAGTCGTAGCTTCGCCAAGGCGAATGGCGACAAGCTGGTGGTTCTGGAGAACGTCGATCTGACGATCAAGCCGGGAGAGATCGTTGGACTGCTGGGGCGGTCCGGCTCGGGCAAGTCCACCATGCTTCGGATCATTGCCGGATTGGTCAAGCCCTCGTCCGGCGCGGTCCTCTGCCGCGGCGAACCCATCGACGGCCCGCCGCGCGGCATCGCCATGGTCTTTCAATCCTTTGCTCTGTTCCCCTGGCTGACCGTTCTGGAAAATGTGGAGCTTGGGCTCGACGCGCTCCGCGTCGCCAAGGCCGAACAGCGCAAACGCGCGCTTGCGGCGATCGACCTGATCGGCCTCGACGGCTTCGAATCGGCTTTTCCCAAGGAATTGTCGGGCGGAATGCGTCAGCGCGTCGGTTTTGCGCGCGCCCTCGTCGTGCACCCCGACCTGCTGCTCATGGATGAACCCTTTTCGGCGCTCGACGTGCTGACCGCGGAAACCCTGCGCACCGACATCATCGATCTCTGGATCGAAGGCCGGCTGCCGATGAAATCGGTGCTCATGGTCACGCATAATATCGAGGAAGCCGTCCTGATGTGCGACCGCATCCTCGTCTTCTCGTCCAATCCAGGCAGGATCGCCTCGGAAATCAAGGTCGAGCTGCCCCATCCCCGCAACCGCCTCGACCCCCAGTTCCGCCAGCTGGTCGACAATATTTATGCCCGGATGACCCAGCGCAGCGAACCGCGTTCTTCGGCCATCGAAGGCATACCGGGAACGGGCGTCGGCATGGTCCTTCATCCGATTTCGACCAACGTTCTCGCCGGCCTGATCGAAGCCGTCGCGGCGGCGCCGTTCAATGGACGCGCTGACCTGCCGGTGCTGGCCGACAAACTCCAGATGGAGGCTGACGAACTTTTCCACATCGCTGAAGCGATACAGCTTTTGCGTTTTGGCGCGCTCAGCGAGGGCGATTTTTTGCTGTCGGACGCCGGCCGGACCTTCGCAGACCTTGACACGGACGCACGCAAGAAGCTGTTTTCACAGCATCTCCTGAACTATGTGCCGATCATCAGCCTGATCCGGCGGGTTCTCGACGAACGGCCAACCCACGCGGCGCCTGCGGCGCGATTCCGCAACGAGCTCGAAGATTATATGTCCGAAGACTATGCCGAGCAGACCCTGAACACGGTCATATCGTGGGCGCGCTACGCCGAGCTTTTCGCCTATGACGAAATGTCGGAAATGTTCAGTCTCGAAAATCCGAACTGACGCGGCAATTCATTCGTCCGCTGCTTTTTTCAATGCGTAGAGCGCGTCAAGCGCCTGCCTCGGCGTCATTTCATCGGGATTGAGCACGTTGAGCGCCTCGCGGAGCGCGTCCGTCGGCGGCGCAGAGGCCGCTTCGCCGCGCGCAAACAAGGGAAGATCGGAAACCAGACGCTCCACCGGCGCGTTGCGGTCCGTTTGCTCCAGTTCCGCCAGAATTTGCCTTGCCCGTTTGATCACAGGCTTGGGCAGACCGGCGAGTTTGGCCACCTGTACGCCATAGGATCGGTCGGCCGCGCCACGGGCGACCTCGTGGAGAAAAACGACATCGCCGTTCCAGTCGGTGACGCGCATGCAGAGATTGACGAGCCTGGTCAGCCTTTGGCTCAAATGGGTCAGCTCATGGAAATGGGTCGCAAACAGAGCGCGCGAGCGATTGAGCTCATGGAGATGCTCCATGACCGCCCAGGCGATCGAAAGGCCGTCGTAAGTCGCCGTTCCCCGGCCGATCTCGTCGAGAATGACCAGGGATTTCGGGGTCGCCTGATTGAGGATCGCCGCGGTTTCGACCATTTCCACCATGAATGTCGAGCGGCCGCGCGCGAGATCGTCCGAGGCGCCGACGCGCGAGAACAGACGATCGACCACGCCGATCTTGGCGGCCTTCGCCGGCACGAAGGAGCCCGTCTGCGCCAGGATCGCGATCAGAGCGTTCTGCCTCAGGAAGGTCGATTTGCCGGCCATATTCGGGCCGGTGACGACCGCGATCCTTCCGCCCGAAGCCGAAGGCGCCTTTTTGAACGGCCCGCTGAGTTCGCAATCATTCGGCACGAAGGTCTCGCCTCGCGACCGTAAAGCCGCCTCGACCACGGGATGGCGTCCTTCGACGATCTCGAAATCGAGACTGTCGTCGACCTGGGGACGAATCCAATCTGCCTGAACCGCGATTTCGGCGAGCGCGGCAAAGATGTCCACGGCGGCCAGCGCTTTTGCCGCCGCTTCGATCGCCGCCGCGGCGGCCCGAGTCCTTTCGGCGAAATCCTCGAACATTTTTTTTTCTACGGCGACGGCTTCATCAGCGGCATGAGCGATTCGCCCCTCCAGTTCCACCAGTTCGTTGGTGCAAAACCGCATGGCGTCCGCCATGGTCTGGCGATGGATGAAGGTTTCGCTGAATGGCGGCCGCAAAAGCCTTTCGCCCTGGGCTTGTGGAACCTCGATGAAAAAGCCCAAAAAATTGTTCTGCTTGATCTTGAGCTGTTTGGTTTCCGCCAACTCGCAATAGCGGCCCTGCAAAGCCGCGACTACCCGCCGGCTTTCGTCGCGCAAGCTACGTGCTTCGTCGAGGTCGGGATTGAAGCCTGGCTGAATGAAGCCCCCGGATTTGCGATCAAGCGGCGGGTTGGGCTCAAGCGCCAAAGCCAAATCCTGCGCCAGACCGAGATCGAGGCCGGACAAGAAGCCAGCGGTGGACGAAAGGGGAGGCGGCGGACCCGCTTCGAGCAAAACCCGCCCGCAATCGCGCGCGGTGAACAAGCCGTCTCGTAAAGCCGCGAGATCGCGCGGGCCGCCGCGATCGACCGCTAAACGCGCCAATGCGCGGGTCAGATCGGGAACGCCCTTCAGCCGCTCCCTTGTATCGGCGCGCAAATTCGGATCGGCGACGAAAAAAGCGACGGCGTCGTGCCGCGCAGCGATCTTGTCGAGGTCGAACAGTGGCGTGGCGAGCCAGGACGAGAGCATGCGCGCGCCGGCGGAAGTCATGGTGCGATCCAGGACGGAAATCAGCGCGCCCGATCTTGCCCCGGACATGGTGCGATGCAATTCAAGGCTTGCCCGCGTCGACGCGTCGATCTGGAGAAATCGGCCAGCGTCGGCATGACGCGGAAAGGCAAGTCGCGGACGTGACGATTTCTGCGTCCGTTCGATATAGGAGAGCGCCGCCGCGGCGGCGTGGATCTCTGCGCGCGTTAGCGCGCCGAAACCATCGAGCGTCGCGACGCCAAAATAGTCCTTCAGGCTTCGCTGCGCGATCTCGCCCTCTCCCGGCGCGCGCCCTAAAGGCGCAAGAGGAGCGTCGAAGTCATTCAACAAGCGACAAAGGCCCTCATCGGCCAGAATCGAATCGGCGACGACGATTTCGCGAGGATCGAGCCGCGCCAGCAGCGCCGGCAATCCCTGAGCTTCGGTTTCGAACACGTCGAAATCGCCGGTCGAGATTTCGACCGCGGCGACGCCGAACAGCCAGTCGGCGGACGAATCGCGCTGGCGCACGAGCGCCACAAAAAGATTGGCCCGGCCAGGGTCCAGCAATTGGTCCTCGGTCAGCGTTCCCGGCGTCAGGATTCGCACGACGTCCCGGCGGACGATTGATTTAGCGCCACGCTTTCGCGCTTCGGCCGGGTCTTCGGTCTGTTCGCAGACCGCGACCCGATGCCCGGCAAGAATCAGGCGTTGCAGGTATTCTTCCGCCCGCTCGATCGGCACGCCGCACATCGGAATGTCGTCGCCAAGGTGTTTGCCACGCTTGGTAAGAACGATCCCAAGGCGTTTTGACGCGATTTCCGCGTCTTCAAAAAACAGTTCGTAAAAATCGCCCATCCGATAAAACAGAAGGCAATCCTTGTGCGCAGCCTTGATCCCCAGATATTGCGCCATCATCGGCGTAATGCGTTCGGCAGGCTGTTCAACCTCCTTGTCTTTCCGCCGTCCGGAAATCGCAGCGCGCGAAGCGGCGGCGGCGCTCGCGTTCTCCGCGTCCCCAAGGTTCTCGACGTCCATAAAATTCCCAATTCCATTCCGCATGTGCGGACGCTAACAAAAGCGACGCCCTCCCGCACGCCGGATCGGCTATCTGAGCCGGATTTTGAACAGATCTCTTGAAGCCTTGGGGGCGATGTCGGCGAAAATCCTCCTCATTCGAAAGCAATGCTTGGCGCCGACGCCGTCGCGCGGCTAAGTTCCACGCTCGCTGAGAACCGACAAGACGAACTCCAAGAGCTGATCAATGTCCGAAAACAAGCCGCCCCGGGGCACGCGACCGACTTTCACCGACCAGGAAGCGCTGCAGTTCCACTCCCGGGGGAGGCCCGGCAAATTCCAGATCACCCCGACCAAGCCGATGGCGACCCAGCGCGATCTTTCGCTGGCTTATTCGCCGGGCGTCGCCGTGCCAGTCCAGGCGATCGCGGAGGACCCCTCCAGGGCCTATGACTACACGACCAAGGGGAATCTCGTCGCGGTGATCACCAACGGCACCGCGATTCTCGGCATGGGCAATCTGGGCGCCTTGGCCTCCAAGCCGGTCATGGAGGGCAAGTGCGTCCTGTTCAAACGCTTCGCGGATGTCGATTCGATCGATCTCGAGGTCGGGACGGAAGACCCGGATGAATTCATCAACGCGGTCCGCTTTCTTGGACCGACCTTTGGCGGAATCAACCTTGAAGACATCAAGGCTCCCGAATGTTTCATCATCGAGGAGCGGTTGCGGGAATTGATGGACATTCCCGTTTTCCATGACGACCAGCACGGAACGGCGATCATCGCAACCGCCGGCATGATCAACGCCATGCACCTCACGGGCAGGGACATCAAGAAGACCAAACTCGTCTGCAATGGCGCCGGCGCCGCCGGCATCGCATGCCTCGATCTTATCAAAGCCATGGGATTCGCCCCCGAAAATGTCACCCTGTGCGACACCAAGGGCGTCGTCTATCAGGGTCGCACCGCCGGCATGAACCAATGGAAATCCGCTCATGCGGTCGCGACCGACAGGCGCACGCTCGCGGACGCCATGGTGGACGCCGACATTTTCTTTGGACTGTCGGCGAAGGGCGCGCTCACGCCGGAAATGGTCAAATCCATGGCGCCCAATCCCATCATTTTCGCCATGGCCAATCCCGACCCCGAAATCACGCCTGAGGACGCGCTTGCGGCGCGGCCCGACGCCATCGTCGCGACCGGCCGCTCCGATTACCCGAATCAGGTCAATAACGTTCTCGGCTTTCCCTATATTTTCCGCGGCGCGCTCGACGTGCACGCCAAGACCATCAATATGGAGATGAAGATCGCCGCCGTGGGCGCCTTGGCGCAACTGGCGCGCGAGGATGTGCCCGATGACGTCGCCCGCGCCTATCAGGGCGAGCGCCCCCGATTCGGTCGGGATTATCTGATCCCGGTTCCGTTCGATCCACGTTTGATTTCGATCGTTCCTCCGGCGGTTGCTCAGGCCGCGATGGAAACCGGCGTCGCGCGCAAGCCGATCATCGACATGGAAGCCTATCGCGCCGAGCTTTCGGCGCGCCGCGATCCGGTTGCCGGTTTGATGCAAACCATCATGGACCGGGTCAAGCGTCACCCCAAACGGGTCGTTTTTGCCGAAGGCGAGGAAGAACAGGTGATTCGCGCCGCCGTCGCCTTCGTCAATCAGGGCCTCGGCTCGGCGATTCTCGTCGGGCGGGAGGACAGGATCGCCGAGGTCACCGAGAAAGCCGGCATCGAACTCGACGATAAACTGATCGAAATCCATAATGCGCGGATTTCACGCAAGAACGCCGCATATGCCCAGTTGCTCTATGAGCGCCTGCAGCGCAAGGGCTTTCTGATGCGCGACTGCCAGCGCCTGATCAACAACGACCGTAACCATTACGCGGCGGCGATGGTCTCCGCTGGCGACGCCGACGCGATGGTCACCGGCGTGACCCGCAATTTCTCTATTGCCTTGGAAGAGGTTCAGCGGGTCATTGATCCCAAACCCGGACACAAGCTCATTGGCGTTTCAATCATCTTGGCGCGCGGAAGGCCGGTGATCGTCGCGGACACCGCCATCATGGAATTGCCGGAGGCGGAAGATCTCGCCGACATCGCCGTTGAGGTGGCGGGGTTCGCGCGGCGCCTCGGCTATGAGCCCCGCGTCGGGTTGCTAGCCTTCTCCAGTTTCGGCCATCCGCCGGGCGAGCGCTCGATCCGGGTCAAGGAAGCGGTCCGTCTCCTCGACCAGCGCCGCGTCGATTTTGAATATGACGGCGAAATGGCGGCGGATGTCGCCCTGAACAAGGAAGCCATGGCGCTTTATCCTTTCTGCCGCCTGACCGATACCGCCAATGTTCTGGTCATGCCGGCGTTCCACGCCGCGTCGATTTCGACCAAAATGATGCTCGAACTGGGCGACGCGACGGTGATCGGCCCGATGCTTGTCGGCCTCGACAAGCCCGTCCAGATTGTCCAGCTCGGCGGAAAGGACTCCGATATCGTCAATATGGCGGCCATGGCCGCCTTCAGCGCCGAGCAGTGAACTTTCGCCGCCGCAGCTTTTCCGGGTCGCGCGGAAGCTCGCGTCAAGGGTTGCGCGAAGTTTTGGCGCGCCTATAGTCCTGCCGATTTTTCACCGGGTCGAAACGCAATGTCCAAGTCCTCGAACGATGTCAAAAAGGTCGTCCTCGCCTATTCCGGCGGCCTTGACACCTCCATCATCCTCAAATGGCTGCAGACGACCTATGGCTGCGAGGTCGTGACCTTCACCGCCGATCTCGGCCAGGGCGAGGAGCTGGAGCCCGCCCGCAAGAAGGCCGAATTGCTCGGCATCAAGGCCGAAAACATCTTTATCGAGGATCTGCGCGATGAGTTCGTTCGCGATTACGTCTTCCCGATGTTCCGCGCCAATGCCCAATATGAGGGCCTCTATCTGCTTGGCACCTCGATCGCCCGGCCGCTGATCTCGAAAAAGCAGATCGAGATCGCGCGCAAGGTGGGCGCCGACGCCGTTTGCCATGGCGCGACCGGCAAGGGCAACGATCAAGTGCGTTTCGAATTGTCCTATTACGCGCTCGAACCGGACATCAAGGTCATCGCCCCCTGGCGTGAATGGAGCCTGTCTTCGCGCACGGCGCTGATCGATTTCGCCGAAAAGCACCAGATTCCGATCGCCAAGGACAAGCGCGGCGAATCGCCCTTTTCCACCGACGCCAACCTGCTCCACACCTCCTCGGAGGGCAAAGTCCTCGAAGACCCGGCGCAGGAAACGCCCGATTACGTCTATTCGCGCACCGTCGACCCGGAAAACGCGCCCGACAAGCCGACCTATATCGAAATCGATTTCGACAAGGGCGATCCCGTCGCGATCGACGGCGAGAAACTCACCCCGGCGGCGTTGTTGGCCAGATTAAACGACCTGGGTCGCGTCAATGGCGTTGGCCGGCTCGATCTCGTCGAGAACCGCTTCGTCGGCATGAAATCGCGCGGCATGTATGAAACGCCCGGCGGAACGATCCTGTACTTCGCGCATCGCGGGATCGAATCCATCACCCTCGACCGCGGCGCCGCCCATCTCAAAGACGAGCTGATGCCGAAATATGCCGAGCTGATTTACAACGGCTTCTGGTTTTCGCCCGAGCGCGAATTGCTCCAGACCCTGATCGACAAGAGCCAGGAAAACGTCTCCGGCCGCGTGCGCATGAAGCTTTACAAGGGCAATGCCTCGGTCGTCGGACGCGAGAGTCCCTGGTCGCTCTATGATCAGGAACTCGTCACCTTCGAGGAAGGCGCGGTCGCCTATGACCATCGCGACGCGGCAGGCTTCATCAAGCTGAACGCCCTGCGGCTGCGCACATTGGCCAAGCGCCGGCAAAAAATCGCCAAAAGCTGATCAGAACCGCCGTCGCTTGGTCGATTCGGTGTGGCGGCGCCGCAAATTTGACGCCACTATTTGATTCCTCGCTGGTCGCGTTTCGGGGTCACGACTGATGTGGCGTCTCTTTCTTGCAATGTTGGCGGCGGTGGCCGGTTTGGTCGCCGTCGCGACGATCAGTCTTTATTTCTACGAGCGACCGACGATTCTCAAAATCGCCGTTCCCCATGGCGGCGAATACCAGAAGCTGCTCGTCATTTTGAATCAGGAATTTGTCCGTGGCCACGAGGACATAAGGCTTCGGATCGTCCCGACCATCGACGAAGCCGCCGCATCCAAGGCGATCAGCGAAGGTCATGTCGATCTCGCGGTGGTGCGTTCCGACATTCCCATGCCGACCAATGCCTCGACTGCTTTGATTCTCGCCCGTGATTCAGTCGTCATTGTTGCGCCGCCCGGGAAGAATTTTGCAAATTTCTCCGATCTCAAGGGCCAGACGATCGGCGTCATCGCGACGGAAAATTCCGGCGACGCAAATCGCCGCCTGCTCGCGACGATCGAATCGCAATATTCGATGGAACCCAAGGAAATCAAGATCATCGACGTCACACCCGCCAATCTGGCCCGATTCCTCCGCGATCGCCAGATTGACGCTCTGTTCGTCTTCGGCCCCGTCGATTCGCCCCAGATTTCAGGCCCCGTCACAGCCGTTTCGGATAGCGGCGGCGCGCTAGGCGGTCCTGTCTTCGTCCCGGTTCTCGAAGCCTCGGCGCTGGCGGAAAGGACGCCTGGTCTTGAAGCAAATCAAATCCTCCGCGGCGCATTTGGCGGTTCGCCGTCGCGACCGCCCGAAAATGTCCCGACGATCGGCGCGACTGTCAGGCTGGTGGCGCGGAATGATCTCGATAATTCCACCGTTGGAGAGTTGACGCGCCTGATTCTCGCCGATCGAGCCGTCGCGGCGGCGACGGTTCCCATCGCCAACCATATCGAGGCGCCGAGCACCAACAAGGGGGAGGTGCTTCCCACCCATCCGGGCGCCGCGACTTTCCTGGACGGCGAAGAAGAAACCTTCTTCGATAAATACAGCGACATGATCTATATCGGGGCGATGATCGGAAGCGTCATCATTTCGGGCCTCGCCACCCTGGCGAGCCGCGTCGCCGTCTCCGGCCACGCCCGGTTCGATCAATTGCTGGAATCGGCGCTGACCATACTCAAATCGGGCCGGGAGGCCGACAGTATGGAGGCGCTGGCGAGACTGGAGATTCAGATCGACGAAATTCTCACCCGCTCGCTTGCGGCGGGAGCCATGCCCAAGCTCGACAATCATCAACTGGCGGCCCTGACTCTCGCCGTTCAGCAGGCGCGTCTCGCCATCGCCGACCGGCGAAGCGAGCTCGGCGCCCGCCTCTCGCCGCGACCTCCCGCTTGACCGCGCGCCGATTGCGGCCCGTTATCGGGTTCGGCGGTTTCCAATCCTGCGATTTTCCTATAGATCAAACGCCAAACGACGAGCCCGCGCGAGAGTCTGGCGTTGCGATCGCCAATTTTTCCGAGGCGCCGCCTCTTCCACATGACGCTCAGGCGACACATTCACGTCGCCTGCCGACCAAACCGGCAGGCCAATCTTTCGGACGCTCATGAAACTGCGCAATATCGCCATCATCGCCCATGTCGATCACGGCAAGACCACACTGGTGGACCAGTTGCTACGGCAATCGGGCGCCTTCCGCGAGAATCAGCGCGTGGCCGAGCGTGTCATGGATTCCAACGACCTGGAGCGCGAGCGCGGGATCACCATTCTCGCCAAGGCGACCTCGGTGGTGTGGAAAGACACGCGGATCAATATCGTCGATACGCCCGGCCACGCCGATTTCGGCGGCGAAGTCGAGCGCATCCTTTCGATGGTCGATGGCGCGATCGTTCTGGTCGACGCCGCCGAAGGCCCCATGCCGCAAACTAAATTCGTGGTCGGCAAGGCGCTCAAGATCGGCCTCAAGCCCATCGTCGCCATCAACAAGGTGGACAAACCGGACGCCCGGCCCAATGAAGTGATCAACGAAGTCTTCGACCTATTCGCCGCGCTCGACGCGGACGATGAACAGCTCGATTTTCCGATCCTTTACGGATCGTCGAAGCAAGGCTGGATGTCCGACAGCCCAGATAAGCCGACGTCTGATCTCGCCCCCTTGTTCGATCTCGTCCTCGATCACGTTCCAGGGCCGAAGGTCGAAGAGGGCGGCTTCCGGATGCTCGGCACATTGCTCGAATCCAATCCCTACCTCGGCCGCATCATCACCGGCCGCGTCTTTGCGGGTTCGATCAAACCAAATCAGGCGGTCAAAGTGCTCGACCGGCTGGGCAACGTCGTCGAACAGGGCCGCGTTTCCAAGATTCTCGCCTTTCGCGGCATCGAACGCCAGCCGATCGAAGAAGCCGAAGCAGGCGACATTATCGCCATCGCCGGGCTCGAGAAATTCAACGTCGCCGACACGTTGACCGCGCCCGAAGCGACGGAGCCTCTGCAAGCCCAGCCGATCGACCCGCCGACCTTGTCGATGACCTTTCTCGTCAACGATTCGCCGCTGGCGGGAACCGAAGGCGACAAGGTGACCAGCCGGGTCATCCGTGACCGCCTTTACAAGGAAGCCGAGGGGAATGTCGCGCTGAAGATCGAAGACTCGCCGGGCTCGGATTCCTATATCGTGTCAGGGCGCGGCGAATTGCAGTTGGCGATTCTCATCGAAACCATGCGGCGCGAGGGCTTCGAGCTCGGCATTTCGCGTCCGCGCGTCGTTTTCAAGAAAGGCGAGGATGGGACTCGGCTCGAGCCGATCGAGGAGGTCGTCATCGATGTCGACGAGGAATTTTCCGGCGTCGTCGTCCAGAAAATGTCGGAACGAAAAGCCGAGATGATCGAGATGCGTCCGTCGGGCGGCAACCGTCAGAGACTGGTGTTTCATGCGCCAACCCGAGGCCTGATCGGCTATCAGGGCGAATTGTTGACGGACACACGCGGCACCGCGATCATGAACCGTCTGTTTCACGATTATGCGCCCTACAAGGGCGACATCCAGGGTCGCCGCAATGGCGTGCTGATTTCGAACGACGCCGGCGAAGCGGTCGCCTATGCGATGTGGAACCTCGAAGATCGCGGCCCCATGATGATCGAGCCGGGCTGGAAGGTTTATCGGGGCATGATCGTCGGTCAGCACACGCGCGAGAATGACCTCGAAGTCAATGTTCTCAAGGGCAAGAAGCTCACCAATATCCGCGCGGCCGGCAAGGACGAGGCGGTGAAACTGACGCCGCCGATCCGGATGACGCTTGAAAAGGCTTTGGCCTATATTGAAGATGATGAATTGGTGGAGGTCACGCCGAAATCGATCCGTCTGCGCAAGGTCTTGCTTGATCCAAACGACCGCAAGCGCGCCGAACGCGCCAAGGAGTAGGAGTTCCATCTTTTCTGCCGCAGGATCCAACGGATTTCCGGCGGCCGACGCCTTGCCTTCCCTTTTTCGAGGTCCTGCGTCCCATGGAAACAAGGCCGATTTCGCCAATGTTCGGCCGGGAAGGCCGAAATCTTCGGATCGAAACGCTCACGCAACTGCGCTGGCTCGCGCTTTTCGGGCAGCTCACCACCGTTTTGCTGATTGCTTTCGGATTCAAATTCGACGTTCCGCTGCGGTGGTGTCTCGCCGTCATTGGCGCCTCGGCTGTTCTGAATGTTTTTGTCGAGCTCTATTATCCGAAGTCGCTTCGGCTCGAAGAGCGCCCGGCCATGGCCTTGCTGGCGTTCGACATTCTTCAGCTTTCCAGCCTGCTGTTCCTGGTCGGGGGCCTCGACAACCCGTTTTTTATCCTGCTGCTGGCGCCGGTGACGATCGCGGCCGTCTCGCTTCGGCCCCGTCAAATTGTCGCGGTCGTCTTTCTTGCCCTCGCTTGCGCCAGTTTCCTCAGCGTTTATCACCGGCCGTTGCCCTGGTTCCCGGAAAAGGCCCTCGAATTGCCGCTGCTCTACCGGCTCGGAAACTGGACCGCCTTTCTGGTCGCGACCGCATTCATTTGCACCTACGCCGCGCAGGTCGCTCATGAAGCGCGAAACCTGAGCCTCGCCCTCACGGCCACCGAATTGGTTCTGGAACGACAAAATCATCTTTCGCGTCTTGACGGGCTGGCCGCCGCCGCCGCGCACGAACTCGGCACGCCGCTCGCCACGATCGTCGTGGTGAGCCGAGAGCTGAGCCGGGCCAATTTGCCGAAGGCATTCGCGGAAGATATCAACCTGCTGAACGACCAGGCGCAAAGATGCAGGGACATCCTCGGGCGTATCGCGTCCCTCGCATCGGATGAGCATCCCCAGCTCGACCACATGAAAATACGACATTGGATCGAGAACGTCGTCGATCCTTTCCGGCGACGCCCCGTTCCCATCGAAATCGATATGGCAGGCGCCGGAGACGAGCCGATTGTCGCCAATAATCCGGCGCTGTCGTACGGAATCGGAAATTTTCTCGATAACGCCCTCGATTTCGCCCAAACCAAAGTCGTCGTCAGCGCCTCATGGACAAGTGACAAAGTCGCCATTCGAATTTTCGACGATGGTCCCGGCTTTCCGGACGAGATTTTGCCGCAGATCGGCGAACCCTACCTCAAGGCCAAGGCGAATCACCGTCTCATGGCGGGAACCGTGACCGGAATGGGCCTGGGGATTTTCATTTCCAAGACGCTGCTGGAACGAACCGGCGCCAAACTCGATTTCTCAAACCGCAACGGGGCCGTGGTCGAAATCGTCTGGAGCCGCCAACAATTCGAAAGCGGGCCGAAGTTCTCACTTTCCTACTTGTCATCCGCGCCAGAGGGCCTTTCATAGACGTTTCGAATATGATGGCCGCAGCTTGGGCCATTGTCGGCCAATCCGGTAAGAGGCGTGAACGTGCACAATGGCGACCAAACAACAGCCGAACAAATGAACGAGGCGCGGCTCTTGTTTGAAAAGGATCCGCGCCTTCTCATCGTGGACGACGACCGGCCGTTCCTCAACCGCCTCGCCAAGGCAATGGCCGCTCGCGGCTTCATCGTGACCACGGCCGAGTCCGTTTCCGAAGCCTTGGCCGCTATCCGCGCCGAACCGCCGGCTTTTGCGATCATCGACATGCGCCTCGCCGATGGAAATGGCCTCGACGTCATCACCGAATTGAAAGCGCGCCGTCCCAAAGCACGGGGCGTCATTCTCACCGGTTACGGGAATATTTCGTCCGCCGTGATCGCCATCAAACTCGGGGCCTTTGATTATCTCGCAAAACCCGCCGACGCGGACGAGGTTTTTCTGGCGCTGATGAACGGCGAAGCTGTAGCCGCGGGATCCGTGCCGCCCAATCCGATGTCCGCGGAACGGGTCCGCTGGGAACATATTCAGCGGATTTATGAACTCTGCGACAGAAATGTCTCCGAGACCGCCCGCCGCCTCAACATGCATCGGCGCACGTTGCAGCGCATCCTTGCCAAACGCGCCCCGCGCTGACTTTCGAGGCTCACAACGACAGCGACGCCCAGCGCCTAACCAGAATAACGCCCCCAAAGCGCCGGCCCGCCTAATCCATCAATCAACGCACCGTGATCTTGCCGCTCCCTTTCCGTCAAGAGCGACGGCAAGTCGCTCGGGCGCCGAAGCATCAGATCCCGCTCCATCCGATTGTTCGAAATTTTTCGCTCGACCTGCAATGTCAAGGTCGTTTGCCGCCCGCCCCTGAGTTCAGCATAGACTTCGGCAAGAATTTCAGCGTCGACCAGCGCGCCGTGTTTCACGCGGCGACTGCGGTCAACGCCAAACCTGTTACAGAGCGCATCGAGCGAGTTTGACTGCCCCGGAAATTTTTTCCGCGCGAGCGCTAAAGTATCGATAACTCGATTTGACTCCAAGGCGGGAAGTCCAACACGATGTAATTCTGAATTAATGAAACCCAAATCGAATTCTGCATTATGTGCGACGATTGGATCGTTGCGGATAAATTCCATAAATTCAACAGCGACATCAAAAAATTTCGGTTTTCCAGAAACCATTTCAGTCGAAATTCCGTGCACCCTGAACGCAGAATCAGGAATTTCACGTTCAGGGTTGATATAACGATGAAATGTATTTTCAGATTTTATTCCGTTTATTATTTCTATAGCCGCTATTTCTACGATGCGGTCTCCCGAACGGGCTTCAAGACCTGTTGTTTCCGTATCGATGATGATTTCTCGTAACATCGCGAGACTCAATCTCTTATTCAGCGTTCGTGCGCAATGGCTCTATTTGTCGATCTGAGCAGTCGCCGATATGATATTACGTAGTTGTCGTCGCGCTGACTCAAGGCCAAACTGCGTTTTAACAATGAATTGCGCGGACATTGTTTTTTTCCTATCTGGAATCTGACGACCTAACAGGCTGAGAAATTTTGCTTCATCCATCGACTCGCGCGACAAGACGCGTTGGCGCTGAACTTCTTGCGGCGCCGATACGACCACAATGGCGTCGGCGCGCCGCCAAGCTTCCGTCTCGAACAGCAACGGAACGTCGAGCACAACGGCCTTTGCGCCTTTGTCTTTTCGATCACGAATGAATCGATCCCGTTCGCTTTCGACTAGCGGATGGATGATTTCTTCCAAATCGGCCATGGCCTTGGGATCGTCGAGCACCATCGATCCAAGGCGAATTCGGTCAATTCGCCCCTCCACCGCCGCGCCGGGAAACCGCACCGCCAGGGCGGCGGGCGGAGCGCCCGCATATAATCGATGAACGCATTGGTCCGCGTCGAAAACAGGAACGCCAAAATCCCGAAACATGGCCGACGCTGTCGACTTTCCCATTCCGATGGAGCCCGTCAAACCCAGAACGATCATGTTTTCGGCCGCAGCAAATCCCGTTCGATCAAATCCCGCAGATCGCCCGTCACCTCCGGCCGCATCCCGAACCATCTCTCGAAAGCCGGCGCCGCCTGATGGAGCAGCATTCCCAATCCCGCGACGGTTCTCAACCGGCGGCGACGCGCCTCGCGCAGCAAATCGGTTTCCAACGGAGCATAGACGATGTCATAGACAATAGCGTCGCCCGAAAGACCCTCCAATGAAATTTCCAGCGGCGGCTGTCCCACCATGCCGAGAGACGTCGTGTTCACGAGCAGCTTAGCCCCGTCGAAGGACCCGTGACCCATCGTCAATGTCCGGGGTTGAATTTTCCGAAATCCCCAACCTGCGATTTCGTCCGTCAATTGAGACATTCGTTCGGAAGATCGATTCACGATCGTTATTTCAGGAACGCCGCGCTTGGCCAATGCCGCAATCACCGCGCGCGCCGCGCCGCCTGCGCCGATGATCGCTGCGCGTTCACAGTTTTCAGCCCAGTTTGGCGCTTCCGAATCCAGATTCGCCAAAAAGCCCTCGATGTCAGTATTGTCGCCGAGGTGTTTGCCGTCATCCGACCAGATCGTGTTCACCGCTCTGGTCTTTCTCGCCGATTCCGTGACCTCGTCGCACTGTTCGAAGGCGATCTCCTTATACGGCAAGGTGACATTGCCACCACAAAATCCCTCAGCCTCGAACCCCCTCAAAAAAGAACCAATCTTCTCCGGTTCAACGGCTTTCGCGCAATATTCACCTTCGATTTGATATTTTTTCAGCCAAAAATTATGAATCAAAGGAGACCTGCTATGACCTATAGGAAAGCCGACAACGAAGGCGCGTTTCATATTAACCTGCATTTCCATCGAGTTATGATTATCGTTCCTCAACTAGCCTTGTGCGATGAACTTCAATCGATGATCGCGATAAAGATCCATGATCGCTGCCGCCGTTTCCTCGATCGAACGGCGTGAAACATCGATAGTCGCCCATCCGCGCTGCGCAAAAAGCCGCCGCGACTGGTTCACTTCTTCGGCGACCGCATCACGATCGACATAAGAGGATTCCTGGTCCGCGTTCAGGGACAACAGCCTGTTTTGACGGATCTGGACAATTCGGTCCGGGCTCGCGAACAAGCCGATGACCAGAGGCTTTCTGAGATTTCCTATACTCGCCGGAATGGGGATGCCCGGAACGAGCGGAATATTGGCCGTCTTTATTCCCTTATTGGCAAGATAGATGCTCGTCGGCGTCTTCGAGGTGCGGCTGACGCCGAGAAGAATGACATCGGCGTTTTCCAGATCGGTGGCGCTCTGGCCATCGTCATGCATCATCGTATAGTTCAAGGCGTCGATGCGCCTGAAATAATCCGCGTTCAAGACGTGCTGAGCGCCGGGCTTCGGGCTGGAGGCTGGCCCGACATAGGACTGAAACAGCGCCAGCACGGGCGCCAGCACCGAAATTGCAGGCGCGCCGATTTCTGCGCAGGCCTGTTCCAGCCGGGCGCCCAGTTCTCCGTCCACCAGCGTGTAAAGCACGATGCCCGGCGAGGAGCGGACGCCGGCGATCACCCGATCCAGCTGATCGTGGTTTCGGATCAAGGGATAGATATGTTCAATCGAAGCCACGCCCTGATATTGCGCGGCGGCGGCCCGGCTGACGGTGATCAGGGTTTCACCGGTCGAATCGGACACCAGATGCAGATGGAAATAATTCCGGTTCACTGAGGCTGGGCTCCCCTGGTTTCTCGGCGCAATCGCCTCATTTATCCCCTGCTTTCGTTGATGAGCCATCATGCCTGTGAATATCGCCGCAAAATTCGGACAAGTCCAACCCAGGCTGTCGGGTGTGGGAGATTCCTCGGGAATTCTCAACAGCCCAAAAAATTGTATCGCTGGCGGACGGAAACCCACTGAAAATGGGAATTGTGGGCACAACCCGACTCCATTGGTCAGACTGATTCGAGCAACTTGTTAAAATTATTGGTAAAAATTTGGTTAACTTTTTCCGGCTTTCATTGGCCTCGTATCGCAAAGGCGCCCTCCCGATCGGGGATGCGTTGTGTGGTCTCTGGAATAAGCGTATTCCCCGGTCTAAATACAAAAAACAGGATTCAGATTCTCTTTACAAGGGTTGGTCAGCGGTGCGGCAGGGCGGCAATCTCATCCACGGCGTAAGCGGCAAGCCGATGCTTGCGGCCCTCGATGGCGAAAAAACCAAGACACGCCCGATCTGGCTGATGCGGCAGGCAGGCCGCTATCTCCCCGAATATCGCGAGATCAGAGCACGGGCGGATAATTTCATCGATTTCTGCTATTCGCCCGCTCTGGCCACAGAAGCCACGCTTCAGCCGATCAGGCGGTTTGGCTTCGACGCCGCCATCCTTTTCAGCGACATTCTCGTCGTGCCCGACGCGCTCGGACAAAAGGTGGTCTTCGAGACCGGAGAAGGTCCCCGTCTGCAACCGCTCTCCACTGCCCATGATATCGAACGCCTGCCACCCTTGTCTCTGGACCGCTTGTCGCCGGTATTCGAAACCATCGATCGCGTCCGTTCCAAATTGCCGGACGAAACGGCGTTCCTCGGATTTTGCGGCGCCCCATGGACGGTCGCCAGCTATATGATCGCCGGCCGCGGCTCGCCGGACCATGCGCCCGCCCGTCTCTTCGCCTATCGCGAGCCAACCGGCTTTCAGATGCTCATCGACAAGCTGGTCGACGCCTCGATCGATTATCTTTGCGCCCAATTTCGCGCTGGCGTCGACGCCGTGCAGATTTTCAACTCGTGGGCCGGTATTTTGCCGGCCCACGAATTCGATCGCTGGTCGCTGCAACCGATCAAGAGAATCATATCCGGCGTGCGAGAACAGATTTCCGCCGCGCGGATCATCGCCTTTCCTCGGGGAGCTGCGAGCCATTACACGAATTTTTGCCAGATCTCCGGCGCCAGCGCCCTAGGCCTCGACACCGCGGTCGATCCTTCCTGGATCGCCTCCAATCTCGCTCCTGGAATCGTCGTTCAAGGCCAACTCGATCCCCTGGCGCTTCTGGCCGGCGGATCCGCGCAAACAGGTTCCGTCGATCGGATTCTGACGGCTTATCGCGACCGCGCGCATATTTTCAATCTCGGACATGGCATCCTGCCGGAAACGCCAATCGACCACGTCGCGGCGCTGATCAACCAGGTGCGATCCTTCGAGGCGTAAGATGTATTTGTGGATCAAAGCCTTGCACGTCCTGGCGATCATCTCCTGGATGGCCGGCATGCTCTATCTGCCCCGGCTCTTCGTCTATCACGCCGGCGCCGCGACCGGATCGGACAAGTCCGAAACATTCAAGATCATGGAAAGACGGCTGCTCTTCGGTATCATGAGGCCTGCGATGATCGTGGCCTGGATCTCCGGTCTTTTTCTCGCCATCGACGCCGGATTCTTCCGATCGCCATGGTTTCACGCCAAGCTTCTGTTCGTCGGCCTGATGACGGTCAGTCATTTCATGCTCGAAAAATATCGCCGTGACTTCAGCCTCGACCGTAACGCGCGTCCGAGCACATTTTTTCGGGTCATCAATGAAGTTCCAACGCTCCTGATGATCTTCATTGTCATTCTGGTCATCGTCAAACCCTTCGATTGAACAAACTGGCGTCGCCGTCGAGTCCGTCCTATCTCTGAATGAAATCGGAGGCTCTTATGGACGCGTCCAATCCCTTGCTGACCGAATGGAGAACGCCTTTCGGCCTTCCCCCGTTTTCCGCCATTGAACCCGATCATTATCGCCGAGCTTTCGAAGTCGCTTTGCGCGAACATGAAGCGGAAATCGCCGCAATCGCCGACAATCCGGCGTTGGCGACCTTCGAAAACACCATCGACGCTTTGGAGCTGGCGGGCCAGACCCTGACCCGCGTCGGCGGCGTGTTCTGGAATTTGTCCGGGAGCAATTCCACCGAAGATTTGCGCGCGATCGAACGCGACATTTCGCCTGTTCTCGCGCGACATTTCGCCGCCGTTTCCCTCAATGAGCGCCTGTTCGCGCGTGTCGCGGCGCTTTACGAAAATCGCAACAATCTGGCGCTCAGCGGCGAACAGGCGCGCTTGCTCGAGTTGACCTACAAGAGTTTTCTGCGTTCGGGAGCGCGGCTTACGGGCGTGGACCGCGCGCTTTTCGCGGAGATGGCGGCGCAACTGGCCGACCTGGAAATGAAATTCGCGCAAAATGTCCTCGCCGATGAAGAAAATTTCGTCATCGAAGTGGAGGAAAGCGATCTTGCCGGCCTTTCCGATATGGCGAAAGCGTCCGCAGCGCGGACCGCCAAGGACCGCAACGTTTCCGGCCCCTTCGCCTTGACCCTGTCGCGCTCGAGCGTCGAGCCCTTTTTGAGCTATGGCGTGAGACGCGACCTGCGCGAGGAATTGTTCAACGCGTGGATCGCCCGCGGCGAACATGACGGCGAGACCGACAACCGGCGCATCATTTCAGAGATTCTGGAGCTGCGCGGCCGTCGCGCGCGGTTGCTCGGCTATCGTACTTACGCCGATTACAAGCTGGAGCCGACCATGGCGGGCGCGCCGTCGGCCGCGCTCGATTTGCTCGACAAGGTCTGGGCGTCCGCGCGCGCCCGCGCCGACGGTGAGTGCGCCGCGCTCCAGAAGGTCGCCGACGCCGAGGGCGCCAATTTCAGGATCGCGGCGCATGACTGGCGTTTTTATGCCGAAAAATTGCGGTTGCGCGATTACGATCTGGACCAGAGCGCGCTCTCGGCTTTTTTTCAGCTCGAGAACATGATCGCGGCGGCGTTCTATTGCGCAGAACGGTTGTTTGGATTGCGTTTTGCGCCGAGGCCGGATCTACCAGGCTACCACCCGGACGTTCGTGTCTTCGAGGTTCTGGATCGCGACGGACGGCATCTGGCGATTTTCATGGGCGATTATTACGCCCGCAAGGGCAAAAGGTCGGGCGCCTGGATGTCGAATTTCCGCGGTCAAGGGAAATTAGGCGGCGAGAAACGGCCGATCGTCGTCAATGTGATGAATTTTTCCAAACCCTTGTCGGGACAGGCGACCCTGCTGTCCCTGTCGGAAGTGACGACCCTGTTCCATGAGTTTGGCCATGCGCTCCATGGAATGCTGTCGGACGTGATTTACCCTTCGATAAGCGGCACGGCGACGCCGACCGATTTCGTGGAATTGCCGTCCCAACTCTATGAACATTGGGCGCTTCGCCCGGAAATCCTGGAAAAATTCGCACTGCATCACGAGACCGGGGCTCCGATTCCACAAGACATGATCGACCGCGTGATCGCGGCGCGCCATTTCAATCAGGGATTCGCGACGGTCGAATATTGCGCTTCGGCTTATGTCGATTTCCGGCTTCACTCGCGGCCCGACGCGCCGCAGGATGTGGTCGGCGCAGAAAAGGACATACTGCGCGATGTCGGTATGCCGCAGGAAATCGTCCTGCGCCACCGCAGCCCGCACTTCTCTCATATTTTCGCCGGCGACGGCTATGCAGCAGGTTATTACAGCTATTTGTGGTCCGAAGCCCTCGACGCCGACGGCTTCGCGGCCTTCGAAGAGGCCGGCGACATTTTTGACCCCGCGGTCGCCAAACGCCTGCACGATTACATTTATTCCGCGGGGAATCAGCGCGAACCGAACGAGGCCTACCGTCTGTTCCGGGGCCGCAGACCGGAATTCGACGCGCTGCTTCGAAAGAAGGGCTTGGCGCGCCCGCGCGCATAAGCATATTGCACTGCGGCATAAGGGCTGGCGACCAAGCGTTCTTTGCTTTCAGATGCATGGTTTGGCCGGATCAGGAGTCACGAATGACGCAGATGGCGCAATCGATCCCGATGGAAGAATTTTTCGAGCTCGGCCGGGAGGCGGTCGGAGCCATCGAAGCCCTTTATGACCAGGCTGTCGCCAGCCTTCGCGCAAAGGTCGCCGAAAACGGCAAATTGTCCAACGCGGCGATCGAACGCGAACAGCATGCCGCACATGGCCTCGCCTGGTTCGCCACCTATGTCGAATCCCTGCGCGAAATGCTGGCCTATGCCGAGCGCATGCGGTCCGAGGGGCGATACGGAGAAACCGAGGATCTGCTGACCCGGATCGGCCTCGGCGAATATCTCGCGCAGATTTTCGGCGGCATCCCAATGAGCCAAGGCGAATTCATTCGTCTCGGCGATTTCGGTCTAAGCCCTGAGTCGATTGCGCTCAAGCGCTCGCCTGCGATCGAGCGTCTGGTCGCCGCTGGAAATACAGCGCCAAATCGGGCCAGACTGGTAGATCTCATTGATCACGCGGCGGCCTCGGCGACCGTCGGCTCGCCCGGACTCGATGAGACATTGGAAGCGATCCGCGAGGAGATTCGCAAATATGCGGACGCGGAAGTCGTTCCCCACGCTCATGAGTGGCATTTGAAAAACGCCTATATCCCCTTGGAAATCATCGAAGGGCTCTCAGGTCTCGGCGTTTTCGGCCTGACCATCCCGGAAGAATATGGCGGCATGGGGCTGGGAAAGGTCGCGATGTGCGTGGTGACCGAAGAACTGTCGCGCGCCTATATTGGCGTCGGCTCGCTCGGCACCCGTTCGGAGATCGCTGGCGAATTGATTCTTTCCGGCGGCACGCCCGAGCAAAAGGAAAAATATCTGCCCAGGATCGCATCGGGCGAAATCCTGCCGACCGCGGTTTTCACCGAGCCCAATACCGGCTCTGACCTTGCATCGCTGCGGACGCGCGCGGCGCGCGACGGCGACAAATATATCGTCAGTGGCGCCAAGACGTGGATCACCCATCCGGTCCGCGCCGATCTGATGACGATCCTGGCGCGCACCAATCCGAACGAGCCTGGCTACAAGGGTCTGTCGATGCTGCTGGCGGAAAAGCCTCGCGGCGATGACGCCGATCCTTTCCCGGCCAAGGGCATGTCAGGCGGCGAGATCGAGGTGCTCGGCTATCGTGGAATGAAGGAATATGAGATCGCCTTCGACGGTTTCGAGGTTCCGGCGGAAAATCTGCTGGGCGGCGTCGAGGGCCAGGGCTTCAAGCAATTGATGCAGACCTTTGAAGCCGCCCGCATCCAGACGGCGGCGCGCGCTGTCGGCGTCGGGCAATGCGCCATGGAGCTGGGGCTGCGCTACGCCAAGGAGCGCATCCAATTCGGCAAGCCGCTGATCAATTTCCCCCGCGTCGCCGACAAGATCGCGATGATGGCGGTCGAAATCCATATCGCGCGCCAGATCACCTATTTCGCCGCGCGCGCCAAGGATGAAGGCAAACGTTGCGACCTCGAGGCCGGCCAGGCCAAACTGCTCGGCGCGCGCGTCGCCTGGGCGGCGGCGGACAATGCGCTGCAGATACACGGCGGCAATGGCTTCGCCCTGGAATATCAGGTGTCGCGCGTGCTGTGCGACGCGCGCATCCTGAATATTTTCGAGGGCGCGGCGGAAATTCAGGCGCAGGTCATCGCGCGGCGGCTGCTGGAAAGCTGATTGCGGTCGGGCGCCCGCTTGAGTCAACGGTTCGGCGTCGCGCCATCGGCGCCGATCTCGCGGTAAAGCTTCGAGGCTTCAACGAAAGAGCCTCGTCGTTCGGAAAAGCCGATCACTTCCAGAACGAGGACACGGTCCCGCAGGGCGATTGTAACGACATCGCCCGGAATGACAGGTTTTGCCGCTTGCTGCGCGCGGACGCCGTTGATCCGGACGTAGCCGCTGGCCGCCAGTTCCGCCGCCGCCGACCGCGTTCTTACAACACGCGCATGCCAAAGCCATTTGTCGAGCCTTTGGCGGGATGCGGTCGATGTCGCGTCTTCCGCCGTCGTCATACGCGCCGCGCCCTGGTCATGAGCGCTTTGGCCTGATCACGAAACCAGCGGCGGAAGCGTTCCCGCCGCACTGCGCCGCGCAGGGCGGCTCCAGCGTTGGGATCGCAAGCGAGCATGATGTCGACGAAAGGCTCACGTTCGCGCCAGACGTGGTCGATCATCGGGTGGTTGGGAATGGCGCAGGAATCGATCCGGCTCAAGCTAGGATCGCGCAAAAGAGCCTCGGTCATGCGTAGGGTCAGCAACACGCCGGGCGAAAAGGCGGAGAACTCCTCATCATAAGCGGTCTTCCAGAAAAAGGCCCTGTCGGCGCCGAGCAAAAGGATATGGCTGGCGATGATGCGTTGGCCGCACGCGAGCCAATAAATTCTGCATCTTCCTTCGTGCGCCATCCTGCGCAGCATCGCGCGTGCGAAAGCCGCCCGTTCCGGACGAGAGAGAAAAGCGCCGCCGCATTTGCCTTTCCACCCTTTGAATTCGAGAGCGAGGAAGGATTCGATCTGCCGGCTCAACGCCTCGCCTTCCTCGGCGACCCCGAACGAAAGGTCGCCCTTGTCATGCAGGCGCCGTGAAAGACGCCGCAGCTCCTTTCTTTTCTTGGGCGGGACTGAATTCAGCGCACGGCGATTGGCCAGCGTCGCATCCAGCGCGGCGCGCTGATATTGCGCTACATTGGCGACGGAAAAGCTGCGGCGCGCGGCGAAGGCCGCGATGAGCGACGACAGCGGTCCACGACGCCGGATCTGCGTCAGGGAAAGAACGGGAATCCTTTCCCCATCGGCGCGCAAAACGCTCACGATCGCGTCGAGGCAGGCGACGGCTTCGGTGCGGTCGAGCAACGGCGCGCCAAGGCAACAATATTCGTGGCGCCAGGTCTCGTAACGCGCTCCAGTCGCCTTCGGCGCGATGATCGGCCAGAGCGCCATGAGGCGCGCCGGCGCTCCGGTCGCCTCGTTCCTCCAGGCCAACAGGAAACGCAGAGTCCTTGACCGCCGCATATGCTGAAGAAACGGCAGGACGAAGCCTGGCTCCATGAACGGGTTGCGCTCGAGCGCGCGTTCGGCGAGGTCGGTCCATTCGGCTACGTGCCGGTGCAGATGTTCGAAATCTATCGTCTCGACCAAAAGTGGGTTTGGCGCGGCCGCCAGGCCGATCGGCGCGGCGGCCGCGTTTCCCCCGTCGCCCATCGAGTGAGCGACCGGGTCTGTCAGTTGCGTCGTTCGCCAGGCGGGCTCGAGTCCGAAAATATGTGTCACTCTTGGCCTGTTCCGGTTCGCGGATTCGCCTCAAAACGGGACAAACGGATCGTTTCGACGCTAATCTCCACGGGCGCGATAAAAAGACCCTCGTGAATCAATCTTGGCGCCAAAGGCGATCAGGCGAGCAATCCGCCCTTTGCGGGGGTCAGGGGGCTTTCGGTCAGCGCCTGCGCGTCAGGTCGGTCAATGCCAATATCGCCCGCGAAGGCCTCGTAGAGTCCCTGAACGAATTGCGCGCTGAGCTTGTCGACAATGAAGACGATCCTGGTCCGGCGATCAGCGTCCGGCCACGCGTCGAGCCGCACCGGCGGATGGAAGAGGTGCTGCACGCCGTGTATGACCAAAGGCCGATCGGGGTCGTCGGCCAAGGCGATGATCCCCTTCACCCGCAGCAGATTTGGCCCGTGGGCGTTGCGCAGAATTTCCAAAAACAGGTCGCAGGACGAGGGCGACAAAGGCTTTTCGCCGACGAGAACGAAAGCGCGGATCGTTTCGCCATGACGGTTGACGTCGTGATCATGGTTCTCGTGGACGGAATGGCGGCCATGCTCATGGCCGGCGACAGCCAGCGCCTCGGCGTTGAGCCAGCGTGCGACATCCGGGGCTTTGCTCTCCGGATTGTAAAGGCCGAGACCGAGCAGATGACCGGCGTGGAAAAATTTTGGGTCATCGAGACGCCTGGCGCCCGGGTTGATCCGTTCGAGCCGTTCGAGAAGACGCGCGAAAGCGCGATTTTCCGCGTCGGACCGGATCAGGTCGGTTTTGGAAAACAGCAGGAGATCGGCCATGGCCGCCTGGCGCAAGGATTCGGGATGGGCGTCCAGGGTCGCCGCGCCATTGATCGCGTCGAGAACGGTCACGACGCCATCGAGCCGGAAGCGCAGCAGCAGATAGGGATGGCTCATCAAAGTATGAAGGATCGGCGCGGGGTCGGCCAATCCCGTCGTTTCGATCAGCAGCCGGTCGAACGGCGCAATCCGTCCGTTGTCGAGGCGACGAAGCAGATTTTCCAAGGCGTCGATCAAATCGCCGCGCAAGGTGCAGCACAGGCAGCCGGAGGCCAACATGACCATGTCGCCGTCGACTTTTTCGACAAACAGATGGTCGAGGCCGATCTCGCCGAATTCGTTGATGAGAACGACGGATCGCGCCAGAGCGGGGTCGCGCAGCAGCCTGTTGAGCACGGTTGTCTTGCCGGCGCCGAGGAACCCGGTCAGGATCGTTACAGGGATGGGCGGAGGCGGAAGCCGGTCGTGGGGCGAGGCGCTCAATTCCCGGTCGCCTGGTTGCCGGCGCCGGCGTGATGAACGTTCTTGCCCGGTTTTTTCGCCTTCGATTGGGTCGTGGATTTGATGCGCGGCTTGGAGCCGGCGGTTTTCTTCGCGTCAGTTTTCTTGGCAGGGGCTTTCTTGTCGGCGGTTTTGTTGGCGACCTTCTTCTTCGCGAGCTTTTTGGCGGTCTTGGCCTTCTTTTTCCCCGCGCCGGCATGTTTCGCCGCATGCTGTTTCTTCCCGCCGCGATCCATCGGGAGCGCATTGGGGTCCGGTTGCAGTGGGGTCGAAGCGGCGGCGTGTTCCGGTTGCGGCGCGGTATAGGCGATAGCCCCGATCGGGGTGTTGGCGGGACGAGGACCGGCGATCGGGCCCTGGTAGCCGGGCGCCTCGCCGACATAAACCGGCGTGGGACTGAAGACAGGACGCGGCAGAGCCGCAATCGTCGCGCCTTCGCGGGGAACTTGCGCTGTCGCCCCGGGCGTGGCCTGAATCGGGCTGTTGAAATCTTCATTCTCGGCTTCGAGCACGGCCTTGGGGCTGCGCCCGCCGCAAATCTCGGCATGCATGTCGGGCGGCGCGCCGCCGACCGGAGGCAGCTCGTCGGCCAATTCGCCAACTTGCGACGACGCGAAGGCGCGATCGAGCAGGTCCGCCGCATGGGCCGTGCGGATTTTGGCGGTCAGATCGCCCATGATCACGACGATGACCTTGCGACCGCCTCGGGTTGCGCTCGCCACCAGATTGAAGCCGGCGGCGCAGGTGAAGCCGGTTTTCATGCCATCCGCGCCCGGATAGCGTCCAAGCAGGCCATTATGATTGGGAATCACCTGGTCGCCCAGTTTCATCGCTCCGATGTCGAAGAGGCCGGCATATTGCGGGAAATTCAACAGCAGCGCGCGGCCCAGGACGGCCATGTCGCGCGGGGAGCTGTAATGGTTGGGATCTGGCAGGCCGTTGGGATTCATGAAATGCGACTCGCGCATGCCCAGTTTGGCGGCGGTCTGGTTCATCTCGTCGGCGAAAGCTTCGACCGAGCCGGAAACGCCCTCGGCGACGGTGACCGCCAGGTCATTGGCTGATTTCACCATCAACATTTTGAGCGCATTGCCCAAAGTAACCAGTGAACCTGGGGCGAAACCCATCTTGGACGGCTTCATTCGGGCCGCCCGAGCGGAGACGATCAATGGCGTGTCGAGAGACAGGCGGCCTTCCTGGACGGCCTGGAGCGTGACATAGACGGTCATCAATTTGGTGACGGACGCCGGATACCACGAATGGGTGGGGTTACGGGCTTCGAAGACCCGCCCGGTCTCGACATCGATCGAAATATAGGGGGGCGGCGTATAAGGAACAGGCGCCGCGGCCACATGCGCATGCCCTTTCGCATGTTTGTGGCGCGCCTGGGCGGTGCCGACGAAACCGGCGTTCGCCACGCACAGGGCGGCGAGCAGGGCGCCCGCTGGCGGCCGGAATCGGTGGGGAATGAAAAACATCATCGTCTCTGCGCATTTGGCCAGGCGCGCCCGGGCCAGGTTGGAATGGGGTGTGAGCAAAGGCTTGCGATCAATTTTCCCACGGGGCGTGACGGATAATTTGCGCCGGTTCCCGACACCATGGTTTTGAGACGCTTTTATGTCCAAGCCCGGGGTTTCATTTCGCCCGGCGCCTTGAGGTCGAGCGCCAGAGCGTGAACGCCGCCCGCGATTTCGTCGGCCACGACCGCATTGACCGCCCGGTGACGGTCGATCCGGCTGACGCCGTCGAATTTGGATGAAACGATGCGCACCCGAAAATGAGTCTCCCCGCCGTGCCCAGCGCCGCCAGCATGACCGGCATGACCGGCGTGGCTGTCCGATTCGTCGATCACAGCCAGGAACTCGGGCGCGAAAGCAGCGGTGAGCTTGTCTTCCATCCTTTCACGGACTGACGGCTTTTTCACTGACTTCATGAAGCTCTCTCCTTGGGCGCAAGGCCGGGACCGGGGGGTGTCAAGACAATTAATCTCGCCCTCGTCCTTGCCCGCCGCCCCCCTTCAACCCTATTCTTAATCGCATGAATTTGAATTCCCCTATTTTTGACCGGATCAGGACGCGACGCAACACCGCCGCGCAAGCCGATCAGGTCATGCCAAAATGCCAGCATCCCGGATGCGAGGCGGCGGGAGAATTTCGCGCGCCGATGGGACGTTTGCGGGAGGGCCAGTATTTTTGCTTTTGCCTGGATCATGTTCGCGAATATAACGCGACCTATAACTATTTTAACGGCATGACCGACGAAGCCGTGCGTCTCTACCAGAAAGAGGCGCTGACGGGACATCGCCCGACCTGGAAAATGGGCGCCAATCGGGGCGACCCGATGTCGCGGGACGCGCATGGTGGTTCCGCAAGCCATGGCGGCGGGGGCAAGCGCGCTGCGCGCCGTCAGCAACGCCACGGCGTGGTCGTCCTGAAAGCGCTGCATGTTCTTGGCCTGGACGATGACGCGCGACCGATAGAGATCAAGACGCGCTACAAGGACATGGTCAAGAGATTGCATCCCGACGCCAATGGGGGCGATCGTTCGAACGAAGCCCGGCTGCAGGAAATCATCAATGCCTACAATGTCTTGAGGTCATTCCGCGCGGTGTGAGCGCGTGACGGGCGACGAGAAGGCGGCGGTTTCGCCGCTTGTGGCCTTCCGCATCGCGGGTTTATCGTCGCGCGATATGACATGGGGAGCGCGAGCGCGGCGATCGGAACGAGATCGCGAATCGGCTCCGACGAAAAAATGCAAATCCGCTGTCGCGGCCAGGGGCGCGACCGACGCGGAGACGGAGGTTAGATGCAAGGCGTGCAATCCACGGGGTCCATTTCACGGCTCCCGGACAAGACCATCTCGGTGCGAGAGGTTTTTGCAATCGATTCCGACATGGTCGTCCCCGCTTTTTCGCAGTCCGACGAGCATGTGCCGGAACTCGATTCAGATTATCTGTTCGACCAAATGACCACTCTGGCCATTCTGGCCGGCTTCGCCTTCAACCGCCGCGTCATGGTCTCCGGCTATCACGGCACCGGCAAGTCGACTCATATCGAGCAGGTCGCGGCGCGGCTGAACTGGCCCTGTGTTCGCGTCAACCTCGACAGCCATGTCTCTCGCGTAGATCTCGTGGGCAAGGACGCGATCGTCCTGCGCGACGGCAAACAGGTGACCGAATTCCGCGACGGCATTCTGCCGTGGGCCCTCCAGCACAATGTGGCGCTCTGTTTCGACGAATATGACGCCGGACGGCCCGATGTCATGTTCGTCATCCAACGGGTGCTCGAAGTGTCGGGGCGGCTCACCTTGCTCGACCAGAATCGCGTGATCAGTCCACATCCGGCGTTCCGGCTGTTCGCGACCGCCAATACGATCGGCCTTGGCGACACTTCCGGTCTCTACCACGGCACGCAGCAGATCAATCAAGGGCAGATGGATCGCTGGTCGATCGTCGCCACCTTGAACTATTTGCCCCACGACAAGGAAGTCGACATCGTCCTGGCCAAGGTCAAGCAGTTCCAGAAAGACAAGGAAGGCGTCGAGACCGTCGGCAAGATGGTCCGCGTCGCCGATCTAACCCGCAACGCCTTCATGGGCGGGGACCTTTCGACCGTCATGAGCCCTCGGACCGTGATCACGTGGGCGGAAAACGCCGAAATTTTCGGCGATGTCGGTTTCGCCTTCCGTCTGACCTTCCTGAACAAATGCGACGAACTCGAACGACCGCTGGTCGCCGAATTCTACCAGCGTTCGTTCGGGAAGGAATTGCCGGAAAGCGCGATGAATGTCGCTTTGAGCTGAGCGTCGCGCCGCCTTCACTGTTCTGCCCGATAAACGGATTCGCCGGGTGCCCCTGTCCAACGCCAAGCCGCCATCGCCGCGCGAAGCGCCGCACGAACCGTTCAAACGCGCGGTGGCCGGCTGTTTGCGCGCCATGGCGCGGGCGCCCGATCTTGAGGTCATATTCGCGCCTGAAAAGGCGATCGCCGCCGGGGCGACGGACGGCGGACCCATCCGTCTGAGCGAGCCGCCACGGCGCCTGACGGAGCGCGACGCCGCCATTCTCCGCGGCCAGGCGGACGCCCAGGCGCTGCGACTCGCCTGCCATAATGGCGAGACCCATCGACGGTGGGCGCCACAGACGACGCTCGGGCGGACCATCTTCGACGCGATGGAGCAGGCGCGGGTCGAGGCCATTGGCGCGCGCCGCATGGTCGGCGTCGCCAGGAACCTGACCGCCGCGCTCGAACAACGCTACGAACGCGGCTCCTATGCTGAAATCCGCCAGCGTTCGGATGCGCCGATCGAGGATGCGCTGGCGCTTCTCGTCCGGGAAAAGCTGACCGGAGCGACGCCCCCGCGCTCCGCTGCGCCCCTGGTCCAACTCTGGCGCGAGACGCTCGAGTCCCGCGCCGGGTCAAACCTCTCCCGGCTCATCGCGACGATCGACGACCAAAAAGCCTTCGCAAAATTGTCACGGAAGATTCTGGCGGACCTCGATCTGGCCGGCCAGGGCGAATCTGACGATCAGGAGCAGGAGGAAGGCGGCGAGGAGCCTCCATCCACCGAGGAAAAGGAGCAATCGGACGCGGGGGAAAAGGAGGAAAGCCTCGACGCCGAAAGAAGCGAGACGGTCGAGGAATCGGCGCAGGAAAGCCTCGAAGGCCGGGAGGAATCGATCGAGGGCGCGGCGGGCGACGACGCCGACGATTTCGATCTCGCGGAGGGCGACGAGGCGGCGACCGCCCGGCGCCCGCCAACGCCGGGCGCCAAAGCCCTTCAGGGCGATTATCGCGCTTTCACCACCCAATATGATGAAATCGTCCGCGCCGAGGACCTCTGCGACGCCGAGGAGCTCCAGCGTCTGCGCGCCTATCTGGACAAGCAGCTCCAAAGCCTTTCGGCGGTGGTGGCGCGCCTCGCCAATCGGCTGCAGCGCTTATTGATGGCGCAGCAAAACCGCGCGTGGGAATTCGACCTCGAGGAAGGCGCGCTCGACCCGGCCAGATTGTCGCGGGTGATCGTCGATCCGCAGTCGCCTTTGTCTTTCAAGTGCGAAAAGGATTCCGATTTCCGCGACACGGTCGTCACCTTGCTGATCGACAATTCCGGATCGATGCGAGGCCGGCCGATCACTATCGCCGCGACCAGCGCCGATATTCTTGCGCGGACCCTTGAGCGCTGCGGCGTCAAAGTGGAAATCCTCGGCTTCACGACCAGGGCGTGGAAGGGGGGCCTCTCGCGCGAATTATGGCTCAAGGCCGGCAAGCCGCTCAATCCCGGGCGGCTCAACGACCTGCGGCACATCATCTACAAGGCTGCGGACGCGCCTTGGCGCCGGACGCGCAAGAACCTGGGCCTGATGATGCGCGAAGGCCTGCTGAAGGAAAATATCGACGGCGAAGCGCTCGACTGGGCCTATCGCCGGCTGCTGGCGCGCCCCGAACAGCGCAAGATCCTGATGATGATTTCCGATGGCGCGCCGGTTGACGATTCCACCTTGTCGGTCAATCCCGGCCATTATCTGGAGCGCCACCTGCGGCGCAAAATCGAGGAGATCGAGACGGCTTCGCCGGTCCAGCTCATCGCGATCGGCATCGGCCACGACGTGACCCGCTATTACCGTCGCGCGGTGACGATCACCGACGCCGAAGAGCTTGGCGGCGCGATGACCGACAAACTCGCGGAATTGTTCCGCGAATCGCCTTGATTGCGGCGGCTTGTCGACGTGCGGCGCGAATGTCGCGACTTTCAGGCGCGCCGACGACTTGCAAGGCCGCGACAAAAGCGCTAGCAACCGGCCGCATCGGTTTCATCGGTGCGGTTCTTGAGACCGCGCGCGGAGAAGAGAAATGACCTACGTCGTCATCGAAAACTGCATCAAGTGCAAATATACGGATTGCGTCGAGGTCTGCCCGGTCGACTGTTTTTATGAAGGCGAGAACATGCTCGTCATTCACCCCGATGAATGTATCGACTGCGGCGTTTGCGAGCCGGAATGCCCGGCTGAAGCGATCAAGCCCGACACCGAGCCCGATCTCGAAAAATGGTTGGCGCTGAACGCCGAATACGCCCGAGTCTGGCCGAATATCACGATCAAGCGGGACGCCCCGCCCGAAGCAAAGGAATTTGACGGGCGCGCCGGCAAACTGGCCCTGTTCAGCAAGGAGCCCGGAAAAGGCGATTGACCCCCATGGCGTCGCGCAAGCGGCGAATTTAACCATTGGCCCATCAGCGTTCGCGCCGATTCAATAATCTTTTGATTCGGGCGTTGATTTGTGATATCTAGTCCGCACATCAACCGGTGCGACGATCGCGCGCTTTTGTGAACAGATGGATGGCTCCCGCTACGGCGTGGGGCCTGTTTTTACCTTGGGACGGGGTTCGGACATTGACTTCCGAAAATTCGTTTTGACGTCTGCACATGCGCGAAGCTTCCGATTGACGGCCTGAATCGACACGCGGTTGGGAGCGTTCCCGATACCGTGAGGTTGTTGTGTTCTCGATCTCGCTTCGGCGGGACATCACCACAGGGTAGGCATCACGGCAACAGCTTCAAGAACAGACGCATAGGATTGGCGCTCCCTCAAGCGTCGGCCAGTTCGGGCGAACCGTCCGAGCGGCGAGAAGTAGGCTGGCGATCGGCAAAGTTCGCGTCAGCCGGAATGTGGACCTCGAACCATCAGCGATTGGACCAAGGTGACGCAGAAAAAGACCTCCTCGGCGGCTCATGCCGCTTCGCCCGCCCCTCGTTCCTCCGATCCGAGCAAGATCGCCGTGTCCCCATCGAAATCTTCCAGCAAGACGCCGGCCGCCAGGAGCGGTTTCAAGACCAGCGAATTCATCGTCTATCCTGCCCACGGCGTCGGACAAATCGTCGCCATCGAGGAGCAGGAAGTTGCGGGCTTCAAGCTTGAGCTCTATGTCATTTCTTTCGTCAAGGACAAAATGACGCTCAAGGTGCCGACTCCGAAAGTCGCCGCCGTCGGCATGCGCAAGCTGGCCGACGCCAATGTCGTCAAGAAGGCGCTCGACACGTTGACCGGTCGCGCGCGGGTCAAGCGCACGATGTGGTCGCGTCGCGCCCAGGAATATGAAGCCAAGATCAATTCGGGCGATCTGGTTGCAATCGCCGAGGTCGTCCGCGACCTCTACCGTTCTGAGGTCCAGCCCGAGCAATCCTATTCCGAGCGTCAGCTTTACGAGGCTGCTCTCGATCGTATGGGGCGCGAACTCGCTGTCGTGCAAAAGCTCAGCGATCCGGATTGCTTCAAGCTGATCGAATCCCACTTGGCCAAGGGGCCGCGCCGCGGCGCCAAGGGGGAAGCGACGGTCATCGTTGAGGAAAGCGACGTCGAAGAAGCGGCGTAAGCCTTAGGCCACAAGAAACCCCGCCGATTTGGCGGGGTTTTTTGTTTGGCGTATTCGAATGCGCTTGCGCGTCAGGACAGATGGGTTGGCTGCGCGCCCTGCGCTTGTTGCATACGCTGGGCATAGAGCGCGGCGAAATCGATCGGATCGAGATAAAGCGGGGGAAAGCCGCCGTTGCGGATCGAATCCGCGATGATCTGACGGGCGAAAGGAAAGAGCAGGCGCGGGCATTCGATCATGACGACCAGATGGTTCTGCTCCGGCGGGATGTTGACCAGGCGGAAGACGCCCGAATAGGTCAGTTCGAATTTGAACAGGGCGTTGGAAGCTTCTCCGGCGGAGCCCTCGATCAGCAATTCGACCTCAAAATCCTGTTCGGCGAGCTGCTTCGCGTTGACATTCACCTGAACATTGATGTTTGGGGCCGTTTCCTGCGGGCGGAGCGAGTTCGGCGCGTTGGGATTTTCGAACGAAAAATCCTTGCAATATTGAACCATGCAATTCAACGCGGGCGCGGCGTTCGCCTGCCCACCATTGGCATCCGTCATGACAATCTCCCGCACAAGCTTGGAATGACGGAGCAGAACCGCCATCTCTCGTAATGTTTCGACGGGATCTAGGTCTCCATAGAAACCGCTCGAAACGAACCGCTCGCCGGGTAGCATGAAACCTCCACGGAAAACAAGCTCGGGCATGGGCGTGCGACGCGCCTTGCTGGCGGAAAGCGGCGATGCTAACCATCGACGCCTGAAAAAGCTTGTTTGACGCGAACCCGCGCCGTGACCGCGGCCGCTGAAGCGAGGCCATAATGCAACTGGATCCGGCCATCGTCATTTTCGCCTTGTTGGCGGCGTTCGTCCTGTGGAAGCTCCGTTCCGTCCTGGGCGAACGAACCGGCTATGAGCAGAGAAACGATTTTTCGCCTCTTTCTCAGCCCGCAGCCGCGCCGCAGCCGCGCATCGCCGATGACGCGCGCTGGCAGGATTTCGCCGAACGGGGGAGCCCCGTCTGGGACGGTCTCGACGCTATCGAAAAAGCCCAGCCGGGCTTCGACGCCGGCGCCTTCCTGAACGGCGCCCGCGAGGCCTACAAACTGGTGGTCCACGCCTTTTCCGTGGGTGACGACGCCACTCTGCGGTCGCTGACGAGCGACGAAGTCTATGGAAGCTTCAAAACCGCTCTGGCGGATCGCGCGCAGCGCGGCGAAACGACGGAAACGAATTTCGTCGCCTTCAACAGCGTCAAGATGATAAGCGCCGCCGCCGAGCCCGTCGGCGCGCGGATCGGCGTCCGCTTCGACTCTGAATTCGTCACCGTGACGCGCGACAGGGCCGGCCAGGTCTTGGAAGGCGATCCCGAAAAGCCTCAGGAGATCATTGACGTCTGGACCTTCGCCCGGCGGCATGACGCCAGCGGCCCGAACTGGCTGCTGGTCGCGACCGCGCCCGTGCAATGATTCAGTCGTCGGGGCGCTTTTCCGGAGCGCGGCTTCGAGCCGGCCTCGGCCTTTGGCTCGTTCTGGGGGGCCTGGTCGCGGGAGGCGCGCGATCCGCGGCGGCGCCCTATCGGCTCGACGCCGTTTCTTTTGCGGACCTTCCCGGCTTTGCCCAGGATCGTCTCGGCGAGGCGCTGAGGATTTTTACGAAAACCTGCGACCGTCCGCTGGGCGCCGGGCCTGTCGTTGAAGGCTTCGACCGGAAGGCGGAAGGCGAGGTTTGCCGGGCGGCCCGCGGGGGCGAGGGGGCGGCGAGCCCGAAAGATTTCTTCGAGCGTCGTTTCCGCCCTTATCGCGTCGTCGCCAACGCGTCGGGCGACGCATTCTTCACCGGCTATTACCAGCCGGAGATCGCCGGTTCGCTCACGCGAACCCGCGCCTATCCCGTCCCGGTTTATGGCTTGCCGCCCGATTTGGTGGTCCTGCCGCCTGCGCAGCGAACGGGCGCGCTCGCTGGGCTGATCGCCGCGCGACGGACGATCAACGGCGCCCCGACGCCTTTTCCCGACCGCGCCGCCATCGAGGATGGAGCGCTTGAGCGGGCGCCCGGCGTGCGCAAGCTGGTCTTCCTCCGGGACAATGTCGATCTCTTCCTGGCGCAGGTCCAGGGCTCCGCCCACGTCCGGCTGACCGACGGCCGTGTGCTGGCGCTGACCTTCGCGGGAAAGAACGGCCAGCCTTACACGGCCCTGGCGCGCGTTCTCGTCCAGCGGGGCGTGGCGACGCCTGCGGAAATGACGATGGACCGGCTGACCCAATGGATCAGGGCGAACGGACTCGGGCGGGGTCAGCCGGGTGACGAGCTGCTGCGCCTCAACCGCTCCTTCGTCTTTTTCAACGCGCATATCGAGACGGGAGCGCGGGCCAATCCGCGCGGCGGCGCCGGCTCTCCCCTGACGCCCTTGCGTTCGATCGCCGTCGACAAGCGCGCCTGGCCCTATGGATTGCCCTTTTTCATCGATTCCATCATGCCGTGGCGGAATGCGGAGCCCGAGCCTTTCCGGCGGATCGTCGTCGCTGAGGACACCGGCGCGGCGATCGTCGGCGCCGCGCGCGCGGACATCTATTTTGGCCCTGGTGGCGAGGCTGGCGCCCGCGCGGCCGAAATTCGACATCATGGTCAGTTCTTTATCCTGCTCCCGGTCCGAATGCGGACCGGCGACGGGCGATAGGGGGCGGGATGAAAAGCGGCGGCGAGATCAAACGCGCGGCGCGCGCCCGTCTCGTTTCGCGCGAGGAGTTGGCGCTGTGGCGCCATGCGACAGCCGACGTCAGGCCGCGCGTCGCGACTTTGGCGGGGCTGGGTGAACTTCTGACGCCGCCGGAGGCTGTGCCCGAAAAGGCGTCGGCGGTTGCTTCGACGTTGGTCGCGCCTTCGCACGAGCCGATAGCGAAGCCAAAGCCCATGCTGCCACTCGCACCCCTGGAAAAGCGCCTGAAACGGCGGCTTGGCGCGGGAAAGACGCAAGTCGACGGCGTGCTCGACCTGCACGGAATGACCCAGGCCCAGGCGCATAGCGCGCTGAACGATTTTCTCTGGCGCTCCGCCGACGGCGGAGCGCGGCTCGTGCTCGTCATCACTGGCAAGGGGGCGTCCTCGCAGGACGGCGGCGCGCCGGAACGCGGCGTGTTACGCCGGAATGCGCCGCACTGGCTTCGCGCGCCAGAGCTGCGCCCCATCGTGCTGTCGGTCGAGGAGGCGGCAAGGCCGCATGGCGGCGCGGGCGCGATTTATGTCCGCCTCCGGCGGCGCGTCCGCTGATGACAAGGGACTTGACCGTTCTTCGCCGCGCGGGCAAGACCCTGGCCTCGTTTCGAAAGAGAGCCTCAATGTCCGCGCAGCATTTTGATGTCCTTGGTCTTGGCAATGCCATTGTCGACGTGATCGCCTCGGTTGACGAGGAATTTCTCATCGCCGCCGGACTGCACAAGGGCTCGATGCAGCTCGTCGACGAAGAGCGGGCGCAATGGCTTTACGATGCGATGGGCGCGACCACGATCGTGTCGGGCGGATCGGCGGCCAATACGATCGCCGGCCTGGCGAGCCTCGGCGGCGTGGGCGCCTTTGTCGGAAAGGTCGCGGCGGATGAGGCGGGCCGCGCCTTCGCCCACGACATTCGGGCCGCCGGCGTGCATTTCTCCACCGCGCCGGCGACGGATGGGCCTTCCACGGCGCGCTGTCTCGTCCTGGTCACGCCGGACGGCCAAAGGACGATGAACACTTTTCTCGGCGCCTGCCAGAATCTGACCAGCGCCGATCTGAACCCGGCCGACATCGCGGCCGCCCGGATTCTTTACCTCGAAGGCTACCTTTGGGATCCGCCGGCCGCCAAGAAGGCCTTCATCGAGGCGTCGCGCGTCGCCCATGGGGCGGGACGGGAAGTGGCGCTGACTTTGTCGGATGTGTTTTGCGTCGATCGCCACCAGCGGGAATTTCTGGGTCTGATGCGCGACGGCTTGGTGGATATTCTGTTCGCCAACGAGTCCGAGCTTCACGCTCTGTACCAGACCGCGGATTTCGCCACGGCGGTCGCGGCGTTGCGCCGGGAAAAAGTGATCGCCGCGGTCACCCGCTCCGAAAAAGGCGCTATCGTCGTCCAGGGTGAAAAAACCTGGGAAGTTCCGGCAGCGCCCATCGACAATCTCGTCGACACCACCGGCGCCGGCGACCTGTTCGCCGCCGGTTTCCTCTCCGGCTATACGCAGGGGCGGCCGCTCGATTCCTGCGCCCGGCTCGGGGCCCTCGCCGCGAGCGAAATCATCCAGCATTTCGGCGCGCGGCCGGAGGTCGAACTTGCGCAACTCGCGGCGCAAAGCCTTTATCTGCGCGATCATCACGAAGAAGCGCGGCGCGCCTGAAAGAGGCGGGCCGCGCCTGTTTGGCGCTTCAATGGCGGAAGTGCCGATGGCCAGTCGTCACCATCGCCAGGCCGGCCTCGTCGGCGGCCTTGATCACCTCGTCGTCGCGCATTGAGCCGCCGGGCTGGATGACCGCCGTCGCGCCAGCCTCGGCCGCGGCAAGAAGGCCGTCGGCGAAGGGGAAGAACGCGTCCGAGGCGACGACAGCGCCTTTCGCCCAGCTCTCGGCCGCGCCGGCCGCCTTGGCGGCTTCCGCCGCCTTCCACGCCGCGATCCGCGAGGAATCGACACGGCTCATCTGTCCAGCGCCGATGCCGACCGTCGCCCCGTTCTTCACATAGACGATGGCGTTGGATTTCACGTGCTTGACGATGCGGAAGGCGAAAATGAGGTCTGCCAGCTCCTGCGCGGTCGGCGCGCGCTTGGTGACGACCTTGAGCTGCATGTCGTCGACCATGGCGTTGTCGCGCGACTGGAACAGCAGCCCGCCGGCGACCGAGCGGACGGTGAGGCCGGGCGCGCGGGGGTCCGGCAGCGCGCCGGTCAGCAACAGGCGGAGGTTCTTCTTCGTTGCGACCAAAGCGATCGCCGCTTCGTCGGCGTCGGGGGCGATGATCACCTCGGTGAAGATCTTGACGATTTCGGCGGCGGCCTCGGCGTCGAGCTTCCGGTTGAGGGCGACGATGCCGCCGAAGGCGGAAACCGGATCACAGGCCTGGGCGCGGAGATAGGCTTCCTTCAGGGTGACGCCTTCGGCGACGCCGCAAGGGTTGGCGTGTTTGATGATGGCCACGGCGGCGGCGCGCGCCGGGTCGAATTCGGCGACCAGTTCGAAAGCGGCGTCGGTGTCGTTGACATTATTATACGAGAGCTGCTTGCCCTGAAGCTGGCGCGCTGTCGCCACGCCCGGCCGGGCCTCGCCGGTCAGATAGAATCCCGCATGTTGGTGCGGGTTTTCGCCATAGCGCATCGGCTCGGAGAGTTTGCCGCCAACCGCGCGATATTCCGGGGTCTCGACCGCCAGGGCCCTGGCGAGCCAGTTGGAGATGGCCGCATCATAGGCGGCCGTTCGCGCATAGGCCTTTTGCGCCAGTTTCTTGCGCAGCGCGAGTGGCGAACCGCCGGAGGAGTCCATGGCGTCGAGGATCGCCTGATAGTCGGCGGCGTCGACCACGACCGCGACATCCTCGTGATTTTTCGCGGCGGCGCGGATCATCGCCGGTCCGCCGATGTCGATGTTCTCGATGGTTTCCTCCCATCCGGCTTGTCGAGCGACGGTGGCCTCGAACGGATAAAGATTGACAACAAGAAGATCGATCGGCTCGATCCCGTGGGCGAGCATCGCGGCCTCATGTTCGGGATTTTCGCGGATCGCGAGCAGGCCGCCGTGGACTTTCGGGTGCAAGGTTTTCACCCGGCCGTCCATCATTTCCGGAAAGCCGGTGACGTCCGAAACATCCGTCACCGCAATGCCCGCGTCGGCGATGGCCTTTCGCGTGCCGCCCGTGGAAATGAGGCTGACCCCGCGCTGCTGGAGCGCGCGCGCGAAATCGATCAGACCGGTCTTGTCGGAAACGGAGAGCAGCGCACGTTTGATGGCGCGGATGTCGGACATGAGAATCCTCGTCGACGGATAGACGTCGTCCCGGCCGCAAAGCGGAACGGGCGATTTTCAATGTCGGGTTCTGGATTCGCCCTCGATTGAAGCCGGAGAGACGCCGGTTGAAGCTTGATCGCCGCGCCGATTAGCACGTTTCCTTGCGCGCGGAAATGCGGGTGAGGGTCAGGGGACGACGAAATTCTTCAGACCTTCGCCGCGGTCGCCTGTCGCGCGAATGACCAGTCGATCTCGGCGATGTCGGCGGACGCGCCATAGATGACGATCTGTTCGCAGGGGCGCGGTCCCTCGGGCGCAGCGAAAAAAAGGCTCTCCTCGATGGCGAGGGGGAGCCCTGCGGCGTCGAAGACCAGATTCGCTCCGCTCGGCGTTTCGAGCAGGATGGCGGCGCCCTCGGATATCAGCGTCAGCGTGACGGAGGGGTGGATATGGAAGCGGATCGCATAATTGACGTTCGCGGCCGAGGATCCGTTCGCGGCAATCAGGCGGTCGCGCCCGCGCAGCAGCGGCGCGCCGCCCGCTTCGACGCGCCAGCGTCGCTCATGAAAGAACCCGTAGCGCCGCAAATAGCCGTCGTGCGACGCCAGAACCTGCGCGCCTTGAGCGTCGTCCTCGCGGGCGACCGGAACATTCTGCGGTCCGGCGAGAATTTTGTCGGCGAGCCAGACCGGCGCGCGGGTCTGGAAGCCGAACAGGCAGGAGGCCTCGTCGTCGAGCGACAGCGTGGAATGGGCGGCGGTGGTGCGAGCGCTTCGCCTTAAATCCGCGCGCCGCGGTCCCGGATTGCCGCAATTGATCACGATTCGCTCGGACCCAAGCGAAAATTCGAAGGAAAGGCAGCCGGCGTGGGCCGAGCGGGAATAAAGCGGCTCCGGCGGCGGACCGGAGTCGATAAGGACCAGGGCGTCGCCGGCTTCGAGCCTCTGATACCCGGAATAGCGCGCGTTGAAGATCGGCTGGCCGCGTGTTTCCTCGTAAGACAAGGCGATGGCGACGCGATCGGGCGCGGTGAGGCCCATGCCGTTGAAAAGGGCCAGCGAGCCGTCGCCGTGCCGGAACATGCGCAGGGCTGGCCCGATGCGGTCGATCGCCCTGAGCAACTCGGGGGGCGGCGCTTGTCCGCGCGCGGCGAAGGCCTGGCGCAAGGGCAAGAGATCAAACAGCAGGTCGAGCAGGGTTTGCGGATTTCTGTCGACTGCGCCGCCGTCGGCGAGGATTTGACGGGCGAGCTGGTCGTTCAGCGTTCGGGCCGCCTTTTTCAGCAGGGATCCGCCGCCCTGGGCGCAAAGCGCAAAAGCGGTCATCGCGATCGCCGCGCTCATGCGCGCCTCGCCGGGCCACGCCGTGTCGATTCGGCGCTGCAGCAGAAAACAGGCTTTGGTCAGGACGCGAATGAAGCGGCGATGGAAATTGTAATCGGCGCCCTCGAGCAGCATGGGCGACTGGCTGAGCCACGAAAGGGTCCGGCGCGCCGTCACCTCGACCTCCCAGGCGGGGCCTAGTGGGGACGTCGCCAGCCGGGCAAGGAATTCCTTGACCAGCGCGCGCGCGTTGGCGCGGGCGAGGGCGGAATCGGCGGCGCGCATATGCCTGAGCCAGCCGAAGCCATAGAGGGCGGCGGCCCATTCCGCCGAGGGCGGAGCAACGCCGAACGGCGACTCGCCATGGGCGTTCACGATCTTGCCGCCGAAAGCGTAATAGCCGCCGTAAATATCTTCGGCGACGGTCGGGTCGCCGGTGCGAATGTCCGGAGGCGCGATCAGGAGCCGTTCCGGCAGACGGAAACGCCATTCATTGAAAGAGAAGAACGGCCATTTGGCCGCGGCGCGCAATTTTTCGTAAGCGCGGCAGGCGATCAGCCGGGCGAGCCGCGGACGTTCGGCGAGGGGCAAGGCGCGCGATCTCGTCAAGGGCGATCCACATCCGGAAAGCGGCTGGTCAAGGATCGCGGCCCCGCGCGCCCCGACCCTGCGCTCGACCTTGGCGAAACATGGTTAACGATCGGCTAACCGAGACGCTTGAGCCGCGCGATGAAGAAACCGTCGAGTCCCCGCTGGCGGGGATCCTCATGCGGGAAAAAATCGGGAAAGATCCGCAAGTCGCCTTCCCTGTTGGCGGCCTCGGGCGGAAGGCCGAAAGCCAGCGGATCGATGGGATCGCGAGCGGCGTCCGGATTGCGCCGGAGCAAAGTCGCGATCTGCATATCGCCCTCCTCGGGCTCCAGCGAGCAGACGCAATAGACCAGCGCCGCGCCCGGTTTGAGCAGGGTGAAGGCGTGATCGAGAATCCGGGCCTGGATTGCGGCCAGAGCCGTGAGGTCGCCGGGCTTCTTGGTCCAGAGCACGTCCGGGCTCCGCCGCGCCGTTCCGGTCGCCGAACAGGGGGCGTCGAGGAGAATGGCGTCGAAGGGATCCGACTTGTATGCGGCGGCGTCGCCGACCGAAATGGCGGCCTCGAGCTTGAGCCGGGCGAGATTGGCCGAAAGGGTCTTGAGCCGTTCGGCGGAGCGGTCGAGCGCGATCACCCGCGCGCCCGCCGCCGCGAGCTGCGCGGTCTTGCCGCCCGGCGCGGCGCAAAGATCGAGCACGCGCTGGCCCGGCTTGACGGCCAGAATGCGCGCCGGCAGGGCGGCCGCGGCGTCCTGCACCCACCAGGCGCCCTCGTCGTAGCCCGGAAGGCCCGGAATTGGCGCGTGGGTGGCGAGCCGAACCGAGCCAGTCGGCAACAGCCGCCCGCCAAGCGTTTCCGCCCATTGGGCGGCGTCCGCCTTGACGGTCAGGTCCAGCGTCGGCTCGTCGCGCAAGGCGGCGGCGATGGCGTGGGCGCGGTCCTCGCCGTAAATCCGGCGCCAGCGGGCGGCGAGCCAATGCGGCGTGTCGTCGTCGAGAGGATCGGATTGAGCCAGAAATTCTTCGCGGCGGCGAACGAGATTGCGCAGGACGCCATTGACCAGATTGGCGAAAGGCGCGCTCTTCGAATCGAGCCGTGCGGCGCGCACGGCGAGATCGACGGCGGCGTGGTCCGGCGTGTCGAGAAAGAACAGTTGCGCGGCGCCCGCGATCAGGATCCATTCCAGCGTCCCGCAATTTCGTGGCAGGCCTTTCTCGACCAACTGGCTGAGCGCGAGGCGGATCGTGCCGAGCCTGCGCAGCGCGACCGTCACGATGGAGCGCGCAAGCGCGCGATCGCGGTCGTCGAGTCCGCCAAGCCGGCTCGGGGCGGCGTCGGGGGAGAATTTTTCGTCCAGCGTGTGCCCGCCCTGAACGATGTCGCTGATGATCGCGGCGGCCGCGACCCGCGCCGAGAGACCGGGATGGGCGAGCGCTTCCGCCTGGGCCTGCTCGGGGCGCTTTTTCGCCGACGGCTTGTCTTTTCCGGAGCGGCCGAAGGTTTTGCCGAAATTATTGCTCATTCGCCCCGTGACCAGGTCGGAGTTGCAAGAAGGCAGGGTTCAACTAAAAGAATCGGCCTGAAAAGATTTTTACCACAGCGGCGCGGCCATAGAAACGTGCGTCGCCGCGCCCGGAGGTCGGGGCCTGGCCATGTCCGAAACCGAAAATCACGCGGCAGGAGACGATCCCGCCGAGCCAACGAAAAAAAATCTCTCGCCCGAGGCGCAACGCGCCTTGGCGGAGGCTGAGGAACGGCGGCGCAACGCGCGGGCGACGGTCATGCCGCCGGAGGTCAACGGACCGAAAGGCCCGGAGCCGATCCGCTATGGCGATTGGGAGCGCAAGGGCATTGCCAGCGATTTCTGATCGATGACGAAATCCGGCGTGGGCCTTGGCCCGGAAAGCGCGCGCGTCTTCCGCTTCGCGCCTTCGCCCAACGGTTTTCTGCATCTGGGCCACGCTTTTTCGGCATTGTTCAATCTCAAGCTGACGCGGGCTTGCGGCGGAACCCTGCTCCTGCGCATCGAGGATATAGACCGCGAAAGGTCGAGCCGGCTTTATGAAGACGCCTTGATCGAAGATCTTCATTGGCTCGGCGTCGCCTGGTCGGGGACGCCGCGCCGCCAATCCGAACATATGGTGGATTATCGCGCCGCGCTGGAGGATCTGGCGCGGCGAGGGCTCGCCTATCCCTGTTTCTGCTCGCGTGGCGAAATCGCGAAAACCTGCAGCGCCAAAATGGATTGGCCGCGCGATCCAGACGGCGCCCACCTTTATCCGGGAACCTGCCGCGAACTGACCGCCGCGCAGAGAAAGGACCGGATCGAGCACGGGGCGCGATGGTCGTGGCGCCTCGATATGGAAAAGGCGCTGCGGGAGATCGGGGCGCCTCTGGACTATCGCGAATTCCATGAAGGCGAGGCGGGCCGAAGCGTCGCGGCCGAACCTTCCGCCTGGGGCGACGCCTTGATCGGCCGCCGCGACGCGCCGACCTCATATCACATCGCCTGCGTCCTCGACGACCACGCCCAAGCCGTCACCGATGTGGTCCGCGGCGCCGATCTGGAGCCGGCGACCGGCCTGCACCGCCTGTTGCAGGCGCTTCTCGGCCTGCAAACGCCTTGCTATCGCCACCATCGTCTCCTGCTCGACGAAACGGGGCGGAAACTGTCCAAAAGCAAATCGTCGCCGAGCTTGCGCAATCTGCGCAGGCAGGGTTTGTCGCCGGCGGACATTCGCGCGGAACTATCGCGCCGCATGCAAGTCGACCTGTAGACGGGTTCCCGTTGGCGAGAACCCGTTGGCGGCGAATGCGACCGGAGGGCTTCGCAAGGCGACCGTCTTTTAAAGGGCTATGGCTCATGCGAGGGACTTTGATGATCGCGATGCGTCGCGATCATCAAGACTTGTCAAAAAGGAAGATCCGGGAAATCAGGCTCGTCAGGGCCGCATCACGACCGGCGTGCCTACCGCGACGCGATCGAACAGGTCGGCGACATCCTCGTTGTACATACGGATGCAGCCATAGGAGGCTCGGGTGCCGATCGACGCGCGCATGGTTCTGGTCGTGCCGTGGATGGCGATCTGATCGCGATCCAGCGTCATGGCCGCCACGCCCATCGGATTGCGCGGCGAGCCGCCGCGAATCAGATTGGGCAGGCTCGGATGATCATGCTTGACCACAGCCGGCGGCGACCAGTCGGGATGAGAATATTTGCCCGCGATACGGGCCGATCCCAGCCATTCCTTGCCCGGCTTGGCGACCGCCACGGGATATTCGATCGCGCGGCCGTCATCGAGCACGTAAAAAAGTCTGCGCTGGCTCATGCTGATGACGATGGTTCCTGCGCCATAAGACGAGTGGAAGGCCACCAGCCGGGTATGAGCGCTGGCGATATTGGGCATGGTAAAGCCGAAAAGCGCGGCGCCAAACAGAGCGGCCGCCCGCAAACTTTTGAAAGCGAACATATTCATTCTCCGACAGGCAAGATCGTCCGACCCGACGATTTGTGGCAGGCTGCCGTCAAATAGCCGTAAAGACTAGGGCGCCGGCGCCACACTTCGCCGGAATCTCGCCGCTTTGGTAAAATTTTCGGCAAGTTAAAATAGTTAAAAAATTGTTCAAAGCAAAAAACAAGAAGCCGGACGATGTCTCGTCCGGCTTCGCTGAAAGCGCGAGTTGAAGAATTCAGCCGCCGCGATTCTGGATCAGGTCGTCGACGACGGTCGGATCGGCGAGGGTGGAGGTGTCGCCGAGCGAACCGAACTCGTTTTCGGCGATCTTGCGCAGGATGCGGCGCATGATCTTGCCGGAACGGGTCTTGGGCAGGCCGGGGGCGAACTGGATGACGTCCGGCGACGCGATCGGGCCGATCTCCTTGCGGACCCAGGCGACGAGCTCCTTGCGCAGATCCTCGGTCGGCTCGACGCCGGTCATCAACGAGACATAGGCGTAGATGCCCTGGCCCTTGATGTCATGGGGATAGCCGACGACGGCGGCTTCGGAGACGGCCGGATGGGCGACCAGCGCGCTTTCGACCTCGGCGGTGCCCATGCGATGGCCGGACACGTTGATCACGTCGTCGACGCGGCCGGTGATCCAGTAATAGCCATCGGCGTCGCGGCGGCAGCCGTCGCCGGTGAAATATTTGCCCGGATAGGCCGAGAAATAGGTCTGCTGGAAGCGCTCATGGTCGCCATAGATCGTGCGCATCTGAGCCCGGCCAGGAATCGGCGAGGACCAGATTGCCCTCGCAGGCGCCGTCGATGACATTGCCCGAGGCGTCGACGATCTGCGGCTGCACGCCGAAGAAGGGCCGGGTCGCCGAACCGGGCTTCAAGGAGTTGGCGCCGGGAAGCGGGGTGATCAGGATGCCGCCGGTCTCGGTCTGCCACCAGGTGTCGACGATCGGGCAGCGGTCGTCGCCGACGACGCGATGATACCATTCCCAGGCTTCCGGATTGATCGGCTCGCCGACCGAGCCAAGCAGGCGCAACGTCTTGCGCGAGGTCTTCTTGACCGGCGCTTCGCCGGCTCCCATCAGCGAACGGATGGCGGTCGGGGCGGTGTAGAAGATGTTGACGCCATGCTTGTCCACCACCTCCCAGAAGCGGGAGATCGACGGATAGTTCGGCACGCCCTCGAACATCAGGGTGGTGGCGCCATTGGCCAGCGGGCCATAGACGATGTAGCTGTGGCCGGTGACCCAGCCCACGTCGGCGGTGCACCAATAGATGTCGCCGTCATGATAGTCGAAGACATATTGATGGGTCATCGCGGCATAAACGAGATAGCCGCCGGTGGTATGCACCACGCCCTTGGGCGCGCCGGTCGAGCCCGACGTATAGAGGATGAACAGCGGGTCTTCCGCATTCATCTCGGCCGGCGGGCAGTCGGCCGAAACCTTGGCCATTTCTTCATGCAGCCAGCAGTCGCGGCCTTCCTTCCAGGCGATCTCACCGCCGGTGCGCTTGACCACGATCTGGGTTTTCACCACGTCGCCGGTCTTGTCGATCGCGACATCGGCATTGGCCTTCAGCGGCACCTTGCGGCCGCCGCGCAGACCCTCGTCGGCGGTGATGACGACCTTCGACTTGCAGCCTTCGATGCGGCCGGCGAGCGAATCGGGCGAGAAGCCGCCGAAAACGACCGAGTGAACCGCGCCGACGCGGGTGCAAGCCAGCATGGCGTACGCCGCTTCCGGGATCATCGGCATGTAGATGGTGACGGTGTCGCCCTTGCCGACGCCCTTGGCCTTCAGCACATTGGCGAAGCGGCTGACCTGTTCGTGCAGCTCTTTATAGGTGATCTTCTTGGACTCGGCGGGGTTGTCGCCTTCCCAGATGATGGCGACCTGGTCGCCGCGCTTGGCGAGATGGCGGTCGATGCAGTTCATCGACACATTGGTCACGCCGTCTTCATACCATTTGATCGAAACATTGTGCGGATCGTAGGAGGTGTGCTTCACCTTGGTGTAGGGCTTGATCCAGTCGATGCGCTTGCCCTGTTCGCCCCAGAAGCCGTCGGGATCGGAGATCGAGCGCGCATACATCTCCTTGTATTTCGCATCGTTGATGAAAGCGCGGCTTTCCCATTCCGCCGGAACGGCGTAAACTTTCTCCGACATTGACGTCCTCCCACACAAATACACCCGCCGCCGCTTGCTCGCGGCGCGCGCCGTTCGGTAAGCCTATTATTGACAAAGGGTTCGAACGCCGACAAGCCGGTCGCGCTTCACACTTTGGTGCTGCGAAATTGGGTCAAACGTGGCAAGCGGAGCGCGAACGGCCGTCAACGGCACGCCTTGCGGGCTTTATCGAGCGCTTGGCCGAGTCCGGACAGAACATAGGTGTCGGTCGTCGTCTTGCCTTTGGACGAGGTCGCTTTCACGGTCAATTTGGCGTGTCTTTTCATCGCTTCAATCAAGCGCTCCTCCTCGGCGGGGTTCTTGACCCAGGCGTTCGATCCCTTGGCGATCAGGCTGAAGGACGACGAGCCGATCTCGGCGCTTGCCTCGGCGCCGTCCTTCATCGGAAAGCCCATAATGAAGGAGATTTCGCTTTTGACGTTTTCCGCCGGCCTGGTCGAAATGAAGATATAAGCGGGATTGCGTTTCAGCGCGGCAGGCTCGCGGGTCTTGGGCTGGGCGAGGGCGTAGCAGGTCTTGGCCTTGCCCGGGGTCGCATAGGCGCCCCATTCGCCGAAGGTTCCCAATTGCGCGGCTTTGCCCTGGTCGGCGCTCTTGCCGGATTTCGCGCCCTTGTCGTTTTTCTTGGTTTTCTTGGCGTCCTTGTTGTCGGCCTTGCCATGTTCGCTCTTGGCGTGGGCGGCCTTCTCTTTGGCCTGGACGGCGTGGCCCGGCCCGAGCGCGAAAATGATGGCGAGGGCGCCGGCGAACAGAAGGCGCGCTCGGAAAGAAGCGAAAGCGATCATGAAGCGACCATTGACTCAAGGTGAAGGAAGCGAATCAGCCAAACGGATCATAGCGCCATTTGCGGCGAGCTGGAAAATCCATGGCCGCGACGCTAAGTGGCGAAATGGGCAAGAATCCGACTGCCGTGACGCGCTATCGGCCGACAAGACGCCTCTATCCGGGAAGAAGTTCAATGATCGCTGCGCTTTGTGAGCAAGTCGGCCCGCCCGAAAATCTGGTTCTGCGCGAATTGCCCGATCCGGCGCCGGGGCCCGGAGAGGTTCTGGTAGCACCCTCGCGGGTGGCGCTGAATTTTTTCGATACGCTGATCATCCAGAACAGGTATCAGATCAAGCCGGCCCTGCCCTTTTCGCCGGGCGGCGAATTCTGCGGAGAAGTCATGGGCTTGGGCGAGGGCGTGGAAGGCTTTGCCGTTGGCCAGCGCGTCGCCGGCTATTGCTCCTATGGCGCGGCGCGCTCGCGTCTCGCGCGGCCGGCCTCGGCCCTGATCCCGGTTCCCGATGGTGTGAGCGACGACCGGGCGGCGGGGCTGTTCATCACTTATGGAACGGCGATGCACGCCCTGGTCCAGCGGGCCGATCTGCGGCCGGGCGAGACTCTGGCCGTTCTGGGCGCCTCCGGCGGCGCTGGCCTGGCGGCGGTGGAGATCGGCGCCGCTCTCGGCGCCCGTGTCGTCGCCTGCGCCTCGTCGCCGGAAAAACTCGATTTCGCCCGCGGCCACGGCGCCCATGACGGCCTCGACTATTCAAGGGAAGACCTCAAGGAAGGCCTGAAACTTCGCACCGGCGGCAAGGGCGTGGACTGCGTCTATGACGCCGTCGGCGGCGTGTTCAGCGAGCCGGCCTTGCGCGCCATGGCCTGGAACGGCCGATTTCTGGTCGTCGGCTTCGCCTCGGGCGAAATCCCGAAAATCCCCCTGAATCTCACCTTGTTGAAAGGCTGCGCCATTCTCGGCGTGTTCTGGGGCGAATTCGTCAAGCGAGAGCCCGAGGCGCATCGCGCGAACATGGCGCGGATTTTCGATTGGGCCGCCAGCGGGATAATTTCAGCCCATGTCGATGAAGTGTTCCCGCTGCATGACATCGCCAAGGCTTTGAACCTGCTCAAGCAGCGCAAGGCGCGGGGAAAAATCCTGCTTTCGATTCCATGAACAGCCGTGTTTGCTCTGGCCTGACCGTCAAAGCGCGCTTAAATTGGCGCGCTTTCGGCGCGCCCCGCGTCCTTTTTCGAGAAAGAGTCGCCATGTCCTTTTCATCGCGTCTGCGCAATATCGTCGCTGTCGCTCTGGTCGGGCTAAGCCTGTCGGCCTGCGGCTACAACACCATTCCCACTGCCGAGGAGACCGCCAAGGCGCGATGGGCCGACGTGCAGAACAATTACCAGCGCCGCGCCGATCTGATCCCCAATCTGGTGGCGACCGTACAGGGCTACGCCAAACAGGAGAAGGACGTGCTGACCGCAGTGGTCGAGGCCCGCGCCAAGGCGACGCGGGTCCAGATCGACGCCTCTCAGCTCACCGATCCCGACAAGCTCAAGCAGTTCCAGGACGCCCAGAACCAGCTCTCGGGGGCTCTCGGCCGGCTGCTGGCGGTCAGCGAGAATTATCCCGATCTGAAGTCGAACCAGAATTTCCTGGCGCTGCAATCGCAGCTCGAAGGCACGGAAAACCGGATCACAGTGGCCCGGCGCGATTATATCGCCGCCGTGCGCAATTATAATCTGACGCTTGAAACCTTCCCCTCGATGTTGTGGGCGATGACGGTTTTCCGCAACAAGAAGCCGATGGCGACCTTCACCGCGAATGACGACGCGCAGAAGCCGCCGCAGGTGAAATTCTGACCGGTTTCGGGGCGCTCATGCCGCGGACTCTGGGACAAAACCCGCGCATCATACGAATTCCGCATGAATCATGCGGAATTCGTAGCACAGGCGCTTTGCGGCTTTGGCTGTTTGCCGCGCTGATTTTGGCTCTCGCCTTGGTTCCGTCGGCGCTGCGCGCCGACGTGACCGATTTCCCGGCGCTGACCGGCCGTGTGGTGGATCAAGCCAATCTCCTGCCGCCGGATGTGAAGCAAAATCTTGAAACCAAGCTCGCCGACCTGGAACAGAAGTCGGGCATCCAGTTCGTCGTCGCCACCGTCAGTTCGCTGCAGGGCGAGGAAATCGAGCCCTACGCCAATGAATTGTTCCGTCACTGGGCCTTGGGCGAAAAAACCAAGAACAATGGCGTTCTGCTGCTGGTCGCGCCCAAGGAAAGGAAGGTCAGGATCGAGGTCGGCTATGGCCTCGAAGGCGTGCTCACCGACGCCTTGTCCAAGATCGTCATCGTCAACGCCATAGCGCCCCGCTTCAAGGCGGGCGATTTCGCCGGTGGGATTACCCGGGGCGTCGACGACGTCATCACGATTCTGACGACCGATTCGAGCGAATGGACAAAAAAACCGCAAGTCCGCCCAGATCAGCCTGACAATGCCTTTGACGCGATCCTCCCCTTCCTCATCGTCGCTCTGGTCATCTTCATATTATGGCGCAGCAACCGCGGCGGCGGGCGGCGCGGCGGCGGCGGCGGGCCGTTCATCTTTCTGCCGGGACCCGGCTGGTCCGGCAGTGGGGGCGGCGGCTTTTCCGGGGGCGATTTCGGCGGTTTTTCAGGCGGCGGCGGCTCGTCGGGCGGCGGCGGGGCTTCGGGGGATTGGTGATGTCGGCAAAAGTGGACGAGAACGCGATCATCGCCGCCGTGCGGGCCGCCGAAGCGCGCACCTGCGGCCAGATCGTCTGCGTCCTCGCCCGGCGCTCGAGCGATCCATCCGCCTTTGTCGTGCTTTATGCGGCGGCGCTGGCGCTCATCGCCCCGTGGCCTTTGCTCGAATGGAGCCAGACTCCGGCGCAAGTGGTTTTCGCCATTCAGACCGGGATTTTCGTGACCGCGCTGCTCCTTTTGGGCTGGACGCCGCTCGGCGTTCTCTTGACGCCGCGGGCCTTGAAGAGGCGGCAAGCCTTCGCCGCCGCGCTCGAACAGTTTTTCATCCGGGGTTTAGGAAAGACCCGCAGCCGGGCCGGCGTGCTGATTTACGTTTCGCTGGCGGAGCATTACGCCCGGATCATTGCCGATCGGGCGCTCGACGACCGGATTTCGGAAAAGGATTGGCGCGGGGCGGTCGAGGAAATGACCGCGCATCTGCGCGAGGGCCGGGTCACCGAAGGTTTTGTCGATGCTGTTGCGCGCTGCGGCGACCTTTTGGCGCGCGCGGCGCCCCCCGACGGCGGGGGAAACGAGTTGCCGGACAACCTCATTCGCCTGAACTGAATTTCAGCGTCCCGAACGCAGCGCCGCGAGAAGCTTCACGCTGGCGCGGCCGTTGGGCTGCGCGCCGATCCGACGCTGGTAATCCGCTATGGCCTCGCGGGTCTTCGTTCCCATCACGCCGTCGATCTTGCCGCCGATGTCATAGCCGCGCTGGGCCAGCAGCGTCTGAACCTCCCGGCGCTCGACCCGCGGAATGCCGGGGTCGTCGGTCGGCCAGGGGGTGACGATTCCGGGGCCGCCCCTGATGCGGTCCGACAGGAGGCCGAGCGCCAAGGCGTACGATTCGGCGGCGTTATAGGAATAGAAGGCGTCGAAATTGCGCGACACCAGAAAGGCCGGGCCGTGCGGTCCCGAGGGCAGGAACAGGCCATAGCCGCCGCCGCCCGACATGGGCGCGCCATTGACTTGGGTCAGCCCGTGGGCGGCCCAGAAAGCCAGCGGCCTTTTCGCGCGCCAGCCTGACGGGCCGCGATAACCGGCGGGAAGCCTCACTTCGAAGCCCCAGGGCAGACCGGGAGTCCAGCCAGAGTGATGGAGGAAATTGGCGGTGGAGGCCAGCGCGTCGGGAACCGAATTGATGACGTCGCGCTTGCCGTCGCCGTCGAAATCAACCGCGAGGCGCAGGAATGTCGAGGGCATGAACTGGGTGTTGCCGAAGGCGCCCGCCCATGAGCCGTTGAATTCCTCGAGCTTGACGTCGCCGCGATCAAGGATTTTCAGCGCCGCGAGCAGTTCGCCATGAAAATAGCCGGAGCGTCGGTTGGGCGTGCAGGTCAAGGTTGTAAGGGACTGGATGATCGGCCGGCCGCCGAAACTGCGGCCGAAATCGGATTCGACGCCCCAGACCGCGATCAGCGCTGGCGCATCGACGCCGAAACGATGCTGGGCCGCGAGCGCCACCCGCCGATATTGGGCGAAACGCTCCTGGCCGTCGCGCACCCGCTCGTCGTCGACGAGGCCGGCGATATAATCCCAGACCGGTGTCGAAAATTCCGGCTGGGCGCCGAGAAAGCTCACGGCGTCATTGGCCTGCAGGCCGTCGAGGGCGCGGGAAAGCGTGGCCTGGGAAATGCCCTCGGCCGCCGCCTGCGCCTTGATTTGCTGCTTGCACGAGGCAAAATCCGCACGGGCCGTCTGGCCGAGCGCGAGAACGAGCGAAAGAGCGAGAATCCTGGACTTCATGGCCGGAAACTAACGTGATTCTTGGCTATGCTGAACCGAAAACATCAGATCCAGGGACGGGCGCCGGCCATCCGCGCTTCGAAATCGGCGATTTTCGGCGCCTTCACCAAGGTCAGGCCGATGTCGTCGAGCCCTTCCAGCAGGCAATGCTTGCGATGCGGATCGACGTCGAATTTCACCACGCCGCCGTCGGGACCGCGGATTTCCTGGGCTTCGAGGTCGATGGTCAGGGTGGCGTTGGCGCCGCGCTCGGCGTCGTCCATCAGCTTGGCCAGGTTTTCCTTCGACACCTTGATCGGCAATACGCCGTTCTTGAAGCAGTTGTTGTAGAAAATGTCGGCGAAGCTGGTCGAGATGATCGCGCGAACGCCGAAGTCGAGCAAGGCCCACGGCGCATGTTCGCGCGACGAGCCACAGCCGAAATTGTCCTCGGCCACCAGGATCTGCGCCTTGCGATAGGCCGGCTTGTTGAGAACGAAATCCGGGTTTTCCGACCCATCCTCGCGATAGCGCATTTCCGAAAACAGGCCCTTGCCAAGACCGGTGCGGGCGATTGTCTTCAGATATTGCTTCGGGATGATCATGTCCGTGTCGATATTAGTGATCGGCAGCGGCGCGGCGACCCCGGTCAATCTGGTGAATTTTTCCATTTTCTTACCTGAAAGTGTTCGCTTGCCTGAACGTGACGCCGGACCGGCGGTTCGGCCGTGGGTTTAACAAAGGGCGGGCGATGGGGCAATCATTCGGCTTCGCGTTCGATCCGCTCCATGTCGGCGTCGGACAGGCCGAAATGATGGCCGATTTCATGGACCAGCACATGGCGGATGAGATCGCCCAGGGTCTCTTCGCCCTCGGACCATGCATCGAGGATCGGGCGGCGGAAGAGGAATACGATATTGGGGAATTGCCCGGTCTGGACGCCTTCGCTCTGGGCGAGGCCCCGGCCGCGAAACAGGCCGAGCAACTCGAATTCCGAACTGGCGTCGAATTCCTCCAGAATTTCGTCGTCGGGGAAATCCTCCACCCGGATGATCAGCCCTTCGCACGCCTGTCGAAAATGATCCGGCAGGCCGCGAAAGGCGGCGTCGGCGAGCGCCTCGAAATCGTGGAGCGAGGGCGCGGCGCGCGCGCCCCAATCCCATGGCGGCGGGCGTACGCTTCCCATCAGCCTGTCGTCCCCGGCGTCACTTTGAGCGCCAGATTCGGCGGACGGGCCAGGGTCTGGAAGATCACGCAATAACGCTCGGTCAGTTTGACCAAAGCGTCGATCCGCTCTTGCGGTTCGTCGGTGTCGAGATCGAAAAACAGGCGGATCTCGCCGAATCCCACAGCCGCGTCCTTGGCGACGCCGAGCGTGCCGCGAAAGTCGAGATCGCCCTCTGCGCGAACCACGCCGCCCTTGAGGCGAAAATCGAGCGCTGTGGCCACCGCCTTCAGCGTGACCCCGGCACAGGCGACGAGGGCTTCGAGCAGCATGTCGCCGGAACAGGCCTGCATGCCGGTTCCGCCGGCCGCCGGGTGAAGGCCAGCCTCGACCATGGCGCGCGAGGTCTCGACCTTGCAGGCCAAGCCGTCGCCGGAGAGATCGCCTTGCGCCTTCAAGGTCACGAAGGCGGCGCCGGCGTCCGCCTTGTATTTTTCTTTCAGCGGCGCCTGAAGGGCGCGCAATTCATTGGCGTCCATCGGGCTTCCCTTCTCACTTCAGTGTGCGCACGTCGACGAAATGGCCGGCCACCGCCGCCGCCGCCGCCATGGCGGGCGAGACGAGATGGGTGCGGCCCTTGAAGCCCTGGCGACCCTCGAAATTGCGGTTCGAGGTCGAGGCGCAACGCTCGCCCGGCGCGAGCCGGTCGGGATTCATCGCCAGGCACATCGAGCAGCCCGGCTCCCGCCATTCAAAGCCGGCGGCGACAAAAATCCTGTCCAGTCCCTCGGCCTCGGCCTGCGCCTTGACCAGCCCGGAGCCCGGCACGACCATGGCGTTGACATGCGGCGAGACCTTGCGCCCTTCGGCGATCTTGGCGGCCGCGCGCAGATCCTCGATGCGGCCGTTGGTGCAGGAGCCGATGAAGACTCGGTCGATCTTGATGTCGGTCGGCCTTTCGCCGCCCTTCAGGCCCATATAATCCAGGGCGCGCTGGATCTTGGCGCGCTGGGCCTCGGTCTTTCCGGTCTCGACCGTGGGGACGACGCCGTCGATGGCGATTACGTCCTCGGGGCTGGTTCCCCAGGTAAGGACCGGCGGCAGACTGGAGGCGTCAAGCTCGACCACCGCATCGTAATGGGCGCCCGAGTCGCTCTTGAGTTGCTTCCAATAATGCAGCGCGCGCTCCCAGGCCTCGCCCTTTGGCGCCTTGGGGCGGTCCTTGAGATAATCGAAGGTTTTCTGGTCCGGCGCGATCAGGCCGGCGCGGGCGCCCGCCTCGATCGACATGTTGCACACCGTCATGCGGCCTTCCATCGACAGGGCTTCGATGGCCTCGCCGGCATATTCGATGACATAGCCGGTGCCGCCGGCGGTTCCGATTCTGCCGATGATCGCCAGCACGATGTCTTTGGCGGTGACGCCCTCGCCGAGCTTGCCCTTGACCTTGACCAGCATGTTCTTGGCCTTGGCCTGGATCAGGGTCTGGGTCGCCAGCACATGCTCGACCTCCGACGTGCCGATGCCGTGGGCGAGCGCCCCGAAGGCGCCATGGGTCGACGTGTGGCTGTCGCCGCAGACGATGGTTGCGCCCGGCAGGGTGAAACCCTGTTCGGGGCCGATGATATGAACCACGCCCTGGCGCCGGTCATGCTCGTTGTAATATTCGATGCCGAAATCGCGGGCGTTGATCGCCAGTTGCTCGACCTGCGCCCTGCTTTCCGGGTCCTCGATCGGCTTGGAGCGGTCGGTGGTCGGCACGTTGTGATCCACCACCGCCAGCGTCTTCTGCGGCGCATGGACCTTGCGATGGGCGAGGCGCAAGCCCTCGAAGGCCTGGGGGCTGGTCACCTCATGGATGAGATGGCGGTCGATATAGATCAGGGCCGTGCCGTCGGGCTGGATATCGACGACATGATCGTCCCAGATCTTGTCATAAAGGGTGCGCGGCTTTTCCGTGGATTTGGCCGTGGACTCAACCATGATCTCGATCTCCGACGCGGCCCGCGCGGCGCGGGCCATCTGCTTGGATGACATAGAATATTTTGGGCGGCCGGCAAGGCTGGGGGCGGTAATTTGGCTTGTAATGCGAAAAGGCCGGCGTACAGCCAGCCTTTTCTGAAAACGAAAGCAAGGCGGCGCAGGCGCTCACTCGGCTTTGGCGGCCTTGGCCTTGGCGTCGGAACGTTCCGCGATGCGGGCGGATTTGCCACGGCGGTCGCGGAGGTAATAGAGCTTGGCGCGGCGGACCTTGCCGCGACGCACGACCTTGATCGAATCGATCAGCGGGCCATAGACGGGGAAGACGCGCTCGACGCCTTCGCCGTAGGAAATCTTGCGGACGGTGAAGCTCTCGTTGAGGCCGCCGCCGTCGCGGGCGATCACGACGCCCTCATAGGCCTGGACGCGGGCGCGATCGCCTTCCTTGACCTTGACATTGACGATCACGGTGTCGCCCGGCGCGAATTCCGGAATGGTCTTGCTGGCGGAAAGCTTGGCGATCTGCTCGGCTTCGAGCTGTTGGATGATATTGGTCATTTCGGACTCCGTTTCGCCTGAAGGCGAGCGTTTCGGAACGCTGTTGTGAATTGGCGCCGCACGAACGCGGCGCTTCCCTGCTCCGCGGCGGCGGGCGAGGAGGCGGCCTATAGCCAATTTTTCCAGTCTTGTCGAGCGCCGCCGCCGTCAATAGAGCCGCGTTTCGGTCTTTTCCTCTTCGGCTCCGGGGTCGTCCGGCGGCGTCGCAAGCGGGAAGATCACCGGCTCCGGACCGTGAGAAGGGCGCGGCGCGGCCTTCTCCGGTTCGGCGGCTGCGGGAGCGGCGGGCTCCTCCTCGCTTTTTGTTTCAGGCGGGGCGAGGACCGGCGGCGGCGCCGGTTGCGGCGGCGCAAGCTCGGCGCGCGCCGGCGCGGCCTCAATGGCCGGCGGTCCCTCCCAGGCCGGAGGCGGCGCCTCGATCTGGCCCGTCAGCTCTTCCTTGGGCTGCATCCAGCGATAGGCGTCGAGCTTGCCGGTGACCGGCGACACGGGCGCCCATTGTTTCGACCAATGCCCGTCGGCGATCCAGACCGGGTCGCGCGGCGCGCGCGAGGCGCGGGCCAGCCATTCGCGCGCCAGACCCTGCGCGTTGTGTTCGCGCTCCTCCAGTTCGGCCATGATCACGCACATGCGTGCGGTCGGCCGCTCTCCCATGGCGACGAGCGGCGTCATCACCTCGCGCGCGGTCAGGAAATCGCCGGCGCCCAAGGCGGCGGTCGCGACGACGATCGCGCTTTCCGGGTCCTTGGGGGCAAGGCGGGCGAGAGCCTTGGCGCGAACGAGCCGGTCCTCGGCCGAATCGCCGGGCCTCATGCCGACATAGGCTTCGGCAAGGTCGGGATGCGGCGCTTTGGCGTAGGCCGCCTCGATCAGTTTCGATGCTGCGCGAAGCTTGCCGCGTTGGGTGTAGAAGCGCGCCAGCAGCGCATTGGCGGGGACGAGATCGGGCGCTTTTTTCACCGCCGCGCGCAACAGGCTGATGGCGCGATCCGGGTCCGTCGCCTCGGCCTCCATCGCCAGAGCCGTGTCGATGACCGCCCTTTGCCGGTTGGCGGTCTCCTTGTCGATCAGCTTGGCTTTCAGATTCTGGGCGACGCAGAGGCGCGCCGCCTCCCAATCGTGCTGGCCGGAATAACGGTCGAGCAACGCCTGGCCCGACCAGGCGAGGGGCGCGATGCTTTGGGCTTCAAGGGCGATCTGGTGGGCGTGATCATGGTCGCCCTTGCGCAGGGATTCGGCGTGGAGGCCGCGAAGGCCGAGCAATCTCGTTTCATGCCGTTCGGTCATGGCGCGAAATGCGCGTTCGGCGCCGTCGCGGTCGCCGGAAAGTTGCGCCGTCTGGGCGTCGAGCAACAGCGTGAGCGGCTCGTGCGGCACGAGTTTCTGCGCTTCCTGGTTGGCCTTGCGCGCCTTGCGGAGGTCGCCGACTCCGGCGGCGATAATGCCGCGCGCCAGGGCTTCGTGGCCTCGGGCGCGCTTGCGGGCGCGGGCGGTCAGGGCGACCAGGCTGGGCAGGTTGAAGATGAACCGCAACACGCTCCAGACGACGACCGCCGCCAGAGCGACGACGGCGAGGCCGACCAGCGGCGAGGTGTCGATATGGTAGCCGAACCAGGTCAGCGACATGGATCCGGGTTGTTCGACCAGAAAACCCAGCCCCAGGGTGACGAGCCCGATCAGAAGCAGAAAGACCAGAATGCGGATCATCGGCGGCACTCGAATGAGAAAACGGCGCTGGCGGCGCGCCTTGCCGCGCCGCCGCCGAAACGAAAGTTCAGCTTTTTGTCCTGGTCAAATTCCGCAGGGCTGCGGCCAGCTCCGCCTTGGCGGTCGAAATGGCGTCGATCCGCGCCTGGACGGTCGCGGCCCAATCGTTTGACAGGGACCGGGCGGGAGGCGGCAGTTTTTGGCGGTCGGCGAGCGCCGCCGTGAGATCGCCGGCGCGCAGATCCTTTTCGACCTGTGCGATCCCGGCGGCGGCCGCATCCTGCTCGGCCGATCCGGCGGGCCGGATGCGCACCAGCTTGCGCGCCTCCGCTGTGACATGCGCCAGGATCGCGTCTTTCAGGTTCTGCGGCGGTTTGGCCTTCTCGGCCGGTTTTTCGGGCGCGGCGGCTTCCAGAAGTTGGGGGGCCAGGGCGGCGAACTGCTTCATCAAAACTTCGACGCCGGGGGCGGACAGGCCGGCGCGCAGCCGCGCCAGCCGCTCGGGACCGGCGCCCAATTTCTGAAGCGCCTCGATTTGCCCGGAATAATCGTCGCCCTGGCGAACGGCGCTCAGCAGGCTTTGCGCCACGGCCAGACGGGCCGCCGCTTCGCCGGAATTATCCGGTCCAGCTTCGCGAGCCGACGGCGCGCGCGCCTCGCTCTTGAGCGCGCCCAATTCGCCTTCGACGGATTGCAGCCGTTGCGAAAGGCGCTCGACCGTCACTTCGGCGGCGGCGAGTTTCGTGGCCATCGCGGCCAGCGCCTCGTCCGTCTGCGGGTTTGCCGCGCTGGGCGCGGCTGCCGGGGCGGCGGGATTTGGCGCCTCCGCGGGCGCCGGGGCCGCAATTGGAGCTGGAGCCGGGGCCGGCGTCACGGCCTCCGCCGCTTTGGCGGGCTCGGGCGTCGCGGCCTCCGCCGCCGGTTTTTCAGGCGCGGCGGCAGGGGGCGGTTGAACAGCGGGCTTGTTTTCGGAAGCTGCGCTTGCCGCCGGCGGCTTGGGCGTGGAGGGAGACGGAGCTTGCGCGGCCGGCGCCGCCGTTTCGCCCTCGGCCTTTGCAGCCGGCGCGCTCTCGCTCGGGGGCTTGGCTTCGGCTGAGGCCGGCTTTTCCGCCTCGGTCATTTTTGTCGGCTGGGGCGCCGCAGGGGGCGGAGCGGCGGTTTCAGGAGCCGCCGCTGGCCGGGGCGCGGCCGACGGCGGCTTGTTCACGGATTCCGCGCCTTCGCCGGGCGCCTTCGATTCGACCGTCGCGGCGCCGGCTTCGGGGGCGGGGACCGGCTTTTCGGCTTCCGCCTTCTGTTCGGACGCCGGCGCCGAGGGCTCCGGCGACGCGCTGATCTCGTCGGCGGTCTCAGGCGCGATGAAATAGGTGTTCCAGAGGTAATAGCCGCCGCCGCCCGTCGCCGCCAAAACGATCAGATAGGCGAAAAATTTCACGACGCCGCCGCGCCGCTTCGCTTTTTCCTGCGGCGGTTCAGGCGGGCTTTCAGGCCGACGCGATCCCGCTTCCTCGGGCGCCTCCGAGTCGTCCTCGAGCTCGGAATCCTCTAGATCGCCATCGGGCTCCGGCGGCTCCGATTCGTCCTCCGGCGCGTCATGAGCCCGAGGCGCTGCGTCTGCCGTGGCTCTGGCTTCCGCCGCAGCCTTGGGCGTCGTTTCGGGGCTCGTTTCAGAGCCGGCCCTGGTTTCGCCCGCTGCGGTCTTGTCGCCGTTCTGGTCGCTCATCCCACGCCTCAGTCTTTCGCCAGACATATTGCTAGCGCGCGCGCCGTGGAAAGGAAACCCGCAAATCAGGGAAAGAGCGCTCAGACGCCAGCGATCGCGTCCGCGATGGCGACGGTGCGGCGCGCCATATCCACGTGCAGACGCTCGACCATTCTGCCGTCGACCTGCAAGGCGCCTTTCGACGCATTTTCGGGCAGGTCGAAAAGCGCGATAATTCTGCGGGCGAAGACGACTTCCGCTTCCGACGGAGCGAATACTTCGTTGCAGATCGCGACCTGGTTGGGATGAATCAAGGTCTTGCCGTCCATGCCGAGGTCGCGGCCCTGCTCGCATTCGGCGCGGAAGCCGGCCTCATCGGAAAAATCGTTGTAAACGCCATCGATAATATCCACGCCATGCGCCCGAGCGGCGGCGACGCATATGGACAGATAAGCCAACATGGACGGACGGCCGGGAGTCAGGCGCGCGTGGATTTCCTTGGCGATGTCATTCGTCCCCATGACCAGCACGGCGAGCCGGGAATCGGGATCGAGCGCGGTGCGGGCGATGTAGTCGACGTTGAGGATCGCAACCGGCGTCTCCGTCATCGCCCATATTTTCGTATGATCGGGCGCGCCGACCTGGCGCAAGGCCATGGCGGTCATCGTGATGTCGCCCGGCGAAGAGACCTTGGGCAGCAGTATGGCGTCCGGGCCAACTTCAGCGGCGGCGGCGAGATCGTCCTTGCCCCATGGCGTCGCCGAGCCGTTGACGCGAATCACGACTTCCCGGCGGCCGAAGCCGCCCGCCCTGACTGCGGCCATCACCTGGCTGCGCGCCAACTCCTTGGCGTCCGGCGCTACCGCGTCCTCGAGATCGAGGATCAGGGCGTCGGCAGCGATCGTCTTGGCCTTTTCCAGCGCGCGCGCGTTCGATCCGGGCATATAAAGAACGCTGCGGCGAGGACGAAGGCTGGTCATGGCGGCTCCATTTCGGCAGGTTTTTCGCACCGCACCGTATTATTTTCAGGAAATGCGCGCCATTGGCCTTTCGACGCTTTCTGTCCGTTTTTGTAGCGCTTCAACGAAAGCGAGCATTGCCCTCCTTGCCGCAATGCGGCAAGAGTTGGCGGCGTGGGCGCCGTCGCGCCAAACGGGGAAGCAATGGGCGAAGTCAATTTTCCGAAGCGGCTCACCGAAGGCTATGAAAATTTCCTCAAGGGGCGTTTTCCGCATGAGCGCGAACGTTTTGAGGAATTGGCGCGAAAGGGCCAAAACCCCGAAATCCTTCTGATCGGCTGTTGCGATTCCCGCGTTTCGCCGGAACTGATCTTCGACGCGGGGCCGGGCGAAATGTTCGTTCTTCGCAATGTCGCCAATCTCGTGCCGCCCTATCAGCCCAGTGACGACTACCATGGCACCTCGGCGGCGATCGAATTCGCGGTCATGGGCCTGAAAGTCAAGCATATCGTGGTCATGGGTCACGCCCAATGCGGCGGCGTGAGAGCCTTCGCGGAATTGCAGCACGATCCCTATATGCGCCCTTTGGCGCCCGGCGATTTCATCGGCCGCTGGATCAAGATGCTCGCGCCGGCGGCGGAAAGGATCGGCGAGCCGACCGAGCCCCTGAATTCCTGGTCCGAACGGCTGGCCTGGGAATCGATCCGCCAGAGCCTCGCGAACCTGCGCAGCTTCCCCTATATCGTGACCCTGGAAAGCCGAGGCTGGCTGACCTTGCACGGCGCCTATTTCGGCGTGGCCGGAGGCGAACTCATGACCCTCGACCCGAGCGACGGAACCTTCCGTCAGGTCGCCGCCGAGGCCCATCGGGAGGCGCTGGGCAGGACGCCGCGCTTCTGAACGCAAACGCAAGGCCGCGTCAGGTCGGCGCGAGAGGGGGAGGGGCATGTTGTCGAACAGGAAAGCCGTCGCATCGGCGACGATCGTCATGATGGTCGCCATGGCGTCTTTCCTCGCCCTGACGCCGGCCTATTATGTGATGCAGGCCCGCATCGGCGGCTATCGCTACCATGAATGGCTCGGCGCATGCGCCGCCGTCCCGGGCGGCCGGCCCTATCGTCAGGGTTACGTATATGACGATTCTGGCGCGCTCGCGGCGGCTGTCGCGGCCCACAAATCTGGCGGAGCGAGAATCGAACTGACCGCGCCGACCTGGAGCGTCTATCGATATCAGACGACGGACCTGACCGATTGCGGCGACAATGATGGCCTTTATCTCGCCAAGAAGATCGGACTGGCTGTCAAAGAAAAATAGCGCCGGACGGCGGCGCTATTTTTTTGTCGCTGGCGCCAGAGTTCAAGCCGCCTTCCGCTTGGGCGTCAACAGCTTGCGGTTGATCAAAGCCTCCGCGATCTGCACCGCATTGAGCGCCGCGCCCTTGCGCAGATTGTCGGAAACGCACCAGAAGGCGAGGCCGTTCTCGACGGTCGCGTCCTCGCGGATGCGCGAAACATAGGTGGCGTCCTCGCCCGCCGCCTCATGCGGGGTGATGTAGCCGCCGGGCTCGCGCTTGTCGATCACCAGCACGCCGGGGGCCTCGCGCAGGATGGCGCGCGCCTCGTCGGCGGTCACCGGCTTCTCGAATTCGACATTGACGCTCTCGGAATGGGAGATGAACACCGGCACGCGCACGCAGGTGGCGGTCAGCTTGATCTTGGGGTCGAGAATCTTTTTGGTCTCGGCCATCATCTTCCACTCTTCCTTGGTGAAGCCGTCTTCCATGAAGACGTCGATCTGGGGGATGAGGTTGAAGGCGATCCGCTTGGGGAATTTCTTGTTCTCGACCTGATCGGAGACGAAAACCGCGCGGGTCTGGGCGAAGAGCTCATCCATCGCGTCCTTGCCGGCGCCGGAAACCGACTGATAGGTCGAAACCACGACTCTCTTGACGCCGAAACGGTCGTGCAGCGGCTTGAGCGCCACGACGAGCTGCGCCGTCGAGCAGTTCGGATTGGCGATGATGTTCTTCTTGCCGAAATTCTTGAGCGCGTCGGCGTTGACCTCCGGCACCACCAGCGGCACATCGGAATCGTAGCGCCAGGCCGAGGAATTATCGATCACCACGCAATTCTGCGCGGCGATCTTCGGCCCCCATTCCTTGGAGATCGAGCCGCCGGCCGACATCAGGGCGATGTCGCAATCGGAGAAGTCATAGGTGTCGAGATGCCGGCATTTGAGAATTTTGTCGCCAAAGGAGACTTCCGTGCCGATCGAACGTGACGACGCCAGCGCGACGACCTCGTCCGCCGGGAACCGACGTTCGGACAGAATATCCAGCATTTCGCGGCCCACATTGCCCGTGGCGCCGACGACAGCGACCTTGTAACCCATGATCTACTCCAGATTTTAGCGCGCACATACAGCAAGATAAGCGGGAGAGCAATCAACGATTCAAATCGGTCAAGACCCTTTCTGGCGATAGGCCGCCAGCCGCGCCGCCGCCTGGGCTTCGACCTTGGCTTTGAGAATCGGCGACCAGCCGAGCAAGAGTCCGGGGAGCCCTAAAGCCTGGCGAGCCCAACGGTGAAAGGAGAAGGAATCGCGATGACGGCGGATCAGCCCATCGGCGATGTCGAGCTCGGCCGTAACCCGGTTGGTGACCGGCTTGCCGGTCGCGGGGAAAATATAACGCGCCGTCCATTCCACCGTCGCGCTGTTTTCGTCGGCGTTCAGCAGCCGCCAAACGACGGAAAGCTGTACGCCCGGCCGCAGCAGCTTGGACCACATGGCCCGCGCGCCGGCGGCGTCGAGCCGGGGAAAGACCGGATCGGAGAAAATTGCGTCATCGGCGTAAAGCGCGCCCATGCCGGCGGGATCGTGAGCTGCGAAGGCCCGATAGAATTTTTCCGCCACTTCCGACGGTGCGCTCATGATTCGTCCTCTCGCATTCGGTTGCGCGCCAACTGCTCATTCTGCGCCGCCCGCGCCGGCGCGTCCATCGCCTCGCTCCAGCCGCAGGCGGCGAGATTGTCGCGCAAATGCGCGGGAACGCAGGCCGCGACCTCGACGGGCGGATTGTTCTTCGAAATGGGAATCGAAATGGCGCGGGCGTGCAGATGCAGCGTCTCGTCTGGCGCGCAGGCCATACCGTAAACGGGATCGCCGAAAATGGGAAAATCCTTTGCCGCGCAATGGACGCGCAATTGGTGCGTGCGTCCGGTCAAGGGTTTCAGCTCCAGCCAGCTGATCGCCTCGTCCCTGGCGTTCCTTGCCCCGACCCAAAACGCGCCAGCGCGACTGCGACGGCAGGCCTTTTTCATCGACCTTCATCCACCAGCCGCGTGTGGCGTCGAGCCGGCCGAGCGGCAGGTCGATCACGCCTTCGTCGGCCTCCGGCCCGCCCCGGACCACCGCCCAATAGGTTTTTTCGATCCGGCCCTGTTTGAAAAGCTGCATCAGCTTTTCCAGAGCCTTGCGATGGCGCCCGAGCAGCAGGCAGCCCGAGGTGTCCCTGTCCAGCCGATGGGCGAGCCCCGGATCGCGCGGCAGGCCGAAGCGCAGGTGTCCGAAACTTTGTTCGAAATTCTCGCCGCCCTTGGGACCTCGATGGACCGGCAGGCCCGCGGGCTTGTCGAGAACCAGCATCATCCCGTCGCGGTAGAGCAGCCGCGCATAAATCTCTTCCGGCGTCATGCCGGACAGGCTATCGAGAGGGGAAGAGGATTTTGCGCTTCGGGCGACATGGCTGCTTATCGCAAAATCACCGGGATTTGAGAAGGGCGCAGGCCCTCACCGAAAAGAGTGGAGGCGCATGAGCGCGGAATCGAAAGACAAGGCCGGCTTCCTCGGACGCCTGTTCAAGGTGCGGCACGCCGAAGACTCGTTCTGGGAGCCCAAGCCCGAGGCCGACGAAGAGGCGGATATCGCTCCCGCTCCCGCGCCTGAGCCTGCGCCTGTCGCGGAAATCGCGCCCGAATCGGCGCCCGCACCTGTTCCCGAACCGCCGCCGGCGCAAAAATCGAACTGGTGGTCGCGGCTGCGGCACGGCCTGGCGCGGTCCTCCTCGTCGATCGCCCAGGGCGTCGCCGATATTTTCACCAAGAAAAAGCTCTCCGCCGACATGCTGGAAGATCTGGAGGACGTGCTGGTGCGCGCCGATCTCGGCGTCGGCGCCGCGACCCGGATCGCGGCCCTGGTCGGCAAGGGCCGTTACGACAAGCAGATCGCGCCGGAGGAAGTGCGCGCCATTCTCGCCGATGAGGTCGAGCGGGTGCTGGCGCCGGTCGCCCGGCCGCTGGAAATCGATGCTGCGAAAAGGCCCTTCGTGATTCTGGTGGTCGGGGTCAACGGCTCCGGCAAGACCACGACCATCGGCAAGCTCGCCGCGAAATTTTCCGCCGAGGGCAAAAAGCTCCTGCTCGTCGCCGGCGACACGTTTCGCGCCGCCGCGATCGAGCAGCTGAAAATATGGGGTGGACGCAAGAATGTCCCGGTGATCGCCCGCGAACCCGGGGCCGACGCCGCCGGCCTCGCCTTCGACGCGATCAAGGCTGCGCAGGAGCAGAACGCCGACGTGCTGCTGATGGATACGGCGGGGCGCCTGCAGAATCGCACGGAGCTGATGGCCGAGCTGGAAAAGATCGTGCGGGTGATGAAAAAAGTCGATGCGGAAGCGCCGCACGCCGTGCTTCTGGTGCTCGACGCGACGGTGGGCCAGAACGCCTTGAGTCAGGTCGAGATTTTCGGCAGGACGGCGGGCGTGACCGGCCTTGTCATGACCAAGCTCGACGGAACCGCGCGGGGCGGGATTCTGGTCGCCATAGCCGAAAAATTCCAGCTTCCGGTCCATTTCATCGGCGTCGGCGAGCAGGCGGACGATCTGGAGCCATTCACCGCCCGCGATTTCGCCCGCGCCATCGCCGGTTTCGAGGAGGAAAACGCTTGAGCCCCCCAATGTCCGCCGGCCAGACCAGGAAGAAACTCGACCCGACGCTGAAACTGGTTCTGGAAATCGGGCCTTTGATCCTGTTTTTCTTGGCCAATTCCAGGCCTGCCTTGTTCCACGGACTGGTGGGGCCGTTCCTGCCGGCCGGACTCACGCCGGAAAAGACCGCGATCCTGACCGCGACCGGGGTGTTGATGATCGCGGCGCTCGCCGCCTTGCTGGTGTCGTGGCTGCTGACCCGCCATCTGCCGATCATGCCGGTCGTCACCGCCATCGCGGTGGTGGTCTTCGGCGCGTTGACTTTCGTCTTTCAGGACAAGAGCTTCATTCAGATCAAGCTGACCGTGATCGATTGCCTGTTCGGCGCGGCTTTGCTTGGCGGGTTGGCGTTCGGCAAGCTCTTGTTGCCGGTCGTGTTCGACAGCGTGATGCATCTGGACGAAGCCGGCTGGCGCAGGCTGACGATCCGCTGGGGCCTGTTCTTCTTCGCCCTCGCCGGGCTCAACGAAATCCTGCGCCAGTCGCTGAGCTGGGACAATTGGGTGAAATTCAAGACTTTTGGCGTCCTTCCGCTGACCGTGATTTTCGCCTTGGCCCAGACGCCGCTGATCCTGAAACACGAGATCAAGCCGGAGGCGGACGCGGAACATTTCTGAGGCCGGCAACGTCGCGCTTTTTTAATCGCGCCGGCGCTCGTCAACGGGAGGCCGCTCCGTATTTGCGCTGACGACGCAGAGGAAATGCCGCCAAGTTTCATCATGGCGGCATTTTAGTGTTGGCGCCCCCAGTCGGGGCGGGGCAGGAAATCAGCCTGCAGCCAGCTGCCGCAGCACATACTGCAAGATGCCGCCGTTCTTGTAATATTCGACTTCATCCGCGGTCTGGATGCGGCTGTTGAGCTTGACCTTCTTCGTCTTTCCATCGGCGAACGTGATCTCGGCTTCGAGCTTCTGCCGCGGCTCCAGATTGGTCAGGCCCTTGATCGTCACCTTTTCGTCGCCCTTGAGGCCCAGCGACTTCCAGTTCGTTCCCTCCTCGAAAGTCAGCGGCAGGACGCCCATGCCGACGAGGTTGGAGCGATGGATGCGCTCGAAACTTTCGGCGATCACCGCGCGTACGCCCAAAAGGTTCGTCCCCTTCGCCGCCCAGTCGCGCGAGGAGCCGTTGCCATATTCGACCCCGGCGAAGACCACCAGCGGGACCTTGGCCTTTTCATATTTCATCGCGGCGTCATAGATCGGCATGACCTCGCCGCCGGGGAAATATTTTGTATTGCCGCCCTCGGGCGCGTTGCCCTTGTCATCGGCGAGCATGAAGTTCCTGATGCGGATATTGGCGAAGGTGCCGCGCATCATCACTTCGTGGTTGCCGCGCCGCGTGCCGTATTGATTGAAGTCTTCCGGCTTCACCTTGTTGGCGGCGAGATATTTGCCGGCGGGCGAGGCCGCCTTGATCGAACCGGCCGGGGAAATATGGTCGGTGGTGATCTTGTCGCCGAAAAGGGCAAGGACGCGGGCGCCCTCGATATCCGTCACCGGCTTGGGCGTCATGGTCATGCCCTTGAAATAGGGCGGATTCTGAATGTAGGTCGACTTGTTGTCCCAGGCATAGGTCTGGCTGTGCGGCGTCTTGACCTTGCGCCAGTTGGCGTCGCCCTTGAACACATCGGCGTATTTCGCCTTGAACAAGGCCTTGGTGACGTTCTTGCGGATGAACGCCTCGATTTCCTTCGAGGACGGCCAGATGTCGCGCAGGAAGACCGGCGCGCCCTTCTTGTCGTGGCCGATCGGCTCCCTGGTCAGGTCTTTTTTCACCGAACCGGCGAGCGCATAGGCGACGACCAGCGGCGGCGAGGCGAGATAATTGGCCTGGACGTCGGGCGATACGCGGCCCTCGAAATTGCGGTTGCCGGAAAGCACCGCCGCCGCGACCACGCCATTGGCGTTGATCGACTTGGAGATTTTTTCGGGCAGCGGGCCGGAATTGCCGATGCAGGTGGTGCAGCCGAAGCCGACGAGGTTGAAACCGAGCTTGTCCAGCGATTTCTGCAGGCCCGCTTTGGCGAGATATTCGGCGACCACCTGCGATCCGGGCGCGAGCGAGGTTTTTACCCAAGGCGCGACGGTCAGGCCCCTGTCGACGGCGTTGCGCGCCAGCAGGCCAGCGCCGATCAGCACGCTGGGGTTGGAAGTATTGGTGCAGGAGGTGATGGCGGCGATCACCACGTCGCCATGGCCGATGTCGAAAGCCTCGCCCTCGACCTTGTAGCGTTCCGCGATCGCGGCGATTTTCTTGTACTCGGTCTCCATCGCCGCGGAAAAACCGGCGGCGACGCCATCGAGCGCGACGCGGCCTTCCGGGCGCTTCGGGCCGGCGAGCGAGGGCGCGACCGAGGCGAGATCGAGCTCGATCGTGTCGGTGAAGACAGGTTCGGCGGCGGCGCGGGTGCGGAAAAGGCCCTGGGCGCGGGCGTATTTCTCGACCAGGGCGACGCGGGCGGGCTTGCGGCCGGTATTTGTCAGGTAATCGATGGTTTCGGAATCGATCGGGAAGAAGCCACAGGTCGCGCCATATTCGGGCGCCATATTGGCGACGGTCGCCCGGTCGGGCAGGGTCAAGGCGTCGAGGCCGGGGCCAAAAAACTCGACGAATTTGCCGACCACGCCCTTCTTGCGCAACATCTGGGTTACGGTCAGCACCATGTCGGTCGCGGTGACGCCCTCTTTCAGCTTGCCGATGAGTTTGAAGCCGACGACTTCGGGCAGCAGCATGGATTGCGGCTGGCCGAGCATGGCGGCCTCGGCCTCGATGCCGCCGACGCCCCAGCCTAGAACCGAAAGCCCGTTGACCATGGTGGTGTGGGAATCGGTGCCGACCAACGTGTCGGGATAAGCAACCTCGACGTTGACAGCTTTTCCGCGGGCCGGCTGGAGCTTCTCCTTGCAGGTCCAGACCGTCTGGGCGAGATATTCGATATTCACCTGATGGCAGATGCCCGTGCCCGGAGGAACGACCGAGAAATTGGAAAAGGCGCCCTGGCCCCATTTCAGGAAGGTGTAACGCTCGCCGTTGCGTGCATATTCGTGTTCGACATTGGTCTTCAGCGCGCTCTTGGCTCCGAAGGCGTCGACGATGATCGAATGGTCGATGACCAGATCGACCGGGACCAGCGGATTGATCTGCTCGGGATCGCCGCCAAGCTTCTTGATACCGTCGCGCATCGCGGCGAGATCGACCACCGCCGGAACGCCGGTGAAATCCTGCATCAGCACGCGGGCGGGCCGGAAGGCGATTTCCTTCTCCACCTTGCCCTTGTTGTTGAGCCATTGGGACACGCCGAGAATGTCTTCCCTGGTGACGGAGCGGCCGTCCTCGTTGCGCAACAGGTTTTCCAGCAGGACCTTCATCGAATAAGGCAGGTTCGAAACGCCTTCGAGCCCGTTCTTCTCGGCCGCCTTGAGCGAGAAATAATGATAGGTCTTGGCGCCGACCTTGAGGGTCTTGCGGCATTTGAAGCTGTCGAGAGAGGCCATCGCTGGGAGATCCCGATGAAAGTTGTGGCGGGGCGAGGAAAGCGGATGAGAGGCTTATAGATAAATCGGCGCTCACAGGCTACACAAACAAAAGTTAGAGCCCGGACGCGCAAGCAAGGGGCGCGGCGTCAGCCGTCAGACCGTAAGGCCCCCTGGGAGGACCCTTTGCCGCCAGCCGAAGTCCGCCTGCCGAAAACTCAAGCCTTGCAAGCGATTTCCGCCAACGGATTGCGCGTCGATCGCGGCGGCCGGGCGATTGTTCGCGGCGTCGATTTTAAATTGCGGGCGGGCGAAGCCCTGCTCGTGCTCGGCCGCAACGGCGCCGGCAAATCGACTCTTTTGCGCGCGCTCGCCGGTTTTCTGCCTTTGCGTGAAGGCGAGATCAGGCTGAATGGCGGCGCCGACGCGCCGCTGGCCGAACAGGCCCATTACGTCGGCCATGCGGATGGACTCAAGGCGGCCCTTACCGCGCTGGAAAATCTCGAATTCTGGGCGCGGATGCTCCAAAGCTCGTCGGAGCCGGCGCTTTCTCCCGATGGCGCTTTGGAGAAAGTGGGCCTCGCGCGGGTGGGCGATTTTCCCGTCGCTTATCTTTCCGCCGGCCAGAAACGCCGCGTCGCGCTGGCGCGACTTTTCGTCGCGCCGCGCCCGATCTGGCTGCTCGACGAGCCGGCGACCGCGCTCGACGTCGGTTCGCAACAGAAATTCGCCGAAGCCATGGCGTCGCATCGCGCCGGAGGCGGCTTCATCTTCGCCGCGACCCATGCGCCGCTCGGCCTCGTGGACGCCAAGGAGCTTCGTCTCGACGCGCCCCGGCCGCGCGATGCTGGAGGCGCCGTGTGACCTCGCCTCTCTGGGCCCTGTTCAGACGGGAATTGCTGATCGCCCGAAGCGTCGGCGGCGGCGGCGCGATGGGCGTGGTCTTTTTCCTCATCCTCGTGAGCCTCACGCCTTTCGCCATCGGGCCCGACCTCAACCTTCTGTCGCGGATCGGCCCGGCCATATTATGGATCGCGGCGCTGCTTTCGACCCTGCTCGGGCTCGACCGTCTCTTTCAGACCGACGCCGACGACGGTTCGCTCGATCTTATCCTGATGTCCTCGACGCCGCTGGAACTGGTGGTGCTGGCCAAATGTGCGGCCCACTGGACATTGACCGCGCTGCCGCTGATCGTCGTCGCGCCGCTGCTCGGGCTGACGCTCGGCATGGAGCCGATGGCGCTGGCCGGCGTCGCCGCCTCGCTGCTCGCTGGAACGCCCGCGCTGACCCTGCTCGGCGCCATCGGCGCCGGCCTGACGGCCGGCCTGCGGCGCGGCGGCCTGCTGATGGCCGTGCTGATCCTGCCGCTTACAACGCCGGCGCTGATCTTTGGCGTCGCCAGCGCCTCGGCCGCGAGCGGAGGGACCGTGCCCTTCCATACGCCCTTCCTGATCCTGTGCGGCCTGTCGCTGATGGCGGTCGCGGGCGCGCCTTTCGCCGCCGCCGCGGCTCTGCGCGCGCGGGAGGCGTAATTTCGCCGTCTTTTCGTCGCTCCTGCCGGGCAGGAATTGCAATTCCAAGCGCCTGAGCCTAATCAGGCGGCGCGCCTGGGGAGGACGGGTCAGGTCCATGCTCAAATACGCCAATCCGACGAATTTTCTCGCGCTCGCGGCGCGGCTCATTCCGTGGCTCGCCGCGTCGGCGGCGCTCGCGGTCGCGGTCGGCCTCTATCTTACCTTTTTCGTCGCGCCCGACGACTATCAGCAGGGCTCCTCGGTCAAGATCATGTATCTGCACGTGCCGGCGGCCTGGCTCGGCATGATGTGCTACATGGTGATGACGTCCGCCGCGCTCGGAACCCTGGTCTGGCGACATCCGCTGGCCGACGCCGCCCAAAAGGCCGCCGCGCCGCTCGGCGCCGCTTTCACTCTGGTCTGTCTGGTCACCGGTTCGCTGTGGGGCAAGCCGATGTGGGGGACATGGTGGGTGTGGGACGCGCGCCTGACCTCGGTTCTGGTGCTGTTCCTGATCTATCTCGGCTTGATCGGCCTGTGGCAGACCATCGAGGAGCCGGCCCAGGCCGCGCGCGCCGCCGCGATCCTCACGCTGGTCGGCGTCGTCAACATTCCGATCATCAAATTCTCGGTCGATTGGTGGAACACGCTGCACCAGTCGGCTTCCGTCTTCCGTCTGGGCGGGCCGACCATCGCGGCCTCGATGCTATGGCCGCTGCTCGTCATGGCGCTGGGCTTCACATTGCTGTTCTTCACCCTGCACCTGATGGCGATCCGCAACGAGATCCTGAGCCGCCGTCTGCGTCGCCTCAGCATCACGGCCGCCGCGGCGGAAGATCCGGAAATCGCCACGGAGCCAGCGCAATGAAGGACTATTCCTTCTATATCGCCTCGGCTTATGGATTCGCCGCGCTGGTGATCTGCGCGGTGGTGGTGAAGATCATGTTCGATTATCGGGCGCTGCGCCGAAAACTCGCGCGTTTCGACAACACGGGGCAGGATCGATGAATGCGGCGAACGAGACGCCCACGCCCCAGAGCGGGTGGGTTCGGGCGCTGCCCCTGCTGATTTTCGCCGCCATTTCCCTTTTCCTCGGCTGGCGGCTCTATCTCGGCCGCGATCCTTCGCTGGTGCCCTCGGCCCTGATCGGCAAGGACGCGCCCGCCATCAATCTTCCGGCGGTTCCGGGAACCGGCAGGCCCGGTCTCTCGGACGCCGATCTGCGCAAGGGCGGCGTGACCATCGTCAATTATTTCGCCTCCTGGTGTTCGCCTTGCCGGGTCGAACATCCGATCTTGCGCGAACTGGCGGCGAATCAGGCGCTCAAGGCGATGGGCGTCCGGCTGGTCGGCGTCAACTACAAGGACGACCCGGCCAATGTCGGGCAATTCCTTGCCGAGGAGGGCGATCCCTATGCGGCGATCGGCATGGATTCGAGCGGCCGCGCCGGCATCGACTGGGGCCTGACCGGCGTTCCCGAGACCTATATCGTGCGCGGCGACGGCAAGATCGCATACAAATTGATCGGCCCGCTCACCGAGGACACGCTGAACTCCATCCTCCTGCCGCAAATATCCAAAGCCTTGCGCTGATTCCCGCTTCCCTCGCCAGAATTCAATCCATGTCCCATGCCGCCGCCGCCAAACCCTTGACCGCCCGCGCCTGCGGCCCGCTGCGCGGCCGCGCCCGGCCGCCGGGCGACAAGAGCATCTCCCATCGCGCCTTTCTGCTCGGCCTTTTGTCCGTCGGCGAGACGCTGGTGACCGGCCTGCTCGAAGGCGAGGACGTCCTCAACACCGGCCGCGCCTGCGCCCAGTTGGGCGCTCACGTCGAGCGGGTCGGCGAGGGCCGATGGCGCATTCGCGGCATGGGCCTTGGCTCGATTCTGGAACCGCGCGAGACGCTCGATTTCGGCAATGCCGGCACCGGTTCACGCCTGATGATGGGAGTGGTCGGCGGCCATGGAATCACCGCCCGTTTCGATGGCGACGCCTCGCTGCGCAAACGCCCGATGCGCCGCATTCTCGATCCGCTGGCGCTGATGGGCGCCGAAGTTCTGGAGCAGGCGGAGGGCGGGCGCTGCCCGATCCTGCTGAAAGGGACGCCGGAGCCGGCGCCGATCGAATATCGCACGCCGGTCGCCTCGGCGCAGATCAAATCGGCGGTCCTGCTCGCGGGCCTCAACGCTCTCGGCCGCACCACAATCATCGAAAGCGAGGCGAGCCGCGACCACACCGAAAAGATGCTGACCTATTTCGGCGCGTCCGTCGCATCCGAGCCTTTCGGCGAGCATGGCCGCAAGATCACGCTGGAAGGGCGCCCCGAATTCACGCCGCGCCCGATCATGGTTCCGGTCGATCCGTCCTCGGCCGCCTTCCTCATCGCGGCGGCCTTGCTGGTCAAGGGGTCCGAAATCGTCGTGGAAGGGGTGATGATGAACCCGCTTCGTTCGGGCTTCCTCGCCACCTTGCTCGAGATGGGCGCGCGGATCGACATTCTCGACCGGCGCGAGGAAGGCGGCGAGGAGGTCGCCGACCTGCGGGTTCGCCACAGCGATCTGACGGGCGTCGATGTGCCGGCGGCGCGCGCCCCGGCCATGATCGACGAATATCTCATCCTCGCGGTGGTCGCCGCCTTCGCCAAGGGCGCGACCCGAATGAACGGCCTTCAGGAATTGCGGGTCAAGGAATCGGACCGCCTCGCCGCGACCGCAGCCGGCCTGACCGCCAATGGCGTCAAGGCGACGATCGACGGCGACGACCTCATCGTCGAGGGAGGCGCGGGCGCCTGTCCCGGCGGCGGCCTGGTCGAGACCCACCTGGATCATCGCCTCGCCATGAGTTTTCTGGTGATGGGCCTGGCCTCGGACAGGCCGGTGACGGTCGACGACGAAACCATGATCGCCACCTCCTTCCCGACCTTCCGGCCGCTCATGGCCAGCCTCGGCGCGGAATTTTCATGATGATCATCGCCATCGACGGGCCGGCGGCCTCCGGCAAGGGCACGATCGCCCGCCGTCTTGCCGCCCATTTCGGCCTGCCGCATCTCGACACCGGCCTGCTCTATCGCGCCACCGCCCGCGTCCTGCTCGACGAGGGATCGAGACTGGATGACGTCGAAAAGGCGGTGAGCGCCGCGCGCGGACTCGCCTTGCTCGATTTCGACGAGGAGCGGCTGCGCGGCCGGGAAATGGGCGAGGCGGCCTCGGTGGTTGCGGCCATCCCGCAAGTGCGGGCGGCGCTGATCGACATGCAGCGCGCCTTCGCCGCGCGCCCGCAGGGCGCGGTGCTCGACGGACGCGACATCGGCACGGTAATCGCGCCTGAAGCAGACGCGAAAATCTTTGTCACCGCAAGCCCGGAAGCCCGCGCCCAGCGCCGGGCGCTGGAGCTGCGCGGACGTGGCGAGACGGTCGACTACGCGTCGATCCTCCAAGACATAAGAAAACGCGACCAGCGCGACAGCGAACGGGCCGATGCGCCGCTCAAGCCGGCGGACGACGCGAAAATCCTCGACACGACGGATTTGAACATCGAGGCGGCCTTTGCCGCGGCTTTGGCGATGGTCGAGGCAAGGGTGGGCTGATTCCCTTCGCCTCGCGGCATGGGCGAGGCCTTCGGGAAAATTTTGCTCTTTGCGCCCGGCGCGGGATAAGCTTTGCCGGAACCGACAGCGCAAGGGGAATCTTCCATTGGGACATCAGAGGCGGGTTTTCGCGACGATCTTTTGGGGCCTCGTCGCCCTTCTGGTCATATTTCCGGTCGGCCTGTGGGCTTCACTCGCGCTGTGGTTCCGCGTTCCCGGCGCCGAATGGCTGCGCGCCATCGGCGCGGCCTCCTTCGGGGTCGTCAGCCTGTGGACCATCGCCGCCATTTTCTCCGCGCGCCGCTGGCGGGCTCTTGGCGTCTTCGTTTTGGCTTTTGGTGGCGTTCTCCTGTGGTGGGGGACGATCAAGCCGCCGGCGGTAGCGGATTGGGCGCCCGATGTCGCCCGCCAGGTCACGGGCGTCGTCGAGGGCGATATTCTGACGCTGAAAAATGTCCGCGACTTCGACTGGACCAACCGGACCGAATTCAGGCAACGCTGGGTCTCGGAAAGCTACGATCTCGCCAGATTGCGCGAGCTCGACGTCTTCCTGGCCTATTGGGCCGGGCCGGAAATGACCCATCTGATCATCAGCTTCGGCTTCGACGACGGCCGCCGGCTGGCCTGGTCCGTAGAGGTCCGCAGCCGCGAGGGCGGCGAATTTTCGCCGATCGCCGATCTGTTCCGGTCGAACCCGCTGGTGATCCTCGCCTCGGACGAACGCGACGTCGTGCGGCTGCGCTCGAACATTCGCGAGGAAGATGTGCAACTGTACCGGCTGCGCACGCCGCCGGACGTCGCCCGAATGCTCCTGCTGCAATATGTCGACGATGCGAATGGGCTGGCGAAGCAGCCGGAATTCTACAATTCGATCACCACGAATTGCACGACCGCCGTGGTGAAGCTGATCCGCGCCGCCGGCGGACACATGCCTTTCGACTGGCGGCTGATCGTCAACGGCTTCCTGCCGAGCTACCTCTACGATCGCGGCGCGGTCGACACGCGGATTTCGCTCGAAGAACTGCGGGCGCGCGCGCAGATCAGCGCGCGCGCCCGGAAAGCTGGCGATTCGCCGGATTTTTCGAACATCATCCGCGAGGGCGTCCCGTCGCCTTGGCAAAGTGCGAATCTTCCGTGAAGGCTCTCGCGGTTCGATCGGCGCATCGGAGGGCCGCAGGGCTTCCTCGCAAGCCTTCCCCAACGCGCCGACCGCGTCGAAGTTCCAGACGAGGGCGTTGCAAAGGCTTGCGCCTTTTGACGAATAATGGTTGTCGGCGTAGATTCAGCTTACTTCGGGCTTGGTCGCCGCCCTCAGCTTGATGTTTGCCGCTCGGCGCAGGATCATTCATGTCGCAAATCCGTCGGATTTTGATCGTCGATGATGACCCTCTCCTGCGGGTTTCCCTTGCCGAACAATTAGGCGTTCACGACGACTTCGTCACCGTCGAGGCGGCGAACGCGGCTGAAGCCATGGAAGCGATTCGCAAGGGGCAGCTCGACCTGGTCATCATGGATGTCGGTCTGCCCGACGCCGATGGGCGCGAAGCCGTCAAAAAGTTGCGCGCGGAGGGTTTCAACAAGCCTGTCATCATGCTGACGGCGCACGATTCTGAAACCGACATCGTTTCGGGGTTTGACTCGGGGGCCAACGACTACGTCAACAAGCCCTTTCGATTTGCGGTCTTGCTGGCGCGAATTCGCGCCCATCTGCGTCAATATGAATTGAGCGAGGATGCGACCTTTCAGGTGGGAGCTTATACGTTCAGTCCCAACGCCAAAATGCTGCTGTCCGAAAATGGCGTGAAGCTCAGATTGACGGAAAAAGAAACCGCGATCCTGCAATATCTCAACCGCGCCAAGGGAGAAGTGGTCTCACGCGACGATCTTTTGCGGGATGTGTGGGGTTATAACGCCAATGTCACGACGCACACGTTGGAAACGCATATCTACCGCCTGAGACAAAAAATTGAAAGCGATCCCGCAAACGCGAAATTGCTTTTGACGGACGCGGGCGGCTATCGTCTGGCGACATGAAACTCAGCCTTGCGCAGTGAATTCAGGACCATCATGTCTCTTGGAAACTTGGTCGATGCGCTCAAGCGCCTGCCTCTTCTGGCGGATTTCGAAGTTGAAGGCTTGCGGTTGCTTGCTTTTACCGCACCGCAAGTCGAGTTCCCCCGTGGAGAATTAGTTTTTCGCCGAGGCGACCGTCTGGAGGCCGGTTTTTATATCGTGTCCGGGATGGTCCGGCTTTCGGGCGACGGCGCGAGCGGAGGGGACAGAATCGTAGGTCCCGGCGCGCTGATCGGATCGCGGAGCTTGTTCAGCGTTTCAGAGGCCGGATATAGCGCTGTCGCGCAGGAAAACGTGGTGGCGATGAAGCTTTCGCACGATTTGTTTCGTCGCGTCCTGAACGAGTTTCCGGCAAGCGCCGCAGCGCTGAAGAAATCGATGATTCGCGACATGGACGCTTTCGGCAAGGACATTGCGAAAAAGAGGGAAAAACTCCTGACGATCCGATAGGACGGCCAAATTCAAAATTTCAGCACGAGGCTCACAGGCGCGTGGTCGGACGGGCGTTCCCACCCGCGCGCCTCGCGAAGGATTTCGATATCGTGGAGATATGGCTCCAGGGCTTGTGACGCCCAGATATGATCGAGCCGCCGCCCCTTGTCTGCCGCGGACCAGTTGGGAGACCGGTAACTCCACCACGTATAAAGTTTCTGGTCGGCCGGCGTAAACCGCCGCAAGGCGTCGATCCATTTTCCACGTTCGATGATCGCCTTCAATTTATCCGTCTCGACCGGAGTATGACTGACGACCTTCAATAGCGCGCGGTGGCTCCACACATCGTGTTCGAGATGGGCGACGTTCAGGTCTCCAACGATCAGAGACATGTTCCTGGAAAAGCTGTCCTGGGAAATCCAGGCGCCGAGTTCGTCAAGGAAAGCAAGCTTGTGCGCGAATTTGGGGTTTATTTGCGGGTCTGGCTCGTCCCCGCCGGCGGGGACGTAGAAATTATCGACGCGGATCTGCTTTTCCCCGACCGAAACCGTCGCCGAAATGTGTCTGGCGTCGCCGATGTTGCAAAAATTCCTCCGTTCCACTTCGTTCAGCGGCAAACGAGAGGCGATCGCGACGCCGTGGTATCCCTTCTGTCCATTGATCGCGAGATGCTCATAGCCGAGCTTGCGGAAATCGGAACTCGGAAATTCGCTGTCGCGACATTTGGTCTCCTGGAGGCAGAGAACGTCCGGTCGATGCGCGCCCAGAAACGAGGCGACCTGGGAAAAACGCAGGCGAACGGAATTGATGTTCCAGGTCGTGATCTTCAACTGCAAAGGCTTAGCCGGGGTTGGAAGGAGAAAGCGCCTGAGTGTGGCTAAACCGAACCGGCGGAGCGAATCAAGCCGCCGAAGTGATTTCCATTGAAATGGCGCTCAATTCAGGGAGGGCCAGAAACTGGTCGGCGGAATCCGGAAAAGCTTGAGGTCGGGGACGGAGGTGAGGTCGATATTATGCAGGGTCACCAGGGTGTCGTAGCCCTGCGGGTCGGTGACCTGCCACTTTTGCAAGGTAAAATCCTTGCGATCGAAATCCAGTTTGATCGTGGATGTGCCGCCGAACGTCGATTTGTCTTCAATCGTGATGATCGTTGAGCGATCGGTCGATGAGACATTGGCGACTTTCACGTCTTTCGCCAGATTTAGCTTGTCCTTGAGCAGAAACTTCAACGGAGTCTGACTGATAAAGTATAGCTGCTGTGTTTTAAGTTTTCGGTCGCGTATAGCCACCGAAACGCCGTCAGCGATAACCTCCATTGTCGCCGGCATGGCGTATTCGAAGCGCAGCCGTCCTGGTTTCAGCACATATAATTTGCCTTCCGAACGTCGCCCATCGGCCCCGATCTGAACGAAATCCGCCGTCATCACGCGGGCGGCGTTGAAATAATCGTCGGCCATCTGGATGGCGAGTTGCGAATCGAGCGGCGCGCTTTCCCCATTGGCCGAATCCGGCGCGGCCTTCGCCGGACTGTCGCTTGGCTTGGGATGTTTCTGCGGCGTCGCGCTGGCGATTGGCGCGATCGAGAGCGACCCCATCAGGAAAAGAGCGACCCCCCGCATCAATGGCGTTTTCCTGCGAGGTTTGAAAAAGCGTGGCATTGCGACTTCCTTGAGGGCGTCCCGGCGCGGAATCCGGTTTCAACGGTTGGCTCCCAGTTAAACCGAACATATGGCGCGATTGGGGAATGTCACTCGCCGTCGAACGCTCCGCGGTCGATTCCGCCTCCGGCGAGGATCTGGCGTTTTCCGGCGTGGTTGGCGGGACCGACGACGCCTTCCTTTTCCATGCGTTCGACGAGGGTCGCGGCCTTGTTGTAGCCGACCGAGAGGCGGCGCTGGACGTAGGAGGTCGAGCATTTCCTGTCGCGTAGCACGATCGCCACGGCGCGGTCGTAGAGATCGCCGCCCTCGTCGTCGCCGGCAAAGCTTGCGGCCTCCGCCTCGTCGTCTTCCGCGTCGTCCTCCACCGTCACCGCGTCGAGATATTCCGGCTGGCCCTGCATCTTCAGATGCGCCACCACCTTCTCCACCTCGACGTCCGAGACGAACGGCCCGTGGACGCGGGAAATCCGCCCGCCGCCCTGCATGTAAAGCATGTCGCCCTGGCCGAGCAGCTGCTCCGCGCCCATCTCGCCCAGGATCGTGCGGCTGTCGATTTTCGACGTCACCTGGAACGAGACGCGGGTCGGGAAATTGGCCTTGATCGTGCCGGTGATGACGTCGACCGAGGGGCGCTGGGTCGCCATGATCAGGTGGATGCCGGCGGCGCGCGCCATCTGCGCCAGGCGCTGGATCGCGCCCTCGATCTCCTTGCCGGCGACCATCATCAGATCGGCCATTTCATCGACGATGACCACGATATAGGGCAGGACGATGAGGTCCATCTGCTCCTGCTCGTAGACCGCCTCGCCGGTCTCGCGGTCGAAGCCGGTCTGCACCGTGCGCGAGATGATCTCGCCCTTTTCGCGGGCCTCGGTGACGCGGGCGTTGAAACCGTCGATGTTGCGCACGCCGAGCTTGGACATTTTCTTGTAGCGGTCCTCCATCTCGCGCACCGCCCATTTGAGGGCGACGACCGCCTTCTTGGGGTCGGTGACGACGGGGGTCAGCAGGTGCGGGACGCCGTCGTAGACGGAGAGCTCGAGCATTTTGGGATCGACCATGATCAGGCGGCACTCCTGCGGCTTGAGCCGGTAGAGCAGCGACAGGACCATGGTGTTGATGGCGACCGACTTGCCCGAGCCGGTGGTGCCGGCGACGAGCAGATGGGGCATTCGGGCGAGGTCGACGATGACCGGCTCGCCGCCGATGGTCTTGCCCAGCGCGATGGCGAGCTTGTGGCGGGTCTCGACGAAATCGGGCGAGGCGAGCAGCTCGCGCAGGAAAACGGTCTCGCGGCGCGGGATTGGGCAGCTCGATGCCGATGGCGTTGCGCCCCGGCGCCACCGCCACGCGCGCCGAAACCGCCGACATCGACCGCGCAATGTCGTCCGAAAGCCCGATCACCCGCGACGACTTGATCCCAGGCGCAGGCTCGAAATCGTACAAGGTGACGACAGGGCCGGGGAAAACGCTGACAATATCGCCCTTGATGCTGAAATCCTCCAGGACCCCTTCGAGAAGCCGCGCGTTCTGCTCCAGCGAATCCTGATTGACCGTCCCGGCGACCTTCTTCCCCTGGGCGAGAAGATTGGTCGAGGGAAAGACGTAGGGCGCGTTGGCGCCGTCACCGGGAGCAGGGTCTGTCGCGACCTTCTGACCCCATTTTTTCGGGCGCGGAGCGGGGTCGCTCACCCCGTCGATCCTTGGCCCCGGCGGCGAGGGGAAATCAACGAGACGGCGCGGTCCGCCCTGATCGCCGGATTTGAACGGCTGTTCGAATGCGGAACGCAATTCATCGAACTGGCCGCCGGCGATCTCCCGGTCGCCTTTGGGCGCGCCCCAGTTCATTCCGAACAGGTTTTTCACGACATCGCGAAGGGCGGAACGCTGCGATATGCGGCCCCGATCTCGGGCGGCGGCGGGAAAATTCTTCGCGGACCCGGCTAGCGAAGGAGTCCGCTGAGAGAGCGAATCCGTTCGCTCGGCTTTCTCGTCGTCCTTTTGATTCGATGCGCCTGGCCCGAGCGAGGCGGCAAGCGAAAGAATGGCGATCGACAGATAGGCGAGGCCCGCGAGCGCGAGTCCGAAGGCGGACAAATAACGCTTGGGCAGGAAGACCAGCGCGTCGCCGATGACGCCCCCGAGACCGGTCGGCAGTGGCCAGCGATCCGTCATCGGGAGCAGGGAGGCGACGGCCGCGGCGCTGAATGTGCCGACGAGCCAATAGATGAGGTAACGGCTCGGTCGGCCGACGCGTCGATGCGAAAAAACGCGCCAGCCCAGCAGGCCCAGGGGCGCGAGGAGCACGACGGCGCTGACGCCGATCAGCTGCATGATCAGATCGGCGATAATGGCCCCTTTGACGCCGAGAAGATTGTGAATCGGCGCGTCGGTCGCGTGGCTGAGGCTTGGGTCCGAAATCGACCAGCTGGCCAGAGAAACGCCGACCGCGCCGGTCGCCGCGATGATCGCGAGGCCGATGAATTCTTGAGATCGGCGGCGCGCGAATTCTCGCGCCGAATCCGGCAATAAGTCGCCGAAGCCGTATGTGGTCGCGCGCATAGGCAAGGTCCGGACAGTTCGCGCCAGAAATTCAGGGCAAATGGTAAAAGCGATCAGTTAACGTTTATTTAACTTTGTAAATCGCTCACATGTATAAGCATTAATGCACAATCATCCAGCTTATCGTAGCGGATTCAACGATCTCGTTGCGTTGTATATAGTAAATATGGCGGCATGACGCTTGATTCAAGCCCAAATGATTCTCGAATTCGGACTGAAACGCACGCAATGCGACAGGCGGGACTAAAGCCCCGCCGATCTTCCGGATGGATTCAGCGCGGCTTGCCCGCCTCGATCACGTCTTCCAAAGTCCGCAGACCCGTCTCGGTCGCGTTGACAAGAACGGCCATGTTGCCGGGCGCATGCAGGTTTTTCCACATTTTGGTGTGGGCGGCCGGAATTTTGCCCCAGGGGAAAACCTCGGACATGCACGGATCCACGCGCCGGTCGACGACGAAATTATTGGCCGCCGCGGCCTGTTTCAGATGGGCGAAATGCGATCCCTGAATGCGCTTCTGACGCATCCAGACATAACGGGCGTCGAAGGTCAGGTTGAATCCGGAGGTGCCAGCGCAGAAGACAACCATGCCGCCGCGCTTCACCACCAGGGTTGAAACGGGGAAAGTCGCTTCGCCGGGATGCTCGAAGACGATATCGACATCCTTCTTGCCGGTAATTTCCCAGATCGCCTTGCCGAAACGCCGCGCTTCCTTGAGCCAGTCGTTGTATTCGGGGGAATTGACCTTGGGCAATTGGCCCCAGCATTTGAAGTCCTTGCGATTGACGACGCCCTTGGCGCCAAGCGAAAGAACGTAGTCGCGCTTGGATTCGTCGGAAATGACGCCGATCGCATTGGCGCCCGCTGCGGCGATCAGCTGCACGCCGAAAACGCCGAGGCCGCCGGAGGCGCCCCAGACCAGGACATTGTCGCCGGGCTTCAGGCGGTGGGGCTCATGGCCAAACAGCATCCGGTAGGCCGTCGCCAGGGTCAGAGTGTAACAGGCGCTTTCTTCCCAGGTGAGATGTTTGGGGCGCACCATCAATTGGCGGTCCTGGACCCGGCAGAATTGCGCGAAGGAGCCGTCGGGCGTCTCATAGCCCCAGATCCGTTGCGACGCCGAGAACATCGGATCGCCGCCGTTGCATTCCTCGTCGTCGCCGTCGTCCTGGTTGCAGTGGACGACAACTTCGTCGCCGACCTTCCAGCGCTTCACTTTCGAGCCGACCGCCCAGACGATGCCGGAGGCGTCGGAGCCGGCGATATGATAGGGCAGCTTGTGCACGTCGAGCGTGGAGATGGGCTCGCCGAGCGCCGCCCAGACGCCGTTGTAATTGACGCCCGCCGCCATGACGAGAACGAGCACGTCGTGGCTGTCGAGCTCCCAGGTCGGGACGACCTCAAGCTGCATCGCGCTTTCCGGGGGTCCGTGCCGTTCCTTCCGGATGACCCAGGCGTGCATGTTCTTCGGCACATGGCCGAGCGGCGGAATCTCTCCGATGTCATACAGATCCTTGAGGATCGTCGGGTTTGCGGCTTCCGCGCCGCCCGCCGTCGGCGATTGATTGCTCAACACTGACTCCTGTCCTAGATGACCGCCGAAATCGTCGCGCCGGGCGTTCTTCAAGCGGACGTTGGGACGCGCGCGCCCGTCCCGGTCTCGCGAAACCTCGACCCTGCGCACATTCCAGGGATTTGTGCGACCGCGTTGGACCCTTGCGCGGCAATATACATATTAGCGGCATTTTGCGAGCGCATGCCCAACTTTTTGCCTCGTGCTAAAGTCGGCGTCCTTTCGCTGCAATATGAAAAACATCTATAAATCAGTAAACTAACGTCAGAAGACGCGCCTCGGGTCATTCTAAAGTCGCAGCGTGCGGAACGATTGTGCCATGCAACAAAGCGAGGCAAATCCTTTATAACAATCCGGCCCGGACGATGTGAGGGACGAGCGCCGCGCACAAAAGTGAGGTTCCGATGACGACGACAGCTCCCGGCCGCGACAAGGCCTGGATTTTCAGGACCTACGCGGGCCATTCGACGGCGGTCGAGTTCGAACAAGCTTTACCGGAACAATCTCGCCAAGGGCCAGACCGGCCTGTCCATCGCTTTCGACCTGCCGACGCAGACGGGCTACGATTCCGACCATCCCCTGTCGCGCGGCGAAGTCGGCAAGGTCGGCGTGCCGGTTTCCCACCTCGGCGACATGAAAGCCTTGTTCGACGGGATCCCGATCGCGAAGATGAACACGTCGATGACGATCAACGCGACCGCGCCTTGGCTGCTTTCGCTTTATATCGCCGCCGCCGACGCTCAAGAAGCGCCGCGCAGCGTCCTGCAAGGCACGACGCAGAACGACATCATCAAGGAATATCTGTCGCGCGGAACCTACGTCTTTCCTCCCGGCCCGTCGCTGCGGCTCACCAAGGACGTCATCCTGTTCACGACCAAAGAGGTTCCGAAATGGAACCCGATGAACGTTTGCTCCTATCATTTGCAGGAAGCCGGCGCGACCCCGGTGCAGGAACTCTCCTATGCGCTGGCGACGGCGATCGCCATTCTCGATATGGTCAAGAATTCGGGCGAGGTTTCGGACGCCGATTTCGGCGAGGTGGTCGGGCGGATTTCCTTCTTTCTCAACGCCGGGATGCGCTTCGTCACGGAATTGGCCAAGGTCCGCGCCTTCGCCGAGCTTTGGGACGAAATCACCCGCGACCGGTACGGCGTGAAAGAGGAGAAATTCCGCCGTTTCCGTTATGGCGTTCAAGTCAATTCCCTCGGGTTGACCGAGCAGCAGCCGGAAAACAACGTTTATCGCATCCTGATCGAAACCCTGGCGGTCGTCCTGTCGAAAAAGGCGCGGGCGCGAGCCGTCCAGCTCCCGGCCTGGAACGAGGCCCTGGGCCTGCCCCGGCCGTTCGACCAGCAATGGTCGCTGCGCCTGCAGCAGATTCTGGCATACGAAACCGATCTCCTGGAATATGGCGATCTTTTCGACGGCGCGGTCGAACTGGCGAAGAAGGTCGCCGCGCTCAAGAACGAAGCCCTGGGCGAGCTTGCCGCGATCGACGCCATGGGCGGCGCCGTCGCAGCGGTCGAATCCGGCTATCTCAAGTCCAAGCTCGTCGAATCCAACACCAAACGGCTGGAGACGATCGAGTTGGGCGAGCAGATCGTCGTCGGCGTCAACAAATTCACAGAGACCGAGCCTTCGCCGCTCACCACGGGCGACGGCGCGATCCTGGTCGTGCCGCACGAGGTCGAAGCCGAGCAGATCGAGCGGCTCGAGGCGTGGCGGGCGCAACGCGATGGCGCTGCGGTCGCCAAGGCGCTCGCCGATTTGCGCTCGGCGGCGCAGGAAGGCCGTAATATCATGGAGCCGTCGATCGCCGCCGCCAAGGCGGGCGTAACCACCGGCGAATGGGGTCAGACCTTGCGCGACGTTTTCGGGGAATTCCGCGCGCCGACGGGCGTCGGCCGCAGCGCGCGGCAATCGGGCGGCGCCCTCGATCCGGTTCGCGCCGAAGTCGAGCGTGTGTCGAAGAAGCTCGGCCGGCGCATCAAATTCCTGGTCGGAAAGCCCGGTCTCGACGGTCATTCCAACGGGGCCGAGCAGATCGCGGTGCGCGCGCGCGACGCGGGGATGGAGGTCGTTTACGAGGGCATCCGCCTGACGCCCGCCGAGATCGTGAACGCGGCGCTTGAGGAAGGCGTCCATGTCGTCGGGCTTTCGATCCTGTCGGGGTCGCATGTGCCGCTGGTCCGCGAGGTTCTGGCGCGGATGAAGACCGAGGGAATTTCCGACGTCCCGGTGATCGTCGGCGGCATCATCCCGCCCGAGGACGAAAAGCTGCTGCTGTCAGAGGGCGTCGCGGCCGTCTACACCCCCAAGGATTACGAACTGAACGCGATCATGGCCGACATCGTCCGCGTCGTGGAGAACAGCGCCACGTCCGTGTGAATTCAGGCCCGCCACGATTGCAAGCCTCCGGCGGTTTTGTAAGAACTGTCGAAGGCGCATCCTGTGATTCGGCGGGGGAACTTCATGTCGGCTGGAGCCTGCACCCATGGTTTGGACACCGGATTCATCGATTTAGGCGTCGCCAAGGTCGCGGCGCTCGGCGTCGTTCAGGGCATCACCGAGCTTCTGCCGATCTCCTCCACCGCCCATATGCGCATCGTTCCCGCCGTTCTGGGCTGGCGGGATCCCGGCTCGGCCTTTTCCGCCGCCATGCAAGTGGCCGCGCTGGCCGCCGTGGTGTCCTATTTCTGGAGCGACGTGCGTGGATTCGTCCTCGGCTCGATCGACGCGGTGCGCCGTCGCGATTTCAAGGACTGGAATTTCCGTTTCACGACATGGATCATGCTGGCGACCCTGCCGATCGTCATTTTCGGCGTGATCCTGTCGAAAGGCCTCAATACCTGCGAGTCCTCGTTCCGCAGCCTGTGGGTGATCGGAGCCTCCAGCATCGTCATGTCGCTTCTTCTCGCCGTGGCCGAAAGAGGCTGTGCGCATCGTCGCACGCTGGACAATGTTTCGCTCAAGGACGCGATGATCGTCGGCCTCGCCCAGGTCGGCGCCCTGATTCCGGGCGTGTCGCGCTCCGGCTCGACCCTCACGGCGGCGATGTTTCTCGATCTGGAGCGTGACGAGGCGGCGCGGTTCTCGTTTCTTCTGGGGCTGCCCGCGATCTTCCTCGCCGGGGTCAAGGAAATGTATGAGCTCTTCAAGGCCCATATGCCGGCGGAGGGCTGGATGATCCTCGGCGTGGGCGTCGGCGTGGCCTCCGTCTCCGCCTTCGTGGCGATCTGGGGTCTGATGCGGATTCTCGAACGCTTTTCGTCCTGGCCCTTCGTCGTCTATCGCTTTGTCATTGGCGTCGTGCTGATCGTCGGCGTGGCGACCGGCTGGCTGCATTGAAAAGGGCGGCCCGTGAACCGCCCTTCGTTTCAATCAGTTGAGACGGCCTGGCGCCGCCTCGCTCATATGTCCGGCTTGTGAAACCGGCTTTCCGTTCAGGGTCAGCTCGCCGCCGCTCGCAGAGATTTCGACGGCCTGTCCCTCGCCGATTTCTCCCGAGAGCAACAACTCGGCCAGCTGGTCCTGGACATTCTTCTGAATGACCCGCTTGAGCGGACGCGCGCCATAGGCCGGGTCGTAGCCCTTGTTGGCGAGCCAGTCGCGACCGGCCTCCGTCAGATGCAGCGCGATTTTCCGGTCCTCCAGCAGGCGCCCCAGACGCCCAAACTGAATGTCGACGATCGCGCCCATGTCCTGCCGCCGTAGGCGGTGGAACAGGATGATCTCGTCGACCCGGTTCAGGAATTCGGGCCGGAAATGGCCGCGCACGACTTGCATGACCTCGTCATGGACAGCGGCCGAATCCTCGCCCTCCTTCTGCATCACCAGAAATTCCGACCCGAGATTGGAGGTCATGATGATCACGACATTGCGGAAATCGACCGTCCGGCCCTGCCCGTCCGTAAGGCGCCCGTCGTCCAGAACCTGGAGCAGGACGTTGAACACGTCAGGATGCGCTTTTTCGATTTCGTCGAACAGCACGACCTGATAGGGCCGCCGGCGAACGGCTTCGGTCAGCGCGCCGCCCTCCTCATAGCCGACATAGCCAGGAGGAGCGCCGATCAGCCGCGCCACCGAATGTTTCTCCATATATTCCGACATGTCGATGCGGATCAGCGCCGAATCGTCGTCGAACAGGAAGGCGGCAAGAGCCTTGGTCAATTCGGTCTTGCCGACGCCGGTGGGTCCGAGGAACATGAAGGAGCCAATCGGCCGATTGGGGTCCTGCAGGCCGGCGCGGGCGCGGCGCACGGCGGTCGAAACGGCGGCGACCGCCTCGCGCTGGCCGACCACACGCCGCGCCAGCGCCTCTTCCATCTTCAGGAGCTTGGCGCGCTCGCCTTCGAGCATCTTGTCCACCGGCACGCCGGTCCAGCGCGAGACGACCTGGGCGATGTGGTCCGGCGTGACGGCCTCGTCGACCAGAACTTCGCCGGCTTTCGCCTCGGTGTCGACCAGTTTTCTTTCAAGCTCCGGGATCACGCCGTAGGTGAGCCGGCCCGCCTCGGCGTAGTCGCCCTTCCTTTGCGCGATCAGCAAATCGTTGCGCGCCGCCTCAAGCTGCTCCTTGAGCTTCTGCGCCGCGCCGAGCTTGTCCTTCTCGGCCCGCCAGCGCGCGGTCAGTTCGGCCGATTTCTCGGTCAGATCGGCAAGCTCGCCCTCCAGCCGATTCAGCCGGTCTTTCGACGCCTGATCGGACTCTTTCTTGAGGGCTTCCTGCTCGATCTTGAGCTGAACGATGCGGCGGTCGAACTCGTCGAGTTCCTCGGGCTTGGAATCGACCTGCATGCGCAGACGCGACGCCGCCTCGTCGACCAGATCGATCGCCTTGTCGGGCAGGAAGCGGTCGGAAATATAGCGGTTCGACAAGGTCGCGGCGGCCACCAGCGCCGAGTCGGCGATGCGCACGCCATGGTGCAGTTCATATTTTTCCTTGAGGCCGCGCAGGATCGAGATCGTGTCCTCGACCGTCGGCTCGCTGACGAAAACCGGCTGGAAACGGCGCGCCAGCGCGGCGTCCTTCTCGACATGTTTGCGATATTCATCGAGCGTGGTCGCGCCGACGCAATGCAATTCGCCGCGGGCCAGCGCCGGCTTCAGAAGGTTCGAGGCGTCCATCGCGCCGTCGGCCTTGCCGGCCCCGACCAGGGTGTGCATTTCGTCGATGAACAAAATGACGCCGCCGGCAGCCGCGGTGACTTCGTTGAGAACCGCCTTCAGGCGCTCCTCGAATTCGCCGCGATATTTCGCGCCCGCGATCAGCGCGCCCATGTCGAGGGCGAGCAGCTGCTTGTCGCGCAGGCTTTCCGGCACGTCGCCATTGACGATGCGCAAGGCCAGACCTTCGACGATCGCCGTCTTGCCGACGCCGGGCTCGCCGATCAGCACCGGATTGTTCTTGGTGCGGCGCGACAGCACCTGGATCGTGCGTCGAATCTCTTCGTCGCGGCCGATAACCGGGTCGAGTTTGCCTTCGCGGGCGGCTTCGGTCAGATCGCGCGCATATTTCTTCAGCGCGTCATAGGCGTTTTCGGCCGAGGCGGAATCGGCGGTGCGCCCCTTGCGCAGCTCCTCGATGGCGCCGTTCAGCCCTTGGGCCGTCACGCTGGCGGCGGCGAGAATTTTCCCGGCGTCGCTGCCTGTGTCCATCGCCAAAGCGAGCAACAGGCGCTCGACAGTGACAAAGGAATCACCGGCCTTTTGCGCAATTTTCTCGGCGGTGTCGAACAGCCGCGCCGTGGCCGGCGCCATATAGAGCTGGCCCGCGCCCGAGCCTTCGACTCGCGGCATTTTCGTCAGTGCGAGCTCGCATTCGCGCAGCGCGTCGCGGGAGCGTCCGCCGCTCTTGTCGATCAGGCCCGCGGAAAGGCCCTGTTCGTCGTCGAGCAGAACCTTGAGAACATGAAGCGGGGTGAATTGCTGGTGACCCTCGCGCAAGGCCAGCGACTGAGCCGATTGAACGAAGCCTTTCGCGCGCTCGGTCAGTTTTTCAATATTCATTTTCAACCTCCTCAGCCCACCACCTTTTCCCGAATGGCGAAAAAGTCGCGTCAATTGCGGCCCCGAAAGGCGGCCTGGACCAGATATGGGAAGGGAGGCGGGTTTTAAAAGGCCAAGTCAAAGCACATGGGGGTCGAAGCGAATGGCGAGGGTCGCAAAAACAAAACGGCGGCCATTTCGGCCGCCGTTCCTGTCAGGCTGTTTCGGACCTATTCCGCCGAATTGGTTTCGGCGACGGGGGCGCCATCGGCGTCGTCTCCGCCATTGTCCATGCGGGGCCGACGGCGGCGGCGCGGACGCAGATGAAACCGGTTCTCGGACTCGTCGCTCGGTCCGCCGGGAAATTCCGACGGCGGCGCGGCGATGAAAGGTTGTTCCGCCGAATCGGCGTCGCCGGCGGCGGGTTCCGGCGCGGCGAAGGGCGCCGCCGAAGGGCGCGTCGGCGAGGTTATGAAGGCTGGCAAGCCGGGATTGATCGGCTCGAAATCGACGCGCGGCTGTTCCTGCGGACCGGGGCCGGCGGCGATGCGCGGCTGCTGGTCGCGGAAACGCGGACGGCCATGATCCTGCTGGCGCTCGCCCTGCTGGCCGAACCTTCGGTCGCCACGGCCGGAACGGTCGTGGTGGCGATCCTGGTTGCGTTCCTGACCCCGCTCTTGACCGCGTTCTTGGCTGCGTTCCTGACCGTCGGGCGTGAAAGCGGGACGATCGAAATAGGGTTGCGGCTGTTGGCCAAATCCGCCGGCTGGAACATTCGGCTGGGCGTTGCTCAAAGCCGGAGCCTGCTGGGAGCGGTCGAAGGGGGAGGCGAAACGATCCGGCAAGGCCACGAAATCGTCGTCCTCGTCCGTCTCCTCGAAATCCTCGGCGCTGCGGCCATAGCCCATCTGGGCCTGCTGTTGGGCGGCCTGCGCCGCCGCAATGATCCGGAAATAATGTTCCGAGTGCTGAAGGTAATTCTCGGCGACGATCGAATCGCCGGAAGATTGCGCATCGCGCGCCAATTGCAGATATTTCTCCGCGATATGTTGCGCCGTGCCGCGAATCTTGACATCTGGCCCGTTGGACTCGTAGGACCGCGTCAGCGGATTGGGGCCCTTGCGATTATTCCGACCACGCATACGCTTGTTTTGACCAGGTCTCATAGATAGTTCCTGAGTATTCGCCATGAGTGCGAGAAAGTTTACGCCAACGCCTCTTCGCTTGCCGCCCTGGCCAGAGACAATGGCCCAGAGACTCCGGCGGCTTTGCCACTGCGGGCATGTCTGCGAATTTCCGCAAACTTGCTTTCAGTCTTTCAGATCCGATCAGGGAAGCGGCGACCGCGCTACGTCGCTCTCGTCGCGGCTCAAAAACAGGAAAGCGATTGGCGAGACGTTAAAAACCGCTACGCGGCGTCGGCCAAAAGCTCATCCGAGCCACAACGTCGATTAAGGCAACGAAGCTTTTCCGGGGAAGACTCTAGACGCTTTTTTCCTCCGCGCCAAGCCCAAACTTTTCAAGCCAAACTTTTCAGCGTGCAGGAAAATCAGTCCCAAGACCCTTTCAAACCTTTCGGACCGCCGCAATGCGATCGCGCCCGCTCAAGTCCTTGCAAATGGCAACATTGCGAAAGCCCGCTTCGGAAAGAATCTCGCCGACGGCTTGCGCCTGCCGCCAGCCGATTTCAAGAAAGGCGCCGCCCCCCGGCTTGAGCAGCCGCTCGATCTCCCTGGCCAATCGACGGTAACAATCGAGGCCATCATTCCCGGCGAAAAGCGCCAGCGCAGGATCGAATCGGGCGACTTCAGGCGCCAGCGCGCCGGCTTCCTCGAGGCCGATATAGGGCGGATTGGAGACGATGAGGTCGAAGCCGGCGTCAATCGCCTCCGCCCAGTCGCCGCAAAGGATCGAGGATCGATCGGCGAGGCCGCAGCGGTCGATGTTTTGCCGGGCGATGGCGCAGGCGGCCGGCGACAGGTCGACGCCAAGCCCGCGCGCGTCCGGGATGGATCGCAGGATCGCGCAGAGAATCGCGCCCGAGCCCGTTCCAAGGTCGAGAATGCGCGGGTTCGAAACGCGCGTCCCGCGCACAAAGGTCAATGCCGCCTCGACCAGGCTTTCCGTGTCAGCCCTCGGGTCGAGCACGTCCGGCGTCACGATGAGGTCGAGGCCGTAAAAACCGCTGCGGCCGAGAATCCGCGAAACCGGTTCGTCCTGCAGCCGCCGCTCCAGAAAGTCTTCCAGCCGCGCCGCGATTTCGTCGCCGACGGGCTCGTCGGCGCGGGTCAGGAGATCGAGCGGCCGCAATCCGGTCGCGCCTTCGACCAGAAGGCGCGCCTCCAGCGCGGCCGGCTGCTTCCCCGCCTCGGCGAGAGCGCGCGCAAGCGCCACTCGGGCCTGCGCCAGCGTGAGATTCGCCGCGAGAAACGGGGCCGGGCCGGCGATGGTCAGGCTCCCAAGGCCTTACCGAGAACCCGCGTCAGGCGCGCGGCGAAAGCCGAGGCGTCCTTGGGCGGCGCGCCATCGAGCAGACGCGCCTCGTCGAAAATCAGCCAGACCGCGTCGTCGAAAAGCTCCGGCGCGCCGCCAGAGGACAATTTTTCCAGCGCGACGAGAAGGGGATGGGCCGGGTTGACCTCCAGAATCGGCTTCATCTCGATGGACGACTGGCCGTGGGCCGCCAGGATTTGCTGCAAACGCAGGTCGGGGCCGAATTCCGGCGCGACCAGACAGGCCGCGCTTTCCGACAGGCGGTCGGAAATCCGCACGTCCTCGACCACGGCGGCGAGCGTCTCCTTGGCGCGGGCGATGAAGTCGGGCAGGGCCCCGGCGGATGGTTCGGGCTTCCTGGCCTCGTCGAGCAGGTCGATGGACTTGATGTCGGTCGCGCCCTGGGTCGCCGATTTGAACGGCTTGCCCTCATAGCCGACCGCCGTCTGAACCCAGAAGGCGTCCACTGGGTCCGACAAAAGCAGGACTTCAATTCCTCTGGCGCGGAATCCCTCAAGCTGCGGACTGGCCGCGACCCGCTCGACGCCTTCGCCGACGAGATAATAGATCGCCGTCTGATTTGGCCGCATTGCGGCGAGAACTTCGGCGAGCGACCTATTGCCGTCCGGCTCGGCGGTTGTGGCGAAACGCGCCATTTTCAGCAAAATGTCGCGACGTTCGGGGTCTTCATACAGACCTTCCTTGAGCACGGGGCCGAAGTTTTTCCACATGCCCAAAAACTTTTCGGAATCGGTTTCGGCCAGTTTCCCGATTTCCTGGAGCATCCGGTTGGTCACGCCTTTCTTGATCGCGGCGAACAGATGGCTTTCCTGGACCATTTCACGGGAAACATTGAGCGGCAGGTCTGGAGAATCGACCACCGCGCGGACGAACCGCAGATAGCCCGGCAGGAGATCGCTGTCGCGCGAGATCAGCACCCGGCGCGAATAAAGCTTGACCCGCCCTTTCCGCGCCGGATCGAACAGATCGAAAGGCCGCGAACCGGGAACGAAAGCCAGGACATGATATTCGGCCCGGCCTTCAGCGCGCCAATGGACGGTCAGCGCCGGGGAATCGAAGTGGCCGGAAAGCTCCTGATAGAATTCCTTGTATTGCTCTTCCGTGATTTCCGACTTCGGCTTGGCCCAGAGGGCCGCGCCATCGGAAACGCGTTTCGGCTCGGACGTTGGCGTTTCCTGCAGATCGATCGGCGTGGCCACGGCGCTCGAATGTTCGGCGATGATCGCTTCGATCTTCGCCGGCTCCAGATAAGCCCCGGATTCGGCGTTGAGATGCAGGATGACGCGCGAGCCGTGCGCTGGGGCGCTTTCAGGGTCAAGCGGCGCGATTTCGAACTCGCCCTTGCCGTCCGAACCCCAGCGCCAGGCCGATCTTTCGCCCGCGCGCCGGGTCTCCACCACGACCCGGTCGGCGACCATGAAAGCCGAATAGAAGCCGATGCCGAACTGGCCGATGAGCTCGGCCGCGCCGTTTTCCGAGCTCGTGACCCTTTCGAGGAAAAGGCGGGTGCCGGAATTGGCGATCGTGCCGAGCGCGCCGGTCAGATCCTCGCGGGACATGCCGACGCCATTATCCTCGACGGTCAGCGTTCCGGCTTCCTTGTCCAGGATCACCCGGATCGCGAAGGATTCCCCATCGCCGAGCAGCGAGGGATCGCTGTTCGCCTCGTAGCGCAGCTTTTCACAGGCGTCCGCGGCGTTGGAAATCAACTCGCGGAGAAAGATGTCGCGCTCCGAATAGATCGAATGAACCATCAGGTGCAGCAAGCGCGCCACATCGGCCTGGAAAACATGGCGTTCGCTTTCGATCGTCGCCGATTCATGCGTCATTTTTCGTTCCGGTCCCCAAAATGCATCGAACAAGGCGCTGGCCGCCGCGCCGCTATATCGCGGGCGTCGGCTTTTCTTTCAAGGGCGGGCGAGGGAAAATTTGAGCCGGCCGGAAATCGCCGGCCGGCTCTGTCGCATGCGAAAAGTCTGGTTCGGAGGCCGCTTCGGCTGGGGGGCTGCGTCAACGCGGCGACTACCGAACCCCCGCTATGGACAAGCGACAGATTGAATTGGCAAAAAAGCGGGCAAAAGGCGCGAGCGCGGCGGAATTGTGATTTTGTTGACGAGGCGCGCCGCTTCATTCTCGGCGCCGCCGGGCGCATATTGATATTCGCAAACAGCAAGGCGGAACGCGCCAGGCCGATGAATCGCCCGTCCTCTTTCCGGAATCGCGCCAGGAGCGCGGTCGCCGCAGCGCTCGTCGTCGCCGCCTTCACGCCGGCGCCTTCCATTGCCGTCCAGGGCGAGACGGTCGGTCCCGCTCCCGCTGCGGCGGCGACCGAAACCCACGACGATTTGCGCGGCGAGGTCTGCCGGATGATCGAACGGGCGGCTTCCGCCCACCATCTGCCGCCCTCTTTTCTCACCCGCCTGATCTGGCGCGAAAGCAGTTTCCGCGCCCATGTCGTCAGTCCGGCGGGGGCGCAGGGCATCGCCCAGTTCATGCCCGGCACGGCGACGGAGCGCGGCCTTTCCGACCCGTTCGACCCCGAGCAGGCGATTCCCAAGGCGGCGGAACTGCTCGCCGAGCTCAGGGCGCGCTTCGGCAATCTCGGCCTCGCGGCGGCGGCCTATAATGGCGGGCCCCAGCGGGTCGCCGACTGGCTTTCCGGTGCGGGCGGCTTGCCGTTCGAAACCCAGGTCTATGTCGAGATCGTCACCCGCCATCCCGTCGAGGATTGGCGCGATAGGCCGTCGGCCGCGAAATTGGAGGCGGCCTTCGGCAATCCCGCCACCTGTCTCGCCACGGCGGAGGCGATCCGCATCCGCGAGCCGGACCGTTTCGCGGGCTCGACCCTTACCGCGCCCTGGGGCGTGCAGCTCTCCGGCTCTTTCAACAAAAAGGCGGCGCTGGCGGCTTACGCGCGGGCGCAACGGCGCTTCGCGGCGCTTCTGGGCGACGGCCAGCCAATGGTGATCGGCAAAAGGGCGCCCGGCCGCGGCTTTGCGCGTTTCTGGCGGGTGCGCGCGCCCGCCCAGACCCGGAAGCAGGCGAATCGCCTTTGTGCGGCGATCGAACGCGCCGGCGGCGCCTGCGCGGTGCTGAAAACATGACATCATGAATGGACGAACCGCTCCGAAAAAGAATCGCGCGTCCGCGGCGGGCTTTACAAAGGGCTTCGCCTTCCGCAAATAAGCTTAGACCCGCCGCCGGAGGCCGAGCCCTAGGCGCGCGGGGCGCCCAAAGGAAGCGGCCGCCATGTCCTTCGATCCGAGGTTCCGTCGATCCATCATCCGTTCCGCCCTGCTCGGCGGGCTTCTTGTGGCGGCGCCGCAGGCCAGGGCGCAATTCTGGCCCCCGTTCGGCCAGCCGCAACCACAGCCGCAACAGCAGCAAACGCAACATCCCTCGCGCCGTCCCCCGCAGCGCGCCGACAGGCAACATCCGGCGCCGTCGCAGCAACAGGCGGCGCAGCCGCGCCGTAATTCCTTTTTCTGGTGGGACAATGCGCAACCGCCGTCGTCGCCGCCGGCGCGTCAGCGGGGCGTCCGCGCGCCCCAACCGCAAGAAGCCGCGCGCGACCGCGCGACGGAGGGCGATGATGGCGCGGCGGTCGATCTTTCCCGCGGGAATTCCCTGTTCGACGACGGCTATGGCGACCGCGGCGGCGTTTCGGAGGCCGCTCTGCCGCCCGACGCCGATCCCGATTATTCCACGCCGGTCAATCTCGACCCGGATGTGAATTACAAATTTGCGACCCGCAAGGAGGTGGGAGACCCGACGGGCGAACCGGCGGGCACGATCACCATCAGCACCACCCAGCGCAAGCTTTACTATTCGCTCGGCGACGGGCGGGCGCTGCAATATGGCGTCGCCGTCGGCAAGGCGGGCTTCACCTGGAAGGGCGAGGCGACGGTCGGCCGCAAGTCCTATTGGCCGGGCTGGACGCCGCCGCCGGAAATGCTCGAGCGCCGCCCCGAATTGCCCGATCACATGGACGGCAGCCTGTCCAATCCGCTTGGCGCCCGCGCGCTCTATCTGTTCCAGGGCAGGAAGGACACGCTTTTCCGCATCCACGGCACCAATGAGCCGAAATCGATCGGCCACGCCGTGTCCTCCGGCTGCATCCGCATGGAAAACGCCGATATCATCGACCTTTACGGCCGCGTCTCGAAGGGAACGCGGGTCGTGGTGCGCTGATCGGGCAGCGAAATTCTCCGCATTCACAACGAATTAGGGTGCGCGACGAATTTTTTGCGCACGGCGATGGAACCTTTTCGCGGGCTCGGGCTTTACGTCATTTGACGAAGGACGGTCGCCCGTTGCGCCTCGTCCTGGCGAACCGACCAAAAAATTCGTGACGCGACCGGCTCGACATGGCCGCATGCGTTGTTGTGACGAGGCGATGCTCGACGCAATGGAGCAACGCCATGTGTGACTATTCGCTCGAAATGTACGAGTCGCGGTCCGCGCGCGAAGGCGAGATCTATGTCACCACCCGCTTTCCCACCGGATCGATCGGTCTCACCGCGCCGGAAGACGCCATGACGGCGATCTGCCTGATCTGCGGCAGTCGGCTGATGCTGGAGAATCTCTCGCCGGCGATTCAGTCGGAGCTGGGCGTGAAGGACACGGAGGAAGTCACCTTCACGTACCTCAATGAAGGGCTCTATCACGATGGGGTCGCCTTCGAGAATGGCGTCCGCGTCACCTTGTGCCGGCTCGGGCCGGGCGTGATGGTCAGCCTCAAGGATCCGCCGCGTCCAGCGAAGCAGGCTGGGCAACGGCGCGATTCCGGCGTTTTGACGCCGGCCGAGTAAGCGGCTCAACTCGGCTTCAGCCGATAAAAAATGTGCTTGCCGATCACGTCGATCTTCTTGAGCGACCGCGCCCAGCGCGGTCGCACGTAATTGGCGTGATAATGGGTGGCGTCGCCGATGTCGGCAAGCCAGGTTTTGCCCGCGAGCACGTCCTCGGCGATCCGTGTTGCGTCGGTCCACGCCTCGGCCTCGCGGACGCGGAGGGGGCGGCCATCGCAGGCGAAGGAGAACTGGCAGGCGTGGCGATGGCTGCGGTTCTGGAACACGACGCCGCAGATGGTCGAGGGATAGAGGCCCGAAGTCATGCGGTTGAGCACGACCTGGGCCACGGCGGCCTGCCCTTCCTCGGATTCGCCGCGCGCCTCGAAATAGATCGCTTGGGCGAGGCAGCGTTTTTCCGAATCGAGACGGTCGGCCGGGATGAGGGCGAGATAGTCGCGCCGGCCGCCCCAGGCGGCCGCCGGCTGTTCGCCTTTCGCGATCACCGACATGTCGGCTTCGACGGGAGTGTCGTCGGCGGAAAAAGGCGTGCTGGACGCTAGAATTTCCGCGCGGGACACGGCGGGCGTCGCGCCTTGCGCGATCCGCTCGGCCACGGCCGCCGGGCGCATGGTCATGTCGGCGGGGCCGGCGGACGGCGAGGCGTCGGAGACGCTTTCTTCGGTCACCGGGGCGTCTTGCGCGTCCCAGGCCTCGAAACGAGAAACCGAATCGGGACCGGGCGCGGCGCCCTCGCCTTGCGTGAAAGTCGAGGCGAGGCCGCTTTCGTCCTGGCCGAAAGTCAGAATGTCGGCGCGCAGGCGCGTGAGCGCGCCCGGTTGGCGCAGGCGGCCGGAAAGGCTTGGGCGCAGGTTGACGAACGGGTCGCCCTTGTGTCCGCGGTCGATCTCCGGAAAGGCGCGGGCGCCCTTTTTGAGATTGGCGCGGGGCGCGATCTCGTCGGGGATCGCGTCGAACATCTCGGGGGATCCCAGTTCGAGGCGCGCCTCCCGCAGCAGGCCGCGTCCGAATTGGCCGCCGAGGCCGGCGTCGAGCGACAGCGGATCGGGCGCAAGGCGGGCGGGAACAACGGCGGCGCCGGACGAGGAGATCGGCGCCATCGAGGCGCCCTGCGGGACTTCCTGGCCGGCGTCGGCGGTGAACGAGGCGAGCAAGGCGGCGCCGAGCGCCCAGGGGGTCGCAACCCGCATCGCCCAATCGAATTTCGCCCAAGGGAGTCGCGATAGGTTGAGATGCGCAGAACGCCGCCTTGTCCGCATACGCATGCCCAAGCCCACAAACGGAAGCGGCGACGCCGCATATCGCGCCGGCAAGGACGCGGAAACGCGCGACCGGCCCGATGTTTATCGCTTGTTAGGCTTGACGCCCGGTTACCAGGGGAAGCTCGGCGCCAGTCCAGAAATGGGACGGCGAAAAGGGATTCAGCCGCCGATCTTCGAAAAATCGGCGACGCTATGGATGGCGCGGCGCAGTTGGGCGAGCGTTTGCAGGCGGTTTTTCCGCAGGTCGGGGTTTTCGGAATTGACCGTGACCTTGTCGAAAAAGGCGTCCACCGGCGCGCGCAAACTTGCCAGCGCGCGCATGGCGGCTTCGAAATCTTCCGCTTTGACCGCCTCCCGCGCCTCGCGCTCGGCGCGGTCGAGGGCTTCGGCCAGCGCATTTTCTTCCGGCTCGGCGCGCAGTCTGGCGTCGGGATGGGCCTCGAAGGCGCCGGCGCCGTCCTTCTTTTCCTCGATTTTGAGAATATTGGCCGCGCGCTTGTAGCCGGCGAGCAGGCTCGCGCCGTCCTCGGTTTTGAGGAAATTCTCCAGCGCATTGATCCGCGCCACGATCAGGACGAGGTCGTCCTCGCCGAGCGCGAAAACCGCGTCGAGCAGATCGTGGCGCGCGCCGCGGTCGCGGAGGTAGATTTTTAGGCGGTCGGCGAAGAAGGAAAGGCAACGTAGCACGTCAACTGCCGATCTCGCCAATCGATCGAAGCGCGGCCGATCCGAGGACGAACGCCCCCCTGCTTACGAGCCTCTTCTTGTGCTGTCTCATGGACTTCGAATAATTAGCCGTTCGAGCCCGGAACGAGATAAGCCGCAGCCGATTGTCCAGAATGATCCGGATCACGCCCAAAGCCGCGCGGCGCAAGGCAAACGGGTCCTTCGATCCGGTCGGCTTTTCGTCGATCGCCCAGAATCCGACAAGCGTGTCGAGCTTGTCGGCGAGCGCCACCGCGATGCTCACCGGCGCGGCGGGAACCAGATCGTTCGGGCCCTGCGGCTTGTAATGGTCCTCGATCGCCGCGGCGACTTCGCCGTCTTCGCCCTGCAATTCGGCGTAATAGCGGCCCATCAGGCCCTGGGTTTCGGGGAATTCGCCGACGACTTCGGTGACGAGGTCGGCCTTGGCCAGTTCCGCCGCGCGCGCCGCCTTTTGCGGGTCGGCGCCGACTTTTGCCGCCAGTTCCTTGGCCAGCGCGATCAGCCGGTCCACCCGCTGGCCCTGCGTGCCAAGTTTCTGGTGAAACACGATGTTCAGCGCCCGCAACTTTTCCAGACGCTGGTCGAGCGGCTTTTTGCCGGATCGCGAAAAGTCCGGCAGAGGCGCCTGATCGGTCTTCCAGAAATAGAGCGCGTCGGACAGGCGGGCGCGCACCACGCGGCCGTTGCCGGCGGCGATGGCCTTGCCGCCGTCGCTGGCGACGACATTCGAGACCAGCAGGAATTTATTGGCGAGCCGGCCAGTTTCGGGATCGCGCAGCACAAAGCATTTCTGGTTGGCGCGGATGGTGGCGCGGATCACTTCGTCGGGAATGTCCAGAAAACTTTTGTCGAATTCGCCCATCAGCACGACCGGCCATTCGACGAGGCCGGCGACCTCGTGCAGCAGGCCCTCGTCCTCGACCAGCTCCAGCCCTTGCGCGAAGGCGAGGTCGCGCGCGTCGTGCAAAATAATGTCGCGCCGCCGCGCCGGATCGAGCACGACTTTCGCCGCCTGAAGCCCGAGCAGATAGTCGTGGAACCGCCGCACTTGTATCGGCTGCGGCGCCATGAAGCGATGGCCGTAAGTGACATTGCCGGCAGTGATGCCGCCGATTTCAAATGGCGACGATCTCCGGCTCTTCGGTCTCCGGCCCGAAAGTCGCGACGATCGAATGAAGCGGGCGCACCCAGCGCAGGGGGTTGGGCTCGGCCGAGCGCGCGCCCCAGCGCATCGACTTGGGCCAGGGAAAGTTCTTGATCGCCTCGGGCAGGATTTCGGCCAGAACGTCGAGCGTCGCCGCGCCCTTGCGCTCGATTGCCGCGAGATAGAACTGTCCGCCCTTTTTGTCCGTTTCGATCCGGGCCTCGTCCAAAGAGGTCAGCCCCGCGCTCTTCAAAAAGCCCTGGATCGCGGCTTCGGGCGCGCCGACGCGCGGGCCTTTTTTCTCCTCGCGCTGATCGGGCTGGCGCGGCGGCAGGCCGACGACATGGAGCGTCAGCCGGCGGGGCGTGACGAAACTTTCCGCCGCCTCGAAGGTCAAGCCGCGCTCGATCAGGGCGCCGGTGACGAGTTTCTTGAGGTCGGCGGCGGCCTGGGCCTGCATCCGCGCCGGGATTTCCTCGGAGAAAAGTTCGAACAGAAGGTCGGACATGACGGGCTTTTAAAACAGAGGGAAAGGCGGGCGAAAACTCAAAAACCCGCGCCGCTTGTTTTCATCCAGGCGGCGCCGCAGGCCTTGGCGAGTTCGCGCACCCGCAGGATATAGCTCTGGCGCTCGGTCACCGAGATCACGCCGCGCGCGTCAAGCAGGTTGAAGGCGTGGCTCGCCTTGACGCATTGGTCATAGGCCGGCAGCGCCATGAGATGGCGCTGGTCCTCGCCCTGATCGCCGAAGGCCAGCAGCGCCTTGCATTCGGCCTCGGCGCGCGAAAAATCGCCAAAAAGCTTTTCGACATTCGCCGCCTCGAAATTGTGGCGCGAATATTCCTGCTCGGCCTGCAGGAACACCTCGCCATAGGTGATGCGCGCGTCGCCGTCGAGGCCGTTGAAATTCAGGTCGAAAACATTCTCGACGCCCTGCACATACATGGCGAGGCGCTCCAGGCCATAGGTGAGCTCGCCGGAGACGGGGGCGCATTCGACGCCCGCCACCTGCTGGAAGTATGTGAATTGCGACACTTCCATGCCGTCGCACCAGCATTCCCATCCCAGGCCCCAGGCGCCGAGGGTCGGGCTCTCCCAGTCGTCTTCGACGAAACGGATGTCGTGGAGCGCGGAATCGACGCCGATCGCGGCGAGCGATTGCAGATAAAGCTCCTGGAGATCGTCCGGGCTCGGTTTGAGGATGACCTGAAACTGGTAATAATGCTGGAGACGATTGGGGTTCTCGCCATAGCGCCCGTCCTTGGGACGGCGCGAGGGCTGCACATAGGCGGCCCGCCACGGTTTCTTGCCGAGCGAGCGCAAGGTGGTCGCGGGGTGGAACGTGCCGGCGCCGACTTCCATGTCATAGGGCTGGAGAATGACCGCGCCCTGTCGCGCCCAGAAATTTTGCAGAGTCAGAATCAGACCCTGAAAACTTTTCTTCGGGTCGAGCGAGGCGGGCGTGGATTCGGATCGGGTCATCGCGTTGGTCGGGGCTGGCGGGTTTTGCCGCGCCGTCGCGGCCGGGCGCAACCTAAAGCGGCGGCCGGAGTCGGTCAACACAAGGCCGCCGGCCGGCACGAAAGGCCCGTGTTCCGACCGTTCAGCACGTGTTCATGCGCGAGGGATTAAATCGATCCAATGGGATTCAGAGGAGGTTTTCGCATGGCTTTTCCAAAAGGCGTCTTCAAATCGGCGGCTCTGGCGGCCGTGTCCGTTGGGGCGCTCCTGCTATCCGAACCGGCTTTCGCCTTCCGCGGCGGCCCCCATGGCGGAGGGTTCGGAGGGCCGGTCGGCGGCGGCTTTCATCCAATGATGCACGGCGCGCCCGGCGGCGCCGTGGCCGGGCGTTACGGCCATTGGAACAACGGTTACTGGAACCACGGCCATTGGCACAATGGCTACTGGTATTATGGAGGTTGGGGCTATCCCTATTACGGATGGGGCTGGGGGCCCGGTTGGGGCTGGGACGACGGCTATTATTACGCCGCGCCGGTCTATACCCAATGCTACATCCGGCGCGTGCATGTCCACACGGGCCACGGCTGGCGCTGGCGCCGCGTGCGCTACTGCTATCAATGAACCTCAAGGAAGCTGGCCTGGAGGCCGGCTTCCGGTTCAATCGGGGAAAATCCGCCGGCCGTGGCGATGTATGTCTTCCGCTACAGGGGTGAAGCTTCCGTCGGCTTCATGAAGGATGAGGCCCGGCAGCAGGGCGAGGGGGGCTTTGGACCCCTTGCGCCCGCGCAGGATCGCCCGCGTCGCCTTCTCGCCTTCACGAGGGAAGACCGGAACCACGCGCAGTTCCCCCAGCCGGCCTTTGGCCGCGGCGAGAAGCTCGGCCAGGGCGTCGGCCCGGTGAATGGCGACCAGGGCTCCGCCGGGGCGAAGAAGGCTCAGCGCGGCGCGCAGCCATTTTTCCAAGCCGCCCTCGTCCAGCACATGGGCCATGGCGCGGTCGGGATCGGGAGAGGCCCGCGCCGCGCCGGGCGTGAGATATGGCGGATTGGTGACGACCAGATCGGCGGCCTCGCTCAGGCCTTCCGCCTTGCGCGCCTTGGCGTCGAACAGGTCGGCCTCGACCGCCCGGACGCGGCCCCCGAGCCCGTTGAGCGCAATATTTTCCCGGGCGAGCGCGGCGGCGGCAGGATTCTTTTCCAGCAGAGCGACCCGCGCTTGCGGATTCCATAGGGCCAGGGCCAGGCCGACGGCGCCGACGCCCGCCCCGGCGTCCACGATCAGGCCGCGCGCGATTTTTGGCGCGGCGGCGGCCAGCAGCACCGCGTCGGCGCCGACGCGATGGCCGCGCGCCGGCTGGCGCAGACGCAAACGTCCGTCGAACAGGCCGTCGGCCTCAGGTTTCGCGCAATTCGCCGCCAAATCCGGCCTCCCGCAACAGGCGCCGGGCTTTCGCCGCCTCGTCCGCGGCGACGCAGACGCGGCGTTGCAGGAAGCCGGCGGAGCCCTCCAGCACGCTCATGTGCTGATCGGCGACGAAGCAATATACGCCCGCCTCGCGCAGAATCGCCTCGACGGCCGAGATCAGGACAATGTCGTTGGTGCGGATCAATTCGATCATGATTGGGCCGGATAGCGATTCAAAACGCATAATCGCGCGCAACAAGGCCCGCAACAAGCGCCGGGCGCGTCCTTTGCCATGTCTGCGGCGAAAAAGCGGCTTTCCCTTTCCATCCCGGGGCACTATGGTCGCGTCCGCGAAATGAGGGGAACGCGCTTTGGGTGTGGTCATAGCTTTCGACGAAAAATCCGGCGACTCCGGCCTTGAGCGGCTGGTCGCCCTCGTCGCGCAGGATATGAACCAGGTCAACCAGACCATTCTTTCGCGCACCGGCTCCGACGTGGCGATGATCCCCGAAGTCGCCAACCATTTGATTTCCTCGGGCGGCAAGAGGCTGCGGCCGATGCTGGTGCTCGCCGCCGCCGGACTCGCCGGCTACAAGGGCGAGGGCCACGTCAAGCTGGCCGCGGCGGTCGAATTCATGCATACCGCGACGCTTCTGCACGACGATGTCGTGGACGAGAGCGACATGCGCCGTGGCAAGCTCGCGGCGCGGATGCTGTGGGGCAACGAGGCCAGCGTGCTGGTCGGCGATTTTCTGCTCGGCCAAGCCTTCCGCATGATGGTCGAGGTCGGCTCGCTCGCCTGTCTCGACGTGCTGTCGGTCGCCGCCACGGTGATCGCCGAAGGCGAGGTGATGCAGCTTTCCGCAGCCAAGGACACCCAGACCACCGAGGACGCCTATCTCGCTGTGATCCGCGCCAAGACCGCGGAACTCTTCGCGGCGGCTGCAGAAATCGGCCCGACGGTCGCCAACCGCTCCAAGGCCGAGATCGAGGCCTGCCGCGCCTATGGCATGAATCTCGGCGTCGCCTTCCAGCTCATCGACGACGCGCTCGATTACGGCGGCCAGGCCGCCAAGCTGGGGAAAAATGTCGGCGACGATTTCCGCGAGGGCAAGATCACCCTTCCGGTGGTGCTGTCGTTCCGGCGCGGCTCGGAATCCGAGCGCGCCTTCTGGAAGCGGACGCTCGAAGAAGGCGAGATCGCCGAGGGCGATCTCGAACATGCCCTGTCGCTGATGAAAAAGCATCGCGCGCTGGAAGATACGGTCGAGCGCGCCCGCCATTACGGCGCCATGGCCCGCGACGCTTTGGGGATTTTCTCGGACTCGACCTGGAAGAAGGCGCTGCTCGACGCGGTCGATTTCTGCATCGGCCGCGCGCACTGACGCGCCAGAACAGAATTTCGGAAATTCGAAGGGCCGCCGGAGCGCGGCCCTTCCACTTTTCAGACAGGCGATCCGTTCAGATATCGAACGCGCGCAACGAACGATCGTTCCTCCGCCGATAGCCGACCAATCCGAGCGCCGCGAAGCCGCTGAGCATCATCAGCCACGTCGCGGCTTCGGGGACGGCGGTCACCGTGACCGAGGCGATTCCGATCTGAGAGGCGCCGTAACCGTATTGATCGAGGGTGCTGACGGCGATCCCGCCGAGGGCGCTGCCGCTTCCGCCGATATAGTTGGACCAGTTGTAGTCAACGCCGTTGACCACGAAGGAAATGCCGCCCATGTCGGCATAGGGCGCGGTCGGATAGAGCAACTGGTCTGCGCCCGCATAGTTGGAAAGCCCCGAAATCGCGCCTGAATTCGTGGCTCCCTTCCATGTGCCGCTGATGGAAGTGATCGTGTAGGTGGAGCCGCTGCTCACGGCGTCAAGCTGACCTGTGGCGACGTCGCCATTCATGTCCGTCAAGGTGAAATCGAACACTTCCGCCCGCGCCGGGCCGAGGCCGAACGCCGCAAGGCACGCGGCGCAGATCGAAAGACGCAACGCCAGCTTTTTCATACCGCGAACTCCACCATAACTTGATGGGCCAATTCGCGCATGCAGTGGTTGCAAATGACGTTAGGGCATGACCTAGAGGCGCCCATCATGGCGTGAATTTATCCGCAGGGTTGCGAATGGGTGAAAATGCTCGGCGCAGTCTTAACATCTGCGCAAGCCCGGCCTGAACCCCTCCTGCGGGCAGTCTATCGCGGCGTTCGACTCACAAACGGAGCGATGGAAGCGGGTTTCGCGCGAACCATACGGGTTCACGGAACCGGCATTTGAAAACATCCCGTTCGAACGATCTCTCAAGCCTCCGTCGCCCGCAGCAAAACCTCGTCGCGTTCGTGGCGCATCGCTTCGGTTTCCAGCGGGGGCGCGACAAAAGCGTCGTCGCTCGGGGAAGCCGCCGCCTCTTGTTCGCGCAATTGGCGCCGCCACAGCTCGGCATAGGCGCGGTCAAGCGCGAGCAAGGTTTCGTGCGTCCCGCGCTCGATCACTTTTCCCTCGTCCAGCACCAGGATTTCGTCGGCGTGGACGATGGTGGACAGGCGATGGGCGATGACGATGGTGGTGCGCCCGCGCGCGGCTTCGTCCAGCGCCGCCTGGATGTCGCGCTCGGTCACGGTGTCGAGGGCGCTGGTCGCCTCGTCGAGCACCAGGATCGGCGGCGCCTTGAGCAGAGTGCGGGCGATGGCGACGCGCTGTTTCTCGCCGCCCGAAAGCTTCAGGCCGCGCTCGCCGACCTGGGCCTCATAGCCTCCCGGCGCGCTTTCGATGAACCGGTCGATCTGCGCGACGCGGGCGGCCCCGCGCATTTCGGCTTCGCTCGCTTCGGGGCGGCCATAAAGGATGTTGTAGCGGATCGTGTCGTTGAACAGGACATTGTCCTGCGGAACCATGCCGAGCGCGCCGCGCAGCGAGGCGAGCGACACTTTTCCGATGTCCTGGCCATCGATCAGGATGCGGCCCTGCTGGGGATCGAAAAAGCGGAAGATCAGCCGCGAGATCGTCGATTTCCCGGCGCCCGAGGCGCCGACCAAAGCGAGCGTCCGTCCCGCCGGAACCTCGAAGCTGATCCCGCGCAGGATCGGCCGCGCCGGATCGTAGGCGAAATGGACATCCTCGAAACGTAAAGCGCCCGTCGTCACCTTGAGCGGCGGCGCGTTGGGCGCCTCGGCGATCTCATTGGGCTGTTTCAGGATCTCGAACATCATGTCGATGTCCAGAATCGCCTGTTTGGTCTCGCGATAGAGCGTGCCCATGTAATTCAGCGGCTGGTAAAGCTGGATCATCATGGCGTTGAGCATGACGAAATCGCCAATGCTGTCGTGGCCCGCCATGATGCCGCCGACGCTGAGCGCCATCAGCGCGACCATGCCGAGGGTGAAGATGAAAGCCTGGCCGAAATTGAGCGCGGCGAGCGAGACATAGCTCTTGACGCTGTTGTGCTCATAGCGCGCCATGGAGCGGTCGTAGCGCGCGCTTTCCCGCCCCTCGGCGGAAAAATATTTGACCGTCTCATAGTTCAGAAGCGAGTTCGATCGCCTTGGAATTGGCGTCGGAATCGCTTTCGTTCATCGAGCGGCGGATGCCGATGCGCCATTGCGTGGCGAAACGGGTGAAGGCGAGATAGGCGGCGATGGTCGCGGCGGTGATCGCCGCGTAACGCCAGTCGAAATGAAACAGCATCACCGCGAAGACGAGGATGAACTCCAGCGCTGTCGGCAGGCCGTTGAGCGTGACCATGCGGGACAGGGTCTCGATGGCGTTGCGGCCGCGCTCCAGCACGCGGGTCAAGGCGCCCGTCTTGCGTTCGAGGTGAAAGCGCATCGGCAAAGCGTGCAGATGAACGAAAACATCGACGGCGAGACGACGCACGGCGTTCATCGCGACATCGGCGAAAACCGCATCCCGGCCCTGGTTGAAGCCGGCCATGACGATGCGCAGGGCGCCATAAAGCAGGGTCAAGGCGATCGGGCCGGCGAGAAGGCTCGCCGGGGCCCCGCCCTTTTTCATCGCCACCAGAGCGTCGGTCGCCCATTTATAGGCGAAGGGCACGCAGATGGTCGCGAGCTTGGCGAGAACCATGAGGCCGAGGGCGAAAAAAATGCGGCGGCGCAAGTCCGGCCGCGCGCTCGGCCAGATATAGGGCCAGAGTTCGGCCAGGACCGGCGCGAGGCGCGCATTCCTGCCCTTCATCGGCGCCTGCCCGTCTCGGTTACGCATCATCGCCTGCTTGCTGGGGATCGTCTGTTCTCGCCATATAGGGCTTGTTCGCCGCCGCGCCAACGCGGCGCGTTCAGGCCGCGCGGCGCCGGCGCCAATCGGAGAGGCTCTCGCGCAGACGCTCGAACAGCCGTTCCGTCGCCGCCGCCGGCGTCAGCTTCCAGTCGAGCGCCGGCTTTTCGAGAAAATGCCAGGACAGGACGGCGCAGCAAAGAGTCAGCGCCGAGGCGTAGATGTTCAAAAGGATCAGCGAGAGGCCCGGGATCAGGGCGATGAGCGCCTGCTGGATGGGAAAGGCGTAGATATAGACGCCATAGGAATAGTCGCCGACGCGATTATAGGCGCGGATCGGGCCGCCGAGCAGGTAAGCGGCGTGAAGGACCAGCGGTCCGAGCGTCACCAGATAGACCGGGAGAATGGCGTCGGAACTCAGCCTGGCCGTGGCGAGAGCGGCCAGAAGCGCGGCGCCGCGGAAATAGGACAGGTTGACGCGCGATCGCCACATCTGCAGCGCCGCTCCATAGAAAAACATGAAGGTTGGAACCAGGGTTGAGGCGCGCGCGTGTTCGACGAAAAAGACCCGGATGGCCATCGCCATCAGGATCAGCGCCGCCGCCGCCGTTCCATATCGGAAGGCGGGGCCTCGCCACGCCGGCCTTAACGCCAGCAGGACCCAGCCGCCGGCGAGATATTCATAGAGGCGCCATTCGATCGGCAAGGTCCACAGTGAGCCGTTCACCGACGAGGTGTAGGGATTGTCGGCGAACAGGCCGGGCAGCTGGTAGCGCACCCCATTCACCAGGGTGGCGCAGTGCCGGACATAATCGTGTGTCACGGGCGATAGGAAGAATTCCGCCGCCGGAAGGGTTCCGACGAACAGGCCGAGGCCGGTCACGGTGACCAGCAGCATGAGCCAAAGCGCAGGGAAAATGCGCATCAGGCGCGCCCAGGCATATTCGAAAATATTGCCGCGCCCGAACAGGCTGCCGGTGACCAGGAAGCCGCTGGTGAAGAAAAATACGTCGACCGCCACGGCGGCGCCGTCGAAATACCGAGACGTGAGGCCAGTCGAGCCGGTCGTCAATCTGGAAAGCGCGGCGCTATGGACGAACAGCACGGTCAAGGCGGCGACGACGCGGATCAGGTCGAAATTATTGTCCCTGCCGCGCGTGTCGCCGAGACAGATCATTTTTGGGGCTTCCTTTGACTGGATCGCGGAGTTCTTAAGGACTCGCGCGCCCGTCGGCAAGCGGGGCCATTCATCGGGCGACGCTCGCAGGCCACGCCGGCAAAACTTGCGTCATTCGTGCAATCCCGGCGCGGCGGCCAGCGCCGGGACGAGCGCGGCGCGCGGGCGGCGGCGGCCATATTCGCCCTTGAACGCCTTGCGCCAGATCGCCAAAGCCTCCTTTTCGCTCGCTGCCGTGACGAAGCGCGGTTCGGTCGTCGGCAGGCCGTCGCGGTCGAGGCAGGCCACCCAATAGAGGTGGAGACGCCTGGGATTGGTCGCCTTGGCCTCGCGCAGGAAATCGGCGGCCTCGCAGATGGAGTCCTGAAGATGGGCCAGCGCGGTTTGTTTCGACTCATCGCCGGTTTCGATCGCCTCCGCCCACAGTGCCAGGCCGGCCGCCTCGTAAAGGTCGCCGGCGAGCTTGCGCGCGCGGGCGAGCGGCATGGTCAGGCCCAAAACGCTCGAAGCGCGTTTTTTGGGGGCCTCGCGTTTTTTGGCGGTCTCGCGCTTTTTTGCCGCCAGAGGCTTTTTGCGCGCCTGAGGCGCCGCGTTTTTCGGTGTCTTGGTCTTCTTGGCCATGATGAACGGATTGTTTGAGCCGCCGGCGCGGCGTTTTCAAGGGATCGCGCGACTATGCCTCAAATCGCGGGCGCGGGGAAACCGGCAATTCCCACGTCGGTCCGGGCGCGGGCGACGAACGGCGCGCTCTCAGTCCTTTTCGCCGGCAAGGGCGCGCGTGGCGGCCTCGACCTGTTCCGCAGCCTCATCGAGCGCCGCCGCCGCCGCCGCCGCCCAATCCGCTTCGCGGCGGCGCCAATGCTCGGCCTCCGCTCGCGCCCTTTCCGCCGCCTCGGCGTCGGCGGCGAGTTTGTCACGGGCGGCGACCAGTTCGTCGGCGATCGTCAACGCCGCCATGACGGTGATCCTCTGGTCGCCGATCTCGCCGAAGGCGCCGCGCAGATCCTCGATCTTGGCTTCAACCATCCGGGCGAGCGACTCGATATGCGGTTCATCGCCCTCGTCGCAGTTCATGCGATAGGTGCGTCCGGCGATGGTCACCACGGCCTGCGCCATTCACGCCTCCCCGGAAGCAGAGTTCGGGGCGCAGGTCTCTGCGGAGGAATCGGCCGCGAGCACGGCGCGCACCGCCGCTGCGGCGCGCTCAATGCGCCGCGCGGCCTCGACATTGGCGGATTCGAGAGTGCGCGCACGCCGCGCGGCGGCGTCGAGTTCGATCGCGAGCCGCGAACGGTCGTCCTGGAGCGCGGAATATTCGGCAAGCCGGTCCGCCAGTTCGCTGGCGCGTTCGGCCCGCCGGCTGATGGCGGCGTCGAGCGCCCCAAAAGCGGCCCGCAGCCGCCTCCGTGCGGCGTCGAAACGCTCCTTCGCTTGCGCGCGGCCAGCCTCCACTGGGGCGGAAGCGGTGAATTCGGGCGGGAGCTGTTCGTTCACGGTCGAGGACAAGGGGATACTTTCGGCTCGCGTCGCGCGCAAGGATCGGGAACGGACGATCGGGACAATCTATCATTGTCGCGGCTCGCGCCAAGGGCCAGAGGCGAAAGACCACAGAAAAAGAGGCCTTTGCCGACGGCGGGCAATCACCAGGACGCGGCAAATCGCCGCAGGTGGCGCAAATTCCCGGGCGCGGCGCCGGGATGACGGTTTCCGCGCGGCGCTCTCCCCTTCCGAAAACAAGACGAAGGTCGAAGATTTGGCGTTCACGCAGTTGCCTTGGCGGCGCGAAACGGATTAAAGGGTCTGCCACAAAGCCGGCGCGCGAAATGCGGCGGAAATTGAGGAGCAAAAAAGCTCCGTCTTCTGGATGGGATCAACCAAGGAGCGCATCGAAATGGCAGTCAAGGTTTTCATCAATGGTTTTGGCCGCATCGGCCGCAACGTCCTGCGCGCCATCGTTGAGTCCGGCCGCAAGGACATCCAGGTCGTCGGCATCAACGACCTCGGCCCGGTCGAAACCAACGCTCATCTCATGCGCTATGATTCGGTCCACGGCCGCTTCCCCGGCGTGGTCAAGGTCGAAGGCGACACGATCGATGTCGGAACCGGCCCGATCAAGGTCACGGCGATCAAGGATCCCTCGCAGCTGCCGCTGGCCGCGCTCGGCGTTGACATCTGCATGGAATGCACCGGCATCTTCACCGCGCGCGACAAGGCCGCGACCATGCTCGCCGCCGGCGCCAAGCGCGTTCTGGTCTCCGCCCCCTCCGACGGCGCCGACCTCACCGTCGTCTATGGCGTGAACCACGACAAGCTGACCAGGGACCATCACGTCGTCTCCAACGCCTCCTGCACCACCAACTGCCTGTCGCCGGTCGCCAAGGTCCTCAATGACGCCATCGGCATCGAAAAGGGCATCATGACGACCATCCACTCCTATACCGGCGACCAGCCGACGCTCGACACGATGCATAAGGATCTATATCGCGCCCGCGCCGCGGCTTTGTCGATGATCCCGACCTCGACCGGCGCGGCCAAGGCGGTCGGCCTCGTCCTGCCGGAGCTCAAGGGCAAGCTCGACGGCTTCGCCATCCGCGTGCCGACCCCGAACGTCTCGGTCGTCGACCTCAAGTTCATCGCCAAGCGCGCCACCAGCAAGGACGAGGTCAACGCCGCGATCAAGGCGGCGGCGGAAGGCCCGCTCAAGGGCGTTCTCGGCTATACCAACGACAAGAACGTCTCAAGCGACTTCAACCACGACCCCCATTCCTCGATCTTCCACATGGATCAGACCAAGGTCCTGGACGGAACCATGGTGTCGATCCTGTCCTGGTACGACAACGAATGGGGCTTCTCCAACCGCATGGCCGACACGGCCGTCGCGATGGCCAAGCTCATCTAAGCCTTTCAAGGGCGCGCTCTTCGAGCGCGCCCTTCGTTTTTGTCATAGAACATGGCGCGATTGAGCGAGAACGCCCATCCTGCGCCACCCCTGATCGAGCATGGTTCCCGTCGGCTCAGTCGCCCGCTGGAGCCATGCCCCAGACCGACGAGAGTCCCCCCATGTCCGGTTTTCGCACCCTCGATTCCGCTGAACTCAAGGGCAAGCGCGTGCTTGTCCGCGTCGACGTCAATGTGCCGATGGAAAAGGGCCGGGTCACCGACACCACCCGCCTCGAGCGCATCCTGCCGACCTTGAACGAAATTTCCCAAAAAGGCGGCAAGGTCATCATGCTGGCCCATTTCGGCCGGCCCAAGGGCGCGCCCAACCCCGATTTTTCCCTGAAGCCCGTGGCTGAAGCCATGGCCGGACTGATCGGCAAGCCGGTCGGCTTCGCCGAGGACTGCATCGGCGAAAAGGCCGCCGCCGCCGTGGCCAAAATGGCGGACGGCGATCTGTTGCTGCTGGAAAACACCCGCTTCCACAAGGGCGAGGAAAAGAACGATCCGGCGCTGGTCGCGCAAATGGCCGAACTCGGCGACGTCTATGTCAACGACGCCTTTTCCTCCGCCCATCGCGCCCATGCGTCGACGGAAGGCCTGGCGCACAAGATGCCGGCTTTTTGCGGCCGCGCCATGCAGGCGGAACTAGAGGCCTTGTCCAAGGCCCTGGAAAATCCCGCCCGCCCGCTGGCGGCGGTGGTCGGCGGCGCCAAGGTCTCGACCAAGCTCGAGCTGCTCGGCAATCTGACCAAGAAGGTGGATTTCCTGATCATCGGCGGCGGCATGGCGAACACCTTCCTGGCCGCTCAGGGCAAGAAGGTGGGCAAGAGCCTGTGCGAGTATGAGATGCTCGACACCGCGCGCGAGATCATGAAGAACGCGACGGCCAACAAGTGCCAGATCGTTTTGCCGAGCGACGCGGTGGTCGCGACCGAGTTCAAGGCGCATGCGCCGTCGCATGTCGTGAGCGTCGATCATGTCGGCGAGGGCGAAATGATCCTCGACGCCGGCCCGCGTTCGGTGACCGAGGTCGAGAACATCCTCGGCGCGATCAAGACCCTGGTGTGGAACGGACCCTTCGGCGCCTTCGAACTGGAGCCTTTCGACGCGGCGACCAACGCCGTGGCGCGGGCGGCCGCTCGCCTGACCGGGGAGGGCAAGCTGATCTCGGTGGCCGGCGGCGGCGACACGGTGGCGGCGCTCAATCACGCCGGCGTGGGGGAAAAATTCACCTATGTCTCGACGGCGGGCGGCGCCTTCCTCGAGTGGCTCGAAGGCAAGGTTCTGCCGGGCGTCGAAGCGCTCCGCGCCTGATATCGCAAACGCCCGGGGCTCCCAAGGCCTCGGGCGTAATTCTGTTCACTCCGGGAGGGAAACATGGCCCGCATAACGCTTCGCCAATTGCTCGACCACGCCGCCGAACACGATTATGGCGTGCCCGCCTTCAATATCAACAATATGGAGCAGGCCCTGGCCATCATGGTCGCGGCCTCCGCTCTGGACGCGCCGGTCATCATCCAGGCCTCGCGCGGCGCTCGCCAATACGCCAACGACATCATGCTGAAGCACATGATGGACGCTCTGGTGGATATCTATCCGCAGATCCCGATCTGCGTGCATCAGGATCACGGCAACAGCCCGGCGACCTGTTTCTCCGCCATGCAAGCCGGCTTCACCTCGGTGATGATGGACGGCTCGCTGAAAGAGGACGGCAAGACCCCCGGCGACTGGGACTATAACGTCAATGTCACGAAATATGTGACCGACATGGCCCATCTCGGCGGCATTTCGGTCGAGGGCGAATTCGGCGTGCTCGGCTCGCTCGAAACCGGCATGGGCGAAAAGGAAGACGGCCACGGCTTCGAGGGCAAGCTGTCGCATGACCAGCTCGTCACCAATCCCGACGAGGCGGTGAAATTCGTCAAGGCGACCAAGGTGGACGCGCTCGCCATCGCCATGGGCACTTCGCACGGGGCGTACAAGTTCTCGCGCAAGCCCGACGGCGCGATTCTGGCGATGAACGTCATCGAGGAGATCCACCAGAAGATGCCGGGCCTGCACATGGTCATGCATGGCTCGTCCTCGGTGCCGCAGGACTTGCAGGACATCATCAACAAATACGGCGGCAAGATGCCCCAGACCTGGGGCGTCCCGGTCGAGGAAATCCAGCGCGGCATCAAGCATGGCGTGCGCAAGATCAACATCGACACCGACAACCGCATGGCGATCACCGGCGCGATCCGCAAAGTCCTCGCCGAACATCCCGCCGATTTCGATCCGCGCAAATATCTCAAGCCCGCGACCGAGGCCATGACCAAGGTCTGCCACCAGCGCCTGGAGGAATTCGGCACGGCCGGCCAGGCCTCCAAAATCAAGAAGGTCTATACGCTCGCCGAAATGGCCAAGCGCTACGCTTCGGGCGAACTCGACCCCAAGACGGCCTGACGGGCGCCGGATTTCAGCTCGCGAAAAGGGCCGCGGCTTGCCGCGGCCCTATTTTTGCCCTGAAATGCCGACACGCCTGCAATCCATCCCGCCGCGCGCCACGCCGGTCGAAAAGTTCATGAGCGACGTCATCAAGCCCCGCCTTTACCTCATCACGCCGCCGGTCGCCGAGGCCGACGGCCTGGCGTCCGCCCTCAGGGCCGCGCTGGGCGCGGGCGACGTCGCCTGCGTCCTTTTGCGTTTCTCCACGCCGGACGAAGGCGCGCGCAAAAAAATCGTCAAGGCGCTCGCGCCCGTCGTTCAGGGCGCCGGCGCGGCTTTGCTCGTGCCGGACGACGCGCTGCTCGCCGCGCGCGCTGGGGCCGACGGCGTCCATGTCCAGGGGCTCGGCGAGAATTTTGGCGCCGCGCTCGAAAGCCTCAAGCCCGAGCGCATCGTCGGCGTGGGCGGCCTTGCCAATCGCGACGAGGCGATGCGGGCGGGCGAGAGCGATGTCGATTATCTGATGTTCGGCGCGCTCGACTCCGGCGGCGACAGCGCCGCCGCCATTCTGGAGCGCGCCTCCTGGTGGGCCGAACTGTTCAACCTGCCCTGCGTCGCGGTCGCCCATCGGCCGGACGAGGTCGAGGCTTTGGCGGGTTCGGGCGCGGAGTTCGTCGCGCTTGGGCCGGATTTTTTCGCCGATGCGCGCGGAATCGCGGAAGCGGTCGCGCAGGCGCAGGCGGCGATCGATCGCGCGGAGGCCAAGGCTTGAGACGCCGTCTTGTCAGAATCGCGCTTTTCGCCGCCGCGCTCGTCATGGCCGGCCCTGCTTTCGCCGGCCTCGCGCCCGGCGCCCCCGATCTCGCCTATGGCGCCTATCAGCGCGGCTATTTCCGCACCGCCTTTCAGGAGGCGATGAAGCGCGTCGAGGCCGATCCCCATGACGCCGCGGCGATGACCCTCGTCGCCGAACTGTTCGCCGATGGCGTCGGCGCGCCGCTCAATCCCGACGAGGCGATGAAATGGTACAAGCTTGCCGCCGAACAGGGCGACAAGAACGCTCAATACGCCTTGGCCAACGCCTATCTGACCGGCAAGGGCGAACCCAAGGACGTGGCGACCGCGCGGGCCTGGTTCGAAAAGGCCGCGGCGCAAGGCCACGCCGGCGCCTGGTTCGGTCTCGGCGTCTTCGCGCTGGAGGGCAATGGCGTCGCCGCGAATTTTTCGCAAGCCGCGACGGATTTTCGCCGTTCGGCCGATCTCGGCTTTCCTGACGCCGCTTATGCGCTGGCTCTGCTTTACCGCGAAGGCAAGGGCGTCCCCCAGGACCGGACTCAGGCCGGGCAATGGCTGAAGCGCGCGGCGGAAGAGGATTATCTGTCGGCTGAAGTCGAATATGGCATCGCTTTGTTCAATGGCGACGGCATGCCGACCGATGAGGCAGGCGGGGCGAAATGGCTGCTGCGCGCCGCCAACCGCAACAACGCCATCGCGCAGGACCGCGTCGCGCGCATGTATTTCGCCGGTCGCGGGCTGAAACAGGATCGCGTCGAAGGCGCGAAATGGGCGATCCTCGCCGGAGCGGCCGGCTTGCGCGATAACTGGCTCGACAACGAGGCCAACAAGCTGACGCCGGACGAGCGCAAGAAGACCGAACAGGCGATCAAGACCTATCTCGGCCGATAGGCGATTTCAGCGCCACATGCCGCGCATGCGCGCGCCAAGATCGATCCGCGCCTGCGGACGCGGTCCGCGCGCGGCGGCCTCGGACGCGATGCGCGGCCAGGAAATCTGTTCGAACAGGCCCATGAGATCATCGGGAATGAAACGGCTGCGCGCGGCATAGACATGACGGTCGCCGCGCGCGTGCTGGCCATGGGTGAAGAAGCGCTGCGGAACGACCAGATGCAATCGCTCGCGGGCGCGGGTCATCGCGACATAGAGCAGGCGGCGCTCCTCCTCGATCTCGGCGCTGGTCCCGGTGGCGAGGTCGGACGGGATGCAGCCATCCACCACATTGAGCAGAAAAACCGATTTCCATTCCTGCCCCTTGGCGGAATGAATCGTGGAAAGGATCAGATAATCCTCGTCGAGCAGGGGAACGCCGGCCTCGCCGCTGGTCGCGTCGGGCGGGTCGAGCGTCAGTTCGGTCAGAAAACGCTGGCGCGAGGGATAAGTCGCGGCGATCTGTTCGAGCTGGACGAGGTCGATCTGGCGGGTGGCGAAGTCCTCGTGCAGGCGTTCGAGATGCGGCTCGTACCAGGCGCGGGCGCGGGCGATTTCCGCCGGCCAGCCGGCGGCGCCGGCGATGTCCCGCAAAACGGCGACGAAAGCCGGCCAGTCGTCGCCCGATTTTGCCGGCGCGGGCAACGCAGCCAGAGCGGCGAGCGGTTCGCTTGCGCCGCCGATCGCGTCGAGCGCGCGCCCGGCGGTCGAAGGGCCGACGCCAGGCAGGAGTTTGAGCAGCCGGAATCCGGTGACGCGGTCGCGGGGATTCTGCGCGAAGCGCAGCAAGGCGAGCAGATCCTTGACATGGGCGCTGTCCAGAAATTTCAGCCCGCCAAATTTCACGAAGGGAATATTGCGGCGGGTCAGCTCGATTTCGAGCGGGCCGCTGTGATGGGCGGCGCGGAACAGAACCGCTTGCGATTTGAGCGGCGCGCCCTTCTCACGCGCCTCGAGAACCTGCTCCACGACATAATTCGCCTGATCGGCTTCGTCGCGCGCCACGACCAGAGCAGGGCGCTGGAGGCAAGCGCGGTCGGTCCACAAATTCTTGGTGAAACGCTCTTTGGCGTGGGAAATCACCGCATTGGCGGCCGCGAGGATCGGCTGGGTCGAACGGTAATTGCGCTCCAAAGTGACGATTTCGGCGGGCGGCGAGAATTTTTGCGGGAAATCGAGAATGTTGCGCACATCGGCGGCGCGGAAGGCGTAAATCGACTGGGCGTCGTCGCCGACGACCGTCAGGCCGCGCCCGTCGGGCTTGAGCCCGAGCAGGATGGACGCCTGGAGTCGGTTGGTGTCTTGATATTCATCGACCAGCACATGGTCGAAAAGCCCGCCGAGTTCGGCGGCGAGCGCAGGTTCTTCCGCCATCCGCGCCCAGTAGAGCAGCAGATCATCATAGTCGAGCACGTTCTGCGCCTGCTTGGCCTCGACGAAAAATGCGAAAAGCTTGCGCAATTCCTCGCTCCAGCCGGCGCACCAGGGGAAGTGGCGGCCCAGAACCTCGTCGAGCGGCGCCTCCGAATTGACGGCGCGGGAATAGATGGCGAGGCAGGTCGATTTGGTGGGGAAACGCTTTTCGGTCCTGGAGAAGCCGAGGTCGTGGCGCGCGAGATTGAGCAGGTCGGCGCTGTCCTCGCGGTCGTGGATGGTGAAATCCGGGTCGAGGCCGATCAAAGGCGCATATTCGCGCAGCAGTCGCGCGCCGATGGAGTGGAAAGTGCCCGCCCAGGTCAAGCCGCCGCCGAGCGCGTCGGCCCTGGCCCCCAAAGCCTCAGCGCAGATGCGCCGCACGCGCCCGGTCATTTCGGACGCGGCGCGGCGTGAAAAGGTCATCAGCAGGATGCGGCGCGGATCGGCGCCCGAGGCGATGAGAAAGGCGACGCGATGGGCGAGCGTGTTGGTCTTGCCCGAACCCGCGCCCGCGATGATCAGCAGCGGCCCGCCGGCGGCATATTCGGCCGCCCGGCGCTGCGCCTCGTTGAGTTTGCCGAGAAAAGCGGCCTCGCCCAATCCCGTCTCCGATCCCGCGAATCGCTCGCTCCGTCTCGAACATATTACGAACATATGGGAGCGGGAAGCCGCCTTCGGGCGGCGCGGATTCGTTTCACTTCGGCCATCCGCCAGGCGGCCCATCGGGCCAATGGCCGGCCAAGAAATCACTTCCCGGCGGCGAACAGCGGCGTGAAATAATCTCCGACGCCGATCAGCACGAACTGCACCCCGATGCAGATCAGCAGGAAGCCGAAGATGCGGGTCATGGCGTCGATGCCGGTCTGGCCCATGAAGCGGACGAGGAAAATGGCGCCGCGCAGCACCAGCCAGGCGATGAGCGTGGTGGCGGCGATGCCGATCAGAACCACGATATTGCCGACGACCATCTTGTCGTTGGGAATTTGCGCCGAGGTCGCCAGAACCACGGAAATCGAGCCGGGGCCGCTCAGCGAGGGCATGGCGAGCGGCGAGAAGGCGATGTCCTTCTTCGCCGGAACGTTTTTCTCGCCCGATTCCGTCGCGGGCAAGACCATGCGGAAGCCGAGCGTCGAGACCAGAAGCCCGCCGGCGATCCTGATGCCGGGAAGCGAAATGCCGAAAAAGCTGATGATGAACCGGCCGGCGACGAGAAAGGTCGCGAGTATGCCGAAGGCGTAAAGGCAGCCGAGCAGGGTCTGGCGGTTGCGCTCCTCTTCGGTCATGCCCGCCGTCAGCGCGACCAGCAAGGGCGCCGTGCTGAAGGGGTTCATGATCGGCAGCAGGCCGGCGACCACCAGCAGGACGACTTCGATCAGGCGGAATGCGCTCATGTCTGCTCCAGCGTTTTCGCTCGAGGCGTCAATGCCCGGCGACGCGCAGCTTGCCCCGGAACAGGATGTGGATGACCGCCGAATAGATCAGGATGATCGGCAAGGCCACGACGCCGGCGCCCCAGAACAGGAAGGAGAGTGATTTTTCCGGCGCCGCGGCGCTCGCCACCGTGACGCTGTAGGGGATCATATAGGGCCAGAAGGCCGTGGCGAGAAAGCCGAAGGCGGCGAGGAAGAACAGGATGGCGAAGGCGAAGGGCAAAGCGTCGCTCCGCCGGGCGATTCCCAGCAGCACGCCCCACACGGCGAGAAGGCCGAGCAGAAAAAAGCCCGCCGCCCAGGGCCGTTCGATCAGCCGCGTCATGACGCCATGCGCCTGCATGACGGTGAGAAGCGAGGCGAGGAGCAGGAAGACCACCATCCCGATGGCGAGGAAGGGGGCGCGCTTATAGGCCCAGTCGCGCAGGCGGGTCGGCGATTTCAGGATCATCCAGCCGGCGCCGAGAAGGGCGTAGCCGAACATCAGGCCGATCCCGGTGACGACGGGCAGCGGGCGCAGCCAGTCGAAGGGGCCGCCGGCGAACTGGCCGTTTTTCACCTGAACGCCGAGAATCATCGCTCCCACCGCCGCGCCCTGGACGAAGGCGGCGAGCGCCGAGCCGAGCCAGAAGCCGCCGCTCCACAACCAGGACGGACCGCCGCGCCCGCGGAATTCGAAGGCGACGCCGCGAAAGATCAGGCCGACGAGCAGCAGCAGCACCGGCAGGTAGAAAGCCGGCAGGAAGATCGCGTAAACGGAAGGAAATGCGGCGAAGAGCGAGGCGCCGACGACAATCAGCCAGGTTTCGGCGCCGTCCCAGAAGGGCGCGATCAGCCCCATCATTTCGCCGCGCAGATCGGGATCGCGGGTCGCGCCGAAAAGAATGCCGACGCCAAGGTCGAGACCGTCGAGCACCACATAGGCGAGGATGGAAAAGGCGATCACGCCGGCCCAGAACATGGCGAGGAAGGAGGGCGCGGCCTGGCTCATCTCGGCGGCGTTCATAGCGGCCTCTCCGCATGGAAATCGTAGCCTGCGGCGGCGCGAGTCTTTTTCGTCAGCCCGTCGCGCAACAGGCGGTGGAAATAGACCGCGCCAAAACCGTAGATCAGGGCATAGACCAGAATGTAGGCGATCAGCGACGTCGCCGCTTCGGGCGTCGAAAGCGAGGGCGTGACGGCGTCGCGCGTGCGCATCAGCCCGTAGACGACCCAGGGCTGGCGGCCGATCTCGGCGGTGAACCAGCCGGCGATCACCGCGGCGAAGCCGGCGGGGAAGGAAACAAGAAGTCAGCCGCAGGAACCAGCGCGCCTGTTCGAGCTCGCCGAGCGTGCGCAGGACGAGGCCCGTCCAGGAAAGGGCGAGGATCGCGATCCCTAACCCGAACATGACGCGGAAGGCGAAGAAGGGGACGAGCACGGGCGGACGATCCTCGGCCGGGAAGGATTCGACGCCGACCTCCCTGGAATCCCAGGTTCCGGTGGCGATGAAACTTCCGAGATCGGGAACGGTGATGGCGTAAAGATTTTCGGCCTTGCGCGCGTCCGGCCAGCCGATCAGCACTTCCGAGGCCGGCTGTTCGTCATGCCAGCGCGCCTCGATCGCTGCGAATTTGGCCGGCTGGTATTTGTGGACGATCTCGCCGGCGAGATGGCCGAGAACGATCTGCGCCGGGATCAGCACCGCGGCGAGGCCGAGGCCCCAATCCAGCATGACATGGGATTCCTCCCAGGCTTCGCCGCGCAGGCGATGCCACGCGCCGGCCGCGGCGACGCACAGGCTGGTGGTCAGAAAGGCGCCGAGCAGCATGTGCGGCCAGCGGATGAGCTGGACCGGACCGAGCAGGATGGCCTTCCAGTCGTCGGGAACGATCTTGCCATCCACGACGCTATGGCCGAGCGGAACCTGCATCCAGCTGTTGTTGCACATGATCCAGTAGGACGAGGCCATGGTGCCGAGCGCGACCATGAGGCAGGAGAAGAAATAGAACCAGCGCGGCGTCCGCTCTCGGCCAAACATCATGATTCCGAAAAAGGACGCCTCCAGCATGAAGGCGGTGAAGGCTTCATAGCCGAGCAGCGGCCCCTGGATCGAGCCCGTGCGCTCAGACAGCGCGCTCCAGTTCGTCCCGAACTGGAAGGCCATGACGATTCCGCTGACCACGCCCATGGCGAAGGACAAAGCGAAGACCTTCAGCCAGAAATCGAACAGCCGCCGATAGACCGGATTGGCGGTGGCGAGCGACATGCCTTCCAGCGTCGCGAGCCAGGCCGCAAGACCAATGGTGAAAGAGGGGAAAATGATGTGGAAACTGACCACGAAGGCGAACTGGATTCGCGACAGGATAAGCGGGCCAAGTTCCATAAGGCGATTCCACTGGGGCGGGTCGGTGTCCGGTCAGCGCCGTGGTCCGAAAGTCCAATCACGGCCTTGACCTTATCCGACCGCGAAGCCGCGACAGTCAAATGAATTTTCGTCCTGACGACCGCATGCCGCCACGGGAGGGCGCCCCTTGATATTGCGCCGGAATTTCGTCGCAGACCATTGCGCGCCCTCCCGACGGAATGTTAACCTCGTTCAAACGGGGGAGAGGCTTTGGCGCGCGGATGCGAAAATCGCGGGCGTGATGCTGTGTGGCGGGGTTGGCTTGCGCGGCTGGCCGCGCTCGTTTTCCTGCTTCAGGGCTTCGGTCTGCTCGCCGCCGCGCCGCGTCCCATGGAGATGGGCGACGCCTTGGCCGTCGCGCCAAGCATCGTCGCGCCCGGCTGTTTCCATCAGGCGCGGAACAACGGCCACGCTCACAGCGCGCCCGTCTCCTGTCCGATGTGTCAGGCGCTGGGCACTGCGCTTCCGGGCGCGCCGCCGCCTGACATCGTGGCCCGCGCCGCCGCGCGCGTCATCCTTCTGGTTTCCCTTCCGGCGCAACGCCTGCCGCCGCGCGCGCAACCGCTGAACACGCCGCCGGCGCGCGGTCCGCCCGTTCTGGTCTGATCTGCGCTTCTTGAGCGCGTCTTTCGCGGGCGCAGCCTTTCCGGCGCGCCTGACGCCGCATGGCGGCCAGAAGATTTTGCGAGACCAGAATGAAACCCTACCCTGTCACGTGGGCTCCCCGCCGTGTGCGTAAAACCAATGTCCTTGCCGTCTGCGCGGCTTTTTCGGCCATCGCTTTCCAGGCCCAGGCCCACACCATCGTCGGCGACCGCGTCTTTCCCGCGACGCTGACCATCGACGATCCCGGCGTCAACGACGAACTGGCGCTGCCGGCCTTCTCTTATATGGAATCGATCAATCCCGACGGTTCGCCCAGCACGTTCAATTATTCGCTGGGCTGGGAATATGCGAAGACCATCACCGCCGACCTCGGCGTTTCGGTCGGCTCGGCCTTCAACTGGCAGACGCGCCCCAGCGCCCAGGGCTGGTCGAATATCGAGACCCAGCTCAAATATGTGATGTGGGAGGATCCGAAAGCCGAAGCGATCGTGGCGACGGCGGTCAGTTATGAATGGGGAAATACCGGCAGTCCGCAGAGCGCCTCGCTGCCGTCCGATCCTTTCTCCACCCTGACCTTCAAGGTTTATGGCGGCAAGGGTTTCGGCGACGCGGCGGCCGACTGGATGAAGCCGTTCGCCATCACCGGCGAATTCGACGCCAGTTTTCCAATGACCGCGACCAACGCCGACGGCAGCGTCAACCCGACCTCGGTCACTTATGGCGCGACCCTGCAATACAGCCTGCTTTACATGAATTCCCATGTGCAGGAAGTTCCGGAACTGTTCCGGCGGCTGATCCCGACCGTCGAAGCCATCTTCACCACGCCGGTCAGCAATTTCGGGCCCAATACGCCAGGAAATTTTCCGACCAACGTCACGACCGGCGTGGTCGGCCCGGCCGTCTATTACATCGGGCAATATTTCGAAGTGGGCGTGATGGCCCAGGCGCCGATCAACCGGGAAAGCGGCGCCCATCTCGGCGTTCTGGCGGTCATCGATTTCTTCCTCGACGACATTGCGCCCGACACGCTCGGCAAGCCCTTGTTCGGGCCGCCTCAACAGCACGGCCATTTGTGAGGGAGGAAAACCGATGAATATCTTGCGCTTGTCCTTCGTCGCCGCCGCCCTCGCCGGCGCGGCCTTGTTCGCCGCTCCCGTCTGGGCGCACGCCTTTCTCGACCATGCCGTCCCGTCGGTCGGCTCGACCTCTCAGGGCGCGCCGCGCCAACTGGTCCTGAGCTTCACCCAGAACATCGTGCCCGCCTTTTCCGGCGTGTCCCTGACCTCGCCGGCGGGGGCTTCGGTCCCCACCGGGAAAGTGGTGGTCGCTCCGTCGGACCCGGCGACGCTCCAAGTGTCGATCGGGCGCACACTCTCGCCGGGAACCTATGTCGTTCATTGGCATGTGGTTTCGGTGGACACCCACCACACCTCGGGAAGCTACAAATTCACGATCGCGCCGTGACATGGACGCTTCCGAAGGTTTTGCCATCCCGGCCCTGCTGCTGCTGACGCGGTGGATTCACTTCGCGTCGGTTTTTGCCCTGTTCGGGTCGGCCTTGTTCTGGACGTACACGCCGGGCGCCTTTCCGGGCGCCCGGCGCGCGACCGATCTTCTGCTGCGTGTCGCGGCGCCGGTCGCGGTTCTCTCCGGCCTCGGCTGGATCGCCGCGATCATCGCCAATATGGCCGACGGCCTCGAAAAAATAGCCGATCCGCAAACCCTGTCCTTGTTTTTCAACCAGACCAAATTCGGTCCGGTCGTCGAAATCCGGCTGGCTCTCTTCGTGCTCGCGCTCGGCCTGGCCGCCTGGCCGATGGCGGCGGAAGCACGACGCCGGGCGATGATCCCGGTCGGCGCGGCGCTGTTGATCGATCAGGCCTGGCTCGGCCACGCCGCCGAAGGCTCCGGCGCCTGGGGCGCCCTGATGCTTGGCGTCTATTGCGCGCATGTCCTTGCCGCCGCCGTCTGGCTCGGCGGTCTGCCGCCCCTGCTGTTCGCTTTGCGGGAAACACGCGGACGAGGCGACGACGAAACGCGGCGGCGGACGGTCGAACTGCTGCTGCGCTTTTCGGTCATCGCCATGCCGGCGGTCGGGCTGATCGTGGCCAGCGGCCTGGGCAATGTCGGCTTCCGGGTCGGCGCCTCGGTCGGGTGCATGTTCATGACCGATTACGGCGCGGTTCTCTGCGCCAAGGCGGGGCTGGTCGCCACGATGCTCGGATTGGCTTATTATAACCGCTTCGTGGCGCTGCCGCGCCTGCGCGCTCGGTCTGGCGAGTGAAAGGCAAAGCATCCGCCTGCAGACCAGCGTGGCCTTCGAACTTGCGCTCGGCGTCGCCGTCGTCGCCGCCGCGGCGCTGCTTGGGGTCACGGCGCCTCCGCAATGAGTTGCGGCGCAAAAGAATTCTGGAGCGAGGAATTCGCGCGTCCATGCCGGACGCGCGCCAATGGGGAAGAGGAGAGCAAAATGGAGCGTCGTGAATTCATGGCCGCCGCGGGCGCGGCCGCTTTTCTGGCGGCGTCGGGCGAGGCTCTCGCGGAAAAGGGCGCGATGTCGATGCACCCGCCAATGTTCAAGGCGCTTCAGGAGGATTGCGGCCATTGCGTCGCCACCGCCAACGATTGCCTGCGCCATTGCATCGGCATGCTGGCGATGAAGGATTATTCGATGACCGGCTGCATCAACACCGCCTATCAGGTGGTCGCGGCCTGCGGCGCGCTCCAGGCGCTCGCCGCCGTCAATTCGCCGGCGGTTCCGGCTTTCGCCAAAGCGACCGCGGAAATCTGCGCCGCCTGCCAGAAGGAATGCGAGAAATATCCCGATGTCGCCGAATGCAAGGCCTGCGCGGCGTCGTGCAAGGCCTGCTCGGAGGAATGCCGCCGCATCGCGTCGTGACGGCGAGCCCTTGGGCGAAAGAGGCAAGGGCGCGAAGAAAACAAAAAAACGGCCGAAGAGCTACTTCAGCCGTTGAATCGTCTTTCACTCAGGCGGGGACGCCCGCCATTCAGGCGGCGATGCGGGCCGAAGCCTTCCGGCTTTTCCCGAACGCCGCGAGTCCGAGGCCGCCAAAACCGAGCAGCATCAAAGCCCAGCTCGCCGGCTCGGGCACCGCCGTGACGCTAAAGCTCGCAACCACCGAGTTCGGATAGCCGATGGGGTTGCTATTAAAGTCGAGCACGCCGTAGTTGGAGCCAGTCGCGGCATAAATATTGTAGGAGTTCCCAGCCGTCGAAAAGGAAAGGCCGCTGAAGTCCACATAAGTTGAACCCGTCGCGGGGTAATACAACACATTGTCATGCGCCAGCGTAGGTCGAAGTTCCAGTAATTGTCGAACCATCGGCCAGTGCCCGTGATATCCGTAATATCGTAAACGCCCGGGCTCACTAAGGTCGCGGTAATATCGCCACTCCCCGACGTAACCGTCCGCCGAGTATGAGAATTCAAATTCAGTAGTCCGCATTGGCGGCCGGCGAAAAGGCCAGAAGTCCGGCGACGGTCCCGGCGGCGATAAGAGAACGAGTAAACATGGCGAACTCCTTTCCCCAAAGGCGTGGGCGTCAACCGCTCCCGCCAGAAGGAACACATTTGGGTCAAATTCTGGCTTGATCGTTACCGCTGCGAGCATCTCTAGTCAAGACAAGTCACGTTCAAATCGTGGAGGAAGAGTAAAGTTGATCTGCGCCGGCGCAACCGATTGCGCGCCTCGCAAAAATCCTTGGGGCGGAGAATTTTCGCAACGGCATGGGCGGTCGATCCCTGCGGAAGGCTCAATGTCGCGGGCCGGCCGGATGTCCGGTGGACGCATGCGCCAACGGGACGAGCCGGACATGACCTGCGGACGCGTCCGGATCGAATTGGAAAACATTGGGCAAAAGCCCAAGGCCGCGCCCGTTGAGTTCGCCCGCCGCGTGGATTAGCTTGGCGCTCCCATTCCGCGAGGGAGTTCCCCGTGCCCGCCTATGACGCCCCGATCCGCGACATGATCTTCGCCATGAAATCCGTCGGCGGCTTCGACAGGATCGCCGCTCTGCCGGGCCATGAGGAAATCTCGGAAGATCTCGTCGAGGCGATCTTCGAGGAAGCGCGCAAATTCGCCGGCGACGTTCTCGCGCCCCTCAACCATCCGGGCGACAAGCAGGGCTGCCTGTGCAAGGACGGCGCGGTGACGACGCCCGACGGCGTCAAGCAGGCTTTTTCCGCCTTTTGCGAAAACGGCTGGCACGCCATGCCGGCGCCGCTCGACCATGGCGGCCAGGGCCTGCCGAGCCTCGTCTCGACCCCGGTGCTGGAAATGTGGACGGGCGCCAATCTCGCCTTTTCCCTGTGCCAGATGCTGACGCTGGGGGCCATCGCCGCCATCGACCGCCACGGCTCGCCGCAGCAGAAGGCGCTCTATCTGCCGAAAATGGTTTCGGGAACCTGGACCGGCACGATGAATCTCACCGAGCCGCAAGCGGGCTCCGACCTTGCCGCCGTGCGGACCAAAGCCGTTCCCGACGGCGACTTTTTTCGCATCTCCGGCACGAAAATCTTCATCACCTGGGGCGAGAACGACGTCGCGGAAAACATCGTCCATCTCGTCCTCGCCCGGCTGCCCGACGCGCCGCCCGGCGTAAAAGGCATTTCGCTTTTCATCGTGCCGAAATTCCTGGTCAATCCAGATGGCTCGCCCGGCGCGCGCAACGACCTCGTCTGCGCCTCGATCGAGCACAAGCTCGGGATCCACGGCAGCCCGACGGCGGTGATGTCCTTCGGCGACAAGGGCGGCGCCATCGGCTTTCTGGTCGGCGAGCCCAATCGCGGCCTCGAATATATGTTCACCATGATGAATCACGCCCGGCTGAATGTCGGGCTTGAGGGCGTGGCCATTGCCGAACGCGCCTTCCAGCAGGCGCGCGATTACGCCTTCCAGCGCATCCAGGGCCGGCCGGTCGGGGAGAAAAGCGGCGCGCCGATCGCTCATCATCCCGACGTCAAGCGCATGCTGCTCGACATGAAGGCGAAAATCGCCGCGATGCGGGCTTTGACCTATTTCGCCGCCGGCCAGATGGACATCGCCCACGCCTCGCCGGACAAGGACGAGGCGGCGGCCGCGCAAGCCTTGGTCGACCTGCTGATTCCGGTGGTCAAAGGCTGGTGCACGGAAAGTGCGGTCGAGATCGCCTCGACCGGCGTCCAGGTTCATGGCGGCATGGGTTATATCGAGGAGACCGGCGCCGCCCAGTTTTTCCGCGACGCCCGCATCACCCCGATCTACGAGGGCACGACCGCAATCCAGGCCAACGATCTCGTCGCCCGCAAGATCGCGCGCGACGATGGCGCCGCGGCCGAACGCCTGATCGAGGCGGTTCGCGCGACCGCCGCCGATCTGGAAATATCTTCCGACGCCGAGATCGTCGCGCTCGGACAAGCGCTGACCGCGCCGACGGCCCGGCTGCAATATGCGGTCGAATGGGTCGCGGCCAATCATGGCTCGGCGCCGGCGCAGACCGCCGCGGCCGGCGTTCCGCTCATCCATCAGTTCGGGATCACCATCGGCTTCTGGCTGCTGGCGCGACAGGCGGCGCGGGCGGCGGAACTGCGCGCCGGGAGTGGCGCGGACCTGGCTTTCCTGAACGGCAGGATCGCTGTGGCGCAACATTTCGCCGGCCATGTCCTGCCCCATGCGGAGGGGTTTTTCCGGGCCGCGACCGATGGCTCGGCGAGCGTCGCGGCTTTCGACGCGGCGGGGATTTAACCCGCCTATCGATAAAGCTTGCGGAATTCCTCGTGCATTCTGGTCGCCAGGGCCGAGGCGGCATAGGGGTCGGTGACGATCTCGATATAGACGCCGGTCTCGGCGCTGTTCGCCGCCGCGAGCGCCCGGTCCAGTTCGCCGCAGGTCTCGACGCGGGCGGCGAACCAGTCGTCGCAGCCGAAGGCGCGCGGCAGCAGGCTGTAGCGCCACGGCGCGATCTCGTTATAGGCGATCTCCGGCTCGCGGCACAAAAGCCGCTCGATGAGATAGCCGGAATTATTGATCACGAAGACGATCGGCTTCAGCCCATGGCGGGCGAACTGGCTGATTTCCTGGACGGTGAACTGATGGGCGCCGTCGCCGGAGAGCAGAACCACGCGCCGCCGCGGCGCCGCGACCGCCGCGCCGAAGGCCGCCGGGGTCGCCCAGCCGATCGACCCCCACAGAGTCTGATTGTAGAAATTGGCGCCCGAGGGCATGCGGGCGAAACCCAGGCCCATCGACGCCGTGCCGGTCTCCGCGATCAGGATGTCGTTTTCGCGCAGAAAACCGGCGAGGCGCGGGTAGAGCGCCTTGGCGTCGATCTTTTCCTCGCCTTCGCCTGTCGCCAGTTCGATCGTTTTCGCCGCAATTTTCGGCCATTCGCGCCCGGGAAGCCGCGCGGTCAGGTTTTTCAGCAGGTCGCCGAGCTCGACATTGAAAAAGGTCTTTTCGCCCGCGCGCACGCGATGCTGGCCGACCGAGATGGTTCTGGCGGGATCGAGCCGCGAGGTGAAGGCGCCGGTGTTGAAATCGGTCATCAAGGTTCCGATCGCCAGCACCGCGTCGGCCTCCTCGACGAAGGCCCGCACCTCGGGTTGCATCAAGGCCCCGTCATACATGCCGACATAGGCGGGATGGGTTTCGTCGAGGACCGATTTGTCCATGAACATGGTGGCGAAGGGCAGGCCCGAGGCGTCGATCAGCTCGTGCAGCGCCGGTTGCAAACCCGCCCGCGCGATCAGCACGCCCGGCAGGACGCAGGCCGAGCGCGCCCGCGCCAGCGTTTCGACGATCACCTCGGTGACATGGGCCAAGGCGTCGGGATCGCTCGGCGGCGGCGCGATCGGCCGCGCCTCGCCGGCGATGGGCGCGGAAGCGAGATCGGCGGGAAAGGCCATATAGACCGGGCGCAGGTGATAGAAAGCCTCGGCGATCAGTCGCTCGGTCTCATAGGCGACATTCTGCGGGGTCATCACCGCATGGGCGCAGACGACCGGCTCCGACATGCGGCGGAACAGGTCATATTCGCCGTTTCCCAACGTGTGGTGCATCAGGGCGCGCGATTCCTGGATCGCGACATTGGGCGCCCCGACCAGGTGAAAGACGGGGAGATGTTCGGCATAGGCGCCCGCCACGCCATTGATCGCGGAAAGCTCGCCGACGCCATAGGTCGTGCACAGAGCCCCGGCGCCCTTGATTCGGGCATAGCCTTCCGCTGCGTAAGCCGCGTTGAGTTCGTTGCAGCAGCCGATCCAGTTCACCTCGGGATCATTGCAGATGGCGTCGTTGACGGCGAAGGCGTAATCGCCGGGCACGCCGAAAATGTCTTTTATGCCGATTTCGCCGAGCCGCCTGAGGACATGCTGGATGACTGTGGTCGCCATGCCGATTCTCCCATCGCGCGCAGGCAGGATAAGCCAAAGGCGCAAGATTTCGCGAGCGGCTCGCGAAAGCTGCTTCATTTTAGATGAAATCTAATTTCTTTGTCATCGCTTGGTCTTGGGAATTTCCTTGGTTAAAGAGGGACGAAGATCGAGAATCGTTTTGGCGATCGCCACGTAAGGGTCGGATGAGGTCGAGCAAACGATGATAGGCAGTCACCGATGTCCGGGTAACTGCAGGGGCCGCGCCAAGCGCGCGGCTCGAACTGGCAGAGCAATCCAATGGGGATCGAGGTGAATTCGAGCAACCGGCGAACTTGGCTCGCACGAACGGCGTTCGTCACTGTTCTCGCTTCGGCGCCCGGCGCGGTTCTGGCGGACGAGGGTGGGGCCAGTTATTGGACGCCGGGTTCCTACGCCAGCATGGCGGCGACCCCGGTGGCGCCGGGCTGGTCGATCACGGCCTTTTATTATTACGCCAACACCCAGCAGAACGCGAACGTCGCCTTTGCGCAGGATCCGACGTTCGGCGCGCTTCCCGGCGATGTCGTCGCTTTTCCGGGCGCCAAGCAATATAATATCTCCGGGCAGGGTTATTTCCAGCCGACCTACACGTTCAAGGATCCGGTGCTTGGCGCCCAACTCGGGATTCAAGTCACCGCCCAGGCGGCGTTTGCGAACTCGACGCTGAGCGGCATGTGGTCGGGCGCCGCCATGACCCCGGCGGGCCCGAAGCCATTCGCGGAATATGGCCTCGAGGACAGCGCGATTTCAGGCCTTGGCGACCTCGCGCCGGAAGTGACGATGAAATGGACATCCGGCGTCCACAATGTACTCGCCTACATCGGGACCAACGTCCCGATCGGCCAGTTCAACCCCAATCGGCTCGCCAATATCGGCTTCGGCCATTGGGTGATCGACGCCGGCGGCGGCTATACCTATTACGACCAGAAGACCGGCTGGGAATTTTCCGGCGTCCTCGGTTTCACCTATAATTTCATCGATCCTTACAGCAAATATCAGAACGGCGTCGACATGCATTTCGACTGGGCCGGCTCCTATGCATTCAATGACAAGGTTTCGGCGGGCGTCGCCGGCTATGTCTACCGCCAGATTTCCTGTGACGGCGGTCCCGGCGACCAGGCCGGCTGCAACGAGTCGCAGGTCTTTGGCGTCGGGCCGCAGCTGACGTACAATTTCCCGGTCAACAGCTGGCAAGGCTCGGTCAATTTCCGGGCCTACAAGGATTTCTGGGCGCAGAACCGTCCCGAGGGATGGAACGGCTGGCTGACCCTCACCATCTCGCCGCCCTCGCCGAGCTGATCAACGCCCGGCGGCGGCGCCGCCGCGCGTTCAAGATCATCTTGGCCTCGCCGTGGGAAGCGTTTAAGAGAGCGGTTTCGGAAGGCTTTTCCGTTCCATCGACCCATTGGCGCGCGAGGGCCAGAGCTAAAGACATGAATCCTTCATCGCCCAATTCCCTGCGTCAGGGGCCCGACGCGCGCGGCCATTTCGGCATTTTCGGCGGCCGTTTCGTCGCCGAGACCCTGATGCCGCTGATCCTGTCGCTTGAAAAAGCCTATGACGAGGCCCGCCAGGATCCGGCCTATCACGCCGAGCTGAACCATCTGCTCACCCATTATGTCGGAAGGCCCAGCCCGCTTTATTTCGCCGAGCGCATGACCGAAAGGCTCGGCGGCGCGAAAATCTATTTCAAGCGCGAGGAGCTCAACCACACCGGCGCGCACAAGATCAACAACGTGCTCGGCCAGATCCTGCTGGCGCTGCGCATGGGCAAGAAGCGGATCATCGCCGAGACGGGCGCCGGCCAGCATGGGGTGGCCACCGCCACCGCCTGCGCGCGCTTCGGCCTCGACTGCGTGGTCTATATGGGCGCGGTCGATGTCGAGCGGCAAAAGCCCAATGTCTTCCGCATGAACCTGCTCGGCGCCAAGGTGATCCCGGTCCAGTCCGGGGCGCGCACCCTCAAGGACGCGATGAACGAGGCCCTGCGCGACTGGGTCACCAATGTCGACGACACTTTTTACTGCATCGGCACCGCCGCCGGGCCGCATCCCTATCCGGCGATGGTGCGCGATTTCCAATGCGTGATCGGCGACGAGACCCGCAAGCAGATGATGGAGCTTGAAGGCCGCCTGCCGGATTCGCTCTTCGCCTGCATCGGCGGCGGCTCCAACGCCATCGGCCTGTTCCATCCCTTCCTCGACGATCCGTCCGTCGAGATGTACGGGGTCGAAGCGGCGGGCTACGGCCTGAATGTTCCCAACGGCCACGCGGCCTCGCTCGCCGGCGGCCGGCCGGGCGTGCTGCACGGCAACCGCACTTATCTCCTGATGGACGACGACGGCCAGATTCTCGAAGGCCATTCGATTTCGGCCGGTCTGGATTATCCCGGCATCGGCCCGGAACATTCCTGGCTCAAGGAAAACGGCCGGGTGACCTATCTTTCCGCCACCGACAAGGAGGCGCTCGCCGCCTTCCAGCTCTGCTCGCAACTCGAAGGCATCATTCCGGCGCTGGAGCCGGCCCACGCTTTGGCCAAGATCATCGACATCGCGCCGAAAAAGCCGAAGGACCATCTGATGGTGCTGGGCCTGTCCGGGCGCGGCGACAAGGACATTTTCACCGTCGCCGATCATCTGGGAGGCATGTAAGGCCGTTCAGCCTTCGGCGGCGGCGCGCAACGCCGCCAGATCGATCTTGTGCATCGCCCGAGCGGCGCCCATCACGCGCGCCGCCTTTTGCGGATCGCCGCCCAACAGACGCGGAAATTCCGCCGGTATGATCTGCCAGGTCACGCCAAACCGATCCGTCACCCAGCCACAACGCAGCTCCTCGCCGCCGGCCGCAAGGCGATCCCAATACAGATCGATTTCCTGTTGGCTATCGCAGGGAACGTGGAACGACACGGCGGGCGACAGAGCATAGGTGCGGCCACCGTTGATCCCGGTGAAACGTTGGCCAAACAGTTCGAATGTCACCGCGACCGCCCGACCAGCGCCGCCCGGGCGAATAATGTCGATCACGCGGCCGTCGCGAAATGTTGCGACATAAAATTGCGCGGCTTCCTCCGCGCAATCGTCGAACCAGATATGGGGCGTGATCTTCGTCATCGCTCAGTTTTTCGCCATGGCGTCGAGTTCGGGCGCGGCGCGCGGACAATCGACCATCCAATTGATCCCGAAACGGTCGGTCAGCATGGCGAACTGCTGCGAGAAAAAGGTCTCGGCCGGCGGCATCATGATTCTGCCCCCCTCGGATAGTGCCGTGACGACGCGACGCGCTTCTTCGACGCTGGCGACGGAAATCGAAACCCAATAAATCGGGGGGACCGGCGCTTCGGGCTTCGGGTGGTTCATATCGCCGCCCATGATCCGGAATTGACCCTTTTCCAGACAGACGTGCATGATTTTTTCCGGATCGGCGTTGGGCGGCATGGGAACGCCTGCCGGCGCCTGGCTGTAGCGCAATTGGCGGACGATTTTCGCGTCCAGCGCCTTGGCGTAAAAGGCGAAGGCTTCGGCGCAATCGCCGTAAAACATGAGATAGGGCGTGAATTTCACGACAACCTCCCGATTGGCTTGACTTATTAGTTGATATCAACATAGTTGATCCATGTCAAAGCCGGGCGAGCGCCTTCCCACCGAAACTACCCATCACATTCGCGACGCCTGCCTGTGCCTTCATACCCAGCGGGCGGCGCGCGCCCTCGCACGTCATTTCGACCAAGCCCTGCGGCCAGTTGGCCTGACCAATGGCCAGTTCTCTCTCCTTAACGCGCTGAACGGGCGCACCCCGCCCTCCGTCGCCCCGGTCGCCAATCTGCTCGGCATGGATCGCACGACCCTGACCGCCGCGCTCAAGCCGCTGGTCCGGCGCGGCCTCGTCATTGTCGAAGCCGATCCGGACGACCGGCGTAGCCGGCTGCTGCGGCTGACCAACGAGGGGCATCGCCGCCTCGCGCAAGCCGCGCCGTTGTGGGATCACGCTCATGCCGCCATCGAAGCCCGGCTTGGCCGGCAGGCGGAGGCCTTGCGGAAGGCGCTAGCCGCCCTGGCCTGACCTTGCAAGTTTCCAAGGCCTCGCCATTGTGCTACGCCCACGCGCATGAAGGACCGTATTGAAAAACGTTTCGCCAAGGTGAAGGCCGAAAGCCGCGCCGCGCTCGTCACCTTTGTCATGGCGGGCGACCCGGACCCTGCGCTTTCGCTCGAAATTCTCAAGGCTCTGGCCAAAGCCGGCGCCGACGTCATCGAAGTCGGCATGCCCTTTTCCGATCCGATGGCGGACGGCCCGCGATCCAGGCGGCGGGCCTGCGCGCGCTTCACGCCGGCATGACGTTGCACGGCGTGCTGAAGATCGTCGCCGAGTTCCGCAAGCAGGACGCCGACACGCCGATCATCCTGATGGGCTATTACAACCCGATCTATGTCTATGGCGTGGACGAGTTTCTGGTCGACGCCAAGGCCGCCGGGGCCGACGGGATGATCGTGGTCGATCTGCCGCCCGAAGAGGACGAGGAGCTTTGCCTGCCGGCGCTGAAGGCCGGCCTGAGCTTCATCAGGCTGGCGACGCCGACCACCGACGACGCCCGCCTGCCGGCGGTTCTCGCCAATACGTCGGGCTTTGTCTATTATGTCTCGATCACAGGAATCACCGGCGCGGGCCGTCCCGATTATTCGCGCGTCGCTTCCGCGGTGAATCGGATCAAGGCCCACACCGATCTGCCGGTCGCCGTCGGCTTCGGCGTGAAGGATGCGGCGGCCGCGCGCGAAATCGCGCAGAACGCCGATGGCGTGGTGGTGGGCTCGGCCCTGATCGACGCGCTCGCCAGGACGCTCGACACGCAAGGCCGCGGCGGGCCGGCGACGGTCGCGGCGGTCGGAAAACTGGCGGGCGAACTGGCGGCCGGCCTCGCCGCCGCTGCCGCCGCGAAGGAGCGCGCAGTCCCATGAACTGGATTTCCAATGTCGTTCCGCCGAAGATCCGCTCGATCCTGAAGCGAGAAAGCCCCGAGAATCTCTGGGTCAAATGTCCGGAAAGCGGCGCCCTGGTCTTCCACAAGGATCTGGAGGCCAATCTCTTTGTGGTGCCGGGCTCCGGCTATCACATGAAGATACCGCCCAGGACGCGCCTCGACGCTTTGTTCGACGACGGCCATTATGAAAATCTTCCGGTCCCGGAAGTTCCCGCGGATCCGCTGAAATTCCGCGACGTCAAGCGCTATACCGACCGGCTCAAGGAAAATCGCGCCAAGACCGGCGCCTATGACGCGGTGACGCTCGCCGCCGGCGCCTTGCAGGGACTGCAGGTGACGGTCGCGGTGCAGGATTTCGAATTTTTGGGCGGCTCGCTCGGCATGGCGGCGGGCGAGGCCATCGTCGCCGGCATGTTCCGTGCGATCGAACAGCACACGCCCTTCATCATGTTCACCGCCTCGGGCGGCGCGCGCATGCAGGAGGGCATGTTCTCGCTGATGCAGATGCCGCGCACGACGGTTGCGGTCCAGCGCCTCAAGGCGGCGAAACTGCCCTATATCGTCGTCCTCACCAATCCGACCACCGGCGGGGTCACCGCTTCCTACGCCATGCTCGGCGACGTTCACATCGCCGAACCGGGCGCGGTGATCGGCTTCGCCGGCGCCCGCGTCATCGAGCAGACCATTCGCGAACGCCTGCCGGAAGGGTTCCAGCGCGCCGAATATCTCCGCCAGCACGGCATGGTCGATCTGGTCGTTCCCCGCGCCGAAATGCGTGAGACTTTGGGCCGCCTCTGCCGCCTGCTGACCAAGGCTCCCCCGGTCGAGGCGGCTTGATTGTCCCGACATGACGACGAGTGACGCGCTGCTGTCGCGCCTGCTTGAGCTGCATCCCAAGCGGATCGACCTGTCGCTGGAGCGCATCGAGCGCCTCCTCGCCGCGCTCGGCGATCCGCAGAAGCGCCTGCCGCCGGTCGTTCACGTCGCCGGAACCAACGGCAAGGGCTCGACCATCGCCTTCATGCGGGCGATCCTGGAGGCCGCCGGCCTCGGCGTTCACGTCTATAGCTCGCCCCATCTCGTCGCTTTCCGCGAGCGCATCCGCCTTGCCGCGCCAGGCGGCGGCAGGCTGGTGGAAGACGATGTTCTCAGCGAAACGCTCGCCGAAATCGAACAGGCCAACGGCGGGGCGCCGATCACCTTTTTCGAGGCGACCACGGCGGCGGCGTTGAAACTCTTCGCGGGGCGCCCGGCCGATTTTCTGCTGCTCGAAGTCGGACTCGGCGGCCGGTTCGACGCCACCAATGTGATTCCGACGCCGGCCTGCGCCGTCATCACGCCCATTTCGATCGACCATGTCGAATTCTTGGGCGATACGCTCGAAAAGATCGCTTTCGAAAAGGCCGGAATCATCAAGCGGGGCGCGCCCGTGGTCGTCTCGGAGCAGGCGGAGGAGGTTCTGGCCGTCATCGAACGGCAGGCGGCGCGACTGCGCGCGCCGCTCATCATCCATGGCCAGGATTTCCTTTGCCGCGCCGAACAGGGCCGCCTCATCTATCAGGACCAGCACGGCCTGCTCGACCTGCCCTTGCCGCGCCTGCCCGGCCGTCATCAGATCGTCAACGCCGGGACCGCGATCGCCGCCGTGCGCCAATGCGCGCCGAATCTTCCACTCGCGGCCTTCGAACACGGCATGGTTTCGGCGTCCTGGCCCGGACGGCTGCAGAATATCGGGCGCGGAAAACTGGCGGCGCTGGCGCCGGACGGCGCCGAGTTGTGGCTCGACGGCGGCCACAACGAGGCGGGCGGCAGGGTTCTGGCCGAGGCCATGGCCGATTTCGAGGACAAGGCGCCTCGGCCGCTGGTCCTGCTCTATGGCGGCCTGCAAACCAAGGACGCTGAAGGATTCCTGCGCCATTTCGCTGGTCTGGCGGCCGAGGTTGTCGCTGTGCCGGTGCGCGGCGAACAGGCCGGACGAACGCCGGCGGAAATCTCGGCTCTGGCGCGTGGGCTCGGGATGAAAACGGATGTTCAGCGGGGCGCCGAAGAGGCCTTGCGCGCGCTGGCCGCAAGGCCGTGGGCGGTCCCGCCCCGAATCCTGATCGCGGGTTCGCTCTATCTCGTCGGCGAAATTCTCGCCGCCAACGGCGCGCCGCCCGAATGAGCCTCCCGGGTGTGGAAGAAATAAGCTAGGAAAAGACGCCAGAGCCAAGGAGCGGTCCGACAGTGGAAGCGCAAGCGCCAGACCAGCAGACCGAAGCCGCCAGGGCGACGCCCGACGACATCGTCGTCCGGCCCTCGACCGACGCCGACGCCCCGGCGATGCTCTCCATCTATACCCGCTATGTCACCCACGGCCTCGCCAAGGGCGCGGAATTCGAGCCGATGCAGGCCGACGACATCAAGCGCCGGCGCAAGAACATGCAGAAGCAACGGCTGCCGCATCTGGTGGCGGAGCTGCATGGCGAGGTGATCGGCTATGCCTATGCCGTGCCATTCCGCAAGCGGCCCGCCTATCGCTATTGCGTCAAACATTCGATCTATGTGCACGAAAACCATCTGCGCGCCGGCGCCGGGCGAAAACTTCTTCCAGCCCTGATCGAGGCCTGCGCCAGCGCCGGCTACCGGCAGATGATCGCCTATGTCGATTCGGAAAATCTGGCGTCGCTGAAATTGCACGAAGCCTGCGGTTTTCGTCGCGTCGCCTATCTCGAAGGCGTCGGCTTTCGTTTCGGCCGCTGGACCGACAGCGTGATGCTGCAACGCGCGCTGGGGCCCGGCAACAGCGCGCCCCCGCCTGATTATGTTCCGATTTCACCCATCGGGGTCGGCGACGTAAGTATGGAATCGGATTGAGCCGTCCGCGGCGACCTCGCGGTAGACGCCCTGGATTTCCGCCTCGAAGCCGGGAAACAGATTGGCGGAGCGCTCGAAAGTCTTCAGATAGTCGAGCATGGGCCGCGCGCGCTCATCGAGAATTTCGCCCGGCGCGATGGTGGCGATGCCCGGCGGATAGACCACCCAGAGGGTCGTCGCCATCTTGCCCTCGACCTCGTCGATCGGCAGGTAATGAACCTGGTTGCGGGTGAGCTTCTGCACGGCGTCCTGCGGGCGCATCGCGGGGCGCGGCAGATGTTCCGGGCGGAACTGCCGGCGTTGGAGGTCGCTGACGCCGGCGTCGCGATAAAAGGCGTGCATTTCCTGGCACAGGTCGCGCAGGCGCATGCCGGAATAGCGTTGGCGCCGCCGCGCCACGAATTCGGGGATGACCTCGTCCAGCGGCGCGTTCTGGTCGTGATAGGTCTTGAACGCCACCAAAGCCGAAATCAGCGCGCCGGCCTTGCTCAATTCGACGCCGGGCGTGAGCAGGAACAGCAGCGAATTGAGGTCGTTCTTTTCCGGCACGATGCGGTTTTCGCGCAAATATTGGGCGACGACCGGCGCCGGCACGCCATGGTCGAGATATTGGCCGCTGGCGCGGTCGAACCCCGGCGTGAGCAGGGTGAGCTTGCAGGGGTCGGTCAAGGCATAGTCGGAATCGACATGGCGGAAGCCGTGCCAGTTGGCGCCGGGCTCGAAGGTCCAATAGGCCGGATTGGCGACGAGATCGTCGGTCGCAACGTCCTGCCAGGCCATGCGGCCCTCGGGCGTCTCCACCACGTCGGCGACGAAGGGGTCGAAGAACCAGCCTTGCGCCTTGCCCTTGGCCTTCTCCTTGAATTCCTGGCCGAGCGCCCTGATTTTCTTGCGGATTTCGACGCCGAGCCGGATCGTGTCGTCCCACAGCACCTCGCCCGACTTGCCCTTCATCATCTGCGCGCCGACATCGAGCGAGGCGAACAGGGGATAGAAGGGCGAGGTCGAAGCGTGGACCAGAAAGGTCTCGTTGAAGCGGCGATGTTCGATGCGCCGCGCCTGTCCCTTGATGTGGCGGTCCTTGACGTGGATTTGCGAGGCCTGGGAAAAGCTCGCGAGCTGCTTGTGGGTCGATTGGGTGGCGATGATCCCCGGCGCGTCGGGGCCGAGGTCTTTCAGGCCCATGGCGAAGCGTCCGGCGAACAGCGGATGGAATTTCATGAAGCCGGCCCAGGCTTCGTCGAACAGAATATAATCGCAAAGATGGCCAATCTTGGCGAGGATGGTCTCGGCGCTGTAGATCGTGCCGTCATAGGAGCATTGTTCGACCACCGCGACGCGGAAGGGCCGCTCCTTCTTCCAGGCGTTCTTGTCGGCCACCAGCGGATTGTCGCGGATTTTCCGGCGGATTTTCTTCTCGTCCAGCGCCTCGTAGTCGATCGGCCCGATCAGGCCGAAAGCGTTGCGGTCGGTTTCGAGATAGATCGGCACGCCGCCGGCGAGCATCAGGGCGCCATGGTGGGCGGCCTTGTGGTTGTTGCGGTCGAACAGCACCAGATCGCCCGGCGCCGCGAGCGCCGACAGCACGATCTTGTTGGAGGCCGAGGTGCCGTTGAGCACGAAATAGGTGCGCTCGGCCCCGAAGATTTTCGCCGCCTCCTTCTGCGCGCGCAACGCCGGCCCTTCGTGGGTGAGCAGGTCGCCCAGCTCCAGCACCGAATTGTCGAGGTCGTCGCGAAAGATCGCCTCGCCGAGATGTTCGACGAAAATCCGGCCGATCGGGCTGCGCGAATAGAACATGCCGCCGTTATGGCCGGGGCAGGTCCAGAGCTGGTTGCCTTCTTCCGCGTAATCGACCAGTTCGCCGAAGAACGGCGTCTTCATCGTCTCGGCATATTGCCTGAGCCGGCTGACGAGATTCTTGGCGATGAATTCCGGGGTTTCCTCGGCGAGGAAGACATAGCCGTCGACATTGTCGAGCACGTCGATCGGCAGGTCCTCGAAGCGCTTGCGGCGCACCAGCAGGATGATCGGCATTTCCAGGCCGCGGCTGCGGACATAGGAGATCAGCCCCGCCGTCTTGCTGTTCATGCCCTTCTTGCCCCAGTCGACGATCATGCAGCCGATGGCGGCGTCGGTCTTGATCGCCAGTTCGGCGTCCTCGACCCGGCGGGCGCGCACCACTTCGAAGCCGGATTTCTCGACCGCGGCGACGATCTGGCGCAGGCGTTCGCCTTCGAGTTCGTCTGGGTCGAAGGCCGGGGCGCAGAGCAGGAAGGTGAAGCGGCGGAAATAATCCATGGCGGCCCCGCGACAAAAAACGATTCACGCGCCGATGTGACGCGAGGTCGTGACTTTTTGATGAAATTTTCCGGCTTGCCAAGCCCGCGCGCGAGATGGAGCGAAAATTATAATCGCGCGGCGCGTTCCGGCGTCACCCGGCCACGCGTAAGGTCGGACAGGGCGAGCAGATTGCCGAGCAGGCGGCCGCGACGGTCGATATGCGGCTCGGGCGCGGCGAATCGCAGCAGATTGGCGGCGATATTGCCGAGCGCCCTTCTGCCGACGAATCGCCAGGACAGGCTGCCCTTGCGGGCGAGATAGACGGCGTTGGCGATCTGGCTGTAGCCGAATCGCCGGCCGTTCTCCCGGCCCGCGCGCGCGCCGAGATGCACGCCCCACAATATATCGGCGCGGCCCATGCGCCCGCGCCGGCGCAGCCTTTCTCCGAAATCGGCGTCTTCGAGCCAGGCGTAGAGCGGCAGATTCTCGTCGAACTCGATGCCGGCCATGGCTTCGGCGCGAAAGGCCATGTTGCAGCCGTAGGGGCCGAATCCTTCGTCGAAATTGGCGGCGCCGGCGGGGTTTCGGTCGCGCGCGGCGACTATTTCCCGAGCTTCGGCGAGCGTGACGCCCCGTCCGACGATCCCGTCGGCGAGCACCAGTCCGGTGACGCCGGCGATCGAGGGATCGCCATCGAACAAGGCCAGGGCGTTTTCCAGCCAGAATTGCGACGGCCAGAAATCGTCGTCGAAAAAGGCCAGAAAGCGGTGCGCGCCGCCCGCGAGCCGGATCGCGTCGTTGCGCTGGAGCGTGCAGCCGATGCGTCCGACCCGCGCGGTCAGATCGGCGCGGTCGCCCGGCAGACAGGCGATATCGGAAGCCTCGGCGCCAATGACATAGACATGGTCCGGCCGGCGGCTTTGCCGGTCGAGGGCGCCGACGACCTCGGCGACGAGTTGCGGCCGGCCCTTGGTGACGATGATGACGGCGATGTCTCCTGACGCGGCGGTCATTGGGGCCCACCCGGACACAGGCTTCGGACATTGGCGCCGCGCCGGCGCCGCTCCAGGATGCGCGCCGCCGCCGGACGGACCAAGCCGCCAGGATCGAGGAGATAAAGCACGCCGCCGAAAGCCGCGACGCCGGCCAGGGCGACGAGAACGAGGGCGGCGAGAGGCGGATCGACGCGCCGCAGCGGCCACATCGCCGCGAGGCTCGCCGCGCCGGCCAGCGCGATCGTCCCGACATCGCGGGCGCGCGGCCAATAGGCGCGCCAGGGCCAGGTCAGCGCGATCATCAGCAGGGCTCCGGCGGCGAGGCTCGAAGAATGGACGATAGCCAGATTCGTGACGCTTTTCTCGAAAGGGCCGAACCAGATCAGGCCCAGATCGAGCGCCGCCGTCGCCAGGGCCGCGACCAGAGTGAGGCCGGTGCGGTGTTCGAGTTGCGCGATCGGGTTGAGGCAGAACTGGCCCGCGGCGAACAAGGCGACGCCGGGCGCGAGAATCAGGCTCAAAGGCTCGAATGTGTCGCGGAATTTCGCCGGCGCGACCAGTGCGGCGAAAGCAGGCAGATTGGCCATATAGCTGAGGCAGAGCAAGGTGAGCGCGGCGACGATGACAACGCTGTTGCGGGAAACCTGCGCCGCGCCCGCTTCGGCCCCCGCCGTCGCCCTGCGGTGGACGGCGATCTGGAACAGCAATATGTCGAGCGCCGCGCCGGCGACCAGGATCAGCCTTATCGTCATGTCGGTGGCGAGCGACAATTTGCCGGCGGCCGAGAAATCGAGATGCGCGGCGGCGAAGCCGCGATTGGCGAGCACGACCGCCTGATAGGCGATATTGGCGAGGACGATCGGGGAGCCATAGCGCAGATAGGCGGCGATCTGGCCCCCGCTCGCCTGCGGCAGGCGGCTGTGCGGATCGGCGGTCTGACGCCACAAAGCCGCCGTCGCGACGATCACGCTTGCGGCGGCCACGGCCATGACCCAGGTCGGATCGCGGAAGAAAAAGCCGACGCCGACCATGGTCGCGAAAGCGAGGACATTTTTCAAGATGACGAGGCTGCTGTAGCCGAGATTATGAAAGCGCGCGCGCAGCAGGGCGGCGAAGTATTCGAAAAATCCGCTGGCGATGGCGAAAAGAACGGCGGCGCCGACCATGGTTCGACCCATGCCGAAATCCTGGCCGAGCAGCAAAGCCGCGCTCGCTAGCACGGCGAGACTCAGCGAACCGGCGAGATAGCCGGCGTTGAGGGTCGCGCGCAGCTCCGGGGCGGAGGCGCGGGTCTGCTCGTTGTAAAAACGCGTCGCGGAAAGGCGCAGCCAGTCGAAGACGAGCGTGCTGGTCAGGGTGGCGGCGGTGAAGGCGATCGAAAAACGTCCATAGGCGCCCGGACCGAGCGCCGCGGCGATGCAAAGGCCGAGCAGGAAATTGAGCCCGGCGTTGAGAATGAACGTCAGTATGATCAGCATGTCACGTTTGATTTCCGCTGCATCGAGCCAAAATAGGCGCGCGCGGCTAGGAAAGGATTAAGCGCCGCGCCGCCCGCGAAGTGAGCGCCCGCAAGCTGTGGCCATGCTTTACATCCGGCAAACGCGTGGGCGCCGGCGGCTCGGGAAGCCGCCTTCCGTCTTTTGAATTCGCGGCGGAAAGCGCTAACATCCGCGCCTTGGCGAATTCGAGGATCGGAGTCCGGGTGCAATGAGCGTGGTCAGAAGCGTCGCTGTTCAGATGGACCCGATCGAGCGGATCAATATAGCTGGAGATTCGACCTTCGCTCTGCTGCTGGAAGCGCAGGCGCGCGGGTTCGAAATCCATTATTATACGCCCGAAAAGCTGTGGCTGCGCGGCCGCGATGTCATAGCGATGGCGCAAGGATTGCGGGTGCGCGACGTCGAGGGCGATCATTTCGACCTCGGACCGCCGCGCGAAATTTTCCTTCGCGACATGGACGTGGTGCTGCTGCGCCAGGATCCGCCCTTCGATCTGGCCTATATCACTTCGACCCATCTGCTCGAAATGGTCGGCGGCCGGACTCTGGTGGTCAACGATCCCGCCGCCGTGCGCAACGCGCCGGAAAAACTGTTCGTGATGAATTTCCCCGAGCTGATGCCGCCGACCCTGATCACCCGGGACAAGGCGGCGATCGACGCCTTCCGCGCCGAACATGGCGAAGTGGTGATGAAGCCGCTGCACGGCCATGGCGGTGCGGCGGTGTTCCGCCTGATGCGGCAGGACGCCAATTACGGCTCGCTTTTCGACCTGTTCGCGACGAGCTTCCGCGAGCAATGGGTGGTGCAGAAATTCCTCCCCGAGGTGGCCAAGGGCGACAAGCGCATCATTCTGGTGGACGGCGCGCCGGCGGGCGCGGTCAACCGGGTGCCCGCGGAAAACGACATCCGCTCCAACATGGTGCGCGGCGGCGCGGCGGAAGCGACCGAGCTGTCGTCGCGTGAGCAGGAGATCTGCGCGGCCATCGGCCCGGAGCTGAAAAAGCGCGGCCTCGTGTTCGTCGGCATCGACGTGATCGACGGTTTTCTCACCGAGATCAACGTGACTTCCCCGACCGGAATCCGCGCGATCAAGCGCACCGGCGGGCCCGATCTCGCCGTGGCGATCTGGGACGCCATCGTCGGCAAGACCGCGACGCTGGAGGCGGTGAGATGATGAATCTTCAGGGACAGATCGCGCCGCGCGAACATGGTTCACCGAAATGGACCGGCCCGCGCATGGAATTGCCGATGAAGGCCCTGTTCGACCGCGCCGGCGTCGAGGCGCGGATCGCGGCGCTCGCAGAGCGCCATGACGGCGCGACGCCGGAATTCCGCAAGGGGGCGGTCGAAGTTTTCGCCGAAGCGTTGGCGCATGGCCGCGCGATCGCGCGCGCGGCGCTGGAGGACAAGGGCTCGGGCCTTGCCTGCGGCGCCCATCTCGCCTTCCTTGAAGACGAGATCATCCGCGCCATCCATTGCTGCGTCGTGAAACATATCCGGCCCATGCAGCCGCCCCATCGCCTCTGCGTGGTTGCGGTCGGGGGTTATGGGCGCGGCGCCCTGGCGCCGGGCTCGGACATCGATCTTCTGTTTCTGCTGCCGAGCGGCGCCCACGCGGCGGAAGAGAAAGTGGTCGAGGCCATGCTCTATCTGCTTTGGGACCTGAAGCAGAAGATCGGTCACGCCACCCGCACGGTCGAGGAATCCCTGCGTCAGGCGAAGGCGGACATGACCATCCGCACGACACTGCTCGAGTGCCGTCACCTGCTGGGCGATCACGCGTTGCTCGACAGGCTGCTCGAACGTTTCGACCAGGAGATCGTGCGTCAGACCGCGCCGGAATTCGTCGCCGCCAAGCTCGCCGAGCGCGACGACCGGGTTCGGCGGGCGGGCGCCTCGCGCTATCTGGTCGAACCGAACGTCAAGGAGGGCAAGGGAGGCTTGCGCGATCTCAACACCTTGTTCTGGATCGCCAAATACGCCTATCGGGTGCAGGACGCCGAGGCTCTGGTCGGCGTCGGCCTGTTCACCGAACATGAATTGCGGCTGTTCCGCCGCTGCGAGGCCTTCCTGTGGAAAGTCCGCTGCTTCCTGCATTTCCTGACCGGCCATGCCGAAGAGCGTCTGGGCTTCGAGACGCAGCGCCAGGTCGCCGCCCAACTCGGCTATGCGTCGCGCGGCGGCTTGTCGGCGGTCGAGCGCTTCATGAAACATTATTTCACGGTCGCCAAGGATGTCGGCGACCTCACCAATATCGTCTGCGCGGCGCTCGAAGAGCGCCAGGCCAAGCCCAGGGCGATGTTCGACCGTTTCGTCAGCAAATTGCGGCGGCGCGCCAAGCCGCGCGATCTCGGTCCTTTCGCCCTGGAGACAGGCCGCGTCACCGTCGCCTCGGCCGACCTGTTCGACAAGGATCCGGTCAATCTCATCCGCCTGTTCCATGTCGCGGCGCGCAACGAGCTGCCAATTCATCCCGACGCCCTGCGGCTGGTGACCCGTTCCCTGCCGCGCATCAACGCCAGGCTGCGGGCCGACCCCGAGGCGAACCGGCTGTTCCTCGAAATCCTGACTTCGCCGAAATCCTGCGAGCGCGCGTTGCGGCTGATGAACGAGGCGGGGGTGCTCGGCCGGTTCATTCCGGAATTCGGCCGCGTCGTCGCAATGATGCAGTTCAACATGTATCATCATTATACGGTGGACGAGCATCTCCTGCGGACATTGGGCCAGCTCGGCGCGCTCGATCTCGGCGAGCAGACCGAGCAACTCCCGCTCGCCAGCTCGATCATGCCGACCATCAGCCATCGGCGGGCGCTCTATGCCGCGGTCCTGCTGCACGACATCGCCAAGGGCCGGAAAGAGGATCATTCCATCGCCGGCGCGGAAATCGCCCGCAAGCTCGGGCCACGCCTCGGCCTGAGCGCTGCGGAGACCGAAGCCGCCGCCTGGCTGGTCGAATATCACCTGATCATGTCCAACACCGCGCAAGGCCGCGACCTTGTCGACCGGGGAACGATCGAGGACTTCGCCAAGGCGGTCCAGACGATAGAGCGGCTGAAAATGCTGCTGGTCCTCACCGTCTGCGACATCCGCGCGGTCGGGCCGGGCGTGTGGAACGGCTGGAAGGCCGAATTGCTGCGCACGCTCTATTGGGAGACCGAAGTGGTGCTGGCGGGCGGCCATTCCTCGATGGACCGCAAGCGGCGCGTGGAGAAATCCCAAGCCGAACTGCGCGAGAAACTTCCGGGCTGGTCGGACCCCGAATTCGCCGAATATGCGGCGCGCCATTATCCCGCGTACTGGCTCAAGGTTGATCTGCCGCACCGCATCGCCCACGCGCGATTGCTGCACGCCACAGCGGTCGAAATGCACGCGCTGGCGACCGAGGTTTCGACCGACGCCTTTCGCGGCGTCACCGAGATCACGGTCGTCGCCCCCGACCATCCGCGCCTGCTGTCGATCATCGCCGGCGCCTGCGCCGCTTCGGGCGCCAATATCGTGGACGCCCAGATCTTCACCACCACCGACGGCCTGGCGCTGGACACGATCAGCGTGTCGCGAGCCTTCGACCACGACGAGGACGAGATGCGGCGCGGGCGGCGCATTGCCCAGGCCGTCGAACAGGCCTTGCGCGGAGAGATCCACATCAGCAACGTGGTCGCCGACCGCGCGGCCAAGTCCGCCAGCCACGCCAAAACCTTTTCGATCCCGCCCGACGTGGTCATCGACAACAGCCAATCCCATATATACAGCGTCGTCGAAGTGTCCGGCCTCGACCGGCTGGGGTTGCTCTATGACCTGACCCGAGCCCTGTCGCGGCTCAATCTCAATATCGCCTCGGCCCATATCGTGACCTTCGGCGAAAAGGCGGTGGACACGTTCTATGTCAGCGACCTGACGGGCGCCAAAGTGACCAGTCCGGCGCGCCAGTCGGCGCTGCGGCGCAATCTGCTGGAAGTGTTCGACGGCGGACGGGAAGCTTGATTTTTGCCGCGTCTCGTCCGATATGCACGGCGAAGCGAACAAAAGGCTGAATGATGAACGACGGAAACGATCCGCAGAACGAGACGCTTGCGCCGACGGAGAAGGCTGGGGCTTCCGTCCCTGCCGCCGATCCGGCTCCGGCCCAGAGCGACGCCGAGCGCGACGCGGCGGCGGTCCAGGCCTTGATCGCCGAGAACGCGAGCCTCAAGGACAAGGTGCTTCGCACCCTGGCGGAAATGGAAAATCTGCGCCGCCGCACCGAAAAGGAAGTCGCCGACGCCAAGGCCTATGGCGTGTCCAGCTTCGCGCGCGACATGCTGACCTTCGCCGACAATCTTCGTCGCGCGCTCGACAATGTGCCCGCTGAAATCCGCGACAGCGCCGACGCGGCGCTCAAGGCCTTCGTCGAGGGGATCGAATTGACCGAACGCGATTTCCTGTCGCGGCTCTCCCGCCACGGCGTCCGCAAGCTCGAACCCAAGGGCCAGAAATTCGACCCGAATTTCCACGAGGCCTTGTTCGAGGCGCATGACGAAAGCGTCCCGCCCGGCTCCGTCGCTCATGTCGTCGAGGAAGGTTTCGCCATCGGCGACCGGGTGCTGCGCCCGGCCAAGGTGGGCGTGGCCAAGGGCGGCGCCAAGCCGAACTGAAAAAGCCGAACTGATTCTTCGCCATGCTGCTGCTGAAACCCGGCCTGCGCCTTTACAAGACGGCGCTGGATCGGGCCGCGCAGGAGGCTTTGCGCGGCGAACTGCGCGAATTGCTGCGCGAGGCGCCGCTGTTTCGCCCGACCATGCCGCGCTCCGGAAAGCCGTTTTCGGTGCGGATAAGCAATTTCGGGCCGCTCGGCTGGGTCTCGGACATTTCCGGCTATCGCTATCAGGCCGATCATCCGGAAACCGGCAGGCCCTGGCCGCCGATTCCGGAAAGCCTGTTGCGACTTTGGGGCGCCTTTGCCGAATGCGACCTCGCCCCCGACGCCTGCCTGATCAATTATTATGATGAAAACGCCCGTATGGGTGCGCATCAGGATCGCGACGAAGCGGATTTTTCCGCGCCGATCCTCTCCGTTTCGCTCGGCGATTCCTGCCTCTTTCGCCACGGCGGCGCGAATCGCCGCGATCCCAGCGCGACGATGAGGCTCGATTCCGGCGACATTCTCGTCTTCGGCGGCCCGGCGCGGCTGATGTTCCATGGCGTCGACCGCATCCTGCCGAAAAGCTCGACGCTGCTCGACCCGCCCGGCCGGATCAACCTGACATTGCGCCGGGCGAACTGACCAAGTGCTTTGCGCCATCGCAAGGCTTCGGCTTGCGCTCTGGCGCAAACTGGCGCGGTGAGCGAGGGCGCCCGATGGACGAACATGTCGACCTGTTTGACGACGCGCAACTGCCCGAGCGGCTGCGGCCCCTGCATTTCCTCATCCTGCGCGGCATGGGTCTGATCAACGGTTTCGCCCATCTGATCCTCGGCCTCGCGCTGGCGGCTTCCGTCCTTCTGTTCAGCTGGCTTTTCGTCGACGACGTCTTCGCCGCCCTGCGTCACGACAATCTGGCGCAAGGCTTTCTCCACGGCCTCGGCACCCTGATGCTGCTGTGGACCGTTTCGGCGTTGATCACGGCGGAGATTCGCTACATGCGGGGCCATCCGCTGACGGTGGACACATTCGTCGAGGTCGCCATCGTCGTCATCCTGCGCAAGCTCATCACCATGCCGGTGCAATCGACCCTGCCGAGCCCTCAGGAATTCGTGCTTTGGGTTGCCTCCGCCGTCATGCTCGGCGTCATGTATCTGATCGTCCGCTTCGCTCTCACCATCAGGACGGAAGACGAGGCGTCAACCGCCCATGAAGCCGGAGCCGATATTGATCGTCATCGCCAGCACGGCGTTGTTGTAGAAAAAGGCGAGGACGCCGTGGAGCGTCGCTAGCCGCCGCATCCGCGCGCTGAGGATATTGACGTCGGCGGTGGCGCAGGCGACGCCGATCACATAGGAAAAATAGAGGAAGTCGGGATAATTCGGCCGGTCCACGCCGGGGAAGGTGAGGCCGCCGCTCCATTTGCCGTGGTCGTCGGCCTTGGCGACGTGGAAGAATTCATTGGCGTAATGCAGCGCGAAGGTCATGTGCAGGAACAGCCAGGATCCCAGGATCGTGACGATCGCCAGGCCGATATGCAGCTCCCTGACCGGATGGGCCGCCTTGCTGGCGGTGGCGAGCTGGGCGAAAATCGCGGCGAAGGAGAAGGTCGCCGAAATCGCCGCAAGCGTGAGGACGGCATAGCCGCCTTCGTCCTGAAGCGCCGCCCGGCGATGGATGTCCCGATCGCCCGAACGCGCGATCATGACGGCGACGGCGACGAGATAGCTCCAGATCGCCGCATTCCAGCCGGCGAGCCCGCGCGTCACCAGTCGCCATTCCCCGGGCAGCGCGAAACCTACGAGCACGCCGAACGCCACGCAGAGAAAAAGGCGCGGCCGCGCCCGGATGATGCGCAAGGGCTTGATGAGGCGACGCGGGGGCGTTGCCGTCATGGCTTTCACGATTTGCGCGAGACGGTGAAACGCGCGGCCTCGGCGAGGACGCCGGCGCTATCGCCGAACCCGCCGTCTTCGAGCGCCTGGATGGCCTCCTCGGCCAGGGCGTCGCGGCGCGTGCGCGCCTCTTCGAGGCCCAAGGCCGCGACCAGCGTCGCCTTGTTGCGGTCGGCGTCCTTGCCGGCGCGTTTGCCCAGAGCCTGTTCGTCGCCCTCGGCGTCGAGAATGTCGTCGGCGACCTGAAAAGCGGCGCCGAGCGCCGCGCCATAGCGGCTGAGCGCCGCCATCTGCTTGGCGTCGGCGCCGCCGATCCGCGCCCCGGCCTCGACGGCGAACAGCAGCAGCGCCCCGGTTTTCATCGACTGCATCAGGGCGACGAATTCTTTTGCATGCGGCGTCCTGGTCTTCTCGGCTTCGAGATCGAGCGCCTGGCCGCCGACCATGCCGCCAAGGCCCGCGGCGCGGGCGAGCATGAGCGTCAGATCGGCGCGCGTCTTTGCGTCGGGATGGGTGGGAGCGTCCGCGATCACGTCGAAGGCGTAGGTCAGCAGGCCGTCGCCGGCGAGAATGGCGGTCGCTTCGTCGAAGGCTTTGTGAACGGTGGGGCGACCGCGCCGCAGATCGTCGTCGTCCATCGCCGGAAGGTCGTCGTGGATCAGGGAATAGCAATGGATCATTTCGAGCGCACAAGCCGCGCGCAAGACCCCCTCGCCTTGAACCCCGAACAGCCGCGCCGTTTCGACCACCAGAAAAGGCCGCAGCCGCTTGCCGCCGCCGAGCGCGCCATAGCGCATGGCTTCGAGCAGACGTTCGGGCCGCGTTTTTTCACCCGGGAGGCGATGGGGCTGGAGCAGCGCGTCCAGCATGGATTCGGTCGCCTCGGCGGTCGCGACTAGCCGGGCGGCGAATTCCTGATGAGCCTTTCCAGCCGACATGCCGCGATCCCCGATGAGCGCAAAAGTCCGAGGGATCGCTTGCCCGATGCGCGCGGGCCGGTCAAGGCCCGCGCCCCGATCGCTGAGGCCCGGCGCTATTTGACCTCGATCTCGATCTTTTCGGATTCGAGCGGCGGATCATGCGGGACATGCATGGCGTCGCCCATGATCAATTGCAGGCTGTGCTTGCCCGGCGGCAGGTCGAGCGCGGTCTCGGTCTGGCCGCCGCCGAAATGGCGGACGTGGGCGTTGCTTGGCAAAGGCTGGTTGAGCGCGGCGCCTTTCGGCGCGTCGATGTCGATGAGCAGGTGGTGATGGCCGGTGTTGGGCTTGTCCACCCCGGCGGGGGCCACTCCCATGCCGGACAGGCCGAACTTGACCATGACCTTGCCATGGACGACCGCGCCATTTGCCGGCTCGATGAAATAGAGTCGGGCCGTGGCGGGCCAGTGCGATTGGGCAATTGCGGCGCCCGAAAGGCCGAGCCAGGCGAGCGCGAAAGCCCCGAAAACGATTTTCCGCATGAAAGGTCCTCCGGCGGTAAGGCGCGACGCCGTTTGAAACGTCGCGCGAGCCAACCAGGAACGATTTAGGATGCGATTCGGTTCAATGAATGAATATCCCGCCGACCGCGGCGGTGGCGCAATTTCGATCTGTCGGGGGAGGGACAACCAATTTTTCATTGGTGCCCAGGAGAGGACTCGAACCTCCACGGCTTGCACCACTGGTACCTGAAACCAGCGCGTCTACCAATTCCGCCACCTGGGCCCGGCGCGTCTTCTACGGGGGCGCCGGGACGCTGTCAACACGATCCGGCGCGCGAACTTCAAGAAAAGGTCAACCGCGCCGCGTCTGCCCTTCGAGCAATTCGACGGCCTTGGCCAACGCCGCCAGATCCTGCGGGCGGGCCAGGCGATGGTCGCCATCCTTGATCAGGGTGATCGTCGCCGGGTCGGAGGCGAGGCTTTCCATCAGGCGCATGGCGTGGCGCCAGGGCACGTCGGGATCGGCCATGCCCTGAAGGATCGCCACCGGGCAAAAGCTGCGGATTTCGCCGCCGAACAGACTGTTGGCCTTCCCGTCCTCGAACAGGGTTTTTGTGAGGGGATAGCCGGCGCCATAAGCGTCGGGAGGCCGCATCCAGACGCCCGCGGTCTCGATCTTTTTCCGCACCTCTTGGGGGAGGCGCGGCCACATCAGCTCTTGCGTGAAATCGACCGCCGGCGCGATCAGGACCATGCCGGCCAATCGCGCGCTTTCGCCGGTTTGGGCCAGCGCGCGGGCGAGCAGCAGCGCGATCCAGCCACCCATCGACGAGCCGACCACGATCTGCGGCCCTTCGGTTTGCGCGCGGAAAACCGCGACGGCCTGTTCCGCCCACCGGCCGATCGTTGCGTCGGCGAAGGCGCCTTCCAATTCGCCATGACCGGAATAATCGAAGCGCACAAAGGCGCGACCCTGTTCCAGCGCGAGCGAATCGAGAAATTCCGCTTTTGCGCCGCGCATGTCGGAGCGGAAGCCGCCGAGCCAGAACAGGCCGGGTCGGCGTTCGCCCTTGCGGGCGAGAAAGGCGAGGCGCGGCGCGCCGGGGTCAGGGGCGAAAAAAGCGGCTGGCTCGGTCATTTGGCGATCGGTTCGGGTCGAGGCTAAGGTGCGGGGAGAGATTCGTTTGTCAAGCGGGAGCCGGCATGACGCCTTGGGGCGCGGAGGGAGACATTGATGGTCAGGCCGTGTTCGGCCGCACGATCCTTCAACTTGTTCCCGCGCTCGATTCCGGCGCCTCGGCTTGCGTCGAACTCGCAGCGAGCCTCGCCGACGCGGGAGCGCGGGCGCTCGTCGCCGGCCCGCCGGGGCCGCTCGCCAGCGAATTGCAGGCGCGCGGCGGCGTTTTCATTCCCTTCGCGGCGGCGACGCGCATTCCGTGGCAGACCTGGCGCAACCGCAGCCGGTTGGCGAAGCTGGCCTTGCGCGAGGGCGTCGAACTGATCCACGTCCGCGCGGGCGCCGACGTTCCCGCCGCCCTTTACGCCGCGCGGCAGGCGCGCGCGGCTCTGGTGGCGGATTTCGAGGCGGGACATGACGCGGCCGCGCTCGACGCCGATTCGATCCTTTTCTATTCGCGCGAGGACATGGAGGCGGCGCTCGCCCGTCGTCCCGCGCTCGCGGCCAAGGCGGTTCGCGGCTTTCACGGGGTCGATCTCCGGCTTTTCTCGCCAGAAGCGGTCGATGCGGCGCGGGTGCGCCGCTTGCGCGAAGCCTTGGGCGTGCAGACCCATGTGCGCCTCGTCGTCGCGCTCGGCCTGCCGGTGGAGCGCCGGCAAAGTTTTCTGGCGGCGGCGGCCCAGCTCAAGGCGAAGAATTTTTTTTCCAACGACGTGCAGGAGGCGCGTTTCGTATGGCTGCGCGGCGAGGATGAGAGCCCCTCGCCGGCTTTCGACGCCGAAGCGGCGCGGTTGGGTCTCGACGGCGTCGTGCTGCGCATCGATTGGCCCGATCGCGCCGCCGCCTGCCTCGCGGCGGCCCTGGTCATCGCGCCGGCGGGCAAATCGGCGCTCTGCTTCGAGGCCCAGGCGCTGGGCGCTCCGGTCGTGGCGTTGCAGACCTCGGGCGCAGCGGGCGAGGTCGAAGCGGTGCTGGCCCCGCCGCAGGTTGAACCGGGGGCGCGCACTGGCTGGCTGGCCCCGCCGGGGCCGCCGGCTGGATTGATTCGCGCCGTCGAGGAGGCCCTGCGCCTCGGCGCGACCGCGCGGGAAAATCTCGCCCATCGCGCCCGCGCCCATGCGCGGAGTTTTTCCACCGAGCGGATGAACGCCATCGCCATGACGATCTACGCGCGTCATTTCGGCGCCGGCGGATAAAACCGTGAAATCCGGACTTTCGCCCAAATGCGCCGTTGACTTTGCGCCGCTTTGTCTCGATCTTGGCGAAGGTTGGTCCTCGTGGTCTCGGTCGCGGGGGTTTTTGCCGTAGCTGAAATGATTTCCAAAGTTCTGCAGCGGACCCAGGGCCGCGGCCGCCGTCTGAAAACTTCGTGCGCGCCCGACCCGGTCTTCCAGACTCTTGCCAAGGAGAACACGCCATTCGCCGTCCCATGAAAGCCCCCCCGGTTCCGCAGAAGGAGGGACCCCGCATCAACCGGGATATTCGCGTCCGCGAAGTGCAACTGATCGATGCCGAAGGCCAGAATCGCGGCGTCGTCGAAATTTTGGAAGCCTTGCGCCTATCCGAGGAAGATGGGCTCGATCTGGTCGAGATCGTTCCCAACGCCGATCCGCCGGTCTGCAAAATCCTCGATTACGGCAAGTATCGTTTCAACGAGCAGAAGAAGGCCGCCGAGGCCCGCAAGAAGCAGAAGGTCGTCGAGATCAAGGAGATCAAGCTCCGTCCCGGCATCGACGACCACGATTACGAGACCAAGATGAAGGCCGTTCGCCGCTTCTTCGATGAGGGCGACAAGGTGAAATTCGTGCTGCGCTTCCGCGGTCGCGAAATGGCCCATCAGGAACTCGGCTTCAAGGTGCTCGAACGTGTGAAGGCGGAAACCGCGCCGCTGGCCAAGATCGAACTGGAGCCCTCGATGGAAGGCCGCCAGATGATCATGATCCTGGCGCCGAGGTAAGTCGCCGGCTTTTCCCGCCATTTCCCATGCATGACGCCGTCCCGCGATCCGGGGCGGCGTTCGTTTTGACAAGCCGCGAAAACATTTTTCTGGAAAGATAACAAGGCGCATGGACGAAAATCGGCGCCGTTCCGTGTCCGACATTTTCAAGCACCGCGAAGCGAACCGGCCCGGGGCGGCGACGCCGGCCGCGCGGCCGGCGGCCTGCCCGCCCCATGCCCTGGAAAGCGGCTTTTACTGTTAAGCCAGCGCCGTGATCGGCTGTTCGCTGCTGTTCTATTTCTTCCTGCCCGACACGGAGCAGACCTCAGCGCTGGACAGGGAGATGAGGAAGGTTCTCGAATAGCCGCCCTCGAGCGCGCCTTCATCCGAGCCCGCCGCCCGTTTACTCGGCCCGGCGGAGCCAGACCCGGCGCGCGGCGAGCACGAGAAAGGAGCCGAGCACCGCCGCGACGACGTCGCGCGCCGAAATCGCCACCTTGTCGAGATCGGGCAAAAGGTTGAAAAGCTCGAACAGGGCGCCGCCGACAATCGCGCCGGCGCAGCCGAGCGCGAGGTTGGACCAGAGCCCGAACCCGGCCATGCTGCGCGTGGCGACGCGCCCTGCCAGCGTGCCGCCGATCAGGCCGACGACGATCCAGGTGATGAGATTGGCGAGCGTGAACATGCCGGGCCCCTCGCATTGTTGCGGCGCAACGCCCATCATCGCCATGTTTCGCCCGGCGTCAATCGAACGCGTCAGTCGCGCGGCCCCTTGCCAAACCCTACGCTTTCCCCTAAAAGCGCGCCTTCAACTCGCCCGGCCAGTAAAGGGCTGCCGTGGCGGGTTTTTTGGCTCGATTTCGAGACAATGAATGGCCTTGCGGCCTTACAATTGAGAGAGCAAAATGCCCAAGTTGAAGACCAAATCCGGCGCGAAAAAGCGCTTCAAGATCACCGGCACCGGCAAGGTGGTCTACGCCCAGCGCGGCAAGCGTCACGGCATGATCAAGCGGACCAAAAAGCAGATTCGCAACCTTCGCGGCACTAATATCCTCTTCAAGACCGACGGGGATAACGTGAAGAAATTCTTTCTGCCCAACGGCTGATTTCCAGCCCGATCCGCAACCTGACACATCTGGAGATCATCCATGGCTCGCGTCAAACGCGGCGTCACCTCGCACGCCAAGCACAAGAAAGTTTTAAAGGCCGCCAAGGGTTTCTATGGCCGCCGCAAGAACACCATCCGCGCCGCCAAGGCGGCGGTCGACCGCTCGATGCAATATGCGACGCGCGACCGTCGCGCCAAGAAGCGCACCATGCGCGCCTTGTGGATCCAGCGCCTCAACGCCGCGGTGCGCGAATTCGGCCTGACCTACAGCCGCTTCATCGACGGCCTCGCCAAGGCCGGCGTCGAAGTGGACCGCAAGGTTCTCTCCGAGCTGGCGATCAGCGAGCCGGCGGCCTTCAAGGCCATCGTCGAAAAGGTCAAGGCGGCGCTGCCGGCGGTCGCGTAAGCTTTTCCGCCCGATTTCAAAAGCCCGCCGGCGACGGCGGGCTTTTTTGCTTTGCAGCGCCGGTTTCGCGTGGCATTACGCCCGCGACACATTTCCTGGGCCTTCCGATGTCCGATCTCAGCCAACTCGAAAACCAGACCCTCGCCGCGATCGATTCCGCCGCCGACGAAGCCGCGCTCGAAAATGTCCGCGTCGCGGCGCTCGGCAAGAAGGGCTCGATTTCCGCGCTCCTCGCCACGCTTGGAAAAATGTCGCCGGAGGAGCGCAAGAGCGAGGGCGCCAGGATCAACGCGCTCAAGGACAAGGTCGCCGAGGCCTTCGGCCGGCGCAGGACCGTGCTGAAGGGGGCAGCGCTCGCCGCGCGGCTGGCGAGCGAGACTCTCGATGTGACCCTGCCGACCCGGCCTACCGCGCTGGAGACCGGACGCATCCATCCCATTTCCCAGGTCATGGACGAACTGACCGCCATTTTCAGCGACATGGGCTTTTCCATCGCCGAAGGGCCAGACATCGAAAGCGACGACTTCAACTTCACCAAGCTGAATTTCCCGCCCGGCCATCCGGCGCGCGAAATGCAGGACACGTTCTTCTTCGGCGCCAGGGCGGACGGGACGCGCAAACTGCTGCGCACCCACACCTCGCCGGTGCAGGTCCGCACCATGCTGAAGAACCCGCCGCCGATCCGGGTCATCTGTCCGGGGCGCGTCTATCGCTCCGATTTCGACCAGACCCATACGCCGATGTTTCATCAGGTCGAGGGGCTGGTGATCGACCGCCGGGCGCATATGGGCCATCTCAAATGGGTGCTTGAAGAGTTTCTCAAGGCCTTTTTCGAGGTGGAGCATGTGAAAATGCGTTTCCGCCCGAGCTTTTTCCCCTTCACCGAGCCTTCGGCCGAAGTGGACATCCAGTGCTCGCGCAAGGGCGGCGAAATGCGTTTCGGCGAAGGCGACGACTGGCTGGAGATTCTGGGCTGCGGCATGGTCCATCCCAACGTCCTGCGCAATTGCGGCGTCGACCCCGACGAATATCAGGGCTTCGCCTGGGGCGTCGGCATCGACCGCATCGCCATGCTGAAATATGGCATGAACGATCTGCGGGCCTTTTTCGAGGCCGACGCGCGCTGGTTATCGCACTATGGCTTCCGGCCGCTCGACCTGCCGACCCTGGCGGGCGGGCTGTCGAGCTGACAGGCGATGTTCGATGAGGGACGCGGCCTTCGCGCTTTTCGATCGGCTGGTCTTCGGTTCCGTTCTGCCGGCGCCGGGACCGTCCGACATCGAGTCGATCAATCTCGCCGCCCGCGACGCGCGCAATGATGAGCAAAGCCGCTACCGCGATTTCATCTATCTCATGATGGGCACGGTGGACACCAAGGTTTCCGCGCTCCTGACCCATATTTCCCTGATCATTGCGGCGCTGGTCTTCATCTATTCGTCCAAGGCCGGCGTCTCCGGAATGTTCAAGAACATGATCATGGTCGAGATCGTCGCCTATCTGATCCTGACGGTGTTCTGCCTGAGATGCATCCGGATGACGATCAGGCTGTCAAGCGGCAGCGCAGCCTCGGAGAACGACGCGCTGGCGATCGAACTCTACAAACGCCGCGCGACCTATAACTGGACGTCGAACGTGACGGTCGTCGTCACTGTCGCAACAATCTTCACGCTCGTTCTGGGCTCTGTCTTCGGTCTCTGACCAAGGAAAGAAAAATGAAATTCCCCCTCTCCTGGCTGAAAGAGCATCTGGACACCGAGGCCTCGCTCGCAACAATCGTTGAAACCCTGACGAGGATCGGGCTCGAGGTCGAAGCCGTGGAAAATCCGGCCGAGACGCTTGGCGTGTTCAAAATCGCCGAAATTCTTTCCGCCGCGCCCCATCCCAACGCCGACCGTCTGCGGGTCTGTCAGGTCAGCACGGGGGAGGGAGCGCCCCTTCAGGTGGTCTGCGGCGCGCCCAACGCGCGCGCCGGGCTAAAAACGGTTTTCGCGCCGCCGGGCGCCTATATCCCGGCCAAGGATTTCACGCTCTCCAAGGGAGTCATCCGCGGCGTCGAATCGGCCGGCATGATGTGCTCGCCGGAAGAACTGGGGCTTGAAGGGGATTCTTCCGGCATTTTCGAGCTTGCGGCGGAAGCTCCGGTCGGCGCGGCCTATGCCGCCTTCGCGGGGCTCGACGATCCTGTAATCGAGATCAACCTCACCCCCAACCGCTCGGACGCCGCGAGCGTCTATGGCGTCGCCCGCGACCTCGCCGCCGCCGGCCTCGGCCGACTGAAGGGAGCGACCGGGGCGCCGGTTCAGGGCAAATTCCCCTGTCCGGTCAAGGTGAACCTCGATTTCGCGCCGGCTGACGCGCGGCTGGCGCCGATCTTCGCCCTGCGGCTGGTGCGTGGCGTGAAAAACGGCCCGAGCCCGGAATGGCTGCAGAAAAGGCTGAAAAGCATCGGCCTGCGCCCGATCAACGCCCTGGTGGACATCACCAATTTCCTCACCTTCGATCGCGGGCGGCCTTTGCACGTCTTCGACGCCAACAAGGTCGCCGGCGATCTCGTCGTGCGCCGCGCCAAGTCCGGTGAAAGCCTGTTGGCGCTCGACGGGCGGACCTATGCGCTCGACGAGAACATGGTAGTCATATGTGACCACCACGGCGTCGAATTGCTCGCCGGCGTCATCGGTGGCGAAGCCTCGGGCTGCGACGACGGCACGACCGACGTGCTGATCGAATCGGCTTTGTGGGATCCCAACAACATCGCCCAGACCGGCAGGAAGCTCGGCGTCGTCTCGGACGCGCGCTATCGTTTCGAGCGCGGCGTCGATCCCGCCTTCGTTCTGCCCGGCCTCGAACTGGCGACGGAGTTCGTCCTGAAGCTCTGCGGCGGCGAGCCTTCGGAAGCCGTCGTCGCCGGCCGCGTCCCGGCGCCGCCCGCCGGCATTTCCTTCCCCCTGAGCGAGGTCGAGCGTATGACCGGCCTGAAGCTCGACGCCAGCGAAATGGTCGGGGCGCTGGAAAAGCTCGGCTTTTCGGTCGCCGGGCAGAGCTCCAATTTTGGCCATGTCCATGTCCGCGCGCCGAGCTGGCGCCCCGACATCGAGGGCAAGGCCGACCTGGTCGAGGAAATCGTCCGCATCGCCGGGCTCGACCGCATCGACTCGGTTCCGTTTCCCCGCGACGCTGCGGTCGCCGGGCCGGTGCTGACCGTGTTGCAGCGCCGGGTGCGCGCTTCGCGCCGGGCGCTCGCCGCGCGCGGCATGGTCGAGGCGGTGACCTGGTCCTTCGTCGGCAAGGAGGAGGCCGAGATTTTCGGCGGCGGCAGGCCGGAGCTCGCGTTGGCCAATCCGATCGCCGCCGATCTTTCCGACATGCGGCCGAGCCTGCTGCCCGGCCTCATCAGGGGCGCCAAGGCCAACGCCGCGCGCGGCTTCGGCGATGTCGCCCTGTTCGAGGTCGGCCAGATTTTCCAGTCGGACGAAGAAGACAGGCAATATGCCGCCGCCGCCGGCCTGCGCCGGGGGACGGCGAAAGCTTCGGGCGCGGGGCGCCATTGGAGCGACAAGGCGGCGCCGGTTGACGTGTTCGACGCCAAGGCCGACGTTATGGCGCTGCTGTCGACGCTGGGCGTCGCGGCGGGCGCCGTGCAGGTCGTCCCCGGCGGTCCGGATTTTCTGCATCCCGGCCGCTCCGCGAGCCTGCAGTTCGGCCCGCGCCATATCGTCGGCTGGTTCGGCGAGCTGCATCCCGGGGCTCTGGAGGTTTTCGACGCGACGGGTCCGATCGTCGCCTTCGAACTGCTGCTCGACGTCCTGCCGCCGCCGAAGCCCAAACCGACCAAGGCGCGTCCAAAACTCGAACTGTCGGATTTCCAGCCGGTCGAGCGCGATTTCGCCTTCATCGTCGACAAGAATGTCAAGGCGGCCGATCTGATCAAGGCGGCTCAGGGCGCGGACCGGACGCTCATCGTCCAGGTCGGGGTGTTCGATCTCTACGAGGGGCCGGGCGTTCCCGATGGCAAGAAATCCATGGCCCTGAACGTCATTCTCCAGCCGCGCGAAAAAACGCTGACCGACGCCGAGATCGAGGCCGTCGCGGCGAAGGTCGTCGCGGAGGCGGGCAAGAAGACCGGCGCGGTCCTGCGCGGCTGACTTTTGCACGGCATTCGGGGGAGGGGAGCATGGCGCAAGGATTCTGCTGGGTCGAGCTGCTGACGAGCGATATCGACGCGGCGGAGGTTTTCTACGAGGCCGTTTTCGGCTGGACCTGCGCGGCGCCGGGCCATGCCCAGCGCGACTACCGCATTTTCTTTCACGAGGGCGATGCGGCGGCCGGTCTGATGCTGCTTCCCGAAGAAGCCAAGGCGCAGGGCGCGCGTCCCTCCTGGTTCGGCTATATCGCCTCGCCCGACGTGGACGCCGACGCCGCGGGAATCGTCGCGGCCGGCGGCCGGCTGTTCCGCGCGCCGGAGACATTGGACAGGATCGGCCGTTTCGCAGTGGTGGGCGATCCGCAAGGCGCGCCGTTCGCGCTCTGGACCGACCTGAGGGACGCGAACCTGCCCGACCGCGCCCCGATGACGGTCGGCCACGCCGGCTGGCACGAGCTTTTCTGCGACGATGTCGAACAGGCCTTCGCCTTCTATTCCGCGCGTTTCGGCTGGACCAGGGGCGAGGCGCACGACATGGGGCCGATGGGCGTCTATCAGCTTTTCGCGACGGGCGGGGTGCCGATCGGCGGCATGGTGAAGCGCCAGCCGGCCATTCCGCATCCGTTCTGGAACCATTATTTCACCGTCGCCGGGCTCGACGCCACGCTGGAAAGGGTCGCCAGGGCCGGCGGAAAGATCGCCCACGGGCCGGTCGAGGTTCCCGGCGGCGCCTGGATCGCGCAATGTTTCGACCCCCAGGGCGCGTTTTTCTCTCTGGTTGCGGCCAAGCGCTGATGGCTCGTCTCGCCCTCGCCCTCCTGCTGCTCGCCGCCGCGCCGCTTTCCGTCATGGCGGCCGGCGATCCTTGCGCCAAATTCAAGGACGCCGACGCCTATAATTCCTGCCTCGCGAGTTCGGGGCCCGTGTTCCATGAGGGGCGGTTCAAGCAGGGGCCGCGCGCCGGCGACGCGCCCGAAAAAGCCCGGCATGGGAGGACGCATCGCAAGGCCAGGTCCAGAAAGGGCGGCGGACGCCATTCCCACGGCCGGGTGCGCATAAAGATCTATCCGGGCGAGTAAGCGCCGTTTATTCCGCCCCGGACCGGTCGAGCTTCGCCAGCGCGGCGGAATCCGGATATTCGGAAAATTCGACCACCAGACCGTCGCGGAAGCGAACAAAATCGCAGACGTCGATGGAAATGACCTCGCCGGTTCCGCGATTGCGCAGTGTCGCGGTGCGATGAACCGCGGCGCGGTCGCCGTCGATCACCAGTTCGTGGATGATCGAATCGAGATTGTCGTACATCGTCTCGATGGTCGCCAGCATATGAGCGACGAGCGCCTTGCCGCGCGCGGGACGCGAAAAGGGATAAAGCGTCCAGCCGCCGCGGACATTGTAGTGGATGTCCTCCGCGGCATATTCGATGATCCCGGACGCGTCGCCCTTCGCGCGCCGCTCGAAGATCGTGCGGATGCGATGTTCGATCAGTTCCCGGTCCAGAACGCCGAGTTTGTGCAGGGTTTCCTCGCTTTGCACCCTTGTCTCCGATCTCAGGACAGATGAAGTTCCCTGAAAAAGTCATTGCCCTTGTCATCGACGACGATAAAGGCCGGGAAGTCCTCGACTTCGATCTTCCAGATCGCCTCCATGCCGAGCTCGGGATATTCCAGCAGTTCGACTCGTCTGATGCAATCCTGGGCGAGGCGCGCGGCCGGCCCGCCGATAGAGCCGAGATAGAAGCCGCCGTGCTTCTTGCAGGCCTCGGTGACGCTTCCTGAGCGATTGCCCTTGGCGAGCATGACCAGTGAGCCGCCGTGTGACTGGAACAAATCGACAAAGGAGTCCATGCGCCCTGCCGTGGTCGGGCCGAACGAGCCGGAGGCGTATCCCGCCGGCGTCTTGGCCGGGCCGGCGTAATAGACGGGATGGTTCCTGAAATAATCCGGCATCGGCTCGCCCGCCTCCAGCCGCTCGCGGATCTTGGCGTGGGCGAGGTCGCGGGCGACGACGATCGTCCCGGTGAGCGACAAGCGGGTCTTGACCGGATATCGGGTCAAGATCGCCAGAATGTCCTTCATCGGCCGGTCGAGGTCGATCTTGACCACGGGCCCGCCCAGAGCCGCCTCGTCGACATGGGGCAGATATCTGACCGGATCGCGCTCAAGCTCCTCGATGAACACGCCGTCTTTGGTGATTTTTCCAAGCGCCTGGCGGTCGGCCGAGCAGGACACGCCAATGCCGATCGGCAGCGACGCGCCATGACGGGGCAGGCGGATCACGCGTACGTCATGGCAGAAATATTTGCCGCCGAATTGCGCGCCGACGCCGAGGTCCTGCGTGAGCTTGTGAACTTCGGCCTCCAAATTGAGGTCACGGAAGGCGTGGCCGTCCTCGCCGCCCTCGGTCGGCAGGCTGTCCAGAAAACGGGCCGAGGCGAGTTTGACCGTCTTCAGGTTCAGCTCGGCGGAGAGGCCGCCGATGACGATGGCGAGGTGATAGGGCGGGCACGCGGCGGTGCCGAGCCCCAGAATTTGCTTTTTCAGCACCTCCAGCAGCCGGTCGTGGCTCAGCATGGAGGGCGTTCCCTGGACGAGGTAGGTCTTGTTGGCCGAGCCGCCGCCCTTGGCCATGAACAGGAATTTGTACGAATCCTCGCCCTCCTCGAAGATGTCGATCTGGGCGGGGAGGTTGGTCCGGGTGTTCCTCTCCTCGAACATGGAGAGCGCCGCCAGCTGCGAATAGCGCAGGTTTTTCTTCTCATAGGCGTCCTTGACGCCCTGTGCGAGCGCGGCCTCGTCCGCGCCGCTGGTGAAAACGCGGCGGCCTTTTTTTCCCATGATGATCGCGGTGCCGGTGTCCTGGCACATGGGCAGCACGCCGCCGGCGGCGATATTGGCGTTTTTCAACAGGTCGAAGGCGACGAATTGGTCGTTGGAGGTCGCTTCCGGATCGTCGAGGATCTTGCGCAACTGCGCGAGATGGCCGGGGCGCAGCAGATGATTGATGTCGATCATCGCGGCTTCGGCGAGCAGGCGCAAAGCCTCGGGCTCGACGACCAGAATGTCCTCGCCCTCGAATTTCGCCACTCGCACGCCCTGGTCGGAAATTTTCCGGTAGGGCGTTTCGTCTTTTCCGAGGGGGAAGAGCGGAGAATAGGCGGAGATCATGGCGGCGATTCCGTGGGTCTTGAGTCTGAACGCTCTTAGTCTTTCGCGTCGGCCATTCCAAGCGGGCCATTCGGACAAGCGGGCCCGTCGCCCGGGAACTCTTTCCAGTCACGGGCGTTTGCTCGAGCGCGGATCGACGCGTCGCGTTTCTGAATATTCGGGAGGGGCCTGATGAAAAAACGCAATCTTGCCATGGCCGTTGCGGCAATGATGATCGTCGCGCCGATGGGCCTGGGCGCAAACGCCCAAAGCACGCGGGCGGCGGCCGATATCGGCGTTGGGACGCAGAATTTCACGCCGATCCAGAAGGCGGCTTGCGGGCCACGCTGGGGACGGTGGTGCGGGCCTTTCCATCGCCGTGTCTGCGGTCGGTGGCGTTGCTGGTGCGCTCCCTGCTGAGGGGGCCGTGCGCCGCCCCGATGAAGGCGCGCAGCCTCTCCGCCAGCGCCGCCTCGTCGCGGGTTTCGCATTCCCAGATCGTCAGCACTCGAAACCCATTTCGGCATAGGCCGCGCGATGCTTTTCGTCGCGCGCGCGGTTGCGGGCGATTTTTGCGCGCCAATAATCGGCGTTCGTCTTGGGCAGGCGCGCGCCGCGCTTGCAGTCATGGCCGTGCCAGAAACAGCCATGGACGAAAATGACCTTTTTCCGGCCCGGAAAAGCGATGTCGGGCGCCCCGGGGAGGTCGCGGCGATGAAGGCGGTAACCGGGCGCAATGCCGCGCAAGATTTTCCGCACGACGCGCTCGGGCGTGGTGTCGCGTCCCTTGACGGCGCGCATGACATCGGAACGCTCCATCGCGTCCTGTCACCCGTTGGGCGGCGGCAGCAAAAGCATGTCCTCGGTCTTGTGCGCGATCAGGCTTTTGGCCTTTTCCGCGACGATCGCGAGAATCCAGGGCAGTTCGAGCGAGACGCGCACGCAATCGGGCAGGAAATCGAAGGCGCCCTTGAGCGAATGGCCCATGGCGCTGATGACGAGATCGGCGTGCATGTCGTTCCATTCGACCTGAGCGAAGGAAAGCTGCTCGCCATATTTCGCCTTCATCTCCTCGATGCCGGCCTTAACCCGCCTTTTGGCTTCCTCGGCGCCCAGGCCATGTTTCACATCGACGCTGACGATCTGTCCCATTCCGCCGCTCCCGCTTCGCAAGGATCCGCAAGGAGGTAATGGCCCTGATGCAAAAAAGCCAGCGGCGGGCCGGCTTTTCCTTATTGCTCGCCGCCTTCGGCCCAACGGATCAGCAGGTTCTTGTCCGCCGCGTCGAGCCGGCCGCCGCGCCCGGCGGCGGCATGGCGCGGGAAAAAACCGCCGCCCGCAGGATTTCCGCGCGATGCTTTTCCACATTGCCGGACCGCGAGATATCCAGCCCGCCCGCCGCATGGGCGAGGCCATCGATCTGCGGATGCGCCGCGTGGCAGGGGACACAGCGGACGTCGATCACGGCTTGCGCCTGAGCTTCGCTCGGCCGCATCGCCAGCGCGATCGCTTCGGAAGCGTCGCTCGCCTGTCGCTCGGCGGACGGCGCGACGGGCCAGGCGAGGGCGAAGGCGAGCACGAAACTGGCGACCGCCGCCGCGCTCAATTTCCAGTCCATGCCAAGCCCGCGCAGATTTTTCAGCCAGACCCGGCGAATCAGGAAAAAGCCGGCGATCAGCAGGATCGCCGCGCCGCCGTTATTGGGCCCCGCGAACAGCAGCGGCGCATGGCCGGACATCATGAAGAAAATCGTCGGCAGAGCGAGATATTGATTATGGAGGGCGCGGGTCCCTGCATTTCGGGCGTCGGCCTCGTCGCCGGGCAGGCCGGCGCGCAAGGCTTTCAGCCGCCGTTTTTGCGCCGGGACGATCATATGGGCGATATTGGCCGTCATGATCGTGGCGAGATGGGCGCCGATCAGCGGATAAGCGGCGCGCCCGGCGAAAACATGGGTCAGGATCAGGGCGAGGAAGCCGCAGAAGATGAACAGGCCCCACAGCAGCGCGTCGCCGCACAGGCCGCTTTTCCTGCAAAGCAGGTCATAGGCGAGCCAGCTCAGGGCCAGAGGAAGAATCGCGGCGGCGACGGCCGCCCAAGGCGCCGCGTCCCATAAGGCCGGGTCGATCAGATAGAGTTTGGGCGCGGCGCAGAAGACCATGCACAACAGCGCGAAGCCGCTCGCCCAGGTCGCATAGGTCTCCCATTTGAAATGCAGCGCCTTCTCGCTCTCGTCGGCGTCCGTCGCGCGCGTCAGGCGGTAGCCGAGCCCGGCGTGCAGGAACAGGGTCTGCGGCGTCGAATCCTTGGCCCGGGGTTTCAGCGCCAGCTCGAGCTTCAGCAAAGCGAAGGCGGAGCCGACCCAGAGAATGGCGGCGACCACATGGGCCCAGCGCATCAGCAAAGTCACGTCATCCAGGGCGACGGCGAAGAAATCCATGGCGCCTCAATCCCCTGCTTGTTCCCCGCGACGATACCACTGGTAAAATCCGAGGACGATGACGAAGCTGGAGAGCGCCCCGAACAGGACATCGGATAGGTAATGGCCGCCGAAGGCCATGCGCAGCAGGCCCGTGGCGAGGGTGAAGAGCACGGCGGCGGCCACCGCGGCCGCGCGCGCCGGCGGCGGCGTCAGCAAGGCGGGGGCGAGGGTCCAGGCGGCGGTCGCGGCCTCGCCCGAGACGAAAGAGCAATTATGCCCGCATTGGCCGGAAAAGCTGTCATAGGGCTGGAAGGCCCAGGGGCCGCCGAAAGGCGAGCGTCTGTTCCGGGCGCGGCCGGTGCGAAATTTCCTTGAGCACGCCATTGACCAGCAGGCCGGGGCCGAGCGCGAGCGTCGCGACCAGAAAAACCACGGCGCGCCCATCGGGGCCGCGCGCGATCCATCCCAGCCGCCTGGCGAGCGCCGCGATCAGGACGGCGGCGAGCAGCACATAGGGCGCGTCATAGAAAAAACGCCGGAAACCATCGCCCGCCGGCGTGCGGCCGATGAAATGGCCTGAGCGATAGAAAAGCGCCGCGGCGTCGAGATCGAGCTGCGGCCATAGCGCGAACAGCGCGAAGGAAAAAATCACGCCGGCGAGAAGAAAGATCAGGAAATGGCGCGACACGGCGGTCCTTGCGGCTGGCGAACATTCCTGCTTTAGACGAAATACGCGCCAGGCCTCAAGCGGGTCGAAGGAAAGGGACGGACATGCCGGAAATGGATTTCTGGTACGAATTCGCCAGCACCTATTCCTATCTGGCCGCGATGCGCGCCGAACCCATGGCGCTTTCCGCCGGCGTGCGCCTGCGCTGGCGCCCCTTGCTGCTCGGCCCGATTTTCGCGGCGCAGGGCTGGAACAACTCGCCGTTCAATATTTATCCCGCCAAGGGCCGCTATATGTGGCGGGACATGGAACGGATCTGCGCGGCGCGCGGTCTCGCCTTCCGGCGGCCCGATCCGTTCCCGCAGAACACATTGCTGGCCGCGCGGCTCGCGCTCGCGGTCCCGGACGAAAAGCGCGCCGCTTTCAGCCGGCGCGTCTTTCTCGCCGAATTCGCGGATGGCCATGAAATTTCCGACGCGCGGGTCCTGGCCGGGCTGCTTTCGGAACTGGGCCTGCCCGCCGAAGACCTTTTGGCGCGGGCGAAATCGGACGAGATCAAGGCGAGGCTTCGCGCAGAGACGCAGGCCGCGCAGGCGGCCGGCGTTTTCGGCGCGCCGGCCTTTGTGACGGCGGACGGGGAATTGTTCTGGGGCGACGACCGATTCGAACAGGCGCTCGACTGGGCGGGCGGAAAAGGTTGAACATGGGCCTCCTGCCGGAATTGACGAGGAAGAAATCGAGCGCTACGCCCGCCATATCGTGCTGCGCGACATCGGCGGCGCCGGCCAGCGCAAGCTCAAGGCGGCCAGGGTTTGCGTCGTCGGCGCCGGCGGGCTCGGCGCGCCGCTGCTGCTCTATCTGGCGGCGGCGGGCGTCGGCGAAATCCATGTGGTCGACGACGACGCGGTGTCGGCCTCCAATCTCCAGCGCCAGGTTCTGTTCGGCGAAAAAGACATCGGCCGGCCCAAGGTCGAGGCGGCGGCGGAGGTTTTGCGCCAGCTCAACCCGCATGTGTGCGTCATCGGCCATAAAACGCGCCTCGACGCCGACAATGCGCGCGCGTTGATCGACGGCTGCGACGTCGTCGCCGACGGCTCGGACAATTTCGACACCCGCTATATCGTCTCCGACGCCTGTTTTTATGCGAAAAAACCGCTGGTGACGGCGGCGGTCGGCCCCTTCGACGGCTCGCTGACCACGCTGAAACCTTATGAGACCGGGCCGGACGGCCTGCCCAATCCGACCTATCGCTGCCTGTTCCCGAAAAACCGCCGCCGGGCGGCATGCCGACCTGCGCCGAGACCGGCGTGCTCGGGGCTTTGACCGGCATGGTCGGCGCGCTGATGGCGCTCGAAGTGATTCGCGAGATCGTCGGCTTCGGCCAGTCGATGGTGGGACGGCTGGCTTTGTTCGACCTGATGACCATGCGCTTCGAGACCATCTCTTACGGTTGGGACGAGGACAATCCGCTCAAGGCCGGGGCGCGGCGAAGCGCTGAATAGCAACGATGGGGCGACAGGAGAGCGATCGCCAGCAAAGCCGCGTCCTGCGCAGCATTTCGCGCTCGTGTGGCCAAACTGTTGCGTTCCAGCCACACGCAGATGAAAGCACGTGAATTGCGCAAATCACCGATGAAAAATCCGGTGATTTTCTCTAGTTTCCGAGTTCGAACAGTTTCGCGAAAAATCGCTGAAAAAAACGGAGACAGACATGCGCAAGATTTGCTTTCAGGCGTCGCCTTCGCGGCGCTCGCCGGTCAGGCCCTTGCGGCCGACCTTCCGTCGACCAAGAGGCGCCGGTCTATGCTGCGCCCGCTTTCACCTGGACCGGCTTTTATCTCGGCGCCAATGTCGGGATCGGGACTGGCAATTCGAACTGGTCGGACATTTTCGTTCCGTCGGACACAGACAGAACCTTCCTATGACGTTCGCGCAGCATAGCATGACTGGCGCAATTGGCGGCTTGCAGGCTGGCTATAATTATCAGGTCGGCAACTTCGTTCTCGGCGGCGAATTCAGCGTCGACTTAGCTGGCATCGACGGCCAAGCCTCTTGTTTGGGTAACTACGGCGACATCACCGCTCAATGCGCCAACAAGATCGACGGGGTACTCGATCTGACGGCGCGTTTGGGGTTCACGCCTCTTGACCGCCTGCTGGTTTATGTGCGCGGCGGCGCCGCCTACGCCTGGGGGTCGGCCCAGCCGAAGAACGAAGTTTACATGCCCGATCCCACTTACTATTGGTTGCCCGGATACAATTGCAGCAACCTTGATCGTTGGGGCTATGTGATCGGAGCAGGAACGGAATACGCCATAACCGATCACTGGACGTTGGGCTTCGACTATAAGTATAGCGATTTTGGAGCTCAGACTTAGAACTTCAATCCGGTGTCCTACGTTATCAATACATGGGCAGCGCCGCCTTTCAGCGCGCGAGTCACCGAAAACAATGTTCAGAGCGTGACGGTCAAGGCTAACTACAAATTCTAACGATCGCGCAGCATGAAAATTGGCTCACCCTCGTGGTGGGCCTTTTTTTTGAGCGTCTCCAGTGGCCTGACCTTCGTGGCGCATTCGACACTCTCGATAGGCACAGCCTCGTCCTAGTGTCTCCCGCTGTCTCTTATTGATTTGCGGCTGACGGTATCGACTTGTGAGAGAGGCAGGCGGAGAAAAACCCCGCTTTCCTCCGGAAACAGTCTCCTTCCCAAGCCTCGCGGTGGGACCGGGCGTTGCACGCCGAAGCCGACCTTCGAAATTTCTTCGCAACGTCCGCAGCAACGAGAGGGGTCGGCTTATCGCCGGCCCTTTATTTCTTTCGTTGCGACCAATTCGCGCCTTCGGGAAGGGCGGGACGCAAGGAGGCATCGGCCTTTCGAAACAATCCCGTCACGCAAACCATGACGGCTTTCCTCGGCCGAACCGGCCCAAAAGTGAATTTCGCTTCCTGCCCAACTATGGCGCCCATCGCTGGGAGCGCCGCGTCGTATTTCCAGCGCAAAGAGCGAAGGGAGAGGGGATGGAGGGCGCCCGCGACACGGTCGCGGGGAAAAATTAAATCGCCGCGACCACCGCGATCTCGACCTTGAATTCAGGGGCCACGAGCTTGGCTTGAACCGTCGCGCGAGCGGGGGTCGCGCCTTCGATCACCCAGCCGTCCCAGACCGAGTTCATCTCGGAGAAGGTGGCGATATCGGCGAGATAGATGGTCGCCATCATGATCCTGGTCTTGTCCGTGCCGGCCTCGGCGAGCAGGGCGTCGATCTGAGCCAGCACTTCCGCTGTCTGTTCGCGCACCGAGCGGCCGGCCGCCTTTTCCGCCACCTGGCCGGCGAGATAGACCAGATCGCCGCGGATCACGCCCTGGCTCATGCGCTTGCCGGGCTTCAGTCGTTTCACGTCGGTCATGTTTGTTCCTTGAGTAGGGGAGGCTCCAGCGCCTTCCTTACACGCAAGTCTCAATGCCCGCCATCTTCCGTTTTGGCGCTCGCACGGCCGGAAATGCGGTCGGTCAGCGCCAGCATGACGGCCGACAGAACGAAGGCCAGATGGATGCCGACGGTCCAGGCGACATTGCGCTCGCTCTGGTTGGCGAGGTCCATGAAGACGCGCAGGGTCTGGATCGCCGAAATGGCGACGATCGAGGACATGAGTTTGAGCTTCAGCCCGCCGAAGTCGATCTTGGTCAGCCAGGCTGGCCGGCTGGGGTCGCCGTCGTCGGCGACCTGGGACACGAAATTCTCGAAGCCGGAAAAGATCACCAGCACCACCAGCGACGAGGTCAACGTCAGGTCGATCAGGCCAAGCGTGTCGAGCACCACCGAGGATTCGCTGGACGAAACGGCGTCACGGACGAGATGGAGGACATGTTGCCCGGCCTTGAGCATGAGGATGAACACGCAGAAAGCCAGGGCGACATAAAAGGGCGCCAGCAGCCATCGGCTGGCGAACAGCACGCGCTGGATCAGGAGTTCAATTCTTTGTCTCAGCCTCATGCCCCGCTTCTCCCGCCCCGTCCTTCTCGGTCAGAGGACGCCGACAGGGCAGGCGACGCCGCTTCCGCCCAGGCCGCAATAGCCTCCCGGATTCCTGGCAAGATATTGCTGATGATAGCCTTCAGCAAAATAAAATGCGCCCGCCGGACCAATCTCCGTGGTGATCGCGCCGAGGCCATGGGCGGAGAGCGCCTGCTGATAAAGTTCTTTCGAGCTTTCCGCCGCCTTCTGCTGGGCGTCGCTCGTCGTATAGATCGCGGAACGATATTGCGTGCCGGTGTCGGCGCCTTGCCGCATGCCCTGGGTGGGGTCGTGCAATTCCCAGAACAGGGCGAGCAGCCGCGCCAATTCGATTTTTTGGGGATCGTAGACCACCTGGACCACTTCCGTATGGCCGGTCATGCCGGAACAGACCTCCTCATAAGTCGGATTCTGGGTCGAGCCGCCGGCATAGCCGACCGCGGTGACGTGAACGCCCTCGCCGGCCTGCCAGAATTTGCGCTCCGCGCCCCAGAAACAGCCCATGCCGAACAGAATGCGCTCCAGGCCGGGCGGATAAGGCGGGGAAAGCTTGCGGCCATTGACGAAATGGGTCGCGGCGGTCGGGATCGGATCGGAACGGCCGGGCAAGGCTTCCGCCGGGGTCGGGATTTCCAGCTTTTTGCGTGAGAACAGCATGACGCGCCTCCGGGGCAGGCCATGGATTTGGGGATCGAAAAGGGAATTGGCGAGGCTTTCTGCGAATTTTCCCTTATAAACAATGGGAATGGAAGCGGGGTTGGAATGGACTGGGACAAGCTGCGGGTTTTTCACGCCGTCGCCGCCGCCGGCTCCTTCACCCATGCGGGCGAGGCCCTGCGCCTGAGCCAGTCGGCGATCAGCCGCCAGATCGGCGCGCTGGAACAGAATCTGAAAACGCCCTTGTTTCATCGTCACGCGCGGGGGCTGCTGCTCACCGAACAGGGCGAAATCCTGTTTCGTACGGTGCAGGAGGTGTTCAGCAAGCTCGAAAGCGCGCGCGTGCGCCTGTCGGACGCCCGCGACAAGCCGCACGGCCTGCTCCGGGTGACCGCGAACACCGGCTTCGGCACGGTATGGCTGGCGCCGCGGCTTGCCGAATTCCGCGAGCTTTATCCCGATATTGAGCTTGAGGTCATCCTGACCGACGACGAACTTGACCTTTCCATGCGCGAGGCCGATGTCGCCTTGAGGTTGTGGGAGCCCAAGCAGGGCGACCTCATCCGCCGCCGCCTGTTCACGCTCCATTTTTCCGCTTACGCCTCGCCCGCCTATCTGCACCAGTTCGGGACGCCGCGCCGCGTCGAGGATCTCGACGCCCATCGCCTCGTCGCCTTCAGCGTGACCGGCCCGGATTATCTGCGCAATCTCAATCTCCTGCTCACGGTCGGGCGCGACGCGCGCAGCCCGCGCAAGCCGGTGCTGGCGATCAACAATCTTTTCGCCCTGACGCGCGCGGTGGAAAAGGGCGCCGGCGTCGGCGTGCTGCCGGATTACGTCATCGCCGAAAATTCGCCCTTGACGCGGATCGACCTCGATCTGGACATGCCTTTGTTCGACTGCTGGCTCGCTTATCCCGAGGAAATGAAATCGGTCGCAAGGGTCCAGGCCTTGCGCGATTTCCTCGTCGCCAACGCCCCCGCCTGGCGTCATTGAAAGAGGAGCGATGATTCTTTCCGCCACCATCACCTGCCCGCATTGCGGCCACAAGGCGCGCGAGGACATGCCGACCGACGCCTGCGTTCATTTCTATCAATGCAAAAGCTGCGGCGCGCTGCTCAAGCCCAAGGGTGGCGACTGCTGCGTCTTCTGCTCTTATGGCGACGCGCCCTGTCCGCCGGTTCAGGCGGCGCGCTCCGAAATCAGCTGTTGCGGCTCGGCGATGCGGGCGCGCTTCAGAAGCGAAGAGGAGGCCGGAGGCTGAACGAGGAGCAGGCGCCTTCCTGGCTTGAAAATTTTACGCAGCTCGCCCGGCTCGACGGCGCGACGCGGAAAGCCTTGGCGCGGCTGCCCGAATGGCGGGCGGGGCGGGGAAGGGAGCTTTTCGCGCCGGGCGCGGCCTGCCAGGGTTTTCTCCTGCTGCTCGAAGGGCGGGTCCGTGTCGGCGTCACGGCGGAAAACGGCCGCCGTCTGCTGCTCTACCGCGTGGCGCCGGGACAGACCTGCGTCCAGACCACGCTCTGCCTGATGGGCGGGCTGGAATATAGCGCCGAGGGGGTCGCCGAGACCGATCTGCGTTTCGTTCTTGTCCCTCCGCCCCTGTTCGAGCGGCTCTTGCGCGAACTCGCCGGATTTCGCCCGTTTCGTCTTCGAGCGTTTTGGCGCGCGGCTGGCGGAGATGACGCGGCTGATCGAAACCATCGCCTTCCTGCGGGTGGACGCGCGGCTGGCCGCCGCGCTGCTCACCCGCGCCGATTCTCAGGGCGAAGCTGACGGCGACCCACCAGGAGCTTGCCGAGGATATTGGCGCGGCGCGCGAGGTGGTCAGCCGCCAGCTCGCCGCGTTCCAACGCGGCGGCCTGTTGCGTCTGGCGCGCGGGCGAATAAGCCTGGCCGATCGCGCGGGCCTCGCCGATCTCGCCTGTGTGATCTAAATCACCGACTTTTACGTAAAAACGCCCGAGTCTCGCCGCGACGTCCGCGACGTCGCTTCTCTTTCTCGAACTCCAGGAGATTTCCATGACCGCCAATGTCGGAACGATCGACCGCATCCTGCGCATCGTCGTCGGCCTCGTCCTCATCGCTCTGGTCTTCGTCGGCCCGAAAACGCCCTGGGGCTGGATCGGCGTGGTCCCGCTGCTCACCGGCCTCGTTCGCTTCTGCCCGGCCTATACTTTGCTGGGCCTGAACAGCTGCGCCCGGAAATAGGCATCACACCACGTCGTCGGGGGCGAGGGCGCAGGCGCGGTCCGGGTCGATCTCGATCTGGACCGTGGCGTGATTGATGCGGAATTTTTGCGCCAGATCGGCGGCGAGATCGTGCAGAAAGCCGTCGCCCGGATGGCCGCCGGGCATGACCAGATGGCAGGTGAGCGCGATTTCGGTCGTGCTCATCGGCCAGACGTGAAGGTCATGCAGCCCCGCGACGCCGGCGCGCCCGCATAGAAAAGCGCGCACCCGGTCCGGGTCGATATGATCGGGCGCCGCCGCTATCGACATGGCGAAAGCTTCGCGCAGCAGGCCCCAGGTTCCCCACAGGATCACGGCGTTGATTCCCAGACTGACCATGGGGTCCAGCCAGAACCATCCCGTCAGCAGGATCAGCAGACCGGCGACGACCACGCCGGCCGAAACAAAAGCGTCCGAGGCCATGTGAAGGAACGCGGCGCGCAGGTTGATGTCGTCCTTGCCCGAGGCGAACAGCCAGGCGGTGAGACCATTGATGACGACGCCAAGGGCGGCCACGATCATGATGGTCTTGCCCGCCACCGGCTCCGGCGCGAACAGGCGCAAAATCGCCTCCCAGGAGATCGCCCCGACCGCGACCAGCAGGAAAACGGCGTTGAACAGGGCGGCAAGAATCGAGGACCCGAGCAGGCCATAGGAAAAGCGGGGCGTCGGCGGGCGCTTGACCATTTCGCTCGCCAGCCAGGCGAGGCCGAGGCCGAGCGCGTCGCTCAAATTATGTCCGGCGTCGGCGAGCAAAGCCGTGGAATTGCCCAGCACGCCATAGACGACTTCGGCGACGATGAAGGCGAGGTTGAGGGCGATGCCGATGGCGAAGGCGCGGCCGAAACCGGCCGGCGCGTGAACATGACCCGTGCGATCGTGGCCGGCGTGGCCGTGATTGTCATGCCCGTGATGGCGGTGGCCGTGGTCGCCGCTCATAGGTCGCGCCTCCTTTCCCCCCAAACCGGGTGTTCCCGGTTCGCGCAATGATCCGCCGAAGCCGGCGACTGCCGACTTCGGCGCGGAAAATTTTCCCGGCGGGGCGGTTTAAAGGGCTTGTCCCGCCGTCGCCTTGCCGCTATACACCCGCCCACGCCTTACCGTCACGCGGTTGGTCTTCCCAATGACTTGAAGAGGCGTAAATCGGGGCCATAGCTCAGTTGGGAGAGCGCTTCAATGGCATTGAAGAGGTCGTCGGTTCGATTCCGTCTGGCTCCACCAAATTGATCTCACAGCAGGGCGCCGGCGGGTCGCTGGGCGCTGAAAGCGCGAAGGCTCCGCCCAGGCCGTCGCCTTTTTCGGCTGCGCTCCATCAACCTTTATTTCAATTGGAACTTTACCGCGCGGTCACAAGTTGGAATCTTGCTAAGGCCTTCGAGTTTTGAGTTCGTTTGGAGCCCGTCATGCGTGTTTTGGCTCGTCTTTTTATGATCTTTATCGCGTTTCTGTTCGCTCCGGCCGCACTGGCGCGGGTCCAGATTTCGATCGACCTGTCCGCGCAGCGGATGGAGGTGCAGGCCGCCAACGGCGAGACCTATTCCTGGCCGATCTCGTCCGCCCGCGCCGGCTATGTGACGCCGCGCGGGGTTTTCGCGCCGACCTCCATGCAGGCCATGCATTATTCGAAAAAATATCATCATTCGCCGATGCCGCATTCGATTTTCTTCCACGGCGGCTACGCCATTCATGGGACCTATGCGACGAGATCGCTGGGCCGTCCGGTGTCGCATGGCTGCGTCCGCATTTCTCCGGCCAACGCCGCCACGCTTTATTCCCTGGTTCGCGCGGAAGGCGCCACGATCACGATCACCGGTTCGCCGCCGCGCAGCCATTTTGCCGGCGAAGGGCGCCATCACCGGCATTACGCCGCCGGTTGGCGGCATCACGGCCACAATCATGGCTATGCATCCGCCGGGGAGGCTATCACCAGCGCGTGCTGTCCTATGCCCCGGCTCCGCATAACGCCAATGCAACCGGGATTTTCGGCCTCATCCTGAATCGTTAGCTTCGTGCCGCGCCGTCGATGACGCTGCCGTCATAACGCAGCTTCAGCACGATGATCATCAAGTTCAGCGCAACGGTGATGGCGTTGAACAGGACGATGGAGATTGAGCCGATCAGCACGCCATAGATCAGCCACAGGGTGCAGCCGACGACGAAGGTGATCTGCGTCATCAGTAGAAATCGATCTTGCGTCACGGCTGCGCAGGATCTTGATGGCCTGTGGCGTCCAGCACAGGGTCGTCAGCGTCCCCGCGGCGAAGCCGACGAGTTCAGTTTCTGGAGTCACGCCATATTCCTTCGCTGATGAGGCCGGGCGCTCAGACGCCGCCGTAAAGGCGGGCCATGACCCGGGCGGTGTAATCCACCATGGGGATCACGCGCGCGTAATTCAGGCGCGTGGGGCCGATCACGCCGAGCACGCCGACGATCCGGCGCTGGGGGTCGCGGAAAGGCGCCGCGATCATCGAGGAGCCCGACAGGGAAAACAGCTTGTTTTCCGAACCGATGAAAATACGCACGCCCTCACCCTGTTCGGCCCGGGAAAGCAGGTCGATGACCTCGCTCTTGGTTTCGAGATCGTCGAACAGCAGGCGGATTCGTTCGAGATCGGCCATGGCCGTCAGATCGTCGAGCAGATTGGCCTGGCCGCGCACGATCAGATTTTGCACCGCGCCGGCCGGGCCGGCCCAGATCGCCAGCCCCGCGTCGACCAGCCGCGCCGTCAGAACGTCCAGTTCCGCCTGAGCCGAGAGCCGCGAAATCTCGATCTCGTCGCGCAGTTGCGAAAGGGTCCGGCCGCGCAGGCGCGCATTGAGATAATTTCCCGCCTCGATCAAGGCCGAGGCCGGAAGATCGGCCGCGACCGGAAGGATGCGGTTCTCGACCGAGCCATCCTCGGAGACCAGGATCGCGAGAGCCTTTTCCGGCTCCAGGCGCACGAATTCGATCTGTTTCAGCCGGCTGTTGTCCTTGCTCGTCAGCACGACGCAGGCGCCCCGGGTCAGGCCGGAGAGCATTACGCCGGCTTCCGATAAAGCCTCCTCCAGGCTGTGTTCGCGCGAGACGGCGCGCAACTGCGCCTCGATCCGGCCGCGTTCCAGTTCGGTCAGATCGCCGATCTGCAGCAGGGAATCGACGAAAAAGCGCAGCCCGAACTCGGTCGGGAGGCGTCCGGCGCTGGTGTGGGGCGAATAGACCAGGCCCAGTTCCTCCAGATCCTGCATGACATTGCGCACCGACGCCGGCGACAGAGGCACGGCCAAGATACGGGAGAGATGGCGCGAGCCGACGGGCTCGCCGCTGGCGAGATAGGTTTCGACGATGTTCCTGAAAATCTCGCGCGAGCGTTCGTTGAGACGGGAAAGCGCTCCCGCGCCGGCGGCCAGGAATTCGGGATTTTCAGCCATGGGAAATATTTACGCGGCGGGCGGGACGTTGCAAGGGGCCCAAGGCAGCGTGCTAAAAAGTGGATCACGGTTTTTCGCAAAAACGCTGCGAAAACCGAGGAATCCATCCGCCAAAGCAAAAACCCCGCCGAGATCCTCGGCGGGGCGAAAATGTCAGAAGAAGAAGGCGTCAGGCCTTTTTGCCGAGCGCGGCCACGCTGGCGGACAGGCGCGAAACCTTGCGCGAGGCCGTGTTCTTGTGAACGATGCCCTTCTGCGCGGCGCGCATCAGGACCGGCTCCGCGGCGGCGAGAGCGGTCTTGGCGGCGGCCTGATCGCCGGCGCTGATCGCTTCCTCGACCTTGCGGATGAAAGTGCGCATCTTGCTGCGGCGCTGCCGATTGACGGCGGTGCGGCGTGTGATTTGACGGACGGCCTTTTTGGCCGATTTGGTATTCGCCATGAGAATCCCCGGACGAAAGCGCGCGCCCCAGAAATCGTGGCTGCGCCGCCTGAAAACGATGACGGCGCCTCAAGCAGGCGCCGCGTGTGAGGGGGCTTATAAGCGCGAAACGGGCGTTTCGTCAACGCGGGATTCGCGATTCCACCGCGCCGGCCTTCATCGGTTCTTGAAATGGGCCTGCCGCTTCTCGATGAAGGCCGTCATGCCTTCCTTCTGATCGTGCGTCGCGAAGGCGGCGTGGAAATTCCGCCGCTCGAATTTGACCCCCTCGGTCAGGGTCGATTCATAGGCCGAATTGATGCAATCCTTGATCTGCATGGCGATCGGCAGGGACATGGCGGCGATCTGCCGCGCGGTCTTCACCGCCTCCTCGATCAGTTGATCAAGCGGCACGATGCGCGACACCAACCCCGAGCGCTCAGCCTCCTGCGCGTCCATCATCCGGCCGGTGAGGCACATTTCCATCGCCTTGGACTTGCCCACGAAGCGCGACAGGCGCTGGGTGCCGCCGGCGCCGGGCAGAATGCCGAGCTTGACCTCGGGCTGGCCGAATTTGGCGTTTTCGGCGGCGAGGATGAAATCGCACATCATGGCGAGTTCGCAGCCCCCGCCGAGCGCGAAGCCCGCGACGGCGGCGATCGCCGGCTTGCGGAAATAGGACAGGCGCTCCCAGCTACGGATCGTGTCGCTGAGATAGGCGTCCATATAGGTCAGGAGCTGCAGCTCCTTGATGTCGGCGCCGGCGGCGAAGGCCTTTTCGGAGCCGGTCAGCACCAGGGCGCCGATGTCGGGGTCCATCTCGAACTCGTCCAGCGCGACGTTCAATTCCTGGATCAGGCGCGAATTCAAGGCGTTCAACGCCTTGGGGCGGTTGAGCCGGATGATCCCGACCGCGCCATCCGTTTCGACAATGATATTGTGATAGGACATGGATCACCTGTGGCGGCGGGCAGATCGGCCGCGAAGAGGGATTCGGCTCACAGTCCCTCGAAAAGCGCGGTGGAGAGATAGCGCTCGGCGAAGGACGGGACGATGATCACGATATTCTTGCCCTCCGAACTCGGCCGCGCCGCCACCTGAAGCGCCGCGGCGACCGCCGCGCCTGAAGAAATGCCGACCGGCGCGCCCTCGATCCGGGCGACCTGGCGGGCCGTCTCGATCGCGGTCGCGCTGTCGATGGTCACCACTTCGTCGATCACGCGGGAATCGAGAACCGGCGGGACGAAGCCGGCGCCGATGCCCTGAATCTTGTGGGGTCCGGGCTGTCCTCCGGACAGGACGGGCGATTCGGCCGGCTCGACCGCCACCATTTTCACGCCCGGCTTGCGCGCTTTCAGAACCTGGCCGACGCCGGTGATCGTTCCCCCGGTGCCGACGCCGGAAACGACGATATCGACTTCGCCATTCGTGTCGTTCCAGATTTCCTCGGCGGTGGTGCGGCGATGAATTGCCGGATTGGCCGGATTTTCGAATTGCGCGGGGGTGACCGCGCCGGGCGTTGCGGCGACCAGTTCGGCGGCCTTGGCGATCGCGCCCTTCATGCCTTGCGCCGCCGGCGTCAGCACCAGTTCGGCGCCCAGAAAAGCGAGCATCTTGCGCCGCTCGATCGACATCGAGTCCGGCATGACCAGTATGAGCTTGTAGCCGCGCGCCGCGGCCACAAAAGCCAGGGCGATGCCGGTGTTGCCGGAGGTCGGCTCGATCAGGACATTTTGGCCAGGCGCGATCCTGCCCTCGGCTTCGAGGGCGTCGATCATCGCCACGCCGATGCGGTCCTTCACCGAGGCGATCGGATTGAAGAATTCGAGCTTCGCCAGCAGGTTGGCCTTGACGCCGCGCGCCGCCGCGAGCCGGTCGAAACGCACCAGCGGCGTGTCGCCGACGGTCTCGGTCATCGAGCCGTAAATTCTGCCGCGCCCCGGTTTGTTCGCGGTCGTTTCCGGGCTGCCAGCTATGGTCATCGCGTCGCTCCCCGCGCAGATTCCTTTTGGGCGCCAAATCTAACAAGCCTCCCCGGGCTTGTCGATGAAAGCGCGTTTCATCATTCCGTCGCGGTTTCTCGGCCGGTGGAGCCGAAGCCGCCGGCCCCCCGCCCGGTTTCGGAAAGGTCTTCGACCGCGACCAGACGCGCCTGGATCGCCGGCGCGATCACCATTTGAGCGATGCGGTCGCCGCGCCCGATCTCGAACGGCTCTGGCCCGAGATTGATCAGAATGACCCCGACCTCGCCGCGATAATCGCTGTCGATCGTCCCCGGCGTGTTCAGAACGGTCACGCCATGTCTTAACGCAAGGCCGGACCGAGGCCGGACCTGGGCCTCGAAACCCGGCGGAATTTCGAGAACCAGCCCGGTGGGCACGAGGCGCCTTTCGCCCGGCCGCAGGATTTCCTTTGCATCGGGCGCCAGCGCGGCGACGAGATCGAGGCCTGCTGCGCCGCTGCTCTGATAGGACGGCAGCGGCAGGTCTCCAGCGTGGGGCAGCCTCTTGATCCGGATCTCCATTCAGCGCCCTTCCCGCCGCAACAGCGACGCCGCCAGCTCGACCAATCTGGCCGCCGCCGCGTCCTTGCCCAGTTTCGGCCATTGGATTTCGCCCTCCGGCGTGACGATGACCATGGTGTTCTCGTCCCCGCCCATCACACCGGCGGAGGCGCTGACGTCATTGGCGACGATCAGGTCGCAGCCCTTGCGCGCCAATTTCTCTCGGGCGTGCTCGATGAGCTTTTCGGTCTCGGCGGCAAAGCCCACGACGAGGGTTGGCCGGTTCCGGTCCAGCCGCGAGATTGTCGCCAGAATGTCGGGATTCTCGATGAGTTTCAGCGCGGGCGGGCCTTTCGCCCCCTTCTTGATCTTTTCCGCGTGATCCTGCGCCACGCGCCAGTCCGCGACCGCCGCGGTGGCGATGAAAATGTCGCAGGGCAGGGAATCTTCGACCGCCGCCGCCATGTCCCGCGCGCTTTCGACGCGCAGAACATGCACGCCCTCGGGCGAGGGAAGATTGACCGGGCCGGAAACGAGCACGACCTGGGCCCCCGCCGCGCGGGCGGCCCGGGCGATGGCATAGCCCTGTTTGCCAGACGAACGGTTGGCGATGAAACGGACCGGGTCGATCGGCTCATGGGTCGGCCCGGCGGTGATGACCACCCGCTTTCCGGCCAGAACGCCGTTCAGTCCGTTTTCGCGGATAAAAAACTCCTGGACGGCGTGAAAAATTTCGGCGGGCTCGGCCATGCGGCCAAAGCCGAACTCGCCGCAGGCCATCTCGCCTTGATTGGGGCCGATGAACTTCATGCCGTCGGCGGCGAGCTGCGCGCGGTTGCGGCGCGTCGCCGGATGCTCCCACATCCGCCAGTTCATCGCCGGGGCGACCAGGATCGGCTTGTCCGAGGCCAGCAGCAGCGTCGAGGCCAGATCGTTCGCAAGCCCATTCGCCGCCTTGGCGAGCAGGTCGGCGGTCGCCGGCGCGACGACGACGAGATCGGCGGACCGGCTCAGCTCGATATGGCCCATTTCCGTCTCGTCGGTCAGGGAAAACAGATCCTGAAAAACCTTTTCGCCGCTTAAGGAGGCAAGCGACAGCGGCGTGACGAATTGAGCGCCGGCTTGGGTCAGGACCGTTCGGACCGCAATAGCGGCGCCCCGCAAAAGCCGAATGAGTTCAAGGCTCTTGTAAGCGGCGACGCCGCCGCCGACGATCAGCAGAACGGAAGGTTTCTTGCGCGACGCCGTCATGGACGAAAATCCTCAACGCCAGAGAAGGTAAAGAATAACGGCGCAGGCCACGAACAACCCATAGCGCGAGAAACGGTGGCTTGCGGCATTGGCCTTGCCGATTTCCCGGACCGTCTGCGATTCGAGGGCGAGCCCATTTTCCGCGATCGATTCCAGTTTCTCGGCAATCCTCCCGGCGCGGGCCAGCATGTCGGGGGTCTGGGCCGCAAGCTGGGCCAGGGCCGCGAGGCCGCGCCCCGCGTCGGCGACTTTTCCGCGCGGGCCGAGATTGTCCTCGATCCAGCTTCTCACCACAGGATCGGCGGTGGACCACATGTCGAGGCGCGGATCGAGCGAACGCGCGACGCCTTCGACCACCACCATGGTCTTTTGCAGCATCACCAGCTCGATTCGCGTCCGCATGTCGAAAAGGGCAGTGATTTCGAACAGCAAAGTCAGGAGCTTGGCCATCGAGATTTCGTCGGCGCGGCGCGAGTGGATCGGCTCGCCAACGGCGCGGATCGCCTGGGCGAAATCGGCGACCCGGTAATGCGCCGGGACATAGCCGGCCTCGAAATGCACCTCCGCCACCCGCCGGTAGTCGCGGGTGATGAAGCCATAGAGGATCTCGGCGAGAAAGCGCCGCTCTTTGAGGCCGAGACGGCCCATGATGCCGAAATCGACCGCCGCAAGCCGCCCCTCGGGCGTCAGGAACAGATTGCCGGGGTGCATGTCGGCGTGAAAGAAACCGTCGCGCACCGCATGGCGCAGGAAGGACTGGATCAGGATGCGGCCGAGATTGGGCAGATCCGCGCCCGACCGCCGCAAGGCCTCCATGTCGGATAAAGGAACGCCGTCGATCCATTCGAGGGTCATGACCTCGCGCGCGCAGAGGTTCCAATCGACTTTTGGGGCCAGAAAATCGTCGTCGCCATGGGTGTTTTCGGCGAATTCTGAAGCCGCGGCGGCCTCAAGCCGGAAATCCATCTCGATCTTGACCGAGCGGGCCAGGGTGTCGACCACGCCGACGGGATTGAGCCTTCGCGCCTCGGCGGACAATCTTTCGGCCAGCCGCGCGGCGAAGAACATGTCGCTCAGATCGCGATGGAAGCGCCTCTCGATTCCCGGACGGAGCACCTTGACAGCGACCGGCCGCGCAACTCCGCCCTCGACCACCGTGGCGCGATGGACCTGGGCGACCGAAGCCGCGGCGACCGGCTCGCTCAATTGCGAAAACATCTCGCCAATCGGCCGCCCGAACGCCTTTTCGATCACCCCGACCGCGACGGCGCGCGGAAAAGGCTCCATCCTGTCCTGAAGCCGCTCGAGCTCGCGCGCCACCGCCGCCCCCACCACGTCGGGCCGCGTCGCCAGGCTCTGCCCGAGCTTGACGTAGGACGGCCCCAGGCGCGCGATCGCCGGCGCGAGCCTTTCGACGCCGCCGTCGCGCCGGGCCACGAGGCGGGTGAGCCACAGGACGGGGCGCGCCTCAACCGGCAGGGCCGCGGCGTCGATGCCGGAAAAAACCCCTTCCCGCGCCAGGATGAAGCCGGCGCGGCCGAGGCGAAGGACATGGCCGATGGTTGCAAGCACGAAGGGCGCCGTCCGTTACAGCTTCCAGCCGGAATGAATGGCGACGACGCCGCCGGTCAGCCTTGTGTAGTCGACGCGCTGAAAACCGGCGCGCTCGATCATCGCCGCGAATTCCTCGGGCTCCGGGAACTGGCGGATCGATTCGACCAGATAGCGATAGGGCGCGGCGTCGCCGGTGACCAACCGGCCCATGGCGGGGATCATCGAAAAGGAATAGCTCTCGTAGAGCCGCGCCAGCAGCGGCGCCTCGACATGGGAGAACTCCAGGCAAAGGAAGCGCCCGCCGCGCTTGAGCACGCGAAAGGCTTCGGACAGGGCGCGGTCGATGCGCGGCACATTGCGAATGCCGAAGGCGATGGAATAGGCGTCGAACTCGCCGTCGGGCAAAGGCAATTCTTCGGCATTGGCCTCGATAAAGCTCAATTGCTTGTCGAGGCCCGCCTTTTTCGCCCTTTCCCGGCCGACCGCCAGCATGTCGGCGTTGATGTCGAGAACGGTCACTTCTGTCTTCGGCCCGCCCGCCCGCGCGACGCGAAACGCCACGTCGCCGGTGCCGCCCGCGACGTCCAGATGTTTGAATCCGCGCTTTGAGGGCTTGATCCTGGCGACCAGAATATCTTTCCACAGACGATGGAGGCCGCCGGACATCAGATCGTTCATCACGTCATAGCGATGCGCGACTTTGTGGAACACATCGTCCACCAGTCCCTGTTTTTCATTGAGACGCACTTCCGAATAGCCAAAATGGGTGGTCGATTCGGCGTCCCGGTTCAAAGCCGCGTCCTGCTGCCGCGCGTCCTGCATCTGCCTGCTCCCGAAAGCTGGCGGACCATAGCGCGGCCGCCGGCCAATGGCTATCTATCGTGTCGAAGCCGCGAATAGAAGGAAAGAAATGCCGGAACTCCCCGAAGTCGAGACCGTTCGCCGGGGACTGGCGCCGATCCTGGTCGGGGCGCGGATCGCGCGCGTCGAAACGCGACGGCCCGATCTGCGCCTGCCCTTTCCCAGGAATTTCGCCAAAAACCTGCAAGGCCGCCGCGTCACCGCCCTGGATCGGCGGGCGAAATATCTGATCGCCGCGCTGGACGACGGCGCCGCCCTGATCGCCCATCTGGGGATGAGCGGCTCGTTCCGCATCGAAGGCGCCGGGGCAATCGGCCGTTTCGTGACGCCGCGCTCCAGGAATACGGCGCATGACCATGTCGTCTTTCATCTCGACGACGCAAAAGTCATTTACAACGATCCGCGACGCTTCGGCTTCATGACTCTCGCCAGAATGGCGGAACTCGACGCGCTGCCCTTTTTCGCCAGGCTTGGCGTCGAGCCTTTGTCGAATGAATTCACAGCGATGACCTTGGCGCGGCTGTTCGTGGGGAAAAAGACCCCGCTCAAGGCGGCCTTGCTCGACCAGAGCCTGATCGCCGGCCTCGGCAACATCTATGTCTGCGAGGCCCTGCATCGCGCCAGCCTCGCGCCCGACCGGCCCGCGGCGGAAATCGCGGAAAAGGCGAGCGCGGCCGACCGGCTCGCCTTGGCGATTCGCGCCGTGCTGGAGGAAGCGATCGCGGCCGGCGGCTCGTCCCTGCGCGATCACCGGCAGGCCGATGGGTCGCTGGGCTATTTCCAGCACAATTTCCGGGTTTACGACCGCGAAGGCGCGCCTTGCCCCACGCCGAAATGCAAAGGAATGATCGAGCGGCGCGTCCAGAGCGGGCGCTCGACCTTTTTCTGCCCGAAATGCCAGAAATGAAGGCGGGAGAGTTTTTCGCCCCATGAAGACGCCGGCCTTCACCAGCTTCCTCAAGTCCTTCCAGCGCGACACGCGCGGGGAGGAGGATTGCCTTGTCGTTCGGCATGGAGAACGGGCGTTCAGGATCGCGGTCAAGCGCTCGACAAATGCGCGCCGGCTCACGCTCAGGATCAGGGGCGCGACCGGCGACATCGTTTTGACCATTCCCGCGCGGACCAGTTTCCACCAGGCGCAGGACTTCGCCGAGCGCCACGCGGAATGGCTGGCCAATCGGCTGGCGCGCATCCCGCGTCGCACGCCCTTCGCGCCGGGCGCGAAAATCCCGTTGCGCGGCGTCGATCATGTCCTGCGCCATCACCCGAATCCTGTCCGGCGAACCGGGCCGGTCTGGGTCGAGGTCGTCGAAGGGACGCTTTCGCTCTGCGCCAACGGCGAATCGGCCCATTTCGAACGACGCATCGAGGATTATCTGCGGCGGGAGGCGCGCCGCGACATCGAACAGGCGGTGTTTCGCCACGCCGCGCAAACGGGGAAACGCCCGATAAGTCTTTCCCTGCGGGACACGTCGAGCCGCTGGGGGTCGTGCTCCGCCAGGGGCGGCTTGAATTTCTCGTGGCGGCTGATTCTCGCCCCGCCTTTCGTGCTCGATTATCTCGCCGCGCATGAAACGGCGCATCTGCGCCACCACGACCATTCGGAAAAATTCTGGGCGCTGACCAAAAACCTCTGCCCGAGGACCGACGAGGCCGAGGCCTGGCTGAAAGCTCACGGCGCACAATTGCATCGCTTTGGACGCGCAGGGATTCCCGCGATCAACGACGAATGAAGGTGAGATAGGCGGGGCTGCGGCCCTCGCTCGCCGCCTTGGCCTCGTAGCGCGTCCGAACCCAGCCCTCCCAGGGCGTCGTCCAGTCCGCAACGCAGCGCGCCGGCCAAAGAAACTCGGGCGAGCGCAGCACGCGCGCCAGGGTCCAGGCGGCGTAATCGTCGATGTCGGTGGCGAAGCGCAATTCGGCGCCCGGCCGCATGACCCGCGCGAGGCGTGCGAGCATGGCGTCGGACACGAAACGCCGCTCCTTGTGGCGCCGCTTCGGCCAAGGGTCGGGATAGAGAAGATAAACCCCGGAAAGGCAGTTTTCGGGGAGCCTGTCGATCAAGTCGCCGGCGTCGCCGGGATGAAGGCGAATGTTTTCGAGGCCAAGCCGCTCGATCTCGACCAGCAGTTTGGCGACGCCATTGATGAAGGGCTCGCAGCCGAAAAAGCCGCGTCCGGGATGGCTGAGGGCGTCGGCGGCGAGGCGTTCGCCCCCGCCGAAACCGATTTCAAGCCACAGATCGTCGGGGCGATGGGGGAACAAGCCGAAGGGCGTCGCAATCGGCTGGGAAACGTCGAGCCGCAGGCGCGGCAGCAAGGTCTCGACCAGCCCGGCCTGTCGCGGGCGAAGGGTCTTGCCCTTGCGCCGCCCGTAAAGCCCCGCGTCGCGACGCGCGCGGCGAGGGCCGTCCTGTTCCGCCTCGGTCATCGGCGGAGATCAGGCGAAATGCGCCTTCAGCTTGTCCGTCAGATCGGTCTTTTCCCAGGAGAAGCCGCCGTCGGCGTCGGGCGTGCGGCCGAAATGGCCGTAAGCCGAGGTTCGCGCATAGATCGGCCGGTTGAGCTGGAGGTGCTCGCGAATGCCGCGCGGCGAAAGCCGGACGATCTTGAACAGGACGTCTTCCAGAGCCGCCTCGTCCACCTTGGCCGTGCCATGGGCGTCAACATAAATCGACAAAGGATCGGACACGCCGATGGCGTAGGACAGCTGGATGGTCACGCGGTCGGCCAGCCCCGCCGCCACGACATTCTTGGCCAGATAGCGCGCGGCGTACGCCGCGGAGCGGTCCACCTTGGTCGGGTCCTTGCCGGAGAAAGCGCCGCCGCCATGGGGCGCGGCCCCGCCGTAGGTGTCGACAATGATCTTGCGGCCGGTGAGGCCGGTGTCGCCGTCAGGCCCGCCGATCACGAATTTGCCGGTCGGATTGACGTGCCAGACGGTCTCGGCGGTGACCCAGCCCTTGGGAAGCGCCGCGACAATATAGGGTTCGACAATCCTGCGGACGTCGTCCGAGGTCAGATCCTCGTCGACATGCTGGGTGGACAGGACGATCTGGGTGACGCCGACGGGCCGGCCGCCGACATATTTCACCGTGACCTGGCTCTTGGCGTCGGGGCCCAGTTTGGCCGCGTCGCCCTTGCCGGCTTTCCGCGCGGCGGCGAGCAATTCCAGAATCTTGTGCGCGTAATGGAGGGGCGCCGGCATGAGATCGGCGGTTTCGTTCGACGCATAGCCGAACATGATGCCCTGGTCGCCCGCGCCTTCATCCTTGTTGCCCGCGGCGTCCACGCCCTGGGCGATGTCCGCCGACTGGGCGTGGAGGAGGATTTCGACCTCGGCGGTGTCCCAATGGAACCCCGTCTGTTCGTAGCCGATGTCCTTGATCGCCTCGCGCGCGGCCTGCTCGATCCGCTCGTGGGAGATTTCGGGGCCGCGCACTTCGCCGGCGATCACCACGCGGTTGGTCGTGACCAGCGTTTCCGCAGCCACGCGGATCTGCGAGCCATCCATGCCCGCCTTCTGGCCTTCGCGGAAAAAGAGATCGACGATTTCATCGGAAATCCGGTCGGCGACCTTGTCCGGATGTCCCTCGGACACCGATTCGCTGGTGAACAGAAAATCTTGACGGGCCACGAGAGCTCTCCAAATACAAAGTCAGGACGGTTGAACTGGCGCCGAGCCCGCCGTGGTCGGACGGGGTGCTTCTTCATGGCCTGGGGCGCGCAAGCGCGTCAGCCGTGAAGGGCGATCGGCCGGTCTGTCTATAGGGCTGGCGTTCGTTTCGTCAAGCGAAATCAGGCTTTTCGTTCGTTATAACGAACGATCGGCGATCGTCACGGCTTGGCCTGGTCCTCAGCGAGGACGCTGATCAGATCGACGATTTTCTTGCGCACTTTCGGGTCGGAGATGCGCGCAAACGCGCGGTTGAGGCTCAACCCCTCCGAGGTCATGACAAAATCGCTGAAATAATTGTCGTCCGCGCTGGCTTCCGCCATGCCGCCCTGCGCCGCGGCGTCGGATACCGGGGCGCCCTTGAAGAAGTATGCCAGCGGCGTGTTCAAGGCTTCCGAAATCTGCTGGAGCCGGCTCGCGCTGATCCGGTTGGCGCCTTTTTCATATTTCTGGATCTGCTGGAAGGTCAGCCCCAAGGCTTCGCCGAGCTTTTCCTGGCTCATGCCGATGAGCATACGGCGCATCCGCACGCGGGCGCCGACATGGCGGTCGATGGGATTGGGAACCTTGTTCACGAGCATTGCCGCCTGTTATTTTTTACAACCCTAGTTTGCACCAGCGCATGACCTAAAGTCAAACCTTGCGGCGACCGCTCAATGCGACAAGCAGCACGGAAATCCACAAGATGAAAGGCGTAAAGATCGGAAAGCGCGCGAAAAAAGTCGGCGGGAGAGCTTTCGGCAATTCTCCGTCAAGCACGGCCTCGACGCCCAGCGGCGCATAAGCCATGGTCCGGCCATAGGGATCGACGATGGCCGAAATGCCGGTATTGGCGACGCGAATCATCGGCAGGCCCTGCTCGATCGTCCGCAGCCGCGCCTGGGCGAAATGCTGGTAGGGCCCCGAGGTCAATCCGAACCACCCGTCATTGGTGACGTTCAGCAGAGCGCCGGGGCGGATCGCCTGGGCGTTGATCCGCCGCGCGATTTCATTGGGAAAGATCGCCTCGTAACAGACCATGGGCAGGATCGGCGGCAAACCAGGCGCGGTCAGAAGCCGCGGCGAGCGGCCGGCGTTGAATCCGCCGGGTATGGCGACGAACTGATTAATCCCCAGCCGCGAGATTATACTGGCGAAGGGCAGATATTCGCCGAAGGGGACGAGATGGATCTTGTCGTAGCTCTCCTTGACTTCGCCCCCGGCGAGCACCTGAATCGAATTGAAATACCGGGGGTTGCGTCCCTCCCGATCGGCCCGCGCCGCGCCGGTGAACAGAACGGCGTTCTGGAGACGCGATCCGAGCAGCGCCAGGGCAGGGCCATCCTCGGACAGGATGAAGGGGAAGGATGATTCTGGCCAGAACAGATCGGTGATGTCGCTCAACCCGTTTCGGTCCGGCGAGGTCGCGCGGTCGGAAAGCGACAGATATCGATCGAGAAGCTGGTCCTTTCGGTCGGCGCGGAAATCGGCGAAGGCGACATTGGGCTGGACGAGGCGCAAGCGCGCGCCTTTGACGACACGCTCCGGCGCCGACAGTCGCGCAGCGCCGAAAAGGCCCAGCAGCACAAGCAGAATCACGCCTGCAACGGGCAGGGTCTTGCGGCCGTCGTGAAAGAACAGCGCCGGCGAGGCGAAGATCAGGACGGAAAGGACGGTCAGGCCATAGAGGCCCCAGATCGACGCCGTCTGCGCGAGGTGAAGATTCCCGCCAAGAACCATGCCGAAATCGTTCCAGGGAAATCCGGTCAGAATCGACCCGCGCAGCCATTCGGAAAAGGTGAGACCCGCCGCGAGCGCGAAAATGCGCCGGGGGCTCGATGACCACAAAAGCCGCGCGAGAACGAATCCCAGGGCGGTGAAAAAGGCCAGAAATGCGGGGAGCCCGATGACTCCGAGCGGCAGGGCCCAGGCGAACTGGCCGCCGTCGGCGAAAAAGGCGGCGCCGAGCCACCACAGGCCGGCGAGAAAATAGCCGAATCCCAGCCACCATCCCGCTTCGCCCGCGCGCCACAGGCTCATCGCGAGCGAATCGCCCGCCGAGCCGTCGAGAAGCCAGACCGACAGGACCATCGGGATGGCGAAAGCCGGAAAGAAATCGACTGGCGCAAGCGCGAGCGCGCCGCAGGCGCCTCCCAGCAATGCGATCAGGCGGCGCGGCCAACGATCGGCGAGGATGACATACTGGCTGAGTGCGAACATCGGCTTTCCCGGCGGGGAGGAGGCGAGGGATCCTGGATGACGCGGGCGAGTTTAGGTCGCCGTTCCCGCGATTGCGAATTTCTTGCGGCGCGGCAAGCGAGCTTTCCCCAGGCAAAAGGCCGGGACAAACGGTCAGGCGGCGCCAGAACCAATATCAGGGGGCCGGCTTTTCGCCGCCGGGAGCGCCGTCAGGGCCAGATTCGGCGCCGATCAGCCTCAAGCGCAGCCGCTTGACCCGGCGCGGGTCCGCGTCGACGATGTCGAATTCGAAAGCGCGGTCGGGGCTGGCGACGACCTCGCCGCGAATCGGCACCCGGCCGGCGAAGGCGGCCGCGAGCCCCCCCAATGTATCGACGTCCTCGCGCTCGCCCATTCCAACCAGATCGAGCCCGGTCGTCTCGGAGGCTTCTTCGAGGCCGACCCGGGCGTCAGCGAGAAAAATATCGGGCGCGGCGCTCTCGATCTTGGGGCTTTCATCGAGATCGTGCTCGTCCTCGATGTCGCCGACGATCATCTCGACGATGTCCTCGATCGACACCAGCCCGTCGGTGCCGCCATATTCGTCGATCACCAGCGCCATATGGGTGCGGGTCGCCTGCATTTTCACCAGCAGATCCAGGGCCGGCATCGAGGGCGGCGCGTAAAGCACCGATCTGAGGATTCCCGCCACCTCGAGCGGGACGCTCAAATCGATCGCGAAAGAGCGCTCACCGCCCGGATCGTCCTGCGCCGTCTTGTCGCGCTTCGGTTCCGCATGGGCCGCGACGAAATCGACGAAATCCCGGATGTGCACCATGCCGCGCGGATCGTCGAGCGTCTCCCCGATCACCGGCAGGCGGGAATGGCCGGCGGTGCGAAAAATCGTCAGAACGTCGCCCAGCGGCGCATCGACGGGCGCCGAGACGATGTCGGCCCGCGGCACCATGACGTCGCTGACCCTGATCTCGTGCAGTCCCAGCACATTTTTCAGAATCGTCCGTTCCTGCGGACTGAAGCCGTCGGCGACCGAGGCGTCTTCCAGCGCGTCCTCGATATCGTCGCGGATCGACGCGCCGCTCAAGCCGAACAGGGCCCGCAGACGATCCATCAGGGAGACGGCGGACTTGCCGGGACTTCGCTCGACGGGAGGCGAATCTTCTCTTTCGGGCTCAGGAGCGGTCATGGTCGTCGGGCTCGGGTTCACGAGGTTCGCCATAGGGATTTTCGACGCCCAGGCGCCGGAGAATGCGGATTTCCATCGCTTCCATTTCCGAGGCCTCGGCCGCGGTCTCGTGATCGTAGCCGAGAAGATGGAGGAATCCATGGACGATCATGTGGCGCGTGTGATCGGCGAAGGATTTCCCCTGTTCCTGGGCTTCGCGGACGATCGTCTCATAGCCGAGCGCGATGTCGCCCAGGACGGGCGCGGACTCGGGCAGGTCGGGACCGGGAAAGGACAGGACATTGGTCGGCTTGTCCTTGCCGCGAAAATCGCGGTTGAGTTCACGCATCCGCGCGTCGTCGCAGAACAGCAGGCTGATCTCGGCGCCTTGGCGCAGCGCCATTTCCGACTCCCGCAGCGCAGCCTCCATGCTTTGCGCCGCGATCCCCTCAAGGTCGCCGAGTTCCTCCCATCTCGGATCTTCGACCGCGATTTCGACGGCGAGGCTCACGGCGACCAATCCTTGTCGATATTGGAGCGGAAAACCACCTTTTCCCGTTCCGTCCGCGCCGCGTTTTCATAGGCGCCGACGATGCGCCGCACCAGATCGTGGCGGACCACATCGGCTTCGGTCAAGGTCACGAGGCCGACGCCTTCGAGATTTTTCAGCAAGGCGATGGCTTCGCTAAGGCCCGATTTCTGGCCCGGGGGCAAGTCGGTCTGGGTCGGATCGCCGGTGACGATCATCCGCGAACCCTCGCCAAGACGGGTCAGAAACATCTTCATCTGCATGGCGGTGGCGTTTTGCGCCTCGTCCAGCAAAACGCATGAATTGCTGAGAGTTCGCCCGCGCATGAATGCGAGGGGGGCGACTTCGATCATGCCGGTCTGCATGCCCCTTTCGACCGTGCGCGGGTCCATGAAATCCTGCAGCGCGTCATAGATCGGGCGCAGATAAGGATCGACTTTCTCGCGCATGTCGCCGGGCAGAAAACCCAGCCGCTCGCCGGCCTCGACGGCGGGGCGCGACAATATCAGGCGCTCGACCACGCCCTGCTCCAGCAGGGACACGGCATGGCCGACGGCGAGCCAGGTTTTGCCCGTGCCGGCCGGGCCCGCGGCGAAAACCAGCTCGAAGCGCTTCAGGTCGCGGATGTAAAGGTCCTGGGCCGCCGTTCGGGCGCGCACCGGCCCTTTCTTGCGCGTCGCGATCTGCTCGAAGGTCGAGCGCGGGCCGGGGCTTTCGCTGGGAAAGAGATTGCCCTGCAAGGCGCATTCCTGGATCGCGCCATCGACGTCGCCCATGGTCGCCGGATGGCCCGAACGCGCCCGTGTCCAGAGAATTTGCAGGACCCGCCGGGCGTGGCCCACCGCCTCGGGCTCGCCCTTGATGACGACATGATTGCCATTGGTGTTGAGCGCAACATTCAGGCGCCGTTCGATGCGCGCGAGATTCTGGTCATATTGGCCGAAGACCAGCGAAGCGGTGCGGTTGTCCTCGAGGGTCAGCCCCGATTCCGTCGCCGCGCCGTTTTCGGCCTTTTCCAGCGCGTCCTCGAATGAGGTCATGATGGCGCCGCGCCTCTTGGCCTCCGCCAGACGGCCGAACAGCGAATTCGAGCCGCATTCGACGATTTCGACCGCCGCGACCTTGCCGATCAGGCCTGTCCGGCCCGTCGGCCTGGACCGGCTGGAGATAGGGGGTTTTTCCCGCGATCTGCCCCGGCCGGCGGCCCGGCTTCTCGAACAGGACATCGACGGTCCGGCCGACCAGAGCCCGATTGAACGCCTGCCGTTGCGCCTCGACCAGTTCGCCGAGGCGGGCGAGGCGCTCGGCCTTGACCTCTTCCGCGACCTGATCCTCACGCTCGGCGCCCGGCGTGCCGGGACGCGGCGAATATTTGAAATAGAACGTCGATGCGAAATCGACGGCGCGGATCAAGGCGAGCGTAGCCTCGAAATCCTCATCCGTCTCGCCGGGAAAGCCGACGATGAAATCCGACGACAAGGCGATATCGGGCCGCGCCGCGCGAATCTTTTCGACCAGCCGCAGATAATCCTCGGCCCGGTGCTTGCGGTTCATGGCGGCGAGAATGCGATCCGAGCCCGATTGCACCGGAAGATGCAGGAAAGGCATCAGTTTTGCGGATTCGCCATGGGCGCGGATCAGGTCGTCGCGTCATGTCGTTGGGATGGCTGGTGGTGTAGCGCAGGCGCTCCAGCCCCTCGACCTCGGCCAGCCGCTCGATCAGCCGGGCCAGCGACCAGATCTTTTCGCCTTCGCGCCGCCGCCGTGAAAAGCGTTGACGTTCTGCCCGAGCAGAGTGATTTCGCGCACCCCGGCGCGAGACAAAGCCTCGGCTTCGGCGACGATTTTCTCCGCGTCGCGCGAGGCTTCGGCGCCGCGCGTATAGGGCACGACGCAGAAGGAGCAGAATTTGTCGCAGCCCTCCTGGACCGTGAGGAAGGCGCTGACGCCGCGCGTCCTGATTTTTTCGTCGGAGGGCGGCGTCAGATGGTCGAATTTGTCGTCGGCCGGAAAATCGGTGTCGATCACCGGCCCGTCCGCGGCGAGCGCGCACCAGCTCCGGCAGGCGATGATAGCTCTGCGGCCCGACGACGATATCGACCGCGCGCTGCTTGCGCAGGATTTCCCCGCCTTCGGCCTGGGCGACGCAGCCGGCCACCGCAATGCGCAAATTCCTGCCCTCGGCGCGGCGCTCCTCTTTCAGCCGCGCAACCGTCCCAGCTCGGAAAAGACCTTTTCGGAGGCTTTCTCGCGAATGTGGCAGGTGTTCAGAATGACCAGATCGGCGTCTTCGAGCGCGCTCGTCTCCGAAAAGCCTTCGGGCGCCAGGACATCCGCCATGCGCGCGGCGTCATAGACATTCATCTGACAGCCAAAGGATTTGACGAGAAGTTTCCTGGCCGCCTTTTCGCCTCGGTCAGACAGGGCGGGCGTCCAGTCGGTCTGCACCGCGGCGCCTTCGAGATCGGACTTCAAATTTCCTCCGCGACATCGGAATCGAGCTTTTCGAGCGCCGATCCTACGCCTTTCCGCCGCGAATTTCCCGAATTTTTATTCTCCAAGCCCAATGGCGCGATCCGCGCCTCGGCCAGCGCGCGCACCCTGTTTTCGGTTTCGAGCGCGATGGCCTTGCGGTCGCTGTCGGCCCGGAAAGCAAGCGGCGCGCCGAAACGCACCCGGCAATCGACCGGCGCGCTTTTCAGCAGCAGCCAGATATGGGGCGCGAGATCGGCGTCGCCGAACCAGGCCAGGGCGCGGCGGCTCTCCTCGTCGAGCGGCTTGCCCCTGGAATGGGTGTAAACGATCGCCGCCGGCTGGATCGTCACCTCGGCGACATCGGGAAAGAGGCGCAAGGCTTCGCGCGCCGCCGCGAAATGCGACGGCTTGAAGCTCAGAACCCCCGCGCCGTCGGTGGAGGTGCCTTCGCCAAACAGCAGAACGTCCTCGCCGGCGATCATCTTCCGCGCCATCAGCGCGTTGACGCGGGGCACGTCGGCGCGGCTGTCCCGACGCACGAAAATCGTGTCCTGAACCCTGGCGAAGGCGCCCAGGAGCGGCCAGCCCGCGACCTCGCTCTTGGCGACGAAACAGGGCGTCTCCCGGCTCGCCAAAGCGAGAATGTCGCTCCACGACACATGATTGGCGACGATCATCCGGGGTTTCGGCCCCAGAAGCGCGTCGCCTTCGAAATGGACCCGAAGCCCGAGCAGGGCGCAAATCGTCCGCGAAAAAAATACCGAAATATTCCGCGACAAGGCCCAGCCACGGCGCCGCGCCAAGGCCTGGATCGGGACGCCGAAGGTATAAAAGCCCAGCAGGGCGAGGATCAGGAAAAACGTTCGGAAATAAGCCATTCGCGCCGGTTAGGTCCATGTCATGACATATTTATGACGACTTGCTCGGCCCAGCTTCAGACCAGGGCGCGGCGCATGATCAGGGCGTCGCCGGCTTTCCCCTCGGCTTTCGCATAATAGCTCTTGCGCCGGCCTTCGACGGAAAAGCCAAAACGGCGATAAAGCGCGAGCGCCGCCGCATTGGCCTCATCGACCTCGAGAAAGAGGTTCTTGACGCGCAGCGCCGCCAGCCGCGCCAGATGAGCGGCCAGGAGTTTCTGGCCATGACCATGACGCCGTGAGCCGGGCGCGACGACGATGGTCAGGATTTCGGCTTCGTCCGCCGCACGGCGCGACAGAATGAAGCCGGCGAGGCTGGTTTTGACGTCGATTCCTTCTCCCACGCAGGCCGGGTCGTTCAGCAGGGCCTCGAATTCCGCGACCGACCAGGGATGGGCGAAGCTCGTCCGGTGCAGGCGGGCGCAGGAGGCGGCGTCGGCGACGCGAAGCCGGCGCGACACGCCGGCCGCGTCGCGCCAGCCGAAGAGGAACGGCGGCTTCATGGGCTTGCGATCGTCGCGGCACGCCGCCCGGCGGGCCGGGCGTCGGGGGGCTTGAGGTAAATCGGCCGCGCCGGCGCATTTTCGGGGGAAGCCGCGAGCCCGAGGCCGGCGACGGAAAGGATGTCGGGCGACGGAGAATCGTTCGCCACCACAATGTCCACGCCGCCCAGGGCCGCTTCCTCGCGCAGCAGGACGGCGCCCGAGCCGGCTGCGCGCACCCGGCCGCCGCCAAGAAGACGGCAGGCGTCCTTCACCGCCATGATTCGCGGCGAAGTGAGGATGCGGCCTCCCGGGCCGTAGGCGGAGAAATAGATATGGCCATGCCGCGCGTCGATCGCCGCCGCGACGATGCCGTCCGCGTCCCGCGCCAGAAGCGGAGCGGCGAAAGCCGCCAGTGTCGACACGCCGACCACGTCGAGGCCCCGGGCAAGCGCAATGCCACGCGCGGCGGCGAGGCCGATCCGGATGCCGGTGAATGAGCCCGGCCCGACGGTCACGGCGATGCGATCGAGAGAAGCGAACCGCCGTCAACCTTCGCCATGATCCTTTCGACCATCGGCAGAAGCGCTTCCGCGTGGCCCTTCTCCATGGCCATCAATTCGCTCGCGACCGGCGCGCCGGCTCCCTCGTCGAGAACGCAGACGGAAACGGCCGGCAGCGCGGCGTCTATCGCAAGTATGCGCGTCACGCCCGCAGTTTCCTCTCGCGTGCAAGGCCCATCCAAGCGCTCAGATCTGCTCGACCGAGGTGACTTCCGGCACGAAATGGCAGATCAGGTTCTGGACGCCGCGCTTGAGGGTGGCGGTCGAGGACGGGCAGCCGGAACAGGCGCCTTTCATCTTGAGGAAGACCACGCCGTCCTTGAAGCCGCGGAACACGATGTCGCCGCCGTCCCCCGCCACGGCAGGACGGACGCGGGTTTCGAGCAGCTCCTTGACCTTGGCCACGATTTCCGCGTCTTCGGGCGCGAAATATTCGTCCTGCGCAGGCTCGCCGCCGGCGCCGTGCGAAAGGATCGGCGCCCCGGAGGTGAAATGCTCCATGATCACGCCGAGAATGGCCGGCTTGAGATATTGCCAGTCGCCCGACGATTTCGTCACCGAAATGAAATCGGGTCCGAAAAACACCCCGCTGATCTCGCCGATGCCGAAAATGGCGCTCGCCAGCGGCGAGGCCTCGGCGGCTTGCGCGCTCGGCATGTCGACGGGGGCGCCGTTGAGCACTGTGACGCCGGGAATGAATTTCAACGTCGCGGGATTGGGCGTCGCTTCAGTCTGAATGAACATTCAAGCCTCCAAGATCGTCCGGTTCAAGGCCGGAGATGGTTCCTCTGGTTAGATAAGCCTTTCGCCAAAAGAGTGAAAGGCCGGACCTTTCCGCACCCTGCTCAGCGGATGAAGCCGACAATGTCCTTGACCTGGGCCATGTTCGGCTCGGCGATGGCGCGCGCGCGCTTCGCCCCTTCGCGCAGGACGGAATCGATAAAGGCCGGGTCGGCCTCGAGCCGGCGCATTTCGGCGCCGATCGGACCGAGTCGCGTCACCGCGAGGTCGATCAGGGCCTGTTTGAAGGCCGAGAATTGCGCGCCGCCGAATTGCCGGAGGACGGCTTCGGGCGTCGAATCGCTCAGGGCCGCGAAAATGCCGACCAGATTTTCGGCCTCGGGCGCCGCTCAGACCGTCCTTGCCGCCGGCAGCGGCTCGGGATCGGTCTTGGCCTTGCGCACTTTCTGCGCGATCGCGTCGGCATCGTCGGTCAGGTTGATGCGCGAATAATCGGACATGTCGGATTTGGACATTTCTTCGTGCCGTCGCGCAGGCTCATCACCCGCGTCGCCGGGCCCTGGATCAGCGGCTCCGGCAGCGGGAAGAAGTCGCCCTCGTGGCCGTTGGCGGCGATGGATTCGGCGAAATCATTGTTGAATTTCTGCGCGATGTCGCGCGCGAGTTCGAGATGCTGCTTCTGGTCCTCGCCGACCGGCACATGGGTCGCCTGGTAGAGCAGGATGTCGGCCGCCATCAGGCCGGATAGGCGAAGAGGCCGACCGAGGCGTTCTCGCGATCCTTGCCGGCCTTTTCCTTGAACTGGGTCATGCGGTTGAGCCAGCCGATGCGCGCGACGCAGTTGAAGATCCAGGCGAGCTCGGCATGTTCGGGGACCTGGCTCTGATTGAAGATGATGTTTTTCGCCGGATCGATGCCGGCAGGCGATATAGGCGGCGGCACCTCGCGGATCGCCTGCGCGCAGTTCGCTCGGGTCCTGCGGCACGGTGATGGCGTGCAGATCGACGATGCAGAAGATGCACTCGTGCGTCTCCTGCAGCGCGACCAAGTTGACGATGGCGCCGAGATAATTGCCGAGATGCAGATTGCCGGTCGGCTGCACGCCGGAAAAGACGCGTTCGGGGAAGGAGGTCATCGCGATCCGCCAGGGGGTGAAAGTTTGACCGTCTTATGGCCGCGCGCGAAATTCCTGGCAAGGGCGTGTGAAAAATCATCAATCGCCTGCCAACATCACAGGATGAAGCGGCTCAGATCGACATTGCGTGACAATTCCCTCATGCGCGCCTCGACATAGGGGCCATCCACCCTCACGACCTGGCCGGAATGGTCGGCCGCCGAAAAACTGACCTCGTCCAGCACCCGCTCCATCACCGTCTGCAAGCGCCTCGCGCCGATATTCTCGACGCTCGAATTGACCTGAACGGCGACGCGCGCCAGGGTTTCGATGGCGTCCGGCGTGAAATCCAGCGTGACGCCCTCGGTGGCCAGCAGAGCGCAATATTGCTTGGTCAGGCTGGCCTCGGGCTGGGTCAGGATGCGCTTGAAATCCTCCTCGTCGAGTGAGACAGTTCGACGCGGATCGGCAGGCGGCCCTGCAATTCGGGCAGAAGGTCGGACGGCTTGGCGAATGAAAGGCGCCCGAGGCGATGAAGAGAATATGGTCCGTCTTCACCGCGCCATGCTTGGTCGCCACCGTCGTGCCCTCGATCAGGGGCAGCAGGTCGCGCTGCACGCCCTCGCGCGAAACGTCGCCGGCGCGGCCGTCCCGCGCGCAGATCTTGTCGATTTCGTCGAGGAAGACGATGCCGTTGTTTT